>CAWAAW010000086.1:0-17949 GCA_963779785.1 uncultured Planctomycetota bacterium
TCATCAAGTACGCAAACACGTCGTGTAGCTCCTTCACGGTCAGCAGCTCGGCGATGTTCTCGGGCATGAGCGATTTCTTCATGACTTTGACTTCTTCCAGATCCCGTTTCAGGAACGAGTGAAAGCGGCCGTTCTCCTCGTGGAGCTGGATGCTGAAGTTGGTCTCATTGACTCGAAGGCCCGTGATCACGCGCCCTTCCTTCGTGGCGACGGCGACCGCCTCGAACTCGGGGGCGATGTCCTTGGAGGGTTGAAGGATCGATTCCATGAGGAACTCGGGCGCGCGACGGCTGGCGATCCGATCGAGCGCCGGCCCGATCCGGCCTCCCTCACCGTCGACGCTATGGCATTTCGCACACTGGACCTTGCCCTTGGGATCGAAGAAGAGCTTTCGGCCCGCTTGAGGATCGCCGGTCATGTAGGGTTTCCAGGTGCTCTCGCCCGGAGAGCGGGCCAGGCTGCGGATATAGGCGATCAGCTTGCGGATCTGGTCTTGCTTGAGGGAATCGCCCAGCTTCTTCATGGTGGTCTTGGGCACTCCGTTCTGGATGACGCGGGCGATGTCGTCATCGGTGCCGCCGTGGATCCAGCGATTGTCGGTCAGGTCGGGGCCTTTGCCGCCGCGGCCGGCCCCGCCATGACAGCCACTGCATAAGCCCCGAAAGAGCGCCTGGCCTTCCGCCAGAGCGTCTGGATTCTGAGCCGGGCGCCGGCGGCTGCATGCCGGGTGCCTCGACCGCTGCCGGCCACAACCAGGATCGCGGCCCAGCCCAGCAAACCGAGGCCCAGCCAGGCGACTCGACCCCAGAAGCATGCCAGTGCGGATCGGCTCATGGGACTGGCTCTCGATTGGGCTCGGCGGCCGCGATGCGCTCGTAGGGGATGTGCCAGCGGGCGAAGACCTGGGCCAGCCGGCCCGATCGATCCAGCTCATCCCAGGCCCGGTCGATCGCGTCCTTGAGATCGCGGTCCGTCTTGCGCACCGCCGCGGTGATGGGAAAGCAATCCACGGATTCGTCGGCGGCGAGGAAGGTGATCTTTCCCGGCCAGTGCTCGTGGGCCAGCCAGGCGCCCCGTGTCGAGATCACGTAACCGGCCTTCACCCGACCGGTCGCGATGGCTTCCAGAATCGCTTCGGTGCTCGGAAAGGACTGCACCACGCGCCCCTTCAGCCCGCGCACGGCGACTCCTTCCTCCACGGCCACCGGCTCTTTGTCCGCGAGCGGACCTGCCCCCGACCGGACGGCCAGTTGGTACTTCGCAAGATAATAAGGCCGTGGAAAACAGGACCCGGTGCGCGAATCGATCATCGGGCATGACCCCCAGGATCACGTCGCAGAGCCCCTTGGCGGAGAGTTTTGATGGATAAGAATCGTGCGCGGAGAGGGCCCAGTAGACCCGAAGCCGGACGCCCAGTTGCTCGGCGAGCAGGCCGGCGATCTCGTGATCGAGCCCGGCCGGCTCGGGGTGGGCCGTCGAGAAAGGGAGGTTATTCTGGTCCAGCCCGACCACGAGCTCGCCGGCCGAGCGGATCCTGGCCAGGCCGGAATACGCCTGCTTGGACCTTTGAATTTTCTCCAACTGTGGCTCGGGGCCGCGGTCCGCGACCCCGTGCCGGATCACTCCCGGCGCGCTCCCCTGGGCATCGCGAGCCAACTCCGGAAACGGGGCGTAATAGGGCACATGGTAGCGGGCGAGGGCGCGGGCAACGGTTCCGTCCGCGATCAGGGCACCCAGCGCCTCGTCGACGTGCTGCTTGAGCTCCTCGTCCTTTTGGTTCATGGCGACCGCGATATTCCAGTGGTCCTCCGGCACGTAGTTCGGGACGAGCTCCGCGCTCAAGTCCGGCGAGACGTGCAAGGTCCATCCCACATTAGCCCAAAGGTAGGCGTAATCGATGTCGCCGTCGCTCAAGCCCTTGAGCGTGGCTAATTGGTTACGAAAAAGACGCCGCAGGTAACCACGCTGGCGGAGTTGATAGTCGGCGACCGATCCGGCCTCCGTTCCCAGGCGTTCCGACTTCGCTCCCTTCAGCTCCGCGAGCGACTGGACGCGTGGGCCATTCTTCCGCTGGACGAGGACATAACCCGTCCCGTAGTAGGGTCGCGAGTAAAGGATTTTGCCCGCCAGCTCTTCATCGTCGGCGACGACGTTGGGGGCCACGGCTTCGCCCAGGACCAGGTCGCACTGATGCTGGAGGAGCTGCCCCACCGCGGTCTCGTGATGGATATCGAGCCATTCGACGCGCAGCTTGACGTGAAGCTGTTGGGCCAGGGCTCGTGCCAGCTCGAGGTCGAACCCCGGTCGATCCTCCTTGGCGCTGGAGTAGGGTAAGTTGGCGGGGTCGAAGCTGACGACCAGCTCTCCCCGCTCCCGGATGCGATGCCAGGTATCGGGAGATGACTGTTGCCGGCTGGACGCCTCAAAGCGAGGGTGGAACGGCACTCCGGAGTCGGCATAGATCTTCCGCAATTCCCCGGACTCGGCGAGCTGGGCCAGGGCCCGGTTGATCTCCACCAGGAGTTGCGCATCCTTGGCCCGCACCGCCAGTGCCATGTTCCAGCGCTCGCGCGGCACGTACCCGGTCACGAGCCGAAGCGCGAGCTGGGGATGCCCCTTCAGGTACCAGGCGGCGAAGTCCGCATCCAGAAACGCGGCGTCGAGCGCCGCGGCCCGAAAGCCTTCCAGGAGCTCTTCACGCGATTTGAAGCGGGCCACGGTGTGGTCCTTCTCCGAAAGGGCCACCGTGCCGGTCACGATCCCGACCCGTTTTCCACGGAGCTCGGCCAGGGATTGGATGCCGGCTCGCGTCGCGCGGCACCACCAGCCCAAACTGGGCGCCGGCATAGGGAACGCTCCAGGCCACATCGCGCGTCGGGCCGGACCCGTGCGGCTGGCCGATCACGACGTCGCAGCGTCCCTCGGGCAAGCAATGCCACGCGCACTGCGGGCTGGCACACCAGTGAAATTCGACCGTCCGCCCCAGAACGCGGCCCAATGCCTGCGCCACGGCCACATCGATGCCCTGAGGCGTCCCGTCCGGGCGCTTTACCGGTGCGCGGCATGGAGGCCGGGATGGCGCAGACAGTCAGGGCCTTCGAAGCAGCGCCCGCGGCCTGACCTCCGTCTTGCTCAACGCCTCGCGCGCCTGCGCTACCATGACCCCGCAAACGATCAGGACCAGGCCGGAACGGACCGCGATCGATTTTCATTTCGGCTCCTCGGGCAGGGCGAAGACGAACAGGGTGTTTCCGCGTCGGGCGTTGCGGAGCCAGGGGGCGCCATCGCCGGCGAAGCCCGCCGTCCAGCCGCCCCAGCCGACGCAGACGGCGATGTACTGCCGGCCATCGAGGGTGTAGGTGATCGGGCCGGAATGATGCCCCGACCCGCACTGGAAGTTCCAGAGGACCCCTCCGGTCTTGGCGTCATAGGCGGTGAAGAACCCTTCGGCGTCTCCGGTGAAGACGAGTCCGCCGCCGGTCGCGAGCACGCCGGCGACCATCGGCGATCGCGTGGCGACTTCCCACTTGATCTGGCCCGTCGTCACCTCGATGGCCTTGAGCGCGCCCGAGGCCTGGTTGTCGATCAGGGTCAGGGAACTCCCCCAGTACGGCTGCCCCTTGATGAAAAAGGCCTTGCCCGAGGTGAACTTGGCGCAGTTGTTGATCACCGGCACGAAGGCGAAGCCGGTGCCGGGGTCATAAGCCAGCGGGTTCCATTCCTTACCGCCGGCAGCCCCGGGGCAAACGCGGACGCCCGCCGCCGTCGGTAACGCGGCCGGGTTCACGAACGGGCGGCCCGTTTTGGGATCGAGCCCATCGACGCCTTTGGTCCGGTCGGTCCAGGTGACCTCGCAGAACGGCTTGCCGTAGAGAAATTCACCGTTCTCCCGGTTCAAACAATAGAAGTAGCCGTTGCGATGCGCCTGCACGAGCGCCTTGACCGGCTTGCCGTCGCGGTTGATGTCGACCAGGACGGGCTCATTCACACCATCATAGTCCCAAACGTCGTGAGGACTATTCTGGAAATGCCACTTATATGATCCGTCGTCCGGGTTGAGCGCGAGGATCGAGCAGGTGTAGAGATTGTCCCCCTTGCGGACCTCGCCGTTGAAGTCGGGCGAGGGGTTGCCGATGCCCCAGTAGAGGGTGTTGAGCTCGGGGTCGTAGGTGCCGGTGACCCAGGCCGAGCCGCCGCCGGTCAGCCAGGTGTTGCCTTCCCAGGTCGCCAGGGCTTTGCGGGCATGCTCGGACTTGTCGTCGGCGCTGGGGACCGTGTAAAACCGCCACTGCCGCTTGCCGGTCTTGGCGTCGTAGGCGTCGATGAAGCCGCGGATTCCGTACTCCGCGCCGCTGATGCCGATGATGACCTTCCCCTTGACCAGAAGCGGAGCGACCGTCGCGCTGTAGGCCATCTTGTAGATATCGCCGACTTCCTTGCCGTTCTCGCCGGGAACCGTGATCGGGATATCCCAGACTTCCTCGCCGGTATTGCGGTCCAGGCAGACCAGGTGTGCGTCGAGCGTCGCCATGTAGAGCCGGTCGCCCCAGGCGCCGAACCCCCGGTTGACGGCGTCGCAGCAAAGCGCCAGGTTTTCGGGAAGCGACTTCTGGTAGTGCCAGAGCTGTGAACCGGTCTTGCAATCGACCGCATAGGCATGGTTCCAGGGGGTCGTCAGGTACATGATGCCGTCGATCACCAGCGGCGAGCATTCAAAACCGTCGAGCACACCCGACTGGAAGGTCCAGACCGGGATCAGTCGAGCGACGTTCTTGGTGTTGATCTGGTTGAGAGAACTGTAGCGGTTGGCGTTGTAGGTGCGGCCATACATCAGCCAGTTGGCGTCATTGGCGCTTGCCTTCAAGAGGTCGCCTTCATCGACGCCTCCGACCGGTTCGGCCGCTGGCTGCTGACCCTTGGCGGCCGGCTCGACGGCGCAAAGCCGCCATCCCCCGAGCGTCAGCCAGACGACGAGACCCAGTAATCCGATGAGACAAAGACCGCGCACTCGCAGGCGTGCGAGAGCACGGAAGGAGAGGTGCATTGCGCTCACGGCGGCTACCTCGCTTCTCCCCCGGAAGCGCCTGCGGCAAGGTCGAGATCGCACGACCCAAAATCTCGAGATGTCTCTGGCGCCTTCAGGAGCGTTGTGAAATTCCGATTCGCGAGAAGAACCAGTATCCTCGGCTCGGCCGACCCAGCCAAGGGCTCATCATACTGGGAACCCCGGGCCAGTCAAGGAACTCGCTCGAATCACGCGACCGTATTCAGTTAGGGGTGGCGGCTCATCGTCATTCAAGTAGGCAACGTTCCGGACGTGCCGGCGACGTTCAGCATGAAATCGAAGGTCCGCGTAACGCGATCCGCCATCTCTTGGGGCGAGAACAGGTCCGCGTTACCCATGTGGATAGTCGATAGCACTTCTGCGAGCCGAGTACCAATTCGTCGGTTCGATGCCTCTGCCGTCTCGTCGAGAAATCGCTTCAAATAGCGGATGTCGTCGCGAGTCGGCGAGAGAATCTGCATTGAAGGGACTGGGGCACGAATGAGCAGACGGAACTTGATAGCGTCTGACTGCGTAATAACCCCGACGTTGTGGACGACCGTATGCCGTAGTTGCCAGACGATATCAAGGTCTCGATCCGCCACCTCTCGGAGGCCGGCTCCTGACCTTGCCGGGGGAACAAATGGAATCGACCATCTTTCTGGAACGGGTCGGCCAGGAGTTTGCGGAATCGATCATTGACCTCCTCGCAGTCGAGCCAGATCGCCGACTCGCACAGGGACCGTCCGAGCGTTTCCGTGCCAAAATGGGCGGCCAAAGCACTCCCCTGTACGCGGAAGGCGTTAAAGCGGTCATCCAGGACGCACTGCGCCAGGCAGTCCACGCAGGCTGCCGCGACTTCCTTGAGATAGTGCTCTCAAACGTCTCGATCAAGTTGACCAGGATCATCCCGTGCAGCCGCGCCATGTGCCTGCCGAGCGCTGCGGTTTGAAGGGGCAATCGCCCGAAGTTGTGTTCGGAATACCTCAACAAGTTCCAGATGTCGCTTATCGAGCGATCGTAATGGGCCAATGGAGTTCCGGCTTCCGGAGGGAGGGGGTCGACGTGGGCGATCATTTCACGGATCTTCTGGGCGAGATCGATGGGCGAACGTGACATGATCGGCTACTTCCCTGTATCCTGGGCGAGGGCGGCGTCGCGGCGTTCTGCCTCAGTGGTCTCTCCGTCCTCGATCAGCATCCATTCGTCACCGCGGTCCGGCCAGGACAGGTAGAACACACGGTCGTTCATCCAGGCGGGTCTCGGACCCGTGTCCGTCGCGTGAACAGCATCTCCCAAGTGGCCGACCAGCTTATCGAGTTCCTGGGCTGTGACTTGCTGGCCACGGCGGTGGGCGAGTTGCTCAGGTCCCGCACCAGGAGAGGCCGGTTGACTTGCCGCAGCAAGCTGGCCAGCTCGTCGGCTGGGCACGGAAAGCTGATCCGTCCGGTCAGGAACCGGTCCCCATCCACGCTCCACCAGATGTCCGTACCTTGGCTCTCAAGCCAGTCGGCCAGCTTGGACGGCTCGATCTGGTAATGTGGCTCGTCGCGAAGGCCCATCGTATTCTCCCTCCTTATTTCACGTTCAGGGAAAAAAGCGGTGTGGTGACAAACCCTCAACGAGCAGCAATCCACCAAGAATGCGACGAGGATCGGCCGACCGTCGATTCGACCTCGGCGTGCTTATTTTACCATGCCTCTTCGAAGCGGACGAGACTCACTTCTCATAACGTCAGCAATCGACGTACGGTCCAGAAACACGTACGGCGATCGGGATCAAAGAAATCTCGCGGTCGAGGGCCAGCCGCCTCATAATGGATAGGCCCGCAACGAGTACCATCCTGACCATCACAGTCCGCGACGGCCTTGGAGGATTCGGTTGATGAACGTCTCGCCTGGCGATCGACGACGCCTTGGCTTCACATTGATCGAGCTCTTGGTGGTCATCGCCATCATCGCCGTGCTGATCGCCTTGCTCCTGCCGGCGGTCCAGGCGGCGCGCGAGGCGGCGCGGCGGATCCAGTGCACCAACAACCTCAAGCAGCTCGGCCTGGCCCTGCACAATTACCACGCGTCCTGGAACGGCTTCCCGGTGGGATTCCTCTATGCCTACCAGGGAGTCCTGCCCAATTCCTCACCGTTGCAATATCGCTGGTCGGTGCTGGCGCAGATGACGCCCTTCCTGGAGCAGGCCAACCTTTTCAACGCGCTCAACTTCAACTTCCCGATCGCCCACATGCCGACGGGCAGCGGCCAACCCCTTTCTGGCCGTACTTCGAGGCCAACACGACGGTGATGGCGACCCAGGTGGCGATGTTCCTCTGCCCGAGCGATGGCGCTCCGCCTCCGGCTGTTGGCACGGGCCCGACCAACTACGCCTTCTGCTCGGGCGACGGCTCCAACGGCGGCGACGCCACCAACGCCGACGGAGCATTCATCCTGGGACCATCCGAGTCCGTCGCCAGCATCACCGACGGCACCAGCCAGACGGCCGCGGCCTCCGAGCAGTCGCTGGGCATCGCCGGCCCCTACTCGCAGACCACGCCGACGCCCATCCCCCTGCCCTGGTCGCGAGCGATGGCCCGCGTCGTCGCGGGCCCGCTCACCGACGCCGCCTGCGCCGTGGCCGGCGACGGCTGGCTGCTCAACAAGGGGTCGAGCTGGTGGGACGGCAACTATCAAAACGCCTTGTATAACCACTACCTGCCGCCCAACGCCAACCGGCCCGACTGCATCGTCTATCACAACCCCGGCTGGAAGGCCGCCCGGAGCTATCACCCGGGCGGCGTGAACGCTGCTCTATCTGCGACGGCCACGTCGCGTTCGTCAAGGACACGGTGAATCTCGGCGTCTGGCGGGCCATCTCCACCCGCGCCGGCGGCGAGGTCGTGTCGGCGGATGCGTTTCTGAGGACCGGTCAGGTCTTGCGTCGTTTCGCAGATCCTCGCGGATCAAGGCAATGAGTGAAAGTGCGGTGATGAATGGATAAGACGGCCGCAAGGCACGGATCACGCGATCATCAGCCGTGAGGAACTCACAACCCTCCCGTTCCGCCAAGGCCACGTACAGACAGTCGTAGACACCGATCCGGGCCGCCGAGGAGATCGCAAGAGCGCGTGGCAACAGTGGCAGATAGGGATAAAACTGTGGTGAAGTGGTGAGGACTTCGGCAAGGAGTGTTGCCGCCTGGGGAGGCGTGATCCTAGGCTGCCGCTCCGCCCTCGTCAGGGCGTGGGCAACCTCGACGGGGAATACGTCAGGGGCGAAAAGCTGGTGCAGACCCGGCGGAATTCGTCGCGAAGGCCCCGCGCTTTGTCTGAATGCATTTCTGTAACGACCCACTTGAACGCGACGGAGGAATCCAAGACGTACTTCATTCCTCATCGCCGTCGCGCAAGGCACGGATGGCCGGCACGCCGATGTCGAGTACCCCGTGTTTCTCAAAAACTTCTTGCCGGATCTTCTCCGCTTGCGCGTGGATCCGGAGCTCGAATTCTGGGTCACTCCCACCGGTCATGACAAGCTCGATGGCTCGCTCCAGATCCGCGAAGGCGTCGGGTGGTATCGTCTTTTCCGACTCAAGTCGGTTCATCGTAAGGTCCTTCTACCGAAAGCCTCATTCTGTCGATGTGCCGAAAGAGCCGTCAATTCAACGACGGTCGCTTCGAACGAGACACCTTCAGCCTTCACCGTCTGAGCTTTCTCGAAGGCTTCGGTGAAAGTCGTCCCTGACGCAATGATCCGCCGTCCGTCCGGTCTCAGCGTGTTGATCATTCGACGATTTCGTCATCCTGAGCCTACCATTTACACGGTGTTCACTCAAGGCCTTGCGGCTCGATCAGAATGGCCAATACGGACTCCAGACCGAGGAGTCTGGCACTGACAAAGTACGAAAGCCCCAAGACTTCGGGGTTGAAATGGACCATGAAGAGCGAGTCAAATCAAGAGACGAGAGGCAGGCCCCGAAGTCGTACAGGAGCCACGGAGTGTCGCGATGACAAGAACGAAGATAGGAAGAGTCCGGGTCCTCGAACCGCCGCGCGTTGGCGGTCGGTCAAGGCCCTAGCCGGCGTGTGCCTGGGACTGCTCGCGTGGGCGGTGACGGCCGCCGGGGACGACGCGCCTCCAGCCAAGCCGATCGACTTCGCGCACGACATCGCCCCGCTGATCAAGGCGCACTGCGCCAAGTGCCACACCGACGGCACCTACAAGGGCTCGTTCTCGCTCGACACGCGCGAAGCGATGCTCAAGTCGGAGGCCGTCGTCCCCGGAAAGAGCGGGGAGAGCGAGCTGATCGAGCGGGTCATGTCCGACGACCCCGACTTCCGCATGCCTTCCGAAGGGAAGCGGCTGACGGCCGATGAGGTCGCCCGGCTCAAGGCTTGGATCGACCAGGGGCTCCCTGGGAACCGGGTTTCACGTTCAAGCGGTCCGGCTACGCCGCCCCGTTGAAGCTGCGACGCCCCAAGCTGCCTCCCGCTCGCGACGGTCGCGAACACCCCGTCGACCGCATCGTCGACGCCTATTTCGTCGCGCACAAAGTGACGCCGCCCGTTCCCCTGGGCGATCCGGCGTTTGCCCGCCGGTTGTTCCTCGACGTGATCGGCCTGCTGCCGCCGCCCGGAGAGCTCGAGGCGTTCGTGAACGACCGCTCCGCGGATAAGCGCTCGCGGTTGATCCGCCGGGTCCTCGACGATCGTCGCGGCTTCGCCGACCACTGGCTGACCTTCTGGAACGACCTGCTCCGCAACGAATACGCCGGGACCGGCTACATCGATGGCGGCCGAAAGCAGATCACCGGCTGGCTTTATCGCGCCTTGATCGAGAACACGCCGTACGACCGGTTCGTCCGCGAGCTGATCAGCCCGACTTCGGAATCGGAGGGGTTCATCAACGGGATCAAGTGGCGGGGGCGGGTCAACGCCAGCCAGGTTCGCGAGATCCAGTTCTCCCAGAATGTCTCGCAGGTGTTCTTCGGGATCAACATGAAGTGCGCCTCGTGCCACGACAGCTTCATCGACCGCTGGAAGCTCGTGGACGCCTACGGACTGGCCGCCGTGATCGCCGAGGAGCCGCTGGAGATCGCGCGGTGCGACAAGCCGACCGGCCAGATCGCCGCGCCGAAGTTCCTCTGGCCCGAGCTGGGTACGATCGACCCGGCGCAGCCCCGCGCCAAGCGGCTGGAGAAGCTGGCCGAGCTGGTGACGCACCCGGACAACGGCCGCTTCCCGCGGACGATCGTCAACCGGATCTGGCAACGGCTGATGGGGCGAGGGATCGTCCACCCGGTCGACGTGATGGCCAACGAACCCTGGAGCGAGGACCTCCTCGAATACCTGGCGACTTACCTCGTCGACCACCACTACGATCTCAAGGCGCTGATCGAGCACGTGGTCAGCTCGCGGGCGTACCAGTCGCAGCCGGTTGTCGAGTCGGAGGGAAACGCGTCCGACAGCTACGTCTTCCGCGGCCCGCTGGTCAAGCGGATGACGGCCGAGCAGTTCCTCGACGCCGTCTGGTTGATCACCGGCACCGGCCCGGCCAAGGCCGACGCGACCGGTCCGCCCCTCGTGCGAGGCGGTCGCGCCCGAGCACCGGTTCGTCCGCGCGGCGATGGTCAAGTCGGACGAGCTGATGCGGTCGCTGGGCCGGCCGAACCGCGAGCAGGTGGTCACCACGCGCAGCGATATCCTGACCACGCTGGAGGCCCTCGACCTGTCGAATGGGCAAATCTTCAACGATATCCTCGCCGGCGGAGCCGCCAGCCTGCTCAAATCGAAGCCAAAGGCCACGGCCGATGAGCTGATCGGAGCGATCTACCTGCGGGCGCTGGGGCGGCAGCCCACGGCCGACGAACGGACGGCGGCCCGCGAGCTCGTCGGCTCGACCCCGACCGCGGAGGGCCTGGCCGACCTGCTCTGGGTCGTGCTCATGCTCCCCGAGTTTCAACTGATCCGGTGAGGAGTCAAACCCATGACACGCGATCCCCTGGCCGGAGCGTCGCCTGGACCCGCCGCGATTTCCTCCGCGGCATGAACGCCGCCGCGCTGGCGGCCCTGGCCTCGGGCGCGCCCCGGCTGGTCCAGGGCGCGGAGCCGCTCCAGCAGCCCGTGCCCACCGCCGACACGTTCATCCTGATCTGGTTGGCCGGCGGCATGGCGGCGCCCGAAACCTTCGACCCCAAGCGGTACACCCCGTTCGAGGTCGGCGTCCCCTCGGAGAAGATCCTCTGCACGTTCCCGGCCATCGACACGGTGGTCGACGGCGTGAAGATCTCCCAGGGGCTGGAGCACGTCGCCAAGGTCCTGGACCGGGGCACCCTGATCCGCTCGCACGTCGTTGCCGACCTGGGCAACATCCTCCACTCCCGGCACCAGTACCACTGGCACACCGGCTACGTCCCGCCTCAGACCGTGGCCGCGCCTCACATCGGCTCGTGGGTCGCCAAGGTTCGCGGACCGAAGAACCCGGCGATCCCGGCATTTATCAACATCGGCCAGCGGCTGGAAGGGCACGGCGAGGTCGAGGAGCTGAAGGCATTCACCACCGCCGGGTTCCTCGGCGGCGAGTACGGTCCGTTCAACATCCCCTACCCGCTCGACGCCGCCGCCTCGGTGCGCCCTCCCAAGGGGGTGAGCCGCGAGCGGTTCGCCCGCCGCGAGAAGGCGTATCGCCAGCTTGGTCAAGGAGAGCCCGCTGGCGAATCTGGCCAGCGACTACCATCAAGAGTCGGTGCTGCGCGCGATGGATAACGCGTACCGGCTGATCAACTCGCCGGAGCGCGACGCCTTCGACCTGTCGAAGGAGCCGAAGGAGAGCTTCGACCGGTACAACACCGGCCGGTTCGGCCAGGGCTGCCTGCTGGCCCGGCGGCTGACCGAGGCCGGGGCGCGTTACATCGAGGTGACGACCGAGTACGTCCCGTTCGTGACCTGGGACACCCACGAGAACGGCCACGCCACCTACACCGAGATGAAGCGGCAGATCGACCGCCCGATCGCCCAGCTCATCCTCGACCTGGAAGCAGCGCGGGCTGCTCGACCGCACGCTCGTGGTGGTCGCCAGCGAGTTCAGCCGCGACATGATGATCGAGGGAGTACCCGGCAGCACGGCGCGTCGACCAATCGCGGGCCAAGACCGACGTGATGAAGGAACCCAAGCACTACGGCCTGCACCGGCACTTCACCGGCTCGGGCTCGGTGCTTGATCTTCGGCGGCGGGTTCAAGCGCGGCTTGCTCTACGGCGAGACGGCCGCCGAGCGGCCGCTCCTGACGACCAAGGACCCCATCTCGATCCCCGACCTGCACGCGACCCTGTTCACGGCGATGGGCATCTCGCCCCGGACCGCCTTCGAGGTCGAGAAACGCCCGTTCTACGCGACCCTGGACGGCAAGGGACAGCCCGTGAAAGCGCTGTTCGCGCGCGGGTAGGTTGTACAGGATAAGGCCGTGTTCGGCGCGGGACTCAGGATACCCGCGTCGGACATGCGCAGGAAGACTTGCAGACGGCCCAGCGTCGTCGAAGGCCGGCAATCCGCGGGGGCATCGCCACGGCGATTCCCTATGAGATATCGATCTTCCTACCCCGCCGATGAACGGACCGAGCGTGAACGTACAGACGGCCATAAATGAGACATCGTACAACCGAAGGCCGGGCGCTGGTTACGACCTCTCGGGTTGTGCAGGGGATTCCGGTTGCGCCAATGGATTCCGGCGGACAAATGGCTCGCCGAGCAGCCGAAGATGCCGATCGCACAACGCTTGAAGAGCGCACACACTTTGCCGGGTCGAAAATCAGCCGTTCTGCTTCATCTGATGACAGGCCTTGGACTTACGTGTGACACAGGAATAATCGGAACCGCGGCGATTTGCCGTAACGTTCTGCTTCCCTTGTGGTTATGTGTGACACAGGTATAATCGTTAAATTTGGTAAGCTGAAGTAGTTCTTGACATATCTCCCTGTGAGCCAAGAAGTTATGTGTGACACAGGAATAATCGTCAAAACCCGACCCGAGAGCGTGCTTTTCCGCATCTCCTTATCAACAAATGAGTTAAATGTGACACAGGAATAATCGGTTACAGTTATCAGCTCCATAATACGCTACTGGAGTTGGAGTTAGGTGTGGCGCCGGCATAACCGGACATCCCCGGAGTCGCCAACGGGATGCGACTCGCTTGGCGTGGCCGATCGAAAGTCGCGAATACGCCTTGAGCGAGGGCCGGGCGGCGACCACCGATGCCGGCCGTTCGATCGGATGGTCGCACTCGAACGGCGTGATGGTTAGTACGGCTCGCGGAAGCATAGGCGATCTTTAGGTCACCAGCGTCGCGAAATGTCTGAGTTGAGCCCGCATGCGGTATAGAAGTGCGCCCGCTCCATCGTGCGGTCTCCCGAGACGTCTGAGAAATGTGATTCGATCCCACCGGTTCTGGCTTCGCCGCCAAGAATTGATCGAGACGTTTCCGCAGGTCCGCCACCTGCGCACCCGGCCCAAGCGTCCTGGGGGTCGAGCACCAACGCCTTACGGGCCTCGTCCAGCGCCAGTCTCCAGTTCGCTTATCGCTCGCCGGTCGTATGGCTTCCAGGCGTTCTTCGCCATCTGGTTGAAGGACGCGCAGAGTGCCATGTGGGCGACTGGCCGGGTTGGATACCTTGAGACCAGGAGACGGGCGAACGCGTGCATCCGCCCGGCGGACCGCCGCGCCTCATTGGTTCGGTCCAACCGACGTTGCCACGCGATGCGATCCCCTAAATACCTTATGAAGGCGCGCAAGGCATCATCTGGCAGGTCGACAGCGGCGGGACTGGAGCTCAGCGACTGGGCCACCAGGTCCGCCCAGTTCTGCTCAACCAGTCTGTCGAAGTCTGAAGCGGCGAGCCGAGACAGTGGGTCAAGATCATTCGAGTTGCTCTGCGGCGACGACGAGAGCACCTCGGATGGTGGGCGTGCCCCGAATTCGTGAAGGTCCAGTCGAACCAGCGTGCGCCACGTCGCAATGATCGCATTGTCGTTGGCCTCCGGGCTATCGTCCAGCATGCGAAAGTTAGCCAGGATCAGAGTCCGAGCTTTCTTGTCATCGCCCTTCTGACGAAGCGATTGAGCGAGCGAGCAGCGGCATTCCGCCAGATCCCTGATCAGTTCGGGGTCCATCTTTAAGGCGCAAGCACTCCTGGCCGTGACCAACGGCCCGTTCGAGAATGCTGAATGCTTTCTTCGCTGACTCCTTTCCTTGCCGGCGACCGACCCCAGCGCCTTGTAGGCGGAGAACCGGCAGTACTGGGCCGTCCAGTCTTGGGGATGAAGCTGGAGGATTCTATCCAACGTTCCCAGGCACTCGACGAGCGAAGAGCGAGCGTCGCCTAGCCTCCCTTTGACCTCAAAGTGCGGGGCCAAGTGGAGGTCTACAAGGGCCAACTGATGCCACGCAGTCGGTCGTCGGGATGTTGCGTTCGCAGGCGGACGATATGATCCCGTGTTTGTTGGAGAACCGCGACGAAATTATCTCGAGGCAGGACCATGAACTGCGTCGAACCTGGCAGCCCGAAATCGGACATCTGGCTCAACGTCAGACCCGCGAAGCGTAGCTCTTCCTCGGCCCGTCTCGTTCGGTTTCGGCGTGCCGCCAAAGGACACGACTGCGAGGAAGCCAATGGAAAGTGTCATCGAGAGTGCCGCCGCGAGCGCCGCGATCACCGGCCGGCGGCGGCACGAGCCCAGATCTTTTCGAGCGCCGATACCGGCCTGCCGAGATCGGCCGCCCGTCAATCCAGCGGCGGACGTCGTCCGCCAGCGCTTCAACTGTGCGCGTAACGCCTTGCAGCGACTCTTCTCCAGGCATTTGAGGGTGATGGTTTCGAGGTCGCGCGGGACCTGCCGGTTGAGGCGTCGCGGCGGCACGGGGTCGCTCGCCCGGATCTCTTCGAATGTTGCAGCGTGACGCCCTGGAACGGCGCCCGACCCACGAGCAGCCGATACAGCAAGACACCGAGCGTATAGACGTCCGACCGGACATCGGCTTCCGAGGTTTGCCCCGCGGCCTGTTCCGGAGAAAGATACTCGGGAGTGCCGAGGATCGCCCCCTGTGCCGTCACTTGCGCGGACGTCATACCCGCCCCGCCTGACCGCGGAAACTTGGCGATTCCGAAATCGACCAGCTTCGGCGTCCCATCGGGAGTCACGAGAATATTCGCGGGCGACAGGTCTCGGTGGAGCACACCGTGCCGATGGACGAATGCCACCGCTTCGCAAACCTGGAGTAACAGCTTGGCACATTCTCTGGGTGACAGTTTTCTGTCGTCGCAATAGCGGTAACGCGCTCGCCTTCGACGAACTCCATGACCAGGTAGGGCAGGCCGTCCTCCGTCATTCCACGGTCGACAAACCGCGCGATATGAGGATGATCGATCGTGGCGAGCAAGTCCTGTTCCGTCTGAAAGCGGCGCAAGACGTCGTCGTCAACCATCTCGCTTTGGAGCAGCTTGAACGCGAAGCGGTCCGGCACATCGCCGAGCCCTTGCGATTCGGCGTCGTCGAGTCGGGCGGCCCGGTAAACTTCGCTGGTGGCACCCTTCCCGATGAGAGCCTGAAGCTCGTAACAATCGATTCGCCGTCCGGAGGAGCGCCCCCGCTTGCCAGCCCGAGAGCCAAATCGCCCGCGACGACGCTTTGCGGACTGGCTGGACACGGCGTCTTCATGAACCCATCGCACTCGGCGATCGCATTCGCTGCCAGCAATTTCTCGATATCCGCGCAGGCTGCTGTCGCCGCCTGCAGCTTTGATCGAGGAATTCACCATGATCTACCGGCGGGAGCGTACAGACTTCGGAAAAAAGGGAGCTTATCCGCTCCCATTGGTGCGCGTTCATCGGTTGGCTTCCCTACGGCAAACGGCGCCGCTCTACGGTGTTATCCGCATTGATCGAAATCAGAACGCGTTGTCGAGCTTCGCGCAGAGCCAAGCCCGCGCAATTCGGAAATCCTGTTCGACGGTCCATTCCGACACGCCGAGGTAGGCGCTGGCCTCCTTGATCGTGCATCCGCCGAAGTACCGCAAATCGATGACCTTGGCCTGCCTCGGGTGCAAGCCCTCAAGCTCCTCTATGGCCTCGTTCAATTCAAGAATCGGTAAACCATCGCCTTCCATCTGATCCAGCACATCGTCGAGCGCCACGCGATTCTTCATGCCCACCCGAGCTTCGGCCAGTCTGTTCCGTGCGTGGTCCACGAGGATGCAGCGCATGGCTCGGCCGGCTGCTGCAAAGAAGTAATGGCGGTCGAGGGACCGCTGAAGCACCCCCCCGCGCATCAAACGGAGAAATGCTTCGTTGACCAACGCCGTGGTCTGGAGCAGATGGCCAGGGCGCTCCAGGCGCATCTTGGCGCGGGCTAACGAGCGTAACGCGCGTTCGGTTAGGCGGGCCAGGCGATTCAGGGCTTCTGAGTCGCCCCCGCGCACCTGCTCAAGCAAAAGCGTAACCTCTCCGCTGCGTCACCGTTTCCGACTCCAACTCATGCTCTGAACTGAAAACAATTCGGAATTGACCAAGGAGCTTTCGCGGCTCATACGCATATTAAGTAACCGAACTGGTCGGCGACTTCAATGCATGGCCCCCGTGTGGTGGGACCCCGACCGAAGCGGAGTCGGAGATGATACCGCCCCACGAGGGCCGCGCAAGCGAAGGCTAGACGAAATTCCGCTCCGAGCTTCGGATTCGTTTCGCGGAGCTGCGACCGCACCTATATACAAGAACGCTGGTGAGCCGCTCAAATGGTCCCGGGCGCGTTGGCCTACGGGGTGCTATCGGAATAATGGCCCAGATCCGGCTAAATCCTGGTCGGCGTCGGGACTGGGGTCAGCGTGCGGCGGCAGGAGTCACGCAGCCACCGATCAGGAGCCGGACCAACGGCCAAAATCGCCTTTGGGCTACCCATGGCACTGTTTTGCCTCGCGAGTCCCTCACTCGGCACTGGCGCCCCGATGTTGGGCTCGGCAGCGACGCATCAATGGAACTATGTCAACCCGTCTCGGTCGATCCGGCGAATTGAGCTCGGACGATCCACCTAACAAAAGCCCCGATGTCGTCGGGGGCTCCGGGAGCACGGCCAGCAGCGTTTGAGCGTTCTCATGCTTAAGCGGCTGCCAGCTACCTAGCAAGTCGAGCGGCTCAGAACAATTCAATGATTCGACAGCGGGGCAAGGTCCTCGTCAATGTCTTTCGTCAAGTGTATGGCGGAGCTTCTCGCGGCTTGATTGTTTTTGGTTCTTGAGATTCCACCACGTCCGGTTTCGCTCTCTTCCCGAACAGGATTGGCACCATGTCGAAACCACGGTTCTCCAGGCCGCGGGCCGGGCGCTTTTCAGAACAACCACACCGGGCAATTCCCCGCCGACGGCGCTGGAAACGCCATCAATTGTTTTTGCCAATCTGGGAGCGAATGGAAGACCGCACGCTGCTGTCGACCATGGACTTCATCAATCCTGCCGGTGGGCTCTGGAGCGTCGCTACCAACTGGGTCAATGCGGCCAACCCAAGTGACCAGCACGTTCCGAACTCATCGGACAATGCGGTGATCGATGTGCCGGGAAACGTCACGGTCACTTACCAAGGTAGCCAGCCGACCGTGCTCACGTTGCAGAACGATGACACGATCTGGGTGAACGGGTCCTCCGCGGGCGGAAATGCCACGTTGTCCGTAAGTCAAAGCATAACGAACGACGGCACCATCCTCATGGAATCGTCGAATGGCGGTTACAGCGATACGATCTCGACGGGCAGTGGGACGCTCACGAACGACTCCGACGGCACCATCCAGGTCACCGCCGGCTACCGGCGGCCCGCGGACAATCACGGGCACGCTGGTCAACGAGGGGCAGATCGTCGCCGACAGCAATCAACTGCTG
>CAWAAW010000087.1:0-40682 GCA_963779785.1 uncultured Planctomycetota bacterium
AAGAGCCCGCGATGGACGATCGCTTTCAAGTACGAGGCCGAGCAGGCCGTCACCCGGCTCGTTGGAATCAACGTCCAGGTGGGGAAGACGGGCAAGCTTACTCCCGTCGCCGACCTCGAGCCGGTGCAACTGGCCGGCACGACCGTTAAGCGTGCTTCGCTGCACAACGCCGACGAGCTCGAGCAAAAGGACATTCGGATCGGCGACTTGTCGTGATCCAGAAGGCGGGTGAAATCATCCCGCAGGTTGTGCGTGTTGAGGCGGCGGCGCGTCAAGGGACCGAGACGTCGTTTGTGTTCCCCAAAGTTTGTCCGAGTTGCGGAGCGCCGGTCGAGCGATCCGGCGATGAGGTGGATTTTTACTGTAGCAATCCCCCGAGCCGCTGCCCGGACCAGCTTAAGGAGTGGCTTCGCTGGTATGCACACCGCGACGCCATGGATGTCGATGGCCTGGGCGAGAAGCTCATCGACCAGCTCGTGCAAAAGAAGATGGTCCGGAGCCTCGCCGACCTGTACAGGCTCGATGCGCCGACACTTTCTGAACTCGATCGCATGGGCAAGAAGTCCGCCGAGAACCTGGTCCGGGCGCTCGAGGAAAGCAAACACAGAACCCTGGACCGATTGCTGACAGGCCTGACGATCCGGCATGTCGGCACGCGAATGGCGGAGATCATCGCCGCGCGTGTAAAAACGCTCGACCAAATCCGCCATGACGCTCGCCGAATTCGAGTCGATCCCCGAAGTCGGCCCGATCGTCGCCGCGAGTATCCACGAGTACTTTCAGGACCCCGACAGCAAGGCTCTGCTCGACGATCTGATCGCCGTGGGCGTGAACCCGGTGCCAGTCCAGCCGCCGAAGATTGTTGGCGGTAAGGTGCCATTTTTCGGCAAGACGTTGGTCCTCAACGGCACTCTCCCCAAGCGGTCCCGGGCCGAGGCCGAGGCATTAATCAAGGAACGGGGAGGAAAGATCGCCGGCTCTGTGTCGAAGATGACGAGCTATGTCCTGGCGGGTGATAGGCGGACAAGCTCGAAAAGGCCAAGCAGCTCGGGATCCCGGTCGTCGATGAATCCGAGTTTGAACGATTGGCGGAGATCGGAGATTAGCGCGACGACCGTACGGCGTGCGAGAAGCGGAATGACTCAAAGGCGACCGAGAGTCTTTCTCAATCGATTGGGCAAATAAAAAAACGGAGGCCGTTCGCACAGCCTCCGCATTGTTTTTCAATGGCCCGGCACGAGCGGAGAAACGGAATCGGGAGATGGCGGCCCTCCTAAAAATCCTGCAGGAGCCAGCTCCATCCGGCGACCACGCTAGCCGTGTGTCAGGTCATTATGGTTTTTCGAGCATTGCTTGCTCAGTAGCGCTTACCGCCGTAGCTGCTTGGTCGGCGACCGCCGCCGCCATTTCCGCCGCCGCCACCAAAGCTGGTGGTACGCGCTTCGCGGGGCTTGGCTTCGTTCACGGTGAGCCGACGACCGTCGTGCTCTTGGTCATTCAGGCCCTGGATGGCGGCGTGGGCTTCGGCCTCGCTGCCCATCTCCACGAACCCAAAACCCTGCGCGGCCAGTTTCGCGGTCGGTGATGACCTGTCGCTCTGGACACTGCCGAACTGAGAAAACAACTGCTCGAGATCGGAACTGCTGACCTGATAGGTCAGGTTGCCGACGTACAACTTCTTACCCACTGTCAAACTCCTGGACGAGTGTGCGACGACCCTGCATTCGCTTTCCGGGTCGGATGTGAAAGGGGCCAACATGTCAGCCCAAGCAGGCGGGAAGGCGAGAGAGAGGCGAGAACTGATTCCGATAGGATCGATTCGCAAGACTCGTTTCGTTTTCCAACCGTCCTGATTTTACGCAATCGTGCCGCGAAGTAAAGGCCGATTCCGGAGTGAAACTTCGGGTTAGTCCACGCGGGAGGATTTCGATCCCGTTATCGCCTTACGCATTCCTTGAACGTATTATGGAGGAACAAAGCGAACAGTTTTCGTCCTTCAGGTGCCTGACACCTGGTTTCCCCGGAGCCGTTCCGATGGACGTCATCTATCGATATGACACGTATAAGAAGATCGTTCCGCGGCAGCTCGACAACCCCGCCGAGGCGATCCAGGCCCTTGAGGAAGGGCACAGCCGCCACGGCACATCGTCACGGAGGTCCGCCGCGAGTTGATGGGCGATCATTCGGCGAGGCAAGTCATCATTCAGGCCGATCCGCTGTCAATGGGTTTCACGGGCGGGTCGGGACTCGCGGCGGTCCAGAAGCCGTTCGCACTGTTCCTTGGCTGCTCGGACGCCCGGGCTCCGGTGGAACGGATCTTCGATCAATCGTCGAATGACCTGTTCGTCATCCGGGTCGCGGGCAACGTCCTGGGAGTCGAGTGCCTCGGCAGCATCGAGTACGCCGTCCAGAACTTCCAGAAGAGCCTGCAACTCCTCGTTGTACTTGGCCATAGCACGTGCGGGGCCGTCTCCGCGGCCGTCGACTCTTACCTGGCCCCCAAGAACTACGCCGAGATCGCCTTCACCCATTCCCTCCGCTCGCTCGTCGACCGTATTCACATCGCCGTTCGCGGAGCCTCAAAGGCCCTTCAGGGGGTCGGGGGCTCATCGATCGTGGTGCACCCCGACTATCGCGCCATGCTGGTCGAGGCCACCGTGTACCTCAACGCGAGTATCACCGCCTATGACGTGCAACGCGCCGTGGCAACGTCCTCAACGGCTGGCCCCCGCGTCGTCTTTGGCGTCTTCGATCTGGTCGACCAGCACGTCCGGGCCAGGCCGGCCGAGCATCGCGGACGGTCAGGTCACGTCCCCATCTTCGGTGATGTACCGAGAGGCCCGGACGACTTCGTCGATTTCGGCACCGAGATCGCTCAGGACGTGCTGGCACGACATCAATAAACCGGAATAAGTTCGTTCGCTAAGGTCCGGTGCCCACGAGTTCCGTTTCCTTTGACTCCAGCTTTTCCTCCGCCACGCGACGGATCGCTCGCAAGTCCAATTTGCCGGTGCCGAGCACGGGGATCGCGTCGACGTGGATGAAATGATCACGACGGGGGATGAACAGGTTGGGCAGGCCTGCTTTCCCAAGTAGATCCAGCGCCTTGTTGCAACTGCTGGTTGTCGCAGGTGTAGAGTACCGCGAGCATCTCCCCTTTGCGCTCGTCGCCCACGGCCGTCACGGCGAAAACCTGTGAACTGGCTCCCACGCCATCCTGAAGCGCTTCCTCGATGCGGCCGTGCGGCACCATCTCGCCGCCGATCTTGGAGAACCGTGAGAGCCGGCCGGTGATCTTCAGGAAGCCGTCCTCGCTCAGGAAGCCCTGGTCGCCGGTGACGTACCAGCCGTCGTGGAAGGCCGCCGGGTCAGGTCGTCGCGGCCCAGATAGCCGCGCATCACATTGGGTCCCTTGACCAGGACCAGGCCCGGCGTTCGGGCCGAGCGGCTCGAAAGTCTCGGTGCGGACGATCCGCACCGAAACGCCCGGCAGCGGCTGGCCGACGAACCCTCGGCGCGAGCCGGGCTGGAAGAAGCCGGGCTCCCGCCAGTCAAACGTGTTCACGGCCACGACCGGCGAACACTCGGTCAGCCCGTAGCCCTCCATCGGCCGGATGCCGAACGCGTCCTCAAATGCCAGCGCCAGCGATTCCGGCAGCTTCTCGGCACCCGCGAGCACCAGGCGGATCGAGCCGAATTGCGCCGGCGTGCAGCGGCGCATGTAGAGCTGAAGGAAAGTCGGCGTCGCCAGCAGGACCGTCACTCGATACCGCTCGACCAGCGCGCCGATCACGGCGGCATCCAGCGGGCTGGGATGGCAGACCGATGCCCATGCCCGAGTTGGTCGCGAACCAAAACATCGTATAGCCGAACGAGTGGAAGAACGGCAGGATGCCGATCAGTCGGTCGTTGGGCAGAACGCGATAGACCTGGCCGATCGCCTCGACGTTGGAATCGATGTTGAAGTGCGAGAGGACCACGCCCTTGGGCTCGCCCGTGCTGCCGCTGCTGAAGATGATGGTCGCCGGTATCGTCGACAGTCGGACTGACCGAGCGCCCGGCCACGTCGCTCGAGCAGGCGCATCGGCGCCAGGACCGCCAGCGACGAGAGCGACGCAGGCGGTTCGTGCGTCGTGACGCCGGCCAGGACGTCTTCGAGCATGATCAGCTCGACGTTGTCCGGCGGCTCCAGCTTTGCCTTTCCAGAAAGGCCCGGCTGGTGACGACCGTACGGAGCCCGGCCTGGGCGGCCGCGGAATCCATGCCGGCGCGGCCGGCGGTGAAGTTGGGTTGACGACGGCCTTGCCGGCGAGCGTCGCGGCCAGGTTCACGAGCGCACCGCCCACGCTCGCGGGCAGCAGGATCGCCCACCGTTGGCTGACCCTCCCAGCGGCTCGCAGCGCCCGCGCGATCGCGATCGAGCCGGCGAGCGCCTTGAAGTACGTGACCTGCGGCGTCTGCAAATCGGCGAACGCCAGCCGAAACGGGTGCCGCCTCGCCTGGCGGATGAACCCGTGGTGCAACGGCCGGCGATCGTCCTTGCGATAGGCCCAGGCGTCCTGGTCCGAGGTCGCGGATCGCCTGGCGGATCTCGTGCAACGGTGCGTCGGGCGGCAACGGCTCGCCGAACGAAATGGTGACCGGGTACGGAATCCGTCGGGCAGCCGCCGGTGGCTGGTCGGGGCGAAGATACTGCCGGTCAGGCGGTCGAGATGGACGGGAATGATCGGCGTTGGTCCGGCCCTTGACGATGCGCTCGAGCCCGCGCTGAAATGGCGCCATCAACGCCGTTCGCGTGATCTGGCCCTCGGGAAACAGGCAGACCAGCTCCCCGTTGTCGAGTGCACGGCCGGCCTCGCGAAACGCTTGCAGGATCATCTTCGGGCCGCCGCTGGGCGAGATCGGGATCGCCTTCATCGACCGGAGCACCCAGCCGATGAACGGCCTCTCGAAGAAATCGCCGTAAACCACGAACCGTACCGGCCGGTCCGTGCTGGCAATGATGAACAGGCCGTCGGCAAACGACACGTGATTCGGCACTAGCAGGCGCACCCCCGACGGCGGCACATTCGTCCGGCCGATGATCCGCACGCGATAGAGAGTATGGGCCAGCCCGAGCAGGATGAAGCGAATGAAGGCATCGGGCACGAGCCACAGTGCCCAGATGAAGCTGCCGCCCAGTGCGATCGAGGCACCCAGGAACGTACCCCGCGCCGAAACCCCGGCGTGGGCCAGAACCAACGCCAGCACGGAGCCGAGAAGCATGCCAGCATAGACCAGCACATTGGCCATCGCGATGACCGCTCCGCGACGGTCGGCCGGCGAACGCCATTGCAAGAGCGCGTTGAGCGGAACAAACAAGAAGCCGCTGAAGATCCCGAGCAGGGCCATCAATACAATCGAACCGGTCAGGCCGGGGCCGACGACGGCAAACGCCAGAGTAGTGAGGGCCAGTCCGAGCGCACCCAATGGCAGCAGGCCATATTCCACTTTCGGCACCGGATAGCTTGCCGGCGAGCAGGCAGCCCGCGGCCACACCGATCCCCAGCGCGAGCAAGGGCATGCTTGCCAGCAGCTTTCCATTTTCCCACGTCGAAAGCCCCAACGTTTTCAGTCCGTAAGCCATGATCGGTGGAGGGACCAGGGTGGCGAGCGTCCAGACGAGAATCTGACCGATCAAGGCCAGGTGGAGCACGCGATCCGCTCGGATCGAGCTCCAGGGAAGCCGCACCGTTGTGCCCAGCCCTCCCTCGGCGCGGGCGGCCTTCACCGGGGTATCGTCCACGCGGCCAGCAGGCCACCAACCGCGAACGCGGACAGGATCAGTCCGCCGAGCCACGTCTGGTCACCGACTACCTTCAGGATAATCGCGCGCGGCGACCATCCCCAGAAGGAGCGCCAAGTTCGAGGTCATTTCCAGAACGCCATTGCCGGCCGAAAGCTTCTCGTGAGGTAAGATCTCCGGCAGGATCCCGTACTTGGCCGGCATGAACAGGGCGGTTTGAACTCCGAGCAGACCGAGCACTCCCAGCGCCAGCAGCCCCCCCTGAGGCTGGGCGATCAGCGCGGCGGTGCCGGCAAGCATCAGTACCAGTTCGATGGCCTTCATCGCCAAGATCACCGAGCGCTTGCTCACGCGGTCGGCCAAGACGCCGGCTGGCAGTGAGATCGCCATGAGCGGAATCATCAAGATGATCTGGGCGATGGCCGTGCTCTCTTGCCCCTCGGCTTCACTGGCCGCCGCGCCGATCGCCAGCAAGATCACAATTTGCTTCCAGGCTTGATCGTTGAACTGACCCAAGAACTGAGCGACCAAGAGCCCCTTCAGCCCTCGCGACTCGGGTACGTTCACCGTTGTTGCTCGCTCATATTCTACAGCTTGATCCATCGCATTCATCCCTTCTCAGCGACCCGTTCCGGGCATTTACTGGCTACTCAACGGTTGTCAACGGCCACCGACGGCCCCTGGACCTGTCATGATGGATTGATGAAACTTAGGACACAGCCCGCGCGGATTTCTCGGTCCGCGGGCCCGATGCCGGACTCCTTCAGACATCACGGGCTTGAAGAAGGCTTGTTTTATCACAATCATGTCTGATTAAGAACGAGAATTCTTCGTGGGGTGATGAAAGGTTCGTCTTGCACAAGCCTCGTCTTCATTCGGATTCCGTTGCCGTCGTCCCCCCCTGCCCCCAAGAGGACTACCCCGCGTAACCACGGCCTGGTGCCGTTCCGGGACGGCTGTGCGCGATCGACCCAGCGTACTGGCTATGCCTTTTAACCCCCCCTGCCCCCCTTCTCAAGGGGGGGAAGTACCGATAACGCGCAACAAAATCACACGTCTCGAACCCGCTATTCGGGCATCCCGATCGGCTACAATGTGGGGGACGCGCTGCTCGACGCCACCACTCGCCTGGTCGCAACCGGACTCATCGACCTGGACGCGCTCCATGACCTTGGAATCGATTGAATATGAGTTTGGCGTGCCAATCCCTGGCCGAATACTGCCCGAGACGGAGTGGGCCAAGACGGCGATCAAGCGTCTGCCGGAAGCTGGTCCGCTCGATTGGGCGGCCATCTTCGGACGATCGTCGCCCGTCGTGCTCGATCTGGGCTGCGGCAACGGCCGTTTCACGCTGCTGAGTGCTCTGGCACGACCCGGTTTTGACCATTTCGCAACCGACCTCCTGCCGGTCGTCATCCGCTACGCCACCCGGCGCGCGAATCAGCGAGGATTGCACAATGTCCGGTTCGCCGTGAAGGACGCGCAGACCTTCATGAAAAGTTACGTTTCGCGTGCCAGCATCGCGGAGATTCACCTGTATCACCCTCAACCGTATCACGACCCGCGTCAGGCTCATCTGCGCGTGCTGACCCCGCGACTCTTGGCAGACGTGCATACTGCACTCGTCCCTGGCGGCCAATTGATCGTCCAGACCGACAACCCAGACTACTGGTCCTACATGACCCGAGTCCTCCCTTCGTTCTTCGAGTTCCGTCCGCATCCCGACCCTTGGCCCGACGCACCCGAGGGCACGCACGCGCCGCGAGATCCTGGCCCGGCAGCGAGATCTCACAATCCACCGAGCCGTGGCCATCCGCCGCGATGATTTGCGACCCGAAGCGATCGCGACTCTGGCCGAGACGTTGCCGCTACCCAATTTCCGCTCCAGGGGCCCATGGTGCGAGCTCGATCGCTGGGAAGCGGGGGCCAAGGATGGGTAAGCGACAACCGAACTTGAGTTGAACGCGCGATGCGACTGCGCCGTTTTCGCCGGCACACCCGAGCCTCGACACGGAGCGCGCACACAGTTGTTCGAGGCCAAAAACGGAGAAAGCCAGCGTCACTCCTGCTTTTCGACTTCCTTGGTCGCTGTTGTCGGCTTCAGTTCGCGGCGTGATGCTTCCTCCCGCACTCCCAGCACAGTCAGGTCGATCGCGTCGCCTGGTGGCAGAATCAGCTTGTTCTTCACCCCGGCCAGGAGCCCTTGCAACGTTTCAATGTAAAGACGACGCATCGTCAAGGCACGCGATCGCTCGGCTTCCGCCAGCAGGACGTTGAAGCGTTGGGCTTGCGCCTGGGCGGTCAGGACTCGACGCTCGGCCGACCCTCGGGCGACTTCGAGAATGGCCTGTGCTTTGGACTGGGCCAGGGCCGTGGTCGTCTCGTTGTAGCTATTGGCCTCGTTGATTCGCCGATCGCGCTGGCTTTCCGCCGATTGGGCGGCCGCGAAATCGGCCTCGACTTCGCTGGGAGGTCTGGCATCGGTCAAGCTCGCGCCGAGGATCGTCACGCCCAGTTGATAACGGTCGGAGACGTCCTGAAGGTTTTGCTCGATATCGAGTGCGATCGACTGGCGTTCCGAGCGCAAGACCGCGTCGACGCCGCGGACCGCCAGGCGCGCGAGACACTCGACTCGGCGGACCGCAGAGAGCAACGGTTCGACGTCCTCGCTGTGCAGCACGTAATCAACGGGTCGTGCGACGCGGTACTGGACCGTCACCTGAATTCGCAGCAGGTTCAGGTCGCCGGTCATGGCTTCGCCGGCGGAGGGCTCGAAGTCGGCATCAAGACCGGCCTCGCCCGTCGGCCCGATCGTCAACTGCCGGACCGCGTCCGAACGGACGCGATCGAGCCGGTCGATTCCCAGCGGGAAACGCCAGTGCAGCCCGGCAGTCCACGAGGGTTCGACCAGCCGGCCAAGCCGGCGGACCACCACGGTTTCACCGGGGGCGACCATGCACAAGCCAGTCAGCCGCGACCACGGCGGCAGCCGATCATGAACCCGATAATCAGGGTTGCCCAGATCGTCTTCATGGTTGACCGGCCGCGTTGTGGACGCGCGTCGCCTCGGCTGGGGATTCTGGGGATCGCTCGATTGCAGGGTCCATGGGACAGCAGCTTGAGCAAGGGACTCGACGCCGACAACACGACGGTCGTCTGGTTGTCGAGGATCGAGCGATACGATTCGAGCGTTCGCAGGAACTCGAAGAACTTGGGGTCGCGGGCGTGGGCACTCGTTCAGCGTTCGGGTCGCCTCGGCCTCGGCCTTGCCGCGGATGCGCTGGGCCTCGGCCTCGGCCTGGGCCAGGGTCGTGTCGCGCATCCGGTCGGCCTGGCTGGTGATCGTCAGGTACTGGGCTTCGCCCTCGGCCCGGAGCTTGGCGGCGACCTGTCGCCGCTCGCTGCGAATCAGGTCGAAAACGGCCGGCCGGACCTCGACCGGGTGGTTGAACCGTCGCAGACGGACGTCCAGCACCTCAACGCCCAGCTCGTTCGCGAGCCAAGGGAGCGACCGCGGCTGTGACCTCCCGCGTCAGTTGATCGAGCGCCCAACGAGCTCGCGTCGGTCGAGGCCAGCGCGGCCAGCTCGCGACGGCCGATCGCATCGCTCAACCCCGCCGAGACCCGCTCGTACAACCGCGCCTCCGCCAGCTCGTGGCTCCCCGACGCTCTCAGAAACAAGACGGGATCCGCGACCCGCCAGACCACGTACGACGCGACTTCGAGGTTCCGCTTGTCGCCCGTGATCACCTCGCGCGGCGGCGGGTCGAAGACCTTCAAGCGACGATCGATCTTGAGCGCGAGCTGCCAGGGCGCTTTCCAGTGCAGGCCCGCCTCCGATGGCTCGTCGCCGTAAACAGCCACGATCCGGCCAAAGCTCGTGACGACCGCGAACTCGGTCTCGTCCACCATCACGAGAGACGATCGAGCCAGAGCGGCAAGTCCCACGACGAGAACCACCGACGATAATCCAGCGGATTGCGTGCTTCATCAGCGTGATCTGTTTCATGGTTTGTTGTTGGTCAGATCAACGGGGAGTAGCTTTTCCAGCGGCAGGCTGGGGACGATCAGGTGGCGGCGGCGTCCCGGCTCTTCGTCCAGGATGACTTTGACTTGCCACGCCAGGACGCTGTGCAACCTGCTCCCAGAAGAGCCGGAAATCGGTCAGGGCCGGCGCATTCTGACGCGCATCGCGCAGGGCGGTAAACGGTCGGCCTCGCCGCGGCCAGCGCCAGCCGGCGACTCTGGTCCGCCAGCGGCGGCCTGGAGCGTTGCCTGGGCTTTTCCCTTCGCCTCGGCCAGCGTTCTGGTCGCGATAGGCGTTGGCCTCGTTAACCCGGCGCTGGCGGTCGCTGGTGGCGCGCGAGACGTCGCGATAGGCGTCGACCACGGCCAGGGGCGGATGAATATCCTGAAACGCGATGTTGCCGCACCACGATTCCGAACCGATAAGCGCGGAGCCGCTCTTGAAGCAGCTTGGCCGCGGCGATCTCCGCCTCGCGACGGCCTTCTCTCAGCAGGTCGAGCAACGGCCGACGGCCGACGACCTCGCGCACGGCCGACTCCGCCAACGGCCGCAAGGCGTTCTCGATGTCGCCGACCTCGAAGACGTATCGGCGAATCGACTCGGGATCGTCCCGGTCGATCGTGTACTGAAGAGTCGCCGACACCTCGACATAGCCGCCATCACCGGTCAACAACAGCGCCTCGTCGGCCGACTCATCCAGATCTGCACGGCCGTGGCTCGATTCCCAACGCACGGGATCGGTCGCCAGGACGCTCGCGGGGCGAAACCCGATCTCCAGGCTACGAACCCGGTCGGGGGCGATCGTCCGGACCTGCTCGAACGGATACGGCCAGCGCAGGTGCAAACCGGGCCCGAGCATGCCCTTGATACCGGCCGAACCGCTGGAGCACACCGACTTCATCCGGGCCGACCGCGGTCCAGCCGCTGGTGGCATACCAGCCGGCGAGAGCCAGACAGCACGCAGACGACGAAGGACCGTCGACGGCGCCAGGTCCATAGCCAGGCGCGCTCGAGGTCGATGCGATCGTCGAGCCGGTCGATCCAGCGACCCGATGGCTCGCAATTGCTGGAACGGCGGCAGCTCGGCCCAGTCGCCGTAGACGAGCAGCCGCATCGAGTTGAGCAGGACGAGCAGCGATCCGATCTGGTGGAGGATCGCGGCGGCCACCGGGCCGAGGATGCCGAAGGTGGCCGACAGCATCGCCACGGCGTTGAAGCCGAAGGCGAAGACGATGATGTTCTGGCGGATGATCGCGACCGTGCTCCGGGCCAGTCCGAGCAGGTCCGGCAGGACGCGGAGCGGGTCGCCCAGCACGATCAGGTCGCCGGCCTCGGCGGCCAGGTCGGCGCCGATGCCTCCCAGGGCGATCCCGGCATCGGCTTGAGCCAGGGCCGGCGCGTCGTTGATGCCGTCGCCGACCATCGCCACGCGTCGCCCGGCCTGCTGCCGCTCCTCGATCCAGCGCGCCTTGTCCGCCGGGAGCAGCTCCGCCTGCGACGGTGTCGGCGTGGATCCGCTTCGCGACCGCGCGGGCGGCCGGCTCGCGGTCGCCGGTCAGGATCGCGATCTCCTTGATCTTCAGGTGGCGCAGGTCGTGGATCACGTCGTGCGCTTCGGGGCGGATCGCGTCGTGGACTCCGATCATGCCGGCGATCTCGCCGTCGATCGCGACGAGCAGGGCGGTCTGGCCCAGCGAATCGAGCTGGCCCAGCATCGCCTCGGTTGCGGCATCGAGCGCGATCCCGGCCTCGGCGAGCAGTCGGCGGTTGCCGACGAGGACCGCGTGGTCCGTCTCGCCGGCAGATGCATACGGCCCTGCACGCCCGCGCCGGGCAGAACCGTCACGTCGCGTGGCTCGGCAAGCGGCAGCGACCGCCGTCGGGCTTCCTCGACGACCACGGCGGCCAGCGGATGACGGCTGGATGATTCCGACCGAGGCGGCCAGGCGGAGCACCTCGCTCTCATCGCGACCGTCGATCGTGACCAGGCTGGTGAATTCGGGCGTGCCCCGGGTCAGCGTGCCGGTCTTGTCGAAGGCGAAGGTGTCGCACGACGCCAGGGCCTCGAGCGCCGGCCCGCCCTTGATCAGGACGCCGTGTCGCGCCAGCCACGCCATGCTGGCGAGCATGGCGGCCGGGGTCGCCAGCACCAGCCCGCACGGGCACGCGACCACCAGCACGGCGACCGTCCGCGACCAGACGTCGGGCCAGCCGGCGAGATAGCCGATCAGCAGGGTTGCAGCCGGCGACGAGCTCGACCACGGGCAGGAAGTATCGCGCCAGGCGGTCGGCGACCTTCTCCAGCTTCGCTTTCTTGCGCCTCGCCTTGGCGACCAGGTTCAGGACCTGGCCGAACGTCGTCTCATCGCCGACCTTCTCGGCCTGGACCTCGATCAGTCCGTACTGGTTCATCGTGCCGGTGAAGACCGGGTCGCCGGGCCCTTGTCGATCGGCAGCGACTCGCCGGTCAAGGCCGATTGATCGACGGTCGAGCGACCCGACAGCACGGTGCCGTCGACGGGGATGCGCTCGCCGGGCCGGACGATGACCGTGTCGCCGACCTCGACCTGGTGCGCGGGCACCTCGACCTCCTGGCCGTCTCGGCGCACTCTGCGCGGTGCGCGGCGTTTGCTCGACCAGCCGTCCCAGGGCGCGCCGGGTCCGGGAGAAGGTCCACGCCTCGAGGACCTCGCCCAGGAGCGCGATGAAGACGACCTCGGCCGCGACGAACGGTTGACCCAGGACCAGCGCGGCCAAGGCAGGCCTGCGCCAGCGCCAGGTCGGCGCCGATCCGGCCGTGCACCAGCGCCTGAAGCGCCCCGTAGACGATGTAGACCGCCCCCAGGATCGCGGCGATCATCGCCGGCGACAGGCCAAGCGGAAGCACGCGCTCGCTCCCAGCCCAAGAAATCCCAGCAGGACATCGGCGGCGATCAGACCGCCCAGAAGGGCCGTGAAGGCGAAGAGGGCTCGCTCATGGTCGTGTGGTCGTGACCGCCTCCGCCGGCTGTCGCGACGAACGCGCCGCCGTCAAGGTGATGCAAGTCTTCCGGTCGATACTCACGATGCATCGTCTTGATGATTTCACGGCTGGAAATCATGATATTCTGCAAGTTTGGAATTCAGAATTGTTAAATTCTAATTCGAACCGACCGACCGTGTCAACGCTCGTAGGATCGTCGTCGAGCGTCCCAATGATCCGGGTCTGGCGTGTCGTGCTCCGGGCCATCGGATTGCGCCCAGGCGGTGAGCGTGTCGGGTCGATCTCTTCGTTGGGGGGTAAGCTTGGGCGAGAGCTTGGGAGCGTTGAACAGCCGGTGAAGCTGGACGATCCAGCGGCAGGGAAATGAAGAACATCGCCGCCGATCACCCCGAGCGACCATTGAGGATGGTGTTGGTGTCCTCGGACGGGTGTCGTACCGCTGGGCTCCCAGCCGATCCGGCCGACCAGGACGGGTGCGCCTCGGGGAACGTCGGCCGCCTGGTACTTCATCAGCTTGAGGAAATAGCCGTTGAAGACGACGCGCTCGGAGATGTCGACGCCGATCGGCAACCCTTCGGGCGCCTCCTCGAAGACGCAGACGTAAGGGACTCTCGTGGCATCGGGCGCGATGATCCAGGCCTCGTAGAGCCAGCCGGTCTTGCTGAGCTTGGACTCGATATCGCAGCACGCGCCGGGCCGTGCCCAGCAAGTGGATCGGCACGCCCCGATAGAGCTCGGGATTCTGCCACAGATGGGCCAGCACGATGTCGCGGCGGCTGACCGCGGCCAGCTCGTCCGGGGTCTTGCTCGCTGCCCGCTCGAGCAGCAACGATAGGCCGCGTTATCGCGAAACGAGATCGGCGTTCGATCGGTGACCGTCTCGAACTCCATCGACGGTCGGGGACGACCGGCTCGGGCTTCTCGGTCGCCGTGAGCGGCGGCTCGGCCGGCTCCGGCCGCTTCTGGGTGTACTTCCAGAACAAGACCCAGCCCACGACCATGATGATGGCCAGGACCAGCAGCCGCGGCAACTCCGAACCACGAAAGAACGGAGACGGGCCGTTCCACGACGTTTATTCTCCTTCGCCGAGGGCACGAGCTCGTCAAAGCTGAGCTTGGGCTCTTTCTTGGCGTCGGCGAACGCGTTCATGAACGCGTTGATCACCTTCATCAGCTCCGAATACTTGAGGTTGGGGTCGACCTTGAGCATCGTCTGGTCGAACGGCAGGTTCGGGTCCTGAAAGTACTTGTCGAGCTCACGCTTCAGGGCCGCTGGATCGGTGGCGATCGTCTGCTCGCCGACCTGGATCTCGCCGAGCGTCCCGCCCGCGCCGCCTTCAGACCGTGGGAAGCGTGCGGAGCGAGACGGGCAGATTGTCGGAGGGCTTGTCCGACGGTGCTTCCGCCGTACATCGCCGTCGCGGGCTGAGCGGGGATGCAAGCTCATCACGAACTAACCCTCGGTCGGCACGGATGATAGGTGAGGACGAAGAACGTCAGGAGCTGGAACGCCATGTCCAGCATCGGCGTGATCGGGATTTCCGGCTCCTCTGGCTCTTCTGACTTTCTTGCGTTCTGATGACAAGGCCGATTCTCCCCCGGACCGTCACTGACGACTCGGACGCGATCTCGCCCGCGAGAAAACGTCCGATTGAGAAACCTCAGGCGCCCGTCATCGCCTTCAGGGCGAACTTGCGGAACCCGTTGGACTGGCAGGCTTTGATCAGGCTGATCAAGGAAGCGAACGACGTCTCCTTGTCGGCGCGGAGAACGATGGTCGTCGGCAGGCCGCCGGTCGCGTCGAGCTTGACGCCGGCGACCTTGAGGTTGAGCTTGACCAGATCGGCCTGATGCTTGATCGTCTGGATCGCCTTGTGCAGTGGCTGAACTTCGCCGCCGATCAGCAGATGACCCTCGCTGATCGACGTTGAGAACCAGCCGGTCCTCCGCGATTTGCTGTGAATCCTCGATCGGCCGGGCCGAGTCGGCGACCGGCAGGCGGACCCGCTGGTCGTAGTTGTCGCTGCTGAAGTTGATCACCAGCATGAAGAACGTGATCAACTGGAAGACGACGTCGAGCAGCGGCGTCAGATTGGGTTCGGCCTTGATCTCGGTGCTCATCGTGGCGGACATGGGGTCACCTCCCGCGGCCAGCTGGCTCAGGAGGGCTTGACGGACTTGGCGGCCGCGACCAGGGAATTGATCGTGCGATCGGCGACTCGTGATGCTTCCATGGTCATCTGGGCGATCCGATTGCGGAAGAAGGCGAAGAAGAAGATGGCCGGGACGGCGAGCGAGACCCCTTCGAGCGTGATGAACAGCGCCGTCGAGATCCCCTCGGCCACTTTTTCGGGCCTGGGCTGGGCTCCGGCGGCCGTGGCGATTTCCTGGAAGCTCATGATCATGCCCCAGATCGTGCCGACCAGCCCGATCATCGGACCCAAGGTGCCGATGATCGCCAGATAGCTGATCTTCATCTCCATGCTGGTCACGATCTCCTCGGTGGTCGTCTGCATCGCGTCCTTGGCCTCGGTACGGCCATTGGGCAGGTTGGCGATGCCGGCACGGACCAGCCGGGCCAGGAATGAGTCATTGTCCTTGCAAGCGTCGTAGGCATCCTGGAACTTCTTGTCGCGGATCGCGGCCTCGAGCTTCTCGACCAGGAGCGCGGGCACGGCCTCGCTGACGCGAAGCTCCATGAACAGCCGGATGACCAGGGCGGTGAAATAGATCGAGAGGCCCAGGAGGAACACGCCGATCGGCCCGACGCGCGAATCGCCCAGCTCAGCATGTTTTCGCGGGGCGGTGGCGTCGTCCCGGCGCCCGTGGCCGGCGGTGTCGCCGTCTTGCCGGCCACGTCGGCCGCCGGTGGCGGGGCCGCGTCGTCTTTGGCCGCTGGTGCGTCCTTCGCGGCATCCTTGGGAGCTGCTGCCGCGTCGGGCTTCGCCGGCTCTTGAGCACTCCAGGCCCCTGCCCGTCCACGGCGAGCCAGACGAGCACGGCGCTAACCACCGTGAACAACAGCCAGGGACCGCTCGCGACGCCAGCGCCGCGGGAGGAGAAGAGCTGCCGCATCGACGATGTCTCCACCGAAAAAAAACAACCCAGCAGATCCGCGTTGTGTGCACCTAATTCATTAAATACGCAACTCGCGTGACCTTGTGACATGCCGTTCTGGCTCACTCAGCTCGCCTCATTAGCAGAGTCGGCCCGGACGGCGGAGCCAGCCAGAGCTTGGTACCGCGACGGAGGGGACTCAATTCAATACTATCGGCCGTGGTCAGAGCGCTGTCAACACCTCGCACTGGCGTGTGCAGGGTATTTGATGACTCGGTGGCGTGGTGAAAGTGTCTTTTTCATCAACCCGCGCAGGCCCCTCCCGCCAGATTGCGTGGCCCGACGAGTTGGTCGAGCAGGCGGGAGATGTCCGGGACGCCGGCGGTTCCGGTGGTCCCGAGTTGGTGGATGACCAGCGACGACGCGACGACGGCGATTTCGATCGCCTCACGCCGCGTCGCACCCGGCGGCGAGGGCCGTGGTCAGGTTGGCGGTGACCGAGTCGCCTGCGCCGACGACATCGATCGGGCCGCGCAAGGGGAGTGACGGGACGTGTTCGACCGTCGCCGTTCGGGCCAGGCGCCGACGATGCCGCGCTCGGCGAGCGTGACGAAGACACAACGGCCAAGGCGAGTTGCCAGCCCCGAGGCGGAGGCAATCGCGGCATCCAGGTCCAGCGAACCCACTCTTCCCAAGCATCGCGCCGAGCTCGGCCGCGTTCATCTTGAAGCTCAACGGGGGCCAGCCGCGAGACCCTGGCGGGAGTCGGCGAGCATCGGCAGCGTGGCGAGGCGGCGGCGAGCTCGCCGATCGCGGCGAGCAGGCCGCGGGTCACCACGCCTGTCTCGGGACGATCGACCTGATCGAGCACGATGATGGCGTCAGCGCCTCGCGGCGGCATCGGACAGGCTCTCCGAGCTGCGCGACGAGCCGAACGGGCGTGGGCTTCCAGTTTTCGAATCAAGCCGGTTGAGCTCGACGGAGGCTTTGCCCGGCTCGATCAATCAGCGGCTTGCAGTAAGTAAACGTGCGGCGATCGGGGCTCGTGGTGACGAAATGGTCGAGACGACACGCAGGGCAGCGCGGCCAGCCCGCGTCGCAGCTCGAAGCCCTCGCCGTCGTCGCCGCAGAATCCGACCGGCACGATCCGGCCAACGCCGAGCGCGACCAGGTTGTTCAGGATCGTCCCGGCGGCTCCCGGCTGGGCGCGGATGCGCATCACATTATGAACCGGCAATCCCGTCTCGATCGATATCTCGGCGCGGCGCCGGGTCGATCTCGAAATAGCGGTCGAGGCAGAAGTCGCCGACGACCACCAGGCGGAGCCCGGCGTAGCGCGACGTCAGATCGCGGAAGCGTTCGGGAGTCATGACGATCAGTCGCCCGCTGGCGGTGGAGGAGGTTGTGGACAAACGCCGCGTTGTCGCACTGATGATAATGCATCGTCGCCCCCATGCGCGAGTAGCTCTTGCAGAACCGCAAGTAATAGGCGGGGTTAGTCTTGGGGGGCTCGCCCTGCGTCGACCAGTCCCAGCCGCCGCCGTCCTGGATGTCGACGACATGGATCGCATGGCCCGGCACGATCGGCCGGCCGCCCTGAAGCCGAAGGTTGTTCACGCAGCTCAGGATCTTCTCGAAAACCTGCGGCCCCATGATCGCCGAGCCGACCGACAGCACAACCCCGCCATCGAGCTCCTCGACCGACCCGCCGAGCAGCCGGAAGTCGAGCCCGCCCGCGCGGCCGATGGACGATCCCGTTGAACATCGGATGGTTGGCGATGATGTCGTAGCCGATGCCCGGATGGACGGTCACGGGAACACCGGCAGCGAAGGCCTCGGCACAGGATCGACGCGTGCTTCCAGCGATGATCGAGCGTGATGCGGCCGGCTGGCCAGCCCGTGGTCGCGGATCGCCAGCAGAAGCTCGGCCCGAGCGGGCGTGAGCGGGATGGACCGGCTCGGCTCGGATCAATGCCTCCAGCTCGTCGGCGGCGGGAGGGTCGCGCCGTCTTCGGACGATGAATCGGCCGAGCGAGACGCCGTAGCCCTCGTCGCGGAGGCGCCGACGAGCAGAGCCAGTGTGGATATAGCGGCCGGTTTCATCCCAGGTGCCGAACGGTCCCGGTCGCGACGTTGGCCTTCACCGCCCTCGGTCGACCGGCCGAGCCAGGCGTATTCCCAGTCGTGGATCGTGCCCGCGCCGTTGGTGGCGAGATGGGTGAGCCAGCCCGCGTCTCATGAGCTCGGCCGAGGATTGCCGGCTGTGCCGTTGCGCAGGAGGTGGGCACCGTAGAATGAGGATCACCGCCGCGCCCCGGTCTCGCGCGGCCTTGACGTCGGCCGCGCACCGCGCGACGCCCGCGGCTCGTTCGGGAGCGAGTGGCGCGGCTGAGCGTCCGGGTCGAAGCAAAATGTCGTCGGCGCGGGTCAGGCTCTCGCGCTCGTGCCAGCGGAAGACCCGGAGGCTTCAGGTCGATCGGGGCTGGTATTCATCGTCCGAGGATCAGAGTCCAGAGGAGGCCGCCGCGTCGCGGTAGTCAGGGATCACGATGTCGGCGCCGACACCCAGAGAGGCGGTCACGCTTCCACTCGTCCATGCGGCCCGAGCCGTTGTTGGCCTCGTCGCTGGCGACGGCGACCGCCAGGCCGCCGACTTCCTTGGTGTTCTCGATCTCGACGTAGCCGTCGCCGAACGCGAGCAGTTGCTCGCCCGCGAATGGCGTTTTCGCGAAGGATGCGTTCGATGACCATCTTCTTGGAAAAGGTCTTGTAGTCATCCTGGGCGCCATAGATGTGCGGGCCGAAATACGACGTACAGCCCGAGCAGTTCGGCCTCGCGCTTGACGAACGGCTCGTCGGTGCCGCTGGCGAGATACAGAGTGGAGCCCGCGCTCACTGAGGTCTTCGAGCAGCGCGATCGACCCGTGGACGAGCAGCGACTTCGGCGCGGGATCGACCCGTCTTGCAGGCCGGTCGATGCGCTCACCGATCCGGAGTCGAGCCGGCGGAGATACTCGTGCTTGTACCAGAGCGGTTCCCGGGGCGACCGCCGCGTTCGCGGATGCGGTCGGCGAGCTGCATCATCTGATAGATGGTCTGCTTGCCGTTGAGCCGCATGATGTCTTCGAACGCGAGCATGCGCAGGTCCGCCTCGGTCTCGCCATCTAGCCGCGGCAGAACCTCGGTGAACATCGGGACCATCACGTCGGGCCAGCCCTGGCGGATCAGCGAGAGCGTGCCGTCGAAGTCGAAGACGACATGGCTGATTTCAGGGCGCGGCGTGAAAGACGGTCGAAGGATCACCTCTCCCACAAACTCAGGGATCGTCGTCAACTGGCTGGTTCTCCTTCAACGAAGGCGTCAGAGTCAGGGCGGGTAACAAAGCATTGGGGCGTACTCGCCGCGGCCGGGGTGGTGTCGGCGGCGATACCGCAAGAGCCGGCGTGTTCGAACGAGCAATCATACGATCTTAACGCCGTGTTCAGCAATGGTTCAACGCCGCTCGAGGCGTCCATCCGATGTTTAAGATGGCCGAAAGTCAAGCTGACGGAAGCCGATCCGACGGATTGTCGGAGTCGAGGGGAAATGCGACAATCTGGCTAAGAGGCGGTATCAAAAATGAGCCTGAAGGCCAGTTTTGCCCTTCAACCGGCCTTCGGCCACCCCCTCCTCGCACCATTGGTCTCTACACATGCATCTGCGACTCAAGTTTCCCCCCCTTGCGAAGGGGGGCGAAAGGAATCGCTCGGTCGCGCCGGCATTCAATCGAGGCGCAACAAAAACGCGGCTCTCGAAACGATCCCCTGAGCACGTTTAACCGCGTTCTTTCAACACCCCAGCGTCCCGCTCCCCGCCCAAGCCAGAGCGGGCGACGGGTTAATAATGATCGAGCGCTCGATTACACTGGCTGACTCTTCGTTGAAATCACTGCGACTCCTCGCTGGACACCTCCGCCGCGCCCCTCACCCCAACCCTGGGCTGATCAAAACCAGGCATAATTCTGACATCCTCGGGTTACGCGTACTGGCGGATCTGTTGCGCTCTCGGTCAGGAGTTACTGCTCAAATGTCATGAGGAACGCAGGAAGGCAGGAAAACAGGAATCGACCAGAGACGAAATGGCCCGGTTTAATCCACACCAAGATCTTCGTTAACTTCGTTTGCTTCTGTTCCAAGATTCTGTCCGCACCATGCGCCGACGATTCTCACTGCTGCAAATGCGTTTTGAACAGAAGGAAACGAAGGTAACGAAGTGCGTGTTAGGAGACTAATGTGCCGGCGGAACAAGGCAGGGAAAATCTGAGTGTCGTTTACGATCATCGCGGGCCTCGCCCGGTGAACGCGATCATTGAGAACGGCCGCAGTGTTACCCAACTTATGGGTTTTCTGGTCTCCTGCTTCTCCTGCGTTCCTCATGTGACCGCTAATGAGAGGCAGTTCGCAACAAATCTGCTCGGAAGCGTTAAGTGCGGCAGAGCCGGTTTTCATCGGGCCACCCTGACCCTCTCCCCGAAAGCGGCGAGCGCGACCGGTTTGCTCTTTTGCACCGTCGAGTAAAGACGTTGCGGGCCGTTCATCTCGACCACCTCGACCCCACGTGGAGAGGTCGGCCGACCGCCCGGTAGGGTATCCGGGCAATGGCATTTAGCGAGAAGTGTCGCCGCAGCCACTGCCTCGAGGCCATTACACCGCGATCCTCTGCGATCATTTCGGCGGGCAATCGCCTGGCGGCACACCTGTGATCGGGCCGGCCTTGGCGTCATTGAAGTCCGCCCTGACAGCGGGGTCGATATCGGAATTGGGGTCACGGTCAATCGTTTTACCAGGTTCCAACAGGATTGTCAGATCGTCGATGTTGCGATCGAGCCGACCCTCAAGTGCATGGCGAAAGAAGGGTTCGAGACACTTGTTCTTGGTCGAGAGTCGATAGACCTGATCTGCCTTATCGTTCTTCACGAAAGTATTCACTCGGACCGGACCGTCCGGGATCGCCCTGAATTCGAATCGTCCGATTTCGTCGAGCTTGGCTTCAAGGACACCCACCGCGTTCGGTACGCCCAACAACATATGCACTCTCTGCCAGGGTGTTCGACCGTCGGAGCAGACCACACGTCCGGCAAGAGTGCGACCTTCTTCGGCACGGAGATCGCCGAGATCGACCGTCGCGTTGTCTTCGGGTGAATGAAGCGAGACCGGGACGACCGCGCCGTTGTCCGTGAGGCTCCCTAACTTGCCATACACCCAAAAATCCGTTTCCGGCGGTACGTGGTCGAGGCGAAATACGCCCCGGTCAGCAGTCCTGATCTCCAGCTTCCTGGGGAAGAGAAAGTCGTTTTCCCCCGCGATCTTGAGCCCAACCGTGCCTCCCATGACTGGCTTGCCGTTCCGTACGAGTCGTCCGATGATCGAGGATCCTCGGCTCATCCGCAGAGGCTGTGGTATCTGTCCATCCAGCTCGATCGAGCCCGGCTCCGACTCCTTTTCCGGGGATTGCCCAGCCGTTGGAAACGACAATTCAAACTGCCTCGGCGCGGGGCCATCGCGCTCGATGCTGAGAGACACCCATCTTTTCGCCTCCTCCAAGGTATAGACGAACTCTCCGGATGAGTTGGTCTTTACCTTTTTCTGATCGTAAAGAAGTTGAAACACGTCGGCGCCCGCGACCGGGCGGCCATCGGGATCGACCACGCGACCTTTGACAAGAAGGGGCAACTTGGGCTCAAGCCACTTGGTCAAACCGGGCTTGGATGGGACGCGCGGTTTAGCCACCGTCGGCTTCGGTGATCTCGGTATGCCGAATAGGTCCTCCAGCGTCCCTTCGATCGCGTGCATTGTTAACTTGCGCTCGAGTACGCCGTCGGCGTCATAACAATCCTCAATCTTGCGGACGAGCTCACCGTCGCTGCCGATTGAATAGTACGTGATCGCTGCTAGACCATACGGCCTCCCAATCGCAAGGACTAATCTGCCGGAATTATCAATAATATATGCCAATGACGGCGAAGTCTCGTATCGATCGAACGATCGCCCCGATCCGATCTCGCCGGCCTGGGTCGGCACAGGCCCCGTTCCTTTGCCGACGGGCGCACGGTCAAGGAGGAAGTTAATGGGGATTTCACCGTCGATGGACCTGCGTAGCGGCTCAAGGGTCGTCCGGAAGTCTGCGAGCGAGGTGAGCGAAGCGTCGTGTACCGCGAGAATGGCCAGGCTTCGCTGCGTGAATCGTTTTTGGATCCTTGTCAAGTCTGGAATGGCCTTCAACATCCAGTCGAGCTTGCTCGACCAGAACAGGAGTACGATGGCTTTGCCGCGATAATCGGCGAGTTTCGCGAGTCGACCTTCGATGTCGACCGCCTCGATCTCGGCAGCCGCCTTGCCCATCATCTTGACCCAGGCGACTGTCTCAAGATGAATCTCAGGCAGTTCGAGCGGTCCGTCGCCGGGTGGTACGACGAGGTCGGTAAGACGCGAAAGAGTGTCCGACTCGAACAAGACTTTGTAACGGCCGGCGGTCAACGGAACCTCGAGCGACCGCGTCGAGTTCTTGGAACCCTCTACGAACCGGCTTCCGAGCCATCCCCACTCCCAGAATACTCCAGGCTCGCCAATCGCCGGGATAAACGAGCGTTTCTTGCTCACCGGGTCGACGCTGAACACGCGCCATGTCACGGCCTCGTCTGGCCGATCCTTCGGCGTTTCGATCACTCGACGCACACCAACCGCAAGGGTTTCAGAGTGATCTCCATCGGAAGATCGGGATCGTCGTATCGCACATCTTGAACGGCCTGCCGCGAGAAATCGGAAGACGAGAAGACCAAACGTTGGCCCCATCCTGTCAAAATCGATGCCTCGATCAGGAAACGGCCCTCTTGATCAGTTCGGTCCGCCATTTGGCCGCCAAGTTCAAGGGAATTCATCCACGGAAAACGCTTTGTTCGGATCTCGAACACAGTTTCTCCCTTCGCAAGCGCGATCTCGATCGCCCTCCGGTCGCGGACGATTGGCACGAAGGGGTCGTCGGCGCGTGACAAGTCGTACTGCCGGATATCTGCCGGATCGACCGGTTGCCACTTCCCAGTCCGATCCCGCAGCTCGTAATACTTGGCAAGCACTCCGGCGGGAACGATCTTTCCTTGCCGATCGCGAAAGGGCTCCTTGCATTCGCGGATACGATCTCGCATTTCGACGATCGTCCAATCGTCGTTATGGCGTGAGACTTCTGCGCCGATCCACGCCTTGGCCACCGGACGGCCCTGCTCATCGCGGACTGTTCCCCGAATCGTCCGTGTAACGTGTTCAGGGAGGGCCGGAGCCGGTTTCTGAGGTAAGTCTGGCTCCGGCCTCTTGTTTGTCGCCATGGCCTTGATCGCGCCGCGGCGGCCATCCGTGTCCGGCTCGAGTTTGATCCAGGACGCCGCTCCCGAGACCATGACGGCGGCAAGGAGAAACACTCCCACGACCATCTTCAGCTTGGTGAGAGCCATGCTCTTCAAGACCTCGTTTGCCAGAGCCGTCGCCGCACCCGCAGCCGCGACAGCGGAGCCTTTGGACTGCGTGAATTGCATCGCCAGGCGCACCGTCGCATCGGCCCAGGCGAGCGGCGGCGCGGTTGGTTGCGCGGCAAACTGTCCGATTCCGCCCAAAGCCGTGGAGAAGTCGACGCCTTTTTTGGTGAGCCGCGCCTTCAGTTTGGCTCGTCCTCGGGCCAGCCGGCTCTGGATCGTTCCGAGCGGACAATGGAGCTGCGCGGCCGCTTGTTCCTGGGTTAAGCCTTCGAGGTAACAAAGGACCAAGGGCGCTCGAAACGACTCGGGCAAACCGTTCAGCTCGTCGTGGAGGCTGGTCCAGCAGGCGTGGTCTTGGTCCGCCACAAATTCCGCTTCAATCACTTGGCGGGCCGCCATGATCTCGCCTCCTCGTTGCTCGCGAGCGAGCCGCGCGTTTCCGCAAGCCGGGCCCTGGCCGCGATCCGTAGCGCGACGCCATGCAGCCAGCAACCAACCGACTCACGGCGGCCAATCGAGCCGGCCTTTCGAGCCAGTACGAGAAAAGTCGCCTGAGACGCGTCCTGGGCATCGTGCTCGTGCCGCAGAACCTGGCGGCAGACCCGTAAGACCATCATCCCATGCCGGTCGACGATCGCCGCGAACGCAGCCTCGTCGCGGCGCTCCAGAAAACGCGCGAGCAACTGCCCGTCGGTGAGACCGCCAGCGGTACCCGACTGAAAAAGCGTTTCAACCTGCTTGAGGACTTTCATGCCGCACCGATGGTCATCGAATGAGTACTGGGCCAATGGATGGGCTTATCTTGTAGTCTCCGCCATTTCGGAAATCATTCCCAGCTCGACTTTTTTTTTTCACAAATCAGCCAACGTGAAGCAGCGACCAGGGCGGGCGACGGGTTGGGGATGACCGCGCCCTCGATTAGACTGGTCCGTCTTCGTTGAATAATCCCTTACTCGTGTAACGAGGTTTGCGACGATGCCGAGACGAGCCGCGGATCTTGTACCTGTTGGGAATCGCGATCAGCTCGATGGCGCTCACAGCGGGCGCCGCGGACAAGGACAACCCGGACTGGCTCCTGCCGATGCCCGAAGTCGACGCCGACCCGAAAGTGCCAACGCTCAAGCAGATCAACGGCCACGGCTGGGGCGAGGACATCTCCAGCCACGCTGAGATCGAGCGTTACCTCCACGCCCTGCAACGAGGCCGCACCCGATCGGACTCGGCTGGTCCGATACGGGCAGACGATCGAGAAGCGTGGGCTCTATTATCTGGTGATCACCGGCCCCAAGAACCTCGCCCGCCTCGATGAGATCCGCGAGGCCAACCTTCGCCTCGCCGACCCTCGCAAGACCACGCCCGAGCAGGCCAAGGCGATCGCCGACTCGAACCCTGCGATCGTCTGGATCGCCTACGGCGTTCATGGCGACGAGATCTCCTCGGGCGACGCCGCGCTTCTGACGGCCTATCACCTGCTCGCCGACCGTCGGGCCACCACCCGCGAGATGCTCGAAAAGGTCGTCGTGATCCTCGACCCGATGCAGAACCCCGACGGCCGCGACCGGTTCGTCAATTTCCACCGAGAGAGTCGCGGCGTCGCCCCCGATCCCGAGCCGCTCGCCGCCGAACGGGTCCAGCGGTGGGCCACCGGCCGGTACAACCATTATCTCTTCGACATGAATCGCGACTGGTTCCTCCAGACCCAGGTCGAGACCCGGACCAAGATCGCCGCCTATCTCCAGTGGCAGCCCCACGTCACGATCGACGCCCACGAGATGGGCTCGAACAGCGAGTACTACTTCGACCCGCCCGCCGACCCGATCCTCGAGCTGATCACTCCCAAGCAGCGCGAGTGGTTCGCCAGGTTCGGCACGAGGCAAGGGCGGCGGTTCGATCAGTACGGCTTCCCTTACACCAGCCGCGAGGTCTACGACGCCTTCTATCCCGGCTACGGCTCGACCTGGCCGACCTTGCACGGCTCGATCGGAATCCTCTGGGAACAGGCCGGCGCCGCGGACTGGTCATCGACCGCGACGATCAGAAGAAGCTCTACTATCACGACGGCGTGAGGCATCATTATGTGAGCAGTATCTCGACCGTCGAGACGGCCGCGGCGATGGGCAAGGACCTGGTCAAGGACTTCTACGAGTATCGCGCCTCGGCCATCGCGCTCGGGCGTGACGGGCCGGTCCGCGACTACTTCCTCTTGCCCGGCTCGACCCCCGCTCGCGCGGCCAGGCTCGTCGCGCTGCTCATGAATAACGGGATCGAGGTTCGTCGCGTCACCAGCCCCGGCACCGTCAAGGCGAAGGGGGACGTCGAGGCGACGGCCAAGGACTGGGTGGTCCCGGCGGGGAGTTATCACGTCACGGTCGCGCAGCCGGCCGGCCGGCTCGCCCGATCGCTGCTCGACCCCCGGTTCGACATGGGCGAGGCGTTCCGCAAGCGACAGCTCGACCGCAAGGTCCGCCGGCTCGACGACGAGATTTACGACCTCACCGCGTGGTCGTTGCCGCTCGCCTTCGGCATCACCTCGCTCACTGTCGAGGGCCCGTCCAAGATCGCCAGCGAACCGGTCGGGACACCGAAGCCGGCCGGTATCGTCAACGGACCGGCAGAAGGCGCGGGTCGGTTACCTGATCCGCGCCGAGGACGACGCGGCGATGATCGCTCTCGGCGACCTGCTCCGCCATGATTATCGGGTCCACGTCTTCGACCAGCCGACCACGCTCGGCGGCGAAAAGTTCGCCAAGGGGACGCTCCTGCTCAGGACCAGCGATAACCACGACACGCTCCACGAGGACATCCGTCGCGTCGCCCTTGAGTACGGCCTGTCGGTCCTCGCGACCGACACCGGGCTCGTCGACGAGGGCGCCGGCCTGGGCAGTTTCCACGTGAGCTGGGTCAAGCCGCCCAAGGTCGCGATGCTGGTCGACCGGCCGGCATCTCCATCCGCCGGGCACACCTGGTACCTCTTCGACCAGGTCTGGCACTACCCGGTGACCCGCGTTCCCGGCTCCGCGCTCTCCGACCTCGAACTCTCGAAGTACAACGTGCTGATCCTCCCCGACGGCCGATATCCCGGCCCGCTCGGCGAGCCCTTCGTCGCGCGGCTCAAGGACTGGGTCCGCGGCGGCGGGACGCTCATCCTCGTCAAAGGGGCAGCCGCGTGGGCCACCGAGAAATCGGTCGGCCTGCTCGCCAGCAAGCCCGTGAAGAAGGTCGTCAAGAGTGAGCCGGACACGAAGCCCGAGCCCGACAAGAAAGCGACCGAAAAGGGAGACAAGCCCGCCGTCTCGACCGAGCCGAAGACCGATGGCGGACAAGCCCGAGGAGTCGCCCGACCCCGTCCCGGGGGCGTTCCTCCGCGCCTCGGTGTATGACGACCACTTCGTCACTTTCGGCTCGCCGGCCGAGGTCTTCCCCCTGATCAACACCAACCTGATTCTCGCTCCGCTCAAGCCGACCGATGGTCGCAACCTCGTCAATTTCGCCTCACGCGACTTGCTCGTCAGCGGCTTCTGCTGGCCCCAGACCCTCGAGCTGATGGCCGGCAAGCCTTTGGTCCTCTACCAGAGTCTGGGCAAAGGACACGTCGTCGCCTTCGCCGACGACCCCAACTACCGCGCGATGACGCCGACTTCCCAGCGGTTCTTCCTCAACGCGGTCTTCTTCGGGCCGGGCCATTGAAAAGTGCTTCTGTCTGAGTCCAGCTCAACGCCCTGCTGGGGCTGTGGTCGTCTTTCGACTGGCGGCCTCCTCGGTCATGGCGCGGAACTGCTTCCACGAGATGACCTCGATTCCCAGCCGTTTGATCTCGGCGGCGATCGCGGGGTCGGTGAAGATGCGGCGGTCACCGTCGCGGTTTGAGGCGCTGCCGGTGACTGCGCGAAGCTCGTCGTCGAGGACGCCGCAATGGATGATGAGCTGGCTGACGCCTGCCGGCAGAGTCCGTAGCGTCTTCAGATAGTTCTCGACCCGCTGATCGTGGGTGTCGCCGCCGTAGAACTGGGCCAGGTTGTCGAGCACGGGAAACCGCCGCGCGTCGAGGGCCGCGAGCAATTCCTTCCCTCGCTCTTTTAACGCGGGGTACATCGCAACGACGCGGGCCGTCGATCTTGCGCAGGAAGAGCATGGGCAGGTCGTACTTCAGGCCGAGCTTGACGTACACCTCGATCAGGTCGGGCCGGCTCACCACCGCCCCCATGTGCGTATCGATGTGGCTGAGCGGGATACCGAGGGCCTTGGCCCGCTCGACCTGAGCGGTCAGCTCGATCTCGACCTCCTCGGCCTTGGCATTCTTCGCCACGCTGGCCACGTCGCGGTAGAGATAGCCGTCTTTATCCACAAGACTGGGACCACGCTCCGGCCGGCGACCGGCCCCCAGCGGTAGACCGACCATTCCGAGTTCAACGTCAGATGAACGCCGTAGTCCTTCTCGGGATGCGCTTGCGCGTACTCGGCGAACTCCTTGACCCACGGGCACGGGATCATGATGCTGCACGATGATACGACGCCCTTCTCCATCGCCTCGACCGTCGCGCGGTTCACGGAATGGCACATGCCGGCGTCGTCCGCGTGGATGATCAAGTACTTCTTGCCATCAGGCAAGCCAACGCCGGGTTCAGCGGCGCCCGGTCCATTCGTCGCGAGCAGGATCAGGCCGAGAGCGAACAGGCTTATCAAGCGGACGGGTCGCATGAGGCGTAAAGAAATCCTCGTTGGTTTCCCAGCACACATATACGGGATAGAGCTAGCAAACGATAACAAAAAGATCCTCTTCCTGGCAGTGCGAGGAGCAGGACTGGCCGAAGGTCGGTTGACGGGCGACGCTGGCTTTCAGGTTTATTTTACTACTGCCTCTAACGAAACGGACTGACGAGCGCGACCGGACAGGCCGATCTGGGTTGCGACTCGGAGGGACTCAAGCTCATGAAAGAGCCAAAGCGGCTCACGGTCGCGGTCGGAGAACGTCCGATCAATCTCACCCAGGTGCTCAAACTAGCTGGCTGCGTGGAAAGCGGCGGTGCCGGCAAGGCGCTGATCGCCGCCGGTCAGGTCTATGTAAACGGCCAGATCGAGCTGCGGAAGCGGTGTCAGATGAAGGTCGGCGACACGGTCAAGATCGTCGAAGGACCGACGATCGTGGTGACCTGATTGACCGGCGCGGTCAATCCGATCAATTAGTCGAGCTTGGCCTCGCCGGCTCTTACGCACTCCAAGTCGACCAGCGAACTGCGTGCCGGCGGGCAACTCGGCCTCCTCGATCAGCATATTGGGGATATCGTCCTTGATGGAAAATCGAGGGCCGCATCGCGTGCAGATCAGGATTTCGCCTTCACGGCGCAACGGTGCCTTGCCCAGAGGGCACACCAGGAGTGCCAGCAACTCTTCTTTAACCATCGACCGAGCTCCTCGTCCAGACGCCCCATCCGTGAGAACTGCGTCCAGACGGCCGAGTTGGTCGGTGCCCGTCTCATCTCGAATGTGTCAACGGATCGACGCGATCGTGACGTTGTCAGATCTGTTGCCAGGTAACCAGGCGTATTATGGGCGGATCGTCCGGTTGAAGTCCGGAAACATGGTCGCAGGTTCCGAAGCGGACGGCTTCTCCTCTTCCGTTTTGCTGCCGATTGAAGCGATAATAGTAAGGACGGCTCCCAATTGGGCGGCACGCGTTTGATTCGAGGTTGTTTCAGGGGCGAAACCGGCGATCTGCGATCGCCATGCGGATGATCAGGGATGACTCAGACTTACGTTGTTCGCTATGGTCGGATGCGTTTTCTGGGCGAGTGCACGGGCCTGGCCGATCAGGATCACCCTCGCGGCCAGCAGGTCGTCATTCGTAGCGATCGAGGTACCGAGCTGGGGGAAGTGCTCTGTCGTGGCCTCGGATCGCACAGCGAAGTTCCTGTCCAACCCGGTTCAGGGGGAAATCCTCCGTCTGGCGACCGCGGAGGATCGGGAACAAGAAGCGCGACATGTCCGAGGACCGAAAGAAAGTCCTTCAAGACTTGCCAGGAGTTGATCGCCAAGCGCCGGCTTCAGATGGACCTGGTCGACCTGGAAATCATTCAGGGCCGCGAGCGGGTCGTTTTCTACTATCTCGCCGAGAAGCGAGTCGATTTCCGCGAGCTGGTCAAGGACCTGGCCCGGGTCTTGCGAACCCGCATCGAGATGCGCCAGATTGGGGTGCGCGACGAGGCCAAGCTCCTGGCCGACTACGGCGACTGCGGCAAGCCGGTCTGCTGCAACACGCACTTGACGCGGATGCCGCCGGTGTCGATGAAGATGGCCAAGATCCAGAAAACGACGCTCGATCCCGCCAAGATCTCGGGTCGTTGCGGTCGCCTCAAGTGCTGCCTTCGCTACGAGTATGACACGTATCGCGAGATGGAGCGGGTCTTGCCGGCGGTCGGCTCGAAGGTCGTCACCTCCAAGGGGCGCGGCCGGGTGATCGCCCAGGAGATTCTGGCCCAGAAGCTGGTCATCGAGTTCGAGGATCAGCGGCGGATCATTGTCGGGCCGGCCGACATCCAGAGCGTCGAGGCTGCCCAAGCGCCGGCGGCCCCTCACCTTGAGCTCGACCACGACGTGGACGATCCAGCCGACCGGTTTGCCGATGAGGACCACGACGAATAACCGGATGCCGACGAAGACGACCCCGGCGTTGCGCCACTCGCCGATAGAACCCATTCGCTTAGGATGACCCGATCCATGAGCTTCCGCGACGAGTTGGCCCGGATCATTGCAAACGATCCTCGATACACGATCGACGCTTACGTTTTCATTCTCGAGTCGCTCGGTCATGCACGCCAACAGAAGCTGAAAGCAAAAGGTCGCGATCGCGACAAAGCTCCTCTCCACCCCGAGGGTTCGACGGACCCGGCCGTCGCCAACTTCCAAGAAGGCTGGCGAATCGGGTCATGTTTCCGGACGCGAGCTTTGCGAGTCCGTTCGAAGGTTGGGCCTGCGCCAGTTTGGATTGCTCGCGGCGACCGTCTTCGGCCACTGGGGGGTCCGGTCCACGTCCGACATCGGCGACATCGTCTACCACCTGATCGACGCCGGCGACCTGGAGAAAACTCCGAGCGACTCACGATCCGACTTTGACAATGTCTTTGATTTCGAGACGGCGCTGCGACCCAGGCCGTTGCTCGCGAACGACGATACGACCGACACGCCCGGCGTCTATGATCTCGAACCGATCGATCCGTCAGCGAAAGGAGAACAGGCTGTGAACGTGCAAATCCGCTCGCAAAGTTTTCGTCGCGGCCCTGGCGCTGTACCTGTTGTGGGTCGCGGCGTTGGCAACCCTGGCCGCCTTCTCGGGATCTCGCCCGGCCGCCGGTAAAATCGGTACGGCGACAAACCGGACGCCCACGCCTTCGGACGCCGAACGGCAGAACGACTGACCGAACCAACACCGTCCTTGAAGCCGTTCTTGATTCCGATGGAAACTCTTCTCATGACTGCCAAGGACTCCGGACCCAGCGACCCAAACGGCACTCCGGCCAGCAACTTGGAAGGAACTCAGCAGACCACCCCGGCGACTCCGAGGCCGTCCTTTCCGACTCGGCGTCTTGGTCCGTCCGAGCTGGTGGGAAAGCGAGTCTTGCTGGTCGAAGACAACGACGACGCCCGCAACGCGTTCTTCTCCAGGCTGGTCATGATCGGGCTCAACGTTGGCACGGCCCAGAACGGACAGGAAGGCTGCGAGCTGGCCTTGGCCGCTGTCGAAGAGGGTCAGCCATTTGACTGGATCCTCATGGACATGCAGATGCCGGTCGTTGATGGCTTCGAGGCCACGCGCAGGCTCCGGGGCCAGGGTTATGACCGGCCGATCATCGCCATGACCGCATACGCCATGGATCAAGATCGCCGCGAGTGCCTCCAGTTCGGCTGCGACGACCATATCACCAAGCCGATCGATTGGAACGAGCTGACCGCCATGCTGGCGGCGCACCTCCGATGAATCAACGTGTTGCGATCGGGATCGGGACACCGCGCGATTTGGCCTTGGCCAGGATACTCATGCCTTCGGCTTCCTTGTTCTGCATGCAAGCCGTCCAATAGGCATTGAGGGACTGGCCCGGGTCGTACGGTCGAAGCTCCGACCGGAGTTCGTCCTTGAGCCGCTCCGCGTTGTCCGTAAGGTACAACTTCGTCATGGCGGCGGCGACGTCGGGGTACTTGTCGCGGAGCAGGATCCAGGAATTTGGGCCGATCGTGTACGTTGGACTCGCTACGTATGAGTCGCGGAGAAGGTCGATCGCACGGCTCACATCGGCGTCCTTCAGAGCCAACTCTTTGAGCGGACCGGCCGTCGAGAGAACAGAGCCGATCAGCTCCGCGCTTGACACCGAGCGGACAGACCGGTCGCGCAGTGCGGCGAAACCGGGGTTGGTCCGGGCCAGCCGGTCGATGGCACGAAACAGCAACGCGTCGAACAGGTACCACCGGCTCGCCAGTGACGGGGCGCTGGCAAAGGCTTCTTCAGCGAGAACGACCGTGGCGTCGCGGTCGACCGCGATCCCAAATGTGGCGCTTGCATCCGGCTACGTACGACGTGTGAGACGAGGGCGGCGAATGTCGGTCCCCCCTTGGCACGGGCCACCGGCAGAATTGGCTCGAGCTTTGCGAGTGATGCCTTCACGTATCCCTGCATCTCCTTGTCTTTCTTGCCGGCGTAGGCCTCGCGCGCCCTCTTGTTGTCGTCATCCAGATCGAGCGTGATCCCTTGCAGCTTGCTCCGGATTCGGCGGAGTCCCTCGAGGTCCTCGCGAGAGACGAGCAACCCGATTCCGGCCTCGTAGGAGCTGGAGTTACGCGGGGCCAACAGGATGACCTTCTCCATCAATGAGAGGGCTCGGTTCACAACGGAATGGGCGCGGAGCCGCGCCGACATGTCCTCGCGTTGGGACTCGTCCTTGACGAGGAAGTTAAGAAGATCGACTCCCGCGGAGCTCTTGATCATTTTCAGGTCGATCTGGTTGGCGACGACGTCGCGCATTCCGGCCTCGAGCAGCGCCGAAGCGGCGTTTGTTAGCGTGAGGCTGTTGCCCGGTTCGAGGGCCGCGGCCCGCGCGATCAGCGTGCCCGCTCGTTCATAGGCTGCGCTGTCACCGGTCAAAGTGGCGAGCGTCATCAAGGCGGTTGACGAGTTATTCAGCGTCGCCGGCGACTCGGGCATCTGGTCGTAGATGACGATCTCCTGTCTCAAGTTGGAGATCGCGGTCGGCTCGTCCCCCTTGTTGAGCGCCTGACTAGCCAGGCTACTGCAAAGGAGTGCCTTGACGTGGGGTTCACTCGAGTTCGCGACGAAGCCAGAGGATGTTCTCCTCGATATCCTCACCCAACAGCCCCCTGATCACGGCGCAACTGTCCTTAATCCGGGAATCCGAGGCTTTGTTGTATCCTTCCTCGGCCAACGTCCGCGCCTCCGAGTGGCTGCCGATATTGCGGAGTAAATCGGCGACCTTGAGCAACAAGGCCGGATCGCGGTTGCGGCTCTTGAGCACCTCGTCGAAGAGCTTGCGGCCCTCGGCGTGCTTCCCCTGCCAGTAATAGACCTGTGCGAGGCTGAGCTGGTATTCCGCCTGATCGCCGGCCATCCGGCTGACCGCGAGAAAGGTTGCCTCGGCCTCGTTGAGCAACAGTTTCCGCGACTGGGGATCGGCCTGTGCCTGAGCGTGCTGAAGTAAGATCATGCCCAGCTCCATCGCGGCGGCGACGACGCTCGACTGGCCGATCAATTCCTCCTGGGCTCGGGAGATCGCGACGTCACCCTTCACTTTTCTCAGAAAATACTCGTTCAGGATGTTCTCTTGATCCTTCCGGTTGGCGTTGCGGTAAAGATCATAGGAGAAGTCGGAGACGCGCCCCTTCTTGAGTTCGCCGAAGATTCGATTTTCGGCGGCCGCATAAAGCGATTTGAGTTGTGTCTCGGCGAGGCGGAGCCGCTCAAGCCGGTTCTTGGTGTACGCGCGGAGCAAGGGGATCGCCTGATCGAGGCGGTTGGCACGGGCGTCCACCAGTCCGAGGATCCGCGCCCCTTCGCCCTCGCCGAGCCGGACGCGCAGCGGCGCCAGGGTTTTCTCGCAGCGCTCGAGCTCTCCCTTCGACTCGTATTGGAGCGCCAACCGCGAGGCCCAGTCGACGTTCGACGGGTCCGCGGCGACAACCTTTTCCAGCAGTACCTGGCGAAACTCGGCCGCTGCCTGGTCCCGCGGGGCCAAAGGCGCGACCGCGTCGAGAATCACCCAGGCGCCCGCCGGGTCCCTCGTGGAGGTGTACTTCGCCAGCTTCAACCCGCTATCATGCAGGAGTTGCGCCGATCCTCGCCAGCGACCGGCCTTCTGGAGCTCCATCGCTGCGCGGAACGCGACGCCGAGCCCCTCAGGGTCGGACTTCGAAGCGCCATTGTCGAGTAGCCTCGCCAGTTCTTGCGCGGCCGGCCGGTCCAGTGCCGTCGGTCCCATGGCAACAGCCGCCAGGAGCTTGGCTGCCTCGCCAATGTGCCCCGCTGCCACGAGGCGGTTGGCCTCCGCCATCTTCTGCGACGCGAGGTAGCCCGGCGAGTTGAAGTACGCGTTCACTCCGAGGTAACCGCACCCGAGCAGGATCGAAACGGAGAGGAACGCGCCGAGCAGCCGTGCCGAGTCCGACACAGGCACTCGTCCGAGGTAGCGCCAACCATCGTCCGTCGGCACCACGCGGTACGCCCGCAAGGCGAAAATCGGGATATACATCACGCAGAAGCAAAGTGTCCGGACGAAGCTTTCCGTCTCCAGGTCGAAGTCTCGCTCGCCGTAGAGGTAAAACCCGAAGCCGAAGAGGTGGTAGAGCGGCGGATCCGAGCGTATCGGCCGCAGATCCGAGAATTTCGAGGATGCATCGACCTGGACCATCGGACCTGCCTCCATCTTCTGGGGGGGATTGCGTCGAAACGATGACCCTCACTGGCCTTTTGTTAAGGAGTGAACGGCCGTTGTCATCAGAAGAAAGGCCGCAACGATCCTCCTTGGCCACCCAAGCAATGCCAACGACCCGATCAAAGCGTCAACATCATACTAGAGGCGGATCACGCTCGCCACCACCGATTGCCGGGACATCGCGTTCCCTCTTCTTCACGATTGTACGTAAGACCGTCGTCTTTCTTACATCTGACCTGGCGAGTTACTGAAGGAATTGGTCCGACAGCCGGCTCAGTCCGCATTCCGCCGGCAGGTTCGTCCGATCTTCCCCAGTTCGACATCCTTGACGGGCCGAGTTCCGGTTGTGAAAATGCGCGAGTTTCCGCCATTCCAGGGACGAAACCGCGGAAAAGTTCGAGACTGTAGCATCGATACCGGGTCGGACATGCCGCCACAGGAGATGCGGAAGCTGAACGTCGCCCGTACGTACATTGTGGTCGCCGTCTCCTGGGTGATCGCCGTATCCCCGGCGCTGACAGCGGCCTTCGCCGACGAAATTCCCCGGACGAAGTACTCCCCCCTGGAGAGGATGACACCGGGCCGGCTCAAGGCGGCTCACGAGGATGTTGGGCGGATTCAAGCTTTGCGCCAGAGGGTTCCTCCCTCGCCCGGCCTGAACGACTATCGCGCGATCCTGCACGCGCACGCCGAGGACTCGGCTCATACCGGAGGGACACGGCCCGAGATGCTGGCCGACGCCAAAAAGGTCGGCGTGAACGCGATCTTGTTGAGTAACCACTTCCGGCCTCCCACCGACTTTATCAACGACAGTTGGCGCGGGCTGCACGAGGGTGTGTTATTCATCCCCGGCTCCGAGGATCGCGGTTTTCTGCTACTTCCCACCCACTCGATCGCCGCGAGGATGAAAGATCCGACCCCGGCGTTCATCGAGACCGTCAGGGCCGACGGAGGATTGATCTTCCTGTCGCATATCGAGGAACGGCCCGACCACTCAATGGCCGGCTTGAACGGGATGGAGATCTACAACCGCCACGCCGACGCCAAGAAAGACTCTGCCGGCTTGCTGGCAATCGTGCTCAAGCTCACCAATCCGACGACCTCGCTCAAGGAACTTGAGGAGAGCCTGCGGCTCTACCCCGAAGAGTTGCTAGCTTCGCAGGTGGAATATCCGGCTGACTACCTTGCGAAGTGGGACGAAGAGACCAAGACCCGGCGACTCACGGGCGTTGCCGCCAACGACTGCCATCACAATCAGGTCTTGCTGATGAAAATGGTCGACGCCGAGACGGTCCTGATCGGTACCAACGTCGACCGCGATGACCAGATGCGAAAGTTCACCGCAACCCTCCGGCCCGGCATCCGCGCCTTGACCCAAGGGCGTCGACCAGGCGATGTCCTGGCACGACTCGACTTCGACCCCTATTACCGATCGTTCCAGAACGTGAGCACGCATGTTTTTGCCGACGAACTGACCGAGGATGCGATTCGCTCGGCTCTTCGCGAAGGACATGCGTACGTTAGCCACGACTGGATGTGCGCCCCTCGGGCTTCTTTTTCGAGCTGATCGCCGCGGGTTCGGCCGGGAACCAACAAAAACACGGAGGCTCGGGTCATCATGGGCGACGAGGTGACCTTCGCTCCCGGCCAGAGGCTGGTCGCCCGGTTCCCGGTGACGTGCCAAATCCGGTTAATGAGTGGCGGGAAAATGCTCGGCGAGAAGACCGGTGATCACTTCGAACACGTTGTCGCCGCGCCTGGCGTTTATCGCGTCGAGGGCTGGCTCGACGTCGCGGGAGAACGGCGACCTTGGATCTATTCGAACCCGATCTATGTACGACCCTAATGATTCGATAGCCGGAAGGTTGTTTCAGGTCGGCTCGTCACGGTAAATGAAGGTGTCCAAATCCTGCCCGGACGTGTGGGATTCCTGGCGGTGAAAGCCCCGATCCTGAAAGAAGTCGGACCAGAGGTTGCTCTGCCAGCGCTTTTTGACCTTGCTCTGGCCGTCGCTCGGGTATCGAGTGCGGAGGACGTAGCCCCCCGGAGAGTTTGCCTTGAGCTCGTCCTTGAGCAACTCGAGCTCCTTTGCGATACTCTCGCCGAAGCCGAGCGTCCGGTACGCGCCCCGGACCCAGACGACCAGCTCGATCACGCCGTCGGTCGCCTCCCATGCCAGGATCACGCCGTAATGGGACGGCTCGGCGGTCCCGCGGTCGAGATCCTGATCTTGGCCGCCAGGAACGATCAGACCGGCTCCGAACCTTTCCACGAGCCCAGGCGGCGGGAAGGCTCGCGCATGCTTGAACATGGTCGTCAGAGTCAACGGCTCCTCCCCGACCTCGTGTGAGATGATATCGGGCCACTCGAGTTTGAATTCCTTGTCGAGCTCGGTGACGGCTTTCTCGAAGTTTTCGAACTTGACTCCCGACTGGTCCGCTTTTTTGAGCCAGCTCACCTCGGGGCCGTCGACCGTGAGGTTGAGCTCGGTCTCGCAGAACCGCACGAACCCCTCGCTGAACTCGCCGCGGACTGTTGGCCAGTAGTGCTGAAGGGTGCCGGAGCTGGTCCAGCGTCGGAAGACGTTCATCCAACCCCGGTTGAGCGGGTGATCGGAGTATGTCTTGAGATCGATGCCAGCCAGGCGTTTTCCATGACCTGGAGCATCTGAATCACGGTGTGGACCTCGGCGTTCTTGTTGCGGGCTCCCCGGCCGCGACTGCCTTTGCTTTTGCCATTCCCCGTAATTTTAGAGAGTCGAGTTCGTGCCGTTCTTCCCCGGCTGCGATTGCCTTTGCCGTTCCCGGAGGCGAGGTTTTTCGGTGAGCCGAGAATCTTCTCGAGTTCCGGGTAGAGCTCATGGCTCATGTCTTCGAGCTTGGCGTCGCCGCGGAAATCCTTGTGAAGCTCGACGAACCCCTTGACCAACTCGAGGAAGTACGTGTCGAGGTTTGGGGGGGGCGGGCACCAACGTTGGCGCAGCCGGGAGAAGAAGGAGCCGGACCGTGGCATCGGCCCGGCGTCGCGTTGCACGTCTCTGAAGACGTTCATGGCGATGTGCTGGCCGAGGGCGCGATAGCTCTCGAATTGCGATTCGCTGAAGAACTGGTCAGCCGTTGACTCGTGGGGGAACGTCGGGTGATCGACGACGTAGTTGCGGACATCGGACGGCTCGTCGCCGGTGAGCGATGGCTTGACGTAAAAGAGAGTCCCCGGGTTTGCCTTTTTATCAACATCGTCGTAGTGAATCCGGCCTACCGCGCAGTGCCATCTGCCATGAGGGGAGCCGCTCTTCTTCAACAGCGGGCTGACGTCGATCTCGATGCGGACGCCGAAATCCTCACGGCACTTGCGTACCAGACTCCCCAGGTCCCAGAACGACAATTCGGGGTCGGCCCCGGCGTCGCACAGGACGATGTGGCGGCAGCGGCGGCGGATCAGCTCGTAAACGCCCAGGTTCTCGAAGTGGCCACCATCAGACAAGTAGACATACTTGCCTTTTGAGGTTGTACGACCGAACAGCTCGTCAAAGAGATAGTGCGCGAAACCAGGTCCCGACCGCCGCCAGGCCCTTGCGCGGGGTTGCCGAACCAGAGCCCGAGCCGGGCGTTGAGCACGGTCATGAGGATAGCGACCAAGGGCGACGAGTGGTAGCCGGCGTTGGGGCTGGCCGCGGCGCCCGAGACGCTGACGGCCGTGCCCAGTCGGACGCCGTCGCAGTAGCCGGGCAAGACTTCTTCGTCAAGGCGGGATTGCTCGTCGGTCTCCATCTCATTGTGATCGAGGTCGCCCTTCGTGACCAAGGTCGGGCGGTAGCCGGTGGTCTTGCTCCCGCAATAGAGCGGGCTGATGACGAACGACTCGGCCATCCGCTCCTGCCAGGCGAGCTCACTGCCGGCGACGAGGTTCATCGCCGTGTTGACCAGGTGGTAGGGCCCGCGGTAATCGACCACCAAGTCGTCGTCACCCCATTTGGGGACGATGGCCAAGTCGCTCATCGGGAAGTCGTCGGTGGGGTCGAACCCGGTGATCGGGTTGGGCCGGCGGACCGGAACCGGGCTGTTGGTCGGCGCAAAGTTGGGCCGTCCCTCCGCAGGTGCCTCCCGCGGTCGCGAGGCACCAAGATAGCACCGCACCAGCCGGTTGGCGTAGAACGCGTTGAGGCCGAACAAATTAATATTGATATAAACGCAAGCAATCGTCGTGATCCAGCCCGACACCAGCAAGACGGCCCAGGTCCGCGTGCGCGGCGTGGGCCAGGTCCCGCAGGAAGTCGCGGCCGGCTGCGTAACTGGTCGGATCATGGGGATAGCCAGGGATCACCACACCCTGCAAGAGGGTCGCCAACATCGCGACCGATACGACCAAGCCGATGATGAATACAGCGGGTGCGACCAGCGCGACGAATTCGAGTGGGCTCCGGCTGGTCTTGATGCCATCGGTCCGAGCGCTTCGGCCCGCCAGTCGCCGGAGATCGATGTGACCACCCACGTTGCCCCTGCCGCGGAGGCCGCAATCGTACCGACTTCCCAGATCAGTAGCGGGCCGTAGACGGAGAGTGCCGAGAACAACGCCCAGAGCGTGCCGATGATCAGTAGATATGCCCCGAGACTTGCCCGCCACTCGCGCATGTCCTCCTCGTCGTAGCGACCGATCAAGCCGACCTCAATGGCCGAGCCCGCGCCGATGGCGACAAAGGCCAGGAGCGGGCCGAAGGACATCATCGCCGCGGCAAGTTCAGTCGGGTTCTCGCCGAGCCAACTGTTCAGAGCCATCATCACGCCCGCCAGCGCCGTCCCCGCCACAACCCCCGAGGTAAACGCCGCAGCCGCGTGGCCGATCTGCTCGATCCCTTCCACTTCTGCTTCTGCGATCGGTCCCTGAAATCGATCAGGGCGAACGTCAGCAGACGCATTGCGCCGACCAGTACCCCGAACATCAGCGCCGACAGGAAGTTTGATTTTCCCCATCTAGCCGGATCGAACACGCCGCCGACGTACGGAATTGGGCAGGTGAAGAACGGCTTGCCCGGCCGCGCGAACAGCAAGCTCACACCAAACGCTACCACCGTGAACGGGATCAGGATTTGTTCCCAGAGGATCGGGAAAGGCAAATCGAACCGAGTGGCGTCGTTGGGATTTGCGAGCGGGGCAGGCTTGCGGCTCTGGCGGATCAAGTCCACCGTCTTGTACGTTCGCCAGAACCCGAACCCGGCCATCAGAAAGGTGGAAGCGAAGATAATCGCCTCGCCGTTGAGCCAGTGCGCAGTCGAGAGCAGGAATATGAGCGCCACGACCACGGCTGCGACGCGGCGGATCACGCCGTCCCGGAGCCACAACCACGACAAGAGCACCACGACTACGGCGAGTAACAGCGGCGGTAACCATTCCGGCACCGAATCCAGAGGGTCGATCAGCCTTGGAATCAACAGTCCCACCCACGCCGTCGTGCCGAGAATCAGAATGAGGATGATTGTCCAGCCCTTGACCCGCTGGCTGTGAAGGGTGATCTGCGAGGCGAGATTCGCGAAGAGCCAGCGACGGGCAGGCCGCCAAGAGCACGGAAGTCAGCACGACCACTACGGCTACCCACGAGTTGCCGACAACCACTGCACGAAGGGGGGCAGCTCACCCATCTCCGCGATGTGTAACCACCTCATCACCAACGACGGCAAGACGTTTTCCGCGAGATTTCTTGCAGCAGCAGCCACTCCGAGGGCCAGCAAAGCGACGACTGCCAAGCCGGTCCTGATCGAGTAGACGCCCTCCATCGTCTTGACGAACGAATGAGCAAAGAAATCGACCAGTTTTGTGAGGGTCATAATCGCCAACAAGCCCCCTACGAGCGGCAAAAGGACGAGCCAGCCCGGGTGCTCGTTTAACCAACGGCGCGGCGAGCGTCAAGATGGGCTGGGTCGATGCCGGCAAAGAGGAGGAGCAGCAGCCTCGGTACGGCGATCGCCGCGAGTGTCATCGGCAGCAAAATGAACTGGTTGAGCAGTAGGTTGCGGAGGTAGACGGAGACCATCGTCCAGGTGTCAATGGAGAGAAAACCAACTTTGGGGGCGCGGTAATTGCTGTAGGAGCGGAGGTGATGAATCGGCTGGGGCTCCTCATCGACGACGCGCTTTAGCCTGGGCGGCGGCGACACGAACTGGTCGCGGCATCGGGGATTCGCTGAAGAGACCCACCGCCGCTCCGCATTCTCCTGGACAACTCGGCTCTATTGAGTTGGAGTTCGACATTGTTCAATGCCTGCGACGTCCGCCGCCGCTTCGACCGGCGCCCCGCCTCGTAGTTCTCCTGGTACCTGGCCGCGATTCGTCCCTCGTATTCCATCGATATCCTTCAATGGCGATTGCAAGTAACGCTTCTGAGCAGTCCGTCGGATTTTCT
>CAWAAW010000088.1:0-39293 GCA_963779785.1 uncultured Planctomycetota bacterium
CATTTCTCGGGGGTTTCACTCAAACTGGGGATCTAGGATTTCGAACCTAGACTAAGTGATCCAGAGTCACTCGTGCTACCGTTACACCAATCCCCAAGAATCGAGCCTCGCTCTGGACGTTGAGCAGTCTTGCGGCATCTTAAGGGTTATTGTTGTTCTTTTCAAGACGGGCAGGCTTGCTCGATGAACCGATGAACCGATAGATTGGGTAGAAGTATGGCAATGTCAGTCGCTCGGAATGTACTTCGACGAGCCTTGGGTCCTCACTCTCGACATCGAATTGAAGGCGTCGTACTATGGGACGCGTTGAAACATGCCGAATCGTGGCGTCTCCGCTTTTTTCACTGTCTCAGGAGGGCTGAGAAGATGTCGGAATCATCGTTCAATTCCCTGGATCGAAGAGAGTTTCTCCAGGCCGGCGTGGCGGCGACCGCCGTCACCGCGAGCCTAACCGGATCCGCCTCGGCCCTCGCGGCCGACGACAAGCCGAGCCAGAACAAACCCGTGCTCCCCAAGCGGGTGCTGGGCAAGACGGGCGTCGAGGTGACGCTGCTCACCCAGGGGACCGTCGGGCAGCCGGAGGCCCTGGATCGGCTGCTTCGACTCGCCTATCGAGAAGGTGTCCGCTATTACGATACGGCGGAAGGCTACGCGAATGCCGAGACGGTCTTTCACAAGTGGTTCGAAGCCGCCCCCGAGGTCCGTAAGACCATCTTCCTCGCGACGAAGAGCCACGTCGGCAAGCCCGGCGACATGCTCAAGAAAGTCGATCAACGTCTCGCAAGACTGGGCACCGATTACATCGATCTGCTCTTCTTCCACGGATTGAGCACCGGCCAGGCCAAATGGCCAAAGAGCAAGGAGATGAAAGAGGCCATCGAGGCGATCAAGAAGACAGGCAAGGTCAAGTTTGTCGGTTTCTCAACCCATGATCCCGCGATCGCCCAGCAGTTGCAGGCGGCCGCCGAGGGTGGGTTTGTCGACGTGATCATGCTCAAGTTCAATCCTTGGCTCGACAAAGAGTCGGCGCTCAATAAAGCACTCGACGCCTGCCACAAGGCCAACATCGGCCTGGTATCGATGAAGCAGATCAATGGTCAGGCTACGCGAGTGACCCAAGACCGTGTGCCGACGCTAAAGGCTCGCGGCCTGAGCCCGGTCCAAGGCCTGTTACACGCGATTTGGACCGACGAGCGGTTCTCCAGCTCGTGCGTCACGATGCGCAACAACAACCAGACGGCCGAGAACGCCGATGCCGCGCACCGGTTCGAACCACTCAAGACTGCCGAGCTCGACGAGCTGCGCGAGGCGGTTTTGGCGGCGGGGCCGACACTTTGTCCCAATTGCGATGGTAGTTGCTCGCTCGCGGCCGGAACCAAGGCTCGCCTCGGCGACCTGACAAGGATCTACACCTACCACGAGGAAAACGGCATCCGCCAGCACGCCGCGATTGCTACAACGAGCTCACCGCCGAGGAGCGGGACTGGCAAGGCGCCGACCTTCAGGCCGCCCGTGAAGCTTGCCACAACAAGCTCGACTTCGCCAAATTGCTACCCGAAGTCGACCGGCTGCTGAGTTGACGAATCGGACTCGTTGGGCGCAGGTCGGAAATCCGCGCTCGCAACATGGGATGCACTCCGGCGGGACTCCGGGAGACCGCACCGCACTCGGGCGAGAATCGCGAGACCTGCGCCGAACAGGACATGGCTTTATCAAAGATATCCGTCGGATACCCTACGGTCAGGACCGTGGATTTTCGGCGTTGTCAACGGACATGGCCATGCCTGCCGTCTTGAGCGTGCGCCGGCCGGCTCGATCGGAGCCTCGTCGGCGAGGCGGAGGCGAAGCATCCGCTGCGCTCGGGAATCGCGATTCGCTCGGCAGGCCTTCGTGTCAGTAACCGGCGGACTTCCTCCACGGGCAGGAACGAAGCACAGCCAATCAGCATGACCAGCCCGAACGTCCACATTCCCAGGAAGGCCCCGATCCCGATGTGAAGCACGACGGCACCGGCCAACATGATGGGCCGCCATAGCGGCTTCCAGATCAAGACGCAGAAGGAGATCTCCCAGAGGACCGACACATGCGTCATGAGGTTGACCAGCCACGGGTGCCACGCCAGCCAGGTCATGTCGAACGACTGATACTCCAGATTCGCGAACGCTCGCCACATCGCCTCGCCGCTCCACCATGACGGGCCTTGAAGCTTGGAAACGCCCGCGAAGAAGTAGATGACGCACATGTGTACTTGAATCAGACGCAAAGCCAGGTTTGCCGATGCGCTCGGTGTCGGAGGCGGCAGGTCGGATCCGAGTCGCCGGCGCGCCAGCCAGCGGTCCAGCGACAGCGCCTGGCCACTCGGTCCGATGGTCAGGTACAGGGTCAGCAGGAGATTGATTTGGTCCAGGCCGAACAACGCGGCGGGAACTCGGTTCGCGAACGAGATCACCACACAGAGCGACAGGAATGAGGTCACTCGCGTCCACAGTCCGATGGTGAACAGCGTCAGAATCATCATCGATACGGCATAGGCTGGCCACATCGCCCGGTCCGGCACCCACCACCAGAATGACAGCGCGAGCTTGATCGAGCTGCGATCAGGCACACCAGGCGACGGCTCAGCCAGCTCGCGCGGTCCGAAAAAGTCGTTGAGCGCCAGGCCCCAGACGGCATGCGTGTACAGGAGCATCAGGCCGGTCAGCACCCGGATCAAACCCAGCAACGTCGGATCGGCCGGCGTGTACCAGAAAGCGTTCCAACCCTCGGCCACCGATCGCACCGACGTCTCGCAGGTAATGAGCGACTGGACTCAACGCGCGCCCCATTGGAAGACCCCTAAAGGTTCGTCTTGATAACTGCCCGGATCATCCAGTCGAACACCGTTGCGGACCATCTCCATCGTGGGGAGATGATGGATCTGTCCTGTGAGCGTAACCTGCTTCGCGCCATACTTCTGGCAGAGATGTTCCGGCGTAGGAACCGACCCACTCTTGTTCGAGTTGCTCTGGTGCGTCCCTCATATGTTCCGTCAGCATGAAGTGGCGATGATAGAGCAGGCGGGGCACGATCTGGAAATTGGGAATCCGGCCGCGGACCACCGTTCCATCCGGGCGTTCGGCGGCGTAAGCCAGCAGCGTGCTCTCGCTCGGCTCGGGTGCGAAGAAGTGATACCCGTGGTTGAGAAACAGGAGCTCGAGATACGGCTGGAACAGACCCCATGCCGACTGGATCAAGCCGGAGGAGGGACTGACCGACGCCGGAGCGATCACGATCGCCGCGAGGTGGTAGACAAGCCACACATTCACGGCCCAGCGGAGCAAACGGTGGCGAGTTCCACGCATTGCCGGCGTCGGTTCCGACGGTTGGGGTTTCATGCTTCGCACGAGAGCTCACGCCAAGATCTCCTGCACAATAGACAGGCAGAGAACAAAAAAACTCAACTGGAAAGACGGGTCCATCCGTCTTTCCCTTTGAGGCCACGCGAAGGGGCGGCAACCCGGCGTGGGACAGGGCCGCCGCTTGTCCTTGTGAGCAAAACCTTAACGGCTGGCGACGGTTGCCACCGTCGCCACCAGCTCCTTCGAGTTCTGCCCATCCGATTGAACCGAAACCGCGATCTCCTGGCCGGCCGTGACGACCGCTTGAGTCGTCTTCGACACGGTCTGGCCGTTCCGCACGACATCGACTCGCACGTTATAGACGTGCTGGCTGCCCACCGGCAGTTCCGGACTTACGAACCGGCGCTGGGTGCCTTCCAGGGGCATCAACTGGTCCTGGAGATAGACCTTCGCGTCGGCGGGTACGTTGATGTTGAGATATGCGACGGCCGCGCTAACGGTGTCGGAGCGGGCGTGACCACGTCCGTGTTCTGCACGGTCTGAGTGGTCGGGACAACCGAGCCACTGTTGTAGCTCAAGCCGTACGAGCCGCCCGAAGAACCGCCGTTCGAACCGTACCGAGCCGCCGCTGGAACCATGGCTGAACAGCGAGCCGTGCGAGCTGCCGCCGCTGGAGCCGTGGCTGAACAGCGACCCGTGTGAGCTGCCGCCGCTGGAACCATGGCTGAACAACGAGCCGTGCGAGCTACCGCCGCTGGAGCCGCCGCCACTGGAGCCGTGCTGAACAGCGAGCCGTGTGAGCTGCCGCCACTGGAACCATGGCTGAACAACGAGCCGTGCTTGCTACCGCCGCTTGAGCCGCCGCCACTGGAACCGTGGCTGAACAGCGAGCCGTGTGAGCTGCCGCCGCTGGAGCCGTGGCTGAACAACGAGCCGTGCGAGCTACCGCCGCTGGAGCCGCCGCCACTGGAACCGTGGCTGAACAACCCGGCGAACAAATTGTGGCCGCCGCCGCCGCTCGAGCCATGCGAGCTGCCGCCACTTGAACCGCCCGAACTACCCCCCCCGCTTGAACCCCAGGAATTCGCGAAGGCTGAGCCCGGTCCGGCGAAAATGAAGACCAAAGCGCCCAGCGATGCCCCCGCGAACGTCGACCAACAAAGCTCTTCATCTGAATTCCTCACCTGTTGCAAATTGCTCTTGGAAAAAATGACTCTCGAACACGCCAGAGGATGTCTCTTGATGCCAATGATCGATTTCTCCGAGCCTTATCCTCCTTTCACCGACTTGGTTTCGACGGCTCGTTCGTCCCGCATTCGACCCGAACGCGAGTTCCTTGCCCTGGGACGTCGCCATGCCGCCTGAGAAACCAACCGACTCGCGCCGGAATCCGAATCCGGTGAGATCCGAAGCTTGACGAAGAGGACCGATTCTCCTCGAACGCAGAATCGCTCTCGATCTTTGCACGTAAGTCTGAGTGTTTTACAAATTTTGCTCTGAATGAGAATACTGGGTATTTTGGACTAAGTCAAACGATCAGATAGAGTTTTACAACAATTTGAGCGACTACTAAGGCGTCATGTCGAGAAGGCTGACAGCAGCGCGAGTTCGTTGAGGATCGGACCGCGAATGGGAGAGAGGCCGCGCACTGACATCGAGCGACTTGATCCGACCGTCTACTACCCAACAGCAGCATTCCTCGATAGGTTAGGGTCGAATGCGATGGCCGAGCTTCATCGTCGATCCTTCATCGTTTCAAACGCGTGGGGCGGAGAGCGAAATCATGAGCCATGACGGGACCGTTGATCCGAAGCATCGCCGACACAGCGCGATGGGCCGCGGTATTTCGAGCGCGGGAGACCGAGCGGCCGCGATGCGCTGTTTCGCGACCCGCCTGGCGGGAAGGCTGGCCGGCGAGCTCGGGCAGCGGATCGCCGACGAGGTCCCCGGGGGCAATAGCCACTCGTGGGCTTGGGTATTGCGCACCTATTTGTTCGATCAGTTTATCTCACAGCAGATCGAGCAGGGCGCCGACATGGTCGTCAACCTGGCCGCCGGTCTCGACGCGAGGCCGTACCGGATGACCCTTCCTCGGTCACTTCAATTGGGTCGAAGTGGATCTGCCGGAATTGATCGACTACAAGGAGAGCGTCATCGGCGACGAAAAACCGGTGTGTGTGCTTGAGCGTATTCGTCTGGATCTGGCCGATAAGAACGCTCGCCGCGACTTGTTTGATCGTCTGGGCCGCGAGTCCAGGAACGCGCTGATCGTCACCGAGGGGATTGTCATCTATCTGTCGCCCGAGGAGGTTGGCACGCTGGCTGAGGATCTGGCACGACCGGCCAGCTTTCAATCTTGGGTTGTGGAGTTGTCCTCACCCGGTCTGCTCAAAATCCTTCAGAAACAGCTAGGCCCGGGGCTGAGCGAGTCGGGAGCGTCGTTCAAGTTTGGCCCGCAGGCAGGGGCCGGCCTTCTTCATCGCAACACGGTTGGAAGCCCGCCCAAGTCCGTTCGATGCTCAAATCGGCTGCTCGGATGAAACGGTTGTCTCCCTGGATGTGGCTCTTGTCACTCCTGCCGGAATCGACGGGCGTCCAGGGATCGCGGCCGTGGTCGGGTGTCACCTTGCTGTCGAGAACCTGACAGGAGGAGCCCGGCGCGGCGTGGCGAGTGGTGTACGTAGCCAATCCCGGCACCGAAACTGTCGCTGCGGAATCGCTCCGAACGCGAGATGCCGATCAGGCAAACTCGCTGGAAATCAACGGTTATACGCGAAGTTCAACCATCGCGCGTCCGACCACGCCATCCCAAAAAACCGTCAATCTCAATTCGAGGATTTTTCTCCCGTCCTGACCATTCATGCGGCAAACTTCCTTGTTCGAGTTCTCCGGCATTTCATGGAGGATGGACTGATGAAGCGCGTTGTTTGGATGACCTGCGTCGGTCTCACCTTGGCCAGCTTCTCTGGTTGCCACCTTTGCAAAAAGAAACATCTCAGACAAGCCTCTTTGATTGACGGCGGATCTTGCGAATGCGGCCCTGCGATTCCTTCGTCCTACGAAGGGATTCCCACCGCCGAACCGGGTGTCATGGTCGCACCAGCACCGATACCTTACAGTGGTCCGTTGCCAGCGCCTCAGAAGAAACCATGACCGCTTCGCTCACTCATTGGTCATTGGTCATTAGTCGAGACACTGCGACTTTCACTGATGACTGATGACTAATGACCAGCGAGCGAAGCGACCCGTTCGAGAATCAGAACTCAGAAGCCGCAACGGCGAGTCCCTCGTCCTCGGCGACTTCTCGCTCATGCGTTGACGAATGCAAGAGCGTGGCTTGCGCGTTTGGGAGCCAGAGGGCACAGACCAACGTGCCGACCGCCAGGAGTGTCATCTGCAGATAAATGTCGCTTCAGCGTCAGACCCAGGTTCAACTGGACGGCCGCAAGTTGAGTGGCTGACAGCAGCTTATGGGTCTCCGGCCTGAGCGCGGCGGCGACGTCGATTCCTGACGCTCCGGAGACAGCCAAGCGACGAGTGAGCTCCCAACCGAGAGTCGCGCCGAGAAGACCGACGCCGATCGCACCACCGATCGTGCGCAGAAACGTGACCGCACCGGTCGCCACTCCCCGCTGTCCCCAGTTCACCGCATGTTGCACGGCGAGGATAAAGCTGAGCGAGGTCGGCCCGAACCCGAGGCCACAAACCGCCAGTCCGACCATGAAACACACGCGCGACCATTCCGGAATGGTTGTGCCAACGACCAGTCCGAGCGTCCCCAGGGCCACCAAGGCCGATCCGACCATGCCGCCGCGACGGAACCCGTAGTGCACGACCGCCTTCGCGGCGAGGGCCACGCTGATCGCCCAGGCGAGGAAAAGCGGCATGAGCGCCCTCCCGCCGAGCGTCGCATTCCCCCCGCGCACGCCTTGAATGTAAAGTGGCACATAGGTTTCGAGTCCGAACAGGATGCCGCCGACAAGAAAACTGCCGATCAGCGACGCCGCGATCACGGGCCGAGTCATCAGGTCCATGGGCAGGATCGGGTCGGCGGCGTGGTGCTCGCGAATCACGAAGGCAACGAGAATCGCGACCGCGGCACCCAGCAGAGCCAGGTCGACCGGCCAACTGAGCCGCGAGCCGTCGAGCACGACCCACAACAATGTGGACATCCCCAAAGTCAATAAGAGTGCACCGGACCAATCGATCGGCGCCACCGTCCGCTCGACCGAAGGCTCTGTCACGTAAAAGATTAGCATCCCGATCGCCAGGACAGCGAACGGGACGCTTACCAGGAAAACCCAGCGCCAGCCCAGATGATCGGTCAGATATCCCCCGATCAGCGGGCCCGGCCACACTCGATAACCCCCAGACCGCGCTGAAGAGCCCCTGAACGCGCGCCCGCTCCGATAGCGTGAACAAGTCCCCCAGCATCGTCAACACGATCGGCCCGACGGCGCCGGCACCCAATCCTTGAATGCTCCGCATCGCGATCAACTGCCCCATGCTCATCGAAGTCCCGGACAGAATCGAACCCAGGCTAAAGAGCGTAAGTCCAAAGAGCAATACGCGCTTGCGACCGAACATGTCGGCGAGCTTGCCGTAAATGGGCGTACTGACGGTCGCGGCAAGCAGAAAAGCCGAAATGACCCAGGGATAGATTTCGAACCCCTTGAGCTGGGCGATGATTGTGGGCATGGCCGGTGAAACGACCAGTTGCTCCATCGCGGTTACCATCATTGCGACCAGGAGGGCCGCGGTTACCATCCGCCGGCCGTCGAGCGCCGATGGACTCGCCTTTTTCTCGTCCTGTTCCAGACCAACCTCGACGTCTACACTCGAATTCCCCATGTCCCCAAGTTCCTCAACAGTTTTTGGCAGCGAATCTTTGACTGATCATTGTACCGAGGTCGCCAAGTCGGACACGAACCGACGACAAGTTGGCTCGCCCGCCGAGACGACTCTCGAAAAACAATCGCGACTGGCGTATCGTGATCGAATCGGTCACCGTCATGTCAGTTTCGAAGAGCGTTTCAATCGGAACCGGAAGGAACACACCATGAGTCAAATCAGGCAAGGTCAAGATCAACCGGGGCGAAGCTCTCGCCGAGAGATGCTTCAGCGAACCACGGGCGCGGCCATGCTCGGCTTGACAGCACTGGGGAGCAAGGCAATGGCCCAGGACAGTCCATCCAGCGACCGTGCCGTCAAGAACGGCCGGATCAAACAATCGATCGTCTACTGGTGCTTCGAAAAGTACTGGGACATGGAGCAGGCGGCCAAGATCGCCAAGCAGCTCGGCTGCGAAAGCATCGAGCTGATGGCCCCCAAGTTCTTCCCCGTGCTCAAGCAGCATGGGCTAACGTGTGCGATCGGGACGATCGATATGAGCCCGGACCCGCCGTTCGTCAAGGGATTCAACAACCCCAAGTACCGCGACCAAGTGATCAAGGCGACCCGCGACGCCATCGATGCGTGCGCGGACTTCGGATCCAAGAACGTCATCTGTTTCACCGGCATGCGAGAGGGAATCCCCGACGACGTCGGCGCCGACAACTGCGTCGAGGGCTTCAAGCAGATTGTCGGACACGCCGAGAAGAAGGGCGTCACGCTCTGCCTGGAGATGCTCAACTCACGGGTCAACTCGCACCCCATGAAAGGACATCCCGGCTATCAAGGAGACCACACCGACTATTGCGTCGACATCATCAAGCGAGTCAGCTCGCCCAGCTTGAAACTGTTGTTTGACATCTATCACGTCCAGATCATGGACGGCGACATCATCAGCCGGATTCGCCAGCATCGCGAATTCATCGCCCACATCCACACCGCGGGCAACCCCGGGCGCGGCGAGCTCGACGACAAGCAGGAAATCAACTACAAGCCGATCATGGAAGCCCTGATCGAGATCGGCTACCACGGACACGTCGGCCAGGAGTTCATCCCCACACGCGACCCGCTTGAGGGCTTGCGGCAAGCCGTAGCGCTGTGCGACGTATGATCAAGCTGGCTTCCGTGGCCCCGTCGGGCCAGGCCGGCGGTGAGTGCGGTCCGTTGGGAGACCATCGCATGATCAGGACCCGGATTTCGATCTCTGGATTCATGATCCTCACGGTCGTCTGCACTCTGCCGATGGCTTCTCTCATCGTTGCCAGCGACGGGTGGGTCGATGTGACTCGCTACCTGACCGTGGCGGTTCTGGCCGCAGCCACTTACCTGGCGCGCTTCCGGACCGGCGAAGAGGGGGTATGGTGGTTCGGGTTCGCGCTCGCTGGCTGGGCTTTCTTTGCATTGCTCATCGACTCGATTGTGTGGAATGCCCTCGCCACCGCGAAGGTGAGCGGAATGCTCCCGACGCCTGTCGTCACGCTCTTCATGACCGCTCGAGAGATCGCGGAAACGACAGCGCGTGGCCGACAGATCGGGCCGTGGGAAAATCGTTCCCGGATTCTCCAGTATCTGCTGATCCTGGTCGTCGCGGCATTGGGAGGGCTTGTCTGCTGGATTGCCAACCGTAAGCGCGGAAGCCCCAAGGAGGAATGGAACTGGCCATCCGGAGTTTGGAGGGTCGGCGACGAGGGACAGGAACACCGGAATTAGATAATCTGGCGGATCGGCTCGGCGCCTTCGACGCCCACCAGCTTCTGGTGCAGGCCGCCGTAGAAGTAGCTCAGCCGGTTCGGATCCAACCCGAGCTGATGCAGGATCGTGGCATGGAGGTTCTTGACGTGGAAACGGTCCTCGACGGCGTTGTTGCCCAGCTCGTCGGTCTGGCCGACGCTGGTCCCGCCCTTGATCCCGCCGCCGGCCATCCACATCGTGAAGCCGTAGGAGTTATGGTCGCGACCAGTCCCCTTGGCGAACTCCGCGGTCGGCTGGCGGCCGAACTCGCCGCCCCAGACAATCAGCGTTTGATCGAGTAAGCCGCGACGTTTCAAGTCCTTGATCAGACCGGCGATTGGTTTGTCCGTATTGCCGGCGTGCATTGGTGTGGTTGGCGACGAGATCGGCGTGCGCGTCCCAGTTATTGTCGTTGTGCGAGCCGCCGGAATAGATCTGGATGAAGCGAACTCCGCGCTCGACCAGGCGTCTGGCGATCAGGCACTTGCGGCCGAAGTCGGCCGTGCGCGGTTGGTCAATCCCGTAGAGCGCTTCCGTCTCGGGCGATTCCGAGGCGAGATCAACGGCCTCGGGCGAGGATTGTTGCATCTTGAACGCCAGCTCATAGCTGGCGATCCGCGCAGCCAGCTCGGAATTATCGAGCCGCGACGCCAGGTGCGCCTCGTTTTTCTGGCGGAGCCGGTCGAGCAGGAGTCTGCGCGTCGTTCGCGCCGTCCCGCTCGGCGAGGCGAGGTCATGGATCGGCACGCCGGAAGCGCGCAAGACCGTCGCCTGATAAGCGGCCGGCATGTAACCGCTTGACCAGTTCTTGGCTCCGCTGATCGGACCGCCGGTTCGGTCGAGCATGACCACGAACCCGGGCAGGTTCTCGTTCTCGCTCCCCAGGCCGTAGTTGACCCATGAGCCCAGGCACGGGTTTCCGCTCAAGAGCCGTCCCGAATTCATCATCAACATCGCGGATCCGTGGATCGGCGACTCCGCATACATTGAGTGAATGAAGGCGATGTCGTCCACGCACGTGGCCAGGTTCGGAAACAGCGTCGAAACTCGCTTGCCGCTCTGGCCGTACCGGTGGAACTCCCACTTCGGGCCGACGATCCGGCCTTCGTTCTTTTTGCCTCCACGGCCGAATGTCTTGAGAGCGATTGTCTTGCCGTCCAACGGATAAAGCTTGGGCTTGTAGTCGAACGTGTCGACGTGGCTGGGGCCGCCGTACATGAACAGGAAGATGACGCTCTTGGCTTGCGCGGGGAGCTGAGGTGGCTTGGGTGCGACCGGGTTGATAAACGGTGTCACTCCGTCGGCCGCGACGGACGCACGGTTCAGGAATCCTTCCGACCCGAGCAAGGCGGTAAGGGCAACTGACCCGAAGCCGCCGCCGATCTCCCAGAGAAACTCGCGCCGGGTTCGGCCGCAGAAAGAACCGCCGGCAGGTCGCCGGACTCGGTGCAGGGGAGGGTGGTTCAAAGTCCATGGGCCCGGTTCCGTCAGTCGAGGTACAGGAATACGTTGGCATTCAGCGTCATCAGGCAGTACTGGGTCAGCGCTGCCTGCTCGTCGAGGTGCGACTCCGACATCAGCTTGTTGAGAAACGCCACGTCGTCACGGATTTCGTTTGGGGAGGGATGCTGGGCGGTGGTGAGGAAAACCGCGCGATCGATTTGGGCTCCTAAATCGTTGGGAGCCTCCCGGCGAAGCCGGCTGGCGAACCGAGCGGCCTGCTGGTTCGAGAACTCCCCGTTGAGCAGGCCGAGTGCCTGTGTGGGCACAGTTGTCGTATACCGCACCGGGCAGCTCGAATCGGTATCGGCGGCGTCGTGCGTCGCCAGGATCGGGACCAGGAGCGACCGCTTGACATGTACGTAGACACTGCGCCTGGACGCCTCGCCCGGTGGCGAAGTCGGCCAGCCTTGACCGGGCACCGATTGCCCGGCCATCACTTCGCGAGGGATCGGCGGATAGACGCTCGGACCGCCCGCCTTGAGATTGAGCGACCCACTGACAGCCAGGATCGAGTCGCGAACTTCCTCCGCGGTGAGTCGTCGCATCGGGAACCGCCAAAGCGAGTGATTCGCCGGATCGTTCGCCAGGCCGGCCGCCGAAGCGCGCGACGACATGCGATAAGCCGTTGACGAGCAAGATCAGTCGGTGCATCCGTTTGATCCGCCAGCCGCCGTCCATGAACTCGTCGGCCAGCCAGTCCAGGAGCTCGGGATGGCTGGCGACTCTCGCCGAGCTTGCCGAAGTCGTTGGGCGTCGGCACCAGACCCCGTCCGAAGTGATACTGCCAGAGTCGATTGACCATGACCCGGGCTGTCCGGGGATTGCGACGGTCGGTCAACCACTCCGCCAGCGCCTGCCTCTTGCCGGGACCACTGTCGAAACTCGGCGACCCATCGGTGAGCACCTCGGGCACACCCGGCTCGACCTCATCGCCAGCCAGGTTCGGGTTGCCGCGGAGCAGGACATGCGTCTTGGCCCGACCGCGTTCGGCGACGCACATGACGTCGATCTTGGACCCGGATGCGGTCGACGACTTTCCTGAGGTTCTTGCCGTCGGAGTTGGTGACATCCTGAAAAAATGACAGCAGCCGGTAATAATCGCGCTGGGGGATCGGGTCGACCTTGTGGTCGTGGCAACGGGCACAGTTGATGGTCATCCCCAGCACGACCTGGCCGGTCGTGGAAACGATGCCGTCGAGCCCCTCGTAGTGGGCCAGCAATCGGTCGGCCGGCTCATCGTCCCAGATTCCCAGGCGGTAGAATCCGGTCGCGATCAGCGACTCGGCCGAGGCTGGGTCGATCTCATCGCCCGCGAGTCTGCTCGCGGATGAACTGGTCGTACGGCTTATCGCGGTTGAACGCGTTGATGACATAATCGCGATAGCGCCAGGCAAACGGCTTCGCCGAGTCGCGTTCGTAGCCATTGGTTTCGCCGTAACGGACCAGGTCGAGCCAGTGCCGGCCCCATTTCTCGCCGTAGTGGGGCGAGTCCAGCAGCTTATCGACCAGACGCTCGTAGGCGTCAGGTCCTCTGGTCGGCCAGAAACGCATCAACCTCATCGGGTGTCGGTCCGAGACCGGTCAGGTCGTAGTACAACCGCCTGATCAAGGTCACGCGATCCGCCTCAGGCGCCGGCTTCAAACCGGCCTTCTCCAGCCGGGCCAAGAGAAATGCGTCGATCGGGTTGCGACACCAATCCTGTTGTTTCGCTGTCGGAACGGACGGACGAACGACAGGCCGATGTGACCATTCCTGGCGAGCCGCCACCGTGGTCGAGCGGGCGGGCTCCGCGGACGGCCGGACTGGTGCGACGACCGGCTTGTTCGTCGCGAGCGGGCTTGGCGACCACGTTGCGCCGTCCTTGACCCAGCGCGTCAGGATTTCGACCTCGTTCGCCGGCAGTTTGCCACTCGGGAGGCATCTCCAGCTCTTCAAAGCGGATCGCCTGGAGCAAAAGGCTTTGGTCCGGCTCTTTGCGAGAGATGGCCGGCCCTAATTCGCCACCTCGCAGCATCGCATCTCGGCTATCGAGCCGTAAACCACCGCGACATCTTGGGACCTTCCCCATGGCACTTGAGACAGCGAGCCTTCAAGATCGGCCGGACCTGGCTCTCGAAAAAGCGGACTTGTTCGGACGTGGCGGATCTCAGCCGTTGATCGCGATCCGCATCACCCTCTCGGGCGCATACGCCGCCGGCGAGACCGGCGACCAGCACGGTCGCCGTGGCGAGACCACCAGTCCCACGCGCCTTCTCCGGATCATGCAGAATCTCCTCCCAAACTTCATTCTTCTCTTATCGACTGTAAGTTAGTTCAACAAAAATTGAACGAAGGGTCAAGGACGAGGATGTGATCGGAGGCTACGTCAAGCGAGCAGCAGGAAGTTGATCACGACCGTATAATTCCGGCAGGATCGTAATCAGGAAGGGAGAGTCGAATGCGGTACCTGGTCTCAGCGAAGGTTCGCCCGGAGAAGCGGGCAGAGCTTCTCAAGGCGATCAACGCGCAACAATTTGGCGAGGGGTTTCCCTACGGCGACCTGGGCGACGTTTTGTGCGCCGGTCGCGTTGACCAATCCGGGACCGTCCGGTGGGTTGAAGTCTGTTACTGCCGTGAGTTCTCGGGCGTCGCGATGCGCGAGGAGATCGATTATTTCGAGGAGTTCCTCACCGAGATCAGGATCGCCGACGCCCGGAGCCCGGTTTCCTGCGAGGGATATCCAGCGTGTAACGACTGCGATTGCACGAACAAAGTCCGGTTTCGCGGTGAGCCGTTCCTCGACTACCTGCGTCGCATCGTGGCTGAGCCCCCTTCAGCCGCCGAAATGAATTCCGGCCGGCCCACGCGGTGGCTGGGCTGGCGTGGCAATGTCAAGCCGGAGGAGGCTGAGCGCAATCAAGCGTGAGTGCACTTGGCACGCTTCACTTGGATTTATCTTGATTGCTTCTTTGCCACGCTTGAATTGGTCTGAGGTAACGGGGCAGCGGCCGGTTGTTTGGCCTGAAGCGACAGAGCTTGAGCTCTCACAAGAGCCGCCTCGGCCAGCATGCGAGCTTTAACCGCCTCGGCTCGCAATGCTTCCTCGCGTGCCCTCGACTGTTGGAGCCGGGACGTCTGAAGATACAATTGCAACAGGAGGGCCACGATGATGATCAGGAGCAAGAGCGTGTTCAGCCGAAAGCGATATCGCCTATCTTTTGGTCGACTCTCGTCCATGGTTGTGTCAACTCTGGCTTGGTTGAGAATTCCCGATCAGACCGTCTTCGAGGTCGGCCAGACATATCGAGTTACTCGTACCCGATCGCCCACTTGTTCGGTAGCCCGCGGCTGTCATCAGAGAACTCGGGGCTCAGTTGCCCATCAACGCCGGATGCCAAGGCGAAGTGTCGGCGAGGAGGCTCTGTCACGCGGGCTACCCGCGTTCACGGTTTGGCGCGCTCGCCTTCCGGCGTCGTATCCGGAATTGGCACGCGAAGACGGGCCGGATCGGCGGGGGTCAAGAGCGCGGGGAGCTTGTCATTGGACGGCTTTCCAGGCAATGGGTCAATGACCGGCTCGACTTTTATTCCCAAGAGTTCGTCACCGATGTCATCGATCACGACCCATTCACCGGTTTTCGATCCTGCGTCAAAAGCGAACGTTCCGACTGGTCCTTTCGCGCCGAGCAAGCCGTCGCTCGACCACGTTGTCTGAGTTCACGATGTAGATTAATCGCTGGACTACTTGGAAATCTGGTCGATCTTCAGTCGGAAGCACGACGACCAGGTGAGGTGCACTGCTGATTAACTTCACATTGACGATCAGTCCAGGCATAAAGAAACCGTCGGGATTGGGTAGCACCACGGCCAGCGTGGCGCCGAGGTTGCCTTCGCGCGGGGTATGGATAACGATGTCCCCCAAATCGGCTTTGGCAGGATGCTTGAAACTGTCATCCTCGTCCAGATCCACGAGGACGGGGTACTCGCCGGTCGCATCAACCTTGACCTTGCCGTCTCGGATCAAGCGTTTGAGCCGCATCACGGCTCCTGGGTCGAGAATGAACGATACGTACATCGGATCGAATGACAGGATGGTGGTCAGGATACTCGTGTCGGCTACCACGACATTCCCAGCCGCCAGAACGGAGCCGCTGATTTTGCCCAAGATTGGCGACGTGACTTTGGTTGATTCCAGCTTGAGCTTGGCAAGTTCAAGATTGGCCTGGGCCATCTGCACCGCCGCTGTGGCCTCCTCAATATCGCCCTTGAGCGTTGCCACAGCGGCCGGGGATTTGAGTCCCTTCTCTTCGAGCTGCAGAGCATTGGCAAGTTTCGCCGGCAGCCCCTTGGTTCGTGATTGAGCCAGACGGACTTCCGCGACCGCCTTGTCCACTTCCGCCTGATAAGGGCGAGGGTCGATTTCAAACAGGTATTGTCCCTTCTTGACCATCTGGCCTGGCCGACAATGAACGTTGATAAGCTGACCGCTCACCCGGCCCTTGAGTTCGACCTTTTGGACGGCTTCGAGCTGCCCACCAACCACCACGGAGTCGGCGATCTCCTGAATCATCGGCTGAACGACTCGGACTTTTCTTAAAGTCTTGACTGGATTGCTCGCCTGCTTTTTGGTCGCGACTTTGCGCTTCGCGTCGGGTTTTTCGCCGGTCGTCGGCGTGTTCTGTTTGGGCTCATCGGCGAGCTCCGCGGTCGTCGTCGCGACCGATGGGGAACCGACCGGCGTTCGACCCGCGGCCAGGCTCGGCAAGAACGGTAAGGCCAAAACACCCAGGAACAGGACAGCCCGAGGCACGTTGCGGGCGAGCGGACTGGTCGATCGATCAGAAACGATCATGTTCAACCTCCTCGTCAAGGGAAGAACTCGCCCCACCCCGCTCGCCCCGACAGGCAAAGCGAGCCGGAGCCCGGACAAGTAAACCGCAGTGGTCACCAACGCTTCCACGTATGCAGCCGCGGCCTTCGGCAAAGCCCAGACGACCCAGGCATCGCAACACGCTTCCTCGGCTCGCTCCAGCTCACGACGTGCCCACCAGGCAATCGGGTCCCACCAAAAAAGCGCCAGCACAACGGCTTCGAGCCGGCGTACCCAATGATCACGTCGCTTCAGGTGCACCAGACTCATGTGCCATGACGGCGTCCTGCTGGACCGAATCGAAACGTCCCCACAACTCCTCGGGCAACACCAGGCGCGGGGCACCGACGAGCCCCGCCCAGATCATCGGTGGAATGCGAGCGGAAACCATCGAAACCGGTGGAGCAACTCGCAATCCCAGGCGCGCCGCGACTTCAGCCAGTCGCTCGCACAACTCACGCGGGGCAGGGCGTGACGACCGGAGTAATCGGTGGAATCGATAGGAACTCAAACCAACAACAACCCACCACGCGGCTGCGCCGAAGAGCCAGATGGCTACTCCGACCTGCCGCCAGGGCCACGGTCTCACGGTGGCGATGACCGGATTGGCGCCGCTGAACGGCACTACGTGACCTGTCGTGATTCTGGGAGAGCGAGGCACTGTCTGAGTCAGGTTCGCGCTTGACTCGCCAGGAGGCTCGGCCTCCCGAAATCGCACAAGGCCATTCGGTACGTGAAACTCCGTCCGAGCCTTGTTCGGGTTTGGCTCGCCCTCCCGGAACTGCAGCGTTGCCCCAAGATAACGGAAACTGGACCAAGGATGGCGTCGCCAGCTTCAGCAGGACCATCAGCCAGAGCGCGTGGACAAGAGCCGGATAGCGCTTCAACCAACGTGTGCAGACGGCCGCAGCCAGCGCGAGTACGGTCGCCCATGCCGCGTTGGTCAGACCGAACTGAAGTAAGCCCTCCACAGGCCGGCTCCTTTCCCTTCACTTCGGGTCAGGCTGAGGTTTTCGAACGCCGTCGCTGCTCCCGGAGAAATACGTACAACTGCTCGACGTCAGATTCGGACAATGGCTGTGACCGGACCAGGTTCATGACCAAAGGCGCCATCGCCCCTCCGCAAAGCTTGTCCGCCAGCCCTTGAAGCCGACGCCGGATCAATTCGTCCCGGTCAACCGTCGGCGCAAACACCAAGACGTTGTCACGCCGCACATGTCGCACAAACCCTTTGCGCTCCAGGCGTCCGAGCAGATTCTGCACGGTCGCGTAGTGCGCGTCGCCCCCTCCCGGATAAAGCGCATCCGTGATCTGCCGGCGCGTGGCCTCGCCACGCTCCCACAGCTCGTGAAGGATCGCCAGCTCCGTATCCGTCACATCGTGCGTCGGTTGTCTTGCCATGACTCGCCCCCAGGCAAATTGCCTAGGGTGATGCTAAGGCATTCTGCCTAGGTTGTCAAGCGCGTGATTCCTGTGCCGGAATCGGTTGGAACACCGCCAGGTTCAGCGGGCAACGCGTTGGGCTCAGCGAGCGGTCTTGCCCTTGCTGTAGAATTTCCAGTTCGGCGTATACTCGGGTGTCAAACTCTGCCCGCTCAGCAGGGCCCGTACCATGTCGATGGGGATGTCATTCTCTTTCAAGATCGCATCATGAAAGTCCCGGTCGGTCATCTTTCCCGAATCGACGATCTCGTGATGGAGGGCATGGAGCTGCATGCCGCCGAGCAGGTAGGCTGCCTGGTAGAGCGGGCCGTAATACGTGGTGAACGAGCGCCGGACTTCGGCGGTGGCGTTGTCGCGCTCGTGTCCGATCCGATTGACCAGGAAGTCGATGCACTCCTGGGGCGACATCTTCTCGAGATGGAAGCTCAGTGAGAAAATGATTCGCGCACAGCGATGCATCCGCCAGAACAGCATGCCGACCCGGTTTTCGGGCGACTTGGCGAATCCCTTGTCCCAGAGGAGCAGCTCCCAGTAAAGAGCCCAGCCCTCGCTCCAGAATGGCGTGTTGAACAGGCGGCGGTACGTCTTGTACCGCGCGGTCATGTAGCCCTGGAGATGGTGGCCCGGGATCAGCTCGTGGTGCACGGTGGCGCGGGAGAAGTGGATGTTGTTCCCCCGCATGCTCATCATCTTCGCCTCGTGCGACATCGTGCTGGTGGGGTAGGAGACGCTGATCGTTTCGCCGCCGGTGAAGAACGGGTTCACGAGCTGGCGCTCGGGCGACATCATCGCGATCCGCCACGATTCGCGGCAGAGTGGAGGGACGGTGACGAGGTCGTGGGCGTCGAGGTATTCCATCGCCTCGATCGCCAGGTCGCGAATGAGCGTGGGCTGCTTGCCCGGCTCGACGTAGATGGTCTTGACATGTTCGAGCGCAGCGCGCCAGTCGTCGCCGTGGCCCATCTCGCGCGCGGCCTTCTTCATCTCGTCCTCGCACCAGTTTAGCTCCTTCTTGGCGATCTCGATCAATTCTTCGGGCGTGTACGAGATCATCTCGTACTTCAACTCACTCAGAAGGGCCTCGCGGCCGATCGGATTGCCGACGATCTCCCGGTTCTCTTGCACGGGCGCGGCGGGAGCCGCTGCCTTGAGGTCGGCCCGGGCCAGCCGTCTCTTCGCGCCGCACCGGCCCTCGGCGGCGACGACCGGGCCCACCACCCGCCCGGGCCCGAGTCGTCACCGAAGCCGGTGGTCACCGCGCCAAGTCGCTGCCGGAGAAAGCCGGCATAGGCCTCGAGTCCCTGGTCGGCGACTTTGTAGGGCTCCTGGATCCACCAGGTGAAGACCGGGTCGTAGCCGTCGTAGAAGCTGAACCAGCCGCGCAGCGTATTGCGCAGACCTTCCACCTCAGCCAGCGCATGGTTGGCGACGGTTCGCTTCACGCTCCCTCTTGCGCGCGACCGTTCTTTTCCAGTCCGCTGCGCGTCTTGGTGATCTCCTTCGGTCAAGCTGGGCCAGCGACCCGGCGACCTTCGACCAGTCCATCGGCTTGAGCTCGCGCCGCGACGCGTCAAGGTCGAGGATCGTCGCGGCGAACGGGACAAAAGGAGCAGCCGCCGCTCGCTCCTGGCCTCGGAGCTCGAGTCTGCCGCAGCTCGTGCGTGAGGTGGTTCTTGAAGAGCAGACATCCACTTTGGCGTCGTGGCTCAGCCGGTTGAAATCGAGCTTGCCGAGCTGGTCGAGCCAACGCGCCGTGAACTCGTGCAGTCCGCGTCATCGCGCTGCGTCGAAGCCGCCGGCGGCAGCGACCGTTGCAGACTGCCGCGATCGACCGTGTACCGCTCGATCACACCCCGAAGCTCGCTGCGCGAGTCGTTGAGGTCCGCCAGATCGAAGGTTGTGGCTACAGGCTCGAGCCGCACCGGAGTCGGACTGATCGGCTTCTTGTCCACGGGAGCGGCCGCGGCCCTGGCCGCGCTGTCATCGCGAGTGGGGCCCGCGTTGTAGTCGGGCGTCTCACCACCCAGCAGGTGCTTGACGAAGAAGTCGTGCATCCGCCGCTGGCCATAGGGACCGCCGTTGCCGTGATTGGCGCCGGGCACGACCAAGAGCTCGAAGTCTTTCCCGGCCTTGATCAGGGCATCGACCAGTCGCATGGTCGACTCGGGTGGAACGTTCGTGTCCATTTCGCCGACGATCAGGAGCAGCTTGCCGCGGAGCTTGGCGGCGTTGTCGATGTTGGACGATTCGGCATACCAAGGCCCGACCGGGAAGCCCATCCACTGCTCGTTCCACGAGGCCTTGTCCATCCGGTTGTCGTGGCAGCCGCAGGACGAAACCGCGACCTTGTAGAACTCGGGATGAAACAGCACGCGCTCCCGTCGAATTCTGCCCGCCAGCCGACCCGCCGAAGATCCCCACGCGGCTGATGTCGTACGACGGGTCTTTCCTGGCAACCGCCTGATGCCAGAGAATCCGGTCGGGAAAACCGGCGTCCTTGAGGTTATGCCAGCAGACGTCGTGAAACGCCTTGGAGCGATTGGCCGTCCCCATCCCGTCCATCTGGGAGACGATGAAACCCGACGTCGGTGAGCGACGCGAACCGGCGGCCCGGCGCTGAACGACTTGGGCACGAAGGAGCCCTGCGGACCCGCATAGATCGACTCGATGACGGGATATTTCTTGTTCGGGTCGAAGTCCTTGGGCCGGTGGATGACGCCCCAGATATCGGTCTTGCCATCGCGGCCCTTGGCCACGAACACCTCGGGCGGCTTCCATCCGGTCGCCTCGAGAGCGCGGATGTCCGCCTGCTCGAGCTGGCAAATCCGCTTGCCGTCGGCGGCATTCCGCAGCTCGTGCACCGGAGCCATATCCACCCGGCTGTAGGTGTCGATGAAGAAACGGCGATCCGGAGAATACTGGACCGTGTGGTTCCCATTGCCTTCGGTCAGGGCGACCAGGCCGGTGCCATCGAAGTTGACACGGTAGAAGTGCAGGAAATACGGGTCCTGGTCCGCATTCTTGCCACCCGCGCTGAACCAGACCTGTCGCTTTTCCTCGTCGATCTTGTCGATGCCGCGGACCACGTACTCTCCCTTCGTGATGGGATTCTTGACGGCCCCCGTTCTGGCATCGATCAGGTAGAGGTGTCGCCAGCCGTCGCGCTCCGACGCATAGATCAACTCGTCCGTCGCATCCAGCCAGGTGATGGTCCTGAGGTTGACTGCCTCGCGGTGAGCGGTCCAGATGAACGTCTCGGTCTTTTCATCGATGAGGTTCCGTGCCTCGCCGGTGTGCGAATCGACCCGGATCAGCCGGTATCGCTGGTGCCCTCGGTCGATTTTCTCATAAGCGAAGTGGCGCCCGTCCTTGTCCCAGTGAAGCCGCGGGCTCTCGTAGATCGATCCGATCGACGTTGGGCTTCAATTGCTTGCGACTCGCGACATCGAACAGGTTGAGCTCGTAAGTCGTGAACTTGTCGCCCGGCAACGGATAGGGACGCGACCGAAGCACGGCCCGGCCGCCTCCTGGCGGCGACGACTGGATCAGGTGGACTTCCTTTCGATCGCCCGGCTCGATCCGAAAGGCCACCAGCGTTTTCGAATCGGGTGCCCACTCGAGCCGGCCGTAGGCCAGGCCGGGTTTGCCGTCCTTGCCGAGCGGGATTTCCTCGGGCTTGCCGTCGGCGCGGAGGAAGAGGCAATGGTCCTTGACGAACGCCAGCCATTTTCCATCGGGAGAGCGGACGCCTGCCGGGAGAATTCCTGTTGCCACGGTCCGCGCTGGCCGTCGGGTCGTCGGCGCTGCTGGTGCTGACTCGGCTCGATCGGCGACTGGTCGTCGCGGGCGGCGTCTGCGGAGCGGCCGACTTGGTACATTCCAGCGAAGCCAGGTCGCACTTCCAGGTCACGCCTCCGACCTGGAAGAGAATGGCCTTTGAATCGTCGACGAATTCGATTGCTGTCGAACGGAAGTCGATCCGCTTTGTAGACCTCGCCGCCAACGGCTTTGGACAGGGCCGCGGCGAGCTTTTCATGATCGAAGGCTGGACCCTCTCGTCCCGCGTTCCGCGTCGACCAGGATGAACTCCTTGGCCTTGCCGGGAAGGTCGTTGCGATACCAGAAGCGCGTGTCGTGGTGGAACCAATGAGGTGCGATGCGAGTCTTGAAAACGAGGCTTTCGCCCTGGCCTTGTCCAGGACCACGTTGCTGAGGCGGCTGAGGAGGACGCTCCGAGTCATCCGCCAAGCCATCCCCGGGATCCCGGGAACGCCGTCGATTCCTCGTGGTCGGGAGGGTCGTTCGAGTATCGCCCTGTTCTTCGGATTTTGCCGCGAGCGAGCGATCCCTTTCCCCCCCTTGCGAAGGGGGGGTCAGGGGGGGTGTGAAAGTCGGTGTTGACCGCGCTGGAGGAACGGTTTCGAGATGCGAGTTCTTGTCGCGATCCGATTTCGCCGCGAGCGAGCGATCCTTTTCCCCCCTTGCGAAGGGGGGGTCAGGGGGGTGGTCCTGGCGTAACCAACATCTTCACCGGCCGGGGCGCTGGCTTCGGCGGGTGGCCTCCGCTGGGTCCAGCCGAACTGGAAGGCGTCCAGGTCAGTGTTATGCCCTGTCCACCCCCCCTGACCCCCCCTTCGCAAGGGGGGGAAAAGGACCGAACCACTCCTTTGTCAGGCGGGGAAACGCACGCGCCATTCTTGCCGTGGGCCTGGTAAGCATGTCCGGCCAAAGCCAGTGTGAGCAATAGAGGCAACGCGAGGACGGTGGCGAGTCGCGACTTGGACATGAGCGAGCTTCCGCGGGGTGTCGGTTTTCGTTGTCAGATCATCATCAAAATCGGCTGGGACGAGTCAACCAGCGACGACAGGTTCAGTCTGCCATCACCGAGACGTCATGTAAACCAAGGCGCGGATTTTCGCCGACATTGTGTGGCGCAGATCCCGGACCTCGCCGAACACAAGAGACCGGCGGTTGTCGGCTACCTTCAACGATCTTGCACTATTGCGCCGGCGACTTCGACCGTCACCGCCATCACCAACGGCGCGGACTGGTCGGGCCCTTTGACTAGCTCGATCTGGTCGATCGGATCCTTCTTCTTGGGGGCGACGGAGAAATAGCGGATCTGCTGCTCGCCTAGCTTGAACGCGAGCTTCGAGCCAGGAACGTCGACGACGCGGATGTAGTCGGCAAAATGGACGCCGTTTTCCAGCGGATGGTTCTCGATCGTGCCGTCGGCGTAATGAAGCCTGACGATCATCGAGACGCTCCCCTTGCGGCCGTAGGGATAGCCCCAGCCGCTCACACCGCTCAAGAAGTGGATCGCCCGTGCGCTCGTGTGGCAGGGGACCTCGACCGACCTGGGCATCCTGTCTGGGAAGATCGCCTTGGGGCCCGTAGAGGAGCACCGCATTGGGAACCCGGTCCCCCTTGGGATCGACCAGCACGAACGGAACGCCGTCCACGGTCTTGGGCGACCAGTCCGGAAAGACCAGCCGCTCGATCTCGGAATCGGTGTCGAAGAACATGTTGCGGGTGCTGACGACCGTGGCCGCCTTGGTCAGGTCGAGCGGCTGATACTTGCCTCGCTGGGTCAGAAACGCCAGCAGATCGTTGATGTCGGCGGGCTTGACCTGCTTCTCAAAGCCTTCGGGCATGAGCGACTTCTTGGACGCGGCCATCTGGTCGATGTCCGCGCGCTGGAGGACATGCCGCTTCCCTTCGGCGTCGACCAGCTCGACCGAGTTCTTGGTCTCCGACGCGAGGAGACCGGCGATGACACGACCGTCGGTCGTCGCCACGGTGTACTGGACGAAGTTCCCCTCGACGCTCCGACTCGGGTCGAGGATGTGGATCAAAAGCTCGCTTCGAGGGATGGCTGCCATGCCGGTGAGGTCGGGACCGACCTGGCCCCCTTCGGCTCCGTGCTTGTGGCACTTGGCGCATTGCTGCTGGAAGACGAGCTTGCCTCGGGCGGGATCTCCCCCTTCCTTGACCAGCGGGGCGATCCGATCGATCACTTGCTGGCGATCCGGGTCAGGGAGGCCGCCGCCTTGCGCCAGCAGCTTCTTGGCTCGCTCGGCGATCTCGCGGTTGGGATGGGAGGTCAGGGCCTGTTTCTGGTCGAGGGCCAACTCGGAGAGCAGGGCAGGGTCTTTTTCGAGTGTCGCCACGATGGCCGGGCTCCAGTCGGCCCGGCCGAGCAATACCCGGATCACGCGGGATCGCACGCTGGGTGAAAGCGTCGGCAGGAGATCGGCCAGCGCCTTGCCGACCTGGGGGGATTTACTGCCGGCCACGGCCTCGACCAGGCCGGCGCCCAGCTCGGTCGATGTGCCTGGAACGATCAATGCCAGCAAGTTTCGCGCGACGCTTTCGATCCGACTCGCGCAGCTCGACAAGCTGCCGGGCCGCATCGATTCGACGAGATTCGCTGAGCTTCTCGTCGCGAGCCGTCAACAGCAGCGACGCGGCGATCTCGGCCCCCAAGCGGTCGAGCGCCTGGTTGCCCCACAGGCCGACGAGCCGAACCAGTTGCCCTCGCGCCGGCGGCGTCAGCTCGGTCGTCAGGCGTCCCAGCACGGCCTCCATCGGCCGGGTCGACCGTGGCGGGCCGGTCCTTGGGCCAGCCGCGGGCCAGGCCCGCGATGATCGTCTCATTCACCGAAGGCTCGCCGCCTGAGAGTGCCGCCAGAAGATTGCCGACCTGTGTCGCCCGGCCCACCCCGCGCCCAGTGCTCGGCAACTCGGCCGGCGATCGCGAGCACCTCCGCGCCGACTCGCTTGCGCGGTTGATGGGCCGACAACGCCTTCAAGAATGACAGATCATTCCGCGCCGCGACCGCCGTGGCCGCGTCCGCCAACCATCGGTCGTTCCGCGCCAGGCCATCGAGCAATCGCATCGACCAGGGCCGACGCCACTTTGTCGGAGGCCGGCAGCTCGGCGAGGCTCATGAGCGCGGCCAGCCGGACCTGGGCGTCCGGATCGTTGAGCAAATTCGCCGTCCAGGATTGAGCTCGCCGACTGCTCGTTCCGCGGCAAAACCTGAACGGCGTTGCGGCGCACGCCCGCGGACGGATGCTTGAGCGCGGATGTCACCGCAGCGGTCGGCGCTGGTTGATCGACCGCGTTCAGGCCATTCAGCGTCCAGAGTGCATGGATCGCGCCGACGTTCAGCCCGATCGCGTCCACCGACGGATCGCTCGCCAACTCGACGAGTGCGGGCACCACGTCGGTCTTGCCACGCTCGACCAGAAGCCGCTGGGCATGCAACCTCCAGAACTGGTTGTCGTTCTTGAGCGCCTTGACCAGCCCCGTTGGCGATCGTCGGGATCGAGAGCACGGGGGAGCGGTCGTCTTGGCGTCCTCGATAGACGATCCGGTAGATGCGCCCGTGGGTCTTGTCGCGCAGCGGCGTTTCGTAGGCGTTTCCCCTACCGGTCTGGAAGCCATGCGGCGTGGGGTTGTGCTGGACGATGTAGTTGTACCAATCGATAACCCAGACATTGCCGTCGGGCCCGACCTCGGCGTTGATCGGGGCCGTCCATTCATCGTCGCTCGCCAGCAGGTTCCAGCCGTAATAATCGACGACATCGCTCCCCTTGCGCTCGAGTGTGAACGTGGCGACCAGGTGTCCGGTCGGCTCGGCCACGAATGCGGTCTGGTTCCAGTACTGTTGAGGATAAGTTCGCGCCGTATAGAGGGCATGGCCGGCGCCGGCCGTGAAACCGCCGTGATAATCGACCTGACGGACCTTGTCGGTCACCGGGTAGAAATGGTTCGATGCCGCGATGCTGAAAAGCTCGCGGGTCGACCAGCCGCGGACCGACTCGTAGAACCGGTTGGGGATCGGAAGATAAACGCTGGGACAGCCGTTGGCCGTCGAGCCGAAGACCAGTCCATCCTCACTGAAACCGACGCCCCAGGAGTTGTTGCCAGTATTCCGCATGACCTCGAGCTTGGACCCGTCGGGTTTGAACCGGAAGAAGGCCTGTGCGAACCGTTGAGTTTCGCCGCCAACGGTCCCACGAAAGCCCGAGTAACCCACAATTCCCCAAATCCAGTTGTCAAACCCCCAGCGCAGGTTGCTGGGACCGGCATGGGTGTCGCTGATGCCCCATCCCGTGAACAGGACTTTGCGAATATCGGCCCGGCCGTCGCCGTCGGAATCCTTGAGGAACAACGTGTCGGGCGCCTGCAGGACGATCAGGCCGCCGTTCGCGAACGAGCATGCTTGTGGGGATGTTCAACCCCTCGGCGAAGACCTTGAACGAGTCGGCCCGGCCGTCGCCGTTGGTGTCCTCGCAGATCGTGATCCGGTCACGCCCGTTGCCGTTCCGATTCTTGACATTGGGATAGTCGACGCTCTCGGCGATCCAGAGTCGGCCCTTGTGGTCCCAGGTCATGCAGAGTGGCTTATAGATCTCGTGGCTCCGCGGCGAAGAGCCTCGGCTCGAAGCCGGACGGGACGACCAGGTGCCGAATCGATTCCTCGGGCGTCAGTCGGCTTCTGGATCTTGTGGATCGGCTCCCCTTGAGTTCCCCACTGTCTCGCCGGCAGATAGTTGGGGACGTCGAACTTCGACTCCTCATAGGAAAGAGGAGGCAACCCGGCCGCTACTCGCCCGCGACTGTCGAAGACCTCGCCTTTGCCCGCCGCCCAGCGAATCCCGCGCTCGATCAGGTCGTTGAAATCCCGGGTTCTGCCAGGTCCGGGCGTCGTGTCCATACGCCGTGTAGAAGACTCGCCCCTTGCCCTGAGTCCTGACCCAGGTCCACGGCTCTTCGCCGTTCCCCTCCGCCCTGACCTGAAGGACGTGGCGGTCCTTCGTGTTGTGCTTGGTATGCACGTAGGTTTCATCCCAGGTGCGGAACGGCTCGATGCCGCGCATGATCGGATGAGCGGGATCGACGATCTTGGTGTCAAACTCTCCCGTGCCATGACGCTGGAACTGGGCGCCGACCAGCGCGATGTACTTGGGCGAATTCAGAAAGCAATAAGACGCGCAGTGGAGCGGGACAAATCCGCCTCCGCCTTCCACGTAGTCCAGGAGGGCCTTCTCCTGGCTGGGCTTGATCTCGGTCGTATTGGCGTAAATGAGCAGGGCATCGAACTTCGCGAGAGTCTCGGGGTTCAGGTCATCGAGTTTCTCGGTGTATGTGACGTTGATACCTCGGCCGGCCAGTACCGGGATGATCTGCGCCGCGCGGTCGGCGGGTTGGTGGTGTCCCTGATCGCCCAGGAACAGGACCTTGAGCACCGGGGCAGGGGACGTTCGTGCTGTGCCCGGTGGTTGGTCGGCCTCCGCGGTCGTCAACGAAGGAGACAGTCCGAGGAAAAGCGACAGGCTCAGTAGTCGTGTCATGGGAGAGAGTCTCGATGTTGCCCGGGGATTCGATGGGACACATGACCGTGCGGGATTCCTGGCGGATGAGAGAATTCGCGGTTCCGATCGCGATTCGACGATTACGTTTCAATGAACCGACCTTACCTGTACCATTGTCGGATTGTCGGCGAGGGTCGTCCAGACCGTAGCCTTGACCTCTCGAATCGTCAGTGTCTTGCAAAGTTCGCTCTGCGTGTTCGCGCCGAAGAGTCCGACATAAAGATCGCTCTCACCGTCCAGGAAGGCCGGATGGGCGATCGTCAGCGTGCTGGAGCTCTTCCGGGTCAGGTTGTCGGCGACCAGCGAGTACCGGCCGCCAATCCGTCTTAACGTGAGTTGAAGATCCTCGCCGGTCGTCATGAGACCAACTTCATAAATGTCGGCGTCGATGCCATTCAGATTATTAACCAGGAATAGCCGGTACGTATCGGGCTCGGGCCAACTGATCAATCCACCACGGATATTCTTGTTGCTGGCGGAGCCGGCATAGAGCCCAAACTGGCCGACGACCTTGAGCCCCGGGATATTCGGGATGGTGGCACTGATCTCGAAATCTTCCTTTCCCGTGAAGCCGAGGTCGGACAAACGAAATCCGAGGTACTCACCGGTTGAGATGCGGTCCTGAGTGTTGAGGTCGCTCCGGGTCGTTGTGAGCTCGAGTGCGTTGCGGTCGGTTCGAAGTCGAAGGTTGGAATCGAACAGAGGAAGAGCCGAGCCCGTTCGCGGGAGCCGGTGTGTCAGGCCGAGTGCCCTGCCCGTTGATGTCCCGAATACCGACGTCGGTCGGTTGGCTAAAATCGAGGTGTAACGAGCGGGGCTTGACGACCGGAGTGGGCACGATGGCCCGCACGTACTGTGATCGACGTCCTTTTCCGGGCCGGTCGATTGGAGTGCGACGGTGGGGCCGTCGATTTGGGCGGTTTGGTTCTGGTGGATCGTCACGCCCTGGGCGGCCGGACGATCGGCGGCCGGTCGAAAACGCCTCAACCTCACCGGCGAAGACTCGTACTGTGGTCGCGCCGCGTTCGTCGACAGATAGCCCGAACTCGGTTCCCAAATCAACGACCTTCCCGCCAGGTGACAGGACCGTGAATCCGATCGCACCTTTGGAGACCCGAGCCGTCAGCGTTCCGTGGAACAGCCGGGCACAGCTCCCGGAGACAAGCTCGATGCCGGCAGGCCCCTGGAGAATCACCCGGGCACCCTTCTCAAACTCGATCTCGGCCAGCCCTCGTTCCAAACGCAGCGTCTTGCCGGCGCGCATGTCGCGACCGGGAGTCTGCTCGGTACCCGCCCATAGGCAATCCTGAGCGTTAACCAACCAGGCGATATTCGATGCCTGCGGAATCGGATCAGTCGCGACTCCCAAATTGGGCGGACCAGACAGTCGGTTCAGCCGCGACAAACCGGCCACGGTTGCGATCATGAAGACGGCGGCCACCAGCCCAACCAGCCAGTCGCGACGACCGCCGGCGAATCCAAGGTCGGCGCTGGACCTGCAGCGCACGGCGATCGCTGATCCTGCTCGGAGAGCTGTCCCAGAATCGCGTCGGCCGCCTTGACTGGCCCTCACGGCAAACTGAATTTCGGTATGATGATGAAAATATTCGACGAAATATCGTCGAGCCCCCTCGTCTTCGAGCAAAACCGCCTCGAAACGCTCTAATTCATGTTCATCAATAAGATTGGAACAATAGCGGTCGACGAGATCGATTAGCTCGTCGGATGGCGTGCCCGGGTCGGTCATGCGATTCCCTCGTGCGCTAGGCTGCGTCTTACACATTCGAAAAGTGACCGACGGATCCGCCTGAGAGAGTTGTGAATGCTATGTGTCGACCTTCCCCAGGTGGTTGCGAGTTCCGGGATCCGTATCGATCGTCCATAGCAAGCCTCAAGCAACTCCTGGTCTCGCTCTCGCAGTTTTTTCAGGCAGCCGGCCAGTGCGTCGCGGCGGTCATCCAGCAGTTCCTGTTCGAGTGATTCGTGGGATTCGATAAGAGCCAAATTCAGCGCGTCACTGAAGTAAAGCCGGTTTCGACTCCGGGCCCGCAGATAGTTCAAGACCTCATATCGAGCCACGCCACAGGCCCACCCTACAAAACTCCGAGTCGGATCGAATTGCTCGTACTTGCCCCAAAGGACCATGCTCGTTTGCTGGAACAGGTCGTCCGCGTCGTCGAGGTTGCGCACCAGCGAGTAGATGTAACCGAAGAGCTGCGTTTGATTACTCCGAAGCAGCTCTGCGAATTCTGCCCTACCCGCGGTCGCTGAATCCATCGTGTTCCACTCTAATAGGTCAGTTTCTCTCGCCTGACAGGTCATGGGAACGTCAGGCAAGAAAGGCGGACTTAACGAAAACCACCCGTCGACTACCCATCAAGTATTCCGCCGACTCGCTCTTTTTGTAATCGGTCATCTCCTGAAAAATGCCTCGCTCGACCGCGATCACGCCCGATTCCAGGCGGTCGTGCCTTGGCAATCCGAATGAATTCGGGGGAAATCGCTGGGAGACTCGCACGGGCGAAACGTATCGACTAAAAAGTCGTTTTCGAGAAATTTCTGAGTTACAAGTCAGCGATTCCGGCTGAGTTTTAGACAGAGACCTTTCGAGACGATTTTCGATCAACCGATCCCACTCCAGGATCGCTTTCGTTCACCGAAACATCATCTTTTCGGCACTCTTCAAGCGGGAATGGACTCGAAAGTCCGTGACTTCACGTCCACGCACGATCGCTCCCGGAGGACCTATCATGATTTCACGCAGTCGACGCGGCTTCACTTTGATTGAATTACTCGTTGTCATTGCAATCATTGCTGTCCTCATCGCCTTGTTACTGCCCGCCGTCCAGTCGGCACGCGAGGCGGCGCGACGCGCTCAATGCGTCAACAACCTGAAGCAGATCGGCCTGGCGCATGCACAATTACCACAGCGCCGTCAATTCGTTCCCCTGGGGCGATGGGCCCTGGTGGATCGAGTGGTCGGCCCATACGCTTTTGCTTCCTTACATCGAACAAGGCCCGATCTACAACGCGATCAATTTCGCGGACACACAACCGTTCGGCCAGACTCCGATGCCGATCAATAACCCGGTCAATACGACGGCCGTCTACAGGGTGATCTCCGGGTTTCTCTGCCCCTCCGACCAGGACCGGTTGACCGATCCCAACGGCCACAATAACTACATGGCCAACTCGGGCTCGGCGCCCAATTGCGACTATGGCGGCAACGCCTGGACTCCTTCCTGGAACGGGCCGGCGGCCGGACCATTCATTTATTCGTCGAATGGCGTTGACACCGGCCCACCCGGCTTTCGGTGGCAGCTCCGTCAACATCGCCGGCATCACCGACGGGACCAGCAACACAGCCGCCTTCAGCGAACGGGTCAAGGCGATCGGCGTCGAATTTCACCAACACCTCCGCCCCGTTCGATACGGGAATTCCGACCGCGTCGCTCGCGACGCCCGCCCGCCGTCGACAATTCGCTCGAGGGGACGCCCCAGGCGTATTACAACATCTGCAAAGTGACCCCGCCCGTGCCGGTCGGTGCCAATCAGGACGCGGCCAACTTCTCGGATGATAACATCTCGGGGGCGATGTGGGTGTCGGGCCAGCCGGCGCTCACGCGCTACATCCACGTCATGCCACCGAACACCTGGAGCTGCCGCTCGCGGACTTCAGATCGCCCATAACGCCAGTAGCCATCACCCCGGCGGCGTCAATGTCCTGTTCTGCGACGGCTCGGTCAAGTTCATCAAGGCGAGCATCGGAATCCAAACCTGGTGGGCCATCGGCACGCAGGGCCGGTGGCGAGGTGATCTCCTCCGATCAGTACTGACCGTGCTCGACCGACCGCCGGGAGCTGCGCGGCCTTCTTCCTGAGGCATTGAGAGCTCTCGGCGAAGTCGTGTCGTCAACAACGGCGACTGGCTGTCAAACCGAGTTTTTTCCAAATTGAATTCTTTTTCGGATGGTATCCATGATCGTCGTTCGACGTTGCGGCTACTTTCTGCTCGTGACGATCATCTTGGCCTTCGCCATCGGTCCCTGGTTGCGGAGACGGCAAGCCGAGCATCGACACCTCGCTCAACGAGGCCACCGTCACCGGAGTCGTCTCCGTCAAAGGCGTACCCGCCACGGGGGGACAATCCACTTCAACCCGAGCAACTCCGGGCGGATCGTGCCCACGAGGTCCGCGGAAATCGGGCCAGATGGAAAGTACACGATCAAGACGTACACCGGGGATAACCAGGTCACATACGGTGGCGAGGTGGCCGCGAAAAACCGAGGGGTCGGACTCAGGAGGGACTTCGCCACCGTCCAATCCGGAGAGAACCAATTCGATTTCGACGTCTTGGGCGCTGGGGGCAAAGATCCCACTATTGACTTACACAAAGAGCGCTAAGCGCAAGAAGCGCTAAACCACGGGACGCGCGGATAAGACTTTCGGAGACTGACGCCACTCCATATTCTCTTACTACATTACCTGTTTAGTTAATTGCTCAAACGTAACTTATGAAAAGCTGATCGTTCAATCGTGCATTCATGCGAATGCGGCTCGGCCGCGCTGGGTCAGATCCGTGGTTAAATTCTCCGGCCTACATCGGTGGGGTTGGGCTACGTTGGCCTTTGTCATCTCGGTCGCGATCGGAGCTGGTTGGCTTACAACACGCGGCCATGACCGACCCAGACCGGCTCTGGACCGTTGCGGAACAAGCTTTCCTCGCCGGCCATTGGGATCAGGCTCGACGATCGCTTCGCGAGCTCGAGGGAATACGGCCCAAGAACGGCCTGGACTGGATGCTGGAAGCCCAGCTTGCCATTGCCGAGGGACATTTCGCACACGCCTTCTCCGCGATGGCCAAGATCCCTGACTCGCACCCCATCGCACCGCAGGCTCACCTATGGCCGGCCGCACTCCATCGCCAGCTCAGATGCGTCAGGAAGGCAGAAGCGTCTTTCCGACGGGCACTGGTACTCAAGCCCCAGCTTATTGATGCGCACAAGGAATTGATCTACATCCTCGGCATCCAATCGCGCCGTCGCGAGGTCGATGCCGAATTCCTCCAACTCGCGAAGCTGACTCAGCTTACGCACCACGATCTCTTCACGTGGGCCCTCACTCATTTCACCCGATGGAATCCCGATATCGTCGCGGACCTCGACGCGTTCATCAAGGCGGACCCAGAGGATCGATACAGCCGTCTCGCAGTCGTCGAGCTTCTCCTCGAACGGCCCGAGGTGGAATCGTACATCACGAGAATTCTCGAACCGCTTCCCAATTCCGATCCAGATGCACTCGCGCTCCGAATCAACCTGGCCTCCAATCTGGGTCGAATCGAGGAAGTCGAGCGCCTACTAGCTTCAGCCCCGATGAATCACCCCCGACTTTCGCGGATTCGCGGTGAAATCGCGCTCGAGCGCCACGACCTTGACACCGCGATCCAACAATTCCAGCAAGCCCTGAGCGCCGAACCCTATGATCGCGTCTCTCCCATGCAACTCGCCCAAGCGCTGCAACTCAAAGGGGACAAGGCGGCGGCCGACGCCTATCTTGAGCGTGTGAAGCGGCTCAACCGGCTCTACAACCTCGTTATCCGCGTGCGCTCACCGAAACAAGGGAACCGGACCGCCGACCTGGCGGAAATCGGCGAGGCCTGCGAGCAAGCGGGACTGAGAGAGGAAGCGAAATGCTGGTACACTCTGGCGATCACGGCCAATCCACTCGATTCCGGAGCACAGCAGGCGTTGTACCGGCTTCGCGATCCCGCCGGGTCCGCGGTGCCGTATTCCGCGACGACACCATGATCGGCGTTGGATCAATCGAGGACGTCGACACGGGCCCGAAAGCCAGTAAGTCCGGGGAGAGTCTCCAGCGAGCGGCGCACGGTTCGCTTCTGCCAAAAGCGGCTTGCCTTGGCCACGATCAGCACATTTCGCCCGCTGACACGCACCTCGACCGACCGCAAGCGGTCTCCAAGCGAGTCTCGAATCTCGCGTTCGATCTTCCGTTTGTTGGCCGCGTCGGTCGTGGGATCTGGCTTGCGGATCGGCGTTGACTCGAGTCTTGGACTGAGGATTCCGCGACTCCGGTTTCGGGGAGCTCGAAGGCGCTGGCCCCAGAAATCGGCCGAACAGACCCAACCCGCGCGGCGGGGCTGAGCGTGGTGGCGCGGCAGCCGGCGCGGAAGCATCCGAAGACGATGCGCCCGGAGGCCGTTCATTCACAAGGGGAACGCCGGGAGGCCAATCGACGGGACGACCACGCGACATCGGTGATATTGGGGCCTTCTGATCGACCGCGGGATCGTCATCAATAGGCTCAAGCGTCAGCGGAATCTTCGATCGGTAGGTCGGGTCCGGAACGCTCTCAACCCGCGCGTTGGTCGGCGTGCGAGGCGCGAAATCGCGTGCCGATGGATTGGCGGGTCCGGACGATTGTGCGGTCTTCGGCTTCGTCGGGGTCACATCCCGCGGGGTCGGCGCGGTCACGCCCGGAATGACCAATAACGGCCGAACTTCCGAACGAGCCGATGCCGGAGGCTTTTGCCCCGTCTTGGGCGCCGAAACAGTCGGTTGGGGAGAATCCGTGGCCGCGCTTCAAGCGGTGGAGCATCCTGAGCGAGCGCCAGGCCGGCACCACTGAGAATGACCCAGAGCGACCCCATTATCACTGGGCGGGACATCAACTTCTCGTCTCGGTTTCAGATCACGACGCACGGCGATCGAAACAACTCACTACGTTTAGATCGGTTCGAGCAGGCCCAAGAATTTCACTGCTTTAGTGGTCCGAGCAGGCCCAAGAATTCTGCTTTTCCTTCGATAATGTCGTCTCATTCGATGGATTGGATCTTGCTCGCTTGAAGCACGCGTACCGGTATAGAATGGCTCACGCTCGATAGACGTGTGTCTGGCTCATTGACTGAGGGATTCCATGCTGGGTGAGGGCACGATCGTTCAAGCCGAATTGGGAATTACCTCAACTCCGCTTGAGGCGTCGACAGATCAAGTATCGTTGAGAAACCTCGCCAAAGAATCGATGAGTTGCTTTCAAGCGACAATCATCCGGCCCATGAGGAACCGTGCACGATGAGCGACTTGAAGATCACCGGCGTGGAGGCGATCTACCTCCGCCTGCCCGAGGTCAAGACCCAGTGCGACAGCGGCCAGGACGCCCTGATCGTCAAGGTGAGCACCAACGCGGGGATCACCGGCTATGGCGAGGTCGACTCCAACCCGATGGCGGCGTGAAGGGATGCATCGAGGGCCCGTTCTCGCACACGACCGCGACCGGGCTGGCCCACGTGGTGATCGGCGAGGACCCGTTCCGCACCGAGTATCTCTGGCACAAGATGTACCGGGCCAATATCTACGGCGGCCGCCGCGGGATCGGCATCCACGCGATCAGCGGCATCGACCTGGCGCTCTGGGACATCAAGGGGAAGGCCCTGGGCATGCCGGTCTGGAAGTTGCTGGGGGGCGGGTTCACGAAGTCGCTGCGGGCTTACGCCAGCTCGCTCTTCGGCGAGACGCCCGCCGAGACCGGTCAGCGGGCGCGGCGGTTCGCCGATCAGGGGTTCACGGCCGTCAAGTTCGGCTGGGACCCGATGGGTCAGGACGCCAAGACCGACGTCGCCCTGGTGCGCGAGGCCCGCGCCGGGCTCGGGCCCGACCTCGACCTGATGATCGACGCCGGGCTGGTCTATGACGCCAAGACCGCGATCCAGCGCGCCCGGGCGTTCGAGCAATACGACCCGTTCTGGTTCGAGGAGCCGCTCCTGCCCGACGATTACGAGGGCTATGCCAAGCTGTCGGCCAGCTCCTGTCTGCGAATCGCCGCCGGCGAGGAGGAGAGCGAGCGGAAGTCGTTCCTTCAGCTCATGGACGTGGGCAAGATCGACGTCGTCCAGGTCGACCTGACCCGCTGCGGTGGATTCACCGAGGCCATCAAGATCGCCGCCCTGGCCGCCGACCGCGGCTTGCCGATCGTCAACCACGGATTCACCACGTATCTGAACGTCGCCGCCGCCCTCCACTTCCTGGCGAGCATCCCCAACACTCTGGGACTCCTCGAATTCGTCGTCGAGGAGGGGACGACACTCCGGCATTCGATCACCGAGACGATCCGCGCCGAGGCCGGCATGGTCGCCGTCCCCGACGCGCCCGGGCTGGGCATCGAGATCAATCGCGGAAGGAATCAAGAAGTTCCGAGTGGCTTGACTCGAACAGTGACCGACTCCCGACGCGCTCGTCGTCGCGTTTTCCAACACTCCGACCTCGGAGCTCGACCGCCATGCCGAACGCCCAGCGAAGTCATCGCCGCCCTCGGCCTCCAGCCCCATCCGATCGAAGGGGGATTCTTCCGCGAGACCTATCGATCGGCCGGAATGATCCCGTCCGAGTCGTTGCCACCCGGCTATCACGACGGCAGGGATCGCTCGATCGGGACCGCGATCTACTACCTGCTGACCGTGGATACCTTTTCCGAGCTGCACCGGCTGCCGACGGAAGAGGTCTTCCACTTCTACCTGGGTGCACCGGTCCGGATGCTCCAGATTTTCCCGGACGGCAAGGCCCGGGAAATCATCATCGGAAACGACATTCTCGCTGGTCAACAGCCCCAGGTGGTCGTGCCGGCGGGAGTCTGGCAAGGCTCGCGCCTCGAGCCCGGCGGACACGACTTCGCGCTGCTGGGCGCGACCGTGTCGCCCCGGGTTCGACTACGCCGACTACGAGCAAGGCCGGCGTGCTGACTTGATCGCCTCGTTTCCCGACCAGGCGGAGCGCATCCGGGAACTGACGCGAGTCTGAGCGTTTCGTCCGAGTCGAATGCGTGACAACCGCATCTACCCCGCGGTGATCGCCTCGGACCCGGTCTGGACTTCGGCCAATCAAACGGAAGCTCGAGCTGGTGCAAGCCTTGAAGCCCGGGGGCCGATCGAGGCGTCCCCAAAACGCGAGGCTGGGCGTGCGCATGCCCAACCGGGCCAGCCAGGCGCGCGGATCGAGGCAGCGGATCAAGGCGTTGAACTCGTCCGGGTCCAGGAAGACCAGATAGGTCGCGATCAAGGTTTCGCCAAAGCCCGGCACATTGAGGATCGGACGAATGCCCAGGTGGAGGGCCACTCCCGCGAGTATCGCCCACCGCCGCGTGGGACGAAACCAGAGCCAGAACGCCAGCGCGAACTCGATCAAGAGCGCACCATGCGTCAACAAGTTGATCAGGAGGGGATACTGGGCCAGCCATTCCATATTGAACATGGCCGAACTCGCGATTGAACAGCACGTAATGCACGGCGGTGCCGTTCATCCAGGTCGCGCCGTCGCACTTGATCACGCACGATTGAAAGTAGAGCAGGCAGATCTGCATCTGGAGCAGTCGCAGACCCCACGGTGCGATCAAGGCCTCGGCGGCTGTCCCCCGCTTCTTGGCCGCGCGAAGGGCGTCGAGCGAAAAGGCCGCGCCGCTCGGGCAGAGCATCAAGTAGAAACGACATGATCATCGGGACGGCGTCCGGCCCGCCGTTGGCGGTGACGTTGCGGTGGTACAGCGAGAGCATCCCCAGATAGAGGAGAACGTTCATGAACCGCGTCCGCCAGCCCAGCGTCACTCCCACCGCCGCGGCGACCGTCACGGCATAGAAAAGATGGGCAATGGTCGGATCGTGGACGTAGTTCAGAGGGGAAAGCCGATACGGCCCGGCGGCCTCCCGGGCCTCGTTCCCCTGGAGCAGGCCCGCGCCGGTATACCAGTAGTCGAATTCCACCTCATCGACGGCCAAGTAAACCAGAAGCAACAGACCGAAGACGATCCGGAACGCCCCCAGCGGCCGCGCTGAGATCGGTCCGAACAGGAACCGATTCCATGCCGAGATCGGATTCATGGACGCACCTCCTTCAGCGATGCGAACTGGTAGCGCTCGATGACCTGAATTCCAGGGCGCTCCATCGGATCAGTGACCCAGGTTCCGGGCGGTGGCGCGGCTTTCACCTGGTAATACAGACTGACCGCCACGGGAAAGGAATCTTCGCCCAGATTCAACTGACGAACGGCGTGACGGGCGGCGAACTCCCGTTGCGTGAGTGAACTCGCCGTCGTTCATGTTGGCCGTGAACTTGGGTTGGCGATACCTCGGAAGCTTGCGATACCAGGGCAAGTCCCCGATCCTGGGGAATTCGTGGATGTGCCGCATACCCTTGGCGTCGATCACTTCGGCATCCAGCACAAGCGTATCCCGGATCGGGTCGGGAGCGAAGATCGCCCACCACTGCCAGATCCCCAGCGGCAGGACATAATAGTAATAGGGCGCCTGAGAAGCGCGTCCTTGATCTCACAGGGAGGCATCGTCCAGATCATCAGCGCCGATATGTGAAACAGCACAAATGCCGAGATCACGGCTCGCCATGCGGTCCATCGCCAGGACAAGGTTCCCTCCCTTCGTTTCCACAAGATCGAGACAGGTGGGAGCCAGAATCTAGACCAAGACGCCAATCGCGTCAATTCCGGCTTGGAAGTCTCAAGCGATCGAGAGATAACGGAAGGACTTCGAGAACAGAACCGACACCGCGACGCTTGTCCACACCGGTTCGCGAGAGATGACATGTCAAGACCAGAAGTCGCCGATCGCATGCAGACTCGCAAACTCCGTTTGGTTATTCGCGAATCGCCGCTAATGCATCACCGACGCATCTGCCCAATTCGCCTGGATTTGCCTTCTGTCGGCGGTCGTGCTGATGATGGCGAGCGTAGCGACTGGCTTCGCCCAGTCGGTGGCAGCGACTCGATCGGAGAATCGTCCGTCGCGGTCTGGGCCTCGGGGCCACTCGAAGTCATCGCCGCGTTCGACCGGCCGAGTCGATCAGGCGATGGCCCAGTCGCTCGTCGGCAAGGACATCCCTTTTTTCGAGACCATGACGTCGAACCCGGGACGGGCTCCCTCGCCAAAACCAATCGGCACGATCCAGATCGCCGGCACCCGATTGACCGACGGCGGCCGAACCATTGATTCTGGCCACCGATCCTCATCCGCGGGCGGCTCGCTATGTCCTGCCTGTTTCCAACCGTCGATAATGCGCAAGGTCACTTATGACCTCTCGGGGGTCGAGGCAACCTGGAGCGCGGAAGAGGACCCGGCCGACGCGCCGCGGTGGTCGGGATGGTGGCCACGACTCGATTCCGATTCCCTCCGTCTCCTGAGCCGAGGGTCCAAGCCACACGACGAAGGACTCGGCGCGACTCTCAAAACGCGGCCGACTCGTACTGAGCACCTTGCTCCGCCTTCCCCGGGAAGCGTCAAGCTCCGGCTCGACGGCAGCGTGCCGATCGTCGAAGCCATGATCGGCGACGTCCAGGCAGAACCGGGCGACCCGGCGATCAAAAGAGAAGCACCATCTCGTCACGCTGACAGTGGAGTCCAAGGGAGATCCACTCTTCCTGACGACTACCCTCCAGACCGGTAAAGACGACCGGCCATTTGCTTTCAAGGCGACGTACCGGGTCGGCGAAGAGACCACTGACCACGCCTTGGGGTCCGAGCAACTGATGCTCCCGTGGGTGCCGATCGCGCTCGACTCCGCAACCGCTGCGCCACTGGTGGTTCCCGACCTCTCCGGAGGTGACCCCGCACGAGGACAGACCCTCTTCTTCGGCGATCAAGCCCGTTGCTCGCAATGCCACCTCTTCCGCGGCCAAGGAGGCAAGGTCGGCCCGGACCTGACCAATATCGGTGTCAAAGGCCGGGCCGAGATCTATCGGAGTATCGCCACGCCAAGTGCCGCGATCGAACCGGCTTATACCTCGTACACGGTCGCCACCAAGGACGGTCAAGTCGTCGTGGGAGTCGTCCGGGCCGAAGGTTTCGACACGATCAAGGTCACCGACACCAACGCCCGCGCGACGATCATCCCTCGAAAACAGATCGAACAGATCCGTCCAAGTGCGACCTCGGTGATGCCCGTCGGCCTGACGGGCGCGCCTGGGAATCGACGCGATCCGCGACCTGATCGCGTATCTATCGTCGGCCCAGCAGCCACAGCCGGGAGCCAATCCGCAAAAATGAGGGCAGCCGTTCACCGGTGCTATTCCCCCGAGTTCAACATAAGTAGCGTACAATTCTGTCCCGTTCCGAGGAGTAACCCAAACCCGCGAATTGATTGG
>CAWAAW010000089.1:0-63023 GCA_963779785.1 uncultured Planctomycetota bacterium
GGACCTCTCCCGACCAAGGAGGGCGGTCGGGGCCGTGGGCCGCGAGGCGGTCTCCGATCGACCGAGATGACCCGTCATCCGGCCAGGGCGATGATCGGGCAGGTGCTGACGGCACGGTGCCGAACCCGAGTGGGTCGAGACATTTAAGCCCTCGGTGGTGGGTGTAAGAAGCGGTTCGTTTTTCTGAGGAACTACCCAGCTTTCCTGCGCTTCGTAGTCTTGTACTGCCGGAAAGGGCTGATCGGTCGGCTCTTCAGGTGCTTGGACAGGCGGTCATCCTCCGACAACTGCGCCGCTCGCAATTGGAGGATCATCTCGGCCTGGTCCTCGTTCCAGAATTTCTCGGTCCCTTTGACACGCCGGTTGAACTGCTTCATCAGCGATTCCACACGACCCGACATGATCGGCAAACCCTGTCGGCGGTACCGCGGGTAATCCATCCGCGACTGGTTGTGCTCGAGATACCCGATCGTCTTGGAGAGCACATGGTACGGATCCGTCGGCTTCTCCTCGCGGCTCTCGGTGGGTTGGGGCATCGCCTCCAAAGCCCGGCGCAGCTCGTCCAGGACTTCACCGACGCGACCCTGCCAGCACGCCGTGGCCCAGCGGAGATATCGTTGCCAGGTCGCATCGGCACCACCGCCGATCGCTTTGGCAGCCAGATAGACATAGGTCAAGACATGCACGAAATCGACAATCGGCTCAAAAGTCGGGAAGAAGGTCCGGTGGATCTTCCAGATCCACAGCCCCCCGTCGCCCAGGAAGACCCGCAACGTGGCGGCGAAGAAGTTGCGTCGCTTCGCCTCGGTGGCCACCATCGGGCCGAAGGCTTCGCTGTCGCGCGTCGTCGCCTGGCAGGTGCGGACCAGCGGCTCGGGTGGCCACGGCACATCGGCTTGGTCCTTGGCTGGCTCGAAGACCTTCAGCGGTGCGGCTGGCTCAGCCGTCGGATCGATCACATCGGCCAAGGCCCCCTGCGAGGTGATCCCTTGGACCAACTCCACGACTCCTTTCTTCTCGGTGAAGCATCGCGGCAACTCGGGGTGGGGATCATCGGCATGGCTTTGGGTACTCATCGTCACCAAGTCGGCGACCTTGTCTTCGCGCCAGGCGGCATCGTGGGCGCCGGGACCTTGGCCCTCGGACCGGGTCTGGTACCGCCCCCCATCAATGGAGACGACAGCCAACTTGGGGGCGACGTCCGTCTCGGGAACCAAGCGGTGGTTTTGGAAATCGTCGACCTGCTGATCGCGGGCCTCCCGCAATTGTTCGCCCACCTCGTGGGCGATGTGCCCCAACTGGCGGCCACTGAGGTCGACCTCGGCCAAATCGGACAAGGACTCCGCGGCAGCGTCGAACGAAGTGGAGCGGGCGGCCTCTCGGCAGATCTTACCCAAGATCGCCGGAGAGCAACCGTGCGAGTCCAGCCGGAGACTGCGACGCTGAGGGAAAAAAATCCCGGCGACAGGCCGGGCAATGGCAGATCGGTTCCTCGTAGTCGATGGTCCCACCACGAACCGCCACGGTTCGGGGTTCTTTCTCAACCGGACAAGGCCGTGAACATTGAGGACAAGGCTGCTGGTCGCCGAGGAGCTGGAATTGGCTTCGGAGGATCTCTTCGATGGTCCCGCGGGTCAGGGTCTGGGCCATGTCGACAGCCAACGATTCGATCGAGTCGAAATCCAGATCAAGTCCCGGCCCTGCTTCGCCAAAAGCGCGGCGGGTGACAATTTTTCCCCAGCCGTAGACCAAGTCGCGCAGCTCGGACTGATCCTCGGTTTGATTCTTGGTGAATGGCATCGTTCGTTCATCCTTGAACTTGGGATTCGCGCGAAATTGGAAAACCGATCTTGACACGATAACAGGACCCGCGGCCCTTGCGAAGGGCTTCTTACACCCCTCGGTGGTCGCCCCTCGGAGATCGGCTTGACTGCGACGTCGGTCGCAACTATTATGGTTGCGAATCGGAGAGGCGATGCTCAGTTCCAAGCTCACCGTCGGCGTTCACATCCTGACCCTGCTCGCGTTGACGCCGGACCAGGCCCAGACCTCGGAATACATCGCCGGGAGCGTCAACACGAATCCCGTGTGCATCCGCCGCCTGCTCGGCCGGCTCCGCGAGGCCGGGATCGTCGAGTCCCAAGGGGGGATCGGCGGCGGCTGGCGGCTCAGAGTCCCCGCCGGGCGAATCACGCTCCTTGATGTGCTCCGGGCGGTCGAGCCGCAGGGCGAGACGATTTCCCTGCACCCGAGCGAGCCCAAGCGCTCTGCCCGGTGGGTCGGAACATCCAGGGCATCCTTACAGCGGTCTATGGCGAGGTCGAGCGGCGGATGGACGAGCGGCTCGCCAAGACGACCATCGCGGGCATCCTGGGCTCGGTCCAAAAACGGGAACGGGGCTGAACCTTTTTTTTGCCCTCTCGTGTAACAAAAGTTGTTACGAAAAGCAGGCGTTCCAGAAGGAGGAGACGATGAGCGAGAGTCGAATCGGGTGGGGTCTTGTGGCGACAGTCCTTGCCGCGGCGGCGTCCTTCGCATCGATGGCCCGAGCCCAGGAGGGCAAGTCGGACGCCGAGGGCCGCAAGCGGCAGGTGGTCGAGCTCTTGAAGAGCATCGAGACCGGCGACCTGAATCCGGCGCCGCGTCTCGTCCGCGCCGAGCTGATGAGCAGAGCGGAGGTCAGCCTTGGCGGAGATCGCGCGATCATGCATCCGATGAGGCAGGTGCGGCGCACTGAAGTTGCCGTGCGAACTCGATCAGGGACCGGACGTCCTCCGGCTCCAGGTGATCAACAGGCAACCCATGAGCGAGCCGGTTCCTCTCGTCCAATCGACGTTGCAGTCGATCAAAATCCTCGTAAGAAATGACCCCATTGGAGTACAAGGTCTTCAGAACGAAACGAGGGGCTCCGTCCCCGATATCCAGGCTCTCGCGCCGAGCAGCCGACCTCATGGTCGACTCGATGGCGGACCAAACAAGAAGAAAGGCCGCACGCGGTTTGTCCGAATCGAGCGACTGCTGCGCTTCCGCGAGTAAGGAATCCACATATTCCGGGCTCGGCTCGCCGTCTTCAAGGGGAATCCTATCCACTAGATCAGGAGGATAGACAACCAGGTCGTAGCTCCAGCCGGGAAGAAACTGCTTGACAGCGAGTTTCAGTGGACTGATCTCGTGCAATTGATCGCGTCGCTTGACTTCGATCGCCACACACTCTTGATCTCTCTGGGCGAACAAGTCGAAATCGTCTCGTAGGTGATCGATCGGTTGCGGAACAACGCCTTCTCCCGCGGCCATCGTGACGCGATAGCCTTCGGATCGGTACTTCTCCGCAACTTGTTCCAGCATTTCGTGTTTAGTCATAGAACCACTTCAGGGGAGTCATGATTGGGTGCCTGATCCACCGTGATGTGGAGGAATTCGACACCTCGAGAAAAGGCTTCGAGCAGAACCAGTGAAAGGCCTCTAATTTGGAAGAACCCATCGATACTCTTTTTTTGGCTAGTTGTCTGGGTGATCCAACGATCATCCTTGTAAACAAGACCAATCAAGGCGTCCTGGATTGGCTTGACCATGTTGTCCGTGTCGATCAGAACGGCCTGTCCTGGGTGATAGTAAGTCACAACAAACATCAGTTTCGACTCAAGGGGAGATCGTGATCCCCAGACCTTGGCCGCCGAGGATCGAACCATCGCCCGCCAGTCGCTGAGTTTGGTCTTGTTATGCGATTGGTGAGATACGGGCGGGCCAGGCACGGTGAACTCAAGTAACATCGGTCTAAACCTACCTTCATAGTATTCTCCATTTATATTTAATTTATAATTAAATTTTATTATTGCGGGACCATCTCCACCGCTAATTCCTATTATACCAGCGAGCCCAACACATCGTCTTTAGCAAATTCCACAACTGCCGTGCACGAATCGGCCGCGCCGTAGTAGATGAGGTACGAGTCGTTGGTTTCGACGATGCCGGTGGGAAAAACCACATCGGGGACGAAGCCATGCCGTTCGAAATCGGCGGTGGGCTCGAAGATCGAGGCCGTCGCGCGCTTGAGTACCTTCGCCGGGTTGTGCCGGTCGAGGAGCAGGACGCCGGTCGAGTACGTGCCCACCTCGCCAGGCCGGGTCGGCTGGCGGTTTCCGTGGTAAATCTCGAGCCAGCCATCGGCGACGCGCACGGGCGGCGTGCCCGCGCCGACGCGGCCGGTCTCCCACTCGGCGCCACCGCCGTGGAGGCAGTCGTGGCCGCCCCAGTGGATCAAGTCCAGCGACCACGCGACCCACATCTCGGGGCGGCAGAACGGCGTCGCCGCGTTCGGTCGATGAAGCGCGACAAAGTTTCCATCAACTCGCTCCGGGAACAACACCACATCCTTGTTCTCGGGGCAGAAGATCACCCCGTGCCGATCGAAACGGCGGAAGTCGGTCGTGGAGGCCAGAGCCGTCGCCGCTCCATGGCGCGAAACGGCGACGTAGGTGAAGTAAAACCGCTCGCCGATCGCCGTGATCCGCGGATCCTCGACGCCAAATTCCTCCAGCGCCGAGTCGGGCAGGAACCGAACGTCGGTCACTTCCTCGACCGAACGGCCGTCGCGACAGCGGACCACCCGCAAATGCGAGATGAAGGTAAGCCGCACCAGGCCGTCGGCCTTGCGCCTCACGACCCGCGGATCAAGCACCTCGATCTCGCTGTCGGCCAGCCAGTCGATCGTCAATCCTTCACCGGGTACCCAGCGCGGCGATGCCGTAAAGCCAGGCCGACGTTCACGCGGGCGTTCCGCCACCCGCACCAGCAGAATCACCTCGTTTCCCGCGATGATCGCGCCCGGGTTGAATACTCCGACAACCTCAAAATCGTCGCGCATCGGCTCGAGATCGCTGGGACTCAAGAGCAACCGCTCGAAGTGCCTTTTCAGGATCATTGCTCGACTCCTTTCCCAGCAAGTCTGCAGCCGTCAAGCCTGCGCCAGCCGGTCGGCGGCACAGGCGACGGCCAGGGAATCTCGGCCGTTGTCCTCGCTGATTCTCCGACGGTGGGAATGGTCGCTCGATCCAGGCAAGCTGGTCGGTCATGACTGCCGCGGAGCAGCTCGCAATAACGGTGCGACTTGACAGTTCCCTCACCCCAAGAAAGGTCGAACGTCTGGTAGACATCGAGGGGCTTGTGCCGTCCCTCGCAGGCTCGATCCTTGCCCCCATAGCTCATGGCGACGTCCAGCCGCGCTCCCGGGAAAATCTCGCAAATGGCGCGGGTGTCTGCCTCATCGGCGATCGCGTGGATCTTGACTCGGGTCGGCACCCAGTCGAAGAGGGTCACATCGCCCCGCTCAAAGACCAGGCGCAGCTCCTGGCGGTCCATCCGGCCGGCCTGATGGAAGCCGTGATAGAAGTTGACCAGGACCGTCGGACTGTAGCGGACCGTGCACTGGACGTGCTCCTCGATCGGAGGCGAAGAGCCGGGACGCAGTCCACGCTCCGCGGCGACGACCGTGCCAGGCGCCAAACCAGCCGGCGAACATGTCGAAAAAGTGCACACCGTGCTCGATGAAGATCCCGCCGCTTTTGGATCGGTCCCAGAACCAATGCGCGGGCGGCAGATTCTCGTCCGAGGCGTAGTTTTCAAAATAACCGTGCAGCGGCTCGCCCAGGGTCTTCGACTGGATCAGGCGGCTGACCGCGTCGTACACCGGGTTGTAGCGCTGCATCAGGTTGGCCACCAGCAACCGGTCGTGCTTCCGCGCTGTCGCGATCATGACGTCGGCCTGCTCGACCGTCATCGCCAGCGGCTTCTCGCAGATCACGTGCTTGCCGGCCTCCAGTGCGGCCATCGCCTGAGGATAGTGGAGAAACGGCGGTGTCGCGATGTAGACCAGGTCGATGTCGTCGCGCGCCAGCAGCTTGTCGACCTCCTCGATGTCGGGGATGCCGAACCGCAGGGCCGCGGCGCGGGCGGCCTCCCGATTCGTTCCCGCCATGCCGGCCAGCTTCACGCCCGGCACCTGGCCAAACTGCTGAAGCGCGTAGAGCCCGAAACCCCCGCAGCCGATCACGCCCAGCCTGATCTCACCCGAGTTCATGGTCACTCCATTTATGTTGAATCTTGTCCGTCGACTGCCGATGAACTGGATCGTTGACCGACGTCATTTCGAGCGTGCGCTTGAGGTTGTCAAAGTCGTCGCGGCCCACGCGGCTTGCTCGGCCGGCAACGGCGGGATGATCGCGTCTTCAGCATAGCGGACGGCCTTGCGGTAGGGTCCCGCGTCGTAAGCGCGGTCGAAGGCCGCCTGCAAATCCATGCAGCACGGCGGGTTCTGGCGGCAAGAGCGGCACCGCGATCACCGGCAGCCGCTGCTCCAGCCGGATTGGATACACGAAAAAATCTTTGGGCAGATCGAAGCGGTGCACCGAGACGTGATAATCGAACCGGCCAGCCTTCTCACGTGCGAGATCGAGGGGCATCGCGGTAACGTGCGTTCCGGCGCGGAGCAGATCGATCTCGATCAAATGAGCCTGACCCGCCAAGACTTCCCGCTGTTTGGCGCGATACTGATCGTAGCCCTCGTCGCCCGGCGTCTTGTTGGCCGGGCTGACGACCTCGATCGTGGCAATCAGCCGGTCCTGACCACTCCAGCGGCCGTGGATTTCAAGGAACGGCTCGATGTGTTCGTCATGGACGACTTCCTCGACCGTGATCACGACTGGTTGAGCAACTTCGAGATCCGTTTCGACTTCCGGCTCGGCGACCGCGACTCCGCCATGTTCCGAACCGCGGATCGGCCGTTCGCGACGCTCGCGCATGACGTTGACATCCGGCTCGACATATCGCTGCGATCGCTCGAGCCAGACACGCTGGCCGGACTGAGCATAATACGCGTCAGGCAATCGTCGCTGCAATTCGTCCTGGAGGAAGATAATGAGAGCATTGTGGAGACCCGCGAAAAACCGCGGATGCTCCAGGTAAGGGTCCATTCCGGGAAATGGGGATGGCATCGGACAGCTCCGAAGTTTTTCCGGCCGAATCAACTCCGTCATTCTCTCTCTTCTCGCCGAGCCGGTCAAATCGAGGCTGGCGAACTCGGATCGTCCCGAAGCCTCGATTCAGGGTAGAATGAGATTCGATCGGCTCTGAACGAACGATGTTGTCTGATTCAGCGACAGAGGGTTTCCGCATGTCCATAGCCACCCCCGCCGTCCGCCGGCTCCGGCTTGGTCCTCGATCGGCCGGGCAGTTGCTTACCCCGGCGGAGTTTGACCGCGCCCGTTTTCAGGAAGGCTGGCGCTATGAACTGATCAACGGAGTCCTCGTTGTGTCTCCAACTCCGTCGCGCAAGGAACGTCATCCCAATGAAGAGCTGGGCTACTGGCTCAGACACTACCAAGAAGACCATCCCCAAGGATCGTCGTTAGACCTGACCTTGCCTGAGGAGATGATCGAGACCAAGCAAAACCGCAGGCGGGCGGATCGGGCGATCTGGGCTGGGTTGGGGCGTGATCCGGAAGAGGGAGAGGTCCCAACGATCGTTGCCGAGTTCGTGTCGTCGGGTAAGGTTAACCAGGAGCGCGACTACGTCGCCAAGCGGGCTGAGTATCGCGAGATCGGCGTGCGGGAATACTGGGTCATTGACCGATTCCGGCGCACGTTGACCGTTTTCCGCTTCGGCGGTGAGAGCGACCAGGAGCAAGTCATTTCGGAGAAGCAGAACTACGAGACCCCGTTGCTCCCCGGTTTCGTGCTCCCGTTGGCCCGATTGTTGACTCTGGCCGATCGCTGGGCCAAGAAGAAGCGGAGCTGAATGACTCCCGCCATGCGTGCATAGGCATTTCGAAACGACGAAACCCTTTCATCTCATCCTGTGCGATATGGCGACCGAGATCTCGCAAGCACCGCTGGTCGGCGTGGTCATGGGGAGCAAGTCCGACTGGGAGACGATGCGCCATGCCTCCGAGCTTCTGACCGAGCTGGGCATTCCTCATGAGTCGAAGGTGGTCTCGGCTCATCGGACTCCTGAGCGTCTCTTTGCTATGGCCGCGAGGCCGAGGCTCGCGGTCTCGAGGTTCTGATCGCCGGCGCGGGCGGTGCGGCCCATTTGCCGGGGATGCTGGCGGCGATCTCGCTCCTGCCGGTGCTGGGAGTTCCGGTCGAGAGCAAGGTGCTGCGCGGGGTCGATTCCCTGCTGTCGATCGTGCAGATGCCGCGTGGCGTTCCGGTCGGTACACTGGCCATAGGCGGCTCGGGCGCGGCCAACGCGGCGATCCTGGCGGCGGCGATCCTGGCGCGGAAGTATCCCGCGATCCGCGCGGCCTTGGCCCGGTTCCGCCAGTCTCAGACCGACGCCGTGGGAGAGTCGCCCGTATGATGACGAGCCCGCATCCCGACCGTCCCGCCATCAAGGAGAGCGACGCTCTGTTTCCCCCGGCGTCGCTGGGCGTGATCGGCAGTGGCCAACTGGGACGGATGTTCATCCAGGCGGCGCAGCGGATGGGCTATCGGGCCGGAGTGCTGAGCGCCACCGAGGAGACGCCCGCGGCGCAAGTGGCTCACTGGACGGTCATCGGGCCTCCGGACCACCTACCGGCCTTGCGGGCGTTCGCCGACCGAGCCGAGGCGGTGACCGTCGAGTTCGAGAACGTCTCGGCCCCCGCGCTGCGGTGGCTGGCTCGCCGACGGCGAGTGCGTCCCGGCTGGCGAACGCTCTGGATCAGCCAGAACCGGCTGCGCGAGAAACGCTTTCTGGCCGGCCACAACATCCCGCATGCGCCGTGGCGGCCCGTTCGCAACGCAGGCCGAGCTGGACAACGCCGTTGACGGCACTGGGGATGCCGATGATCCTCAAGACGGCCGCTTCGGGCTATGACGGCAAGGGGCAGATCCTGGTCGAAACGGCCGATCAGGCCACCGGCGCCTGGGCCAGCCTGGGCCGATCGCCTTGTGTCGCGGAGGGTTGGGTCGATTTTGCCGCGGAGCTTTCGGTCGTCGTGGCCCGCGGCCGTCGATGGCCGGGCGGTTTGCTACCCGGTCGCCCTCAACCGCCACGAGCGGCACATCCTCGACACGACCTTAATGCCGGCTCCGGTCGGTCCGATCGTGACCCAGGAGGCGCGCGGACTGGCCCTCACCGTGGCTCAGGCGCTGGAAACCGTCGGGGTGCTTGACCGTCGAGTTTTTCTTGACTGCCGACGGACAGCTCATGGTCAACGAGATCGCCCCTCGCCCGCACAACTCGGGTCACTTGACGATCGAGGCGGCCATCACCAGCCAGTTCGAGCAGCAAGTGAGGGCCTTGTGTGGATTGGCGCTGGGCCCGACCGACCTGGTGATGCCGGCGGCGATGGTCAACCTGCTGGGCGACCTGTGGGCGCTGGCCGGAGGAGAGCCGCAGTGGGATGCCGCACTGGCCGTCGACCCGGGCGTCATGCTCCATCTCTATGGCAAGCGGACGCCCGCGATCGGCCGGAAAATGGGCCACCTGACTGTGCTCGATCCTGATCCTGAGGCCGCGCTTCACCGCGCATTGGCGGCGCGCCAGGCTCTGGTCGCCGGTCATCGCTGAGCGCTCGGTCCACTGACATGAACGAGACCCTCGCATCCATCGATCGGTGCACCCTCATGCATTTTGCTCAGCCCGGCTGGTTCTGGCTTCTGATTTTGATGCCTGTTCCTTGGCTGCTGGAACGAGCGCGGCCGAAGATCGCCTGGCCCAGCTTCGACGGCTTTCCACCTCGCGGACGGATCGGCTGGGTCTGGTTGCGGGCGCTACCCGCTTTGTTGCGTGGGCTGGCCATCGGCGGCGTGGTTTATGCGCTGGCACGACCGCAAACGGTCGGTGGAGTGACCCGGATCGCCGGGCAAGGAGTGGCGATCGTCGTCGCCATTGACAATAGCTCGAGCATGAACGCGGTCGATTTTCCCACGGACCATGGCACGCGGCGGATCTCTCGGCTGGAAGCGGCCAAGGAGACCTTTTCTCGCTTCGTGGAGGGCCGATTCCGACGACCTGATCGGCCTGGTCGTCTTTGCCAATTATCCGGATCTGGTATGCCCGCCGGTCCTCGATCACTCGTGGCTGCTCGACCACGTTCTCGACGGTGCACGTCCGCGCAGGCCGGGCGAGGACGGTACCAATATCGGTGATGCCATTGCCGTGGGGCTCGATGCCCTGCGCTATAGCCACTCCCAAGAAGAAGGTCCTTGTCCTCCTGACCGACGGCAACAACGAACCCGGCAGTTCCCGATCCGCTTGACCCCGAGAAGGCCGCGCATCCTGGCTCGCGGTTTTGGTGTGACCGTGCATACCATCGCCATCGGCCGGCTCGACGGGATCCCCCGCACGGTTGCCTCGGATACGCCAGTCCCGGCAATGGCCGACGGCTCCGGTCCGAACTTCGCGCTCCTGGACCGATTGGCCGAGCTCACCGGCGGCCGTTCCTTCTCCGCCACCAACGCCGACGCTCTCGACAAGGTATTCGAACGGATCGATGCACTCGAGAAGAGCCCGGTCCGCGGCCAGATCCTGACGCGTTATGAAGAACATTACGGGCTGTGTGCGGGATTCGCCCTGGCGATGTTGGTGCTGGACCGAATGCTCGCCATGGGCCGGCTTCGGCGGCTGCCTTGACGGAGCGGAGTGCGACGAACGGTTCTCGTCCTGACGCAACCTTCACCTGCGGATTAGCTCATCACCATCCAGCGACCACGCGAGTGGCTCTTGCCGCGCTCTGGGCTTGAGCTCCAGCACGACGTAACGGCTTCGATCCCCGACGGGCTTGTCAGGATTCACAACGAACTCCGAACGTTCTTTGATCTCGTAGGCAGCGCTGACATCGGCCAGCCATTGGTCATAGAGTGGCACATTCTGCGGAATCCGGTCGAAGAAGACTAACCGGATCGGCTGATCTCCCGCGAATCGTCGACGAAAACCTTTTCCCGCGTTACGCTTTGCGTAGATTCTCTGATGGCACAGGTAGACCGCGCTCATTCCGGTGCGCCAGTCCTTGGGGTCGAAAAGCAGATCCAGGTCGCAGCGAGCGCACAGAAGGTCCTCCTCTCGGCCGTACTCCGACCAGAACCAGCGAGCGAACCGTCGATTTTCCGAGTCCTCATAAGTGCGGTAGGGTCGGACCAGGTCGTTGATAGCGACGTAAGCCCCCAAGAGAGCCAATAGCACGGCGGTCAGACGCACCGAGCGTCGGCACGACGCGGGAGGAAGCAATCGGGACAACAGCACCGCGCAACCCAGGCCGGTCAATACGCAGATCGAGGGAGCGGCATACTGAGTGATCCTGGCCGATCCGCCGTAAGGATATTGTCCCAAGCCGGATGCGGCCAGACCCATGGCCAGCGGCGACAGGAGGAGCAGAAGCGCGGTCCGTTGGCCCCGCCGCCAGCATGCTACGATGCCGATGGTCATCGCGGCGAAGGTGGCCGCGCTGGCGCCGTTCGCTCCGCCGATCGGGTAGGCCAGCATGTTGCCGGTGTGCAGCGGATATCAGCCAGTTTACGAGCTTCCAAGGTTGTTCCCAAGGTGGGAACGAGTCCCGCCAGTAACCCCAGCGGTAGCCCGCTCGCACCGCGGCACTCTGGCTGGACGTCGAGGCGAGATAGATCACCAGAAACGACCCGAGCAGCATCAGGTTGTAGATCAGGTAGGCCCATCGTACCGATCGGAGCTGCTGTCGAAAAACGACCGGCCCCAGTGTGAGACTCAGGCCGGTCGCCACAAAAACCGATGGGTACGACAGTCCCAGTAAAATGGGAACGACGGCGGCGAGGGCCCACCAGCAATGACTGCGCTCCGGTGATCTTCGCCATTCGACCGCGATTGCCAACAAGATCAAGGCGGCGAACAGGTCTGATGCGTACGGCTTGACCTCGGCACTGTGGCGGATCGGCGAAAACGACGTCGCGAAAATCCCAACTGCCAAGAGCAGGGGAATCCCGCGCAGCAGTCGCGTCGCCAGGTGTCGAAAAAGCACCATGCTCGCCAGGCCGCACAACGCGGGGAATAGACGAAGCGACCACTCCGAGAAGCCTAAGAGCCGCACAACCGTCAGCTCGATCCAAAGAAACAGGAACGGACAAACCTGGACGTAGTCGAGCGGGCGAACTAAATCGAGGTAGCCTCGCTCCAAAAGATTTGCTGCGACGAAGGCCTCGTCGGGCCAGATCGGATAGACCACCAAGAATCGGACCAACCGAACAAATAGACCGAGCGCAAGAAAACCCCAGGTTGCCCGGACGATCCAGACGTTGTTGTTTCCGGGTTCGGGCTCAATGGGGATCACCGAGGGATCGAGCGGCACGGATCCTATTCCACGGTCGAGCCGATCGAGGCAAATCGTCGGCGTGGCCGGTTGTTGTTTGCCGACTCTTGGGAGAACACGCCGCAAAAGCCGAGACATCCTTTTCCTCGACCCATTCCATTTGAGTTATCATGGACCGGCGACTGGGAATCCGACCCGGATATCGACGTTCCTGCCGCGGTTCCCGAGCAAACTCCGTCACGATCTGGCGCAGCAGGGCGCGTAATCACAGTTGTGCGGAAAATGACGAAGGTGACATGTCTCCTGGCTGGCTCTGTTGACTTGTGAACCATCAGCGACGATATTTTGTACAGGCAGTCCGTCTTCGATTCCTGGGTACCGGGTCGACCTTGGACCGCGTTGCCGCCCGGAAAGGGGCGACTGACCACTCGCGAAGCAATGCAAGTTGTAGGCTGCTGAACTGTGAATTTCGTTCATCCGGAATTACTCTGGCTGTTGCTTCTGATGCTGCCGCTTTCGGCCTGGTCGATCTATGATCGGCGTTGGCGGCGGCGGAGCTGGCAAGCACTGGCGCAACGGGGCCGATCACCGCGGGATGGCAGACTGCGCTTGGCTGGCATCCCTTGTTTGCCTGATCGTCGCGCTGGCTCAGCCGCGTTGGGGACGTAGCACATCGCCGCCATCACCGCCCGGCCACGACGTCGTGCTGCTGATCGACGTGAGCCGGAGCATGGCCGCCGAGGACGCGGTGCCGAACCGCTTGGCCGTGGCGATCGAGTCGGCGGAGAGCCTGGTCAACGCACTGTTTGAAGAGCCAGCCAACCGTGCGGCCGTGGTGGCGTTCGCCGGTCGCGGCGTGCTTTGTTACCCACTGACCGAAAACCTCGGGGCTGTGCTGGACGCATTGCATCGACTGCGACCCGGATTGGTTCGACCCGGTGGAACCGACCTGGGTGCGGCTTTGGATGTGGCGCTCGAGGCCGTCGACCCCCAAGAGCACGCTCAAGGGCGGGCAATCGTTGTCGTTCTCCGATGGTGAGGACCTCGCCGATCGCTGGAGCTCCCGGCTGGAGCGGCTTCGCCAACAAGACGTCGTGGTCCACGCCGTCGCGATCGGCGACGCCGACCAAGGCCATTTGATCCCTTCGGGAAAGGATGCTCAGCCGCTGTCGTATCGTGGCGCAGCCGGTCCGGTCGCGACGTTCGGATCAAGGCGCTGGGTAGCGTGGCGAGGCGGACCGGCGGAATTCTCGTGCCGCTGGGATTAGCGTCGGTTGACCTCGGCCCGCTTTACCAGACCAAGATCGAGCCCGCCGCTCGCCGGCGCCGCGAGGCATCCCGGCTCGCCGAACGCGCCGAGGGGTTCCCACTCGTGTTGATCGCGGCGCTGGTCTTTCTTCTGGCGAGCTGCTGGCCGTACGGTCGCGGCTGGGGCTGGACCTGGCATTGGAGCTGGCGCTGGCGACGGTCGGTCAAGAACCTGAACCCGGGTCGGGCGGCGTTCTTGATCGCCATGGCCGGCAATCCTTTCGGGAGCCGGCGACGTACCGTCGAAGCCACACCGTGGAGACGGCGGCCGAGGCCGTCGCCCGCGGACAGGCCGCCTACAATGCGGGCCATCTCGACGACGCGCTGGCCGCTTTCGAAACGGCGATCCAGCGCGAGCCTCAACGGGCGGTCCCCTGGTACGATGCGGCGGCCACCTTGTTCCAGCTCGGGCGATATGCCGAGGCCCGCCAGCGCTACGTCGAGGCCCGCAAGCACGCCGACGGCTTCCTCCGGACCAAGATCGATTATGCCCTGGGGAATACAGCACTGTTGCTGGGCGACATACCCGCCGCGATCGCCTCCTACGACGACTGTCTCGAGTCGACCGCGACCGGCGCCGGCCTGGACGCCGTCCGCGCGACGCCAAGGCCAATCGCCGGTTCGCACTCGAGCAGCCGCAGCCCCCCGCGATTTCTCAAGGCGAGAGCTCCGGCGATCAGCCGAAATCCCAGCGGCCGGACCGTCGACGAAACTCGAATCGGCGCAATGACAACGGCGATTCGCCCGGATGGTCAGCCCGAGACCGGCCAAGGGGGCGGTGGTGCGAACCCGGAGTCCGATCCCAATGCCGATGGCGAGAACAACCGTCCAACCCCGAGGCGTCGCCGAGCCGGCGGTGCCGGTGGTGGACGATCGACGGCCCCGGGAACCCACGGAGATTCTCCCGATGACCGCCTCGACGCCGCCCTCGAGCACATTCGCGCCGCTCAAAGCCGGCGCCTTCCCGATGATCCGCCCCCGGCAACCGCCAATGACGACCGCAGGGACTGGTAATTGAATGTAGGCAGTAGGCAGACGTAGGCAGTCGAGGCAGAATAGGCAGAGCGTTTTGCGTCACATCGATTTTCTCGGTCTTGTCCAATTATGCCAAGACGCCCAGTTCCACTAGTTTGCCTTCGATTCTTTCTTTACTGCCTACTGCCTACTGCCTACTGCCTACTCAATTATTCTGCCAGCGTGGCGGCCGGTCAGAGTTCAGAGGGACTTTCCGTCCGTTCCGAGGTCTCGCCCGGACCTTATCTGGTCGGTCAGGGATTCGAGCTGGGTGTCGGTGTGGTGGCAACCGGCCAGCGGCCGAGGATCGAGCCGCCCCGGACTCAACGGCGCGGTCGCCTGGACGATCGACACCGATTTGAATCCGATCAGGGCCAGTGGTATCGGCTCGATTGTGGCCATGGAAAACCGGTATTGTGACGCGGTTTCGCGTTGTCGCCAGGCGGTCGGGACCGCTGGAGATTCCGGCGATCCGCGTGCGGGTCAAGAACCGGTCGGGATCGGACTCAGCCCAGGCGGCTGATGATCCAGCCCGTGCCGTTGGAGGGTCGTCCGGCCGCGTTCCTGGGAGGCGTGGGCCGGTTTGCGCTTCAGGCCGAGGCGATCCCGAACGTGGTCCGAGTCGGTCAGGAGCTGGAGTTCCGCATCAAGGTCACGGGACCGGCGGCCTGGGGGATGACCGATCGTCCCGTCCTGGAGCGTTTTGAACGACTGCCGATTCAGTCCGCGGATCGAGCCCAAGCCCGATGAGACCGTCAACGAGCCGCCATCGCGGACGTTCGTATACCGCCTTCGGCCGACCAAGGCCGGCGAGGCCGTCTTGCCGCCGGTGGCGATCGCCTCGTACGACCCGGCACTGTCACGCTACATCACCCACGTTACGGCGAGCGTACCGGTCCGGGTCGTCGCGGTCGCTTCCTTCGACCCGGCAACGATCGATGATCCGGAATCAAGCGATGGTTCCGGCCGATTCACACTGGTGGCATGGGCCGTCTGGGGTTCCTCGGCGGTGTTGCTGCTCGCCGCGTCCGTCTCGCTTGCCCTGGTTCGCCGCCGCCTGCGCCGGATCCGCCCGTTCAGGGACCGGCCGCGGCCCGGCGATACGCCGCGCGATTGGCGCCGGAGCCTGGAATCCGACAAGATGACTTCGTCAGGAATGCGGCAGGAGGTCCGCTTCAGTCGACCAGGAGCCTTTCCGCGACGCCGCGCGTCGGGTCAGCGAAGAGCTGATCCAGTACTTGCAGCTCGGAATCGGCCGTCCTCCCGGCGCACTTGACGCCGGATGAAGCGCGGGAGGGCGTCGCACAACTCACGGAATCGGAGGATCTGGGCGAACAAGCCGGCCGGCTGACGGCCCGGTGCGATCTGGTCCAGTATGGGCATGGCCATGCAGCCGCCAAGCAGGATGCGCGCGAACTGACTCGAGGATGCCCGAGGACTTTTTCGAGCCCTCGGGCGGGTCAAGATTTCGCGACGTCGCGATCGTTGTTAGCGAGTCGCCATGGCGCGCGAACGCGTCGCCGCGGTGTTATTGAAGATCTCGCGGGCCGATGGCTCGATCCGCGGTCGGGCTTTGGTGAAACCCTCGATTTGCAAGGGCGGGATGACCTTGTTGATCAGGTTCTCGATCGCCGTCAGTGGTTCGCCCTGGTCGGGGCAGACGAACAAGTAGGCGACGCCGTCCTTGCCCATCCGTCCGGTCCGGCCGATCCGGTGAACATAGTTCTCCGCATCGTCGGGCATGTCGTAATTGATCACGTGGCTGATGTTCTCGACGTCAATGCCGCGGCCGACGACGTCGGTGGCGACCAAGATCGAGATTTGCCCGCTCCGAAACCCGCGCATCACGCGGTCACGCGTGGACTGGGGCAGATCCCCGTGGATCGCGGCCACACCGGAGATCGATCGGTGCAGCCGATCAGCAAGCCGGTCGGCACCGCGCTTGGTGCGGGTGAAGACGATACATTGCCTCGGCCGGTCGCGCTTGAGCAAGAGCATCAAGAGGTCGAACTTCTGATCCGTATTCACCGAGATGTAAAGTTGCTGGATCGTGCTGACCGACACCTCGTCTTGAGACAGGTTGACCTCGACTGGCTCGTACATGTAGCGTTGAGCCAGCTTCCGCACGTCCGCGTCGATCGTGGCCGACAAGAGCATGGTCTGACGCGGAGTGGGCAGTTTACGCAAGATTCTCTCGATATCGGGACGAAATCCGATGTCGAGCATCCGATCCGCTTCATCCAGCACAACATGAACGATATCACCGAGATAAAGCGTCTGACGTTGAATGTGGTCGAGCACTCGGCCGGGTGTGCCGACCACCAGATCGACCCCGCGGGTCAGGGCACGGAATTGCCGCTCGATCGGCTCTCCGCCGAAGACCCCGCAAACGGCTGACATCCCCGCCCAGCATGAGCTTTTGCAGCTCGCCGACAATCTGCTGAGTCAGCTCGCGAGTCGGCGCCAGGATGATGGCCTGAGGCCCTCTGCCTCGTTGTTCCATCATCTCAATCAAGGGAATTCCAAAAGCCGCTGTCTTGCCCGTGCCCGTCTTGGCCTGGCCAATGACATCGAGTCCATCGAGCGCTTTGGGAATGAAGGCCGCTTGAATGGGGGTGGGCGTGAGGTAGCGGGCTTGCTTGAGGGCCTTGAGCATGATCGGGCTCAGACCCATGGATGAGAACCCGGCGGCGGGTTCCTCCTCAACTCGTCGAATCAATCAATCCTCCAGAAACATATGGTCCGTAATTTGCTGTGATATGGGTCGTGGGTGTGTTCGAGGCGGCTTGGCGTCAGGCCGTCACCGCCCGTTGAGAAGAACGGCTGGAGCGGTTTTGTGCCCCGCTCCCAACGACCGATTCAGCAAATGCTCGAACACTAGCGAGTCGAAAGTCTAATCGCCACGACCCGCTTGACTCGCTGACGTCGTCTTGACTTCTTTAATCTTATCCTTTTAACCCGGGTTCGTCAAAGGCAATACGGCCAAGCTTCGCCAATGGCAGCGATTCTCCGGGGCCGGAGTGGGTCGGTCGCGAACGCGTCTTCCAAGCCGGTCGACTGCGAGAAACCCGCTCAATACGCTTGCTGCGCGGGAGGCTTGCGCGCTAGTGTTGATAGGCGGAGAGTGAACGAAGCGGGGGCTCGGGCCTCGCTGCGGCCGGGCTGCTGCCGGCGATCGCTTTCCCTACCCCATCGGGATCGAGTCCGGATGGACGGTAACGCGAGATCCTTTAATCAATCCCAAGACCCTACGGAATGAGGAGCCAACCCCGTGCCCGATCAACCACCCTCTTCCACTGACTTGCAACAGAAGTATCGACAATTTCTCGACTTACTGCCATTGACGATTACGCTGGCGGGTCTTCCCCCCAGCGAGAGCCGGCTGTTTGGCGAGGAACAGATCGAGGCGCGTGCGATCACGTTTCGGGCCGCTTACCGGGTCGCCCGCAACGGTCGCGAAAGAATGCCTGGGCGGATCGTAAGACCGTTACCGGTCGCGTCCGCCGACCGGCGGGGATTCTCCCGGCAGGTGCTGTTTGATGGCCGGGGAGAAGCCGATAAGACAATCGCGTGACGAGCGGTCCGATCCGGCGGTCCGGAACAGGCTCCGCTCGCTCCGCCATTGATTCCGGCACCCCACACGCGAAAGGCCCACATCGCGATGATCCTCATGAAGCAATCCCCAGCCCACGACCGCGACGTCTCCGAGCCGCCATCATCGCAGTGGGTCTCGATGGCGGTGACGACCAGCACCGTTTGACCCACGGCGACCAATGTCTGATCTTCGGCGGCTCCGAGGAAACCCACGCCGAGCTCCAGGAGACCGCGCTACGAATGGAACGCGAGCTCGATCGGAGCGGGCGGTTGCTCGGCGACCTGGACCCGGCCGAGCTGGCCGAGCTGGCGATGATCATTGACTCACCGGAGCTCCACGAGATCGCCTTGCGGCTCAAGGCCGGTCTGGAGCAGCAGGGACGAGCGTTCGAGGACATGACCCCCGAGGAGCTGACCGCACTCTCGGCACCGGCCTGAACCGAACGAGTCTGCGGCGCCCATCGCCCTCGGCTGACGGGCTCACGACAGCCGCGGGCGGCGCCTGCTTTCCATCACCTAACGAAGGGGATGCCGCCCGGCCTGGCCTCGTCGCTCGTTGACAGACCCAAGGCCCGGGGTGAATCCTTGAGCAACTTGATCAACTGCGACGGAGAACAACCGAGCGCCTGAGCGGCCGGCTTGGGATCGTCCTCGCAGGCCACGCAGCACGTCGAGCGCCTCGGCCAGAAGCGCCGGGAAATCGTCGTGGTCGGGGTTGACGACGATCCGGCCGCCGCGGCACCGCTGCTTGCCAGAGTGGGCTGGGGCAATACGATTCCGTCGCATCACGTTGAATCGGACGGCGGACCATCATCGCCAGCTCGAGACGGAGCCGGTGCAAGGCCACGCTGCCGGTTTTCACCCTGGGTACGCCACTCCGAAGCTTGGGCACTGATCCCCGTGGGACGGTGCGTCAAGATCACCGCCGTCTCGACCTTGTTGCGATTCTGCCCCCCCGGGCCCGACCGCCGGGTGGCGCGGAATTCGCACTCGGCGGCCAACAGGTCGGGATCGAGTGCGGCCGGATGAACGGTCGTCACCCCGAATCGTGCTCGCGGTCGGACTTTTCCATTGAAAGAGCCGTCGCCTCGGCAAAACAGTCCAAATGACTCGAGACACGGCCAGAGCGGTCGCCGTCGACAGAGGCGGCTCCTGCAGGACATAGGAGAGAGCTCTGTTTCCCGATCGAGTTGCCGCTGTCCCGTCTCAACGCAAATGTATGGGCATCAGACCGGTTTGCCAAGCGGGAGCGTTCCGGTTCCCCTTTGGCCACTGGATTCCTCCCTTGCTCGACGTGGGTTGGACCGTTAACTTGGAGCGAGGTCGTACCGGACGGAGGTGCGCCGCATGGCTCGGCCCCGCTGGAAAAAAATGGCGATCACGGCATTGAAGTCGGCGGTGGCACTCGTGGTGCTCTGGGCCGTCGGGCGTCACGTGCTGCGCACCTGGAACGACCTGCGTGATCGAAGTATTTCCCTCCACTTCGAGCCGGGCTGGCTGATCGGTTCCGGATTGTTGTACCTGGCGGGCCTATCGGCCTTCGGCCGGTTTTACGAGCGGATCCTCGACGCCAGCTCGACGCCGGTCCCGCTGCTGCCGGCTCTTCGGGCGTATCTGGTGAGCCACCTGGGCAAGTACGTTCCGGGCAAGGCGATGGTCGTGGTCATCCGCACGGGCATGGTGGTTCCCTTTGGTGCGCGGGCGTCGACGGCCGCGATCGCGACATTTTATGAAACTCTGGTGATGATGGCCGCGGGCGGCCTGATCGCGGCGGTCGGCTTCGCGACGGCGGTCGGGTCGCATCCTCTTGAAATCAACCTACCGGTCTGGGGCCGGGTCGAGTGTCCCGTCTACCGGCTCGCCGCCTTGGCGGGGCTGGGCTCGGGGCTGGCGTTTCTGGTGCTGGTTCTGCCGCCGGTGTTTGCCCGGCTGGCGGGGCTGGTCAGCTTGCCGATTCCCGGGGTGGGCCCGGAGGCGATGCCGCGACTTACGGGGCGGCTGTTGGTTCAGGGTCTTCTCTGGTCGTCGGCCGGTTGGGTCTTACTCGGCCTGAGTCAGATCGCGGTCGTACGCGCGTTCGACCCCGAGGGAGCTCGGACCCTGGTCGCGCTCGGCCTGTCAGCCCGTGGTGATCGCCAGCGTGGCGCTGGCCACGGTCGCGGGATTTTTGGTGGCCGTGCTTCCCGGCGGTCTGGGAGTGCGCGAGGGGGTGTTGATGTCGGCGCTGGCCCCCGCGCTGGGTTCGGATCAATCGGTGGTCGCGGCCTTGACGCTCCGGTTGGTCTGGGTGGTCGCCGAGCTGGCGGCCGCGGCCGTCCTGGTCCCTTGGTCTCGACGTCCGCCGGCCGAGGTGATCCCTCCTCTGGATTCGGCGGCAGGTTCAGGTTCCTCATGATCAGCGTCGTCGTTCCGGTTCGTGACGAGGAAGAAAGCCTGGCCACGCTTCACGGCGAGCTGGCGGCGGTGTTCGCCACCCTGGGGCCGGAGCCGGTCCCAGTTGAGTTCATCTTTGTCGATGATGGCAGCCGAGACGGCACCTGGGGGGCACTGCTGGCGCTGGCCCGGCTTGATCCCACAAGGGTCAGCGCGATCCGGTTCCGTCGCAATTTCGGCAAGGCGGCCGCACTCATTGCCGCTTTCCAGCAGGCGCGCGGCGACCTGGTCTTCACACTCGACGGCGACCTTCAGGACGACCCGAGGGAGATTCCCCTCTTTCTGGCCCAGCTCGAGACGGGCTATGACGTGGTCAGCGGCTGGAAGAAGACCCGTCACGACCCCTGGCACAAGGTCTATCCCAGCCGCGTATTCAACTGGATGGTCAGCCGTCTGACCGGTTGCCACCTGCACGATCATAATTGCGGATTCAAGCTCTATCGCCGTCAGGTGCTGCGTGAGATCGACATCTATGGTGAGCTGCACCGTTTCATCCCGGTGCTGGCGTACGCCCGAGGCTTCAAGGTCGGCGAGGTGGAGGTTCGCCATCGTCGTCGCCGGCATGGCGCGTCCAAATACGGTTTCTCGCGGTTCATCAAAGGGTTTCTCGACCTCCTGACCGTTCGCTTCCTGACTCGCTTCAGCCAGCGGCCTATCCACATACTGGGCGGCATCGGCCTGGTGCTGTTTGCGCCTGGGAAGCCTGGGCATGCTCTATCTGGCCATACTCTGGCTCGATCCGAAGCAACCAGCCGATCGGCGATCGCCCGTTGTTGCTGTACTCGATCGCCAACCTGATCGTGGGAGTTCAACTGCTGAGCCTGGGCATCCTGGCCGAGCTGGTCACCGTCATACAACTTCCGCGCCGAGGATACCTACAGCATCGCCGAGACGATTCCCGCCCAGGAGGAAAGTCCGGTCCCGACTCAAAACGGCGACGATCACTCGGAATCCGGGTCGTTGACATCGGGATCGTGAAACGGGATCTTGGCTTTGGGAGGGCCAGGCTCAAGGTAGCAAAGGTTGGCATTTCTCACCTCGATCGAGCCGAAATTTATTGAGGAGAGTTGTATCCGGAGGGCCGACGCGTGCAATGGCCTTGCCCAGGCCGGTTCCGGCCCTTCGGATACAACTCTCCTCTATTGTGTCGTGCGAAAGGCGATGAGTTATAGACCAAAATCTACGTAAAGCGTGAACCTGAGACGAGCCCTGACAGCGTGGGATCACAATGTTCGAAATCGAAGACACCTCTCGCAAGGGTTATGCAGCCCGAGGGGCAATGATCGGCTGCTTGGCAGCGTTGTTCTTGTGGTGGATACCGATCCCGGTCGGGGTCATCGTTTGGATGTTCGGTCTGAAGGGTCCGTTCGGCGATTATATGCTCACAGCGATCCCCTGCCTTCTGGCGTTACCGCTGCTCGGAAGTGGGATCGGCCTGCTGGTCAGGCGTTATCGCAGAGCCGTTTAGGATGTAACGGCTGATCCATAATCGAAACTTGACACTCGGTCCTGGGCGCGGTGAGGAACTGCAACGGGTAGATTAGAGATCAACGTTGCCGTCTGTACATCGGAGGGCGAAGCAATGCGTCGACCTCGCATGCAGTTCACTCTTCGACGAATGATGCTGGTAGTGGCAATCGTTGGATCGACCTTCTGTTGCCTTGCCTGGCTCTTGCCGACTGATGCACCTGATTTAGTAATCCACGACGTAATCATCTACGTCGGACCCTACAACTACGTCGTACCCTGCACCGTTTCGACCACTTCGTCTGCCTTTTGGGGCATCCTGTTGCTTGCATTGACGCTTCTCGCGGGACTATTGGCTGGGTTCCTCGCGGCTATCGTCTATACGGCGAAGGTGATCACGCACCGAATCATCCGTAAAAGCTGAGCGACGGCCGGCGTTGAAAGTCGGGCGAGAGGCGACGTCGGGAACTGGAAGGTGTGAACCAGGGACGGCTTTTTCCCGTCGAAGCCTACCAAGGCCCAGCCACGCGGGCGCCCCGCGCTCCGGTCGACCCGATGGAGATGGGGGCCCGACAATAATCATCGGAACAATTATGTGGTCGACCACATTACTGTTCCAATGATTGTCAGAACCCTAGAGTTGGCGCGGACACTGGACGCAGGACGACGTGGCGCGATGGAAAGCGTAATCCGGCGATCGGACCTGCCAAGGAGGCCCTGACCATGAAATTGTCCCCGGTGCGGTTTACGATTTTGCAACTGATGCTTGCAGTGGCGGCTGTCGGGATCACGCTCGTTTTTCTGAAATTCCTTGTCATTTTTCTCAACTCTCCCTTCATGGACGGACCCAGGGACGAGGCAGAACAGGCACCCATCTTGTTCGCTGCACGCGCTTTACCCTGCGGGATCATCTTGTGGGGTTTGCTCGTCCTGCGCAAGCGGCTCCAGAGTCGGAAACCCGGCAAGGCTGATTGATAATTGGCGCGGACAGTCCGGCGCGGCGATGGCCCGATGCGTAACGGGCGATCCAGAGTCCAGAGTTGACATTGTTTATCGAAGGACCGGGCGATGCGATTGCCGCCCCTCCGGTCCTCGGCGGGCCGGTCTGCTGAGTTTCGTCCTTCTGTCGCTGAGAGCAGTCTTGTGAGGTGCAAGATGAAGATGACAGCAATTCTTATCACCTGCCTGACGGCCGGTCTCGCAAATGCCTGTGGTGATGACAACCACAGAATCAATGAAGTCGTCAAACAGCTTCGCGGGCTTGAAGACGTTCACAAGTCTAAAGGCGCCTATCGTTTACTTTTTGCCACGGCGGGTGTCGACGGCCTTTCGCGCCTGCAGACGGTCGACGACGATTCCATTGCTATTCAGTCTGCGTGGGAAACGGTCACCCTGACGGTCCCAGTCGAAAAAGGCGATAGGTTTTATCGACCAGATACGCAGAAACTCAGTTGGTTTCTGGGATTCCTCCAGGGACGTGCAAGAGTATCGCCGCCGGATTGGTGGCGCGAGAGTTTGCTGGACTGCGCGAGCGAATCGCCGCGACAACATTCACAAAGGTACACCGAAATCAGTCCCATATCGTCGGGCTGTTATCGACTGGGTGAATTGTCCAAAAAATGCTTCGGTGGAAAGGAGCTGCAACTCGGTCATTTATCGTGTCGGCGAGGACAAAGTCACAATTCCTGAAGAGATAAAGGAACGCGGTGACGGCGGAACGTTCGTCGTGAACGTCAGCGGTTCCTTTACGGACAAATATTGTTTCCTCGCGGTACACGATGACGTCGGTTATCCCCACCAAGTCGGGTGCATCGACCGCATTTCCGGCAAGTTGGTTTGGAAGTCGACAGCGTGTGGAACTTGGTGGGGCAATGTCACCGGTGGTTTTACGTCGTGGGTTTCCGTCGTGCCAACCGATGATGGACGCGTATTCGTATTTGGAGCAGCAACTGGCTTCTATTTACACGGTTTTCGTGCGTCCGATGGCAAGTCGCTTGTTCGCTTTTCCAGTAACTTCTAGCGGTCGCGGCCGAATAAAAAGGGCGAACCGTAGCGGTTACCGTCACGGGTGCAGCAGACTGATCACCGCCTCCTTGACCTGCTTGTGGGAGACGCCGTGTTGTTGTAGCAGAGTCCTCAATGCCGGATCAGCGAGATGCATGATCGCCAACACGAGATGTTCGGAACCCACGTAGTTGTGCCCCAGTTCGTTCGCCTCATGCTCCGCCTGGCGCAGAAGTGGCTCCAACAGAGCTTCGAAATCCCAGCCGTCGTAGGGCCGGTCGGTCGTGACCAGCACGAGGACCCCCCGCTGCTTGTCGTAAGCGACCGGATGCTCCGATGCCTTTTCCTCGAGCAGCCGGTCCAACCCACGAACCAGGTCGAACCGGTCGGCCCCCGATCGTTCCAGCGCGACCAAACCGACCTTACGTTCCCACAGCACGACGGACAAGAGCGCCAACATCACGATCGACGCGCCATCGACGACGTGCAGCCCCCGGTCGGAGGGCCCGAGACGGGATCTGCTTCAGAATGCGCTGGGCCGAGTCAGTGATGCGGCGTTGGCTCCAGTCGTTTGAATCCATGGCTCGTCTACGCTATCGCGAGGGGCTGCGAATGGAAACTCCCTGCTCTGGATCACCCTTTCCACACCCCATCATCGTCCCGCGCCCCGCTGTCCGCGCCAACTATCGTTGAGGCTTTGCGCTCCCTGCGGCCTGAGGAGCGTGAGGCTAGTCGAATGGCTGGGTCCTCGACAGCTCGATTTCTCGGCGTCACCCACGATCTTGTTTGGCCCGAATCGCCTTGGCACGCGAATCCAACCGATCTCGATCGACGGGGCGGCCCGCCTGTCGGAGCGACTCCGCGTAATGCTCGAGCACCTTGGCCACCGGGAGATTGTCTGGACCATAAGCCTCCTCGCAAATTGCCAGGGCTCTCGTATATAGCGGCTCGGCCGCGTCGAAACGGCTTCGCCCGGCGAGGGCATCCGCTAGCCCGACCAAGGCCGCAGGGACATCATACCAGCCAGTCTGATCATCCTTAGACTGGGATGTCTCGGCCAACTTGAGAGCCGCCCTGTAACGGGCCTCCGCCTCATTGAAATCCCCCTGTCGAAGGGCCTGCGAGCCAGTCGAAAGCTCCTGGTAGAACTGTGTTCTGAGTGCGATCGGTCCGCCTCTGCCGTAAAATGCCTGTAGAGATCGGTTCAGATCGTGGAGCCAGGCCCAGACCGCAAAGAGGGGGGCTAATACCGCGATCGCGATCATGAGCGTTCGCAGTTGAAGCCGAGGGGGTCGCATATGATGGCCTCAATAGACCGGGAGGCGCGAGTGCTCTCATACCAAGAACCGGCGATCGAGATCCTCTATCTGACCGTCAACTCTGATTTCTAGATCGCCCTTATCACTTCCCGGCATCGTGCCGCGCCCACGCCCGCGCCAACCATGATTCACGTTATGCGCCGCTCGGCACGATCTCGGTGACCACGGGAGGACGCAACCGCTGAAGCGACGGAGCCAAGTGGCCTCAGACCACGATGAGGAGAAGCAGCAGATAGACCGCCAGGAGCGCCAGCAACAATCTCTGGCCGCCGGCCCCGCGATGGATACGAGTCGAAGCCCAGTGTATGGCCGCAAAGAGGGCCAGAACGAGGCTGACGCCTCCCCATAGGCCGGCCCGGCGGGCATGTCTATAGGCTACCTCCTTCAGCCGCCCTGATTGATCGGCCTCAGCCTTCGTCGAGGTTTCCCGGCCGCTGTGGGCGTATCGCTTGCTGGTAGAAAGTGCCTCAGCGCTCTGGGCCATTGACATCATTGCAAGGCCGGCATAGTGCTTGCTGAGAAGCTGGCTTGCGATGGCCCCGGCAGCAATGGTCAGTCCGGCCAAGTACCAATTTCGGCCCGTGAATGCAGCCATGAGGGCCACCGCCTCTGAATGGCAATTCTGATCTCTGAATCACCCGTTACACGCCCCGCCATCGTGCCGCGCCGACTTTCCGCGCCAACTATACTTCATCCGTTGCGCCTCGAGTCATCAGTCGTCGGTCAAGCCAACGTGCCAATGTACGCTAACCAAAGGGTGCCGAGACCAACGACGATCCAGGTGATCCCGAGAGCCCGTCCGGCACGGTCGATCCAGCTCGGCTCGGAGCACAAATTGCCGCTCAGGGCCTGGAAAACCCAGGCCATCGCCAAGGCGTGGCCGCAGAAGGCCGGGAGCGAACAGGCAAACGCCCACAGCCAACCGGAGTAGGGCGCCGTGATCGACCACCCGTGACGGGCCCAAGTGATGACGGTCGCGATCGCCAGATTCGCAACACCGACGGCTATGGTCAGCGCGACCGCGAAGGTACAGACGAAGCCCGGCTGTCGAGTCAACGTCCGCACGGTCGGGCGAGGATTCCGTAGCCGGAGGAACAGCAGGGCTATCGTCCAGAGTGCGAGGATTGGCGACAGGGCCAAGACAAGGGTAAAGCCGGACCGCAGTGCGTTGAAGCCGGACTGCCCCTCGGGGAGCCCGAGAAAGAGAACTTTCCAATCGAAGGGGAGTCCTAGACTCCGGACCATCATGAGTCCGATGGCCGTTGCGGCCACCAAGGCCATCGCGTCGATGAGGTTGAATTTTCGCATGTCGGGATTGCTTATGCGTTGTCTGTCCGAGTGATCTCTAGCTCACCCGTTGCGCTTTTCTGTCGGGCCAAGGCCCAAGTGTCAAGTTCCAACTATAATCGATGCTTTACGCCTCCGGGTTTGTTGCCGACCGGGCGATCAGCCAGGGGATGCTCAATCGCGGCCTCACTTAAGTTATTTCGTAACCGTTCGGAAACGCCTTCCACACCCACGCGTGACAATACCAGTATACTGCTGCGCTTAGGAGCGAGAACCCGACGACAAACCAGAACCAGATTCGGTAATCCCGACCTACACGCTCCCAACCGACCCCCAACAAGGTGCAAACGAGCGCGGCGATCGCGCCGAAGCCCGCGGCCGCAGTCATGAGCATGATCAAGATTTGCACAGCCATCCCGACAGATAGCGCCGTCTGAAAGCTCAACCCAAACGGGAGGCCGTTGGCCCACCCCGGCGAGAAGAAAATGAACCAGCCAAGCACATTCTCGACGAACAGGAGGAATGCGGCCCCGCAAGCTGCCCAAATGCACATCAGCGCAAGAATTAGACGTCCGGGCTTTCCGGTGTTCTTGCTACCCATCCCTTGCCTCCGCGAGCGGCTTCTGCACAGTATGCCAAACTGGCTGACAAGTCTGAACTCTAGTCCAGGCTTTACACTGACAATTCGACGTAAGTCCTTATTCGACGTACAAAAGTCCGTTGATCAGTGGGGAAAAGTCGCGGCTCAGTCCTCCAGCCGCGTGAGTCTGGAGTCCGAATCCTCGCCGGTAAGTTCCTTGTAGGCGTCGGCGAGTCGCTTCTTCCGTACGACATCCTGCTCGTCGGCAAACAACCAACTCAGCTTATCCCGTGGGGCAAAGCGATGCCAGGCGCGGAGCTTTCTGACTTGACGCTCGGGCCCCGCCGCGACTGTCAAGTTTGTCCGGCGACTAGCCTCGCCATCGACGAGGAAATCCGGATGCGCTTATACCTCGCGCGGGGCAGGCTTACTTTCACGAGGAAACTCATGAGTTACACAGCGATGGGCGAGGATGCGGTAGCCCGTCCCGATCAACGCGCCCGACAACAACAATGGGAGGCCGAACCAAAAAACGACGCTGATCAGTCGTTCCATGTATGTCGGGTTTGCGGTAATCCCGAACACGAACCAACCCAGACAAATGAAAAGCAACGTCGATATCGCGCCCCGAAAAGTGCGGTTCTCCCCGCTGCATCGGGCCGACCTTCCCAAAGGCAGGCGATGATGAAACCTGTTATGCCGCCGAGTAATGCGCCGCCTGGGACGTTGACGAATAAAAGGAACAGCAGTGCTTGGACGTCCACGTTCGGAACGAACACAGTCCAAGCGACCATCTCATAAACCATTGTCAGAATCGGGAGTCCAACGGCACCCAGTGCCCCGCCGGAAAGGATTACCCCGATTGGGTGTACGAACCGATCCATCGACTTTTCCTCCCGACAGGATTAGGCCGTCGCTCATTGAATCGGCGGCCCGATGTACTTGCCCGCCAGCGTTACCTGAACGTTGGCCACGGCCGGGTCGGAATACACCTCAACGTCGGCCGTGTCCGATAACCGGGTGTAGCCCAAAGTCCGGTAGGTCCACAATCTGGGGGCCTTCCCCTCCTTCTCCGGCTCCCTCATCCTTAGTCCCCGGTCCGAGTCCTCGTTCGGCGCACCCAGAGCCCGAACCACTTCCTCGAGCGTGCACAACCCGTCGAACAGTCGGCACAACCGCACCACTTCCCGCTCGGAAAACGTGGTGAACAGCGTCTCCCTCTTGCAGGGCGGGGCGGCACCGCCACAGAACGGGCAGTGGTAGATCGCAAGATACGCTTTGGCTTCAGGGCACGTCTCCCCGACGCACGGACTCGGGAATTTAAAGTGGTATTCGCCCACCGGGGGGTCGAACCGGATGGGCATGTCCAGGTCGTCTGCGGCTCGCTCGAGGAACCCGCAGCTACATGGCTTGCCCGTGACTGAGGCAAACGTGGGCTTCTCCACGTGAACTCCTCTCCCCGCTGACGAATTAGCTCAGCGGACAAGCCCGCCGCGAATCTGGCAAGTCTCATTTCTAGCTCAGATTTTACATCGGGAATTTGACGTATGTTGGTGCTCGAACTAGCAAATTCAGTCGTTCCGAAGGATATATTCACCTTTTACAAATACGACGTCTGTAAGAAGTGTCTTTTCCGCCGTTGCCAGACGTTCAAAGGCGTGACGGAGGCCATCGTTGAGGATACCGCTACGTACGATACATTGCATCCCCCAAACCCCGCCTTCCGACGTGCAGCCGAATTGCCGCATCGCTCCGATCGGTCGGGCCACTCCCGAGCTGATGTGGCGTACTTCGAGGGGAAACCCGAAATCCGCCGGGGACAGCGGCTGGCCGTCACATAACAAAACTCGTCCGCAGCCCGCACACCTCGCATCAGAAGGCGTTCGACGGACGGGCGCCCACGGCCGGGATGGCAGCTCCTCCGCAAATTATGGTACCCTGTACCAGTGTTAGGCGTAAAAGATACCATTCTTTTTGGGATTCTGGGGTACCGGGCGATTGGCGACAATGCGTCCTTCCAGGCTCTTGCTATTCGTCCAATTCCCCACATTCGTCCGGGATTGGCAACAGCTGAGACTTGGAGACGAGGCTCTGCGAGCGCTAGAGCGAGAGCTGATCGACTCGCCCGACAAGGCCCAGGTCATCGAGCAGACGGGTGGACTGCGAAAGTTACGGTTCACACCGCCTGGCTCGGGCCGGGGAAAGAGCGGCGCGTACCGCGTTTGCTATTCCTATTTTCCGATATATGGGACGATTGCCCTCTTCGTGATCTTCGGCAAGAACGAACGGAGCGATCTGTCTCCCGCCAAGGCTCGCGCAATAGCCAACACGTTAAAGACATTCGAGACTGAACTCCGCCGTCAGTTCGCGTTGCGAAACTAGAGAAGGAAGAATCGAAAATGAAGAGCACGAATGCAAAGCCAGAAACGCGACCTCGCCAGGGAAAGGCCGTAGGAACAGTACAAAACGGCCTCTCAGCCGGGGCGAAGATCCTGGCGGCCATCGAGGAGGCAACCGAAATTCTGCGGTCGGAAGGCATTGAAAGCAAACAATTGACGGTCCGAACCTACAAGGAACCGCCTGTCCCGCGTGCCTATCGACCGGAAGACGTAAAGCGGGTCCGAGACCTCGTCGGGGTGAGCCAGGCGGTATTGGCGGGAATCTTGGGGGTGAACGTCAACACGGTGCGATCGTGGGAGCAAGGCAAGCGGCTCCCACAGCCGATTGCTTGCCGCTTCCTCTCCGAGATCGAGGCCAACCTCGTGTACTGGCGACAGCGGATTGGGCATGAAGCCGTGGAGGTCGAACCGGGGAAACGGTCCGAGGGCTGATCCGGAGAGCGCCAAAAAACAGCGACTCAAGCAATTCCTATCCCTTTGGATCGTGCAGGTAACGGACGACATGCACGTCCTCGACAATGATCAGGCCGCCTCCAATCATCTCATCAAGGACAGGCAGCAGCCGCTCGATTTCCTCGGGCCGATCCACGACCTCGATCTTCTCCGGCAGGTCGTCGGAAAGGCCCAGCAAGTGGGCCTTGTGGATGACGGATTGCTTTCCGAACCCCATGATACCCCGAGACACGGTCGCCCCGGCCAACCCCATCTTGCGGCACCGCTCGACAATCGCGACGGCGAGGTTCCGGCCATCCTTCGTATCGGAACTTCCGACGTAAACGGTCAGTCGCTTCGCCTCACCTTCGATTTTCATGGTCGCCCCTCCGCTCGCGCCTAACCGCGACATTCTCATGGGATGAATCGGGCTTCCTGCTGTCCAGAGTGTCTGTTCGACCATCCTCGCCTCGTTCGGCCACATGGGTGTAACGAACGACGTGGGCCTGCCCCAACACAAAAAGCCCCTCACCGATCATGACGTCTAACTCACCGGCCAACATCGCCACCTTCTCGGATGAATCAACCACCTCGATCACAACCGGGATATCGTACGAGGTGTACTCGCTCTCCGCGTCGTGAAGCCGGCGGTGCGCCCCGTAGCTCAGTTCGACCGGGAAAACCGAGGCCCCAGCCAAGTGCAGTCCCCGCGCGCGTCTCCACCACAGCCCGGAAGAGTGGTGCGCCGTGCCAGCGATCGTTGGCGTTGACGTAGATGCGCAGCAGACTCGAAACCGTTGGAATCATGGTGTCTTCCCATTTGTCTCGGCACTGAGGTCGACCGCCACTCCCCAATGAGGCCGGACCATTGATCCGGGCACCCGAAGGGTCGTGCGAGGATGAGGGAGACGCGACTGCCCGAGAGGTGCTCCGCGTGACGCGACGGCGATGTGTGCAGGGCCAAGGCCGCGAGCGATGGCAATCCCCAGCAGGACTGCCACGAAGCCCACCATGACACTCCCTACCATGTTGGCCGCCACCAGCCACAACTCCCCGCGTTCCCAGAGTGTCGCCGAATCGTATTCGAATGTCGAGAACGTCGTATATCCTCCCAGAAAACCCGTGATCAACAGGAGGCGAAGGTTAGGGTGGGGTAGCCACCGAGTCAGGCCGATCGTGAGGATGCCAATAGCAAACGACCCCGTCACGTTGATGGTGAAGGTCGCCCACGGAAACTGCGGACTCGCCCACCTGTTCATCCAGACTCCTAGCCAGTAGCGGGCATTGACGCCAAGCGCCCCGCCAGCTGAGAGCACGATTACTTTGATCCATGCCTCCACGCCTCTTTCTCCTCTTCTTCAACGGATGACCACCGTTAATTGACGATCACAACGCGACAGGGCCAGCATCGCTCACCCGGTCGGCGATGCTCTCCAGGGAAGAACCTAACAATCCGCGCCGCGAGCGTCGGTGCAAAGCCGGTGTCTCCGGCCCCTAGCTGCCGCGAAAGTGTGAGCACCTTCCCACCGCTCGTCCCAGCGAGCTCGTCCGCCGTCCAGTCCTTTTGGACCGATGCGACCAAGCCCGAATCGACCTCTTCGAGCGGCGGCGCTGACATCCAAGACGCTCCCTTCGAGTGGCGTGCGCAGAAAACTTGCGGCAGAAAACCACAAAAAGCCCCTGGAGAACCTCCGGGGCTTTGGCCTGACTCGGCACTCCACCCGGAGGAAGAACCTCTTGGTAGGAGTTATTAGCCGCACAACGCGGCGGTTCACGGCGAACTCCATCGCCGATTCGTTGAACTTTCTTGACTCATTCTCGGCGACGGGAGGTCGCGAGTCAACTGCGCCCGTCGTCGTGGAGGGAACGATTGATGCCGCAGCGTGAAGGGAGCAGTCATCCCAAGAAATCCCAATCTCGGGGCTCTGACTCCTCAGTTGTGTCGGGCCCTTTCTCGTATACAATTCAAGACCGTGCGCTATTAGGTTCGTATCCATGCTGAGATCCATCGTGGCCGGTCTCGGTGAATGCGAAAGCACTCTATCCCAAGGTTTGAGGGTCGGATGAGCACTCCACAGCCGGGCAAAACCATTTCGCAGATCTTCACGGAGTTTTTGGCCGACCAAAACGCCAGGCTCAGCCCGAACACCTACCGCAAGTATGAAGGAATCATCCATCTCTACCGTTCGTATCTTGAGAGCTACTGGCCCGGTCACGACCAAAAGGAATACAACGCGATTACCAGCGCCAAGGGCACCTATTGCGACACGTTCGGGGCCGACGACATGACCTCCGGATTCTCCGAATTCCTCGATTATTTCATGCCCCGCAAAGTCATCGGCAGCGACGAAACGATGAAGTCCGCCGGGACCGTCGTCAAGAAACTCACCAAGTGGCTGGTCCAGAAGGGTTATACTGAGGACGACGAATTTACAAGCGAACGGGTCCGCGAGGCCGCACGTGACCTGCCCGCCACCCAGAAACTGCTCGACCATCTCAACGACTGGCTCGATGAGAATGATCCGGTCGATTCCGAGAAGACCATTGACGGTCATTTCCTGATCCAGCGGATCGGACCGAAGGAAATCTGGCTAGAGCCTTTCATGAGCAACGACCCGGTCATTGGGCCGATGCCGATCCCCGCGAAAATCGCCCGAGCCTGCAAGGTGGGTTGGGACATCGGCGGCAGGGTCGCCTTGACGGCGAAGGGCTGGCGCCTTATTGAGGTCTGGAACATCTCGCCCTAGGTCGTAGAACACTCACTGGACCAGCTCATTCTCCTGTTCGATCCCCGAGCGGTTATAATAAGGCCCCTCATTTGGACGCGATTTTCCGGCGACACCCAGATAGACCCACCGAAACCGCGCGTTCATAACCGCGGGAAAACACACGCCAAGGCTATATTAAAACATGAACGAATTCGATCCGAAGCTAGGACGTCGGGACGCACGCCGCTTCATTGCTTTGATCGTGATCACGGCGGCGACGGCGATCGCGCTGGGAGTTACGTTGCGACAGCCGACACTCATGGGCGCCAACGACATCTCCCGCTGGTGCACTGTCTGGAGCCTGCTCGAGCGCGGCAGTTACATCATCGACGACTGCCCTTGGCAGACCGATACCCAGGACAAGGTCTTCCGCGCCGAAAGAACCAAGTGGCAGCTCAGGTGGTCAGGAGCCAGTCAAGCACTTCTACTCCAGCAAGCCTGCGCTCTTGCCGACCTTGATCGCCGGGATTCTCTACCCGGCCCGACATATTGACGGGCGTCCCGCTCGACCGGGTCGTGCTCCAGGAACGGGCTCCGCGAGAAACGCAACAGCCCGACCCCGATGCTCCCGGCAAGGTCAAAGGCGTGCTCGAGACACCCAAAGATAAGGTGAAATGGCCGGTCTACATTTTCTATTTCAAACCGATTCTCATCCTCTTGAACGTCATCCCATTCTGGGCGTTCCTGGTCCTGTTCGCACGTCTGCTCGACGACTTTGCCGCCAACGACTGGGTCTGGTTCTTCAGCCTGGCCGCCGCGGCATTCGGCACGTATTTATTGCCGTTCACGCAAACCCTGAACAACCACACGGTCGCGGCCTATAGCGTCTTCTTCGCGCTCTACCAGTTCGTGCGGATCTGGGACCAACGGCAACTCTCGGCCTGGCGGTTCGCCGTGTCGGGCTTCTTCGCGGCCTTCGCCGCGGCCAATGAGCTTCCCGCCCTGGCGTTTCTCGCGTCGCTCGCCGGCTTGCTTCTGGTCCGTGATTTCCGACGAACCGTCCTGTATTTCATCCCGGCGGCGCTGATTCCCATTGCTGCGTTCGCGGCCGCTCAGTACGCGGTTTTCGGCGAGTTCAAACTGGCTTATGAGTCGTTCGGGACCGACGAGTATCTCTTTGAAGGAAGTCTCTGGAAGACACCTCTGGATCTCGATGCGCTCAACGATCAACCCGAGCCATATTGGGTCTACCTGTTCCATATGACGCTGGGACACCACGGAATCTTTTCGCTAACGCCGATCTTCTTGTTCTCGGCTCTCGGAGCAATCCGTCTGCTCGGGGGGGGCGGCCGGTTCCTCGAGGTCTGGACCGGGATCACGTTTCTGGCGGTCCTCGGGCTCGGCGGGCTTGTATCTTTACGACCCGTCGGCCTGGGCGGCCGAGGGACGGTTGCAAGCGTATTCGTGGGTACTCTGGTTGATTCCCGGGTCTGCTGGCGCTTTTGGCTGGCTCGAGTGGGATTATCCTGCTGCGCGGGGGCGGTGCACCGTTGGCGGCTGTCGCCTGGTTGACCACGGTGTTGACCTTCGTGATCCTGGCGTTCTACACCTGGAACCCGAAGGCACGAAACTACGGCGGCATGACGCAGGGGCTGCGCTGGGTGTTCTGGCTGATTCCCTTGTGGCTGCTTTTGCTGCTGAAGGGGGTCGAGGGGGGCCAGAGCCGCTCTTGGGCTCGCGGCCTGATGCTCCTGGCCCTGGCGATCTCGGTGCTCTCCGTCGGCTATGCGATGCGCAACCCTTGGAGCCATCCCTGGATCCTCGACGCGCTCGAGCATTTGGACCTGTACCCGCTGAAGAAATAGCGATCCGACGAGAGCGGGGCGGGCATGCTTCAAGATATTTGAAAATCGCTTGACGCCGGTGATTGCCATCGAACTAACCTGGAATGAGAAGGCGCTGGTGGTCGGGCGGCGACTCAACGGCTATGGTAGCCCCCCTGTGCGACGTCGGTGAACGTTGGCATGGGCGGGGCGTTTTCGTTGGTTACCACCTCGAACGAGATCGAGGAGGAGCCATGAACAGGCCATTTGCGGATCGAATGGAAGCGGGCCGGGTGCTGGCCGAGCTGCTCGCGAATTATACGCGCCGAAGCGACGTGATTGTGCTGGCCCTGCCGCGAGGCGGTGTTCCGGTGGCATTCGAGGTAGCCTGCGCGCTGGAGGCGCCGCTGGATGTGTTCCTGGTGCGAAAGCTAGGCGCGCCGGGTCAGGAAGAGCTGGCGATGGGCGCGATCGCCTCGGGCGACGTCGTGGTCATGAACGACGATGTGGTCCAGGCGCTGAAGATTCCTCGCGAGGTGGTGGAGATGGAAGTGGCCAGTGAACGCATCGAGCTGGCGCGGCGAGAGGCGATCTATCGCGGTGGCCGCCCTCCACGCGATGTCCGTGGCAAGACCGTGATCCTGGTTGACGATGGCCTGGCGACTGGCTCGACCATGAAGGCCGCGGTAGCGGCCCTCCGTCGGCAAGAGCCAGCGCGAATCGTGGCCGCCGTCCCGATCGGTGCCAAGTCAACATGTGCCGAGGTCCAGCGGATCGCCGATGAATGCATCTGCGCCGTCACCCCCGACCATTTCCGGGCCGTCGGGTTCTGGTATGACGACTTTAAACAGACCGATGACGAGGAGGTCTGTCACCTGTTGGCCCAGTCCGCTCAAAATCAAGGCGAATCCAGCTCATGAAAACCGAATCGGAAGGAGACCGAATGGAACGCGAAGTCACGATTCCGGTAGGGGAGCGGACCGTGCGGGGAACGCTGAACCTGCCCGCGGGAGCTTCGGCGGTGGTCGTCTTCGCACACGGCAGCGGCAGCGGCCGATTCAGTCCGCGAAACCAATACGTTGCCGAGGTTTTGCAAAAAGCGGGCCTGGCAACGCTTCTGCTCGACCTGCTCGAAGAGGACGAGGCCGACGACCGCTCGAAGGTCTTTGACATCGTACTCCTGGCCGGCCGGCTTCAGGCCGCGGCGGACTGGCTGGCGAGCCAGCCGGAAACCGAAAAGCTTCGGCTGGGCTATTTTGGGGCCAGTACCGGCGCCGGGGCCGCACTCTGGGCGGCGGCGGCATCGCCGCAATCCGCCGGCGCGATCGTCTCGCGGGGAGGCCGACCCGATCTGGCGCGCGACGTGCTGCCCCGCGTCGAGTCTCCCACCCTGCTGATTGTCGGCGGAGACGACGAAGTGGTCCTCGAGCTGAACCGCGAAGCGTTCGAACGCTTGGAATGCTCTCGGCAGCTCGACGTCGTCCCGGGCGCCACCCACCTGTTTCCAGAGCCGGGCGCCCTGGAAGAGGTCGCCCGGCTGGCCCAGGAATGGTTCCTCCATTACCTGCCTCATCAGCCAACGGCATGAAACGAAATTCAGTAGTAGAGGGCCATGTTGTCGAGAGTCTTGCCAAGGTGATCGAAAAAGGCTTCGAGGGAGTCGGCGTCCGCGGCATTCTTGACCTTGACCAGCGGCAGCGCCTTCTCGGCGAATGCCGTCAATTTGTTCTTGGCGTCGATCACAGGCTTGATCGAGGCGTGGCCGGTTGTCTTCGACTCATGAACGACAGCATGAACGGCGGCTTCGGCGGCCTTGCGCCGGGGCAAGGGACGGATCGTCGGGGATTACGCTCGGCCAGCGAATCGTGCCCTTGTCGTCCATGAGATGGGCACGCGGAACGCTGGGCTGCGAAGCCCTGCGCGGCAGCCTGCGTCGAATCCGATATGACGACCCGCTTCCGCCCGACCAGCCTGGCAGCGCGGTGATGGCATTGTAGAGCGGCTGAAAAGCGATGGTCGTTTGCGGTCTGACTCTGGGCAATGTCGGTAGTTGGTACCGGGCGGCCGACTGGTACCCCGCCCCAAGTTGGCCGTTGTTCACGTTATAGCCCCAGGAATAAGGCGACGTGCCTCGCCCACCGAAGCTGCCGTAGCCACCGACGGTGCCCTGTTCGTACTGGCTACCCGGGCTGATATCGAAACGGAATTGTGCCCTTACGGGACTGGACGTGGTCAGCGCCAGGGTGAGGACCAATCCCGAAAACGCCGTGCTGCCGATTCGCGAGTCATGGCTTACTCCTTCAATTGCCGTTATTTCGATTTCGTGGTGATCGGATCGCCCAGCGCGGCAACGATGGCCCGTTCCAGCTCTTCGCCGCTTTGGTCCACCCCGATGATCTTCCCGCCACGATCAAGGAGGAACCCGGCGGGGATCTCCTCGACGCCGTAGGCCGTCGCGAAATCGCCGGCTCCCTGACCATTGAGGAGATTGGTCCATGATACTCCGTGTTTGATGAGGAACCGGCGAACGACCGGCAGGGCGGTCTTGATATCTTTGACGTCCTCATGCATCGCGTCGACGTTGATTCCCAGGATCACAAAACCTTGGTCGTGATACTTTTGGGCGAGTCTGTTGAGAGCGGGGATCGAGGCGACGCAGGGAGGGCACCAGGTCGCCCAGAAATCGACCAGGACGACTTTCCCCTTGTAGTCGGCCAGGGACACTGGCCGGCCGTCGACATCAACGCCGGCAATCGTCGGTGCGGCTTTGCCCACCAGACCAAGCCGAGCCATCCGGCCCTCGAAATGGGTTTTCACCATGGCCGGGGCGTCGTTCTCGCAGGCTAATTCACACAGCTTGCGGGCGATATCGTATCGGCCGCTACGAATCAATCGCTGGAGATAGGATTCTCCCACCGCGAGTGCCATGTCGGTGTCCGGCAGCGCGGCTTGCGGCGGCCCGCCCGCGGATTTCTTGAATAGCGCACCGAGGTCGGCCAGCGATTGATCGTGGTCGCCTTTCTCAGCTCGGGCGAGCACCTTGACCAGAGCGGCCAAGGCGCGGACCTCGTGACCGGAGGACGGTGTTAATGCCAGGTAGTGTTCGGCCGCGGGCATCGCCGCGGAGCAGAGGTCATGCGTAATCGCCAAGTTGAATAATTGCCGGTAAGCGGCTTCTCTCTCCGAACCCGTTGCCTTGCCGGCCAGAGTGGCCAGGTCGTTGATCCAGTGGCGCTCGACCGCTTTCAATTGCTCGCGGTAAGAGGCGTTGAGCGCTTCGAGTTCCTTGAATTTCCCGGTTGACGCCCGGCCTGCGGTTCCTGCGCGAAGATTCGGCCGACAGGCGGAACGAGGAAGAGCGCTGTGCTAAAAGCCAGGCAGAACACGGTTCGGATTGGTGGCATGTTTCATGAACTCCTTCTGGGTGACCATCCAGACTGATCCGGCGATTGCGGGCACGGTCAATGATCGCATTTGCACGGACTGTGCCAATCGGAAATCGATCTCGACAGGTTGCGCGTAAGCATCAGCATGACAACGAATTATGAGGACCGCGGCACGCACTTGCAAGAAGTGGCTCTGGCGCGATTCCGCAGACCGGCCTCACGAAATGTCGTGGGTACTCCGACGTTTCGTGGTCTGCCCGTTTGATCCGGAGCTTTCTTGCCCGGGCGATTAACTCCTTGCCTATTCTCATCTCACCGCACACTTCGAGTGCGTTCCCGCCACCGCGGGGTTGTGAACGGCCCGCGCTCGACTACACTGGTAATCCTGGATGACCGAACCAGACCAAGAAACAGACGTGAGGAGCGGGCGTTGTGCAACTTCAAGAAATGAGCTGGCCGGCGGTGAAGGCGGTCTCGAACGACTTGCCCGTCGTCGTGCCGATCGCGGCGGTCGAGCAGCACGGGCCGCACTTGCCGGTGTTTACCGACAGCATGCTTCTGGGCGAGGTCGTCCGCCGAGCGGCGGAGTTGCTGGGCGATCGCGTGGTCTGGACGCCGCTCTTGTGGCTGGGCAATTCGCACCATCATCTCGATTTCGCGGGAACTCTCTCGGCCGCGCCACGAACCTACCTCGACCTGCTGGGAGACCTGATCGACAACCTGGTCGTACACGGGTTCCGCCGCGTGGTGCTCTTGAACGGCCATGGGGGCAACATCGTGCCCGCTCAACAGGCGGTCTTTGAGGCCCGCCAGCGCTATCGACAGCGCGACGATCTGCTGCTCCTGGCGTCGACCTACTGGCTCTTGGGAGGCAAGCCCCACCAGGTCGATCCCACTTTGAAGCAGGATCGGATGCAACACGCCTGCGAGTGGGAGACGTCGATGATCTTGCACCTGGCGCCGCACTTGGTCGGTGATTTGAGTCAGTTGGAACCCGTCCCCGCGGGCGTGGCATTCGAGCCGGCCACGCGAGGCTGGATCACCAAGGAGCGGAGCCCCCTCGGCTACATCGGCGACCCTCGGCTGCGCCAACGCTCTCAAAGGCCAGACCCTGTTCACCGTCTTCTCTCAGGATCTCGTCACCTTTCTGGAACGGGTCATCGCCTGGGATGGCCGTTCCTGGGAAGGATGATATGAACACGGACGCAAGTGCAACATTGGCGGCCCCGGAGTCGCGGGCCACGCTCCGGGCCTGGGGCATCTGCGTGTTGATGCTGCTGGCGACCATGCTCAATTACATGGACCGCCAGGCGCTGGCGCAGCAGGCAACCGAAATCAGCCGCGACCTGATGTTGACCAACCAGGACTACGGCCAGCTCGAGTTCGGCTTCGGCATGGCCTTCGCCGTGGGGGGTCTGGTCACGGGGCTCGCTGTCGACCGGTTCGGTCCGCGCTGGATCTACCCGGCGGTGCTGTTCGGATGGTCGGCCGTCGGCTTCGCGACCGGCTGGGTGACGACCTACCGCGAGCTGTTCTTCTACCGGTTGCTGCTGGGTTTCTTCGAGTCGGGGCAATGGCCCTGTGCGCTGGTGACCGTGCAACGACTGCTCTCACGCCGCGACCGTCCGCTGGGTAACAGCATCCTCCAGAGCGGTGCGTCACTGGGTGCGATCGCCACGCCGCTGGTTGTCTTGGCATTGACGACCGGCGCCGCCGATAGCTGGCGACTTCCCTTTCGAGTGATCGGCGCGATCGGTGCCGTCTGGATCGTGGCCTGGCTGGCCATCGTCCGCTCGAAGGACCTGGATCTCGACAAATCCGCCTTACCGGAGCTTGCCCCCGAGGAGAGAACGGCTGCTCGCGGACGCGACGAATGATGCGGAAGTCGCTCACGCCCTGATGACCCAGCGCCGCACGTTTATCCGCCGTTTCCTGGCCCTGGTGGTTGTCGTGATCAGCATCAACCTGTGCTGGCAGTATTTCCGCGCCTGGATGCCCAAGATGCTTCGCGAGCAGCATCGATTACACCAAGCAGCAAGTCCAGTATTTCTCGGTGGCCTATTACCTGGCCGCGGATGTCGGCTGCATCGCGATCGGTTTTCTGGTCAAATGGCTCACGACGCGCGGCTACTCGGTCCACGGAGCGCGAATGGCCGCGTTCCTCGGCTGCGCGCTGCTGACCGCCATGAGCGCACTGGCCGCCTTCTTGCCCGCCTCATCGATGCTCTTGTTCATCTTGCTGGTGATCGGCTTCGGCTCATTGGGCCAGCATCCGCTCTACTACGCATTCACCCAGGAGCTCTCGACGCGGCGGATGGGTAACGTCACCGGCGTGCTGAGCTGCTCCACCTGGATTGCCAACGCATTCCTTCAAGGAGGAATCGGCATCTGGATCGACCGGACCGGTTCCTTTGCACAGGTCACATTCCTGGCCGGCCTGATGCCGCTATCGGCTTCCTGGCGCTCATCACGCTCTGGAACGGCTGGATGAAACCTGTGCCTCGTAAGAAATCAAGCAATATACATGATGAGTATTTTTAGACTTTCCGATCTTCGATGGCTCCTGCTGTTCTTGCCGGGCTTTCTTGAGCACCTCTGTCTGGGCACAAGGTCCGGGTAGCGCTCCTCGGCCGCCTCGCGAGGCGCTGGCCGCCTTCGAGCTGGCCGACCCTGACCTCACGATCGAGCTGGTCGCCGCCGAGCCGGAGGTGACGAGCCCGGTCGCGATCGCCTGGGATGAGGATGGGCGGCTGTATGTCGCCGAAATGATCGACTACCCGATCGCGACGGCATCGGGACGGATCAGGCGGCTGGAGGATCGCGACGGCGACGGCCGTTATGAGCACGCAACGATCTTTGCCGATGGATTGCCGCTTCCCGAACGGGGTGATGCCTTGTTTTGGTGGCGTGCTGGTGACGGCCGCGCCGAACATCTGGTTCTTGCGTGATCGCGATGGCGACGGTCGCGCCGACGAAAAGCGCGTCGTGCTGACCGGCTTCGGCGAGGGGAACACGCAGCTCCGGGTCAACGGCCTCTTTTGGGGGCTGGACAACCAGATCTACGCCGCCAACGGCCGGAGCGACGGTGAGGTCCGTGCGCCTGATGAGCCGTCGAGCAAAGCCGTTTCCATCCGCCGCCGCGACTTGCGGTTTCGCCTGAAACAGCGGCCAGGAGTCCAGGCCAAGCGGTTCGGGTCGAGGCGATCGCCGGCTTCAGCCAGTTCGGCCTGGCACACGACGACTGGGGGAACCGCTTCCCTTCGTGGAACACGATTCCGATCCGGCACGTCGTGCTCGAGCAGCAGGCGCTCGACCGAAACCCGTACCTGGCGGAGACTTCCTCGGTCGCGTCCATCCTGGACCTGGCCGACGGCGGCCGGATCTTCGGGATCAGCCCGGCCCAGGCGCGGTTCAACCGCGAATCGGTCGCTTTCTTCAACGCCAGTTGCGGGCCGACGATCGAGCGCGGTGACTGGCTGCCGGCGGCCTACCACGGCAATGCCTTCGTCTGCGAGCCCCTGACCAACCTGGTACACCGCCGCGTGCTCGAACCAGCGGGCGTGACCTTCGTTGCTCGCCGGGCCGAGCCGGGTCGGGAGTTCCTGGCCTCATCCGACCCGGCGTTCCGTCCGGTCAACCTGGCTACCGGACCGGACGGAGCCCTGACGATCGTCGACATGTACCGCGAGCTGGTCGAGCATCCTCAGTTCGTGCCCGAGTCGGCCCGCGGAACCGTCGACTTCCGCCGCTGGCACGATCGAGGACGGCTCTGGCGAGTTCGTCCCAAAGCCGCGGCGACGTCGTCACGCGGTCGCCGGCCGAACCTGAGCCAGGCTGGCGTGCCCGAGCTGGTTGCGTCTGCTGGGCCACGCAAACGGCTGGTGGCGCATGACGGCGCAGCGGCTGCTGGTCGAGCGCCAGGATCGCGCGGCGGTCCCGCTCTTGATCGCGGCGCTGAAGGACACGCGAAACCCCCTGACGCGGCTCCATGCTCTCTGGTCCCTGGCAGGACTCGACGCGGTTGACGCGGCCGTGATTCGCTCAAGCGATCGCCGACCCGCACCCCGGCCTGCGCGAACACGCCCTGCGTGTCGCGTCGGCGATCGAGTCTCAGCAGCACAGTCCGACTGCTCCCGACAACGAGCTTGGTTGGCCTCGGCCGAGGACCCCGCGATCCGCGTCCGGCTCCAGGCCGCGCTGGCACTTGGCGATCGCTGTCGCGAGGAACCGGCCGCTCTCGGTGCCCTGGGAAAGATCGCGGTTCAGCGACGCGGCCGATCCTTGGATGCGGCTGGCGATCCTCGAGCGGGCTGGCTGATTCGCTCACTTTCGTTCATCCCCTTATGCGATTCGAATTCCTTCCGCGACAGGCCGGGCTCAACTGCTATCGCAGACCGCTGCGATCGTGGGAGTTCGCCGCCGCGTTCCCGAGCTGGCCTCTCTGCTGGGGATGATCGCGTCCCACGCGGATCGTAGGGGATGCGAGCCGTCCGGTCCCGGCCGATCGACCGACTGCGCTCACCCTGCTCGCGGGCCTGGCCGAGGGTCTGGAGCGGTCCGGCCCGCCGCTTCATGCCCTGATCGCCGCGCCGTCGCCCGAGCTGAAACCGCACCTGGAACGATTCGACCAGACTCTGGGCCGTCCGCTCGAGCGCTCGCGGTCTCCAATCAGCCGGTCGCGGAGCGGCTGGTGGCCCTCGACGTGGTGGCGCGGGGCCGCCCTGACCTGGCCGAGGAGATCGTTCCCGACCTGCTGGCGGTCAACCAACCGGTCGCGATTCAGGCCGCCGCCGCTCGGGCCGTCGCGCGCGCCGGGCGACTCTCGCTGGCAGCCAAGGCCCTCGCGCACTGGAACGACCTGGCACTGGGCACGCGCCGCGAGCTGCTGGCAGCCATTGCCGGTTCGCCGGTGCTCGCGGAATCCTTGATCCAGGCCCTGGAACGGCAGACGATCGTACCCGGCGAGCTCGATGCCGCGACCCGCGAGGCGCTCAAGCGCCTATCGAGCCCGAGCCTGAGGTCACGTGCCTCGGCCATGCTGGCGCGATTCGCGCCGCCGCAGCGCTCGGCCGTGCTGGCTCGCTATCAGGCCGCCCTGAAACTCGACAGCGACGAACGTCGGGGCGCGGCCCTCTTCGACAAGAATTGCCAGACCTGCCACCAGCACCAAGGACGGGGACACAAGGTCGGTCCCGACCTCTCGGGCATCGCCGGCCGTGCCCCTGAGGCCCTCCTCGTGGATATCCTCGACCCCAACCGGGAGGTCGCGCCCGACTACCTGACTCTCATTGCCGTGGCCACCCGTCGAGGCCAACTCCTCTCGGGACTCCTCGCCGAAGAGTCCGCGACGACCTTGAAACTCCGCCGCGCCGACGCGGTCGAGGAAACCCTGCTCCGCTCCGAGATCGAAGAGATCCGTTCCACCGCACAGTCGCTCATGCCCGAGGGGCTCGAACAGAACCTCAGCCTCCAGGACATGGCTGATCTGATCGCGTTCTTGCGTCAGGGCGGCCGGCCACCTCAATCTCTGAACAAAAAGCACGCTTTAGACTAAATTATGTGATTAATATTTACTCTAATTAATATGGAATATCAAGCACATATTGAGGATTCGCGTCCAGGTAGCTCTTGATTCGATCCGCCGCTCCAAGGCCTTGGGGAGGAATTCCATGGCCTCGTCGATGCGCTCGTCGGGCTCGGCGCAACTGAAGCGCAAGAAGCCGCGGCCGGCCTCGCCGAAGCATTCGCCGCCCAGGCAGGCGACGCCGAAGTCGTCGTCGGCCGCTTCGAGCAGGTAGAGGGCCAGGCCGTGCGAGGTGATTCCCAGGCGGTTGCAGACCGCTCGGACATCCGGGAAGACGTAGAAGGTGCCGGCCGGGCGCACGACCCGGAAGCCGTCGATGCGCTCCAGGCCGTCGCAGAGCCGCTCGACCTTGCCGCGGAACCGCGCCATGTAGTCGTCGCGGGTCGCCGCGTCGTGCTCGAGCGCGGCCTGGGCGGCCCGCTGCGCCAGGGGCGGGCTGCACGAGGCCGTCGTGTTGATCAGCTTGCCGATCGCGTCGACGACGACGGGCGCCGCCACGGCGAAACCGATCCGCCACCCGCTCATGCTGTACGACTTGCTGAACGTGTAGGCCGCCACGGTGTGCTCGAGCATCCCCGGCTCGGCCAGGATCGAGGCGTGCCGGCCGCTCCAGACCATGTGGCAATAGGGCTCGTCGGAAAAGACCATCAGGTCGGTGCCGCGCACGATCGCGGCGATCGCGGCCAGGTCTTCGCGAGTGGCCACGCCGCCCGTCGGATTGTGCGGCGAATTCAGGAAAATCGCTCGAGGCCTGGGATCGGTGGCCAGAAACTTCTGGACGTCCTCGGCGGACGGGCGAAACTGGTTTTCGACCTTGAGCGGCGCCAGCACGGCCCGTGCCCCTCGGCGCTCGAGGTTGGGAAGATAAGTCGGAAACTGCGGGCTGAAGACCAAGACCCCATCGCCCGGGTCCAGAACCGCCTCGGCGAAGTACTGCTCGAACGGCTTGGCCCCCGAGGCAACGACGATGTTCTCGGCCGTCGCCGAGTAGCCGAATTCGGCCGTGACGAACCGAGCGCGCGGCCGCGCGAAACTCGGGCAGTCCCAGACTCGGACAGTAGCCGGTCTCGTTATCCTCGATCGCGCGGATGCCCGCCCGCTTGGCTTTCGGCGTGGTGGGGAACGGGCTGTCGCCGATCTCCAGCTCGACGACGTCCTTACCCCGGGCCTTGAGGCTTCGCGCGATCGCCAGCACGGTGAAGGCTGATCTCCGCCGTCAGGTTCCGCGCCAATGAACTGAGTCGGGGCATGGAACGACTCCTCGTCCTGAGTCGGTATGTAGCTGTTCACGCAAGCGATCGGAAGGATCGAATACGCTTACCTTGAGGCGATCACTTGAGCCAGGGGCCGGACGATCCGAGGGATGACCGCCTGCTGGAGGATCTCCTCACCGACTTCGCGCTGACGGCGGAACGACTCCAGGAAGGTCAGCTCCGGACCGCTCCCCCAGTATTGCCGCACCGTGAAGTAGACGCTGATCTGGTCTTCGCCGTAGTCGCGGGTCCGAACCTGAGTCGCATTGGTCCGGGTCTCGATCGCCAGCCGGCATTGCAGTTGACATCGACTCGTTCAACGCGAACGTCACGGACGGCTCGTAGTTGACCACGCGGGCGCGCGGCACCTCGAAGAGCCCTTCCAGGCCAGACCCAACCCCGAGTGCCTCGGCCACCACCTCGTCGTGATTGCCGTCGTAGTTGAAGTCGAACCCATACATGACGTCGAGCGCCTCGCAGTCCAGCAAGCTGATCGTCAACAAGCGGCGGAGCCAGTTCCAGGACCAGCTCGTGCTGGCGATAAGCCTCTTCCAGCGACTCGGGATTCGTATGCCCCGAGCACAACCGGCGCGGCTCGATCGCCAGCCAGCGATACATTTCTTGGTCCTTATCCCCCTCGAAGACAAGGTCTCCGTTCTCCCTCGTGTAAAAGTTTCGCAGCTCCGGGAAGCCTTTCTTCATCTGTTCGAAAAAGTGCAAGACCGTGTCCCGGTTGCTGGGCAAATCCATCTCGGTATTGAGGTGAACGTTGACATAAAAGTCGTCGGCGTCGCAAATGTAGCGATTCATACCGGTGATCCTGAATATCTGCGAAAACGGCGCCTCAACCCTAGGCCACAGCCGAACAGAAAGCTTCCGCCGGCAGCGATCCGAAGGGTTGGGGACGTCGATCGGGTCGTGACGAAAACGCCACTCTACCACAATCAGATCTGCCACGAAATGAATGGGCGGTCCAACAAGCGATCATCGCTGGCCGCCGATCACTGGTCCCGCGACGCACGGATCGGCTTAGTTAAACGATAACATCGACTGTTCAACCAGAGATGTCTGATTCAGACGCGAGTTACTCCATCTCGAGGGTGCTGGAGTCGAATCGGCACGATCAAGGCGGGTTCAACCTGAGGGTCGGGAAACGCACGAACGCCATATTTAGCGAGATTAACAGGCGTGCGAATCGGGTGGCGGATGGCGGCGGGTCCGGCTGGAAAGCGCGCCACGATCTGGCCGTCGTCGACCGAGAGGGGAACCGCGCGCGGGTGGGCCACCAGGACCATCGCGGGCACGGGTGTGCCGGGTGGGTCTGTCTGGAACGTCACCGACCAAGGGAAGCCCGGAAACCAAGGCCGCTTCAGTACATACGAGACAGTCACCTCCGGATTTGGCCCTGGCAAGACCGTGGCCGCGGTCGGTTCCAGGCCCTGGAGAGATCGAACGCACGCCGTCCAGGTCGGCGAGGCTATAAACCCTGATGTGCCAAGGCCCAGCATCGGCGGACCTGGTCGGGCATCGGATTCTGAACCGGAGCGGCCGGGGCGGTGGCCGAGCTCGGGGGATCGGGTCAGGGGCAAGCTGAGTGTCCAGGACCCCAGGCGGTCGTAATCGGCAAACGAAACGGTCTCGGTGATTGCGGCGGGGTCGTTTGTCCCCGGCGGGGGCGTGCCTTGGCGGGCGACGACCAGCGTGGCGCTGGCTTCCGCGGCCCACTGCCAGCGAAGCGTGACCCGAATGCCGCTGGAACCGCCGCCGAGTCCGCCGCCGGCGCGAGTCGCGCGGAGCTCGGACGGGTCCGGCACCCGGCTGAGGGCCACACCGTGCCCGACGGTGTACAGGTGCCGTTCCAGACGGTCAAGGGCGTGTAATAGCAATGGCCCTCAGCGGGAGGCTCGGGGTCGTAGGCTCGATCGGGTGAGGCCGGCTCGATCCGGTGGCCTTCGAGCGCCTCGGCCTCGACTGGCCGGGAGCCGGGTGCCGGCCGGGACGGGCAGGGGATCGGCCGTGCGCAGGATCTTGACCGCGCCGCGCACCGGTTCGATCCAGTCGAGCCGGACACCGCGGCCCGGGCTCGACCAACAGCCGGGGAGCCTCGAGCGCCGACACCGTCGGCTGCGGCCGCGCCGACACCACGACCCCGGGCGCAGGGAACAACCGGCCGTCGGACATCTTGTAGATGGCATAAATGCCATAGTGATAGACCTCGTTCGGATCGACGTTTCGGTCCAGTGCATGATCGATGCGCCGTCGCGATCCGATCGCCGTCGCGGGGGTCTCGTCGGCGGCGCGCCCTGCTTGCGGATCACGCGAATCTCGGACACGCCACGCGGAGGCTGCCAGGCCAGCTCGACCACATCTTGGCGAAAGTCGACGCGCACATCCTTGACATCGGCCAGGAAAACAAACGGGCCGAGCGAGATCGCCGAAATCGACTCGGCCCCGCCGCGCTTGCTCAGGACGGCGTAGCCGACGGTATCGCCCGGTGTGGCGTGCGTGTCGTCGAACTCGCATCGTGCTGACCTCGGCGATCCGGGTGCCGTCGGCGGGGTGCTGGAGCGCGCCGCCCCGCTTGCGGAGGATGACGTAGGTGAGCGGTCCCAGACCGTCCGGTGGCGGGGGTGTCCAGCAGAGTCGGATCCGGTCGCCCAGGACCTGGGCATCCAGGACGGTGGGCGGATCGGGCGGAGTGCGGCCAAGCCCGGCCAAGGCATCGGGCAGGTCGGCGGCGATGGCCAGACTCTGCCGATACAAGGTCCGGGCCGCCGGGGGATCGGTTCGCTCCAGGTTCCGGGCCCTTGCCGCCAGCGTCTCGGCCCGGCGCAGGTCGCCGGCTCAGCTCGGACCAGGCGGCCTGAAGCTCGGGCGATTCGGGATCAACCACCCGGCTCCAAGCTTCAACGGCCGCGCGGGCGGCGAACAGCCTGCCGCCGGCCTTCGCCGTCTGGTAGGCCAATTGGACCTGCGAGAGACCCGCCTGCCTCTGCCGGACCCGGGCGATCCCATTCCGCGCGCCGGCGTGGTTGGGCGCCAGCTCCCGCACCCGCTCGAGATGCTCGAGCGCCCGGTCTAATTGAAACGTACGAAACGCCTGCTGGGCCGCGTCGAAGTGCCTCGTCAGCGGTTCAGCCAGCGCCTGGCGAAACCCACAGGCGCATCGACGCTCGTCGACCCACTGGTTGCGCTTGCAGACCGGGCAATCCCACTTGAGCGACGCCTCCGCAGTGCCGGCACCGCGCCGTTGCTGGATTTCCGCGTCACCGGGCTCATCTCGGTCACTCCCGAGCAATGCCGGCAGCGCAGCAGCGTGAACTTGGGTGAGCCGTTGACCTGAGCCGTCGCGAACGGGGAAGGAGTCGAAACGGCGAGACCCGCCATCGTGCGCATTCGGCGACCGCGACCGACTCGCGGGTCACGCCCAACCGCCGGCAGATCCGACCGATCAGGAGCTCGGCCCGCGCGGACGGAATCCCCAGCGCGGCGGCCTCCTCGACCAGGGCCGCGTGGGTGCCCGCGTCGAGCCGGCTCAAACCCTTGAGGGCGAACTCGGCCAGGCCTTCGAACGACTCCTCGGCCTCGAGGGCCAAGGTCCGGTCGTATCGCGCGCGGGCCTTGGGCGAGCCCAGGTGCGACTGCGCGTGGGTGATGATCTCGAGCCAGGCGGTCTTCTCGGCGGTGACCTGGGCCTTCTTCATCCAGCGCTGACGTTCGGCGTCGGCGCGCTCGGCGATGTAGGATGCCGGCGCGTCTCGCTCCACGCCGATCGCGTCATACAGGTCGCGGCAGCCCAGATGCTCGAGTGCCACGCGGATCTGCCGGCGGGTCGACGGGTCGAGCACATCGGCGGGTGGGTCGACATCCAGCTCGCCGTCGCCGTTCTTGCTCGAAGTCTCGACCAGGTTCGGGATCGGCCTGATGACCTTGAGCAGATCCTCCTCGCTCAGGCCGAGCTTGGCCGCCTCATCGCCGAGAAGTCCACGATCCGACGCGGCTCAGCCCTCCCTTGGCCGCACGCAGGCGGACCCGACGTTGCAGCTCGTCGAGCTTCCGCTCCCGCTCTTGCATCTGGGCCACGGCCAGCTCGGCGTCGTACGCGGCGCGGGAGGTTGGATCGCTCAGAAGCGCCTTGCGCAACGCCGGGATCTCGTCGAGATAGAGCTGATTGACATGCCGGTTCTTGGGATTTCGCGTGCCCATCGACCAGGCCGGCTGCTTGCGCTGAAGCGCAGCCTCGATCTCGGTCCGCTCGGCCCCCGGATCGACCCCCAGTCTCGCATAGAAGTCAGGCACCATCAGTTGCGTCCGCCGTCACGATCTCCGTCTCTCCATTTTCCACGCTTCTTCCAGGGCGAGACTCATCGCATCTCAATGATAGCGGTTTTCTGACGATTATGTCGAGCACGCGATGCCCGCTCGTCCAGTCGCTAAGGCCAAGCCAGTGCCCTCGTGCGACAGTATACGAATGCGGCCGTCTTGGCCAACCCGGTGTTAACTTCTAATGTCGATCACTCCCTCGTCAGTGGAGTCGATTCGAATTGCTCCCGCGGCGCGGACCGGGCTAAGCTCAAGAGGATAATCGAGCCGAATTCCGACCTCAACTCAACGGGAGCCAACGACGATGACCTCTCAGGTGAAACTGACGGTGACCGAGCGGAATGGCCGAAAGTGCGTGTCGACTGGCTCACCGTGGGAACCCGTGGTCGGCTATTCGCGCGCGGTCCGCGAAGGGGATTTCATCTTCGTGACGGGGACCGTTGGCGTCGAGCCCGACGGCCAGTTTGGGCCAACCCTCAAAGCACAGACGCGACGGAGCCTGGAAATCATCATCGCCGCAATCGAGGCACTGGGCGGCAAGGCCGCCGACGTAGTCCGGACCCGTATTTATGTGACCGACATCAGCCAATGGCGCGAGGCGGCCGAAATCCACAGCGAGTACTTCGAATCAATCCGTCCGGCGACCACGATGGTTCAGGTGGCCAAGCTGATCGATGATGCCGCGATGGTGGAGATCGAGGCCGACGCCGTCATTCATCACGAAGACCACGAGCGGATCGCATGAGCACGGATTCATTCATTTCACGGTTGGCGTAACTCCTCGGGCACGGGGTGCTTGGCCAGGTAGTAGACATAGGCCGCGACGGCCTTGAGCTCTGGGGGATCGAGCACGGTGCTCCAGCCTGCCATTCGGGTTTCCGGCACGCCCTTGGCGATCACGCCCAGGACCTGGTCGGGGCGATCGCCGTGCTTCCACTCGTTATCGGTGAGGTTGCCCACGGGTGGGCCGAGTAAGTCCTTGGCGATCGGGCCGTCGCCGCGGCCGTCGTTGCCATGGCAGGTCGCGCATCGCACGAGATAGATCGTCCGCCCTTGGGTCAACAGCGGATCCTTGGCGACCTCCGGGGGCGGTGGTTCCACCGGCTTGCTGAGCATCCGAAAGGCCACGAATCCGCCCGCGACCAATCCCAGCATCGCCACAAAGATCAGCCGCGATACCGCGGGGTCGATGCCAAAAGGCGGCGAATCCTCCGGGGTCGAATCTTCCATACACAACGGCCTTGATTTCAAAGAGCTATGTCGCGGATCTTGTTGGCACAAATCAACTATTTGCACGATTACCACTTCAAAACGCGCCCTCGTTGATGACTTCGCCTCGATTGCGCGTGATCAGGGCTCGGAACACGGTCGGGTCGATCGCGAGCTTGATGAAGCGGACGGAGCCATCGGCGAAGACGGCGTTGAAACCGCCCGGATGGGGCGAACCGGCGCCATGGAGCGAAGGTGCCGCCGCGGGGTCGAACGTCAAGTCGGCGGGCTTGGTCCAGGGAACCGCCTCCTTGGCCTCGACGACCAGGATTGTGTTGGACGTGCCGTCGGTGACGCTCGGGAGCCTGATATCCTGGCCGTTCTCGAACATGGCGCATTTGCCCGAAAACACCTGGTAAGTCGTGGTGAACGGCTCGGCGTTGGATCGGCTGGGACAGACATAGGTCGACGGCATCTCCTTCAAGAGCGCTTTGTTGTGCAGGCTATCCCACGGCTCGTCCAGCTTGAACTTGTTGTACAGTCCCTGCTGCCCGATGTAGGGCAAGATGGCCACGCGCCAGCTCAAGAGCGGCTTGCCCTGCTTGTCGGTGATGGCCGCTCGGGGAAAGGCGTTGTTCGCCGTGTGGTAGTTATGAAACGCCAGACCGATCTGCTTCAGGTTGTTGACGCACTGGGCGCGTCGGGCGGCCTCGCGGGCGGACTGGACGGCGGGAAGCAACAATGCGATCGCGACCGCGCTCGTGCCCGGCGAGCTGATGCTGGGGATCGGCTCGCGGACCACGAGGCTCAGACCTTGGCCATCGACGGCCATCGCGGTCGAGGCCGGGAACAGCAAGCGGCGAAGCTCGGCCGCGCGGGGAACCTTGTCCGGATCGACCTGCAAGGCGAGTCCGCCGCCCGCTTTGCCTGCCTGGCGCTGTGACTGTGCGATCGCCGCGTTTGCCTGCTGGAGCAGGCTGGGCACGTTCTCGACCAGAGCGGGCATGCGTGTCGCGGGGATCACTGACATTCAAGAAGATGAGCTCCGTGGGAAGGCGCCGCGTCATGGCGAGAAACGCGCCGGTGGGCCGCCAGTTCGGTCGGCCCGGCCGGCGGTCAGGGCGTGCTCCGCCGCGGCTGCCGGTCGCACCGATCACAAGCTGGTTCTGGCCGACCATCACGGTCGGCCGATACATCTCCGCGACCGGCCCGCGCAATGCCCCCCGCGGCGAAGTCCATCTCATACCTGGAGTGAGGACCCGCTTGCTTCTCGAATTGAAGAGCTGGGGCGTTACGCGTTCGCACCGGCGGCTCGCCGCTGCTCCTTCAAGCTGGAATTGATGGCTTTCGATCAGCGAATCGACTGCCTTGCCCGCGGCGACCTGATCGCGGACCTGCACCGAAATCGTCAGCCCAGCGAATTGCGGAGAGAGCGCTAACTGCGGGTTTGTCTCCGGTTTCGGCTGAGCGGCCGGTTGTGCGTAAAAGGCGAGTTTCGGGCCGATGTTGCGGAACAGGTCCCCGCGCAAGTCCAGGTCGAGCCGCTGGCGCACCAGCGTCTCGAAGTTTGTGACCCGGTCAGCACCCTCCGGACTGGCCAGCTTCATCAACGCGACGATCTGGTCATAGGTCTTGACCAGATCAACCGAGAGCACGGTGAAACCGGTCAGATTCGAAGGAAGTGGTGGCAACGAGCTGATCCCGAACGTGGGCTGTTCGAGCAAAGCAAGCCGCTCCTCGCCGAGGCGAAGGAGCCACGACACGGAGCACGCTCAACAGAGCGTCGTCCTGGAAGCCCCACCGTAGCATCGATCCGTTTTACGCCATCGAGACCGAGCTTGACCGCCTCAGGAGGCAGCGGCGGCAGCGCGGCCATGTCCAGAAAGCCGGCCGCGACCGGTTCGAAGCCACTTTCGGGCTTGGTCAGCTCGGCCCGGAGTGGGTGGTTCACGGCGCTCGGCCGTTTGCCATCGATCACGGCCAGGATCTCGTCGACCTTGTTGTTCCCGGTCAGGATCAAGTCCCCCTTCTCGACCCACCAGGTTCCGTCCTTTCCCAGAGGATTGAGCGTTCGCGCACCTTTTCGGATCGGAGCCGAGCGGCCTGCTGATTCCCATCGCTGCCGGACTGGCCGAGGAATCGTCGCCAGCAGACGGCGAATCTCGGGACGGTCAGCCCGTCGCAAGACCAGGATGACCCGTGCAGTCGTCCGGCACTTTGCCCGACACCGCGAACACAAATCCCTGCCGGGCCATGATTCTTGAGCAGGGCAACGACCTCGGCACCCTTGATCCGATTCGCGGGGGCGACCGACTGCTGTGCAAGCTCGAGCCCCTGTGCGGCCAGGTCCTCGAGCAGGACACCTAGCTTGGTTTCGTTCAACAGCTTGTAAGCGGACGTGGCGCGCCAGGCGGTCGCGTGGGCATCCACCCCGTCGAATTCGAGATAGAACAACAAATCCTGGCGCGGCACAAAGCGGGCCAAGCTCGTGGTCTGGGTCGCGGTCTTGGCCTTGGCCGTCGGACGCGCCCCTTGAGCCCACGACGTCGACGACACCAAGACCAGAAGACTACACAGGACGAGGATGCGGCAAAGCCGGCGAACGTTTTGTTGCGCGATCGGGTTTTGCCGCGAGCGAGCAATCTCCGCGACGGGCATCGGTGTTCTTGGCCGCGATGCGATGCAATCCCGCGAGCGAGCCCTTTCCCCCCCTTGCGAAGGGGGGGTCAGGGGGGGTGAACAGGGCATAACCAACACCTTCGACCGAAGCGGCGGACGCTGGCCTTCGGCGGGTGCCCCAGCCTGGCCCAGCCGTACCGGAACCGCGTAGCAGGTCATGGTTCCGCCGGGACCACCCCCCCTAACCCCCCCTTCGCAAGGGGGGGAAAAAGAGCACATCGAAATCGGGCTGAAATCGCAGATTGTGCAAGGACCGCTTTTCACCGTGCACGCATCATACGTCTCCAACCGAACCGAATGGTGACTCATCGGCGTCTCCTTTTCCTTTCGGGTCGGCTCAGAAACCGCTGAGTCGGGAGTCGGCGTCGCCGAAGTGGTCGAGCTTGACGCCCATGCGGTCCATGATCGACAGGTACATGCTGCAAAGCTTGCGGTTGTCGTCGCCTTTGTCGTGGTAGTCGAGCACGCGGCCGGTTTGGAGCGTCCCGCCCAGGCCGCCGGCCAGGACGATCGGCAGCTTGCTGGCGTCGTGCTTGGTGCCGGACCACAGGCTCGAGGTGAAGAGCAGGCAGGAGTTATCGAGCACGGTGCCCTCGCCCTCGGGCATGGCGTCGAGGCGGCTCGCGAGGTAGGCGAGCTGGCCGCAATAGTAGCGCGTGATCCGCTCGTACGCCGTCGGACTTGTCGTCGTGCGAGGCGGGGTGGTGAGCCGCCCGGACGTCGAGGAACGGGTAGAAGAGCCCGGAGATATCGCGGCAGAGCAGGAGCGTGGCGATCCGGGTCTTGTCGGTCTGGAAGCCCAGGGCGATGATGTCGCACATCAGCCTCATGTGCTCGCGGATATCCTCGGGCAGGCCGTTGTCGGGCCGTTGCATCGTGAGGGCCGGCCGGCCTTTGTCCCTGGCTTGCTCGTCCGCCTTCTCCTTGGCCGATCGCATCGGGGCGGCACGTTTCTCGACCTCGCGGACGCTGGTGAGATACTCGTCGAGCTTGGCCCGGTCGCTGGAGCTGACCCGGCGGCTCAGGCCCGCGGCCTCCTCCCGGACGCGGTCGAGGATGCTCTGGTTGCGCTGGCTGCCGCGGTTGTCAAACAGGCTGTCGAAGGCCAAGCGACGGGTAAACCTCCATCGGCACCGGCGAGGTCGCGCTCTGCCAGGAGATGTGCGAGCTGTACGCCATCGAGAAGTTGGTCTCGTGGTAGCCGGTGATCGGCTGCTCGCAGCCCAGGACCATGCTGGGTTGCACCGTGTTCTCGCCCAGGTGCTTGGCCAGCTCCTGGTCGATGCTGATGCCCCCCTTCAGCTCGGCCCCTTTCTGGAGCGCCGCCCCCGAGAGGATGTTGCCGGTCTGACCGGGATGGATCCCCACGCCCAGTCGCGTGCTTGTTGAACAGGCCGTTGACGACGTTGATCTTGGTCTTGAGCGGCGCCAGCGGCTCCAGGCAACGGCCCAGCTCCATCTCGGTGCCTGAGCCCTTGGCCCACCAGTTGGTCGGAGTTGACGCCACAGCCCATGAACAGCGCGGCGAACCGCTTCGGGCAAGGCGCGGGCAGGCCGCCAGCCATCGGTGCGGCACCCCAGACGGGGACCGACTCGAGCCACGGCAGGGCCATCGTGACACCCACGCCGCGGAGGAACGTCCGCCGGGATGTCCGGGGATGATCGGCCTGACCTGGTCCTGCTCGCTGCTCGGATCCGCTCATGGTCTTGATCCCTCCGCCTGCTGGTTGTCGACTCGCCTGTTCCGGAACTGCGGGCTGGTGACAATGCTCTCGACCAGGCTGCCGAAGCGATCGCCGTCGGCCGCCAGCCGCGTGCGCATGCCGTCGATGGTCTCGTCGTCCGAAGGCAGCAGGCTGCGCCCGAGGGCATAAGCCAGCAGCTTGCGGCAGAGGTTGTCGATGAACTCATCCGCGCGACGCTCGTCCAGATAAGCCCGCAGGCCGTCGAGCCCGGTCCCCTCGCCGCCGCCGGGGAACGTCGCCCGGGTGTCCACGGGCCGGCCGCCGAGGTCCTTGGTCCGGAATTCGCCGACGGGCCCATAACCCTCGTAGGCCAGTCCGATCGCGTCGAACCGCTCGTGGCAGCCGGCGCAGTTCTTGTCGGCGCGATGCCGGGCCAGCGCCTCGCGCAGGGTGACCGTCGCCGAGCTTGGCCTCGTCGTCGGGCAGCTCGGGTACGTTGGCCGGCGGCGCCGGGATGTTCTCGCCGAGCAGCCGCCGGACGACCCAGTAACCGCGCTTGACCGGGCTGGTCCGCAAGCCCGGGCGAATTCTTGGTCAGGAACACCGCCATCGGCAAGAGCCCGCCGCGCCCGTAAGCGCTCGCGTCGTCGACCCGCACCCATCCGTCCGTGCCGACGCTTGGGCTCGGGCATGCCGTAGTGCCGGGCGAGGCTCGGGTTGACGAACGTGTGTCTTGGCGTCGAGGAACTCGCGCACCGAGCGGTCGTTGTGGACCACGTCGATGAAGAAGCGGACCGGCTCCTCGAACATCGACCGCCGCAGCTCGTCGTTGAAGGTCTTGAACCGCGCGCGATCGACGCTGTTGTGCTCCTCGAACCGGCGGAAGTCGAGCCAGTTGCCGCCGAACTCGGTGGCCAGGCCGCGAACTGCGGTCGTCACGCAGCATGCGACGGGCCTGTGCCACCAGCACCTCGGGACGGTGCAGGTCGCCGGCCGCGGCCCGGGCCAGCAGCTCCGCGTCGGGCATGCTCGCCCAGAGGAAGTAGCTCAGGCGGCTGGCCAGGTCGTAATCCGACAACGGCCGGACGCCCGTGCCCGCGCCCGGGCAGATCGACGCGGTAGCAGAAGTGGGGCGACATCAAGCACGCTGACGATCGTGTCGCGAACGGCGTCCTCATGGCTCAGCCCGTCCTTGTCGCGCAAGGTCGCGGTAGAACGCGGCGACGCCGTCGCGCTCCGAGCGTCGACAACGGGCGGCGGTAGGCACGCTCGGCGAACGCCTGGAGGGCCTCGACGTGGCTCGGCTCGGCCGCCAGCCGGGTCCGCTCGACCCGGCGAATATTCGCCGAGATGATCTTGAAATGATCCTCGATCGCCTGAATCGCGGTCTCGCTCGCTCGGTTCCGGCGGGCCTTCTCCAGGTAGACTTTGGCCAGCCGCTCGATCATGGCCTCCGAGGCCGCGCTCTTGTCCTCGGCCCGCGCAAAGTCAAACTCGGGCGTCGGCCATGAACCGAGACTCGGCGCGCTCGAACCAGAGGAAGCTCGAATACTGCCGCATGGGGGCGCCGGTGATGCAATCAAATTCGAGCCAGAGCCCGTCGAGCTCGCGCTGAGCTTGCTCGTCGAGGATGAGATCATAGAGCGGAGCATCGTCGCGGAAGTACCCCGTCATGCTATGAAAGCCCGCGCTCAGCAGCCGCCCCGCGTTGTCCTTATCCACCTTCGGGTCGAGGAAGACGCGGGCCCGCTCCGTGACGACGAACGTGTCGGGGAACGTCGAGCAGAAGCGGACGTATCCCGGAATGTACTTGCCGGGGTCGTCGTTGTCGCCGGGCACGGCCAGGGCGCGGGCGGCCGCCGTGCCGGTTGACAGCCCGTCGACGACACAGCCGCTCCATGTCCGCCGGCATAACGCCTGCGGTTAGCAACAAACTGGCGGTTCTTCCAGAGCACCAGCGTCTGCGAGCCGCTCTGAATGCCGGGGGCGGTCAGGTTCTTCACCTCCGGGATGAGCCGCTTGCGAAGCTGACGACAAAGTCGCGCATCCGCTCGCAACCCGCCCGCGCGGCGTCCGCCGACCCGTGCACTTGGCGGCGGGAGCTCTCGCCACAACAACTGCAACGCGGCGATCGGCCCGACTTCGTCGCTCGGTTCCGTCAGGGTCGACCAGATCGATCGCCAGGTACTTGGGGCTGATCCCAGCCTCGGCGGCGAAGTCGGCCAGCGAAGCGTTCGGCCGGCCCAGTGCCTCCCGATGCCGGAATCGCCAGGCGGCCAGGAAAAAGTCGGCGTAGTCGGTCCGCTGCCGCTTGTAGAAATCGATGATCCGGCGCACGCAGTACTTGTCGCGATCGGTGTCGGCGACCACCGGGTGCGACGCGAAGGCGAACCCTTGCGGCTTGAGAACGAGATGGTCGGCGACCCCGCGCGCGGCGTCCAGGTACTTCTTGACCAGGGCCGGCGACATGGCCAGCGATTCCGCCGAGTTATCGAAGCCGGCCTTGTTGGCGGGATCGACGGGGAACTCCTGCGTCGGCCGCAGGTCGACGCCCGTCAGGTCGCGGATGGTGTGGTCATACTCGGCGTTGCTCAGCCGGCGAGCGGGCACCGGGCCGGGATCGCCCGCGTTCCGCTTCGCTTCGTCCTTGCGGATGGCCTGGATCCAATCGATGACAGCCTGACGGAGCCTCCGCTTGAGGATGGCGCTTCGCCTTCGCCGGCGGCATCGACTTCTCTTCGAGCTGCTCCAGCACAAGTTCCCAGTGCTCGAGGTCCTTCGCCACCGCATCCGCGGTCGGGTAGACGCTCAGGTCCATGTCGCCCTTCGGCTTTTCCTTGCCGTGGCACCCCATGCAATAGGTGTCGAGAAACGGGCGCACAGTATCGCGGAACCGGTGTTCGAGCGTCGCCGTCGCCGTTTCCGGGCTGCGCACAGGATCGGAGGCCGTTGTCCGTAGGCAGACAAGTGCCAGCAGGAGGCCAATTGTCACTAACGAGGTTGTTCGCATCTTAATTGTTGTTCGGCTCCCGAGATCCCGGCCGTCGCAACTTGTTTAACATTCTTAGAGTACACGGGTTGGCCTGGTTCATCAAGCAAGATGAATGATTCTCGGCGACTGAGGGGCGATGAGGCGAGCGTGGTTGCAGTGCGCCCTACCATCGCTTTGACCGCTCAAAGCTCGCCGATCGCCACGTCCCGGAACGCTCGATACAATTGATTGGCTTCGTTTTCGCTGTTTCGCCCGCCGCGTGCGTTTCTTTTCTCCGGTTGCTCTCATGTAGCCTTATCGTCACGATGACTGCTCCACCCCACCGATCGCCACTCTCGGAACGCTCGATACAATTGATTGGCTTCGTTTTCGCTGTTTTGCCGCGACGGTGTCTCTTCCCTCTGGTCATTCTCACGTGGCGTTCTGGTCACATGACTGCACCACCCCGCCGATCGTCACTCTCGGAACGCTCGATACAATTGATTGGCTTCGTTTTCGCCGTTTCGACTCCGAGCCGGGTGTCTCTTCCCTCAGGTCATTCTCACGTGGCGTTATCGTCATCCTGACTGCTCCCATCCCGCCGATCGCCACTCTCGGAACTGTCGATACAATTGATTGGCTTCGTTTTCGCCGTTTTCGATTCCGATGCGCGTCTCTTCCGTTCTGGTCATTCTCACGTGGCCTATCGTCACATGTACCACCCCGCCGATCGTCACTCCCGGAACCGTCGATACAATTGATTGGCTTCGTTTTCGCTGTTTTGACCGCCGCGTGCGTCTCTTCTCTCAGGTCATTCTCATGTGGCGTTACCGTCGCCATGACTGCTCCCATCCCGCCGATCGCCACTCTCGGAACTCGTCGATACAATTGATTGGCTTCGTTTTCGCCGTTTTCGATTCCGACGGGTGTTTCTTCCCTCTGGTCATTCTCACGTGGCCCTATCGTCAACATGACCACTCCCTGCGATCGCTGCTCGCGGCACCGTCGATACAATTGATTGGCTTCGTTTTCGCTGTTTTTGCACTGCGACGTGCGTCTCTTTCGCTCAGGTCATTCTCATGTGGCGTTATCGTCGTCATGAATGCGCCCACCCCACCGATCGCCACTCTCGGAACTGCTCGATACAATTGATTGGCTTCGTTTTCGCTGTTTTTGATCGCGCCGGGCGTCTGAGCTCTCTTGTCGCTGTCATGGCGCTTTACCGTCGCCTTGATTGAATCCACCCCATCCATCGCCACTTCCAGCAATCTCGATATAATCGTGGCTTCGTTCGTAGAATATCTCGTGGGGGTCTCGCAATCGACGAAGCTCTTCTTGCCGGCACCCTTACTTCTGAAAGGGCGGACGAGAAGTCTCTTAGGGACCCTCCCCTTCGGCGGATGCCCCTCGGCAGTTGAAGTGGGCCTCTCGGAGATGGATCGAGGCTCGACACCACCCCACGCCGATCCGACGACGTTCTCGTGCACGTTCTGAAATCCATGCGCAGACTGTCCCTCATCTCATACAATGCACCTTTTCGCCCGATCTGCTGCAACAATCCGAGATTCCCACAAGGCCGCGATCGGCAGAATCGATCTATCTTGAAGAGTCGGCAGAGTACGGTCCGCGCAGGCTTGCGGGGGAAGAACGGCCAAATCGCGGGGACGGCAACGGGGTAAGTCGGAATATGGCACGTACCGAACGCCGAGCCGAGGCGATGAGAGCCGTTTAGGCGGATTCTCCGCGGCAATCGCGCCCAAGCCGATTCTTGGGCTTATCCTCGTCAATCCTCGCGCGCTACACTTCTTCGCGGACACCACTTACGCGGCGGAAAGGCGAGGAGCACAACGGCTACCCGTACGTGTGACAACGAAGCAACCACCCTTGCCCGCGTATTCGACGACAGAACTGGCCAGCTTCCCCGTAAACTCGCCCGCTGCATTCTGGACGTGGACTTCAGCGAGCGGGACAAGCCCCGAATGCAACACATGGCCCTTCGTAACCAGCATTGAATGGATCACTCCCTCGTTTTTGATCGCCGGGTCGCAGTAAGTGCCGTTGCTCGCATATTCCGACGTGATCTCGGCATGCTTGTCGAAACCGGTGAGCTCGGCGAGCATATCAGTCCCGATTGCGACCGTGTCCGCTGCTCCGATGTCTCGCGCTTTTACGGACGCTACGATCGCCTGGAAGCATTTGATCCCCGCCACGACCCGGTCCTTCAAGAACGCCTGATCAACACGTCCGGTCGCGCGAGGTCGATGGCAACGGCTCCGTCGATGGGAAACCATTCGGGATGACACGTGAAGATGATGATCTGAAGGGGTCCCGACGGCGGCCGCGAGCCTGGGTCCCCGGCGGTTGCGCTCTTGAGAACGGTGCGCATCCGATCCAACCGCACGACGTCGCTGTGCGTTAAAGGATCATCGAGCAAGGCGAGGGCTGGCTCCTCCGATGACGAGAGCATCGACCCAAGGGCAAGTCGCACCATCAGCGCATTTGTTCGATCGTTCCTGTGGACTCTTCCTCGAGCATCAGTTCGACTGCTCCACCGGAAGAGATCAGCTTTTCGGGCAGGAGGTGATCGCTGAATCGAACTGAATGATATTCGCCAATACGCAGCACTCGCATCCATCGCAGCACGCGGTCCTGGATCGGCGCCAAAACCGTGCCGAGCTGTTTCTCGCGGCACTCCTCGAAAAGAGCGTAAAGTCGGTCGTAGGCGCCAGACTCCAGTGATTCCCGTTCGGTCTCGTTCGTCAGTTCCTCGACTTGGGTTGCGGCGGCGGATCGCTTTTGGTGCAAGCCTTCGGTCAACGCAGGACCGCTTCGATCTGGTGAAACTCCTTCTCGGCCTCAGCAAGACGAGCTGCGATCGCGCGCAGTCCTTCCTTGTTGGCGTCGAGACGCTCTCGAATCGTCTCCTCGCCCTCGCTTAGTTTCGCTGCTTCTAATTCATCGCGCGATCTGGCGAACGCTTCACCCGCTTCACTTGCGGCGCGTTCGAGTTGTTCTACCGTCGGCACAAGGGTAAGTTCTGAGCGGAGAACGTCCGCTGTGGCGCTATGCATCGCTAGCATCCGCCTCGCTGCTGCCTCCCGGTGCCGTAAACCCGTCCCCGCGTCCTTGTCATTGTCCGTCCTCAGATTCTCCGAGTCTTGGACAAGTTCACTCGGAGGGTTACCTTCAATCTCTAGTTCGAGCTCCGAAATCTGTTGCTCCAGAGAGGCAACGATCGTTCCGTTCGCCCCGATCTTCTTTTTAAGTTCTATCGCGCGTCGTTCCAGCTCAACGGGATCCGCGAGGCGGTCAGCACCATGCGCTTGCACTGCTTGGTCCGATTCGAGGGCTTGTTGAATTCTCTCCAACTGCACGAGCTCTTCCCGCAGTGGATCAAGGCCCCTCGGGGCGAGCCGATCGATTTCTTCTTGCCTTCGCTGCAGCTCGGGCTCGCGCGCTTTTTTATCCGCAGCCAAGCCGCGCAACTGGTCGAGGGCTGTCGCATCACCAGCGGAGACGCCGAAGGGGGCGAGCTCTTCGGCGAAGTTACGGTCCAGTTCCCGAAGCTCAGCTTCGATCTGATCAAGACCACGTACGTCGGACCCGCGAGTGAGCTCGGCTCGACCCCAGCCCGGGATGATGATTTCGGCACGCCTGCGGATTGGATGTCGGATCGGTACACCTGCAATCAGCGCTCCGGTATCCGCTGCTGGCGCCCCATCGATCGTAAGCGTCGCGACCCTCGCTCCGAATTCGGGAACAAGGGTCAGCAGGATTGTAGCGGCCTCCAAGTTGGCCTGAGCGCGAGCTCTGTTTCGCGATTGAATTCGAGTTTCTTGATGATCGCGGGGTCGGGAGCGGTGCGCTTGTGCAATTGCTTCTTCAGTTCTTCGAATTCGCACCAACTTTGTTCCGCGCGGAGCAATCCCTCCCTAGCGTTCTGCGCCTGTTCTTTGAGGATAAGCAGTCGCTGTCGTTCTCCAACCTCGTTAAGAAGGACCTGCATTTCACGTCCCGTGTCGACCGAGGCTTGGTGCGTGCGCCGGAGTTCACGGAGCCTTTGCTCGCAACCCTGAAGCCGACTGGCCGACTCTTCGACCCCGACGACGGCCTTCGTCGCCGACGTCTCCGCCGCCTGCAATCGCTGTTCGGTTTCGACTCGCCGTTGCAACTGAGTTTGCTGGTCGCTCATGTTTCTCTCGGCCCGGGCGACTCGCTCCGAAGCAATCCTGTAGGTTTCGAGGCGTTTGAGGCTATTCTCGTATTCTTCTTGGAGTAGATCGAGTTCGCTGGATTTACCGGCTTGTTGGCGTGCAGGTCCCGCGACAGAATTTCCAAATTCCCCGATTTGTCCATCATGGCTTCGTAGCTTCGGTACTTCGCCTCGACTTCTGCTAATTCAAGCCTTCGCTCCTCGAGCGTCACCATCGCCTTATCAAGCGGGCAATCCCTCTTGAGCTTTGGTTTTTCTCCGGGCTTGCTGCGCGAGCCGAACCACCGGGACCATGCGTCCTTCACACGAGCGTGAAACCGGTCGTCCAACGGCGTCTGAAGCACACCAAGTACGGCGCGGAGCTGAGACTGCAGGTCCGAATCGAACTTTCTCGGATCAGGCAGTTGGAATTCCGCCTGAGTCAGCCAGAGTAGTTGGTGCAGGCCCGCGTGTGAGTCCTTATCTCCCAAAAGCTTGCGCACCTCTTCATGAGCGTCGGCGGCCGTGGACCTCTCCAACTTCCATGTGCCGGCGGCGGTGCGGCTCTCCAATCTGCTCTCCCTGCTGCCGAAGTGCTTGGTGATCCGCCACGAGGATCCCCGTGCGTTGAACGTGACGGCGACTCGCGGCTTCTCAAGGCCGTTCTTCGGAAACCACCGCTTTAATTCCTTTGAAGTGGAAGTCGACGGAAAATCCATTAAGCACGCACGAAGAGCTTCGATGATGCTGCTCTTCCCCGTGCCGTTTGGACCGTGGAAGACGATCGTACCTGTCGGAGGAAGGCCTGAGACCAATACATGCTTGATGCAGGCCCAATTCTCGATTTCAAAGCCTTCGAGAATCATCGGGATTGCTCCTCCCACGCGAGGCGGTACAGCAACTTCAGGGCATAATCCGCGATGCGTTTGATCGCTGGATCGGAAGATTGTGATTCTCGCTGCAAGCGTTCAAGTACTGGCGAAGATACGCTATCCCCTACAATCTGACTCAACTGTTCGGGACTTGGCTCGGTGAGAACGTCGTCCGCGTGAAGACTGGAGCCCGGATAATAGCGGTTGCAAACAATTTCGCGGAGAACCGTGTCAATTCGTA
>CAWAAW010000090.1:0-56157 GCA_963779785.1 uncultured Planctomycetota bacterium
CCCGAAATACCAGACGTTGTAGACGAACAGCAACCCGGCCCCCGACTGAGCGCGCCGGGCAGGAACCAGCCCAGGCGGAGGCTGGGTCCGGACGATCCACGCGACGATTGCCGCCGCGAAGATCGAGTCCACCAACGCGCGCACTAAATAAGACGGTCGTGGCGATCCCGGCCAGCACCAGCCGCCATCGCGAGACTGGTCCGCGGTGCAACAGCCCAAGGCCGCGATCAGCGCCAGGGCCGCCGGACCATGCTGCCAGAGAGCCTGGCTCGCGTGAGTCCAGAGGTCCGAGCCCAGAAATGCGGCCAGGGCGCGGGAAGGGCTCGTAACCCAACCCCAGCCGAAGCAGGAAGCGGTGGAAGATGACCGCGGCCAGCACCATGAGCACGCTCACACTCCACTTCGCCATCCTCCGGCACACTTTCATCGCCCGTGCGGGATGGCGGTCCCAACCGGGTTGCCGCCAATCCAAAGCGCGATCTGCGGTGCCATCAGGGGCAGGATCAGCAACGCCGGAGCAACCGGGTAGCGAGACGACTCGGCCGTGCGAAAGGACGACGAACGGTAGCATGAAGGTCGCCTCTCGCGGACGAGTCGCGACAACCGATCGAGCGAGAATCCATCCCCGCGCCCAGTGCCAGCGATAGCATGGTCGTCGCTTCCGTATCGTCCGTGCCCATCTCGCGGCCATTGGCCGCGTAGACGATCAGCAGGCCAAGCCCCAGGATCAACGAAGTCCACCATCCTCCGCCCTGGGATGGCGCCGGACTTGCTCAGTCCTCGATGGCTCCCGGATCGGACGACATGCTCATCATCGGGCCGTGAACCCGCCAGCCGTCGTCGAGGCGATCCCCTTCCCGGCCGCGAAATCGAGACAGGTCTTCCACGGCCGTGCCTCCCTGATCCTGTTACGAGCCCAACCGGGTACATGATCGAGACCCGTTCTAATCAAAGGCCTTACCGCGTTCAATAGCTTTGGGATACGACCAAGTTCACGGCCCTCGTCTTTTGGAGACTCGAACGACCGTCCGGAGACCTCGGCCGGTTCGGGCTGAGGCTGTCCTCGAAGAACGCTTCGGCCTATTGCGGACATGATCATTTCTCTCGCAGGCCGGTATTGACCTATCGGGTTGACGGATATTACCGCTGCAACAATATCAGTTAATATATCAATAAGTTAAGATCTGGATTTTACAATTGCTAAGACAAGCCGCTGAAGTGTCTGCGCTGCCAGGCGCCCCGGTGAGCTACGTGGGGAACTTGCCCCATCCGGCTCGTTCCGCTATGTTTGACATAGGCGTGGGTCGAGCCCTGGCGGCGGTCCCCCTCGAGTACAACCGAAGGCGTGACTGGCGCATGCCGGGAGCATCGGCAGCATGTCCAGGAGTTCGACAAGCTCAGGTGGTGGAGCGGGCTTGGCCTGGGTCTGCTGGTCTTGGCCGTGGGGGATCGGCTGGCACGCAGGTCCTGCGCGAGGACCTGGCGCTGCGGAGCTGTCGCTGGCACGGGAAGCCATGAACGCCGGGCGCACGGCTCGGCGCGGGAGCGACTCGCCCGATTGGCGGAGCACTGGACCAACCACGGCGAAGTGTACCTGCTCCTGGGCGAGTGCGAGTTGCGCGCGGCCGGCGTGAGGAGGCCCTGGCGGCCTGGGCCAAGGTGCCGCCGGCGAGCCCGTTCTTCGCCCGTGCCGCCCGGTTCCGGGCGTCGAACTTGATCCACAGGGGGAGATACTCGCCGGCCGAAGAGGTCTTGCTCCAGGCATTGGAGAATCCCGGGCAGCCCGGAGTCCTACGATCTCGAACGAGCGCTGAGTCGACTGTACCGGTTCGAGGGGCGGTTCGACGACATGCGCCGCGTCCTGCGCGCCTCGTGGTGCCGATCCGCCGACCCCGCGGGCGTGCTGAAGGAACTCTGGATGCTCGACCATTCGCCGATGCCGGTCGAAGTCCTGGCGGCTCGCGCTCGAGCAAGGCGGACAACGACGATGACCGGGTCTGGCTGGGGCGAGCCAACCACGCGATCCTGACCGGCCAATTTCCGCGCCGCCGCCGAATGGCTCGAGCGCTGCCTGAAGCGACGGCCCGACGACCCCGCGGTCTGGCATGCGCGGCTCGACCTGGCCCTGGCAACCGACGATGTCGCCGGTTTCTGGGCCGCCGTCGAGCATTTGCCGGCCGACCGGTTCGACGCGACCGCGATCCAGGAGCTGCGGGCCTGGCTGGCCGCCCGTCAGGGCGAGACACGGAATGGAGCGGCGGGAACTGACAGGACTCGCTCCGGGATGCCCCTGGAAACGCCAAGGCCCTCGAGCGGCTCGCGGTCCTGGCGTCCCAGGCCGGGCAGATCGCGCGAGGCGGAGCAGCTCCATCGCCGCAAGGCCGAGATCGACCGCGTCCAGGACCAGTTCAGCAAATCCTGCTGGATGGGCACATCGACTGCCAGCCGGGCCGAAGTGTTGGCCGGGCTCACGACCGCACTCGGCCGCACGTTCGACGCACAAGGCTGGGCGATCCTCGCCGAGGCGAAGTCCCGGATCCGACCCAGCCGGAGGAAGTCACTCCGATCCGCGAAGGCGTCGACCTCGCCCCGCGACCTGGCGGCCAAGGCGAGGCGTTGTCGTCGCCGTTCTCGATGCTCCCCGAACGCGGCTCGCACGACAACTCCATGCTTAGCGACCGCCTCGCGGACCTCCGCCGCGCCGCGGCGCCGCGGCGCGACAGACCTTGCCGCGCCTGGAAGCACGCCGACCGTTGGCGATCCGCCGAGTGCCATTCCGGAGTTCATCGACGACGCCGCGGCCGTCGGCCTGCGCTTTACTCTTCGACAACGGCCAGACCCCGCAGCATTGTTGCCCGAGACGATGTCGGGAGGCGTGGGGCTGCTCGACTTCGACGGCGACGGCTGGCTCGACGTGTACTGCGTTCAGGGGGGCGACCTGCATACGGCGGAGGACGGTGTCTCCGGGAAGACCGCCGCGACTCCGGGCGACCGGCTCTTCCGCAACCGCGGCGACGGGACGTTCCAGGACGTCACGAAGGCATCCGGAATCGCCGCGATCGCCTGGGGGCAGGGTTACGGCATGGGCGTGACCGTCGGCGATTACGATAACGACGGACATCCCGACCTGTTCGTGACCCGGCTGCTGACCTACGCGCTCTACCGCAACCGCGGCGATGGAACGTTCGAGGACGTCACCGCATGCGCGGGCTTGGCCGGCAGACGCGACATCCCACCTCGGCGGCGTTCGCCGACCTGGACAACGACGGCGACCTCGACCTCTACGTCTGCCACTACATGATCTGGGACCCCGAGAATCCGCCGCTCTGCCAGAACGACAAGGGAGATCGATCTACTGCGACCCCAGCAAGGTCGAGCCCGCTCCCGACCATGTCTTCCGCAACGACGGCGGCCGGTTCGTCGATGTCACGGCGACGTCCGGCTTCGCCGAGAGCCGGCGGGCGCGGCCTGGGGGTCGTCGCCGCCGACCTCGACGATGACAATCGCATCGACCTCTACGTCGCCAACGACGGCACGGCCAATTACCTGTTCCGCAACCAGGGCAACTTTCACTTCGAGGAAGTTGGGCTGAAGCCGGCGTGGCCGGCAGCGCCGCCGGCGGATATCAGGCCGGCATGGGCGTCGCCTGCGGCGACCTCGACGGCGACGGCCGGCCCGACCTGATGGTCACCAACTTCTACGGGGAAGGAACCACGCTCTATCAAAACCTGGGCCAGGGCTTTTCGCCGACCGCAGCGCGGCCTCCGGGATCGGGCTGGCCACGCCGCTACCTGCTGGGGTTCGGCATCGCCATGGCCGACGTCAACAACGACGGCCGGCCCGACGTCATGATCGCCAACGGCCACGTCAACGACAACCGCGCCTGATTATTCCGTACGCGATGCCCACGCCGGCTCTACCAAAGCCGGCCCGACGGCCGATTTGTCGACATCTCCGCACCAGGCCGGGCCCCCCTGGGACTTGCCGCGCGTCGGCCGCGGCCTGGCCGCCGGCGACCTCGACAACGACGGCCGTGTCGATGCGGTGATCGTGGCCCAGGACGAGCCCCTGGCGCTATTTCCACAACCGGACTCGCCAGGCCGGGCCGCTTCGTCACGTTCCGGCTCGAAGGGACGACATCCAACCGCGACGGCGTCGGGGCCCGGGTCACCCTCACCGCCGGCGGCCGACGCCAGGTCGCCCAGCGCGTCGGCGGCGGCAGCTACCAGTCCGCCGGCGATCCTCGCCTCCACTTCGGTCTCGGCCCGAACGACCACGTCGAGAAGGTCGAAGTCCGCTGGCCGTCGGGTAAGATCGACCGCTGGTCGTCTCTCCCCGCCGGGACCGGATATTCCTTGCGCGAAGGCGATGCGACGCCTCGTCCCTTGGCGGGATTTGCCGGCGCGACGGGCCTGAACGACAGCGAGATTCGGAATCACCCTGATCCAATCACCGAGGGACGTGGTGGGGATTGAAAAGCCAAACTACGGTGCGGGGACGGCTGTTCCCTTGGCCTGTTTGATCCAGGCGAGCGTCGCCGTAAACGCCCGCCTTGGAGAAGTCGAACGGGACGAAGCCGATCTGGCTGGCGGGGGAATCCACCTTCAATTTGAAGTCGTAATGGGTCGGGTCCACGAACAGCGGGTCGGCCACCATGGAACCGGCGTCCTTGCCTTTCCCTTGCCATTGATGCAGGTCGAGTCTGGGGAACGCTGGCCAGGGCCGCAATCGTGGCATCGACATCCTGCCCCTGCCATCTGAGGCTGACGGGGGTGAAGTTGACGGATCTGCCGGACGCGTCCCAAAACAGATTCTTTTCCAGCAACACCTGGGCCGTATCAAAGGGCCCGCTGTACAGCCCACCCTGGGTCCAATACACGATATTGTTCGAGAATGTGAAGGAACGATGAGCCTCGGGCCGGGTTATCTGCACCTGCCATTGCAGGCTGTAGGCGAAGATATTGTTGCTGATCACGTTGTCCCGCCCGTAATGCTGGTGGAAGCCCCCGGTCTTGGTGTTGTATACCAGGTTGTTCCGCAGGGTGATGCCGGTGCTCCCCTCGTCGGTGTACAGCCCCCATCCGCCGTAAGTCGTGGAGTAAATGTCGTGGACGACGTTGCCGATGACGGTGGTCCCCTCGGACGGTCCCAGGGAATAGAACCCGCCCAGATCGCTCAACACGCCTTGGCCCAAGTGATGGATGTGGTTGTGCTCGATAGTGGTTGTTCTTGGCTGGGTTGTTGGCGTAGCCCCAGGTCCAGCCGGTGGAGATGCCGGTGTAGTAATGGTCCGAGATCTCGTTGTGGGAGATCGTATTATTCCCGCTCTGGCCCACCCATACCGCGACCGCGGCGGGGAAGATGCGCCCTCCGCCTCTGATGATATTGTTGTCGACCGTGATCCCGCCGGTGAGCGTCGGCCGGATCGGAGGCGATCCGCGTTTCCCCGATCCGCACTCCGCCGGCCCCCAGGTCCTGGATCAAGTTGTGCTCCAGACGGACTCCCTGGCAGCCGCGCCGGAACCAGATCCCGTACCGGCCCACGTGGGATATTTCGCAGTTTGATATGGTAATATCTTCGAGCACCGTCGGCCATGATCGCGGCGTCGACATTGCTGGCCGCCTGGGAGGGGTTCACTCCGTCCGCGGGGGTCAGCCATTGGCTGTGCTGAAACGACAGGCCCATGAACTGGATGTTTTCGACGAATTGCCGGGATTCGGGCTGGCCCTGGAAGATCACCAGCTTTTCCAGTCGGGGGGCGAAGGCCGCGGCCCGCGAGGGATCCTGGCCTGGCAAGGGTTTGTAGAAGAGCGTGCCGTCGCGATCCAGGAACCATTCCCCGGCGGCATCCAGGGCCGACTTGAAGTTCTCCAGGTGGAACAGGCCGCCCGCTTTCCAGGGATTCCAGGGCATCCACTTGTTTCCTTGCACCGTCAAGTGAATGGGAAGAAACGTCCAGCGAGGCGAGGAATCGGCGCGTCGTGTCCCAGCCGTGATAGACCATCACATTGACGTCCTTCGATTGCTCGGCGGTCAGCCCGGCCAGGAGATCCAGCACGCCGGGTGCGGCGGTGATTTTGTGGGTGAACTTGCCTCCACCGGCATCGGTCTCCGAAACGCTCTTCATCGTCGGAAGGATCTGGCCAGGTCTGTCGTGATTTTTGCGACCGAGGTCCGGACGTCGGCCGAGGGATCCAGCGCCAGGTTGGGATCGCGGGCACGGATGGCCCGGCGGTCGTCGACGAACAGTTGTTCAAAATACCATTTGCCGTTCGCAACGTCCGGGATGCGCACGCGCCAAAGCCCGTCGGCACCGGCCTGGAAGCCCGTGATCGCGCTGCCCCCGGAGAAGATGGGACGTTCGCCCGGCAAGCGCTTCGTAAATCACCGGGAACATGGGAGAGCCGCTGTCGGCCGGCAGTGAAGGTCACGGGTGCGGCCAGGACATAAAGGCCGCCGGCGATCTTGCACGCGGACCGTGGCCGTGAGGGGGCCTTTCGCCTTCAGGGCGCGCACGGCGTCCCGGTGCCGGCCAGGGAGGCTTTCGGACCGTCGGTGCGGTCGGCATTGGGCGCGGCAAGCTTCCCGGACCAGGCGTCGTTGCCCTGCGGGTCGACGTGAAAGGTTCCGGGGGCGTCGGCCGCCGATGCGGCTGGAGCGCAACGCCTGGGGCAGGAACAGGAGCAACGCCGCGACGCCGCATGCGCGAGACGGCAACTTCGGATCGTCGAGTGGGTGTCGGCCCGGCTGACGTGACTCGTACTCCTGACTCAGGATTCCCGCACCTCTCTGGCCGGGCTAGAGATTGCTCCCTTCGCCTGGTTGAGGGCACCCATTGCCACTCCGGCGGAGGCGAGTGTCGTCACCGCGAGCCGGGCGAACAGGCGCGTGCCCCACGTCGCGGAGATCGGGTTGGAAATCTTGTCGAGCGGGAACGCAATGGCGCCGGCCATCTCGATAGACCAGCGCCCCAGCGACGGCTCCCAGAAGGCCGCCGACACGGCGCGGACGACGCGGCTCCGATCACCAAGTCCGAGACCGAATGCCGCGCCTCCCACGGCGCCGACGGCAGACGAGATCACGACTGTGGAACAGGATTCCCATGAATCAGATCATTGGTATCCGGATCGAGTAATCCTCGAAGTAGATCGGCAGTATGACCTGAGTCACCGCGGCTCCGGCGACTCCCCCGACAGATCGTTCCGACGATCGCCGCGCTCAAGGCCGCTCGGGCGGACCCGCTGGCGAAGCCGCCGGCCAAACCGAGGGCCAGGCCCAAGAACCGCACCCAGCGATCCGAAGGCGAGGGTCGCCTCGAACGTCTGGGCGGCCTGTTTGGCCATGCGTGAGCTTGTCGATCTCAGGACCGTCAGGAAACCACCCGACGGTGGCGGATATGTTGACGAGCGCCGGCGGGCCGAATCGGCCGTGGATCGCCTCCCCGATCAGCCAGGAGGCGAATCCCGCGATCAAGCCGGCCATGAGGGCCAGGACCCAAACTCGGACCGGGGAAAACTGCCGGCGCGCGCTCAAGCGCCCGGCGGGCGTCGCGCCGGCCGGCGGATCGACTTCGATGCGTGACATGGGTTAAGCTCTCCTCAGCTAATGACGGACGCCGGCCCCTCGCCGGTCGACTGGCGTGGGACCGGCGTCTGTTGGATCATCCACCTCGCCCTTTTGACGCAGCATGATTTACGCACCAGCGGGTGACCCACACCGGATCGTCGCGGCGAGGGTCGGCGTCACCGAAGACAGTCCGCGTGGCTGGGGACACTCCGTCGCAGCAGTTTGGGCCTGGGTCGACTTCCTTCACGGTGATGAAGAAACCGACCCGGCGCTCGCTATGGGAGCAAATCGATCGACCTCACCCCTTGTGCATCGTGCTGATTGATGGCGTTTGGTCAAAATCAATAGGAGTCGGAGCTGAGGACCTCTCCGATGGACCTGGTCCCCAAGGCCCACCAGGTCATCATGGCGACGCTGGACTTGACGAATCGCACGCTCCCGTCGGCCATCGTCATGTTGCAGCCGCCGGGGTGGAAGCTGGTGGCGTTGTGGTATCCGGTGAATACGGCGCCGCAGGCGGCACCGCAATCCATTCGGCAGTCTGCCCAGGGATAGATCGTCGAATTCGGCGGGACCAGCGTCTGGAAGAGAGAGTCGCCGGGATCGCCGATGCCCCAACGAAACCCGTGAGTATTCGGCGACGGTCGGGTAATTGATTTTTTGCGTCCACCAACTGCTGCAGGTTTGCAAGTCCTGCAGAACCGCGGGGATATTCGTGTTGGCGTCGTAGAGAGAGTATCCGGCGCCGTAGCCGGCGTCGGTCGAAAGATCGTCACGCCACATGGTGTTCAGCACGGGCGGAGGGTCGCCGACCAGCCCCTCGGAGAACGCGATCGTGTTCGAGGTGCCGTCTTTAACATCCGCAATGCTGTAAGATTGGAGGTGGGCGAAGATCCCCGTTGAGCCGCCGGGACAACCGGAGCCCAGGGTGTAGACCGCATAGGAGCCGGCGCCACCGCAATTGTAGTCCGTGGTCGTGCCGATCGATCCGAAGTAATTGTTGTTACAACTCTTACCCGTCAGCCCATCGGACGGGCACGTGAACGCCGGGAGATTCATGTTCCAGACGGTCGAGTTGATCGGGTAGCCGTAGTCGTACCAGTTTGTCCAACTCGAAATTGATCGCGTTATAAAGCGGCCCCTGCTCGAGGTAGGGCAGCATCATCGACTGGCGCTCCAGGTTCCCCATGTCGTCTGCACGCCGGGGTCGGAGTAGGCGACCGTCGCCGCCCATCGGGAACGACCCGACGGCGCTATGGTAGTTGTGCAGGGCCAAGCCGAGCTGCTTGAGGTTGTTCGTGCATTGCGCCCGCCGCGCGGCCTCGCGAGCAGACTGGACCGCGGGCAGCAGGAGCGCGATGAGAACGGCGATGATCGCGATGACGACGAGCAACTCGATCAGGGTAAAGCCTTGTCGAACGTTTCGATTCATCTCAGACTCCTCTTGATTGAAATCGCATTGGGATTCTGTGAAGACTCCGAAAATGACAGGCGCGGTCTTCGAAGTGACCGCTTAGCATCGACTTCCCGAAAGTAAGATGATTCAAGAGACCCTCGAAGAAAGAATGAGCAAGAAATCCCGTCTTCTGGGGGTTCGGCGATTATGAAGGCATCGGCGCCGAGTACGGCGGTACGCCACACCACCTCACGGCTTTGCCTTTGGCTTTGCCTTGTCGCCCGTTCCAGGAAGGCCGCCCTTCTGCTTCTGCATGCCCTCCCTCATGGCATCTAGTCTGGTTTTGTCTGCCTCCGGGTTGTACGGAGCCGGAGTTCCTGACTCCGGAGCTCCCGAGCCGCAGCCGTGGGCAAGCGGGATGGCGGCGACGACAACTCCCATCAAGAACAACCTGAACCCAAGAGCGGCTTTCTGGCGCACGGAACAGTCCTTTCCGTCTGACGCGCGGCCGGGGTCTCCGATCCGCTTGAATGATGAAAAATGAATGAACCCTGAACCTCGCAATGAGTACAGATAAGCACGTCTTGTGCTTGGCGGCCAGGAGCACGCACGGATGACAACTTGGCGCGCTGCGACGCCAACGACGAGCTTCTTCTCGGTTTTCCCGAGCAACTGAGTTGGAACGAACGATGACGCACGGATCCACTCCACGACTGAGGGGCTTCCGTGTTATCGCCTCCTTTCCCTTTCTCGTCACATCCCCTGACGAATGTCGTCGAGCCGGACTCAACGATACTATTCTTGATTGCGGCCCGAGTCCAGACACCGGTGCAGATCAACACACTCCATCGACGAATTTACTCAAAATCGACACATAAGAACTAGCGTGCCGAATTCGTTTCGCACCGGCATATTGGAAAACAAACGAACGATTGCATGTGGTTACAATACCATAGGCGTCACCGATGACGGCTTTGTCCCAACGTTCAGGAACTTCGAGGGGACGGCAAACTGACCACGGAATGCTCTTGCCATACCCGTTTCCTCTCACCCTTCCCCGGCAAGGGGCACCGACGTCTCGGCGCTTTGTCCCATAAAGCCTCAAATCCAGAGGACAGGGAGGATTGGGATGTGCCTTCTGAGATTCATTGTCGCCCACACGGGCCACAATCGATGACGACCAGTCGCTCGATGAATACTTACGTGTGAGAGCCCTTGATTCGCCCGATCGACCCATTCTCTCGCGAAGCAACATCGAGAATGACGACAATTCGACGACGATTGCTTCACGGAAGACATCAAAGAATTCTCTATTTCGTCATCGTACAGCCTGTACTTTTCAAGTCAAGATACAAGGCTTTTTTTTGCTGAATACCGATATTGGTCCGACCAATTACGCCGACTCAGCACGGCGCTGGGAGTGAACTGTGATATGCTCGGGGAAATGCTGGGGACGCATGAATCGTCGAGCGGGTCGACCAATCTTCAACTCAGTGCATATCATTCGCGGGGAAGTCGGTGCCCCGTTGTGTGGGCTGCTTTTGGCGCGCGTACCACGTCTGCCAGACCTCACGGCTGGCCGGATAGAAGCGAATCAGCGTCTGGAACTCGGCGTCGGCCTTCTCGCTCTGATTGGAGTGTAGGTAACACTCGACGAGGAGCGACCGCGCCTCGATCAAATCGGGATTGAGCCGGATCGCCCCGAGGCAAGCCGCTACGGCCCCAGGCCAGTCCCGAGCCTGGGTGCAGACCTGGGCCAGCGCGAGGCGATAATCCGAGCGCCATGGGTTGACCGCGATCGTCTTCTGCAGCGCCGCGCGGGCCGACTCGGGCTGTTGGAGGCGCGCCAGCAGGCGGCCGGCGGACCGGAGAGTCAACTCGTGCCTCGGATTGATCTGGAGTACTCCGTCGAAGGCATGCAGAGCCTCGTCTCCGCGGCCCAGGATCTCCAGGGCGGCTCCGAGCGATTGGCCTGCGGGCAGGTCGTCGCGATGGTTGCGGACGGTCACCTCAAGCGAGGGGATGGCCTGTGTCGCGGCGACCTTGGCCATTTCGGGCGAGGCCTCCAGGCGTTGAGCCAACCAGGCTAACGCCACTCCCAGGTCGCGCGCAGCGTCCGCCTGCTCCTCCTCGGTCATGATCTCCGCGTGGTAGTCCAGAAGCGGGATTTGTCCGGCCGGACTCGGCGCTGCGCTGGCGATCCGGGACCGAGCCGGGATTGACGCGCAGGATGCGGTGGTTAGTCGCCGCCGTATGAGGGATGTTCTGAATGGCCAGTCGCGGCATGTGGCAGGCGACGCAGTTCTCGCCCTGCCCTCGCGCTTGTCTCACGGCCGACGGCAGGGCGGAGCCCCTCCGTTCGTGGCACTCCAGGCAACGGTCGCGGTAGTAGGCGACCTTCGTGGCCGGTGCGGGCAGGCGGTGCGGGTCGTGGCACGAGATGCAACCAAGCTGTCCCTGGCTCTCGCGGAAACAGCGACTCGATTCGATCTGCTCCACCTGCCCGACCGCCTCAAACGGGTCGCGGTTTCCCGTATTCCTTTTGAAGATCGCCCAGAACCGGTGGAGCGGGAGGCCCGGGCGGAAGTCGAAGGACTCATGGCCGGCCCGGGGCGTGCGAAACGACCCCTGGAGATGACATTGCTGACAGATCGAATCCCGCAGCGCTGGGGCCAAATCGGCCGGGTTGACGATGGTCAGGTCGGACTCGGCCGTCGGCCCATCCTGATTCACGTGCAGTGCGCCTGGGCCGTGGCAGCGCTCACACCCGATTGCGTGACCCTCGAAGACCGGCAGCTCATAGCGGTTCAACGACCCGGACACGGCGCGAACCCGGTTGGTGTGGCAGAACAGACAGTCGGGATGGATCGCGCTCGAAGTTCGGGTGCGGTGTGTTATCCCCGTAGCCAGGGGAGATCCCCCAGCGCGACTGCTGCGCAAACCAAGCGATCGGAGACTGGAACAGGAAGCCGTCTCGCTCGATCAGGTAGTTGATGCCATGCGTCCCCGAGCCGAGAGCGAAGCGGACTTCGGCCTCGGTTTCGGCGAGCACTCCCCCATCCGCGGCGCGCCGTGTCGCTTTGTGGAACACGCGACCCTCGCGGCGCTCGACCGTGTACCATAATCCCTGCGACTCGAACGGAAGTCCCGCAGCGGCGCCGATCGGTGGGCCCTCCTCGGTGCCTTTCACCGGCGCCAGCGATCGACCCATCGAGTGGGAACGGTAGGCGTCGGCGATCTCCCGGTGGCATCCTGCGCAAGCCTCATCGCCGACATACTCGACTCCCGGACGCGCGTTCCGGTACGGCGAGCCGGCGTACACGTCGCGCCGACGGGGCTGCTAGCCGAACCCGCCCTGAATCCGCCGAGCCTCAACCGCATTGGCCCCACAGCCCAGACGATTCCGGCGAGGAGCAATGGCACGACCACAACGGCAGCCCGCCTTGGGCGGGCGCGGTGGGGCGACGTGAGAGGGCTTGGGTCATTCACGGCTCATTCCCGGGGTCGCTACCCAACCGTCCGCGTGCCATTCTGAGATCCATCGCGCTTGGGCACTTCACGGGAAGACGATTCCAATTCGTGCTACAAACGTCCGATTGCGAGCGGAAAACCTTTCGGAGACCCTTTTACCTCCAACATACAGTACACTCACTCAATGTCGAGGCACGAGGTTTTCTTTCTGAGGATGCTCAATTTGGCCCAACCCATTGCCGTGCCTGGTCCGACCCGTTCTCTCCGTTCATCGCATCCGGGAGGAGACCGGTTGCCGAGCCGGAATACCCAGCGGTCTTTCGATGTTCTATCGGCTCGACCGGCGGGGGGCCGGCTGACTGACTGAGAAGCGAGAGGCAATCATGCCGGACAGCGATCGAGTTCTTGACGTTGTGCACGAGATTCAGCATCGGATCGTGGCGGGCCAGTATGTCCCGGGCGAACTGCTCCCTCCTGAGCGGTCACTCAGCGCCGCGCTGGGAGTCAGCCGCGGCGTGCTTCGCGAGGCGCTGGGGAGGCTGGCCGGAATGGGGCTGATCAAAAGCCGCCAGGGTTCCGGGACACGCGTCGAAACCCCCAGCGGCCAGCACGTCAGCGATGGCTATCAACGCCTGCTGAGCCGCCTCGACCACCACCCCGAACACCTTTGCGCCGTCCGCCTTCTTCTGGAGACTTCCATCGCCGCTCTGGCTGCCAGCCACCGTACCGACGAGCACCTCGCCGCGCTGGAGCGGACGCAGAAGGTCCTGGCCAGACCACGCCAAACGGTCGACAGGTGCATCCGGGCCGACCTGGATTTCCACTCGATACTCGCCGACGCGAGCGGAAACCCGATCTTCGAGATCGTACTCGCACCGATCCAGGGTATCCTGCTCGAGTACCGACGCCGCGCCGTCCCTCGCTATGGAGCGAACGTGATTATCGAGCATCATGGCCGAATCCTGACAGCCGTCCAGGCCGGCGACCCTGACACGGCCAGTCAATGTATGAAAGAGCACATAGAAATATCTACGTATCATATAAAAGAATATATAAAAACAGTCGGATTTTATCATCGGATACCTCGCGGTAAGTCCCCGGTGCGGATCGACGCCTGAGACCGCGCGGAAACCGAGACCGGGTCAAATCGGAATCGGGCACGCGTGGTTCTTGACACGCACCTTGCTCCCGAGTCACCTGCGCCGTTGGCATCGAGAAGATCCGGCTGTCGCGACCCGCTAATCGGCTTCCAGGAGCTTCTTGGTCCAAGGAAGGATCAGACTGATCAACCTTCGTTTGTCGACAACGATCGCGGCCTGACACATTGTCCCGGTTTTGAGGAGTTGCTCCGATCCGGAGGCTGACGACCATCGGAACGGGTTTCCGGTCTGCGTGTGCGGCGGACTCGCAGGCGTTGAACGGGTGGTGTCTTTTTCCTCGAGCTTGACATGAAGGCGGAGCAGGACCCCGGGCTGAATACCGTTTCAGGAATAGATCGGCGAGCTCGGAGTGCTGGAGTGCGGCCTCGATCGCGAGCTTGGTGGCCGGTAGCTCCGAGATCGCGACGACCTCGCCTTGAATAAATCCGTGCTCTTCTCGTTTAACCGTCGCCGGGGTCACCTCGACGTGGTCCTCGAGCTCAATTTTCTTGCCCTCTCCGGCCGGCACGAAGACGATCGAATCATAGGGCCGATCCGGTGTCGTCGATCCCTGCCCTGCTCCTTGTGGGTATGAAGCAGCACGACGGGCGAGCCCTCGCGGATCAGCTCGTCCGGGGCGCTGAGGAGCTGAGCGACCTGGCCCCGGGTGTGGCTGACAATTCGCGACGTGCGCGTCAGCTTGTCGCGGTCCAGGTCGAGCTTCGTCTCCAGGTCCCTGATTTTCAACCGGCGCTCGAGCTCTGCGCGCCGGCGAGCGTTCTCCGAGCGGACACTGGTCAGCTCCAGCTCCGCCAGCCGCGATTGGTCTGCGTTGAGGTCGTCCCGGATTTTATACAGCTTCTCTCGCGCACTCAGGAGATCGATGTCGCCCAGGTGGTGGTCGAGCCGGAGCCGATCGGTGCTGACGACGACCCGCTCCGCGATCTTCTGGCTGTCGCGTGAGTTCTCCCTCGCCAGCAGGATCGCCCGCCTGAGCCGATCCGTGGCCGCGTCCTGCGTCTCCTTCTCCCGTCGCTCGAACCGAGTGAGCTCCTCATCGTCTCGTTTGAGAGTGGCCAGTCTTATCTCGCTCTCACGAATCAGATCGTTGAGGTCATCCTGGGAGATCTCGCCGACAGTTGTTCCGGTTTGACTTGATCACCGAGCTTCACGTGCAGGGCAATCAACCGCCCCATCGCCTGGGCTCGCACCTGGGAAAGCGCGTCCTGATCGATCAGCAGGATTCCCTCACCATTCACCTTGATTGGGACCCGATAGAACACCGCGAACGCGACCGACGACGCACAAACCGCAAACAGCGTGGCCAAACCAATCCAAGCATGGATCGTCGTGACCCGAACCAGAGCGTCCAATTGGTCGAACGAGTACCTGGATGCGTCCGGCGTCGAAGTCAAGGCCATCGCAGGCCCCGGCGGTTCGCTCATGGGTCGCCTTCGCTCTCAGTCCGGCTCTCGTGACCGGGATACGCTGCACCGATCGATGATCCCCGATCATCCATGCTCCGAGTTTACCAGATTTACGTGGATTAGGTAAAAGGAGAAGACCGGGGAATTTAGAATTTGAGGAGGTAGAGTCCCAAGTCCGATTGGCGTCTCCTGGGCTCCTGCAAAGCGAGTGCGGCCCAGGCATTTCGTCTTTACAACCTCGCCCTTGTGCGGAGAGGTCGGCTGAAAGCCGGTCCCGCTCGGGCACGAGGGTCGTGACGGCGGTCGTGAGGGCGGGAACGGCTCACGCAACAAAGGCGGGACAGGCCGGAAGGGCATTCCGACCCGTTCAAGGCCAACTTTTGAATCGGCCGAGCCTTGCGGATTTGGCCCCCACGCCGGAGCTGAGTCGGCATTTGGGGGCACTTTTTGTGGTGATAATTCCCGTTGTGGGGGTTGGATCAGCTTTTTTTGATATCTTGCGGTTGAACCGGAGGAGGCAGTACCTTGGCGCCGCCGGAAATCTTGCGAAGGTCTTCGGGCGTCAGTTGCACGGTCTCGGCTACCTTTTTCTTTGGCTTGTCTTCGGATTTGCTGGGTTTGGTCGGTTTTTCAGCCATTGTTGACTCCGCGCGAAAGAGATTGATTGATCGCACGATTGATCAGCCTACCAATCTGATGGGCCTGATACAACACGGTGGTACAAGCTCTTTCAAAGTAATCAAGAATCTCGCCGGCTCGCGCAACTCGATGGGCGTTCGATCTTCGAAATCGTGACACCGGAACCCTCAGTCGGCGGGAGCGTTCTGGGTTTCGACTACCTCTTTGGTTCGGGCTGGACTGGCCGATCCGGGACTTTGAGACGCTCGAGCAAGCGTTTGACGTCATCTCTTGACAGAAGCAGGTTCGCGTCACGGTGAGCCTGGAGTTTGCTTAGATCGGTCAGGCCTCGAAAGATGGCCACGCTGAGAGTGGAGGCAGCCTGGTCCAGGTCGAGTTCACGAATGGTCTTGGCTGGACCTGTAACAGGAATCTTGCCATAACCGACCTGGGCGGCCCGGTCCACCTGCTTGAGAGTCAAATCGATCAATTCAGCGGGCGGACGGCCGTCCCACAAGGCGTCGCGCTCGAGCATCGATCTGGTCGGCTTCGGGGCCTCGCTTCAAGATTCGGAGGATGCGGGCGAGCTCCCAAAGGGTCTCGGTCAGTGCTTCCCGTTCCCCGATGTTTTGACTCAGATGGGGTCACGCGGGGCAATAAGATCTCCACTGCCCGCTCGAGTGCAACGATCGCCCCTTCGGGTTTTCCCTGGTCGGCTAACGCCGCCGCCTCTTGGGTGAAAGTGGCTGCGATCCGGCGATTCATGTCGTCGTCAGCAGGCGTGTCGGTCTTGACCCGTTCCAGCGCACTTCGCGCCTGGACGAATGTGTCGCGCGCAGCTGACTGGTTGGCCCGCGAGGCGCTGGACGGTCCCGAGTTTGGAGATCGCATCGACAAGATGCCAGAGCGGAATCCCGGTTGTCCGGATGAGCCTCGGCTGAGTTTGCCGCGGAGCTGGACGAGCTTGCTGTAATCGGGAAACGCGTCGGCGACCTGACCCAGGTCGAGGTATTGCTCTCCCAGGTTTTCCAGGTGATTGCAGAGGAGAACTTGATAAGCTTCGACGCCCTTCGATTTCTCGATGGCCAGTTGCTGCTCGGTGACGGCCTGCCGAAACGCCTTGATCGCTTGCTTGTTGTCCCGAGTTTCGTCCAGCAAGTAACCCAGCAAGTCTAAGCTCCGTCCCAGCTCGGAGTGATAGCGCGCCTGGTCAGGCTTGGACGAGACGAGATTCTGGAACGAGGCGATCGAGTTCTGAGTCGACGTCACTGCCGTGCTATCATGGTGGGCCTTGTGCTGGACTATGACCTAGCTCGCGATAACTCTTGCCGAGGTTTTCCCGAAACTTGGTGACCGACGGGTGCGCATCAACCAGAGCGGTTCGGTACGCGAGCGACTGCTCATAGGATTGGAGGGACGATTCAAGCTCGTTCTTCCGATACTGAATCGCGCCGATGTTGTACAGGCTGAGCGCCATCAAGTCCAAGAATTTGACGGGTTTGGGGCCGACCGCAATCCGTTGGAGGAGGGACTGGCACTGATCGCGGACTTCGGTGAACGAGCGAAGCGCGGCCGGAATCGTTGTGTCTCTCGGAGTACACGTAGCCCATGATGTTGATCTTTTCGATCAGGCTCTTCTGGTAGTCGATCTCGTTGGGGAATCGCGCGGTCAAACTCTGCTGGATCGTTCTGGCGTTTTCGAGCATGTCCAGGCCTTGATCGGAAGTATCCAAAGCCGCCTCGATGATTCCGATTTCCGAATAGCAGTCGGCCAGGCCGCCTGGTAGCGCGCCACGACCGGTTGCTGGGCCCTGAGCCGTTCCAGGATGGCGCGTGCCTTGCGGAACGACTGCAGCGCGGCTTGCGGGTTGCTCAAGGCCGCTTGCTGTTTGCCGATCGCCAGATGGCAGTTGGCCACATTCGGCCTCGAGCTCAAGGTCTCCTTGATCGGCCTCGAGCGAGCGATTCCCAGATCGCCTTGGCGGACCCAAACGCCTCGATCGCCGTGGTCGGATCTCGATGTCCTGGGTGATCTCGGCCACGCGGAAATAGGCGTTGGCCAGTTGCTTGCGGAGCAGGGGATCGGTGCTCCTTTCCTTCACGAAACGCTGGTAGTACTTGAGCGCGTTCTCCAGCAATTCCTGACGCAGACTCCGGATATCGACCGAATCCTGCTCCTTGAGCAGCGTGTTTTCACTGACGCTGGTCAGGTAATCCTCAACGGCCGTCTGGGCCATCATGAAGTTGGTCTCGGCTTCCTCGCGGACCGCGGTCTCCCGCCGCCTGGCACCGTCGATGGCCACGGCGGCGATGACCGCGGCGAAGGAAATGCCGACCAGAGCCGGCTCCGGCCGCATAGGTCCAGGTCCGGTGCTGACGGAGCCAGCGTCCCAGTCGCTCGAGCCGACTGTTCGGGATAAGCCGCGACCGGCTCGTCGGCCAGCCAGTGCTCGATGTCCTGGGCCAGCGCACGCACCGAGGGATACCGCTGCTCGGGTTGGTTGGCCATCGCCTTGAGGCAAATGGCTTCGAGCGCGAGTGGCAGGGAACGGTAGACCGTCCGCGGCGCTCGAAAATCCCCCTTGATCACTTTGTCGATCACTTGCTTGGCGTTGTCGCCAGGGAAGGCAACCCGGCCGGTGAGCAACTCGTAGAGGGTTGCGCCCAGGCTGTAGACGTCGCTGGTGCGACCGATCTGGTCGAGGGAGCCTCGGGCCTGTTCGGGACTCATGTAAGACGGAGTGCCGATCGATGCCCCCGGCTGGGTCTCACCCGAAAATGTGACCGTCACTACCCGCCAGACCCGGCTCGAATTCGCCATCGGGCTGGGCCGGGATCACGTCCGCTCTGCCGAGCACCTTCGCCAGCCCCCAGTCGACGACCAGGGTCTCGCCATATCGTCCCAGCATGATGTTGGCCGGCTTCAGGTCACGGTGGATCACGTTGCGACTGTGGGCGTAGTCCATGGCGTCGCAGACGTCGAGAAACCGCCCCAGCAACTGCCGGAACTCGATGCCCCACATCGACGGCGATCGCTTCCCGGCCGTTCCGGCTTCCCCCTGATTCTTCTGGTGGAACCGGCGAATCGCGACCGACAGACTCTCGCCCCGGATGAACCGCATCGCGTAGTAGGGCCGGCCCTCGGCGTTTCTCCCCAGACTGTAAACCGGGCACGATGCCGGGATGTTCCAGGTTGCCCGTGATCTCCGCCTCGAGCAAGAACCGGGCTCGCTGGTCTTCCCGCTCGGCGTACTTCGGCTGGATGACCTTGAGCGCCACCTCGCGCTGGAGCTCGCTGTCCCGCGCCAACCAGACCTGGCCGATTCCACCGCGAGCGTGCTGCCTGATGAGTTGAAACCGTTCTCCCGCGCGCGACCTCGGGGCCTTGGATTCGAGATCTTGAAATCCGATCGTCCGCTATCGTGACTCGGCTCACCGGCAGGGTCGTGTTGCCGGTGAGCGTCATGCTCAACGTTTCGCGCAACGCATCGTCGCCGATCTCGGTCAGCACATCCTGAGTGAGCTCATAAGCGTTCCACGCATCCAGACCGAGTCGAAGGTCATTCTGGTGCGTCTTGCAGGTGAGCCGAGGCCAGACACTCCAGGGCACGTAGTCGCTCGTCATCAAGGGCGGCCTCCTCTTTGAGCAACTGAGCCAGGGACTGCCGACGATCCTTGTTCCAGGCCTTCAAGGCCGCGGCAAGACCGGGGCGGGGAACGGCGTCCGTCAACAGCGCCAGGACCGCGACGAGTAGCTGCCGGTTCAACTCGTCCACCAAAATCCCCTTCGCATACGATAATTGAACGATTGTATATCAGATTCGGATTATTTCGAACGCGACTTCACGTCATGTTTCATCCATGCCGTGAAATGGTCGGGCTGGACCCCTGATTGTCAATCGGTGCAAACGATCGACTCAGCGCGTGGACCAAACGGTGGCTTGCTGATTTCAGTATGGCCAACATGGCGGCCGATCGAATAGCTCGGTCTTCGCCCGAGCTCGACTTGAACCGCGGGGAGTCGGAACCGCATAATACCTTTCTTTCCCCGCACCGATCGCCGGACAACGATCGATATTCCGAACTGTCCCCAGGAGACCGCACGGATTATGAAAGCCAAATCGCGACATCGCAAAAGCTATAAATGGCGTAAACGTTGTGACAGCTCGCCGGTTGCCAAAGGACGACGCGCCAAGATGCACGGCATCCGCAACCCAAGAAAAGCGCAAGCATTTAGGAGGTCGCGGCCTGTAATTGTCCGTGAAGAACGGTCGCGGCTTTCCGAAACGAACACGTTGCGGTGCGACGGTCGTCTCAAGAATAATACGCAAATCGGTCAACTGCCGTGCCCGGGCTCACATTCCTCCCAGGATCTTGGCGCGGCCAACGCGGGAGATCGCTTTCATGAAGGCCGCGGTGCGGAGAGTGACGCCTTTGCGCTGGGCGAGGTCGTACATCTCGCCGAACGCTTCCACCAGCCTGGCCTCTTGCTCGCGTTGAATCTGTTCCAGCGGCCAGCGGAAGTGCTGGAGGTTCTGGACCCACTCGAAGTAGCTGACGATGACGCCCCCGGCGTTGGCGAGCACGTCGGGAACAACGGGAATGCCGCGGGCATTGAAGACCTCGTCCGCCGTCGGGCCAGGTCGGCCCGTTGGCGGCCTCGACGATCAGACCGGCCTGAACGGCCTTGGCCATCTCACGATCGAAGACGCCGCCGAGCGCGGCCGGGATCAGGACATCGACCTTCATGGTCAGGAGTTGCTCGTTGGTGGTGGCGTCGCCCCCTTTGAAGCCGACGACCTTGTGCGAGACCGCGATGTGCTTGTCCAGCTCGGCGATATCCAGCCCCTCGGGGTTGACGACCGCGCCATAGGCGTCGGAAACGCTGAGGATTTTGCCTCCCATCTTCGCTAGGCAACGAGCGGTGTGGCTGCCGACGTTGCCGTATCCCTGGATGGCGAAGGTCGTGTCGGCGACCGTCCGTTTCAGCCGAGCGAGCATTTCGCGGGTGATGATCGCCAGGCCGAAGCCGGTGGCCGCCTCGCGGCCGGCCGAGCCGTGGTACTCGACCGGCTTGCCCGTGACGCAGGCCGGGTGGAACCCCTCATATTTGGCGTATTCGTTCATGATCCAGGCCATCACCTGCGCATCGGTCCCCATGTCGGGAGCGGGGATGTCCTTGTGCGGCCCGATCATGTCGTGGATTTTCTCGATGAACTTGCGGGTCACTCGCTCCAGCTCGCCGCGCGAGAGCTTGTTGGGATCGCAGTTGATCCCCCCTTTGGCCCCGCCGTAGGGAAGGTCGACGATCGCCGTCTTCCAGGTCATCAAGCTGGCCAGGGAACGGGCCTCGTCCTGGTCGACCATCGGATGGTATCGCAAGCCGCCCTTGTATGGGCCGCGGGCATTGTCGTGCTGGACGCGATAGCCGATAAAATTGCCGATCTTTCCGGAATCGAGCTCGATCACGACCTCGACCCGCACCTCGCGATCCGGCGTGATCATGAGGGTACGGACGTTGTCGGTCAGATCAAGGCACTTCGCCGCCTGATCGAAGTAGTAGTTCGTCGCCTCGAAGGCTTGCATCGGAGCGCCATTCCCTGGATAACTGGACTGTTGAAGAGCCGCACGACCGGGTCCATTGGTTTCCGATCGTAACGGACCACCCCCACGACCCGCAATGCTGATCGTTTCGACGGCCGACCGGGCTGGTGGCCGGTGACGGCCAAGCGTTCCGGCCGAGAGTGCCTGCCACTGTCTCGCACCACGCGATCAGTCCACGCGCTCGACCGACATCGGTGCTTGCGAGCAAGCACACAAACGATCACACTCCAGTACGGGACAACCTGAAATGCAACCATGGCGGCTCGATGAACTCAACTACGGGCAGGTCAAGGCAAACCCGCCTTATGAGGTCGCTGTGTTACCGATGGGTGCGACCGAGCCCCACAACCTCCATCTTCCTTACGGTACGGACACGTTCCAGGTCGAGGTGATTGCCGCGCGAGCGTGTGCCCTGGCGCAGCCAAGAGGGGCGCGCGTGCCTCAAGCTCCCGGTGCTTCCTTACGGCACCGAGACCAACCAGATGAAGTTTCCCCTGGCCATGAACCTCAATCCGACGACCGTGGCGCGGGTGATCACGGACCTGGTCGATTCGCTGGCGGCCCACGGGATCTTGCGCTGCGTTCTCCTGAACGGGCATGGGGGCAACGACCTGAAATGGGTGCTCCGCGAGCTGCACCGCTCGACGCCGGTCCACATTTTTTTATGCAATTGGTATAAGGTTGCATCCGACGTCTATGCGACGATTTTCGAGGAGAAGGACGACCACGCCGGCGAGATGGAGACGAGCATGGGGCTTGCCCATTTCCCCGACCTGGTCGCGCTCGAACAGGCCGACCCCGGCGCGGTCAAGCCCAGCCGGTTCGAGGCTGTCAACCGAGGCTGGGTCGAGATCACCCGTCCGTGGCACCTGCTGACGACCAACTCGGGAGCCGGCGATCCGCGGGCCGCCTCGGCCGCCAAGGGCGAGACGCTCACGTCCCTGGTCGCCGAACGAATCGGCCGGTTCCTCAAGGAACTGGCCCAGAGCCCCCTGGACGACACGTTTCCATTCTAGAGCCGCTTTACCACTTTCTTAACCACGGAAATATACTGATTAATACAAATATGATAATGAATTTAGACGCGATTCTCTACTATAGCGCTTGATTCATATGATGCTACATTGGGATCTTGCTGACGCTCATTTTTTCGTGTATTCTGTCGGTTATCAATGTGTGATCGTATCCGGCGAGCTGCGCGGCATGTGCAGACAGTGGTCTCCTGCTTGCTAATCGTACAAGCGGCGGGTGCCGGCCGATGGCCAGGAGGCACCCGGACCGGTCGTGAAGGACTACCCGCTCAAGGGCGTGGTCAGAAAAGTCGCCAAGGAGGCCGGTCACGTGACGATTCGACACGAAGCGATCCCCGGCTTGATGGGTGCGATGACCATGCCGTTTTCCCTCAAGGATCGTGCCGTACTGGATCGACTCCAGTCCGGTGACTCCGTGGAAGGAACGTTGCGAGTTACGGAAGAGAAAGGAGTCGTCAATGATTATGAGCTCTGGGCCTGACTGTCATCAAGCAGGCATCCCCGCATGTGGATGTCGCTATCTCCAAGGGCAAGGTCCCCCTGCGTGAGCGACCGCGGCAACTCGAGATTGGAGAAACGGTTCCCGACTTCGCCATGACCACTCAGGACGGTAAGGTGGTCAAGCTTTCCGATTTGCGGGGCAAGGTGGTTGTACTTACGTTTATTTATACGCGATGTCCGCTCCCGGACTTTTGTCCGCTGATGGATCGGAAATTCGCCGATCTGGCCCAAAAAATCAGCACGTTCCCGGCTCGTGCCCAACACATCCGCTTGATCTCACTTTCCTTCGACCCGGAGCACGACAAACCGGACGTCCTGCGGAAGCATGCCGCAGATTCGCGGGGCGGTTCCGCCGCTCTGGACCTACGCGGTCGCCTCGCACGACGAGCTGGCCAAGATCGCCGCGCCGTTGGGACTGTTCTACGAGCCGGGAACCAACGAGATCGCCCACAATCTCTCCACGGCCGTGATCGATCCCCAGGGCAAGCTGGCCCGTCTCGATGTGGGAACGCAACGTAATCGCTGGGAAACGACCGACTTACTCAAGACGATCTATTCCCTCCTGCCCACGTCGAGCAAGTGAAACGGGATGGCCGATTCCCGATGAATCGATCTTGTCCCGATCTTGCTGTAACGTTCATCTCCGCACATCTTTGTAAATCGAAGCTGGCCGTCGGCAGGCCCTTCCCGACTCGATGCGCCACGAATCGACTCGATCGAACAAATGTCACGAATCAAAGCGCAAAAAGCTTGCAGATTACGGTTGACAGTTGTGAGAAAAGCTATAAGATGTCGACAACCACCCACGTTGTGATACGTTCGCGCAAGATCGTGATCGCGTCGTTGTCAGATTGCGTACCGGTCACGTGTCGATTGATCGACGTAGCCGTTGGTGGTTGTGCGATCTTGACTTAGAGCCGACACCAAAACCTCGCGAGCAGGCCGGACCGCCCGTACGCGAGAGTTGGGTCTCGGGTATCGCTCTTGAGTCACGACCGCCGTTCCGCGGACCGGAATGTCGGTTGCTCGGGGCAAGTAGACGGTCCTCGGCAGCCTCATGCATTGCCACCAGCCCCTGGGATGGAGTCGGGGCGCGGACGATCTCTCGCGCTGACAACTGAAACAATTAGGTGAGGAGCGCAATTCCATGCCACCAGCCGTGAAGACCAGCGTCAAGAGCGCCCCCGTCCCCAAGACAGCCGCGGGCAAGCCCAAAGCCTTCCGCGGAGCCGAGCAGAGGTTTCATCAAGCTCGGCGCGCGTCGATCTTGCTCAAGCACGTCAGCGACCCCACCCGGCTTCAGGTCATCCTGATCCTCTCCGAGGGCGAGCGTCACGTCGGGGCCCTGTGCGCCCAACTCAGCCAGAGCCAGCCCGCCGTCAGCCATCACCTGGCCCTTCTGAGGCACGGCGGAATCATCGCCCCTCGCCGCCAGGGCAAGAACAACTTTTACAGCTTGACCGAGACCGGCTCCGGCCTGGCACGCGTCGTCAAGAATCTCATCGCCTGAGCACCTGTCGTGATGAGTATTGCTCGATCGATGGCCATCAGGGATGCTCGATCGCTCGGAACGGCGGGCAAGGAAGCCTGCCTGCTGTGCCGGCACGCGTACAGATTCTCTCGAGTCTACGGCAAGATCCGCTGGCCGACCACGGTGTTGAGCGTCAGCATGCTCCGGCGGTGCCGCACCAGCGAGTCGAGATACGACTTGGCGTTTTCGTTGTATTTCCGCTGCGTGTCAAGATAAATGACCTTGGCCACTTCACCTTCGTCGAACAGTCTGTCACGAGCCTTGACCGCTCGGCCCGAAGCGGTCAAAACTTGAGTGCGAAGCTGCTGGACGATCATGCCGCTCACCCGGTACTCGTTCCATGCCTGCTGAACTTCGGTGACGATCCGGCGCTCCAGGCAGTTCAACTGAACCCGGGATTGATCGACGTTGATCCGGCGCGCTCGAATGTTTCCCTGGTTGCGGTTGTAGACCGGCAGGGGAATCGTCATTCCCACCGCCCACGACGTCGCACTCTCTCTACCGTAGGGTGCGTTGTTCTGAAAGGTGTAGGGCTGCATGAGCAGATAGGCATCCGAAAAGCGGTTGGCCAGTTGAAGCTTGACGTTGGCTTCCGCGGCGGTGATCCCCAGTCGATAGGCCGCGATGTCTGGTCGCGAGTCGTAAGCGATCGCGAATCAGCTCGTCCTGGCTGCGGCGGCGGTGGTGCCAGGTCCCCGATCGTGCCTCGCAGCTCGATTTGCTCGGCCTGATCGGGGTGCAGGTTGAGGAGTTCTCCGCGAGCGTTCGTTTCTTTTGGCGGAGGTTTTCTTCGGCGTCGAGCAGCCCGGACCGCCGCGATCGCTCGGTCTGACTTGGCCTGATCAACATCGGCGCTGGTGCGCGCCTTTCTGCTGGAAAAGACGTTGATTGACTCTCAAGTACTCGTCCAGGCCCCGTACGCTGGTTCGCACATATCGCACCGTCTCCCGCGCCGCCAACACGTCGACATACGCGTTGTAGAGGTTCTGAATGGCCAGGCGAACCTCGTTTTGATACTGGGCTTCCATCACCTGAAGCGCCCGGCCGGCATAGGCCATCCTGGCCCATCGCTTGTGGGAATAATCAATCGGGTGCGAGATGTTCACGTCGTACTGAGTCGGTCCGTCCCGGCGCCGAACGGAATCACTGCCATACGGGACGAGCTGGCTGTCGGCGTAGAAAATGGGGTTGGCCCGCAGGCTGGCGGTCAAGACATCGGCGCGGGCCTGGGGAATCTCGAGATACTTGGCGCAGCAGGTCGAGGTTTTGGCGTACCAGGAGATCGATCGCTTGATCGAGCGTCAGGCCGTCCGGAGGCCCTTCCTCCTCCTCATGCTTGGGTAGCTCGAGGGTTCCGAAGAATGGGGCTCGCGGCACCGGGCGCGGCTGCTGCGCCGCGAAGACCTGGCTTGGCGGAGGCCCCTGGTAAACGCCTCCCGGCGTCGTGATCGACGTCGGTACCCTCGGCTGCCGATGTGCCGATGCGACCGAGCATCATATCGTCGCGACCCGGCTGCATGCCAAAGGTGATGCCACTCGAGCCCGGCATCGGCCCCAGCAGCGAATCCATCGAACCGGGCGTCATCGCAGCTCGCTCCGCTCGAAATGATCCCCGTCTGCTCGATCGTCGGAGCCTGCGCCCAGCCTTGTCGCAGGGAGCCAGAGCACCAACACGCTCCAGGACAAGGCCAGCCCCCAACCCCATCGACGACTCCTCATGGATCCAACCCTCAGTCATTTGTCATTGGCGTGAGCTGGGTCTCGCATCCAAAGACTCTCCAGTCCCGAGATCCCACCGGCGAGGTCGGTCTTCTTCGCGTTGATCGTTGTCACGATTCTATCGGCTTGACTGGGAACTCGAGATCAACCGAAATTGCCGATTCTACCTAGAAACGCCATATTCTCCGTAACCCCGATGAATCGTCAAAATCCCTATCGTCATGACCGATCCGGAGTCGAACACGTGCGACCTCGGTCGCTCTGAACTTCGGGTAGTGCCTGTTGCCGTAGGCGTTTCTGGCGTTAAGATTCTTTATCCTCAAACCAAACGGAAGGGAGAGACCGTCATGATCACGATCGGCCAAGGTCGTTCGAGGAACTGTTCTGGGGTGACGCGCCGCGACTTCCTCCGCGTGGGAGCGACTGGGACTAGGTTCGTTGGGACTCGGCGTGCTGGATCGGGACGCCTTGGCTGGCAGTCGAGACGAACCGGGAGCGTTCGGTGATCTTGCTCTTGCTCGTCGGCGGACCCAGCCAGTTGGAGACCTGGGATCCCAAGCCTGACGCTCCATCGGATGTCCGAGGGCCGTTTCGGTCGATCGCGACCTGTTGCCCTGGCGTGCGGATTTCCGAGCATCTGCCCCGGCTGGCGTCGCGGATGGATCGAGTGGCTCTGGTCCGATCGGTGTATCACGATGCCGCGCCGATCCATGAAACGGGCCAGCAGTTGCTCCAGACCGGCCGGTTGTGCCGGGCCGGTGAAGAACACCCCCACGTCGGCTCGGTCGTCGCCCGGCTCAAAGGGGCGAGACGCGGTTTGCCCCCGTTTGCGATCCTTCCCGGCCCGATTGCAAATACGGGAGTCGATATCCCGCATGGGCAATCGGCTGGATGGCTTGGGAACTGCGTACAACCCATTTCACTTGAATGCCGATCCGGCTGCCTCTCACTTCGATGCCCGAATCGGCATTAGATCGCGCTCGGAACGTTCGTCGACGAGGCGGTGAAGACGAGATCCGAGCGGTGGTCTGGCCCTGTCGCGGACGACCGGCTCGCTCTTGACTGCTCCCGCGCGGAATGCGTTTGATCTGGACGATGAGGGCCCGGGAGTTCGTGACGCTTATGGCCGCACGACCTTCGGACAAAGCTGTCTGCTCGCGCGGCGGCTGGTGGAAGCCGGTGTCCGACTGGTCACCGTCAACATGTTCGAGACGGTCTTCAACCGCGTCACCTGGGACTGCCACGGGTCGTCGCCGTTCAGCACGATGGACGACTACGCCCGGGAGCTGCTGCCGACTTTTGACCAAGCCTTCGCGGCCTTGATCGACGACCTGGACCAGCGTGGCCGCCTGGAATCGACATTGGTTGTTGCGGCGGGCGAGTTTGGCCGCACACCTCGGATCAACGCGGCCGGCGGTCGCGACCACTGGCCGGGCGTCTGGAGCGTCGCCCTGGCTGGCGGAGGCGTCCGGGGCGGGCAGGTCGTCGGCGCCAGCGACGACCACGCCGCCTCCCCAGCCGATCGACCGGTCACGCCTCAGAACCTGCTGGCCACGATCTATCACAGCCTGGGAATCGACAGCACGCAGTACCTGACCCGACCGGACGATGAGTCCTATCCGTTGGTCGAGGATGCCGGCCCGATTCGAGAGTTGTTTGTTTGAGCTAGCGAACGGCTCACCGAGCCTTAGCGGCTTGCGTGCCGGCCGGCTTGAATCCCGGCGCGGCGATGATGGTCCGTAGCAGCTTGCCATCGGCGAGGTTCCAGAGCCGGACTTCGCCGTCCCAGCTTCCCGAGGCGATGGTCTTGCTGTCGCGCGAGATGGCCAGGGCATAAATCCAGTCGTTGTGTCCCTGCATGCGGCGGATCTGCGACCCGTTGGGCTTGAATACGGCCACCGTCTTGTCGGCGCCGACGGCGAGCAAGGTCTGGCCGTCGGGCGAGTACCGCAGCTTGAACACGGCGCCGCCGAAACCGCCGATCTCTCGGATCGGTTTGCCGTCGTTGTCGGGATTCCAGATCCGGATCCGGTTGTCCTCGCCGCCGGTCGCGACCCCTTTGCCGTCGGGCGTGAACGAGACGGTGTAGATCGGCTGGACATGAGCCGGGAAGGTCACAAGTGATTCTTTCTTCTCGACGTCGAAGACTTTGCTGGTCTTGTCCCGGCTGGCGCTTGCCAGTCGCTTGCCGTCGGGGCTGAAGGCGATGTCGAAGATCCAATCGGCGTGGTCTTCGATCTGGGCCAACGGTTTGCCCGACTCGACTTCGAAGATCCGGATCGTCCGGTCGGCGCCGGCGGTGGCGACCTTCTTGCTGTCGGGACTGAACGCGACCGCGAACACGACATCCTGGGTCTCGACCAGGTCGCGAACCGGCTTGCCTCCACCGTTTGGCTCGGCCAGCCAGAGCTTGGCGACGCCGTAGACACCCGGGTCGCCGCTGGCGGTGGCCAGCCACTTCCCGTCGGGACTGGTGGCGATCGCGTAGATCCGCTCGGCCAGACCGGTCAACCGGCGCTCCAGCATGCCGTCCGCCGTCTTCCAGAACGTGATCTCGTGATAACCTGATACCGCGATCGTCGACCCATCCCGGCTGAACTCGAGTGCCGTGATCGGCACTGTGACCGGGTAGGCCGCGGGAATCGTGACCTGCCGCGTCTTGCGCAACAGGATGGTCCAGTCCTCGCCCGGTGAGCTGCCGTCGTACTTGCCCCCCTCCGCGACCCAGCGCTCGATGATCGCGATCTTTTCCGGCGGGAGCGGATCCTGCTTGTACGGCATCCGAGGCTGAGCGTCCGGCCGGATCGACTCGACCAGGTTGCTCTCGTCCGGCTTGCCCGGCTCGAGGGTGGTCCCTTCGCCTTGTTGCCCCCCCTTGGCAAGCTGGGCGAACGTCGTCATCACATACTTGCTTTCCGACTTCCGAGGGTTGTGGCAGGCGATGCAGTTCTCGAACCAGGATCGGCGCCACGTCTTGCATGAAGCTGAGAGGCTTTCCAACTTGCTTCGCTTCGGCGGACTTCGAGGAGTTGCGGCAGTGGCTTGCTGGCGGCTTCGCGGAGGCGCGGTCGCGGCCTTGGCTAGCGGCTTCGACGAGGTGCAGTGGCGGCCGGGCTGGCTGTGCGGCCTTCTTGGCTGGGGCGGCGCCGTCGTCCCCGCGAGCTGTCACGAGCAAGAGCGGCCCAGGGCCACGATCATCAAGACGCTACCAAAGACAGAGCGGGACATGATGCGGATTCTCCGTGAGCGCGGCCTGCCTCGTTATTGTGATGCTATTTGGGAGCAAGGACTTTGACCGCCAGTGGCGTGGGTGGAACCGAGTAATCCTTCTTGTCGACCTGAAACGCCAGTGCGACCTGGCTGCCGGCGGAGGTCGCGGCCGCCTTGGCGTCGGCCGCGACCTTGACCACGAAGCTTGATGAACCCTTGGCCACGGTGACGGCTTCGGCCTTCAGTCCAGCCGGCAAACCATTGATCTTGACGGTAACCGGGCCATCGAAGGTCCCTTTGCGAACGATTTTACCCTTGAGCTCGGCGGTTGTGCCCGCCTTGACCTCGATACCCGGAGCCGCCAGCTCGACCGAGGCCGGCTGCACCACGGTGAGCGTCACGACGGGAAGGGCGATGATCCGATCCGCTCCGGCGAATTTCCCCTTGGCTTGCAGGGCGATGGTCGTGGTCCCCAGCGCGGCGGCGAGCGCCGCGTTGACCGTGACGCTCCCTTCCGCCTTTTTCTCGGCGATGGTCGCGCCGGGGACGGTCAGGCCGGGTGGCAAGGCGAGCGGAGTGATCGTGAGCGCCAGCGTCGGATCCCTTGGAGCGCACGACCTTGACCGGAATGGTCGCACTGAAGCCGTGAGCGACTTCGATCGGCTGGGAAGGCGTGTCGAGGGTCACGGGAGTGGTCAAAGCCGGGGCGGCGACCAGGCCGTTTTGAATGATCGTGCAGGTGGGCAAAGTCGGCTTGCTGGGCGAAGACGAGCGGTTTGAACGCGAGCCGTTCGAGCGGTGCGCTCGATCCCTGGGCTCGAGCGACCAGCCGGATCGGCGCGGCGGGGAACGAGGCGTCGGCGGTCGCCGACAGCGAGATCATCCCGGCGGTCTGGCCGGCGGCGATCGATCCCGGCTCGCACGGAGAGGCCCGCGGGCGGGTCGGCCACGGTCACGGTGATCGGACCGCTGAAGCCTTTGCGACGGATCGTCACCCCCACGGTCGCCACGCCGCCTCGTGGAACGCTGATCTGGGGATCGTTGACCAGAAGCTCGAAGTCGGGAACGAGCGGCTCGACCACGATCCGGTAGGGAAAGCCCACGCCACCGCGGTTTTCCAGGTCGCGAATCACCAGGGTGACTTCGTTGGTCCCGCCCGGAACCGTCATGTCGAGCGACGGGTCGGGAACCACGATCGGCGGTGTCTGCTGGTTGTTTCGCCGGGGCTGAGGGATGTTGGTGTCGTCGGCATTGGCGATGACCGAGCCGCCGTTGCCGAGCACGCGCAGCACGCCATCAAGGGCCGAGCCTAGCTCGTAAGCTTGCAACTTTGATCCGCAGCCGCTGGCCTGGTGTTGTCGCCACCACGAAGCGATCGTCGTCGCCGGGCGGGTCGATCCGACCATTGAGCACAACCGGGGCGAACGTCCGAACCGGAGGAGCGGACGGATCGGCGGGCTCTCGGACCTCGAGATACGGCGAGACAACCAGGGGCGCCAGCGACTCGACATCGAAGACCGGCGAGCCGGTCCGCGGCGGTGCCCAGCATCGCGCTGGTGATTCGAGGAAAGACCAGATCGGTGCCGAACGTCGCGTTCAGAGTTTGATCGCGGCGAACTTGACTCCGGTAAAGGTTCCTCCCCGAAGTTCCAGGCCGACCGTCTCGCCGGCGCGGCCGCCCAGCGGGTAAATCTCCTCGGCCATCGGCACCGCGCCGATCACCAGGCGATAGATCGGCCTTGCCGCACCTTGGTACCGCGAATCCGAAAGCTCGACCAGATAATCGGTATCCTCGGGGAGTACGGCCGACAGCCGGGCGTCGGTCAACAGGCCCGGCGAGTCGTCGGCCGAGGCAACATAGGTGCGGTTGGCCGAAGCGGTCGTCAAGCGGATTGTCGGGTCGATTCCCGAGCCGATCCGCGAGCATTGGGCGTCGATAACGATCGTCTGCCCCTTCCGGCCGTGGAATCGAAAGTAGTCGACGTCATTGCCCGCAACTTGACCCTCGACAACCAACGGAGGCTCAGGGATCGCCTGGGCCGTTTCGAACGTGCTGTTGTCCTCTTTTTCGAGCGATCTGGGGCAGTTGCCCGACCACGAACAGGAACGGGTTGGAGATTCCATCGTCGGTCTGGACCCGGATCGGGTAGGCGCCGACGGCCGCATCGGCCGCGACGATCAATTTCAACTTCCAGTTGGCCGGATCTTCCTTGGCCGACGGATTTCGCGGGCGGATCGAGACGAAAGCCGAACGGCGCGACCAGCCGCGGATTTCCCGCGAGGTTGGAGCCATTGATCGTGACTTCCGACGTCACCCCCCGCTGCACGCCGTAGGGCGTGATGCCGTTGATCTGGGGCGGAGCCGACCAGGCCGGAGCGGACAGGAACAGGCCGAGCACGAGAGCCAAGGCAGGAAGCACGGTTTTCCGAATCATGGGGAAGATCTCCTACGATCCGATCGCAAACAGGCGCGACCCAAGGCCAAGCGGCGGTGGGCTGATCCCGGTCGGTGGGCGTTCTCATCAGGCAGGATTCGATATCATCAACCGTCGCAAGGTCGGAGAGCTTTGTCAAGCTTTTTCAGGCGGGCGGTTTGGGGTCACTCCGTTGGCCGTGTCTCCTTGATGGTGGCGATGATTTGCTCGAGCGTCTCCCCAGCGAACAATCCGTCTCGTTCCGTCACATAGTCGCCTTGGCCGATCGTGAATTGGTTGATAAATCGGAGCGCATCGGCAGTTCCGAGTTCTCGGGAGAGCACCTCGATGGCTCGTTGCGTGATTTCCGCGAGCGGCTTGTTTTTCGCAGTCATTATCCGATCTCCGCAATCCGTTCGAGAGGACTGACGACTTTCGGCGGACCGCTATGCGCGGCCCGTGCTCGTTTGAGGAGCCGGTCGTCGCAAGTACAGAAATAATCGGCACCGGATTCCACTGCGCAAGCAAAGTGCAATGCGTCGAGGGGCTTGAACCCAGCCTGGTTCAACACGCGCGACCAGTTTTTCGACATCCTCAGAGAGCCGAACGAATCGTTGTGCACGGCGGAGTACATCCAGTGCGTAAGACCTTCGCTTTCGATCGGGGTTCCGAGCGGTCTCGTATTCGAGGGCGTCGGAAGAGATCATTTCGATATCTCCCGAATCACACAGAGCGATGATGCCAAGGACGGCCTCACTCTCCAGCCAAATCCGGACTTGACTCTTGTCGTCGAGCGGTCGATGGATGCTACACATGTCCAGATGAGATCAGCATACACCCAATGTACCGCCGACTTCACGCGGCGACAACCGCGTCCCGCGGCGTTGGACAGGGTGTCAATCCAAAGAATGGACAGAAGTTAATCGGAATGATCCCTCCATTTTCTCGCCGCGCTTCAATCGAGTCTATCGGCGGCCGAGGCTGATCGCTACATCATTCCGCCCATTCCGCCCATCCCGCCGCCCATGGCGCCGCCACCGATGGGGCCTTCGCGCAGGCCGCCGGAGACGAAGCGGGGCTGGGGTAGATCGCGGGCGTATTCCAGGCGGAGCTCGTAGTTCAGGTACAACGTCTTGTCACCGACCGTGCCCTGAGGTAGATCGACGTCCCAGCGCAGCAGGTTGTCCATCCGGGCGGTGCGCTGGTAAGGACGCGTCGGTGCTCAGCTCGGACGATGTCTTGACCAGATTGACCGCGACTGCCTCGCCCTGCGGCTTCGGCAAGCGGTCCCAGAGCTGGACCTTGACCGGGCCGGGCCGGTAGTTTCGCAGCCCGATCCGGAACTCGTAGTCGAAGATCTGGTTGCCTCCCTGAACCGAGCGGGTCTTGTGGACCAACCGGCGGCTGACCTGGAGCTGGGGATCGACGCCGAATCCCGCGATGAACGGCTCGCCGGCGGCCACGAGCGGGAGTCGCATCCGGCCGACGAAGTCGCCGCCGACATAGACCGTCGCCTCGCCCGGCAAGATCACGAAATCGCTCTTGTTGGTCAGCTTGGCGAGGCGATAGACGCGAGGCGTGAGCACGGGCACGGCCTTGGCGTAGTACTCGGCCGCCAGGTCGACGCGGGCGACCTCGAGCAACTGCGGATCGCGTCGCGAGGGGATGTCGAGGCGGCCCGCGATCGAGAAAGTGACGCTGGGGCCGTCCTTCTCGGCCGGCGACGCGTCCGGCCCTGTCCGTCCGCGACGCGCAGCTCTTCGGCCTGATCGCTGGCCGCCGCTTGATTGATCCTCGCGCCCTGGACGGCCTGGCTCTGCTCCAGCGATAGCCCCATGCCGCCACCCATGCCCCCATGCCACCTGGAATGGGCTCGTCGCTTGCCGATCGTCTTGATCGGCCGAGTTCTCCGAGGTGATCTTCAACAGGCCGTCCTTGACCTGGTAGGCCAGGCCGAGCTGGTTCAGGAGCAGACTGAGCGACGTCCTGAGCGGGACCTGCTGCCAGGTCGATGGCCACGGTCGAGGTGAGGGATTTCTCCGCCTCTTGCAGTCCGATCGGGTCGACATAGATCGGAATGCCATCGGGATACGTCGGGCTCGCGGTGGATTGCGGACGTACTTGAAGACATCGTCAAGCGGCGTCTCGTTTGCGAACGACATGTCGATCGGCTTCGCCAGCTCGGCGACGATCCGCTGCGATCGGTCGTCTTGCCCGTCGATCGGGCCGGTGTTCACGATGGCCGGCGACGGCCATCTTGAGCGGGAGGAGCTCGGGTGGCGCGGCGTCCAGCGAGGGGCGGGCGGTGGAAAGCGTGACGCTGACACCCGACCAGGCCTCGCCGGTCTGCTGGGTCACGGCGGCGAGGTACTCGAGCCGGACGGGGGCATTGTCGGCGCCGCTGGCGCCGCGGAGCCGATACTGCGGCCACCAGTTCGCGGAGCCGACGAGGTAGCCGAGCCGCACCGTTCCCGCCTGAGGCCGGGTCTTGTGCACGACGATCACGGCGTCGCGTTCGACGCGGCTCGATCCGGCCGACAGCTCGGCGAGCTGCCGAGTGGCGAACTCGATCGCCTCGGTGTTGGCCTGCAACTGCTGGCGAAGGTCGGTCTCGGTCTTGGTCTTGGCGCCGCGGTTCTCCATGACGAACTTGCTGAGCGTGAGGATGGGCGCGCTATCGAGCCGGCCCTTCTTCGTCAGGTCCGTGAGCGCCGCGCCGGTGAAACCCTCGAGTTTCTGGAGGTACTGGAGGTCCTGCCCTTGGACGGCGATCTCCTTCTGGAGCCGCTGGGCATCGGCCTGGAGATTCTTGAGCAGCTCCTCCTTGGCCCGCACCTCCTGCTCGTGTATCCTCCTTGACGGCGCGGGTCCGGAACCGCGTGCTGAGCACGCGTAGGCCGTCGGTCCCCTCGGTGTAGAGCGAGCTGTCGACAGTCTGCGCGGGCAGCGGGGTGACGACCAGCTCGATCGTCCCGTCCCCCTCGGGGACACTCACCTCGCGCGTCACCAGGGCCTGCCCTTGATAAACGGTCACGGCCGTGATCTGACTTTTCGACGGCCGAGGCGCGGGCACACTCTCGGCTCTGTCCTTGTACTCGGGCGTCCTGGGCGGCATTCGCGGGAGCCGGTTGTGCCGCGGGCGGGGCGACCTGGCGCAGGCCAACCGGCTACCAGCCAAAGAGAGGCGGTCATGGTTCGTCCTCCAGGGAGTGTGGGTTGGGATCATATTTGGATCGGACGAAACCCGCGGGACTGGGTCCGTTGAACAGCCACTGACCGATTGACGAACCGTTTGGCGGGATTATTCGATGAAGGAGGAGACAGGCAAGAACGGACGATTGATTCCGACGTTGGAGAACATCAAACTGTCGGGGTAGGTGGGGTTCGCCTTCAGATCGATTACGGATCAACCGAGTCAAAAAAGCCCGCTCGCCGCGTGAATGCTTGACGAAAACGCAATCGCTTCGAGGAGCTGCCGATGCCGGTCGACACAGCCAAAGTCGAAGGTCGCCGTAAGGTCAATTACACCTCGCTACAAGAATTGCTGACCGATGCCGAGCGGTTGAGCTCCGGTCCAGTGAAGGCCCTGGGGAACTGGTCGCCAGGTCAGATCTACCGGCACCTCGCCATCTCGTTCAATGGCTCGATCGACGGTTTCACGATGAACTTTCCTTGGTACCTTCGCGTGCTGGCGCGACTGCTCAAGAAGAAGTTGATCAACGGCGCGATGCCGCCAGGCTACAAGCTGCCACCCGAGGCCGCGAAGGCCGTAATGCCCGAACCAACCTCAACCGAAGAGGGGCTGGCCGAGTTCGCGCCGCGATTGCGCGCCTGGAGCGAGAACCTCACCGCGCCGAACACCCGATGTTCGGCAGTATCAGCAAGGAAGAGTGGAACCGGGTCTACCTCAATCACGCGAACCTCCATATGAGTTTCCTCGTGCCGCAATGAACGCCGGGTAGCCGTTCACGAGTCGAGGGTGACAAACGTAGAGAATTACGCCGAGCCGCGAGCATGCTCCGAAGGCGCGTCGGTCGATCAGATCGAAGCGCACTGTGCCACATTGAAGGAAACGTCTGCGTGCGGCCGCCCGTCTATCGAGCGGGGCCAAATGCCGGCCGGCCACCAGGCCGGAATCGGGACAGAGCGAACGGCGGGAATTGCACCTGCGTCCCGAATTCCACAAGGCTTTTTGCCGCATGACAGTTGCGTCGATCATGGGTGCCGGTGGTTGCCCCAATCTCATTTTTTCGGTCCTGCTTTCTGACCGCCGTGCGGATAAAGTAATTGGGGTCCTTCTTGGACAAGGCGCCCGGCGACTCGAACGATCCGATTCAAGCAGCTCCGCGGCGACGACCGCTGCGCGCCGGCAACGCTCTTCGACTAGCATCGCGAGCGGCTCAGGCGCGTGATGGACCTGCGGATCTGAGCCCGGCTCGACCGCGTCGGATGTCGTCCAGGATGGGTTCCTCGACGTCGGCCGCGAGCACGATGAGCGACCGTGCGTCATGGACACCTTTTTCGCTCTGGCTCGACACCGGCGAGGAAAGCCGCCAGGCACAGGCAGCTTGGGGATCACGCGGCTGAACCACAGGACGCAAATCTCATGATCGGCAAGACGGTTGGCCACTATCGCATCACCGCCAGGCTCGGCGCAGGCGGGATGGGGGAAGTGTTCCTGGCGGAAGACACACGTCTCGACCGGAAGGCGGCGATCAAGTTCTTGCCGGCCGATCTGGCGGACGATCCGGACCGCCGGCAGAGGTTCCTGACCGAGGCCAAAGCCGCTTCGGCGCTCAATCATCCGCACGTCTGCGTCGTGTACGACGTCGGCGAGACCGAGGACGGACTGCCGTTCATCGCCATGGAGTTCGTGGAAGGCCAGTCGCTGAGTGACCTCGTGAAGCAAGGACCGCTGGAGATTTCCAGCGTCGTGGCGATCGCCGTTCAAGTCGCCGACGCGCTCGATGCCGCCCACTCGCGCCGGATCGTCCATCGTGACATCAAGCCCGAGAATATCAGCTTGAACGAGCGCGGCGAGGTCAAGGTCCTGGACTTCGGCCTGGCCAAGCGGATGTTGCAGGAATCCGCCGACAGTTTGGGAACGACGGCGGCCGTGCAGCAGACGCAGGAGGGGCATGTCCTCGGAACCCCCCGATACATGAGCCCCGAACAAGCGGTCGGCAAGGCCGTCGATCACCGCAGCGATCTCTTCAGTCTCGGCTCCGTCATCTACTTTCTGCTCACGGGCCGCCCGCCGTTTGCCGGGGCCAATCTGGGTGAAGTCCTGGACAATGTGGTCCACAAACAACCCGAGGCCATCGCCCGTTTCCATTACGACGTTCCACCGGAGCTGGAACGCATCACGCTCAAGCTCCTCGCGAAACAGGTCGACCGCCGATACCAGTCGGCCCGTGATCTGCTCGTGGACCTCAAGAACCTGCTGCGCGACCTCGATCATGCCGGAACCCCGCACTCGACGGTGGCGGCTCCGCCCAGTCCGAAAGAGATCGCCCAGAGCGATATCGTGATCACCTACGCGAACCTGGATGACCAACCGGTCATCTCCGGGCGTCAGGGCTGGGTTTCCCAGTTAGAGCAAAACCTCCAGTTGCGCGTGGCGCAGCTTTCCGGGAAGCAAGTGGCCGTCGTCAAGCAGCCAGACGCGTCGGAGTCCGCCGACATCGAATCCGCGATCCTTCAGCAGATGCCGCAGGCCAAGACGGTGGTCTCGGTCCTCTCCCCCCGTTCGCCCGGTCGAACGGGTGCCACCGGATGGTCGACACGTTCTGGAAGAGTGCCCAGGCGTCCGGACGCTTCGAGATCGGCAATCGCTCGCGGTTGTTGAACGTCATCAAGACGCCGGTGGACACCGACGATTTGCCCCCCGACCTTCGTGCGCTGTACACCGGTCTGGTTCCCTACGAGTTCTTCGAGCGCGACCCGGTTTCGGGCCGGTTGCGGGAATTCGACGAGGCGTTCGGAAACATCGCCGTGCAACGCTTTCACGAGCGGGTGTATGACGTCGCCTACGATATCTCCCAGGTGCTCAAGTACCTGGGAGACTCCGCGCACACCGGTCGAAAAGCGGACCGCGAATCCCAAGACCATCTTTCTGGCCGCCACGACTTCGGACCTCGAACCGCAGCGCGACCAGTTGCGGCGCGAGCTGATCGAGCTGGGGCACACGGTCGTCCCCAAGCAGCCGCTGCCGCTGGTCGCCAGCGAGCTGGTGGCGGTCGTGCAAGGTTGCCTGGAGCAGGCCGACGTCGCGATTCACTTCGTCGGCGAACACTTCGGACTCGTCCCCGAGGCGACCGACCTGTCGATGGTCGCCCTGCAGAACCAGGTGGCTGCCCGATTCTGTGAAAACAAGCCGCTTAAGCGGCTGATCTGGATTCCCAAGGGACTGCAACCCAGGGACGAGCGCCAGAGCTCGTTCATCCGTCAACTCGAGTCCGATCCCCGCTCCGTCACGGGGGCCGAGCTGATCGCCGATACGCTGGAGAATCTCAAGGTGCTGCTGCGGACCCGGTGGGAGCGCGAGCAGGCCGAGCGCGACAAGCCGCCACCAAAGCCGTCAACCGGCGGCGCACCCCGGGTGTACCTGATTTGCGATCAGAACGACGAGGCGGCTCTCGAGCCGCTCGAAGACTTTTTCTACGACCAGGGGATCGAAGTCAGCTTGCCGGGTTTCGAGGCCGAAGAATCCGAAGTCCAGCAGATCCACATTCAGAACCTGCGCGATTGTGACGCGGCCTTGATTTACTACGGGGCTGCCGGCATGCATTGGGTGGACTTCAAGATTCGGGACCTGCAAAAAGCGGCCGGCTACCGGGATTCGCGACCCATTCCGGTGAGCGCGGTCTACGTCGCGCCTCCGTTCAACCACCGCAAGGAACGCTTCAAGAGCGTTTCGACTGAAGTGGTCCGGCAGGCCGAAGACGCATTCGCCCCGGGATTGCTGACGGACTTTGTCGCGGCCATGCGGAAAGCAAAGAATAGAAGAATGAAACGGGAAGGGAATAAGGGTCTGTTCGAGCTACAATCACAAGTCGAGTTGAAGGAGAGGAGGGCGAGCCATGCAAATTGCTGTGGTAATTGAACCGGTGGCGGGCAACGGGTATCGGGCGCGGGGAGATTTGCTCGGTCTCAGCGCCGAAGGGCCGACGCGGGAGGCTGCTCTGGAAAGTCTCCGCCACCAGCTCCAGGATCGGCTCCGTGAGGGAACGGAGATCGTTGCGCTGGAGGTTGCTCCGCCGAACCCTTGGGTGGAGTTCGCCGGTATGTTCAAAGGCAGCTCCATGTTTGACGACGTGCAGCGGATTATGGCCGAGAATCGCCAACGGGACGAGGCCGATCCCAACTACCCATGAACGCGCATGAGGCCGGTGCAATCGTTGTGACTCGAAATCTTCGTGACTTCGGCCGCGTACGCAATATGCAACTCGAGGATTGGAGCAAATGAATTCAATGGGCGTGCAGCTAACCAATCCGTTTCCCGGCCTTCGCCCGTTTCGCAGCGACGAGCACCACCTGTTCTTCGGCCGCGAGGAGCAGACTGCCGCTTTGCTCCAACTGCTGCGAACGAACCGATTCCTGGCGGTCGTCGGCACCTCGGGCAGCGGCAAGTCGTCGCTGGTGCGGGCCGGCATGATCGCCGAACTTTACGGCGGCACCATGACCCAGGCCGGCTCGACCTGGGAGGTGATGATTCTCCGGCCCGGCGGCAGCCCCATCGAGAACCTGGCGCGGGCCTTCGTCGAGGCCGATCTCTACGATCGGGAAGACCCCAGCACCCTGCCTCGGTTGCTCGCCACGCTCAACCGCAGCCGCTTCGGCCTGGTCGAAGCGATGAAACAGTGCGAGCTGTTCGAGCCGGGCACCAACCTGCTGGTCGTGGTCGATCAGTTCGAGGAGTTGTTCCGCTTCCGGCAACAAGGCGTGGATTCCGAGGAAACGGCCGCCGCGTTCGTGAACCTGCTCTTGACCGCCAGCGAGCAGGCGGAATGCCCGATCTACGTCACCATCACGATGCGTTCCGACTATCTGGGCGACTGTTCCGAGATTCCCGGCCTGGCCGAAGCGGTGAACGAAGGCGAGTACCTGATCCCCCGGCTGCTGCGCGATCAGAAGCGGGACGCGATCGAGAAGCCGATCGGCGTCGGCGGCGCGAGGATCTCGCCGATGCTCGTGCAGCGACTCTTGAACGACGTGGGCGACGATCCCGATCAACTGCCGGTGCTGCAGCACGCGCTCATGCGGATGTGGGATGCCTGGTCCGCGGGCGGCGACCACGATCGCCCGATCGACTTCGCCGACTTCGAGGCGACCGGCGGCCTGGCGGGCGCTCTCCAACCACGCCGACGAGATCTATGACGCGCTGCCTGACGACCGCCATCGGTCGGCCTGCGAGAAGATCTTCAAGACGCTCACCGAGAAGGGTGACGACAACCGCGGGATTCGCCGGCCGACGCGGCTGGCGCAACTCCAGGCGATCGCCGCTTCGGATCGCGACACGGTGACGACGGTGCTGGACGCCTTTCGCGGCTCCGGCGTCACGTTTCTGATGCCCGGCTCGGAGGTCGAGCTGACCGACCGGACGGTGCTGGACCTGTCGCATGAGAGCCTGATGCGCGGCTGGCAGCGGCTGCGCATGTGGGTGGAAGACGAGGCGCAGATCGGCGCGGATCTTCCGGCGACTGCTGGACACGGCCCGGCTCTGGAGCGACGGCAAAGCCGGTCTGTTCCGCGATCCCGATCTTCCAGATCGCGCTCAGCTGGCGCGAGCAGGAGGCGCCGAATGCCGAATGGGCCGAGCAATACGGCGGCGATTTCGAGACGGCGATCGGCTTTCTGGAAGCCAGCAACGCCGAGGCGGAAGCCGAACGGCAAGCCAGGGAAGCGGCCCGGCAGCGCGAGCTGGATCAGGCCCGGCAACTGGCCGAAGCCCAGCAACTGCGGCTGGAGCAGCAGCAGCGCGCGGCGCGCCGGCTCCGCCTGATGATCGCGGGCCTCGCCGCGGTCGCGGTCGATCGCGGGCGTGGCCTGCGTCGCCGCGCTGTTCGCCAACCAGAGGGCCAGCACGCTGGCGGTCACGGCCCGGCAAAACGAGGAAAAGGCCCGGCAAAACGAAGAGAAGGCCAACGAGAACGCGAAGCGCCGAGCAATCTCAGAAGGAGACGGCAGACGCCCTCGCCGTCGTCGAATCCCAGAAGGCCAAGGCCGAGGCGGCCGAGCGGCTGGCGCGAACCGCCGAGGAGGCGGGCCGCAAGCTGCTGTACACGACCGATATGCGACTCGCCCCGTTCGTCTGGCGCGACGATCGCACCACGGCCGAACAGCTCCGCGTGCTGCTGGCGAAACACATTCCCGATAGCGAGGCGGCCGCCGAGCAAGGGCGATCATCCTGCCGCACCTACGAAGTCCGATCTGCGCGGCTTCGAGTGGTACTACTACCAGCACCTGCTGGAAAGAAGCGCCGCCGTTTTCTCGGGGCACGGTGTCCCCGTTGTCGCCGCGGCTTTCCACGTCGAATGGCCAGCTGGTGACACTCGATCAGAACGGCCAGTTGAGGCGCTGGGACCTGGGTTCTCAAGCCGAAGACCCAGCGAGCCGCCGCGACCTGCCCGGCGGCCCCGGCGCTCAGGTCCGCGTCCTGTCGCCCAACGGACGGCTGGCCGCGCTGGCCGAAGGCAACAAGGTTCACGTATTCGACACCTCCACGGGCAATGAGACGTTCGCGATCGATTCCGCCAATACGGCTTTCCGCCGTCTGATCTTCTCACGGGACGGCGACGGTTGGTCATCGTCGACGACAAGATCCGGTGGTTGAGCGCCGCGAGCGGCGAGGTGATCGCATCGCTTGACGAGAAGCTCGACCGCGTCGAAAGTCTCGCCTTGTCGGCCGATGGTCTGACGCTGGCCGTCGGGGGCTACGGTAGCGTCGGCGATCTGGCTTCCATCTTTCGCCTCGACGCGGCCGCGAAGACCGTAACTCCCCTGGCGAGGGGCGTTGGCGTCCGCGATGAAACGCTGGGCGGCTCCGCGTTGACTGCGGATGGCGGGCGGATCGCTGTCGGCTGCAATATGGATCGGAAGCTTGGCTGTTTTCGACACAGCCACAGGCCGTTTGATTGCACGGCATAGGTCCGCTCACGCGTCGCCCATCGTCGGCGATCGCCTTCTCTGGCGACGGCGCGAAGCTGGCCACGGCCGACGCCGAAGGGACGATCAAGATCTGGGCCGATCTTCAGAAGCTGAACTCGAAGAGCGCGGCGCTCTTGACGCTCAAGGGCCATCAAGGGGCGATCAACACCGTCGGTTTTTCGAGCGATGGCAAGCGGCTCGTCACCGCCAGCGCGGACAAGACAGCCAGAGTCTGGGATCTGGAAAATGCCGGCGCGGCCATTCGGCCGCTGGAACGGTCTTGCCGACGATGGGTCGCCCATGGCCCGCTTTTCGCCGGATGGCCAACTGATCGCCGCGGCCACCGGCAGCAGTTTGCGTCTCTGGGACGCCGCCACGGGGCGACTCGTGCAGGGAACTGTCACCCGGCGACAAAAGGTCAAGTCTCCAGCGTCGCATTCTCGCCGACCGACAACCGTCTGCTGGCTGTCGGCTACGGCGGACGGGCGGACGTTTCTTATGTCGCGCTGTGGGACATCGATGCCGGAACGGAGCTGGCGCGGTTGACGGGAGCGACCGATCTGCCCGACTTTCGGGTGAACGAAAGTACCGGGACGGTCGGTGCGCTGGCGTTTTCTCCCGATGGGAAATATCTGGTCGCTGGCTTCGGATCAAGAGGTGCTATCGACAAGTAATAGTTCTCCCATTTCCGCTGAAGGTCTGGGACGTCGCCACGCGCCGACTGATCCGCCGGCTGAATGGGCACACGGACTTCTGTGTTTCTCTCGACTTCTCGCGGGACGGAACGCTGTTGGCCAGCGGCAGCCGCGACGGGACGGCGATCATCTGGTCGACCAAGACGTGGAAAGCGACGCAGACGCTCCAGAATTCCGAGGGGAGTTCGCTTCCGGTCGGATGGAGGCACGGTCGAGGATGTGGCCTTTTCGCCGGACGGCAAGACCCTGGCCCTGGCGAGTTATGAGGGGACCGTGCAGTTGTGGGACGTCGCCACCGGGAAACTTCGGGAAACGCTCAAGGGGCATTCCAATGCAGTCATGGCCGTGGTGTTTTCGCCGGATGGTCGCACACTGGCCTCGGGCAGCAGTGACCAGACGGTCCGCCTCTGGAATGTCGAGACGCGGCGTGAGCTGATGCAGTTGGATCCCGGCGGCGTCGAGCTGGGGCAGTGGGTGCAATCACTCGCGTTTTCCCCCGACGGCAAGCAGTTGCTGGCCGGAGCGGGGCGAGGCGCCGCCTTCTGGTCCACCACGCCGATCGTCTGGAACGATCCCGACCGGGCCGCCGAAAAACTGCGACTCTTGCTCCATTCCAACGCCGACTTCCAGAGCCGCATCCGGATGTTGTCCGAGAACCTGAGGCTGCACGAAGCGCTGGCCAAGCTCGACGCGAACGACCAGCGCGTGCAAGCCGCCCTGGCCGCCACGCAGGCCAACTGGCATGCGTCGCGAAAGGCGTGGCCGGAGGCCGTCGCTGCGTTTGATCGGTTGGTGGCCGCCGATCCAAGAGAACCCGAGGCCTGGCTGCGCACGCCCGGGCTGTTTCGCCTGGCGACGGCCCTGTTGCATCAAAATCGGCCATCCGTCGCGGCAATGCTGTTGCAAGGAGGCGCCAAACGCCGCACCGCCGATGGGATTGCTGTGATCGAGCTGACCAGGAAGCGACTCGTCAACGATCCGACTACCGGAGACCTCTTGTATCCCCTTCGGGCACTCATCACTGAGCGGCTCGCCAAAGCGCCGCGAGACGCCAGGCTGCTGGAGCTGCGCGCCGAGCTGGCCGGCCAATGGTCAGGCTGGGAGGCTCAGGTCGCCGACTACTCGGCCGCCATGGAAGCGCTGGCCCACCAAACAACCCAGGCCGCCGTCGATCTGAAGAGGCTCTATCTCCGCCGGGGCAACGCCTACGTCGGGCTGAAGAAATGGACAGCAGCCCTCGACGATTACGCCCATGTCGTGACGGACACGACAACCGACGAGGAATTGTTGGCCAATCAGGCGACGGCACTCGCGGAGGTCATGCTCGCATCGCCGCGATGGACCGTCCTCAAGCCGGTCAAAGCACAATCCGATCTGGGGCGCGACCTTCTCCCTACTTCCTGATGATTCCATTCTCGTCAGCGGAGCCAATCGTTGGAAGGATCGGTATCGTGTCGAGTTGACGCTTGGGACCGACATCAACATGACGGCAGTGCGTCTCGAAGCACTCACGCACGACTCGCTTCCCAACCATGGTCCCGGGCGCCACTCCACCGGCAGCTTCGCTCAAATTTCCTGGAACGTGACCGCCACGCCGCCGGCTGGAAAAGATCCCGTCGCGCTCCAATTCGATAATGCGTGGGCCGACCATCAGCTAGCGGGATATCCCATCGACAAAATTGGACACTGGAATATCTACGGCGGCCACGGGGGAAACTGCACCGCGATCTGGTCGATGTCAAGGCCGGTCTCCTTGCCCGCGGGCACGACGCTGACGTTCGAGATGCAATGCCAGACCTTCAATGAGGCCGAAAACCTCGGCCACTTCCGCTTGTCGGTGTCCCGTGATCCCGCCGCGATCGGCAGAGAGCCTCTATTCTTGGCGGCGACGAAGCTCACCGATCCCTGGGAAAAACTGGTCGCGGCCTATCAACTCAAAGGCGACCGGCAGGCGATTGACCGACTGGTCGAGCGACGTCCGAAGCTGACCGCTCCGGTCGGCGATTTATTGACCCAGGAGCCGAACAAGGACTGGCAAAGCGCCCTCGAAATCTACAACAAGGCCATCACGCCCCAGACGTCTGACGCCGACCTGCTCTCCGGCGCGCTCGCGCCGAGGAGGGGCTGAACAAGTGGGACGCTGCCGCGGCCGACTGGTCGCGGGCGGCGAGTGGAAACCCGGACGCAGCCAAGCTACTCGCCGAGTTCGGACAACGACTTGTCGCCGCCGACCAGCTCCGGCTGGCAAACACTCAGTTCGATCAGTCCGAAGCACTTTACGCCCGATCGCTGCGGGACGACCCTGAAAATGACATAGTCGCCACGGAGCTGGCTCAACTCCTCCTCGATCGGGAAGATAAAGAGAGCTCCACTCGATGGACGGTACTCAAGCCGAGCGAAATGAAATCGAAAGGAGGCGCAACGCTCTCGAAGCTTGCCGACGAGTCGATCCTGGCCAGCGGCAAGAACCCCGATGGGGACGCCTACTCGATTGTCGCGCCGACCCAGGTGACTCCGGTGCGTGCCATCCGACTGGAGGCCCTGACCCACGAGTCGCTCCCGAATCGGGGGCCAGGCCGTGCCGAAACGACTCGCGGCAACTTCGCCATGTCCCACTTCACGACCACGGCCCACATCCCAGGGACGCAGCCTCGTCCGATCGAAGTCAGCCGGGTCGCTGCCGACCATTATTTCCTCGAACTGACGGCAAATACCTGGAATATCGGGGAGGAGGCCAAGCGCGGCCGCACACCGCGTTCTATCTGGTCAAGCAGCCAGTCGATTGCAACGACAGTACACGGCTGGAGTTCCAGATGGATTTTTTCGCCAATGCGAATCGGCCGCACGAGAACCTGGGTCGCTTCCGTCTTTCGGTGTCCAGTGATCCTGCTGCGTTTGACAGGGAGCAGACACGCTTCGCTGCAAGGAAGCTCACGGATCCGTGGGCAAAGCTCGCCGTCGCATACGCCCTGAACGGTCGCATTGATGAGGCGTTGCGATACTTCATCCGAGACCTCGAGCAGGCCGACGGTTACGACGCGCGGAAGCCAATCGTGGAGTACGCCACGCGGTTTGACGAGGTCCTTTCTGCCCTGATCAAACGACAGCCCGATGATCCGCAACTGCAATTGGCTCTTGCCCGGAAACTGGCGGAGCGGGGCCAGCAGCGTCTGGCCGAAAAGCAGCCCGCCGAAGCACAAGCCGATTTGCAGAAAGCCGGCGAGATTCTCACGCATCTGGGCCTGCGCGCGGTCGCAGTGGGTCGTGCTGAAACCGACAGAGATGAAATCGAAAGCTGGAACCACCCTGACGTTTCAATCTGACGGCTCAATCCTGGCCAGCGGGCCCAGTCCGGAGCAGGAGACTTATACCGTCGTGGCAAAACCGGGGCTGGCCACCATCAGTGCGGTACGCCTGGAAACGCTGCCTCATCCGAGTCTTCCCAAGGGAGGATCGGGACGCGATTCAAACGGGTCCTTCTGGCTCAACGAGTTCACGGTCAGCATGGCGCGACCCCGCGCGCCGCCTGCGAAAGATCCATTGCCTTTGAGAATACACCGCGCCGTGGCCAGTTTTCATCAACCGGTGAACACGATTGATCTCGCCATCGATGGCAATCTCTCGACCCAATGGAACCCATGGCCCGAGGTTTACCAGCGACAAGAGGCTGTCTTTGACCTTGGGCCGAACCCGGAGAACACGGCGGCATCAATGCTGCTTGTTCAACTGACATGCATCGGCAACCCTGTATGGAGGGGCACCCTGGGCTGCTTTCGGCTCTCCGTGATGAGTGGGCCCGACGCCTTTGTTCGGGCGCTGCTTCTCATGGATTTCAAAGAGAGCGAACTTGCCGATCTGAGCGTCGCGCTGGCGAAAGCACACGCCCAACAAGGCCGCATCAACGAGGCCGTCGCCTCGTTCGCCGAGGCGCTCCCTCTGGCCGCGGACCGCGCCGGCAAAGCGCGGATCATCGCCGAAGCGGCACCGCTGGCAGGGGCGCTGGAAAAACTGGCCGAGCGCGCTGCGGACGATGGCCCGGTCCAGGCCGAGCTGGCCCAACATTATGCCGCACGAGGCAATGCCCCGGCCGCAACCGCCGCCCGCGCGGGCCTGCGCCTTGTTCGCGGAGAAGCTGGCGCAGGAACCTTCGAACACCGCGTTGGCCGCGGACCTCCTCCTGGTCTACCAGTCGGCCGGCCGCACCCGCGACGCGATCCCGTTTCTAACGAAGGCCTCCGCTGCCAATCCCAACGATACATTACTCTCCCTGAAGGTTGCCGCTTTCCAGGCGTGGTTCGGACAGGAGAAGGAACTCGCCGCCACCCGGCAGCGGATCCTCGCGTTTGCGAAGAACACCAACGATGCGGGTATGGCCGAGCGGGCTGCCAAGTCTTGCAGCATCGTACCGTCCACCGACAAGGCGGAGCTCGACGCGGCACTGGCTCTCGCTCGCAAAGAGGTGGAGCTCCATCAGGGAGTTCAGTGGCGGGAATGGCAACTGCTGACCCTCGGCATGGCCGAATACCGCTCTGGCAACCACGCCGCCGCCATTGAGGCGCTCCTCGCCGCCGAAAAGGCTGACCCGAACAACGCCATGGCGAACGGTATTGCGGCGTTCTACCGGGCCATGAGCCTGTCGCGGCAAGGAAAGTCCGACGAGGCCCGCAAACTCGCAATCGGGGCCGCTACGCGGATGAAGCCCCTTCCGAAAGACGAGCAGAATCCATCGCCCGACACTGCCGGCCCCTGGGACGACCTGATCCTGTGGCTGGCCTACAAGGAAGCGAAGGCCATGATCCATTTCGATGCCGCCCCCGCCGCCCCCGCAACAGCCAGCGGGAAATGACCGCGTCGTGGGGATCCGCTCCTGGCCTTCACGCCGTCATCGCCGTCTCCTGAGGAAACGACCCGCGTCCGGGAAATTTACACAACCCCGATCCGCTGGTCGGTCGCAACCACGGGAGGCACGGCCAGCCGCTTCCCGCCGATCCCGCGCGCCAGATCCATGCTACGCCGGGCCTCTTCCAGGCCGCGGCTCCGACGCGCTGGGTCGTCGACTATCCAATCGAAAAACCCGATCGAGCTCTCGACGCGGATTCCCGCGTCTCGGAACCGATTGCCCAGATCCTCGAGTGATCCTCCCGAAAGGGCCGGCGATGATGTATTGCTCGAGAAGACTTTTCACGGGCCAATTCATGAACGGGTCTGGGTCGCCCTGCGGTACATTCAGAACAACATTCTTCAGGCGAACGTGGTCAAGCACCCCGACGGGGCCGAGGCGACCCGATATTTCAATTTGCCGCCTCGCGGGTCGGCTACACGGGAACTGTAGGCGGCGTGGACAACCACGCGAAACGCAGGATGAGCGAAAACGTCAATGCTTTTGACCATGGACGCGGATGTAATGGTCGGACAATTCCGAGTGGAGCGAGTCGATCCGTACTCGGGGCATGTGACAGCCAAGACATCCCTTTGACGGGTTGACGGGGCATGTGCGGAATTGCGGTGCAGCGCCGGCTTGCACGGTCGATGCCGGTCCTTCGCCGGGCGTGGACTGGCTTGTCGAGTCGTGGCACTTGAGGCACTTGGCCTCATAGTCCGCGGTGCTGGTTGCGCGGTGCTTTGGTGGGGATCGTGGCAGGTCACGCAGCCAAACGCGCCGCCGCTCTCGGTATTACAGCGGCTGCGAGTCCAGCCGACTCCCTGAGAGCGGATCCAGCCGGGGTTTTCCGGGTCTTCGTCGAATTTCTTCTGAAGAATATGGCAGTCGTTGCATTGCTTGGTCGTCACAGCCGCAGGTGAGGCGCCCGCCGAGTTGACGATCGCTGAGTCTGGGAATCCAGCCTGGAGGGCGACGATGTGGTTACCTCCCGGCCCATGGCAGCGCTCACAGCCAATGGCGCGATCGGCCGTCTCGGGGCCGAGCGAATCATGCCCTGTCCGCGGGTTGGTCGTATGGCAATACAGGCACCTCGCCAGTCCGTCCCGCACGCCAATCGTTTCCCCTTGAAACTCGGCCGGGTTCGCGCGTGTGGGGTGGGTATGGTCGAGAGTCGAGCGATCCCATCCCTTTTCCTCGTGCGTCTGATAATACGACAGCCGTGAGATGTGGTAGCCGTCGCTCGCGTCGTGGCTGACCATCGTCAAGTATCGGTCGTCGGTCCCGAACGCATACTCGATGACCGCGTCAAAGACCTCGTGACCGACCCTCGTTTCTTCGCGGAGGACGCCCTCGCGTTTTTGGAATGTGTGGGTCACTTCGGGGTCGTCGGGGTCGGGCAAGGGACGACCCGGGAGGGGGAGCTCGGCGAGTTGGGCACCACGGTAACAGGTCTGAGTATGCCGGCTGGCGAGCGAATCCCGAAAGATCTTCGAGTGACACTCCTCGCAGCGCGCCTCGCCCACATAGGGGCCGGGCTCGGGCTCCAGTGGGTTGTCGGCGCGGTAGGCCCCCGCCTGTTTCAGCGCCGCCAGTGCCTGTGTCTTGTCCCCTTCCTGGAGGTAAGCGCGACTGAGTAGCCACGCGGCCTCCGAGTCGGGTGCGCGGTCGAGAATCGATCGCAATAGCGGGCGGGCCTCAACGGGACGACTTATTCGCAAAAAAGTCCGGGCGATCGCCTTGCGCAGCGTGATCGGATTGTGAGACTTGTCGACCACGGTCGGGTCGAGGTCCAGGGCACGTCGGAACAACTCGGCGGCGCTGGGCACGTTATTGAGCTCGACGCGAATCGTGCCGAGCATCATCGACCCATGTGCCTCCCAACCCGGTTGCCGCCTGAGCCGCTCGGTGACGAGGATCGCCTCATCCCAGCGACGTCCCTGGATAGAAAGGCGAGCGAGCTCGTCGAGCGAATCGGGTGAGACCTGGTCGGCCTCGAGCACTTTTTTCCAAGCCCGCGCCGCCGCGTCGGCCCGCCCCTGTCGTTCGTACAATTGCCCCAACAGAAGATGATCTTCTGCCTCGAGTCCCTTTTCATCGAGCCGCCGCTGATAGATTGCCATGGAGGCGTCGGCGCGACCGAGCCGTGCCGATGCCCGGGCCAGGAGCCGCAGCGCCGCCGGATCGTCCTTTCGAACCGCGAGGGTCTGCCGGGCGAACTCGGCCGCGGTCGCCCACTTGCCCGCGCGTATACGCGTCAGTGCCTCTTGAAAAGGGGTCGGTAATCGCGCGAGACCTCGCAGACCAAAAACCGATGGCGCACGCCGTCGCGACCAGAAAGGCCGCTCCGATCGCGACGACTCGCGGCCGCCGCTTGCTTTGGAAAATGCCCCCCATTCTCTAACCCCTCGATCTCCGCCGTTGGCCAACAATCTGCCCGGACGTCAAACCCGGGTGACAGCCGGCTCTTTCTAAAATACCTTTAGTAACTGTTCTTGACAAAGCAAATTGGACGGGATCACGATTGCCAAAGGTGTTTCGACGCTGAGTGCGCGGCCCGAATCTGACGTGCCGGGCGTCATGGATCGATGGACTTGCGAGGACGGCCGCGGGGACGGAGAGTCGCTTCCAAGCCGAGTCGCTGGCCGGTGATTCGCTGCCAATCAGGACCGCCACGACGTAGGGCGATGTATTGCATCCAGGATAACGCGACGCGGCTGTCTCGCCACTTGCAACTGGGGCGTCGGGGCCCTAACCTTTAGGGTGATTGCCCGCTGCATTCCATCGGCCCCGGACCAGGTTAAAGCCGTCCCGGTCGAGGCCGAAACTCATTGATCGAAGAGCGAGTCATGTCATGATGAATCCCGACGATCCCACCCTTACCCCCGCCTCCACAGCCGCGCCGGTCGCCAGCTCTTGGGTCCGTACCTGGGCACTGGTCCTGGGTGCCGGACTGGCGGCCGGCGTGATCGCCTGGGCCATCGGAGAGGCGACGCTTGTACCCGAGGCAGGGTTTCGTTCCAAGGCAACGAAAATCGGCGTGTCTCAGTCGGTGGCTGGTACCCGCAACGGCGTCGTCTCTTTCGGAGTGCTCGGCGCCGCGATGGGTCTGGGCTTGGGGCTTGCCGGAGGACTGATCCGGCGGTCGGTCCCTGGGGCGGTCGCGGCCGGGGCAACCGGATTGCTCCTCGGCGGGGCCGCTGCCGTGGCAGTCTCTCGCTTGATCCTCCCTGTCTATTACGAGCATTCCAAAGACAGCGACTTGACCTACTCCTTGATGGTCCATGGCGGAGTCTGGGCGGCCGTCGGCGCCGCCGCGGGACTGGCTTTCGGCATCGGACAGCCAGGTTGGCGCGGGTTGCTCCGCGGGATGCTGGGAGGCGCCGGCGCCGCATTGCTCGCGGCCGTCATCTACGAGTTCGCCGGAGGCCTTCTGTTTCCCGTGGCGTTCACGGACCGTCCTATCTCGCAGACCTGGGAAAGCCGGCTAGTCGCGCGGTTGCTCGTTACCGCGCTGACCGCCGCCGGCGTCGTCCTTGCCGCGGAACCGACCGGCGGGCCAAAGGATGCGAGTAGTGCAAAGCACTAGGAAGCGGTTCTGGCTGGCATCCATCCTTTTCCACAACCTCGGGCGCGGACTGTTCGCGGACTACACAGCGTCGTCGGGCCTCGTTGCCCCACCCGCCAGTTGCTGGGCTTTGGAATTGCCTTCCTCGACGCCAACAATGACGGCCGGCTCGACCTGATCTCAGCCAAAGGCAATGTCAGCAACTACACGCCCGTCTTCCCCTGGAAGATGCCCATCCAGTTGCTCACGAGCGGCCCTGATGGACGCCGCCAAACGCAACAGCGCTTCGGCGGCGGCAGCTACCAGTCCTCCGGCGCTCCTGCCTCCACTGTGGCCTGGGTGGTTCGCCGCGGGTCGAACGGCTGGAAGTGCGGTGGCTATCGGGGCAGGTCGACCGGTACGATGAATCTGAGGCGAATCGAGGATACCTGCTCAGAGACGGGGCCAAGAAGACGGAGCTCCTTCCGGGTCGGGATCGACGTCCGGCATGTTCATTGGTCTGCGGCTGAGAGCGAGGGGTTCGAGTATGCCCGGCACTGCGCGGCGGAAGTGGCGGCTACTCGCGGTCGCGATCGGAGGGACGTTGCTAGCAGTGACGGCCGGCGGGATCGGGTTGTGGTCAGCCGGGTGCGCGCGATTACCGACCGTGGTTCGCGAGCCACCCATGCCTACAGTGGGGGACAGTGGGCCGCCGCGGCGGAGCTGGCCCGCCAGACACTGGCCGTTCGCAAGGACGATCCGGCGGCGCTGCGGCTGTTGGCCCGGGCATCGGCTCGGCTCGGTCGCGATGACACCGCCAAGGCAATCTATCAGCGTCGGCTCGACGAAAAGGGGCTCGAGGCCGAAGATTTTCTTCTACTGGGGTTGATGCTCCAACGAGAGGGGCGGGCTGACGGGGCCGCGCGGGCTTGGAAAAAAGTGCTCGAGGCCGGCGAGGTCTCACCTCCGTCGCTCGAGGAGCTCGCGCGCCTCTGTGTCCAAGGGCGTCGCTGGGATGAGGCGATCCCGGCGGCCGAGCGGCTGAGCCGTCAGCCGGGTTGGGAGGCACGGGGGTTGCTGATGCTGGGCACGATTCGGGTCGAGCTCAATAATATGCCAGACGCCGCCGAGTTGTTCCGACGCGCCCTGGACCTCGACCCGGCCGTCGTCGACACGTCCCATGATCCGACTCCGCTGCGTAAGGTGATCGCCCGGACTTTTTTACGTATGAGCCGTCCCGACCTTGCCCGCCCGCTGTTGCGATCGCTTCTCGACCGCGCGCCCGACTCGGAGGTCGCCTGGCTGCTGAGCCGCGCTTATCTCCAGGAGAGGGACAAGACGGCGGCGCTGGCGGCGTTGAAACAGGCTGGGGCCTACCGCGCCGACAACCCACTGGAGCCCGAGCCCGGCCCCTTCGTGGGCGAGGCGCGCTGCGAGAGCTGCCACTCGAAAGTATTTCGCGATTCGCTTGCCAGCCGGCATACTCATACCTATTACCGTGGTGCCCAGCTCGCCGAGCTCCCCCTCCCGGGTCGACCCTTGCCCGACCCCGACGACCCCAAAGTGACCCACACATTCCAAAAACGCGAGGGCGTCCTCCGCGAAGAAACGAGGGTCGGGCGTGAGGTCTTTGACGCCGTCATCGAGTACGCGTTCGGGACCGACGACCGATACCTGACAATGGTCAGCCGCGACGCAAGCGGCGGCTACCACATCTCACGGCTGTCGTATTATCACACGTCCGAGGGAATAGGCTGGGATCGCTCGGCTCTCGAAATGACCCATCCCACACACACACGCCCGGCTGATTTTCAGGGGGAAACGATCGGCGTGCGGGATGGCCTGGCGAAGTGCCTGTATTGCCATGTGAGCAACCCGCGTACAGGACACGAATCGATCGGTCCGGAGATCGCCGATCGCGCCATTGGCTGTGAGCGCTGTCACGGCCCGGGAGGCAACCACATCGCCGCCCTCCAGACGGGCTTCCCCGACTGGGCAATCGTCAACCCGGCGAACGCCTCCCCGCGGGCCGTAACGATCAATCAATGCAACAACTGCCATATCCTCGAGCACAAGGTCCCTGACGAGGATCCGGCAAATCCAGGCTATGTTCGCTCCCAGGGAATCGGCTGGGCTCGTAGCCGCTGTAATACCGAGAGCGACGGCGCGTTTGGCTGCGTGACCTGCCACGATCCCCACCAAAGCGCCCGCGGCGCCAGCACCTCAGACTACGAGGTCAAATGTCTCAAATGTCACGCTTCGACAAGCCAGCCCGCAGGAAATGAGGCGCCTGGTTCGACTGCGCCAGATGGCGCTGGATCGCCATTTCGGGCGTGCCCCGTCAATCCGTCGAAGGGATGTATTCAATGTCACATGCCCCGGGTACGGATGGACTCGCTCCACATGGATTTGACCGACCATTACATCCGCGTCCATGGTCGGAAGCATTGACCGTTTTCAGCTCGAATCAGGATGCACGAGGATGTAGTGGTCGGCGAGCGTCGCATGGATTGGCTTAATCGGGATGGACGGCATGTGGCAGCCGATGCAGCCATCAGCCGGATTGACGGGGCAGGTCAAGCTGTGCGCAGCGGGCTTGGTCTTTGGATTCGAAGTTCCGGGACCGGCGATAATGGTTTGGGGAGGTTGGGCGGAATGTCAGGTCATGCATCGCGCGTTGTAGTGTGCCACGGACCGATCGTTGTCGTGGTGTGGGTCGTGACAAGTCATGCAATCGAATGTGCCACCGCTTTCGGTGTAGCAACGGCTCCAGGCGATGGTCGTTCCCTGGAATCAGAGCCAGAACGGATCGGTGCGCGGTAGCGGTGATTGCTGTGGCACTGGCCGCAGACCCGCAAACGCCCTTCGGCCGGTGCCTCGGCCGGATTGACGATCGCCGGGTCTGCCAGCTTCGCCTCGATCGCGCAGATGATTTCCGCCGGGGCCGTGGCAGCGTTCGCAGCCGATCGCCCGGTCAGCCGCCCGGAGAGCCAGAGAGGAAGCGAGCAGCCGGAACGATCGAGGACGCATCCCGCCCTCTCTCCGTGGGGATCATGTCATGCCGTGGCGAGCCCAGCCGGGACGGAACCGCCCGGGCTCGCCGTCTATTCTTCTGTCAATACGAGTCGGAGCTGATCACCTCGCCGCCGTTGACCGTGCAGAGCGCCTGGTAGACGCCCGGCATCACACCGGCCGGGATCGTGCAACTGGGTTGCGCCCCCGGCGAGAGCCTCGTGATCGCCATTGAGTTCCATGAGCTGATCGAACTCTTGATGAAGTGCACCGAGCCATCGGCGAATCCAAAGTTGGCCCCGCCGGGGTGGTAACTGTACGACGCAAATTGTGGAATGTTTGCGGCGTCGCAAGCACCTTTGTCGGCCGAATTTACAAAGACTCCGGCCGTGTAATAAGTCGACGGAATCGGCAAGTTCGGTGGATAAAAACCGGTCATGGTCGCAGAGCCGTAATCGGCGTCGGCCCACCAGGCGCCCCCTTCCCAGTCGCAACAGCCGTACGTCGTGCACCCGTACTGCTCCATCTTGCCATGGCAGATCTCGCCGAAGGCGATGGTGTTGCTCGTGCCATCGGTAACAGAAGCGATCGTCCGTGGCTTTTGCGTCGCCCCAGTCGCGCCAGCTCTGCCCCCAAAGGGAGGGGAGGTAACCCACAGCGGCACCCCGACGTCGGGATACATGCCGTTCTCGAGAGACAGCTCGGTGGCCGACGGGAATCGTCCGTGGCTGGGCGCTGTCGGATTGTAGGTGCCGACCATGCCCGCATAGTCGGTATAGGTGATGGGAACGGTGGTGCAGTCCCACCCGGCACATGCGACGTAAAGCCTCAGTCCGGAGATCGTTCCGTCGCTGGGACACCAGAACATCGTCAGTCCGGCAGACTCGGCGGTGCTGTTTCGACAACTAATGGGGCAGTCGCTGAAGTTCATGGCGTTGTACACCGTGGTCTGCTCGGCGTAGGCCAGAAGTCGGGCCAACATCGACCAGCCGTCGCAGTCGTTGTCTATACCGGACCCGCCGTTGCTGATGCAGAGCATGTGGCCTCTTCCCTGGGGGAAGGTGCCGACGCCACTCTCATAGTTAGCGGCTGCCAGCGCGATTTGCTTGATGTTATTGGTGCACTGAATGCGGCGGGCGGCCTCCCGCGCGGATTGCACGGCGGGAAGCAGTAATGCAATTAACACGGCGATGATAGCAATCACGACGAGCAACTCGATCAGTGTGAAGCCACGTCGGGCAGAAGGGGAATCTTTGCACATCTTGCCAACCTCCAAAAAGGAGAAAAAAGGGCGGACGCCCAGGGAACCGGCATGAGCGAATAAAAACTCACCCGCGCCCGCGGACATCGGCGCGGAAAAAAAGACGAGGGATGCAACAGAGAAATGTCCCGAAGTGCGGGTCAACGGTCTTCCCCGACGCCCGGACTCGGGCACTCGCGACTAAAGCACCGGTCCCATCCCGGCAGCGAACGACGGACGGACGCGAATACCCAAGAGTCACTGACCCTCGATTTTCTTCGCCGTCTCAAAGCGTAACTTGCGTTTTTCCCTCCGATCTAGGCTGACCTTTTTCTTGTTTACACCCTCGCCTTCGTAACGGTAATAGTCCTCTGGCTTCAAGTTCACCGACGGCCCTGAAGGTCCCGCGCTTTCGGTTCGATCGGACGACCCGCAACCATAAACGAAAACGACGGTGGCCAAAGTAACGAGAATCAGCGCGCCGGCACGATGGTACGTACCGAACTTGCTGACAGGATTCGAGATCACAGTGCAGCCTCCGCAAGACGACAGAAAACTTCCGCACGACCACGTGTCGAGAGGGCGGTCGTATTGAACCTCTCAGGGCCGACGCCTCTTGCCGCGCGTCGGGTCGATCCGGGCTGACATCACCTGGACCCGCGGCCACTTAAACTTAGGCAGCCCGCAAGAAACGATCTACTACGAACGGTCCTGGTCGGCTGGCTCGTTTTCGGTTCGGAACCTCGGTAACTTATTTCCTGCTGGCTGCCTTAGACTTAGAACATGCTCAAAGAAGACTTAGAACACGCTCAAAGAGAAAATGTACGCCACGAAATGGCCGGGCCAGCCTGTCGCCAGACCCGGAACAACTATTGAACATCCTCTTCCTTCGACAAGTTAAGTGGCAAGAGATATTTCCGGCAGACCAGATCGAACCAGGATCATAAGCGGCGCCAATTACTTTTGTCAAGGAGGCCGATCGGGCGACAGCTCCGAGAAATAGGCCC
>CAWAAW010000091.1:0-44119 GCA_963779785.1 uncultured Planctomycetota bacterium
AGGTCGGGGTTCCAGGGCTTTGGTCCTCGCAAGACCTTGAGGACACCACGACTTCCAGACGAGCTTGAGCGTGCGCACTGACCGAGTCTGGTCTCGGCAACCTCACACCAGACTTTCGATGACGCTCAGGTCATAAACGATAAAAACTTCGGTTTGGATCATAAGGCCGGCTCCAGCGGCGTCGCTCGGGTCGGATGGGGGCGTCGGCGGACAGCACGCGATAGACGACCTGGTTCAAAATCGGGTAACACATGTCTGAGCGAAGTGAGGTTTTCTAAAACGCCTGTCTCCTCCATATTGGTGCTGGGGGTGTCAATCCCACACCATCACAAAGGAGACAGGCATGGATGCCCAAGCTACGTTCTCGTTCTCGTTCACGCAATCCGACCTTGGTCCAATCGCGGACCTGCCCAGCCTCCCTCAGTGGCCGGCCCAGAAGCTTCTGGCCCAGGAACGGCGGGATCTGGGTATTCAAGTGCTCGCTAGGGCTCAACCAGTCTCGGATTTGGCCCGGGAACATGAAGTCAGCCGGAAGTTCCTCTATCAGCAAGCCCACATCGCTCAAGAAGCTCTCGACCAGGCCTTCGCTTCCTCGTCCAAGCTCGACGACGTCCTCTTCGAACTGCCGGTCACCAAGGCTTGGCTGCAGCAACTGGTCCTGGGCTTAGTGTTGAGCTGCCATAGTTCGACCCGCGGTGTGGTCGAATTGCTGCGCGACGTTTTCGATTATCAGATCTCGGTCGGTGCCGTGCACAACATCGTGCATAGCGCCGTTTCTGATGCCCAAAGAATCAACCAGCAGTATGACCTCTCTCCCATTCGCATTGGTCTCCTCGATGAGATCTTCCAGGCGGGCGATCCCGTCTTGGTAGGGGTCGATGCCCAATCCACCTTCTGCTTCTTGGTGAGTCCGGAAAAGCATCGCGACGCCGATACCTGGGGCATCCGGCTGCTGGAACTGGTCGACCAGGGCTTCGCTCCCGATGCCACTGTCGCCGATTTCGCCGGGGGGCTCCGCGCCGGGCACCAGGAGGCTCTCCCTGATGTCCCCTGCCGCGGTGATGTTTTTCATGCGTTGTACAACTTTGGGCCGCTGGTCCGTTACCTGGAGAACCGGGCGTATGAAGCCATGGAAGTTCGGGCCAAGCTCGAGCGAAAGCAAGCGACCGCCGAACGTCGTCATGGCCGCAAGGACCAGAGTCTGGCCCGCAAGATCTCGTACGCACGGACGGCTGAGGCCAAGGCGATTGCGTTGGCTGACGAGGTGGCGTTGTTAGCCCAGTGGCTACGGGACGACATTCTGTCGGTGGCCGGTCCGGAGTCCGCCGTCCGCCGTGATTTGTTGGACTTCGTGGTAGCGGAGTTGCGCGCCCGGGAGACGGCCTGTCCGGATCGGATCAGGCCGGTAAGGACCTTGCTGGAGAATCAACGAGACAACCTTTTGGCCTTCGCTGTAGACCTGGACCGTGAACTGGCGGCCTTGGCCCAAGAATGGCAGATCAGCGTGACCACCGCCCGGGAAGTCTTGCAGATGCAATCCCTGCCGATGTGGGACCCGAAGCGACGGCGTTGTGAGGCGGCCCTGCGAGAGACGCTGCGAGGGCGTTATCACGGAGTGTATGCCAACGTGCAGGAGCTATCCGATCGGGTGGTGCGGGCCAGCAGTCTGGTCGAGAACCTCAACAGCCGGCTGCGAACCTACTTCTTCCTGCGGCGGCAGTTGGGGAAGGACTACTTGACGCTGCTTCAGTTCTTCCTGAACCACCGCCGATACCTGCGCAGTGAAGTCCCCAGTCGAGTCGGCAAGAGTCCCGCGGAGTTGCTGACGGGTGAGCCGCACGCTCACTGGCTGGAACTTCTGGGGTACACCCGGTTCTCCCAGAACTGAAGCCCCGGCGCGGCAACCAGAGACTCGCCAAAACCCGCTCCAGCGCGGGACCGCTCAGAGTGCGCGCTGAGGTCCCAAGTGTTACCCGAAAAAGGGCCTTTTTGAACCATGCCCGATAGACAGAAGGGACGTCAGCCCGATCTGGCTCAAATACTTCCGGTTCGGCCCGGCCGAGTGGGTCTGGCGGTCCTTGACCTACTGGCGGATCCAGCCGATGCGGTTATCACCGGCGGAAGCCGTTGCCAGCGCAGCTTGAGCCGAACCGCCCGGTGACAGGGAGACTTGGTCTTTTGGGTCGGTGGAAGTTGCGCTATCGATAATGTCTGGGGTGCCAAACGAATTCCAGGAGGTCGGTTCCATGGCAACCGTCCCGACAACCGATTCGCAAATCCATTCCGCTGTTGAGGCCTGCGTTTCCGCTTTGCGGAAAATCGCGGACTACGGGCTTGAGCCGTCTCTTCAAGATCGGCTGTTGGATCTCGGTGAGCGGAAAGAATTCTTGAGCCGGCCGAGCACGATGATGCTCGTGGCTCTGGTCGACTTTACCCAGAAGCGAACGATCGAGTCGCTCGAGGCCAAGATTGCCCTGCTCGCCTCCATAGCCAGGTCATCTGACAATATTATTAGAAGGGGAAATCATGCTGGCCGACACAAAGCAAATCTTGCAGAGCGCCCTCGCCTTGCCCGACGTCGATCGGGCCGCGATCGTTGAGTCGCTGCTGGCAAGTCTCGACCAGCCGGACGCCGTCATCGATGAAAGCTGGGCAGCGGAGGCTGAAGAGCGGCTTGCCGCATTCGATGCGGGGCGGATGAAAGCGATTCCCGCTGCTGAGGTCTTCGAGGAGTTCGACAACCTGTGACGGTCCGATTCCTACAGCCGCACGTGACGATCTCCGTGGTGCCATCCGGTTTTACGAGTCCGAGCGTGCAGGACTGGGCCGCGAATTTCGCGATGAGATCCAATCGACTCTCGAAGCGGATCGAAGCCTCCCGGTGCGTGGCATCCACTCAGCAAGAATACGCGACGATGCCGAACACATCGTTTCCCGTCCGGTGTGATCTACCAGGAGACATCTGAGGAAATCTTGGTTGTCGCGATCGCCCACCTCCACCGAAAGCCCGGGTATTGGAAGGATCGGATCTGATCTCCGCTCGCCCCTTGGTTGCAATATCTCGCGGCGAGGTTGGAAAAATGCTTAACAGCCTTTCAAACCCTATCCGATCCTCGTATAGTAAAGAGGGCGGCTAGAGATCTGCATGCACTGAGTACGGGCGGGTCCACTTGCCCGCCACCCTCCAGGGATCGGGCTCCCCGGCCTCGATCCTCGCAAGACCTTGATGGCACCACGACTTCCAGACGAGCTTGAGCGTGCGCACTGAGGCTCGTCTCGGCAATCTCACACCAAACTTCGATGACGCTCAGGTCGTAAATGATCAACTTCGGTTTGGATCATAGGCCGGCTCCAACGGCGGAGTTCCGGCCGGATGGGCGTCGACGGACAGCAAGCGGAGATAGACAGAAGGGGCGAAGGCATGGCGTGTTTTTGGCGAATCTCGCTGGCGCTCTCGATCCTCACGATTGCGGGGCCTGGCCGTGGATATGCGGATTCGAAACCGGCGCCCGGCGCCGCTCCGTCGCGCCCGCTGAATTTCGCGAGGGACGTCCGGCCGATCCTCTCGGACAACTGCTTCGCCTGCCACGGGCCCGACGATCAAAGCACGCAAAGCCAAGCTGCGGCTCGATACCCAGGAAGGGGCGTTCGCCAAGCTCGAGGAGCGGCGAGCCGGTGATCGTGCCGGGCAAGCCCGATGAAAGCGACCTGATCGACCGGGTCGAGAGCGACGACCCCGAGCTGCAGATGCCCCCCAAGAAGAGCGGCAAGCAGTTGACGGCCGAGCAGGTCGCGGTGCTGCGGCGCTGGGTCGAGCAAGGGGCGACCTGGTCGGCGCACTGGGCCTTCGAGCCGCCGCGGAAGCCCGCGCTGCCCGCCGTCAAGAACGCCGGCCTGGCCGATCACCGAGGTCGACCGGTTCATCCTGGCCCGGCTCGAGGCCGAGGGGCTCTCGCCCGCGGCCGAGGCCGACAAGACGACCTTGATCCGCCGCGTCACCCTCGACCTGACCGGCCTGCCGCCGACCCTCGGGGAAGTCGACGCCTTCCTGGCCGATCCGTCCGCATGGAGCCTATGAGAAGGTCGTCGACCGGCTGCTCGACTCCCCCCGCTACGGCGAGCACATGGCGCGGTTCTGGCTCGACGCCGCCCGCTACGGCGATACGCACGGCCTGCACCTGGACAATTACCGCGAAATCTGGCCCTATCGCGACTGGGTCATCCGCGCGTTCAACGACAACAAGCCGTTCGACCGCTTCGTCGTCGAGCAACTGGCCGGCGACCTGCTGCCCAATCCAACGCCCGACCAGATCGTCGCCACCGGCTATCAACCGCTGCCACGTCTCGACCAACGAGGGGGGCTCGATCGAGGAGGAGGTCTACGTCCGCAACATCGTGGACCAGGTCGATACCAACGGGACCGTCTTCCTCGGCCTGACGACCGGCTGCGCCCGCTGCCACGACCACAAGTACGACCCGATCCGGATGAAGGACTATTACCAGCTCTTCGCGTTCTTCAACAACATCGACGGCCCCGCGATGGACGGCAATTCGGCCAAGTGGGCACCGATCGTCCCGGTGCCGACCGCCGCGCCAGGCCGAGGCGCTCCAGGCCGCCGACGCCCAGATCGCCAGCTTGCGACAGGCGATCGCGGCCGAGGCGGCCAGGGCGGCATCCGCCTATGACCCCAAGGCCGACGCCAACGAAAGCCGAGACCGCCAGGCGGGCCGACTTCGTCTGGATCGACGACGCCCTGCCCCCGGGCGCCTCGCCGCAAGGGGACGGTCCCTGGGATTTCGTCGGCAAGCCCGACCATCCGGTTTACAGCGGGCGCCTGGCCTTGCGAAATCGCGCGGACGGACTCAACCAGCGGTTCTTCGACAACGCCGGCAGCAAGCTCAAGGTCGGCGCGGGCGACACGCTGTTTGCCTATGTCTACATCGACCCCAAGAATCCGCCCAGGGAGCTGATGCTCCAGTGGCACACCAAGGGAGACTGGACCCACCGCGCCTACTGGGGCGACAACGTGATCGACTGGGGCAAGGACGGCACGCCCGAGCGGCTGGCGAGCGGCGGCCTGCCCGCCTCGGGCAAGTGGGTGCGGCTGGAGGTGCCGGTCGGCCAAGCTCGCGCTGGCGCCGGGCACGGTGATCGACGGCTGGGCGTTTACCCAGTACGGCGGCACGATCTACTGGGACAAGGCCGGCATCGAGACCGGGACTCCCCAGGACGGGCAGCTCTTCGATTCGTTCACGGCCTGGATCCGGGCCCAGCGCGCCAGTGCGCGGCGCGGGCTTGCCCGAGAACTTGAAGGCGATCGTCGCGATCGATCGAGCCAAGCGGACCGAGGCCCAGACCAAGGAGCTTCGCGCCTACTTCCTCGAGCACGCGTACTCCAAGACGGGCGCGGACCTTCGAGCCCCTGCGAGCCAAGCTGGCCGAGGCCGAGAAGAAGCGGAAAGCAGCTCGAAGAGCAGATCCCCACGACGCTGGTCTTCCGTGAGAAGGCCGGCGATCCCAAGCCGGCGTTCATGCTCAAGCGGGGCGAGTACGACCAGCAGGGCGAGAAGGTCGGCCGGGCCGTGCCCGCGTTCCTGCCGCCGCTGCCGCCGAGCGCGCCGGTCAACCGCCTGGGGCTGGCGCAATGGCTGGTCGCCCCCAACCATCCGCTGACCGCCCGCGTGGCCGTCAACCGCTTCTGGCTCCAGGTCTTCGGCACCGGGATCGTCAAGACGGCCGAGGACTTCGGCGCGCAGGGCGAGCCGCCCAGCCATCCCGAGCTCCTCGATTGGCTGGCCGTCCAGTTCCGCGAGGACGGCTGGGACGTCAAGCGGTTGATGAAGCGGCTGGTGATGTCGGCCGCCTACCGGCAGTCGTCGCGGGTCACGCCGGAAAGCTGGCGCAAGGACCCGGCCAACCGGTTACTGCGCGCGCGGGCCGCGATTCCGGCTCGACGCCGAGATGCTCCGCGACCAGGCGCTGTTCGTCAGCGGCCTGCTGGTCGAGACGGTCGGCGGGCCGAGCGTCAAGCCGCCGCAGCCGTCCGGGCTCTGGGAGGCGGTCGCCTACACCGACAGCAACACGGCGCATTTCAAAGCCGACACCGGCGCGGAGAAGGTCCACCGCCGCAGCCTCTACACCTTCTGGAAGCGGACCGCCGCGCCGCCGCAGATGACCACCTTCGACGCCCCCTCGCGCGAGTCGTGCCAGGTCCGTCGCGAGCGGACCAATACGCCGCTCCAGGCGCTCCTGCTGTTGAACGAGCCGCAGTTCATCGAGGCGGCGCGTGCCCTGGCCGAGCGGACCTCTGCGAGCAGGGCGGCTCGACGACCGAGGACCGGCTCGACGTACCATGTTCCGCCTGGTCGCCGCCCGACGCCCCGACGCCAAGGAGCTCGCCGAGCTGAGCTCGAGCTCTCAAGGAGTTGACGGCTCATTACGCCAGCCACATTGACGCCGCCAAGAAGTTGATCGCGACCGGCGAGACCAAGCCCGACCCCCGCTTCAACCCCAGCGAGCTGGCCGCCTGGACGATGATCGGCAATGTCCTCCTGAACCTCGACGAAGTGATCACCAAGGGGTGATCAGCCTGCTTCCCGTGGGAGTGCCTGACATGGACCCGATTCGCGAACATATCGAGCAACTGACGCGCCGGCATTTCTTCGGCCGCACCGGCTTGAGCCTGGGGACCGCCGCGCTGGCGTCCTTGCTGGGCGAAAGCGCGCGAAGCGATACCACGCCGACCGCCGACGTCCGGCTCGAGCCGGATCGGCGGCCTGCCGGGCCTGCCTCATTTCCCGCCCAAGGCCAAGCGGGCCATCTACCTGTTCATGAACGGCGGCCCGTCGCAGATGGACCTGTTCGACTACAAGCCGAAGATGGACGCGATGTTCGACAAGGACCTGCCCGAGTCGATCCGCAAGGGCCAGCGGCTGACCACCATGACCAGCGGCCAGTCCCGGTTCCCGGTCGCCCCGTCCAAGTACAAGTTCGCCCGGCACGGCCAGGCCGGCACGTGGGTCAGCGAGCTCTTGCCCTACACGGCCCGGATCGTCGACGACATCGCGCTGGTCAAGACCGTCTGCACCGAGGCGATCAACCACGACCCGGCGGTCACTTACATCTGCACCGGCAACCAGCTCCCGGGCCGCCCCAGCCTGGGCTCCTGGCTGAGCTACGGCCTGGGGACGATGAACCAGAACCTGCCGGCCTTCGTGGTGATGACCGCGTCGTGGTCGGGCACGCAGGCCGGCGCAGGCGATCTACAACCGGCTCTGGGGCGCCGGCTATCTGCCCAGCAAGCATCAAGGGGTGGCGCTGCGGTCCAAGGGCGACCCGGTGCTCTTCCTGTCGAACCCCGACGGGCGTCGACGCCGCCACGCGCCGGCGCATGCTCGACGCCCTCAACCGGCATGAACCACCACGAGCTCGAGCAAGTTCGCCGACCCCGAGACCCAGGCCCGGATCGCCCAGTACGAGATGGCGTTCCGGATGCAGACCTCGGTCCCCGAGCTGGCCGACATCTCGAGCGAGCCGAAGCACATCCTCGACATGTACGGGCCCGACGTCCACACGCCGGGGACCTTCGCGCGCAGCTGCCTGCTGGCCCGCCGGCTGGTCGAGCGCGACGTCCGGTTCGTCCAGATCTTCCACCGCGGCTGGGACCAGCACGGCAACCTCCCCGGCGACCTGCCACGCCAGTGCCAGCGACGTCGACCAGCCGACGCTACGCACTCGATCACCGACCTGAAGCAGCGCGGGCTGCTCGACGACACGCTGGTCATCTGGGGCGGCGAGTTCGGCCGGACGATCTACTGCCAGGGCAAGCTGACGCCGCGACAACTACGGCCGCGACCACCATCCCAAGTGCTTCCCGATCTGGATGGCCGGCGGCGGCATCAAGCCGGGCATCGTCTACGGCGAGACCGACGACTTCAGCTACAACGTCGTCGACGACCCGGTCCACATCCACGACCTGAACGCCACGATCCTCCACTGCCTGGGCATCGACCACCGCCGCTTGAGCTTCAAGTTCCAGGGCCTGGACGTCCGCCTCACCGGCGTCGAGGAGCACCACCCGGTCAAGGGGATCCTGGCGTGAGTTGAGCGGACCGGGTGATCGAGCTAGAATAGGATGGGGACCGTACAGGGATTAACGAAGGCGGAGCGAGTGGAATCATGATCGACTCTCCCATCATCATGGAAGAAGTGACCGACCCGGCCGTGATCGCGCGGGCACGGGCCCAGGACGAGCGGTTCAAGCGCAACAGCGACTGGCTGCAAGCCCACTGGGCCGACCTGTTGCCCCAAGCTCGCGGGAAGCACCTGGCCGTTGCGGGTGAGGAGGCTTTCATCGCCGATACGCCCGAAGAGGCCTGGGCCATGGCGCGGGCCGCGCACCCCGACGATGACGGCTCCTTTGGCCAGTATGTTTTCCCTAACGTGTGGCCACGAATATATGCGCATAGTTGGCGAATGGTTGATACGTGACGACGGAGTGAACGCCCCGTCATTAGGGCAAAGGTGGAGGCCGCTGACGGAACCTTGGAACGCGACATATTCCTGGTCGATTCCGGCGCCGACCGTACGGTCTTCAGTGCGAGACCCTGTGGAAACTGGGCTTTCCCATGACCCCGGGGCCTGAGAGCTCGATCCTTCAGGGGATCGGTGGCGTATGCGACTCGGTTGTGGTGAAAACCGTCGTAGAACTGACTCGTGATGATGGGGGCGTCGTCCATCTGCGAGGCGAATTTGCCGCATTCACCAACCCGACGGAGAGCGACTTGAGCATTCTCGGCCGCGATATTCTCAACCTTTTCGACGTGATCCTGAGCCGCCGGCGCAGCGAAGTCTTGTTGCTCGCTTCCAACCACCAATACCGCGTCGAGCAGGTCTGACCTCGGCGCCCTTCCGAGAATCCGAGAAAAGGAGGTTCAGATGGCGAAAAAACCTCAGAAACCGCCCAGGCGAATTTTACGCGGCGAGCGACGAACATCGCGTGGCGAAGGGCCAAGCGGTGATGGTGGCCGTCGTTGCGGACTATGCGGTGCAACCAAGAATCTCACGAAAACCGAATGCTGCGGCAACTGGATCTGCGATGACGAAGACCAGTACGTGATGTTTACGTATGCCCACAACAGTTGCTATCGGAACCATAGACGGTACACACTCTGCGGCGGTCATTTTCAGGAGGGGCATGAAGGGAGATGGCAGGACTGCCCGGAATGCCGGGAGAATTGTCCCACCGAGATGTATGTCTATCACGGAACCAATGAGTACAACTTCGAGAAGCTGACCAACCCTCCCCCAGTTCGAGCCGACGCACTGCTCCCAGTGCGGCAAGGTGATCCGCCTGGCCGAAGGCGGGTACTCCGTCAAAGGTGGCGAGTACTCCTGCATGAATTGCAGCCCGGCGGACTTTTCACAATTCTCTTTCAGAAAACGCATATGAGAACGTGATCCGAGGCGTTCGCCTTTAGCCTACCATTGTACGTAACCTTCGAATTTGTTGTTGATATAAATCGCCTTGGGTGGAATGTTCGTGCCGGCGGGGAAACTGGAGTTGAGCAGATAGGCACGCGAGCCCACGGTGGATCCCGAGCCGAGCGAGGTGCGGTCGACGACCGCGCCTGCACCGATCGTGACGTCATTTCCGAATTTGGCGTTGACGTTAGGGCCGCCGAGGATCACCGCTCCGGACCCGGCACGGAAATTCTGGCCGATCGTGAGCGTTCCCCCCAGCGGCGAGTTGATCGTGACGTGAGTGCCGGTGTCCCCGATCGAGTCGATGATGATCGGCTGGCCCTGGTCGGCGCGGATGGAGTTGGCCCGGCCCAGGTGATTCGCCGTCTGGCGAGCCGTCATGTGGAATTCCACATTGCCGGTGAGCCGGGCGCGGAAAGTTTTTAACAAAACACCAATCAAGTTGCCATCTGGCCGCAGAAAATGCGGTGCGCTTGCCGACGGCTCAAACGACGCCGTTGACGGACCAGGCTCCGGCCGGCGCCGAGAACCTCGGAAAGGTTCCCGTTGTTAACCCCCGTGACGGCTGGGACGAAAGCCCGTGCTGACGCCGGTGGCCGAGTTACCTTGATAAAGCTGGCTATAACCGACGGTCAGGGACTCGTTTTCCGAGAGGGTCTGCTTCACCGTCGACGAATCCGAGGAGGTAACCGGCACCACCATCCCAAGCTTGGGGTTGGAGGCTTGGGCGTCGGTCGTGACGTTGGCCCCGGGAAGGACTCGATACGCCGACGGGACCGTCACGCCCGGCCCGACTCGCGCCAGGGGCGAGACGATCGCGCCCGGCTCGATCGTGGCTCCGTCGATCTCCGCGTTTGCGCCGATCGAGGTGGGTTTGGCCTCTGCATCGTCCGCGCCGATCGTGCTCGGCCCCAGGACCTTCGCTCCGAACCCGATGACGACCTGATCACCAATCAAGATCACCGGCCGCCCGCGGTAGTGATCAGGATTGGCCGCGATCGAGGCACTATCAAGAACGTCCGAGCCATTGGCGATCTTGACCGCGCCGCCCCGCCCGTCGAGCGTCACGTATGGTCCGATGAAACTCTGATAACCGAGAACCACGGAGTTACCATTCTCGATCTGGACCGTCGGGTCGATGAACGTCGCTTTCTTGGAAGGCGTCGAGAACGGCATGATCGGGGTGTTGGGCCGGACAGCCTGATAGCCGACCGGATTCAACAGTAAGGAACTCACCAAGCTCCCGACGCTGAGCAACCGGCGGTCGTCGAGACACTCGACCGCACATGTGACTCGCACCGAACGGCGAAGACGAGTTTGGGGGTTTTTCATCGAACCCACCGCCCGGACTTGGGAAACGAACGAGCCGAACCGACTCTTCTTGTTGTCGGTCGCCTGCGTCGAATCCTTCATTCATTTGACAAGATGTAGAGGATAATCGGATTGCAGGGGACAGGCCGGACATGTTTTGCTTCAGTCGAAATGTGACAAACCGTCTGCTCGAATAAGCTACAATTTCGAGTGGAGGTTTTCCCATGTCCAAGAAAATCCGGAATCGCTTCACAGCTCAGGAGAAGGTCGCCATTCTTCGGCTCCATCTTCTCGAACACACCCCCGTTTCGGACCTGTGTGACCAGCACGGGATCCACCCCACGATGTTCTACCGTTGGCAGAAGGAATTCTTCGAGAACGCCGCTGCCGCATTCGAGCCCCGCTCCCGCCGAGCCGGCGACGACAAGGACCGGAGGATCACGTTTCTGGAACAGAAGCTCCAGCGTAAGCACGAGGTCCTCTCGGAACTTATGGAGGAACATATCAAACTAAAAAAAGATCTTGGGGAACTCTGACGGGATCCTGGGTTCCCCAAGCCGTCCGTGACGCGGTCGTCCAGTTCATCCTTGGCTGGGCCGGCAAGACGGGATTGCCGGTCTTGCGGTTGCTCCAATGGCTGGGGATCGCCCGAACCCAGTTCAGCCGCTGGAGCAGACGGCTGGGAACTCCCAACCGGCACAACGCGTCGCTCCCCCGTGATTTCTGGCTGGAGGATTGGGAGAAGGCCGCGATCATCGCCTTCCATGACCTCAACCCCTTGGAAGGATATCGGCGGTTGGCCTACATGATGCTCGACGCGGATATCGTGGCCGTCAGCCCCTCCAGCGTTTACCGTGTGCTCAAGGCGGCCGGCAAGCTGGCTCCCCGAGGCGGCAAGCCGTCCAAGAAGGGACAGGGCTTCGAGCAGCCCCTGCGGCCCCATGAGCACTGGCACATCGATGTCACCTATATCAACATTTGCGGGACTTTCTTCTTCCTGTGCAGCATCCTCGACGGCTACAGTCGGTTGGTCATCCACTGGGAGATCCGCCAGACCATGACCGAGGCCGAGGTGGAGACGATCCTCCAGCGGGCTCGCGAGCAGTATCCCGGCGAGCATCCCCGGATCATCTCGGATAACGGCCCGCATTTCATTGCCCGGGACTTCAAAGAGTTCATTCGCATCTGTGGAATGACTCATGTCAAAACATCTCCCTATTATCCGCAAAGCAACGGCAAGATCGAGCGGTGGTTCAAGACCCTGAAAGGAGGGTGCATTCGAGTCAAGACCCCATTGAGCTTGGAGGACGCTCGGCGGCTAGTCGCCGAGTTCGTGATCTACTACAACACGGTGCGGTTGCACAGCGCGATCGGCTACGTCACGCCGGCGGACAAACTGGCCGGGCGTGCGGAGGCCATCTGGGCCGCTCGGAAAGAGAAGCTGGCGAAGGCCAGCGCCAGAAGGCGAGCCAAGACCGAGGAGCAAGAAATTGCCCGGCCACAGTCCAGTGAGGTACACTGAGGAGACCTGGGCGGAGGATAGGGCAACGCGGGGACGCGACCCGAGCGCCGCTCAGGGGCCAAGACCGGAAAGGGCGGCACGATGCCGCCCCACGGCCTCCCGGGATTGGCCCAAAAGCGATAAATCCATCCATAGTGTTTGTTTCCATTGACTAGCTTGAAGAGCGACGCCGTTTGTCTCATTCACGCTGAACCAACACAGACACGTGTCGCTCCGGTGACGATGTTCTAACACACAGTCCCAAAAACTCTGCGTAATCGTCAAATCTTTCAAGGTAGTCGTCGCAAACTCCCGATAATTCGTAAGTCGTAAGATAACGATTAGTCGCCGACCCACAGAACGGCGAGATGGCTGTTCTCGTCATCGAAGCTCCACGTCGTTTCCGACCGGATTTGCAGGAAGGTAACGGGGATGAGGACGGAGCCACTCGATCTTCGCTGGTATTGCCAAGGCTTCCTCACTCTGATCCTGCTTCTCCCAGGCTGGGGATCGATGGCCCTGGCCCAGACACCTGCTCAAGAGCCGGCTTCGCCCGGTCAGGCCCACCCTGCTCCCATTCCCTCCACTCCCAAACGACCAAGCTCAACATCCGAGAGCGTTGAGGAGCGCCTCAAGCGGATGGAGGAAGCGTACGAACGGATGGAGCAGAGCAACCGCCAGATCCAATCCAAGTACGAGGCGCTTCTGAACAAATTTGAGGATCTGACCAGCCAATTGTCACAGCAGCGGGCCACTGTGCCGCTACCGACAACGACCACGGTGACACCGAGCAAGACGAGCACTGACGACGCTACACCGTCCGCTGCCCGAGGGACCCAAGGGGCCATGGATCACGAGATGAGGGTTTCCCTGGAGGACTTGGAAGACAACACCCTCCCTCTACAGAACTTCCTCGCACCCTATTTCCAAGAACCGTCGGGTGCTCGGGGGAGGGTGCGGCGCGGCAGTCCCTCGGGCGACGTCGATTTCAATCAAATGCCCAGCGTCGAACCCCGGCTGGAATCATTCGGACCCGGCTCCGCAGGAACCGGAGGAAGAGTCGACCTTAACCAGCAACCCGACCAGAGCAGCCCGGATGGCTTTCGGTCCAGAACGGATCGACTCGGAATCGGAGCCGAGGGGACCGGCGGTCGCGTCAGTCCCAATCAGCAACCGGCCGCGGGTGCCGCGGGGAGAATACGTCGCGAACTCGAAATGTGTTGGCCAGACTCCCACCAAGCGCCTTGCCAGGGTCGAGTTCGGCGAGGGGCTCGAATTCACTTCCGATGACGAGGAGTACCGAATTCAGATCCACAACCTGACCCAGGCTGAATTCCGTGGATTCCCAACGCGCGATCAGGGTGTCCTCCAGAGCCAGTTTTTCATTCCACGCGAACGCTGGTACTTCACCGGTGACCTGACGAAGAACGTGGGCTTTTACACGGTCCTCAACCGGTCGTACGGGACGTTTGATCTACTCGATGCGTTCATCAGTCTCCGCGTCGATGATCGTCTCAGGCTTCGCGTCGGGCGCATGAAAACTCCATACCTTTATGAGTATTTTTCGATCGCCGAAGGCGACCTGATTGCTCCGGAACGATCGCTCTTCGCGGCCAATCTCTCCCTGAACCGGCAGATCGGGGCCATGCTCTTGGGCGAGCTGTTTGACAGCCGGCTCAGCTACGCGGTGGGCGCGTACAACGGTCCGCGGAATTCGTTCGCCGGCTTCAACAGCGCCAAGGACCTGATCGGGACCATCAACTGGCGCCCATTCCTCGAATCCGAGCAGGTCCCGGCGTTGCGGTATTTTAATATCGGCGGATCGTGGGACGTTGGATATCAAAGTAATAATGCCACCGCCCAGCCCTCTTACTTTGAGACTGCCAACGACCAAGCCACGGGAGCCAACGCCACAGGCGTTTCTCCCACCTTCTTGCATTTGAACAATAACGTGATTGAGCAGGGGGAACGCGTCCAGTGGGCCGCCCACATGGCCTGGTACTACAAAAGCTTCTTCTTGATGAGCGAATATGGAGGCGCGCGAGCAGGTTACGGACTCGTCAACGGCAAGACTTCGACCCCCATCGATTTCAGTGGATACCATGTCACCGCGTCTTATTTTCTTACTGGCGAGCAGCTCACTCGCCGTGTCAACGTGGTCAAGCCGCGTCGCGACTTCAGCTTCGATGTCTTCAAAGGGGGCCCGTTCAGCCCCGGCGCCTGGGAAGTGTTCGCTCGTTTTAGCACACTCGACATCGGCAATAACATCTTCACTAGCGGCTTCGCCGATCCCAACCTCTGGAGCAACCACGCCTGGACGACCGACATCGGTGCGAACTGGTACCTCAACTTCTACACGCGCATCTACCTAGACTGGCAACATGCGGGGTTTGGCAACCCCGTGGCAGTCGCGCCCGGGCGTTTCTCTTCAACGACCGACCTGTTCTGGCTGCGGTTCCAGGTCTTCTTCTAGCCGAACCGGATGGCGGTCAGGATTCTGGAATAAATCCAACGGGGTTAATCTGACGATCTCTTCAGGGCTTCGTTTGCGGTTCCTTGCGGCTGATGGGCCCTGCACCGAGGTCGTTTTTGTAGTCGGGAATGCCGCCATCGTCGACCAGGTTGCGGCCGACCGAGTAGATCAACCAGCCCTCCGGCAGCTTTTTCACGTGCAAGGGCTCGCCGTTGTACGGGTCGATCGTCGCTTGCTCGGGTAGGCCGAGGTCGGCTAGGTTCGGCACCTGGTCGCTACCAGAGGGCACGCGCGCTTGAATGGCGTTCAGCACGCGGAGCGAACGGGACATTGCCCGGGTGCGTTCGGCCGGATCGCGGATCGCGGCCAGACTTGGCTCGAGCAGAGTGACCAGGTTTCTGAGGGGAATGAGTAGACTGGCGCTCGGACGGCTCGCCGCATTTGACTCGGAAACCACTTTGGCGTAGGGCTGCGAACCCTTTTCCAGGTACCGATCATAGAGTTCGAGGAGGCGCGACATCGCATCATTGCTGAAGCCCCGCGTCAGCCAGAACGCCGTGACGGGAAGTTCCCGGATCGACGAAAGTGAGAAGGCCCGTTCGCTCCGTAACGCCCAGTTGTATCCGTCCATCGTGTCGTGAAGGGCCAGTTCAGTATCGAGCGCCTGGCGTGACGAACGGAGAGACCGGGCCGGCCTGCAATACCCGGTTCGCTCCTTCCATGGCTGCCAATTCGCATGCCACTGTGACCAGATACCCGATCATCAGCGGCTCGCGGCGCCAATGACGGGTCAGCCGTAGCATCAGGAGCTGGGTGGCGAGCGCGTCGTCATCGCGGCCTTTCGACAGCAAGCCAGGCAGAGCGGGCCAACATGACGCGATTGATCAGGCGATGCTTGCCCGGACGTTTGAAGTAGAGTTCGAGAAAACGGGTTGTGGGCAAGGAGCAGTCGAGCTGCGGATCATTGTCGGGACAGTCCGCCGCCTGCTCCAGGAGCGGCATCACCTTGGGGTAGGCTGCAAACAGTTTTTCCAGTTTATCCTGGTCGGCCGGCGCCACCGTTTCCGGGGGATACCCTGCCTTGGGATAATACGCCAGTAGTTCTTTCTGAATCGCGTCCAGGTCGTCGGCCGCGCGGCGGAGAAACGCGTCCGCATTCTTCTCCGGCGGGATCGGCTCATGGGCCAAGTCCGCGAGCTGGATCGGATCGCCCGCCTCGCGAATCGCGACCAGCCGGCCCAAAAGCTGTGGACCAGTGCTCCAGACGAAGTACGCATTGAGCATCAGCAGGATGGCGATCGCGGCTCCTGCGATGATTCCGATCCATATGAGGATTTTTCTGAGTCGCTTCATGAGCGGTTTCCTTGATATCGACAGTGAGTTGTTGGATCATCTGCTGGAGCCGGACTGCGTACTGGTGAGCGTCATCGTCACGGCAAAAGCCGAGTGTTCACCTCGCGCCAGTCGTTCGGCTCGTTGGTCCATCTCAACTCCGCAACATTTCGTACGCCCCGGCATCCTCGAGAATAGACTCACCAGACCTTCGGTTTTATTGAAAAAAGAAAAGAAACGAGAAGAGTGGCCCGGTGCACCAAGCGTGGCGATGGGGTAACGGTTTTACAAGCATTGGACTTGCGCATGGAGCCCGATTAATCGGATCGGCCTGGTTGAAAAACGGCTGTGTTCGGGTAGTACGGATGGACGGCGCGTTCACTTCGACCCTCAGTGAGGCCGATCGGAATGGGCCGCCCGCGAAGCCGGGTCGGCCCGATTGCACGCTCCCATCGAATTGGAGAGAATGGGGCGACGAACCCTTGACCGTCAATGGCCCGCTGGAGCCCAAGGAAGATTTCTGACCGGGAATCGAGATACTGTAGACCCGCAATTAACCACACGACGGAGGTAGCGACGTGCTTGCCCTCACGGACCGACAAAGCCGCATTCCCACGCAGAGCGTGGGAGCGAGGTCTCCCGTCGTATCGACCCGGTGATGCCGCTACGTCTCAAAGAGAAGGTTTTTATGAATACCGAGGATTCAGCAGGCGAAATGAGCAACCTGCCGATTGGATGCCAGGTCTGGCCCTTGCGTTCGATGCTCACGGACTTTCCTTCGTTCGCCAGAATGGTGGCCGAGATCGGCGTGACAAGGCTTGAGCTATGTTCGCCGATCGGTTTCGGCCACGAGTTCGCATCGCTGGCGGACGGGAAAGAAGTCAGGAAGATCCTGGCCGATCACGGCATGCAAGCCGAGAGTTCTCACTTCAGCATGGGCGAGCTGCGGAATAGCCACGAGAAGAGCATCGAGTGGGCGAAAGAAGTCGGTATCACGCAGATGATAACCGCCACCTTGGGTGAGCGAGGTGCCAGCCCGACGCTCGAACAGGTGAAAAGGGCCGCGGACGAATACAACAAGATCGCCGCCGTATCGGCCAAGGCCGGCCTCCAGCAGGGCCTGCACAACGAGGATTTCGAACACGCGATGGTCGATGGCAAGCGGGCCTACGACCTGTTGTTCGACCTGCTCGATCCAAAGCTGGTCAAGTTCCAGTTCCAGATGTCGGCGATCAAAGTCGGCCTCGTCGGCGCCGATTATTTCCTGAGGTATCCGGGTAGATTCAACTCGATGCATCTCCAGGACGTGGACATGAACGCCTCAGAATCGGGAAAGCACCCGCAGGTCGCGATGGGCCAGGGCACCATCGACTGGGTGAAGACCTTCACCGCCGCGAAGGCAGGCGGGGTCAGGAACTACTTCGTCGAGCAAAGCTGGGAACTCACTCAACAGAGTGTCGCATATCTCAAGATCCTGAAGGTTTGATGGCGGGGAACCGACGCCGCCGGGTCGCTGATGCCGACTCAATACCAGCTTGCAAGCGGCCATGTGCCCCGCGGATAATCAACCGACTTCCTCACCGAGTCACGTGGAGCTGTCCAACGTACCGCGTTGCCGCATTCCTCCCGCTTCTGACTGCAATCCCGGCCCGGGCGCCGCGCGAATCAGAAGAAAAAGGTCGCATATGAAACCAATAACCCAGCATGGCTGTTTGGCGTTTGTCATTCTGCTGTCAGGCGCGTTTTTCTGGCTCGAACCGGCAGCGGCCGAGATTCTCTTCAAGGCCGACTTCGAAACCGGCGACTTCAGTCAATTCAGCGGCAAGAGCAAGAATATCAAACCGGGGCATATCGAGGTCGTCACCGATATCGTTCACTCCGGCAAATACGCCGGCCGATTCACGATCCACGAAGACAACGTCTTCAACGCGCGGCAATTGCGCGTTCAGGCCAATGGGCCCAAAGTCACGGTCAAGGAGGGGTCCGACACCTTCGTGTCATTTTACATGTACATGAAAGATCCCCCCAAGGATCGCGACAATTTCTTCTACTGGGAAGGCAGCCCGCCGCCGCGCTACAACAACGTGATGACGTGGTGGGTCGAGCCGAAAAAGGACGGGGCCGGTACGTTCATCAAATACGGCACGGGCAACCTGGGCCGAAAGGGCGTTCATTGGGAGGGGGATTTCACCATCGGCCAATGGCATCAATTGGGCATGCACATTCATTGGTCGGAAGATCCGGCCAAAGGGAATGTCAAGCTCTGGTGGGACGGCGTGGTGGTCTTGGATAAGAAGGTACAGACGAAGGGGCCGCAAAGCGTCTACTTCTCCCAGCCGGGAATTCATCGCGACCCGCACACCAAATCGGTTGACACCATTTATTTCGATGACTTCCTCTGCGCCACGACGCTCGAGGAGATCGAGATTCAAAAACCGAACACGGCGGCACCGGCAAAGCCCTAACCGCCCCATCATCTCCCCTAGGAAACCATAAACGGGGTCACGCTCGTCACCTTCGATCGATCCCAGAAGCTTCACGGCGAATACCCGGAAGTGAGCGGCCAGCTTTACGGCCTGGTGGAAGGGCACAAGCACCTACTACTGAATTTCGACAATGTGCAGTATCTTTCCAGCGACGCATTGACCGCACTGGTGCATCTCCGGAAAAAGGTAGTCGCGGCCAGCGGCAAGATCAAACTGTACTGCATCAGCCCCGACCTCCGGGAGGTTTTCCGGCTCACGCGGGTGGACACGCTCTTCGACATCTACGCCGATAAGCAAGGCGCTCGACAAGTTCTAGATCCGGCCCCCTCCGGTCATCAAAAGGAGGACACCATGCGACGTTTCACGATTCGCATCCTGATGGCCGTCATCGTCTTTACCGCCATTGGCCTGGCGGCTCTGCGAAATGCCAACGACTGGTGGATGGGGATGATGTTGCTGGTTGCCTTGTTCTCTTGCGGCTATCTCGCGATGGCGATTCGAACCTGCCAAAAAACAACTTGACCGATTTCGTTGCCTTCGGGTAGCATGTGGTCACGGGTCGGGGAGCTAGAGAAGCTCGACGAAGTACAAGGAGCGCTCGCGGCGGTTCGACAGCACGGCTCGAAGGCGATCGTCCGCCACGACGCTCCGAGAGGCCGCTGAGCCGTCCCAGTCAACCTGCGTCGGGCGTGTCGCGACGACAACCAGTCACCGGCACCGTCCCGCGGGGTTGCTGAGTCTTGCGTACGACTTGCTTCCGTAATCGCCCTGTGAGACCGATCCCGGCGAGTGGCCGCCGCTCCTTTGTAGCGACGTGCGAAGTGAGGATTGACAAAAGCCGCCTTGGAGGGCCAGCATAAGCGCACTGAAGTGGAAGCAACTGGCCTCAGGGCTTGAGTGTGCGGAAACCAACGCGAGTTCGACTGACTCTTGACTGACGAGGGAACGATGGACATCGACCAAGGTAAGCTCGAAGCATTCATGGGACAAGATGATCGGTCACATGACCGGCGCTGCCCTCTGCTACAGCATCTGGCTGGGCGACGAACTCGGCCTCTACCGAGAGCTGGCGGATTCCGGGCCCCGCACCGCCGATTCGGTGGCCGAAAAGACCGGCTGCCACCCGCGGCTCGTACGCGAGTGGCTCGACGGCCAGGCCGCGGGCGGCCTGGTGGCCTACGACGCGGACTCAGACACCTACGAGCTCAGTCCTGAAGCCGCGATGGCGCTCGCCGATGACAGCTCGCCGGTGTTCGTGGCCCGAGCCATGAATACGTTCGGTTCGATGTTCATGGACATGCAGAAGACGGCGAAGGCGTTCCGGGGCGACGGAGCACTGAGCTGGAGCGACCACCACCCGTGCCTCTTCGCGGGGACGGAGTGGTTCTTCCGCACCGGATACCGGGCTTACCTCACGACCTCATGGATCCCGCGCTCGAAGGTGTCGAAGCGAAGCTCAGGGCAGGCGCACGCGTCGCCGACGTCGGATGCGGACACGGGGCATCGGTGGTGGCGATGGCCGCCGCGTACCCGAACTCGATCTTCACCGGATTCGACTTCCACGCGCCGTCGATCGAGACTTGCCGCAAGAGGGCGCGCGAGGCCGGGGTGAGTGAACGTGCCCATTTCCAGGTCGCGACCGCGACGAGTTACGCCGGGGAGTTCGACCTGATCTGCTTCTTCGATTGCCTGCACGATATGGGCGACCCGGTCGGCGCCGCCCGGCACGCCCGCGAGCATCTCCTGCCCGGCGGCACGGTCTTGCTGGTCGAGCCGTTCGCCATCGACCCGCGCCCGAAGAACATCGCCGAGAACCCGATGGCGGCCCTCTTCTACGTGGCATCATCATGTATCTGTACGCCCAACTCGCTGTCGCAGGAGGTGGGCGCTGCCCTCGGCGCCCAGGCCGGCGAGGCGAAGCTTCGCGAGGTCTTCGAGGAGGCCGGCTTCAGTCACTTCCGGCGTGCGGCCCAGACGCCGATGAACCTCATCATCGAAGCCAGGGTATAATCCGATCCGTGTCCCTGATTGATGGCCGGGCGCATTTCGCGTCCCTTCATCTTGAAGGTCGGCGCTGCGGCCGTAGTGAACCGGCGGCCGTGGATATAGGGAGGACATGATCAGTTCAGGATCAAACGCGCGGCGAAGACCGCTCCGACCACGAACCAGAGGACGCCGAGGCCTCGGCCGAGCCGGTCGAACGCATTGGCGCCAGGGCGCCAGCGTCCTGTGACGATCTGGACGATCCAGACCGCGGCCACCGAGGCGCCCGCGCAGACGATAAGGCCATCGAATACCGGAGACCGGATCCAGAAAGCTGGCGGTAATGCCGCGTGGTTTTGGACCAAGTCTCTGATCCAGAGCGTGGTGCAAGAGACAGCGGTCCACACCAGCATCCCCGACCCTACCGCGATGCAGGCCGAGATTCCCGGCTGACGGCTCAGCCTTCGCCATTGCGACCGGTACTTCCGAAGCGGCATGACCGGCAGCACAAGCGTCCACCCGCCGAAAAGGATCAGTAGGATGGAAAGTGCCCCACCAACTCGGCTGATCAACTGCAAAGTGCTCAAGCCGGTTGGCGGTTGGAAGATGCCGAAAAAATATCTCTGGCCGTCGAACAACCCGTTGTCGAGCAGGATGTAGATTGCCAGACTCAAGCCGGTGGTCGCAACCAAGATCATGACGTCCGCGAGTGAAAGCCTGGGGCGGTTGGCTGATGGCATCATGGAGCATCCCGGAGAAAGTCGATCGGCCGGACTTTCCCGCCATCCTAAACAGAACGTGTCGCGCTTACAACGACGCTTGTCAGAGAATTGGGAAGCGGGAAGACGGGCCGGCAGGGTGTCGCCGCGACGAGGTTCGCCTTGTCACACACGCCGGAACCATGTTCACCCTGAAGAGGCTGACGGCGAGAAATCTCGAGAGGTATCGTCATCGATCAGTGGGCGAATCGTTTGAAGAACGATGATTCTTTCCAGCGAGGGCGCTGATCTCGATTCGCGACCCGTTCGAGCAACCTGGCCACGACCACGTCGAATTCGCCGGCGGCTTTTTTGTCGATGGGCTGGTTCACGTCGTCAGACGGGGCATGGTATCGCTTCGCCAGCCATTCGTGGACGATCTTTTCCTCGGGCGAACCCTTGGCGTAACCGATGGCGATCATCACCGAGGGAATGCCCTGCCGAATGAAGCTGTACTGGTCGCTGCGGATGAAGACGTTGCGTCGGGGTTCGGGGTCGGGCGCGGGCATGATGCTGAGCGACTTCGCCACGGCGGCCGCGTCATCGCCGACGTCCGACTCATCCAGCCCGAAGATGGTCAACCGCTTGAGCGGATAGAACGGCATGAACATGTCCGTATTGATGTCGGCGACGATCGACGCTCGGTCGACAGTGGGTAAGCTGGCGAAGTAACGCGATCCCAGCAGGCCCTTCTCCTCCCCCGTGACCGCCACGAACAGGACCGATCGTCGCAGTTTCGCTCCCGACTCCTTGAGAATCGCGGCGACATCGAGCATGGCCGCGACTCCCGACGCATTATCCATCGCGCCGTTGTAGATCGAGTCGCCATCGACCGGCTTGCCGATTCCGACGTGGTCGAGATGGGCGGAGAAGACGACGTATTCCCCTTTCAAGACGGGGTCGTTCCCTGGCAAGTACGGCGGCGACGTTCTGCGACTCGACGTCGACCCGCTTGACGGCGACAGTCGCCTTGAGTCGTTTCGGAATCGCGAAGCGGGGCAGCGGCTTGCCCGAGTCGGCCGCCGCCAGAATCTCGGCAAACGTGTGGCCCGAGCCGGCAAACAGCTTGTCGGCCTTCGCCGGGTTGACGACGACGGCGATCGACAGGCCGCGTGATTCGTCGAGCGACGGGTCGGCGAGGCTCATCGACGGCATGAACCGGGCGAGGCTGGATCGCGCCCAGGGAATATCGATGTTCTTCGGATTCTGGATCGCCACCATGCCGACAGCTCCCAGCTTTCGGAGCAATGCGCCGCGCTCGCCGGCCGACTGCATATGGGCGGCCAGAGCGCCGGGGATGGAGGCGGGTGCGCCCATCAGGAAAACCACGATCTTGCCGCGCACGTCCAGCCCCTGGAAATCATCATGGCCGGCCTCGCTGTTGGACAGGCCGAAACCCGGCGAACACGAGATCCGCCTCGACCGATGCCGCCGGGTCGACCCGCAGCGAAATGATCGCGTCCTCGCCCAGAGTCAGCGGCTCTTCCGGCCATTTTCCACCAGCGACGAGGCTCGAATGGGCCTCGTCGATTTCCTTGGACTGGAACTTCACAGGCTGGAGATAGCCGGCCGTGCCAGCCGGTCGCAGGCCGGCCCGGGCGAATTCGCCGGCGACGTACTCCGCGGCCTTGCGATGGCCCGCGCTTCCCGTGTCGCGTCCCTCGAGCCGATCGTCGGCCAGAACAGCGACATGCGACCACCACCGCACGCCGTCGGGTTCGTCTGCTCCCCGGGCAACGAGAGTCATGGACAGGATCAACGCGGCGATGACGGCACCTGTTGTCGTTAGCTTCACGGGTCGGCTCGTCTGGCTTGAGGTCGAATCGGCGCAGAGTCGCTCGGACCATCCGGCAACTCCGGCCGATCGATTCATCGAATCATTCGAGCAGATCGCCCCGAACCTTGCAACTTCGACACGACAGAGAATGGAGGCACTGCTGGCGGATCGTCCCTGACGTGCCAGAGGGCTCTACAGCGGCCTTACCGGCTGATACAATCGGGCGATCCGACCGGGAGCGGAACCGATGACGACCATGCGCGGACAGTCTCTGACCTTCAGCATTCTCGTCGCCCTGTGCCTCGCGCCGGGGCAGTCTCAATCCCAAGACGGGCCGGCATGGCGGGAAGTTCGCTACCGGGAGAGCTCCCAAGGCTTTCCCGAACCCGGAGCGTGGCTTCTACTCGCCGCGCATGAGCAACCGCATGGGCCGACTGGATGGACTGCGCGAGCGCGGGATTACCCTGCTGCTGGTCGAGGTCGACCTGAAGGCATTCAAGGAGCGAGATCTCACCCCGGAGAAGCTCGATGAAGTCCAGGCAAGCATTCGCGGCGGTTCGGCAGCACGGCTTGAAGGCGATCGTTCGCTTCGCGTACGGGTTCACCGGCCGGGACTACCGCTCCGATCCGAAGGACATGGACCGCATCCTCGGACACATCCGCCAGCTCGGGAAGGTGTTCCAGGAGAATCGCGATGTCCTTTTCGGCGTACAGGCGGGATTCCTCGGCCCCTGGGGCGAGTGGCACGGGTCGAACTGGGGCGACCCGCCCTCGCTGCAAGCACGCCGCTCGGTGCTCTTCGGGCTGCTCGACGCCGTGCCGGAACCCATCACCGTGCACGTGCGACGTCCGATGTTCATCCGCGACATCTTCGCCGGCGAGCCCGGCGGCGCCGAACTCACCGAGGCGACGGCCTACGGCGGTTCGCGGTTATCCCGGATCGGCTGGCACGACGACGCACTGCTGAGTCTCCCGACCGACATGGGGACCTACGCCCAACACGGTTGGGACCGCGAGCGCGAGCTTCGGTGGTGTGCCGATCACGGCCGCTTCACGCCCTTCGGCGGCGAGACGGTCCCCTCATCGGCTCGCACGCCGATCGCTCAGGTCGTCCGCGAACTGGAACTGCTCCACGCGACCTACCTCAACAGCAGCTACCACAGGGGAACGCTCGACGGTTGGCGGAAGGCGGCGTACCAGGGCGGCACCGGCTTCGAGCATATCGAGCGCCGGCTCGGATACCGCCTTGTGGCGGACCGCCTGCGTATCGCGAAGGTGGTCAATCCCGGCGGGACACTCCGCGTCGAGCTGGAGTTGCGCAACGTCGGCTTCGCCTCGCCGCACATGCCGAGGGAGGTGGCGCTGGTGCTCAGCCAGGGGGATCGGACCCACCGCGTCGCCCTCACCGACGCCGACCCTCGCCGGTGGGCCCCGGAGGCCGGCACCGTCTCGCTGCGGGGTGCCAGTGCCGATACCCGCCGATGCCCGCGGCGGCCGATGGCGGCTGGCCCTGCAACTCGCGGACCCCTCGCCGAGCCTGAGCGGCGACGGCCGGTACGCGATCCGCCTCGCCAACGAAGGGATCACCTTCGACGAGGCGAACGGCTGGAACGTCCTGGCCGAGGACGTGGAAGTCCAATAACGGTAGACTCGGCACCAGTCCGTTCGAGTCTTTGAGAGTTTTGTTCAGGGCCACACGCTCCAGAGGGAAGGGAAGGCGGGGGCGCGGAGACTGCGATGCGGGGATTTCGCTCGAATAGGTGGCGGCGTACAATGGATTCGTGTTTTGCCGCCGATCGTTGTTCCTCAAAAACTGGATCGATCTATGGCTCGCACATCATGGTTCGTGGTTTTATTTCTGGGCCTTTGCTTTTCGCGGCTTGCCTTTGCCGACGAACCGACCTCGAATCCGCCGCCAAAACCGCAGCAGGTCCAGCGGACGGTCAAGCGCACCATTGGATACATGCAGACCGAAAGCGCCGCCTGGTTGAACACGCGCAAATGCGCCGCCTGCCATCACGTGCCGATGGTGCTTTGGTCGCTCAACGAAGCCGAGCGGCAGGGATACGCGACTGACAAGAAATTCGTGAAGGATACGGCCGAGGCCACGGTGGGCAGTCCGGAAAAGCTGATTGCTTCGAAGCTGTTTGACGATCCGGCCGCTCCACCCGACCCGCGCCCTATCGGCAAGGGCGTGAAGATTGGTACCGCGTTCATGGCCGTCGCGGCCCGGTCGTTGCCCTCGCTTGAAGAGGGACAAAAGCAAAGTCTGAGGCGGATCGTGGACGAAATCGTCAAGAAACAGCGCGACGACGGCTCGTGGGAGTTTTTCCTCAGTCGACCGCCGATCAACGAAAGCCAGACCACCGACGCCGTCTGGCTCATCATGGCGTTACAGGGGGAAATGGGACCCGACGCGTCGGAGTCGCAGCGAGCGGCGCTCGCGAAAGCGACGGCCTGGCTGGCCGGCACCAAGCTGCCTAACAACCTCCAAGACAAGGTCTTTTCGGTGCTGTTGGCGGCTCGCGCCGGCAAACCCCGCGCCGAGATGCAAACCACGATCGACGAGCTTCTCGCCCTGCAACGAGCCGACGGCGGCTGGAGCCAGAAAGCCGAAATGGCAAGCGACGCCTATGCCACCGGCCAGACTCTGTACGTCCTCTCGCTCGCCGGCTACACGGCCGAACGACCCGAAATCAAGCGAGCCATCGACTTCCTGGTCGCCACGCAAAAGCCAGACGGCAGTTGGCCGATGACTTCACGATCCACGCCGGACGGTAGACCCGGGAGCTCGAAATTATTGACGCCGATCACCTGCGCCGCCAGTGCTTGGGCCACACTCGGTCTGGCAAGACTCGCGCCGAAAAGGCCATAAGGTGGAGCGCGACGTCCGATTCGTCGTTGCACGACAGACCGAAGCCGACGCGCCGTTCAAACAGGTTACGAACCGGAAACGGGGACGGAACCGGCAACGCGGACGGAGCGAGAATCAAATCTAGGAAGTCACCGTTGCTCAGTCCGACCCGGGCTCCAATCTGGGCCGGCGCTCGTGGCCGCGGCTCACCGATGCGTGACAATGACCTCGACCGATTGCGGAAAGCCTTCGGGCAGGGCCAGTTGCTTGGAACCTATGTTGAACTTGAGTGCCTCGTCGCGCGTGCGGGTGACGATGCCTGCGATTCGGTACCTCGTGCCACTCGGGGTGAACTCGTCACCGAAGACGACCTTCGTGCTGAACCTTCCGCCGTCGACCTTGTCGACGGGGGCCTGGCACCACCACGGCTGGCCGGGGATGTCCGCCTGGACGAAGATCACCGGCCATCCCTCGGATTCGATCCGCCCGGTGAGGTCCTCTCTCATATCGACCGTCGCCCCTTGCTTCGGGTTTTCGATCACCAGACTCAGACTGGTGAACTTTTGTCCCACCGGCCGGCGAGGGCAGGGCCGTCGTTCGTGTCGTACGAGGTGCCCTGCTTCAGATCTAGACTGTCGAACTTCTGCCGCGCCGGCCGGGAGGACGGGGCCGTCGTTCGTGTGTGAGGCCTCCGGCTGGGATGCCGGACGTTCGTCCCCCGATGACCTGAAAAGCGTGATCGTGAGGGCGAGCAGTGAGACCGACCCGACTGCGACAGCAGCGAGAACTCCATGGGCCAGTCGTCCAGCGTGACCGGAGCGAGTCCCGCTTCGATTTCGACAAGTGAACCCGGGACAGGACGGGTGGCGAAGGGGCCTCAGGAGTTGTGCGTCCCTTCGGAACTGGTTCGGGCACGGAGGCGTTCGCCGCAACGGCTGGCACGGGTTTGGGCGCGGAGGCGTTCGCCGCGACGGCTGGCACGGGTTTGGGCACGGAGGCGTTCGCCGCGACGGCCGGAACGGGTTTGGGCACAGAGGCGTTCGCCGCGACGGCCGTTGCCGAACTCTCCGGGGGCGCTTTCTTCGGTCGCAACATGCTCCGCATCGCGGCGGCAGCCTCGTCCGCCGTCTGATACCTGTCGTCGGGGTTGGTGGCCATCATTTTCTCGATCGACTCGACCAGTCGTGGCGGCAGTCCCGGCCTGACGTCGGTGATCGGAACCGCCTTGCCCGTGATTCGCCCGACGATACAGTCCATCGACGACTCCCCCTTGAAGGGGAGTTGTCCGCTGAGCAGGTGGTAAATCGTACAGCCGAGCGAGTAGAGATCGCTGCGGCCATCGAGCTTGACCAGCCGGGCCTGCTCCGGCGAGATGTAGTCGGGCGTTCCGACGGCCATCCCGGCGGTCGTCAGTGCGGTCGAGACTTCCTCCCTCTCCAGCAGCGTGCCGAGGCCGAAATCGAGGATCTTGAGCTTCTGGCCTTCAGTCAGCAGGAGGTTCGACGGCTTGATATCGCGGTGCAGGACGCCGTCGCATGGGCATGGGCCAGCCCCTCAGCGGCCTGGGCAGCATAGTAGACCACGTCGGCAGGAGGGAGGGCGCCCCGTGCCTTCAACAAATCTTCAAGGGTGAACCCTGCCGCGTACTCCATGGCGATGAAGTAGCAGTCGGCGACCCGATCGGCATCGAACGCCCGGATCACGTTGGGGTGGTCCAGACGACCCACCAACTGCATCTCGCGCTGGAACCGGGCGAGCGACCGAGTGGTGCTGGAGGCGTATCGAGAATCGAGAATTTTCAGCGCGACGACTCGGCCCATCATCCGGTGCCGGGCCTTGTAGACCTTGCCCATCGTTCCCTTGCCGAGGAACTCGAGGATGACGTAGCTCCCGAACTTCAGTCCCTCTGGCTTACCCTTCTGGATTTGCCGCGCCTGGAATTCGGTCAGGACCCCATCCTTGACCAGGCGGGAGGCGAGTTCGACCGGCTCGTGCGGGATATTCCCCCTTGGCCATGTTTGCTTCGAGTTTCTCGAACTGCTGCTCGGACAAGATGCACGCACTACGGATCGCCTGGAGGAAGCCGGAGATCGCGTCCGTTGTCGTGGTTGACTCGTTGGGTGGTACCATAGCGACCAACTCCCTCGCGCGCGGCGAACGGGATCAACGTCGGGTTGAACTCTGAAACACCATTTCCCGGAGGTGAGTTGCCTGACCTGCCGGTCCGACACTTCCGGATGATCTGTCGCTCCATTCGAATCGAACGGATGCGGCCATGCAAGAGAATTCCGGTCCGAGCGGCTGTCCATGGTACCGATCATGATGGATTTCGGGCCATTACTGAGCAGGCGGAAGCGGGGTCATTGAGACGTTTAAATCCAGTGAAAACGCCGCCGAACGTCCGACCTCACTCGGCGCACGTCAATGGCGCCGAGCAGCGTGTGTGCATGTGCCTGCCTTGCGAAGCCCTGCGCGCCACCTCGAGTGACTCCGCCTTCCCGATTAGAAGTGCTCTGATTTGCAAATCGGTCCCACCGCCCGACCGTTCCAGCGTGCTAAGATTTGGATCAGGCGGGCACATCGTTCGGTCTCTTCGGTAATCTGGAAACTGTCAGTTCACAATTTCTGAGCGAGGGCTCGACCATGGTGAAAGTGATCGACGACGCGTTTGACTCGATGATCGCGAACCTGCACGAGAAGACCGGCAAGACCCTCGAGGACTGGGTCAAGATCGCTGCCGCGACGGGTAAGGCGAAGCACGGGGAGATCCTGGCGATCCTGAAAAAGGACCACGGCCTGACCCACGGCTACGCGAACCTTGTCGCCCGCCGGTTCCTCCAGGCCGCGAACGACGAGCCCACTGCGGGCGACGATCTGGTCGCGGCCCTCTTTTCCGGCCCCAAGGCAGGGCTGAAGCCCTTGTACGACGCGGTCGTCAGCGCCGCGACAGCTCTCGGCGACGATGTCGAGGTCGACCCGAAGAAGTCCTACGTCAGCCTCCGCCGCAAGAAGCAGTTCGCGCTGGTCCAGCCCTCGACGGCGAAGCGCCTGGACCTCGGCCTCATTCTCAAGGGCGTCGAACCCCAGGGGAGACTTGAAGCCTCCGGTAGCTTCAATGCGATGTGCTCCCACCGCGTGCGGCTGGAATCTGTTGGAGACGTCGATCCCGAGATCCGGGGCTGGTTGAAGAAGGCCGTACGATGCATCGTGAGCTATTGAGAGTCAGGAAAGCAATGCGCTCCCCGACGGCCGTCCCTATACTGGCCTAAGAAACGATAGTAAAAGGACCCCTTTCCCCGCTATGCGTGGCATTGGTCTCTAAACAAACCTCTATGGCGCGAAAATTTCCCCCCCTTGCGAAGGGGGAGGCAGGGGGGTGATCCCCGCGGAACCAGTGCCTTGTATGCGGATCCAGGGCGGCTAGACTCCGCGGAATTTCCGGCTCGGCCGAGACTGTTGGTTATGCCCTGTCCACCCCCCCTGACCCCCCCTTCGCAAGGGGGGGAAACTTGATTCGCGGATGCATGTGTAGAGACCAACGGTGCGAGGAGAGGTCGGCCGAAGGCCGGGTCACCGCTCGGGCACTCGAAGGGTCGTGACGGCGGTCGGTGAGGGGGGACTGCCTCGGCAGCTCAACGAAGGCCGGCCCGGACCAGGACTCATGGCACCGCGATCAAGACCAATTCTTCATCAGCCCACCATCGCCCTCGTTGACCGTTATGTGTAAATGAAGCCCCGTGGACTGGAATTGCGCCTGGAACTTTTTGCAATCAATTGTTAAACTTTAGTAGAAAACGGCTTGTTCCGGCCCTCTTCCTACCTGCCCTCGGACGGACAATTCGAGGAGACGAGCAATGGGCCAAATCGATCCGACCTTTGGACTCGGCAGCCTGAAAACGCGGAGGGAGTTCCTCCAGGTGGGCTATTCGGGACTGTTGGGAGTGGGATTGCCGGGGCTTCTGGCAGCCCGGGCGGCCTCAGCGGCGGCGAGTGAACGGTTGGGTCGGGCGCGGTCGGTGATCGTGATTCTGCTCAGTGGCGGGCTAGGGCAGCACGACTCGTTCGACATGAAGCCCGAGGCTCCTGATGGAATCCGCGGCGAGTTCAAGCCGATCGATACGGCCGTGCCCGGAATCCGAATGTGCGAGCACCTGCCTGGCCTGGCGGCTCGTGCCGGCCGGCTGGCGATCGTCCGCTCGATGGCCCATCCCGAGGGGAATCACCTGCTGGCCGTCCACCGCGTGCTGACGGGGCAGGTCTCCAATCCTCGCGGGGCCAGCGACCTCGATCGCGTGGCGTCCCGGGACGATTTCCCCTGCTATGCGGCGGTGCTGGACTGGTGTCGTCGTCGTCGCGATGGCATCCCCAATGGCGTGGCCTTGCCAACGCGACTGGTCGAAGGGCCGCTCACCTGGCCTGGTCAGGATGCTGGCTTCCTCGGCCCGGCGCACGATCCCTGGCAGCTCCGCCTTGATCCTTCGCGTCCCGAGGCCCCTGACGACAGCCTTGCCTTGCCGGCCGGACTTGACCCGGCGCGGCTCCATCGCCGCCGGCACCTGATGGGTCAGACGGCCGTCCCGTCATCGCTCGATGCGTTCAACGATCATCAGGATGCCGCGCATAGCCTTGCTTTGCAACGGAAAAGTGGGCCAAGCCTTGGACATCGATCGCGAAGATCCGCGACTCGTCGATCGTTACGGCCGGCATTCATTCGGCCGGTCGCTGCTGCTGGCGCGGCGGCTGGTCGAAGCCGGCGTGCCGATCGTGCAGGCCAGCATGGGAATCGTCCAGACCTGGGACACCCATGTCGCCAATTTCTCCCGACTGCGCGACAATCTTCTTCCTCCACTGGATCAGGCGGTTTCGGCGCTGTTGGACGATCTCGGCAATCGCGGCTTGCTGGACGAGACCTTGGTCGTGATGCTCGGCGAGTTCGGCCGAACGCCTCGAATTTTGAAGTTCACGCCGGACGCCGTCCCCGGGCGCGACCATTGGCCCCAAGTCTTCCCGGCGGTCTTCGCCGGCGCGGGAGTCGTGGGAGGCCAGCTCATCGGCAAGTCCGACCGGCTGGGAGCTTACCCTCTGTCCCGCACATTTGGTCCTCCCGACCTGGCCGCCACGATCTATCATGCCCTCGGCGTCGACCCGGCGACTGAGCTGCGCGATCGGCTCGGCCGACCTTTGCGGCTCTGCACTGGAGAGTTGATGTCGCCTCTCTATACGACCGCGCCAGTCTGATCGATGTGTCGCTCAGAGAGTAGAGTGTTCCGATCGACGGTTTCGAAATCGATGAACGAGTCACAGCCGCGGACAACCCGCGCGGCGGCGTAATGTCGAGTAGGTATGTCATTCCAAGTCTACCGGCGGCGGCAACGGCGGTTGTCGGTGGAGGACGAACGTATGGTCATCAATAGACCCAACCAGGTCGAAGTAACCGGGTGGGAGAATGCGACCTGCCGGCTTGGGGTGTACGACCACTTCGACTTCATACGCCGTGTCGGGCTGACCGAGCGGGACCTCCAGATGCAGCACGCCGTCGTGTCCGGTTTTGGACTCGAGCCTTATGCGTGTCAACTCTTAATCTCCCGTTACGGATTTTCTCTCTCGTCGCGGACGTCGATCAGTTAATCCTACTTCTCTAGAGCGGCTAACTCACGAGTTGCGCACAGCGCGACTGAGACGTCCATCATACTAGCCCGAAGCGTCAGCGAGGATTCCGGCGAGTGTCCCCTCGCTGACGCTTCGGGCTAGTATGGCCCCCTGAGCCACCCGAGCGTGAGCCGCTCTAATCCAACGCGCCAGCCTGACGAGTCGCGCAGGCAGCTCCTGAATTAACTCGGCCAGCGAGAACCGCACGCTACGGCCGACACGATCGGCCAACGTTTCAGCGCCAGGTCATTCCATTCCATGATGAATTCCGTCAAGGGCGTACCAACACAGGCGTGCCGTTGCGAGTATAAAGGATGTAGGATGACGTAGTCCATCCTTCCGGAGACGGTCCCTGGTACGAGGAGCGATCGCGAATGTCCCTGAGCCGAGAATCGTCGCGCAACGACCTGGCGGCCGCCGCCGAGCTGGCCGACAGTTATCACAGCATGCGCCAGGAGATCGGCAAGGTCGTGATCGGCCAGGCCGAGGTCGTCGAACAGCTCTTGATCGGGCTGTTCGCCAGGGGACACATTTTGTTGGTCGGCGTACCGGGACTGGCCAAGACGCTGCTTGTCTCCACGGTCGCCCGGATCTTGAGCTTGTCGTTCCGTCGCATCCAGTTCACGCCGGACATGATGCCCTCGGACATTACCGGCACCGATATTCTCCAGGACGATCCCGAAACCGGGCGTCGTCACTTCGCGTTTATTCATGGCCCGCTGTTCGCGAACATCATCCTGGCCGACGAGGTCAACCGCACTCCGCCCAAGACCCAGGCCGCGCTGCTGGAAGCGATGCAAGAGCGACACGTCACGGCCTCCGGCCGCACCTATACTCTACCCGACCCATTCTTCGTTCTGGCGACGCAGAACCCGATCGAGCAAGAGGGGACGTACCCCTTGCCCGAAGCGCAGCTCGACCGGTTCACTCTCAATCTGCGGGTTCCGTACCCGACCGCGAGCGAGGAGCTGGAGATCCTGCGGCAGACGACCGGTGAGGCGACCGAGACCCCGGAAGTGACGCTCTCCGCCGAGCAAATCGTGAAATTCCAGGCACTGGTGCGGCGAGTACCGGTTGCCGAGCATGTTTTCACCTATGCTCGCGACCTGGTCAGGGCGAGCCGGCCCGGCCAGGATGAGGCGACCGACTACGTGCGGAAGTACGTTTCTTGGGGCGCCGGCCCGCGGCCGGCCAGTCCCTGATCCTGTGCGCCAAGGCCCGCGCATTACTCGAAGGCCGCGTCCATGCCACGATCGATGACGTGCGCCAGATCGCATCTCCGGTCCTCCGTCACCGGATCATGACCACCTTCCATGCGGAATCCGAAGGGATCGATCCCGATCGCGTCGTCGACCACCTGCTCACGGCCATCGCCGCGTCCACCGAACGCGCGGCATCGCGGCTCGTCAAGACGTGACGAGGGAGCATGCCGGACCGCAAGAAGGACGCACCTGCGGGCCGCTTCCCGGCCTTGTGGATCATTGCTTGATGACGAGGTTCGTGAGCGGCAGGACGAGCTGTTTGGGCTGGCTACCGAAGGACAGGAAGCCATGGTGGCGGTAGAAGGCCTCCGCCTGGTCATCCTTGGCGTCGACCACCAGCGCAAAAACAGCGACTTCGGATCGCAGGGATCGCTGCACAGCATCCCACAGCAGGGCGCTGCCAAGCTTGCGCCCGCGATAAACTTGGTCCACCGCAAGGCGCCCCAGCCGTGCTACGGGAACTGATGGGTAACGCGGCAGCCGCTTGGCAAGTTCTGCCGGCATATCGGCCAGGGGAATACCGGCTGCCGCGAGCGTGTAGTAGCCGGCGACCTTTGCTCCCGACGATTCGGTTGCAACATAGCAAGCCGTCGCGCGACGCCGAACGTCTTGCGTTACTTGCTTTTGAAAATACCGGTCGAGGGCCTCGACGCCGCACGAGAAACTCGTCCGGTCATGACTGGGACCGAGGGCTTCGATAAGGAACGGTCCCGCCATTACGACGATTCCCGGATCAGCCGGGAATGGGCTTTCCTGGCCCGCTCCAGGACGGGCGACAATGGCGGTGGATTGAGCAGAAGGTCCACGAAACGCTGCTGATCCTCGATCGAAAGGCGAATGACGTGCGCCTGTTCGATCGTTCTGTGGGCGGCTTCCTGCGCGGCGGCAACGACGAAGTCGCTCACGCTACGGCCTTGCATTTCAGCGGTGCGCTTCACGACAGCTAGCGCTTCGGGAGCTAAGTGCGCCTCGATGTGCGCAGTACGACTCGGCTCTTTGGGCATCATCTTACCTCTCTTTCCACATATTCGGATTGTACGGTATTCCACCGGACAACGTCAAGGGCTTTTGGGCGGTTCTCCATTTCCGGCTGAAGCAAAACAGTGGTCGCGGAAGCGCGATGATGCGGGGCGATACGGCGGCCGCTATTCTTACAGATGTGAGTTGCGTGAAACCTGCGGTTCGGGTGGTCACATCCAATGTGAGCGGGGCTAATGGGGCGCTGGCTTGGGCCGGTGTTCGTGAACGAATGGCTAACCACGTCGCGGCGCTGGCAGGTGTATGCCGGCCGGTCGGTGTTCGTGGCGGCGCTCCTGGTGGGTCTCTGGAGCGCGTGGGTGTCGTGCGCCTCCAATCAGGGCGTGCCCACGATCCAGATCATGGCGAGCGTGGGCCAGGGGTTTTTTAGCGCCATCGCCTTCACGCAGTTGACATTCACGCTCATGGTGGCCCCGGCCTCAACCGCCGGCGCCATCTGCCAGGACCGCTCAAGTGGAAAGCTCGAGCAGTTGCTGACCACGGAGCTGTCGGATTCCGAGATCATTCTCGGCAAGCTGGCTGCCCGGCTCCTGCCGATGCTGGGGTTGGTCACCTGCGCGCTGCCGGCACTGGCCCTGAGCACGCTTCTGGGGGGCGTCGATCCGCTGGCTTTGGCCGGAGCCTTTCTGATCACGGTGGGACTGGCGGTGCTGGGCTGCACGCTCGCGCTGACGTTCTCGTTGTGGGCCGCGAAGCCCTACGAAGCGCTCTTGGCGACCTACTGCGCGTACGGAATCTGGCTGATCGTGCTCCCGACCTGGGATTTCCTGGGCCGGCTCTGGTTCATTCCCACGTCGCCTGACTGGGCGATCCCGTTCAGTCCTTTCTATCTCGCGTTTGCGCCCTACGTGCTGCCCGGAAAAGTTGGCGTCCTCAGCTATGCGGGTTTTTTCGCCGCGATGCTGGCGATTTCGGCGGTGCTCGCGGCGATTGCGATCAAGCGGATGCGGGCCGTCATCGCAGGTCGCGCGGGGCGTTCTGCTGGAGCGAATGCCCCGAATGTCGGCCCGCCCGGCCAAAGGAGAGGGTCGAACGGCCGCCGCTGGTTGAGGACGGACCGCGATGTATCGCTCGACGACGGCCCGGTTTTCTGGTACGAGACGCGGCGCAGGGTCTACTCGCCATGGATTCAGGTGATGCTCAGGATCTATCTTGTTCTGGCGCTTCTCTTCAGCATGTTGGCGCTCTATGCCATCGTTCAGAGCTACCCGACCCCCAGCGTGAGGACAGGCTGGCTGCCGGCGTACGTTGTGGCCTTTCAGGTGACCATCAGTCTGCCCGTCCTCTTGCTTGCGGCAGTCACCGCGGTTGTCGAGGAAAGGGCGCAGGGAACTCTCGACGTGCTTCTGGCAACGCCGCTGTCGACGCGAACGATCGTGCTCACGAAGTGGTGGTGCGCGTTTCGGGCGCTCCCGCTCTTTCTCGTGCTGCCGGCCGTGCTCACGATCGCGTCGGCTTGGCCGACCAGGGCCTGGGCCGTGGCGAGTTGGCTCGGCATCTACGTTTTCGCGACCGCCGCGATGTGGACCAGCATCGGGTTGGCGATTTCGATCTGGATCAAGAGGCTGGGACGGGCCATCGCACTCGCAGCAGCGATCTATGCGCTCGTTTGCCTTGCCTGGCCGGTCCTGATGACGAGCATGTTTGGCGCTAACGGAACTGGGCCTGCGAAGATGAGTCCATTTTATGCGTGCTTTTATTTAGTCATTGGTATTTATGAGCAAAATGAATTTGACACATTGTTCATTTGGACGCTCTGCTGGATCGCCGCGCAGTCGGTGGTTGCGCTCGGTTTGCTGATTGCGGAGCTTCTGAGCTTTGATCGGTGTTTGGGAAGGGTTAGGGGCTAAGTGATAGTGGTTCTCGCCAAAACCTCTAATAAGTTGATCAGAATCCGCCGATTACACATCGATTATGTTGGCCAGGCTCACGAATCAGAAAGGATGGTAAACTTATACTTAGACGTCTGCCCCCGCGTCTCTTATATGACCCCGCGTCTCCCCGTGCGTCGTAGGCGCGTGTCATTTGGGATCGAGGCGTCTGGCGATGTTCTCGTCGGCGACGGCCTCGCGCATTCTCCGTTTGGCCCTCCAAACCGCGGCGCGATTGCGGTAGTGTCGAGGCTCTTGGGGTGCAAGCCGGATGGCCTCGTTCAAGTCGGCGATGGCCTTGTCGTACTCCTTCTTGTGTAACCGGGCCATTCCTCGGTGGTCGTACGCGAAAGCGTATGTGGGCTTAATCCGGATGGCTTCGTTCAAGTCAGCGATGGCACTATCGATGTGGTTTTTCCCGAGTTCGGCGCTGCCGCGGACGTAGAATGCGTACGGATGGTTGGGCTCGCGTCGGATGGCCTCCGTCGAATCAGCGATGGCCTTGTCGAATTCCTTTTTGGCGTTCCAGCAGTCGGCGCGGCGGTAGTAGGCCGCGATGTAGTTGGAGTCGATCCGGATGGCTTCAGTGTAGTCCGCGATCGCCCTGTCGTGCTGTTTCTTGTCTTCCCAGGCCACGCCACGGCAGAAGTATGCGAAAGTGTACTTGGAATCTAGCCGGATGACTTCGGTGAAGTCGCCGATGGCTTTGTCGACATCCTTTTTTACTTGCCAGGCACGACCGCGGCGGAGGTAAGCGTAAGCGAACTTGGGATCGAGCCGGATGGCTTCCGTGAAGTCCGGGATGGCTCTGCCAAAGTCCTTCCATGCGAACCAGATGTTGCCGCGATCGCAGTAGGCGAAAGTGAATTTGGGATCGAGCCTGATCGCTTCGTTGTAGTCGGCTATCGCCTTTTCGTCCTCGCTCTTTCTTTGCCAGGCAACGCCGCGTTGGTGGTATGCTAATGCGTACTTGGGATCGAGCCGAATCGCCTCGTTGTAATCGGCGATGGACCTGTCGTAGTCCTTCTTGGCGGACCAGACGATGCCGCGGTGGTAATAGGCGATCGCGTGTTTCGGATCGAGCTCGACCACCTTGCTGAAATCCGCGATGGCCTTGTCATCATCCTTCGATTCGCGCCAGGCACCGCCGCGCTCGTAATACGCATTTATGTAATTGGGATCGATCTGAATGGCCGCGCTGTACTCGGTGATCGCCTTTTTGTAGTCCTTCTTGGCGGACCAGATTCTGCCCCGGCCGTTGTATGCGAAAACGTGTTTGGGATTGAGCTCGATGGCTTTGTTGAAGTCGGCGTTAGCCTTGTCGTATTCCTCCTTGGCGGACCAGGCGTAGCCACGGCCGGAGTAGGCAAACGGATCGTTGGGGTCGAGGCGCATCGTCGCGCCATAGTCCGCGATCGCTTTGTCGTAATCGTTTTTCCGGTACCAGACATTGCCACGGCCGAGAAAAGTCTTCGGGGCAGTGGGGTCGAGACGGATGCTGTTGTTATAGTCTGCAATCGCCCTGTCGTACTCCCGCTTTTCTTGCCAGGTATCCGCGCGGTCGTAGTAGGCGAGACTGAAGTTGGGGTCCATCCGGATGGCCAGGGTAAAGTCCGTGATGGCCTTGTCGTAGTCCTTTTGGTCGTACCAGATGATGCCTCGGCTGCGATAGTGCTTGGCATCTTTGGGATCAAGAGAAATCGCATGGTTGAAGTCGACGATGGCCTTGTCGATCTTCTTCGTCTCTCGCCAGATCAGGCCGCGATTGTAATAATAAGCAGAATCGCGCCCAGTACTAAGCCGAATGGCCTCGTCGAAGTCGGCGAGGGCTTTGTCGTAGACTTTCTGTTCGTACCAGGCAAGGCCGCGCTCGTTGTAGCACTCAGCGTCGCGGATGAGTTCGGGATCCAGCCGCATTGCCTCGTTGAGGTCGCCGATGGCTTTGTTGTATTCTCCCTTGCGTCCCAAGACAATGCCACGGCCGCGGTAGGCTTTAGCGTCACGAGGACGGAATCCGATGGCTTGCGTGAACTCATCGATGGCTTTGTCGTATTCGTTCGTGTTTTGAAGTGCCATGCCACGTTGCAAGTGAGCACGATATTGTTCCTGCCGCCAGAGGTAACGCCAGGTCAGGGCCGCAGCCAGAACGATCAGACCGACAGTGCTCGCCGCGATCCAGACGCCGAGGAAGCTACGAGCTGGCAACTCGGAGTCCGCGTTCGAGTCCGGCCGCGGCCCCGGCGCTCGATCGTCAATCGGGGCGGATTTCCATGTCTGCGGCCGGGGATTGGATTCGGTCTTCTCGGTCGACCGGGTCTTGGTGGAAGTTGATGAGGGCCCCGGGACCTGGAAACGGTGACCGCAAGCCGGGCACTTCACTCGCCGGCCCACCTGTTCCGGTTTCGGTTGGAGTAGGCATCCGCACTGACATGTGACCAACAAGTTGGGCACGGTCGCCGTGCTCCGTGATAGAGACACAAGATCGAGTGATCGCGGCCGATGCCACGCAGAAGCATTTTTCCGCGGACTTCGGCTTCGGCCGGCCGTTTCGACGATCGTCCATTATGGCACAACACAATGATTCGAGCATTAGAGCAGTTCACGGTCGCGTGGCCCACGGGCCATATTAGCCCGAAGCGTCAGCCAGGGGGCAGCCGCCGGAATCCTCGCTGACGCTTCGGGCGAATGATCACCGTTGCCGCCGTGGCGTGCAAGAAGTCGAACCTATCGGGGTTTCTTGAATGCGGGATGGGGTCGGTCATCGCGGTTTCGCGGAGCCGCCCATCGGCAGCGTTGCGGGGCCAGGCTTGGGAGGAGTACCGGCCGCCGCGAGCGTGTAGTAGCCGGCGACCTTGGCTCCCGACGCTTCGGTTGCGACGAAGCAAGCCGTCACGCGACGGCGAACGTCCTGCGTTACTTGCTTTTGGAAATACTGGTCAAGGGCCTCGACGCCGCACGAGAAACTCGCCCGGTCATGACTGGGACCGAGGGCTTCGATGAGGAACGGCCCCGCCATTAGGAACGGGACGGAAATAACTTCCCGATTTTCTTGAAATATGGTATCAAGTCCTCGGATCGGAGCCCAACACGGAGGAGAGTGGCATGGACGCCTATGCACCGAGAATCGAACGGATGATGAAGCGCCTGTACGACTCGCTGGCCGAGGACGATCGTCGACGGTATGCCGCCATCGAGTCCACAAAGCTGGGTCATGGTGGGGTCGAGTACATCTCCAGCGTGCTGCAATGCGATCCCAAGACCATCCGCCGGGGACTGGCGGAACTGGAAGAGACCGCCGATCTGGACACGAGTCGTGTCCGAAAAAAGGGGGTGGACGCAAGAAACTAGTCGAGATATCTGCGGACCTTGAAGCGAACTTCTTCAAGGTGCTTGAGGACCACACCGCCGGCGATCCGATGCGGGCCGAGGTGAAGTGGACGAACTTGTCTCGGGGGCAGATTTCGCGTCGGCTCGACAAGTTGGGGACTCCGGCCAGTCGACAGGTCGTTTCCCAATTGCTACGCAAGAACGGGTACCGCAGGCGGAAAGCCCTGAAGAAGAAGACGATGGGCCCCCGCAATCCAAACCGCAACGCCCAGTTCAAGAAGATCAACCGCCTCAAGAAGCAGTATTTGAAGGCTGGCCTACCCGTCATCAGCATGGACACCAAGAAGAAGGAATTGCTCGGCAATTTCTACCGTGACGGCAAGATCGACACGCAGGGAACGATCGAGACCAACGACCACGACTTCAGCAGCGCAGGCGAGGGAACGGTGATTCCCCATGGTCTTTACGATGTGGGGAAGAACAAAGCCTTCGTCAACCTGAACACCAGCCATGACACGAGCGAACTGGCCTGTGACAGCATCGCGGCGTGGTGGGACCAGCAAGGCCGGATCGACTATCCCGAAGCCAAGAAACTGCTGGTGTTGTGCGATGGCGGGGGCAGCAATAGCGCGACCATGTATTTATTCAAGGAGGACCTCCAGAAGCTGGCGAACCAACTGGGCATCGAGATTCGCGTGGCCCATTACCCGCCTTACTGCTCGAAGTACAATCCGATTGAGCACCGCTTGTTCCCGCATTTGACCCGGGCGTGTCGAGGAGTGATTTTCCACACGCTGAAGACCGTCCAGTACTACATGGCCAAGGCCGAAACGACCACCGGACTGAAGGTCAAGGTAAGCATCCTTCACAAGATCTACAAAACCGGCCGGAAGTATGCCGCGGGATTCAAGAAGAACATGAAGATCGTCTTTGACAAAATTCTCCCCAAGTGGAACTATCGAGCTGTTCCCCAGCCAATGTGAAATCGGGAAGTTATTTCCGTCCCGTTCCTTACGGCGATTCCCGGATCAGCTGGGAATGAGCTTTCCTGGCCCGCTCCAGGGCGGGCGACAATGGCGGCGGATTGAGCAGAAGGTCCACGAAACGCTGCTGATCCTCCAATGGAAAGGCGAATGATGTGCGCCTGTTCGATCGTTCTGTGGGCGGCTTCCTGCGCGGCGGCAGCGACGAAGTCGTTTGCGCAGGAATCACAAGGTCCCCGTGCGAACGGCCGTGGTCTTGCTCAGGCCCGCCGCGGACGGGCCGGAATTGACGGGTGTCCTCGAGCAAAAGTGGCGAAACGGAGAAGTTTACGACTGGTTCCGGGATGATGTCGTGAGGGTCTGGGAGCAGCCCGTGGATCTTTTGCTGGCCAGCGGCCTGACGGTCTTGCCGCTGGCGCCGGTATCCGACGTCAACGAGGAGAAGGTTCCCGATGTGCTCATCGCCATCTCGGATCGAATGGAGAGGGAAACCACCCCCGAGCAAGCGGCGACGTTGTGGAACGCGACCGAAGTCCTGATGGGATTGCGCTACTCGGAAGAGAAGGTTGAATCGATCTTCAAAGGGGTATCCGCCATGCTATTTGGAATTCGCGGAATCGAGGAGTCTTCGGTCTATCAGGGAATCCTCAGAAAAGGCGAGGCCAAGGGCGCCATTGAGGAGGCGAGGAAGACCTTGCTGCGCCAAGGCCGCAAGAAGCTGGGGCCGCCTGGCGAGAAGATCAAGGAGGAGATCAACGCGCTCACCGACCTCGATCGACTTCACGACCTGACCGACCGCATCCTGGATGTCTCGACCTGGGACGAGTTACTCGCCCCTGCCGATCCTTCGGCGTGAGCCTCCATTGGTGCCCTCTCGAGCGACAAAGGCAACCCAAAATGGTAACCATCACGTTCGATGACCGGGGGACTGATAAGGGGTCAGGAGCCGTAGGCTTGAATCGGATCCTGGCCCTTTATCGGTTACAAGTCTGCGGTGTAATGCCTGGACTAGTGTCGAGAGTTGACACTTGGTCGTGGGCGTGGTGAGAAGCCCCAGCGTTAGGGTTCAAAGGAGATGCGAGGGACTGCGTGATGAGCTATCTTCGATGTGCGGCGTCACGTTCGGGAGATCACGAGAAATCTGCCACAGCAAGCAGGGAAAGGCGGCCGGCCGTGCTCATCCGTTTTTTTTCCCTTGTAGTCGTTCTCAGCCTTCCGGCGGCTTCTGGCGTACCGGATGACCCGGCGCGCGAGGAACCGCCGCCCGGGAACGCCACTGACTTCAAGCCCTTCACGGTGGCCGTGGTTGATCGTAAGTCCGGCAAGCCCGTGACCGAATTCTCTTACGTCGTCGGATACAAGGCCCCAGGCCGGGTCAATCCACTCAAGAAAGAATGGCACCCGATCGAGTCATCGCCCTTTAGCTTGACCCTCGTGCGGACTCCGGTCAAAAGGAATTGGCAGCGGGTCGAATCGCCCTCCGGCACTTTCGTCGTGCAGGCTCCCGTCGCGTGCCTGCTCGGTATCGGTGTCCAGACGCACGACTACTTGGCCGACTCTAACCGGTACCATGAGTTTCAGGTCCGGTCGACCGACAGAGAGCGCCGCGCAGTTGTGGAGCTGGAGCGGGGGGCAACCGTTCACGGGACCGTCCGCGATGCTACGACCCGGCGTCCGATTGCCGGGGTAATCGTGCGCCCGAAGGCCCCTCACTTTAATATCTACCTCGGCAGCGAGGAGCGCGAGACCAAGAGCGACTGGGTCGGCCAATACCAACTGCACGGGGTCAACCTTGAGCTCGGCATCTCGGCTCTCCATCCGGAGAACGGATCAGAAGGCTTCGGAGTGGACGTGCAAAAAGGGGAAGGAGGCGCTCTTCGACGTCTACGTGACTCCGCTCGATCACTGCAACCTGAAGGGCACCGTACGCGACTCGAGCGGCCAGCCTCTGGAAGGAGTAACGGTCTCCGCCAGGGGGGTGACGACGAGACTCGAAGATGTGAAACACGTCCAAACGGCACGGGACGGGACGTACTCGCTGCAGGGCGTGCTCGGGCTGCCGGACCAACATTATATCCCCCCGGTGACATACACCAAGGACGGCTACGTCACTCAGCAATTCGTGCGGACTGAAGTCGGCAAAGACGCTCTCATAATTCTGGAACGCCAGGTCGCTCTCGAGGGACAAGTGCTCGGACCGGATGGGCAGCCGGTAAAGAGCTTTGCAGTGTGCGCCGGGCCGGATGGAGCATCCCCAGTTTACCTGAGCGTGAAAAGCGTCGAGCGCATCATTACGGACACCGCGGGGCGGTTCAAACTCTGGCTTGACCAGCCCGGCGCGACCTGGGTGGGCGTCCGTGCCCAAGGTTTCGCGAGCTGGGAGGGTTCGACCGACATTCCGCGCAAGGGTGGCTCTTTGGTCGTGCGCATGGAGTCTGGAGTCTCCGTTACGGGAAGAATCATGGCCCCACCAGGAGCACATGCCAAGCTCCAGGCCCGCCTGGTTCCGCGGCGCGGCCCGTCCGACGACCGGGATTTCCGCTCCAGTTCGGAAGTGATCGATTGGTTTTCCCGCAACACAACTGTCGCAACCGATGGTCGCTTTCGCTTCGAACATGTTCGGCCCGATCGTTACAAGCTCGACCTCGAAGGCCCGAGCGTCACTTCAAGGCTGCTCGTATTCGACGTGCCCGCAACTGGCCTCGACCTTGGCGAGGTTCGTGTCGCCGGACGGGGCCGTATTCGGGCCGCGCCTTCCGCTCGAAGGAACGCGGCGGCGGCGTCTTGCAGTATGCCGACGGCCGAGCCTTGCAGGAGCACCCTTCATTGGGATTCGTGAAGCGGGAGTTCACCACCGACGAGGATGGCCAGTTCTCGGTTGGAGGCTTGCCCGTTGGGATCGTCTACGTTGGCTTTCCACATTTCGAGGGCGGCAATGAATCGAGCGATGACTGGGTAGCCCAGGTGTGTGAGGACCAGACGACTGAGGTGCGCTATTCGACCCGGTGGGCAGCCGCCCCTTGCCCGTCGAGTTCCGCGTGGGCGATGGATCCAACACTCAGTACGAGTCGGGGACCGGCCTGAGCGCCAAACGTCAGGTGGAAATCGGCCAGCCATGGGAGCCCACGCTCCGCTTGGAGCTGATCCCTCACTCCGGGCAAGCGCTCTCGTTCGTTGACCCCGGCTGGGTTAAGCTTGACGCGAAGCGCCAGCTCGTGCTCTCCGATGTCAGTCCGGGCGCGTACCGCCTCCGGTTGATCAGGCTACTCCCCCACCTCGATCGCGTGGCCCTGGTCGAGCAGGCCATCGCAGTGCCGACGGACGCCTTACCCGTCAAGGTTTCGCTCGGTGGCGGATCGATCACGGGCCGGTTCCTCGCGGGTGGCGACATCGCGCGGGAGGGCAAGCACATCGAAGACGACGAATCTCAAAAGATCGAAGTCATCGCCGTGGCCCGCGGCGGACAAGGCGCGACCAGTCGCACCCGTTGCGACAGCAACGGGAACTTTTGCGTGCCCTACCTCGACCCCGGGACGTACACGCTTTTCGCCCACTTCCCCACGGGGGGCTGGTCTGGCGTCGAGAACGTCGCGGTGGCGTCGAACGTGATAGACGTCGGTGAGCGTCGTTTGGCCCGTGGGGAACCGTACGCGGCTCAATCGCCTTCCGCCGACCTTGTCCCGTACCGGACGAGGTCATCGCCACCGCGCCCTTGCAGGTCTCTTTGAAATTGCCAATCGACCGCCTCTCCAGCCTAGACCAGTTTGTGCTTGGCGGCCTTTGGCCGGGGCATTGGACGATCGCCGTTCGCGGCGGCGGAGAGGTTCTCGCAACCGCCACGATCGAGGTTTCGGGAACCGAGAACGTCCGTGTTGAGCTGGCAACAGAAACGGGAAAGGGACCGTGAAGCGGCTCGCGATCATCCATGGGGTTCGGAGCCCGTCTGAACCCTCGTCCCGTGTGACCGGTCGTCCAGACGGTTCGAGCCGGTCGTCGTCGCGTTACTGGTGGGACACGCGGTCCATAAAAA
>CAWAAW010000092.1:0-36343 GCA_963779785.1 uncultured Planctomycetota bacterium
CTCGACCGATCGCGCTACGAGGATTCGCCCAGTTCCTCGCGGAGCCGCCGGAGCACTCGCGATTTCGCCACGCGCACGGCGCCGGGACTCATCCCCAATTCGAGCGCGACCTCCTTGGTGTCTCGGCCCTCGACGGTGGTCCCCCAGAACGCCTTCCAGGTGCGATCCTCGAACTCGTCGCGGATCAGGTCGAGGCCGCGACTGAGCAGGAGCCGCTCCGCTGTCTCGTCGGGGGAATCCTCGTCATCAGCCGGTCCGGCTGCCGGCAGGCTCGCGAACCGGATCTGAGCGTCGGTCCCGCCGACCCCTTCCGGCTCTCGGCCCAGCTTGCGAAAATGGTCCTGGACTTTGTTGCGCGCGATCGTCCGGAGCCAGCCGCGAAACGTATCGCCGGCCCTCTCCTTGCGGAACGTCGCGATGTGGGCGGCCACCGCCTGGAAGACGTCCTGGAGGATATCGGCGATATCTTGGTCGCGGAGGTCCCAGCGGCGGCACCATCGGTACACCAGCGGCGCATAGAGGAAGACCAACCGGTCCCACGCCGCGGCGTCATCCGCCTTGAGCCGGTCCAGCAAGTCACGGGACGTTGCGGTGGAGGGTTGAGGCTCTCCGCGATTCGGGGTGGGCTCGGAGGCATCACTCATGTCACGGGCCACCGATCGGATGCCGGCTGTGGTCACGAGCAGACAGCCCAACGATAATGATTACGGGTCCCACTGACGAGAGCAAGGAGGACGAGAGCCGGGAGAATGTCGTGTAACACCGCCGCGTTAGATCAATCGAGCTCAGGCACCGGGCGCGAGGTCGAACCATGGGCATGACGGACTGTCCTGATCGAACCGAACTGGAAGGATTCGCCCTCGGAAGTCTTCCCGGTCCGTTGTTCGCGCGCATCGCCGCCCACGTCGAGAGTTGCACCGATTGCGAAGCGGCCTTGCAGGCACTCGATCATCTCGCCGACCCCCTCTTCTCGCAGTTGCGGCGGTTGGACGGAACGGACGGCTCCGAAGCGGAGCCGGTGCCCGACGAGCTGATCGCGGCGGTGCGGTCGGCCCGCGCCCGAGGCGGCGCGGCTGCCTGGTTCGCGGCCGAGCCATGCCATCACCGCCTGGGAAAGTTCGAGCTGGTGGAGCGGCTCGGGGCTGGCTCGTACGGCTACGTGTTCCGGGCGCGTGACCTCGAGCTGGGCCGGATGGTGGCGATCAAGATCCCGAGAGCGGGCAGCCTGGCCAGCAAGGAGGACGCCGCACGGTTCCTGCGCGAGGCCCGCAGCGCGGCCCAGCTCAAGCATCCCGGCATCGTCTCGCTCCACGAGACCGGCCAGGCCGACGACGGGACGTTCTACCTGGTCGAGGAGTTCGTCCCCGGGACGGACGCTGGCGAGCGTCCTGGGCGAACGCGACCGTCCGCTCACGTTTCGGCAGGCGGCCGAGCTCATCGCCGCGGTGGCCGACGCCCTCGACTACGCCCACCGCCACGGGGTGATCCACCGGGACATCAAGCCCTCCAACATCCTGCTCGACGCGGAGGGCCGGCCCCACCTGATGGACTTCGGCCTGGCCAAGCGGGAGGCGGAAGAGACCTCGATGACCCAGGAGGGCCAGGTGCTGGGCACGCCGGCCTACATGTCGCCCGAGCAGGCGCGAGGCGAGTCGCGCCAGGTCGATGCCCGCAGCGATCTCTACAGCCTCGGCGTCGTCCTCTACGAGCTGCTCGACCGGCGAGCGCCCGTTCCGGGGCAACCGGCGGATGCTGATCCTCCAGGTCCTCGAGGACGAGCCGCGCCCGCCGCGGCAGCTCAACGACAAGATCCCGCGCGACCTGGAGACGATCTGCCTGAAGGCGATGGCCAAGTCGCCCGCCCGCCGCTACGCCACGGCGCGGGAACTGGCCGACGACCTGCGGCGCTACCTGGGCGGCGAGCCGATCCGCGCACGCCCGATCGGGCGGATCGAACGGCTCCGGCACTGGTGCCGGCGCAACCCCGTGGCGGCGAGCCTGCTGATCGCCGTCTCGCTCGGGTCGGCGGTCGGGCTGTGGCACCTGTCCCGCCTCTCGCAGCAACTCGTGCAATCGACGGCCCTGGAGAGCGCGGCCCAGCAGGCCGAGATGCTCGACGTCGTCAACGCACTTTATACCTCCCAGGTCGTCGAGCGCGTGCAGTCCCACGGCATCGTCGTCACGCACGACTACGCGAGCAAGAAGGGGGCGATCCCGCTGCCCGCGACGTTCACCATCGAGTCGGGCGAGCTCATCGGCGAACGGAGCAAGACCGGAATGCGGTTCCGGCTCTACAGCGACTACCCGTTCCGCTCGCGGAAGGACGGCGGCCCGCACGACGACTTCGAGCGCGTCGCGCTGGCGGACTTGAGGCGAAACCCCGACACGCCGTTCTCTCGCTTCGAAGTGTTCCAGGGCCGCCCGTCGCTGCGGTATGCGACGGCGCGGCGGATGCAGGCCGATTGCATCGGCTGCCACAACAACGACTCGAACAGCACCAAGCGCGACTGGAAGGTGGGGGACGTCGGCGGAGTCCTGGAGATCATCCGCCCCCTGGACCGCGACATCGCCCGGACTCACGAAGGGCTGCGCGGGACGTTCGTGCTCATGGCGGCGGTCTCCGGGGCCTTGCTGGGGCTCTCCGGGCTCGTCCTCGTCGTCTGGCCACGGCGGCTCAAGTGACCTCGCCGCTCGCGAGTCCGAAGAAAAGACGTGTAACGCTCGCCCGTTAGGAGTAGTGTCTAGGGAGGAACGTCCCGGCGTTGGCTCGGGACCGCCATGGACAGCATCGTGCGTCAAGCGAAGATCGATCTCGGTTCAAGAGACGCATTGCGCCAGGGAGACAGATCATGAGTCGCTATCACCGTCGTGAGTTTCTGGCGGACGTGGGCCGGGGCATGCTGGTCGCCAGCGTGGGCTCGGCGCTGGCCCAGGACCTGGGCCTGGCCCCGGCCGCCCTGGCCGGCGGAGGCGACCGAACGCTTGACGTTCGGCCGATGGAGCCGCTGGTGGCCTTGATGCAGGAGACACCCGCCGACCGGCTCTTGCCGGCCGTCGTCGAGCGGATGAAGGCCGGGACGGACCTCCGCCAACTGGTGGCGGCCGCCGCGCTGGCCAACGCCCGCACGTTCGGCGGCCAGGATTACGATGGCTACCACGCGATCATGGCGCTGGCGCCGGCCTACCAGATGTCGCGCGAGCTGCCCGAGGCGCAGCGGGCGCTGCCGGTCCTGAAGGTGCTCTACCGCAATACCAGCCACATCCAGCAGATGGGGGGCCCGAGCCACGAGGCCCTCCATCGCGATCGAGCCGGCCGCCGTGCCCGCGGGCCTGCCGGGGGCGGAAGCCCTGCGCGAGGCGACGCGGCGGCAGGACATGGAGGCGGCCGAGCGAGCCTTCGCCGCGCTGGCGCGCGGGCCGCTCGACGAGGCCTACAACGACCTCCAGTACGTCGTCCAGGATTATATCGACGTCCATCGGGTCGTGCTCGCCTGGCGCTCCTGGGCCTTGCTCGACTTCACCGGCAAGGAGCACGCCCACACGCTGCTCCGCCAGTCGGTGCGGTTCTGCGTGGACGAGGAGAAGCGGCATCCGTCGCAACAAGATCCGAGGAGGCGCTGCGGGCCCTCCTGCCCAAGCTGCTCGACCGCAACGGCCTGGCGAGCCGCCCGCCCGGGGACCGCCAGCCGGACGACGCCTGGATCGAGCGGATGAGCCAGACGATCTACGCCTCCACGCCGGGAGCAGGCCGCCGAGGCGGTGGCGGAGGCCCTGGCCGAGGGGATCGCGCCCGAGGCCGTCGGCGAGGCGATCTCGCTGGCCGCCAACCAGCTCGTGCTCCACGATCCCGGCCGTCGCAAGGCGGACTCGCCGCAAGAAGCCCATCGGGAGCGTCCATGGCGCGTCGGTCGGCGTGCACGCCTCCGATGCCGCGAACGCCTGGCGGAACATCGCCCGCGTCAGCGACCGCCGCAACACCTACGCCAGCCTGATCGTCGGTGCCTATCACACGGCCGGCCAGACGGCGGGCCTCAATCCTCAGCCGTACCCGTTCGCCGAGCACCGCGAGAAGGTCCGCGACGTGGAGCCCGACGCCCTGCTCCACGAGGCCGAGGCCGCGATCAAGGCGAACGACCAGGCGCGTGCCTGCGCCCTGGTCCACCGCTACGGCGAGCTCGGCCGGCCGGCCCGGCCCGTCTTCGACCTGTTGCTCCGCTACGCCATCAGCGAGGACGGCGCCCTCCACGCCGAGAAGTATTACCGCACCGTGACCGAGGAGTTCGCCACGACCCGGCCGGCCTTCCGCTGGCGGCAACTGGCCGCCCTGGCCCGCGTCACCGCCAGCGAGTACGGCTACCCCGCGCCGGGCGTCGCCGAGGCACGCCGGCTCCTCAAGGTCGAGGCGGTGAGTTAAGTTAAACGAGGATCGGTCAAGGGAGAAGGTCGGCCACGTTGATCCGGCCGACCTCTCTCCCACGCTTCTCATTTCATCAGTCGATCGGCACGGTCTTGGCCGATCACGGCTTCTTTGAGCGGGGCCGGGCAGACGTCCCATGTCGCCTGGTACGTCGCCTCGAGCCGAGCCGGGACATACCGATCCGGCTCCAAGAAGAGGGGCATGTCAGGCAAAATATCGCCGACGGCGATTGGCTCGACATAGGCAATTTCTCGAAGCCGGCCAAGTAGGACACCAGAGTCAGTCGCTTGTCCGGTGGCAGCTCGAACGGAGTGTCCTGGATCTTGTCCCAGATGGCCTTGTGAATTCCCTCGGGGATCTCGCGCCGTCGGCGGAAACAGGTCGATGACCAGCAGGTGAATGCCCTGCTTCAGAAAATCGACGGCCTTCTCCACGAAGGTGTGTAGGGCCGCACCGACTGCTCTTATTGCCCGGTGAAACGATCTCAATGACGGAAACGACCGTTCCTTCCGGTCGCGAATAGTGATCCGATTGACCTTGGAGAGATATGGGTCGGCTTCCGCTTTCAGGACATACCGCGTCCGAGGTGGCGCAGTGGCCATGCGATCCCACCAGGTGAGTCGGAATGTTGAGTGGTTTGACCCTCAGCTTGAGTGTGACGACATCGGGAACTGGGCCGCTGGCCACTTGCTCGGCCAGGGCATAATAACCAGGCGGTAAGTCGCCCATGTTGAGATGGTGCACAACGCCGAGATCCAATTCAGATGAAAGTGGTGAAATAGCCCGGCGTAAACTCGAGTCCAATCATGAACCGGCATGTCACGTCTCCCACGAAGTTGCGGCCCCACATGGATCATTCTACCAGACCCGCGGTTTACGAGCAGTCGGAAATAAAAATCTCGATGTCCGAAAATGGCGAGATTCTCGTCGCCCGCGCGGCTAGAATCCGGGCATGAGAATCGACGACGAGACTTGTTACCGAGCCCTGGCCGCGCGTGATGCCCGCTTCGACGGCTTGTTCTTCGTCGGGGTCACGTCCACGAGGATCTACTGCCGGCCGATCTGCACGGCGCGGACGGCCGGCCGCGGGCGGTGCCGGTTCTTCGGCAACTCGGCTTTGGCGGAGCAGGGGGGGTTCCGGCCGTGCCTGCGATGCCGGCCCGAGCTGGCGCCCGGCCTCGCACCGGTCGATGCCGTGAGCCGAACGGCCCGCGCGGCCGCGTCTCGAATCGAGGCGGGCGCCTTGAATGATGGGGGCAGCTTGGAGCAGTTGGCGGGAGACCTCGGGCTGAGCTCGCGCCAGCTCCGCCGTGCCGTCAGGCAAGAGTTCGGCGTCTCGCCGATCGAGCTGGCGCAGACCCAGCGACTGCTCCTGGCCAAGCAGCTCCTCACCGAGTCGAACTTGCCGATCATCGACGTGGCGTTCTCGAGCGGCTTCGACAGCGTGCGGCGATTCAATGCCCTGTTTCGGTCCCATTACCGCCTGACTCCCTCGCGCATGCGGCGGTCGTCACGAACGTCGCACGGGGGAGACTCCGTCCGGCTCACCCTGGCTTACCGGCCGCCGTTGGCGTGGAACTCCCTCTTGCGGTTCCTCGCGGGCCGTTCCACGGCCGGGGTTGAACAGGTCGTCGACCAGGCTTACCTCCGGACGGCCGCTGTCGGAAGCGCACCAGGGTTGGATCAAGGTCGAGCCGATCCCGGGACGGAACGCGCTGGCGGTCGAGCTGGCCACGGCGTTGATGCCGGTCTTGCCCGAAGTCCTCGGCCGCCTGAAGAACCTGTTCGACTCTGAGCGCGCCCGGATGTCATCGCGTCTCAGCTCGCCGCCGATGTTCGGATCGCGAGCGTCGTCGGTCGATGTCCGGGCTTGCGCGTGCCCGGCGCGTTCGACGGCTTCGAGATGGCCGTTCGAGCGATCCTGGGCCAGCGGGTCTCGGTTCGGGCCGCGACCACGCTCGCCGGCCGGCTGGCCGACTCGGTTTGGCGAGCCGATCGAGACGCCCTATCCCGGCCTGAACCGATTGAGTCCCGCGCCGGCACGACTGGCGGCCGCCGAGGAACCCGAGCTGAGGGCGCTGGGGATCATCGCGACCCGCGTCGCGGCCATCCGGGCTCTCGCGCAAGCCGTGACCCGTCGAGAGATCGATCTCGAGCCCGGCCCCGATCCGGAAGTCGCCACGACCGCGCTCAAGAAGCTGCCGGGGATCGGGGATTGGACGGCCCAATACATTGCCATGCGCGCCCTGCGCTGGCCGGATGCCTTCCCCGCCGCGCGACCTGGTCCTGCTCAAGGCGTCGGGCGAGACGTCCGCCAACCGACTCCTCGCCGCGGCCGAAGCATGGCGGCCGTGGCGGGCTTACGCAGCCATGTACCTGTGGGAAAGCCAACACCCGATCGAAACGGAGATCCACGATGAGATGAGCACGCGCGTTCGATCTATAGCACCTGTCCCAGCCCTTTCGGCGAACTTGTTTCTGATTTCCGACGGGGACGCCCTGACCGGCCTCTACTTGCCCCCGCACGACGATCGCCCCGCGCCTGGTCCGGAACCCGGATGGCTGCGGGATGATGCCGCACTTTCGCGATGTCCGCGACCAGTTGCGAGCCTACTTCGAGGGCGAGCTGCACGAATTCGAGATCCCGCTCCGACTGAAGGGCACGGAGTTTCAGCGCCTGCGTCTGGAAGGAGCTGATGAACATCCCGTTCGGAACGACCATCAGCTATGCCGAGCAGGCGCGGCGGATCGGACGTGCCGGCGCGGCCCGCGCGGTCGGGGCCGCCAACGGGCGCAACCCCATCGCGATCGTGGTTCCCTGCCACCGAGTGATCGGCGCCAATGGAACCCTGACCGGCTATGGCGGCGGTCTCGACCGCAAGCAATGGCTGCTCGATCACGAGGCGATCCTGCTCGGTCACGAGAAGAAGACGCATTCGGTCAAGGCCAAAGTTGCAACCTGCCTGGCGATGGAATAAGCTGGAATAGCGATTGAGTCTCGACACCAGGTGGGCATCCGATCGGCCGAGTGCCAGAGCGAATCATCGATGATCGGGCGACGTGACATTCTTCGAGCGGCCGCCGCGGGAGGGCTGGCGTTTGGCTCCCGCGATTTGTTCGCCCAGACCAAGGGGACCGACGAAGAAAAAGGCCGCGCCCGCAGAGCCAGAGCCGCCGGTGGTGGCCGACGAGCGCGTCAACCAGGTGCTCGCCCCGGTTCGCGATGAGCACCGCCTTCCCGGCCTGATCGGCGCGATCCTCACGGGCAACAAGCTGGCGGCGATCGGGGCGCTGGGAATCCGCAAGATCGGCGCCACGGACCCGATCCGGGTCACCGACCAGGTGCATCTGGGCTCGTGACACCAAGGCGATGACGGCCACCATGATCGGTATGCTGGTCGACGAGGGGAAGCTGTCGTGGGGGTCGAAGATCGGCGACGTGTTTCCCCAGGTCGCCTCACAGATCCATCGTGACTTTCAAGCGGTCACCTTGTCCCATCTTCTGACCCACCGGGCGGGCCTGCCCGCCAACGCGCCCTGGTGGGACCTTCCCGGCAAGACGACGACCGCGAAACGGCGGGCGCTCTTGACCACCATGCTCAAGGACGCTCCCCTCACCCGGCCGGGCTCGACCTATGCTTACTCCAATGTTGGCTACGTCCTGGCCGGGCTGATGGCCGAACACGTCAGCGGGCAGTCCTGGGAAACGCTGATGAACAAGCGATTGTTCGAGCCGCTGGGGATGACCTCCGCGGGCTTCGGATCGCCGGGCCATCCGGGAAAGGTCGACCAGCCGTGGGGCCATCGCGACTCGGGAGGTGAGGTCAGGCCGACGCAACAAGACAACGCCCCGGTCATGGGACCGGCCGGGACCGTTCATTGCTCCGTGCCCGACTGGGCCAAATTCGCCGCGCTCCACATGCGCGGTGCGCAGGGAAAGCCCAAGCTACTCAAGGCGAGCCACCTTCCGGGCATTGCACACGCCCCCGCCGGGCAATAACTACGCCGGCGGCTGGATCGTGCTCGAACGGTCCTGGGCCAACGGTCTGACGCTTGAACCATAGCGGCAGCAACACCGCTGGTACGCCACGATCTGGATCGCGCCGGTCCGCGATTTCGCCATCCTGGTCGCGACCAACCAGGGTGGTGACACCGCCTCGAAAGCGAGCGACCAGGCCGTCTCCGAGCTGCTCCGGTCGTTCGCCTTCCTCACCCAGCCCAGGAGCCGAGGTCGTTGAGGCTGAGGAATAGGCAGTGAAGAATAACTTACACAGTGTGACGTGAAGGAGACAGAGTAGCTGACGCTCCCGCTTCGCCTTGCACGTTGCGGACGGGATGGCAGAGTGGGTGAGCTCGTCTCAGCTCCCCTGTCTTCAAATCGGGATGTTGTTACCGGCCTGTTCCAATAGAAGCGCAAGTAATCATGGCTCTCGTTTGGTGAAGGACTGGTAGCTTGAGAGTGTCGGATCGTTGGCGTCATCGTCTCGCATCACTTCTTCGACGAATGGATATGTCTCGCGGGGATCGAAGTCATGATCGTCATGCTCGAAGACTGCCTTCACCTTTTCGTACTGGTCCGCCCGCATGAGCACGTAGTGCTCGTTCGTGGCCGCATCAACCAAGTGCACGGGGCTGCCACGTTCCTTTTCGATAGCCTGGCGGAGATCGTCGGAGAGTATGGTCGTCATGGGACTTTCCAGAGTTGTGGATGGATGAGCGTAGTATAACAGGAGCGATGGACGGAGGCCAGCGAGAAGTCGCCGCGTTGACCTACCTCCGCCTTGGCCGAGGGCTTGTGGCGAATTTTGTTGGTACTCGACACTCGTGCAGTTCAACGCGTTGACTCGGGTTGAGTAAGATTAGGCTGAATCAGGAGCGGGCATGTTTGACGCGACTGGGCTGAAGGCCAATCCCGAAGTGGTCCGAGGCCCGGGCGAGGCCGCCGCGACCGCGCGGTGATTCTAGGATCAAGATGGATCGAGGGGCAGGGGTCAGGCCCATGATTATTGAGCGCATCAAGTCCATGCTGGAAGCGTGCGAGGCCGGCCTGGCCGCGTTCCCGCCCACGGAGCTGTACAACGAAGACTGGCTGCTGCGGATCATTCTCGACTGGTTCTCACAACGAGGCGGCGACCGTTACCCGTTGTCCTTGTTGCCCGGTGCGCGTTGGTTCTCGCAGGCGTGGCTGCCGTCGGCATTCCAGCCTCGATTTCGAGGCGATCGACTTGCGGAGGCGCGGACGCATGCCGACGGTGTTCTCGGCCATTTCGCCATCGGCGATCCCGGCACGGCGGCGCTCTCGCTGGAGCCGCAAGCGCGCCAGTTCATCGTACTGGAAGCCAAGCTGTTCGCCCGTCTTTCGGCCGGAGTGCGGAACGCCCCCTATTACGACCAGGCGGCGCGGAGCGTCGCTTGTGTCGCCGAGACCCTCCGCCGCGCCGAGCGGTCACCCGAGGAGCTTGAGGACTTGGCGTTCATTGTCCTGGCGCCCCAGGCCCGGCTCGATGACGGGATCTTCGAGTGGGACGTGGCGCCGGACGCCATCCGCCGGAAGGTCCGCCGCCGCGTCGAGGACTACGCCGGAGAGCGCGACGCTTGGTTCCGCGACTGGTTCGAACCGACCTGGCGGCGGATCGAGGTTCGCTCTTTGAGCTGGGAAGACATCATCGAGATCATCGCCTTCCATAGCCTGGAAGACGGACACGTCATCGATAGCTTCTATGGACAATGCCTCCGGTTCAACCGCCCACGTGGATCGCTGACGCGAGCACCGTTCCCGGTCCGACCGCGACCGGCGAGTTGTCCATCTTTGCCGGAATGGTCGCGAGTCCCTTGATCGAGCGGTCCGGTCGTTGGCTCAGTGCGCCGAGCTTTGACGTCGTGTACGGCGCCAGAGGACCGCGACGATCGAGCGGGTTTGGGCATGTCCTCAGGACGAACCCGATAGTTTCCTTTCGGGACCAGGCGGATTGAGCGACCAGCAGCGTCCGGAGGGCTTGTACCGATCGTCCCGACATGTGAAAATCGCGACTTCGCCCGGCATTGGCCTTCCGCCATGACCGCCGTGGGAATCTTTGTCGGTGTCATGCTAAAGCGACACGCCAAATGGGAGGAATTGACGATATGAACGAACAAGCATTATCGCACATCCCATTCCAGCTCAAGGACGAGCTGATGATCCACAGCATGGCGCGGTGGATGAAATTTATCGGTGTCGTCAAGATCGTGGGCAGTTTGTTGGTGCTGTTCGTCGCCCTCGTCGCCTTGATCTACGCTCATGGCGAAATGGCCTCGGACCCGGCGGCGTTGGGGAAGGTGGGGCTAATCATCGCCGACAACAAGCTGACGTTCTTCAGTCTGGGCGTCTTCACGCTGATCTTGGCGTTCGTGGGGACGCTCATGGGGTTCGTGCTGTATCAAGCGGCCGAGGACTTCGACCGGGTCGTCCGCACCAACGAGGCCGATCAAGACTACATCACCGCCGGACTGACTCAGCTCGAGACCTACTTCAAGGTCAGCATCTTGCTCGCGTTCGCGGCGGTCTTGGTCGCCATGACCGCTGGCCTTAGTCTGGTGTTGAAATACGGGGCGCTCTCTTAAGCGATCGGAGGCGATCATGTCAGCAGGCGAAATCACAACCGAGAAAACCGGACTGAGCCGCATCCCATTCACGGTCGCGGCCGAGGCCAAAATCAAATCGCTGTCCTTTTGGTTGAGCATCGTAGGCTGGGTCGGCATCGTGGCGGGCGTCATCGAACTGATCGATCTCCTGACACCCGCGCGGAATGCCGGCCAGATCGTTAACGCCATCATCCACTTCCTGATGGGATACTGGTGCCTCCAAGCCGCGACGGCCTTCAAGAAAGTCGCCACGACCGACGAGGCCGACCAGGCCTATCTCGTGCAGGGCTTTTCCCGGCTGCGCAGTATTTTCCTGCTGCAGGGGATCATGATCTTGGTCGCGCTGGCGTTCGTCACCGCCGTCCTGTTGTTCCTGCTCCTCCACGGCGGGAGCGTGACGGTCCGCTAAGACTTACTTCGAGCTTGATCCGGAACCGGGCTTCTGGCTTTCCAGGTCGATCTTGTCCCAGGCCGGATCGCCACTGACAGGGTTGCTCCGTGCCACCACGCCGCCGGGGAATTGGACCTGGTACTTCGAAAACCGAGTGTCGGGCTCGCGATAATCGGTGCTGACGAACTGGGCACCGCTGGCGAGAGCCTTGTCGCGCTGGGTGACGTCGCCGGATCGGGCCTGGACGGTATCGGCGTCGGCCCGGGTGCGTACCAGGAAACCCTGGCGGACCAGACGCTGAATCTCATCGAAGTCCTTGATCGGATTGTTGATCTTGAACCAGGCGGCCGCGGCGTGTGAGGGCTCGACCGTGACGAACATCAGCCGGTCCTTGAGGGCGGGATGTCCCTCCAGATAGAGGTCTCGTTTGGAATCCTCGTTGTCGAGCGCGAACATGACCTGGCCTCGAACCGCGTCGAGTGCCGGCCAGCCTTGAGCCTTGATCGCTTCCGGCAAGGTCGCGAACCGGCCGCGCACCGTGTCGGGAGTGAGGATCTCGGATCGGTTGAAGACGGAGAGGATTTCCGCGTCGACTGTCGTCGATCAGCTCACGATCGAATTTCACGGGGCGGGTCGACAAAACGCCGGATCAGGTCATCCTTCAGCTCGACCAAGATCAAGATCGGCACATGTCGCCGGTTCCGTTGAGACCAGGCGCGGATCTGTTTCAAGGCGTCGACAAAAGTGGAAGCTCTGGTGCGGAAGTCAACGTCCTGAACGTGGAGCACCTTCAAACCAGGGCTGGCAAGCTGGCCGTCGGCGTTCGGGTCAGGCCCGGGCTCCTTCTCCATTCCTTTCAGCGTCTTTCGCGCCGACGGCGAAGCGAACAGGCCCCCCTTGGGATCGGCGAACACATCCAGCTCGATCTGGCGGATTCCCAACTGAGAGAACTGTTCGGCCAATGGCCGGTGAGTGTAATCGAGGGCCTCGGCGTTGCGACGGCCGCCAGCGGCGATCAACCCCAGAACAGTCGGCGCCGGTGCGATGTGGTACGAGTTGTGCGTGCCGATGACCTGGATCTGGTTCAATCGTGGATCGCCCGCCACCGCGCTCACACCGTATGCGCAACAGACGACGGCAAAAGCAAAAAAGCCAACACGGCCACCGAATCCATACCACGCCATGCCAGTAATCCTCAACAAGGGCTCGACCGGGTTGCCGTCAAGTTAAAGAAATTCCAATCCTTGGATTTTACGCCAATCGATCGGCAGGGAACAGCCGGGTGGTCGGCACTCGATCGGCTAGCCTCTCCTCGCCAAGATGTATAGGATTAAGGTATCCAGGACGCCGACGGGCGTCATCGCGACGATCGGCGACGGATCCTGCCCAGTTGACCGAGCGAGTAATCTCGACTATCGTCCGCTACGGCTTGAGGCCCACCATCGTGCTAATCACCAACCGCGGCCAGACGATCAAGGCGGAGATCCACCACAGCCTGTACAACCTAATCAAGAACTGGCAGCATACGGGGCTCCTTGAGGTCTTCAACGCCTGGGAAGGCAAGGGGTTCGGCCTGCGCGCCGCGACGGTCGCGGAGCCGGTCAAAGCCAGGGAACGGGCCCTGGCACACCGACGGACCCTGCCCGATCCAGGTCCCTTTTGAGGACAGCATACATGGCGCAACCACTCGTCAGCGAACAAGTAGCAAATCGAAAAAGGCCGAGGCTAGTCTGGAAGGCTCAGGGCACATGGTCGGGCAATCCGCTCTTGACGCTCTGGAACACCACGGTCGGCAAGAAGGTCGTCATGGCGGTCACCGGCGTCGTGCTGGTCGGATTCGTCATCGCGCACATGCTCGGCAACCTCAAGATCTTTCTCGGCGCGGAAGCCATCGACTCCTATGCGGTCTTCCTCCGCACGATGGGCGAGCCGCTGGTTCCTTACGGACTGCTCCTGTGGGTGGCCCGGATCATCCTGCTCGTCAGCGTGGGGCTGCACATCCTGGCCGCGGTGCAGCTCACCCTCCTGAACTGGGCCGCGCGTCCGCGGGGATACGACACCAAGCAATCGATTGCCACCACGTACGCGGCCCGGACCATGCGCTGGAGCGGCGTGATCATTGCCCTGTTCGTCGTCTACCACTTGCTCCACTTCACGGCCGGGTTAGTCGGATTCAGTCCCGGTCAGTTCCAGGAGCTCAAGGTCTACAATAACGTGGTGGCCGGCTTCTCGGTCTGGTACGTTTCCCTGTTCTACGTCCTGGCGATGGCCGCCCTGTGCCTGCACCTGGACCATGGGGTCTGGAGCATGCTCCAGACGCTCGGCTGCAACAATGCCCGGATCTCGCCGGCACTCAAGGGCCTGTCGCGAGTGGTGGCGCTGGTGGTGTTCGCCGGCTTTATCTCGGTGCCGGTTGCCGTGTTGGCCGGCTGGTTACGCTGAAGGAGTGTCACATGCTCGATGCCAAAATTCCCGCGGGACCGATTGAAGAGAAGTGGGACCGGTGCCGCTATCGAGATGAAGCTGGTGAGCTCCCGCCAACCGGCGGAAGCACACGATCCTGGTCGTCGGCTCGGGCCTGGCCGGGGCCGCCGCGGCCGCCACGCTCGGCGAGCAGGGCTACCACGTGCACTGCTTCTCGTTTCACGATAGCCCGCGACGGGCCCACTCGATCGCCGCCCAGGGCGGGATCAACGCCTCCAAGAACTACCGCAATGACGGCGACAGCGTCTACCGCCTCTTCTACGACACCGTCAAGGGGGGCGACTTCCGCTCCCGCGAGGCCAACTGCCTACCGGCTGGCGCAGATCAGCGTCGACATCATCGACCAGTGCGTCGCCCAGGGCGTGCCGTTCGCCCGGGAATACGGCGGACTGCTCGCGACTCGCTCCTTCGGCGGCGTCCAGGTCGAGCGAACCTTTTACGCCCGCGGCCAGACCGGCCAGCAGTTGTTGCTCGGTGCCTACCAGGCACTCGAGCGGCAGATCGCCGCCGGCAGCGTGACCATGCACCCGAACTCCGAAATGCTCGACCTCGTGGTCGTGAACGGCAAGGCCCGCGGCATCGTCACACGCAACCTTCGGACCGGCGCGATCCGGTCGTACCCGGGCGACGCGGTGGTGCTGGCCACCGGCGGCTACAGCAACGTCTTCTACCTCTCGACCAACGCCAAGGCCTCGCAACTGCACCGCCATCTGGCGGGCCTATCGCCGCGGCGCGTTCTTCGCCAACCCCTGTTTCACGCAGATTCATCCCACGTGCATTCCGGTGACGGGCGACCATCAGTCGAAACTGACGCTGATGTCGGAGTCGCTCCGCAACGACGGCCGCGTCTGGGTCCCCAAGAAGAAGGGAGACAGCCGGCAAGCCGAACGACATCCCCGAAGACGAGCGCGATTACTACCTGGAGCGCCGCTACCCGAGCTTCGGCAACCTGGTGCCGCGCGACGTGGCCTCGCGCGCGGCCAAGGAGGTCTGCGACGAAGGCCGCGGCGTGGGGCCGGGCGGATACGGCGTCTATCTCGACTTCCGCGACGCCATCGAACGGCAGGGCCTGGAGCAAATCAAGGAGAAGTACGGCAACCTCTTCGAGATGTACGAGCGGATCACCGGCGAGGATGCCTACAAGGTCCCGATGCGAATCTACCCGGCCCTGCACTACACGATGGGCGGCCTCTGGGTCGATTACCACCTGATGTCCACGATCCCGGGACTCTTCGTCGCCGGCGAGGCCAACTTCTCCGACCAAGGGGCCAACCGCCTGGGCGCCAGCGCCCTCATGCAAGGGCTCGCCGACGGCTACTTCATCCTGCCCGCCACCGTGCCCAACTACCTGGCATCGACGAGTCTGGAGAAGGTCGATACGTCGCACCCCGCGTTCCGGGAGGCCGAGGCCGAGGTCGGCCAGCGCGTCCAGTCGCTCCTCAAGGCGCAAGGCCGGCGCACGGTCGATTCGATCCACCGGGAGCTGGGCAAGCTGCATGTGGGACAACTGCGGCATGGCCCGGTCGGAAGCGAGCCTGCGACACGCGCTCGGCAAGATCCCCGAGCTTCGCGAGGAGTTCTGCGAGCAACGTCCGCGTGCTGGGGACCGACGGCGAGTTGAACCAGTCGCTCGAGAAGGCCGGCCGCGTCGCCGATTTCCTGGAGTTCGCCGAATTGATGTGTACCGACGCCCTGAACCGGACGGAGTCGTGCGGCGGCCACTTCCGCGTGGAGAGCCAGACCCCGGAGGGCGAGGCCCGGCGCGATGACGACAACTTCTGCTACGTCGCGGCTTGGGAGTGGACCGGCGCGGGCCAGGCGCCGACTCTTCACAAGGAGCCGCTGACATTCGAGTACGTCCACCCGTCACAGCGGAGCTACAAGTAATCATGAACCTGACTCTGAAAATCTGGCGGCAGAAAGACAACGAACGCGGCCGGACAACTCGTCACCTACCAGGTCAAGGAGGTGACCGCCGACATGTCTTTCCTCGAGATGCTGGACGTTCTCAACGAGGACTTGATCGGCCGCGGCGAGGAGCCGGTGGCGTTCGACCACGATTGCCGCGAGGGCATCTGCGGCTCCTGCGGTTTCCTGATCAACGGCGTGGCCCACGGCTCCGCACCGCGGCACGACCGTCTGCCAGCTCCACATGCGATTCTTCAAGGACGGCGATTCCTTGACCCTGGAGCCGTGGCGTGCCGAGGCCTTCCCGGTCATCAAGGACCTCGTGGTCGATCGCTCGGCGTTCGACCGCATCATCCAGGCCGGCGGCTACATCTCCGCGCCGACGGGCAGCGCCCCGGACGCCAGCGCCATCCTGGTCACGAAGGAGGCCGCGGAGACGGCCATGGACGCGGCCGCTTGCATCGGCTGCGGGGCCTGCGTGGCCGCCTGCCCCAACGCGTCGGCCATGCTGTTCACCGCGGCCAAGATCACCCACCTGAACGTGCTTCCGCAGGGCCAGCCCGAGCGCGACGAGAGGACCTTGAACATGGTGGCGGCCATGGACCGCGAGGAGTTCGGAAGCTGCACCAACCACGGCGAGTGCGAGGCGGTCTGCCCGAAGGAAATCCCCCTGGAGTTCATCGCCGGGCTCAACCGCGACCTGCTCCGGGCGACCCTCCGCCCCCGACGGCACGCGTTGCCCGTCCGAGGCGCGACGCTGCCCCCGCGACAGGAGTAAACGCGAGCAGACCCAGGTGACGGATCACGGGCGAGGCGCCTTGACACACGCACCGTGGTCCGTCCATATTTTGCTCTGGAGTGTTGAAAAAGCGGAGGCGTGCGAATGGCGATCGACTCATGCGTCAGAGCGAGACCGAGCCTGGAGTTGCGGCAAATGCCGTCGGGTCGGCGTCCCGCCCGATCGACGACCCTCGGGTTTACCTGGCGGCCGAGCGGACGTTTCTCGCCTGGGTACGCACTTCGATCGCCTTGATGGGGTTCGGGTTTTTGATCGCGCGGTTCGCCCTCTTGATCCGGGAGTACGACCTGGCCGCCTCCAAGACCATTCATGCCCGGCCCCATATTTCGACCTGGCTCGGGTTCGGCATGGTTTGTGTAGGAGTCACTGGTGTGCATCATTGCCGCGGTCCGTCATCGTGAATACGTTCGACGCGTTGCGGCAGGGAGTCGCCAACCCAAATTTGAATGTCAACAGCGTCGATGATCCTGGCGGGAATCCTGGCGCTGGTCGGCTTGGCCATCGCTATTCACATCCTCATGCTTTGATCGAGAGAGGCGCCATGCAGCTCGGGATGATCGGTCTGGGACGGATGGGCTCGAACATGGTTCGGCGCCTGATGCAGAAGGGGCATGAATGCGTCGTTTACGACGTCCATGCCGAGGCGGCCGCTCCTTTGGTCGGGGCAGGGGCCGTGGGCGGCGCCAGCCTGGAGGAATTCATTCGGGAAGCTTAAGCCTCCCGCGGGCGATCTGGCTCATGGTCCCGGCGGCGGTTGTCGACGCGACGATCGACAAACTGATCGGTGCGACTCGAGACCGGGAGACATCCTGATCGACGGCGGCAACTCGTACTATCACGACGACATCCGCCATGCCAAGGCCCTGAAGACCAAAGGGATCCATTACGTGGATGTGGGCACCAGCGGCGGTGTCTGGGGTCTCGAGCGCGGTTATTGCATGATGATCGGCGGGGAGAAAGACGTGGTGCGGCATCTCGACCCGATCTTCGCCGCGCTTGCTCCCGGCATGGGGACCACCCCGCGCACGCCGGGACGAGACCAGGCCGGCGGCACGGCCGAGCAAGGCTATCTCCACTGCGGACCCAACGGCGCGGGACACTTTGTGAAGATGGTGCACAACGGGATCGAGTACGGCCTGATGGCCGCGTATGCCGAGGGCCTCAATATCCTCAATCACGCCAATGTGGGCAAGCAAACCCACGAGGTCGACGCCGAGACCACGCCGCTCCGCAATCCCGAGCTCTACCAGTACGACCTCAACCTCGCCGACATCGCCGAGGTCTGGCGGCGAGGGAGCGTCATCTCTTCCTGGCTTCTCGACCTGACTGCGCAAGCCCTGTTGAAGAGCCCGCAGCTCACCGAGTTCTCGGGCCGGGTCTCGGACTCGGGCGAGGGACGATGGACGGTCAGCGCGGCGATCGACGAGGGCGTTCCCGCTCCTGTGCTCAGCGCGGCCTTGTACGCGCGGTTCAGCTCGCGCGGCACGCGACGACTACGCCGACAAACTTCTCTCGGCGATGCGGTTCGCCTTCGGCGGCCATCTGGAAAAAAAAGCTTGAGACCCGGGAATCATCACCATGCCCTACATCCCCGACCCAATCCGACGCCCTGGTCTTCTTCGGGGCGACCGGCGACCTGGCATACAAGAAGATCTTTCCCGCCATCCAGTACTTGCTCCAGCACGATCACCTGGACGTACCGATCGTCGGCGTCGCCAAGGCGGGCTGGGATCTCTCGCAGTTTCAGGCTCGGGCTCGCGACAGCTTGGAAAAACACGGCGGCGTCGACGAGGCCGCTTTCGCCAGGCTCGTCAAACAACTCCGCTACGTCGACGGCGACTACCAGGACCCCGCCACGTTCGCCCAGTTGCGCCAGGTGCTCGACGGCGCGGCCCGGCCTGTCCACTACCTGGCGATCCCACCCAGTCTGTTCGACGACGTGGCGGAGAATCTGGCCAAATCCGGTTGCGCCAAGGACGCCCGCGTGGTGATCGAGAAACCGTTCGGTCGAGACCTGGCTTCCGCCCGAGAGCTGAACGAAATCCTCCACGCAACCTTTCCGGAGTCGAGCATTTTTCGGATCGATCACTACCTGGGCAAGGAGCCGGTCCTCAACATCCTGGCGTTCCGGTTCGCCAACCAGTTCCTCGAGCCGATCTGGAACCGAAACTGCGTCGAGAGCGTGCAGATCACGATGGCCGAGAGTTTCGGCGTCGAGGGCCGAGGGTCGTTCTACGACGAAGCCGGCGCGATCCGCGACGTCGTTCAGAACCATATGCTCCAGGTGGTCGCGACGCTGGCGATGGAGCCCCCCGGCAGCAACTCGCCCGACGGCATCCGCGACGAGAAGGTCAAGGTACTGCGAGCGATTCACCCCCTCGATCCCGAGACCACCGTGCGTGGCCAATTTCGCGGCTATCGCGATGAGAAAGGCGTTGCCAAAGACTCACAGGTCGAGACCTTCGCCGCCGTGCGGCTCGAGATCGACTCGTGGCGATGGGCCGACGTCCCCTTCCTGATCCGAGCCGGCAAATGCCTGGCCAAAACCGCCACCGAAGTGCTGGTCCGGTTCCACTCTCCGCCCCAACGGTTTATCGCCAACCAGACCCTGGACCATTCTCATAATTATATTCGTATTCGCTTTAATCCCGAGGAAATCATCGCGCTGGGGGCCGTGGTCCGGAAGGAAGGGGAGAAGGACGATTTGCAGCCGATCGAGCTGACGGTCAGCCGGCAATCGGTCGACGAGGTGCCGCCCTACGCCCGGCTCTTGCAATCGGCGATGGCCGGCGACCCCAGCCTTTTTGGCCGCGCGGATGTCGTCGAAGCCCAGTGGCAGATCGTCGAGCCGGTGCTCGGCAACGCGGCACCGCTCTCTTTCTACGAACCGGGAAGCTGGGGACCGCCCGAAGCCAATCGTCTCCTGGCCGAGGGCGACCGAGTGGCACAACCCTTGAGCCGGATCGCTTACGCCGGTGCGGCCGGGGTGCATCCGACACCTCTGATCGCTCGAGAAAATCGAGGCCGGCGGCCAGCACGGGGCGGATCCGATCGTCGAGCCAGGGCTGATGGAGGAACCATCGGACGTTCCGGGCGAGTGTGGCGGGGCCGATCGTGTGCAGATCGACGCCGCACCGCACCATCGCCAGCACGTTCACGAGCGTATAGAGGAGCTGTGCGAACACCTCGGGGACGGTGTGGTCGGTCCGGTGGCGAAGTTGCTTCGCCAGTGATTTCAGGCGCTCCAGCAGCCCGACCAGATCGGACTTGGCGAGTGCCTCGGCCTCGGCCGGCGTTGGATCGATGAGCGTCAGAAGGCAGACCGGGCGTCGCGGGCGGCGGTCGAGGCTGCGACCAGTGCCCACACGCCCTTGCGCCCCCGCCCTTGGCAAAGACCACAGGGTGCTCGATGGCGGTATGTACCGCGTCAGCTCGGCGGCGTCGAGCATCTCGGTCAGGGGGAGCTCCAGGTGGAAACCGAGCAGGATACTGAGCTCGTCGTCGTCCAGCACCAGCGCCGGCTCCTCGTAACCGCACGCGGGAGCACCGCCGGGACGGGAATCAACCACCATCGCGGTCGAGCCGGTCTGGCTCATGTCGGGCGCCAAGAAAGGCATGACCCGGTAGGCCAGGTGCAGCAGATTGAACTGCGAGGCGTTCGAGTCGCGGAGGATTGCCATCCATTCGTCGAACCGTTCCGCCGGCTGGTCCTCGTCGCGCAGGCCGCGCGGCATGACCTCCTCGACGAACCGCCGGAATGCGCGCTTGGCGGTCGTCAAGCCGTTGTCCAGACGCTGCGGGGAGAGACCCGGGTAGGCTTCGAGCAGCTCGGCGCGGCTCTTGCCGCGCCGACCGCGGAACTCGTTGGCGAGATAGGTCTCCTCGAAGAACACCCAGAACTGAGGCTTGCCGGTTCGCTCGCAGTGTCGCCGCAGCGCCTGGACTGCCTGGTGGAGCACGTCAAGGGCATAGAGGGCGTCCGGGTCCAGCGTCGACTCCGCCGGCTCGGCATCGAATGCTTGGGACGCGTCGGTTGCGACACTGAATGTCCGCGCCTGCGAGCCGCGCTGACGGTGGAAGTCACAGACATGGTGCTGGATCGAGCGGTAGAGGTAGGTGCGGAACCGGGCCCGTCGCCCCTCCCGCGCCTCCTTCTCCTGAAAAGCGCGGTAGCTCTGAAGGAAGTTCTTCTCGGCCGCCTTGAGAAGGAATGAGTGGGCCAGGTCCTCGACCTCTCCCTCGGGGACTCGCAACAGTCGGAGTGCGCGAAGGATCGGGTCGTAATAAGCCAGACAGAACGCCTGCCAATCGGCCAGATCGCCATCGTTGGTCATCTTATCGTCGGCCACGAATGAGTCCATCGACTTATCTCACCTTTCTGGGTCCACACAAAAGTCGGTAGGTGGTTCACCATCTCTGGAGACCGCGACACACCCGTTTCCCTATTGACGCAGGAACCGTTGGCGACTTGCGCGGCCTGCGATCATTTCAAGCCCCGCCCCGCGGCTAACCCGTCGGCTTCCACCAATCTAACCGTGTCTCGGTTCAATGTTCAAAAAAAATAAATCCCGGCGCATGTGGGCTCGTGTCGCTCCGTTAGTTCCCAGGAAAGAGGGGACGCAAGAAGGCCACCCACTTTCGACCGAGTCCGAGCGTCGAAATGAATCGCTCGAGCGTTCGGTGAAACATTCCGGGCACCGCCCGCAACGGTCGTGTGCCTTGGCAAGGTGGCGGGCATCGTTTCCGCCCCCCGTCCCGGGTCATCGGCGATCGCGTGGACAACAAAAAAACCGCGAGCCGGCGAGGGATGAGAGCCGTCGCCCCGAGCTCGAGGGCCGCCCCGCGCCCGAAATCCGCTCGTGGAACCTAACAATTTTGGAGATGTACCATGAATCTTTGGCGCAAGGTTATGAGCAATCTGAGTCGTCACGTCGAGTCGAAGACGGACCGGAAGCCGCGCCCCCAGCGGGCGAGGCTAGGTTCACTTGTAGAGCAACTGGAGACCAGGGCCATGCTCAGTCAAGTCAATCTCGGCCCGACGATCGTTGTTCCGCCTCCCAGGTTGATCGGGCCGGCGGTCATTGTCAGCACCCGGGCGCCGGTCGTCAACGTCCATACCTCGGTCCCTGCCGGTACCGCGGCCGGGATTGGGGCCCAGGACGTAACCCAAGGCGGTGGCCAGATCGGGGTTCAGCTTGTCGACGAGCTGGATGTTACCGAGGGTGGCGGCCAGATCGGGGTTCAGCTTGCCGACAGGTTGGGGTCAAGACTATCTACTTGAGTGGCCGAGAGTTAGAATCAGTTTCAGTTCCGGTCCGACCCACGCGGGCCGGAATTGTACTGAACGCCTCCGGATCGTGAGGCCCGGCATACCGAGTCGTGGGATCAGCCATCCGCGGTGACCTCCGTGAGCAAGCCGGCGCTGGACTTGCAGTTGATCTTCGCTCGGGCGCTCGAACTCGGTTCGACCAGCGAACGCGCTCGATACCTGGCGGAGGCATGCGCCGACGACCCCGGCTTGCGTGACGAAATCGAGAGACTGCTCAGGGCACACGCGGTCACTGGCAACTTCGTGGAAGACCCCATGTTCTCGACGATCATCCTGGAAGAGCCGCCTCGAGCAGACGAGCCCAGCAAGTTGATCGGCCCGTACAAGCTGCTTCAGCAGATCGGTGAAGGGGGCATGGGGGTCGTCTACCTGGCCGAGCAGACGCACCCGCTTTGCCGCAGAGTGGCCATGAAAATCATCAAGCCGGGGATGAGCTCCCGCCAGGTGATTGCCCGGTTCGAAGCCGAGCGCCAGACCCTGGCGATCATGGAACACCCCAACATCGCCAAGGTGTTCGACGCGGGAGCTACCGCGACGGGCCAGCCCTACTTCGTCATGGAGCTGGTCACGGGAGTCCCAATCACGGAATACTGCGACCAGGCCCAGTTGACCCCACACGAGCGATTGGCACTCCTCGTGCCGGTCTGCCTGGCCATTCAGCACGCTCACCAGAAAGGGATCATCCACCGCGACATCAAGCCATCGAACGTATTGGTTGCGCTTTACGACGGCGTGCCCGTTCCCAAAGTGATCGACTTCGGCGTCGCCAAGGCGATCGAACAGAAGCTGACCGCACAGACGCTGTTGACTCACCAGGGGACGATCGTCGGCACCTTGGAATACATGAGCCCCGAACAGGCCGAGAACAGCGTGCTCGATATCGACACCCGCGCCGATGTCTACGCTCTGGGTGTCTTGCTTTACGAGCTGCTGACCGGGACCACGCCACTGGAACGGCATCGACTGAGGCAGGTCGGATATACAGAGATCCTCCGCCGGATCCGCGAGGAGGAGCCACCCAAATTGAGCACGCGGCTTTCGAAGCCCGAGCAGCTCTCCTGAGATTGCCGCGCGCGCAAAATGGAGCCGGCGAAGCTGGCCAGGCTGGTGCGCGGAGAGCTCGACTGGATCGCGATGAAGGCGCTCGAGAAAGACCGCAATCGGCGGTACGCGACGGCCAACGACCTGGCCCGCGACCTCCAACGATACCTGGCCGACGAGCCGTTGGACGCGGGACCGCCCTCGGCGATCTACCGGATGAGGAAGTTCGCCCGTAAGCACCGTGCGGCCCTGCTGACGGCGGTGGCATTCGCCGCGGTGCTGGTCGCGGCCACGGCCATCAGCACGTGGCAGGCGGTCCGCGCCACGCGATCGGAGCACGAGTCGAAGACGGTCCTGGACTTCTACAACAAAATGTTGGCCGCCACACGGCCACGGGTCCAGGGGCGAGGCAGTGGGCGTCAAGTATCGCTTCGCGAGGCGGTCGACGCAGCCGAGCCGAGTATCACCGCCGACTTCGCCGGCCGGCCTAGCGTCGAAGCCGCCATTCGCAACACCATGGGTGTGATGTACCTGTACCTGGGCGAGCCAAAGTCGGCAATCCGGCAGTACGAGCAGGCGGTGCAGCTCCGCATTCGTGAACTCGGTCCTGATCACGTCGAAACCCTGACCTCCGTGAATGACCTGGCGGTCGCCTACCAGGCCGTCGGCCGAATCGCCGAGGCGATTCCGCTGCACAAGCGAGCGTTCGAAATCTTCAAAGCCAAGTTGGGACCCAGCCACGCCGACACGCTGGGGACGATGAATAATCTGGCCACAGACTTCCAGTTAGTCGGCAGGTTCCCCGAGGCCATCGCGCTGTTCGAAGAAGGGCTCGCGTTGCGGAAGGCAACGCTCGGGCCCGACCATACCGACACTCTCAACTCCACGAACTATCTCGGCGTAGCGTATTACACCGCCGGCCGGATCGCCGAAGCCTTGCCGCTACTGGAACAGGCCTTACAGGGCTTTCGGGCAACGTTGGGGCCCGACCACCTTGACACCCTGACCGCCATGAACAACCTTGCGAGTACCTATCTGGAAGTCGGCCGGCTCAACGACGCGGTGTTGCTCCTCGAGGAAACGCTCAATCGCCGCAAAGTCCAGCAGGGACCCGACCACCTCGACACCCTAAACACCATGAACAATCTGGCTGCGGCGTATCAAATCTCTGGCCGTACAGGCGATGCCGTCCCGCTGTTCGAGAAGGTGCTGGCGCTGCGGACGATTAAACTGGGGCAGGATAACCCCGACACGCTCAGGAGTCTGCATAACCTCGCCACGTCGTATAGAGAGGCTGGCCGGACCAATGAGGCCATCCCGCTGTTCGAGCAGGCCGTAACGCTCCGGAAGGCGAAGCTCACACCCGACCACCCCGATACCCTGGCCAGCATGAATAGCCTCGGCGCGGCCTACCTTGACGCGCGGCAATGGGCCAAGGCTGAGGGCGTGCTCCGAGAGTGTCTGAAACTCCGCGAAGAGAAACAGCCCGACGATTGGCGACGTTTCCACACCATGAGCCAACTCGGCGCCTCCTTGGCGGGCCTGGGAAAATATGCCGACGCCGAACCAATGCTGATCGATGGATACGAAGGGCTGAAAGCCCGTGAGGCGACGATCCCGGCCCGTTTCAAGAAGGACCTGAGCGCCGCCACATCGCGGATCGTCCCATTCTACGAGAAGTGGGGTAATCCCAAGATGGCCGACCTGTGGCGGCTGAAATTGGGAATCGCGAAAGAATAAGCTGATATATCGTCTTGAATGTGGGACAGCCGCCCTCGGCTGACTCGGCAGATAACGGCCGAGCCGGCTGTCCCACTTCTTTTTTCCGAGGAGAGAACCGATGCAAGACCAACGATGACCCAAGGTGGTCATCATCGGCGCGGGTTTCGGGGGGCTGGCCGCGGCCCGGGCGTTACGACGGGCGCCGTTCAGATCACGATCGTTGACCGCTCCAACCACCACCTCTTCCAGCCGTTGCTCTACCAGGTGGCGACCGCCGCTCTCAGCCCGGCCGACATCGCCGCGCCGATCCGCCGGATCTTCCGGCATCAATCAAACGTCGCCGTCATGCTGGCGGACGCCTCGGCCGTGGACACGTCCGCCAAACGAGTCGTGCTGGCCGACGGCTCGATCAATTATGACATCCTGATCGTCGCGACCGGCGCGACTCATGCTTATTTCGGCCATGACGAATGGGCCGAGCATGCTCCCGGTCTGAAGTCCCTGCACGACGCCTTGCTGATCCGCCGCCGGGTCTTGATATCGTTCGAGGTCGCCGAGCGCGAGCCGGACGAAGCTCGTCGCCGCGCCTGGATGACCTTCGTGATCGTCGGTGCCGGGCCGACCGGCGTCGAGCTGGCCGGCACCCTGGCCGAGGTCACGCGGCAGACACTGGCGAAGGACTTCCGCCACATCAACACGGCCTCCGCCCGTGTGATCCTGGTCGAAGCCAGCCCTCGGGTCCTGGGCGCGTACGCCGAAGACCTGTCCGCCGCGGCGCGCACGCAGCTCGAGAGACTGGGTGTCACAGTCTGGACCGGGGTGCAGGTCACTGGGATTGACGCCGAAGGGATCTGGATCGGTCCCGAGCGAATCCACGCGCGGACGGTCCTCTGGGCCGCGGGAGTGGCCGCCTCACCGCTGGCCCGGACGCTCGGCGTCCCGCTCGACCGCGCGGGCCGGGTCTTGGTCGAGCCCGACCTGACCGTCCCCGGCCTGGACGACGTTTACGTCATCGGTGACCTGGCTCACCTCGAAACCGACGGCGTGCTCGTCCCGGGCGTCGCACCCGCCGCGATGCAACAAGGTTCGCATGTGGCCCAGAACATCATCCGCACCCTGAAGGGCCAGCCCCGTCTGCCCTTCCGTTACGTGGACAAAGGCATGCTGGCGACCATCGGCCGTGGCGCTGCCGTCGCTAAAGTCGGACCGATCCAGGCGTCCGGCCTGTTTGCGTGGCTGCTCTGGCTGTTCGTGCACATCCTCTTCTTGATCGGCTTCCGCAACCGGCTCCTCGTTTTACTCCAGTGGGCCTGGTCGTTCGTCACGTTCGACCGCGGAGCGCGACTGATCACCGAGCCGCTCAAACAACCGCTGGTCAATGTCTGACGTCGTTGCTGACAAACCGTGAAGCCGGCAAGGGGGATCATCGAGGCGAACCGAACGTGGATTAAGGTACTCTTTCGCGACAACGATCTGGCCGCCCTGATCTTCCACGACGTGACCACCCGGTTGGCTGAATCGCTCGAACTCAACATCTCCCAGCAACGGCTCGACTCGACCCATGTCTTCAGTCACATGGCCAGCTTCGGTCGCATCAAGCTGATGGCCGTGGCGATCAAGCGGTTCTTGACCCAGGTCAAGCGACATGCCCCCGAGTCGTACGCGGCGCTGCCGGAGGTGTTCCGCCTCCGCTATCAACCGGCCGAGTCGCAACTGTTCGCCGGGGCCAAGGATGCCGAGGCGCGGCAGCGATCGCGGCAGCAGGTAGCCGAGGACTTGCAGTGGATCATCGAGCACTTCGCCCAGTGTGCCGACCTGACGGGCCGCTCCAGCTACAAGGCCATGGTCACGATCTTCAGCCAGCAGTGCGAGGTGAGTGAAGGCAAGGTCGTCGTCAAGGCCAAGACCGGCGGGGACTGCGTGCAGAACCCTTCGGACCTCGATGCCAGTTACGACGGCCACAAAGGCCAAGGCTATCAGGTGCAGCTCGCCGAGACATGCAGCCCGGAGAATGAGGTGCAGTTGATCACGGGTGCCTTGCCGCAAACGGCGGCTGAGGCCGATGGCGCGGCGGTGGTCCCGATGCTCGATCAACTCGACGAGTCGGAATTGTTGCCGGAAGTGATGTTGGCCGACACACTCTACTGCGGCGACGAGAACGTGCAGGCAGCCGAGACCCGCGGCGTGGAGTTGGTGGGACCGATCCCGGGTCGGGAACCGGAGAGCGACCCCGCGGCGCTGACGATCGACGACTTCGCCATCGACGAACGGACCGGGCATGTGGATGCCTGTCCGGCGGGGCACGTACCGCTGGTGGTTGAGCGGGACCAGGAAGCGGGAACAACGCGAATCGAGATGCCGCCGGAGGTCTGTGGAGGATGTCCCTTCCGCAACGCCTGCCCGATCAACAAGACTCGGGACGGCCGCTACACGATGGAGTTCAGTGACAAGGATCATCGCTTGGCCGGGCGGCGGCGCGAACAAGAGACTCCGGCGTTTACCGAGCGGTACGCGCGACGCTCGGGGATCGAGTCGACCAACAGCGGCTTGAAGAATCGGCTGGGTTTGGATCGGCTGAAGGTGCGAGGGCGAGGGAGTGTGTTCCGTGCGATCCTGCACAAAGTGGCCGGCTGGAACGTGCTGCGGGCTGCGGCGTCGACGAAGCTGTGCGCCTGGGTGAGTGGCCAAGTGGCCCAGACCCTAAAAGGAGGAGAATCTGGGCCGATTGCGGAGTCTCGCGTGCCGATTGTGCGGCCGTTGGCCGGTTCGCAAATGGTTTTTCAAGGCTGGCACGGGGGTCCTCATTGTTTTGCAGCCTCGCGAGCCGCTTGAGCAAAAACAGCGCCTTTTCACATAGGCCTTCTGTCGGAAACGTCATGCTTCATTTCCCATAAGTGTCCACGCACCGGACGCAAAAATCCCCTAAGGATTCGACCTAGTCGAGCGTTTCTATCCGTAGGGACGCTTGGCCAATAGAGTGAGCGTCACCCGTGGAAGGCATTTGAGAGCCTCATCCGTGAAAGGAGCAAGCCCATGGAAAGCCTGACCAGACGTGGAGCGATCGGACTCGGCATCTTCTCCGGGTCGTCGCTCTTCACAACGCCCGCGCAGGCGGCTGACGAGAAAAGCGTGATCTTCGCCAACGAGAAGGCGGTGTTGTTCAAGGTCAAGAACGTGACGCTCGAGGAAGTCGACCAGGACCGTCGTACGATCGCCGTGCGTTTCGGCAAGCCGGATCGGAACATCAAGGTGGCGAACCTGCCGCTTGGGGAGAGTGTCAGGATTCGCGTGTCCTTCGTCTTTCCCGGCTCAGTCAATCATTTGCCGTTCCATTGGGATCGTTTGAAAGGTTTGGTGGGCAAAACGGTTTCGATGATGTTGTGCGCGGAATCTAGCGGGCTTTCGGTCGATTCGATCGCTGTGGCCAATGACTAACTCCGCGGTTATCACCCAAATGCGCGATCATTACCGCCTGATCCGCCGTGTGGCCACCAGAATGCCCGATCCTCAACAACACGGCGGAGGATCGGTTCAGTGGAAACAATCATTCGCGTCGCCTCCGAAGCGGACTTGCCCGCGGTCATGGAATTGCTCGCCCTGAAAGCCGAGTTCGATGGCTGCCGGAATGCCTTCGTGGCGACGGAGGAACAACTCCGTCAAGCGTTCTTCTCGTCTGCAACCAAGGCGCAAGTCATTCTCGCCGTGATTGACGGACAAGCAATCGGGCTGGCAACATACTTCCCAACGTTCTCAACATACCTGGCAAAGCCCGGGATCTGGCTCGACGACCTGTACGTCCGGGAAGGATACCGGAGTTTCGGCGTCGGTAAGGCCTTAATGGCGGCCCTCGCCCGAACCGCCAAGGGGCTGAACTGCGGTCGCATCGAGTGGACCGTCGCATTGAGTAACGACCGGGGGATTGCTTTTTACGAGCGCCACAGCGCGACGTTACTTCACCACATCCGATGCGTTCGATTGGGCGCTGACGGGATCGAGCGACTCGTGCAGGAATTCTGTTAGGCCACGGCCGCAGTCCTGTTCTGCCGTAAAAGTTGGAGACCGTGAATGACCACTATGGATAAGGATCGAGCAATCCTTGTGCAACTTGAAGAAAGCCTCTCCCGAAGCTCGGTGCGGACGTGTATCGATCCCATTGTGGAGCGCGTTGCACTCAAGCTGGCTCGCGATCCGTCGGCATTGATGGCGTGGGAGCCGATTCCGCTGACGGTTTATGACGGCGGCCTCCCCGCGATGATCCGTTCGAGCTGGGTGTTCATTCTCCGCGCCGGTGCGACAACCGGCGCGGAGCGACACCCGAATAGCCACCAGAGGGTCACCTCCTACCGGGGCTTCGGTGAGTTCCAGGTCTGGACCAACGACCAGTGGTGTTCCGTTCCACTTGTGACGAATCCGGACGGACCGATCGAAAGTCGATGGGCCTCCATTCCGGCCGGGACGTGGCATCAGGTTGTGGTTCCCGAAGAAGACTGGGTCGTCGTGTCGTTTCACACGGTCCCCGACGACGAACTCATCGAAGAGCGACCCGATCCCAACGACGCGCGATTGACCCGCCGGAAAACGTACTGGGGAGATCAGGCGAAACCGTTGATTGGGCCTACGTCCACAGGATGAGCGACCCGAAAAACACGCGTTTTGATCCAAGCCATTTCTAGGCATCTCTCGGGCCTCTGATCTAATTGTGTTTTTCAGAGTCTTTAGCACCACCACCGGGATTCATCGTCGCCTGTCGTGGTGGAGTGTCTTCATCGTTTGTTCGCGGGAGGGAGCTTGGGCGTCGCGAAACATATCCAGTGCGATCCGGCCGCTGATCGTCTTTTGAGTTCGGACGCGGTACACCGTCTTCTGCATCTTGCGATGCCGGCGGTTGCCTCGTTCCACGGCGTTGGAGGTCGAACCCAGCAGACGATCATCCAGGAAGGTCAGCGCCTTCTCCAAGTTGGGGGACCGGAGCTTCTGGAAGATCGGCCTCAATCCCTTGAAGCGGCTGACCTGGGCCCGCAGCCGGGCCAGCTTCCTCAGTGCCGTCGCGGTGCGACACCGGCGGTCGAAGAGACGGTAGATCTCCTCCACCACGGCCCGGAGGGCCCGCAACTGCGGCGAGCCCCGGCTAATTTGCCGCAACGTTCGGTACTCACCCGGCGTAAGCTGACGCCGCACGAAGAGATGACGATGCTCGAACAGCTCGGCGATCTTTCGCTCCAAGTGCCGGCGTCGCCGGGCCTTTCGCTTCGCCTCCGGCGTGCCGGGCCGCCCGCGGGGAAGCTGCGGCTTCTGCGCGGCCAACTGCTTGCGGACCTGAGCGACGGCGCGGAGCACGGCCTTGTTCAACTCCGCTAGAATGTGGAATCGGCAGACCTGATGCTTCACCGCTCCGAAGACCTCGGCAATCGGCTGCGGATACAGCTCCGAACCGTCAGTCGTGATCCCACGGAGGGTCAAGCCGCGGCCGGCCAGAGCCGCCCGGAACCGCCGGAAGAACTTCCGGATATCGCCGTGAGCCGGGGGGTGTTCGAGGACCTCGTAGCACAGCCGCGTGAAGGCGCCGTTGTCGACGATCGACAGGACGCAGAAGGGACCGTCGTACAACTCGTCAGCGGCGATGTATCCGGAGAAGCCGTCGAGAGCCCAATCGAGGTAGTCGGCCCGGATTCGATGGGCCGCCTTTTTCCCCCTGGCCTCCACCCAGTTCTGGATGGTGGCGAAGGGGACGAAGACCCGATGGTCGCACCAGAGGTGCCAACTGGCGGTCTGATAGGGCAAGCCGTCCTCCACCACGAGCCGAACGGCCAAGGACATAACGCGATGGGTGTAGCGAGCCTTGGGTGCGGCCAGGTCAGACATGTCGGTCGTGAAATAGCGGCCGCACCGGGTACAGTGATGCTGGGAGTAGGTGATCTGGATATCGCGGGGCCGGCCCCCCAACGAGTCGCCCAGATCATGCAGGTTGCGGGTGAAGATCCGGTCCCGAGGGCAGGACTTGCCGCATTGCGGACAGGGCCGATGTTGGTAGTTTCGACTGCGCTGGACCAGCTTCGGGGGCGGGAGCATCTGAGGGTCGGTAATGCCCAGAGTGGGGTCCGGCGGGTAGACTCCAGGACAAAGCATAACAAGGTCCTCCCGAACCAGAGGCTGTTCTCCCTGATTCTAAGGCTCCGGCCAAGCCCCGTCATCCACAAACTCCCGGTGGTGATGCTAAAGTCTCGTTTTTCAGCAAAGCCGCGTTGGTGCATCTCTCCCCGAATCCAATTATGATGGTCGCGTGACTTCCCCACACCTGACTTGGTGAGGGACCATGAGCGTGACCTCGGTAAGCCTGTTGGATCGGCTCAAGGCAGCCCGGCCGGATGCTTCCGACTGGAACCGGCTGCAAGGGATCTATCTGCCCCTGATTCAACGGTGGCTCGGTCGCGTTCCCGGCCTGGGAGATGAGTCAGCCGACCTGGCTCAAGAGGTTCTCATCATCGTGTTTCGTGAGGTTCCCCGGTTCGACCGGCGCCGCGAAGGCTCGTTCCGAGCCTGGCTCCGGCGAGTGACCGTCAACAGAATTCGTAATTTATCTGTAGGAAGCGTCGGCGCCGACCCGCTGTCGGGCTCGATCCGGCCGACGGATTTCTCGAACTCCTGTCCGACCCGAATGACGACCTCGCTCGGGAGTGGGACCGAGATCACGACAAGCATGTCGTGCAACATCTGCTGGCGCAGGTGCAACCGGCCGTCAGTCCGACGACTTGGGCGGCCTTTCAGCGATTCGCCGTCGACGGCATCCCGGCCGTGCGAGTGGCCGAGGAACTGGGCCTTTCCGAGAACGCGGTCATTCTCGCCAAATCTCGAGTTCTCAAGCGGTTAAGGCAAGAAGCCGGCGACCTCTTGCGGTAAATTATGATTTTCGCGACAGGTTCGATGCGGAACCGGCCTTTCCTCTTCAGAAACAGTGACTTGACCCGTTCCCGGAGACCGCCCGATGAACGCACCTCCATCCATCCATCCGACCGACCAGACGCTGAGCTCGTACGGCCTTGGTAAGCTCGACGACCGTTCGGCGGAGGCGGTCAACGAGCATCTGGAGCAGTGCCCGGATTGTCGGAAACGGGTTGCGGAGATGCCGGCTGACAGCTTTCTGGAGCGGGTCCGCGAGGCGAAGAGGGCAGGGCATTCCCGATCTGGCGGATTGGAACCCGACAGCTCGCAAAGCCAAAGGGGCACGGGAACCCTGGGAGCTTCTCCGGCACACACGCTCCCGCCGGGCCTGGCCGAGCATCCCGACTACAAGGTCCTGCGCGAGCTGGGCCGCGGCGGCATGGGCGTCGCCTACCTGGCCCAGAACGAGCTCATGGGGCGCAAGGAGGTGCTCAAGGTCGTCAGCGGTCAGATGATCCATCGTCCGCTTGTGCCGGATCGATTCCTGCGCAAGATCCGGTTCGCAGCCAAACTGCGCCATCCCAACATTGTCACCGCCTACTCGGCGTTCCGGCTCGGAGAGAACCTCGTGCTGGCCATGGAGTATGTCGAGGGGCTCAACCTAGCCAAACTGGTGAAGTCCAAGGGACCGCTACCAATCGCCAATGCGTGCAACTTCGTCTGCCAGGCAGCACTGGGCCTTCAGCACGCACATGAGCACAACATGGTCCACCGCGACATCAACCCGAGCAACTTGATGCTCTCACGCGAGGGAATGAAGGCCCTGGTGAAAGTGCTGGACTTCGGCCTGGCCAAGGTCACCAGCGAGGGCCGCGCCGATAGCGAACTGACGAGCGAGGGCGAGATGCTCGGTACGCCCGACTTCATCGCACCCGAGCAGATTCGCGACGCCCAGTCCGCAGATATCCGCGCCGACGTCTACAGCCTGGGCTGCACCCTCTACTTCCTTCTCGCCGGCCGGCCGCCGTTCCAGGGCGATAGCCTCTGGGACCTGTACCAGGCCCACTTCTCGATGGAAGCCGGGCCGTTGAACATCATACGTCCCGACGTCCCGGCCGAGTTGTCCGCGTTAGTTGCCAAGATGATGGCCAAGGACCCGGCGAGGCGGTTCCAGACACCCGGCGAGGTCGCTCAGGCGCTGACGCCTTTCTTCAAGAAGGGGGGCGCACTTCCCCGTTGCTCCGAGCCCCAGTCCCAATCCCTCACTTGCCGACCCGCTCGGACTCCCCACCCGGCAGGCCGCGATTCCTGCCGTCCGGACCAACGACCGAGACGGCTCGCGCCAGAACCAAACGCAGGAGCAGTGGAAACGCCTGATCGACTTCAACGAACCCGAGCAGATTCCACCTCTCGCAGCCTCTGTCGCGAGGCCGGAGCCATTGCGGAATTCGATCCGTCGGTTATGGCCCGTGCTTGCGGCCGCTGTGGGGCTCGCGGCGATTCTGCTGGTCGCCGCCGTCACTTACCGAATCTCCACCGATCACGGAGAACTCATCATCCAGACCGACGATCCGGATATCGAGGTGATCGTGAAACGAGGAGGCAACCAGGTCACGATCGTCGACACGCAGACCAGGCAACGAGTCGAGCTCAGGTCGGGAGAGTACGAGCTACAACTCTCGGGGGACAGCCTGGCCTCCGGCTCTCCACGGAAAAGTTCACCTTGAAGCGGGGAGACCAAGCCGTTGTCACAGTCTCACGCCAAGGTACCGAGAGAACCGATAGCGCGGGGAGTGTGCCACCGCCCGACAGCGTCGCAGTCGCGGCGGGCCCGACTGCGGCCACCAAGGAAGCAAACCCCGCCGGTGAGTGGATCCCGCTGTTCAACAGGCGAGATCTGGCCGGGTGGACCGCTGTCGACGCCGACGGATTCGACGGCTCGCAATTCTGGACTGTTCGGGATGGCGTCCTCCACGGCGAGGGGGCAGCCGGCGGTCGGCATCTCCACATCTACACGATACGCGACGATTACGCTGACGTTCGGGTCCGCGCCGAGGTGAAGCTCAACGCAGGAGGCAATTCGGCCTCTTCGTCCGCGCCTCGAAGCATCTCCCTTACCCGGAGGGCTACGAGGCAGAGGTCAAGCTCACTCCGGGCCCCAAAATCGGGAGCCTGAACAGGATTCAATCGGGCCATTCGTGGGTCGAACACATTGTTCCGATCGGGCCGAGCCCTGTCGGGCCGGATACATGGTCCACTGTCGATATGGAAGCCATCGGCAGTCGCCTCCGCGTTTTCGTCGACGGAAAGCTGTATGCCGACTGGATCGACTCGATAGGATCACCTTCGCGCAGCGGCGCATTGCGCTGCAGATCAACGATCCGGCCACACATGTTCAGTTTCGCAAGATCGAGGTCAAGGAAATGGGGCCGCCGGCGATCAAGGGCGTGTCGGCAGAATCATCCGCGACCCGGCCTCTTGAAACGGTCACCAATACGCTTGACATGAAACTCGCCTTGATTCCAGCCGGCGAGTTCAAGATGGGCTCACCGGACAGTTACAAACAGGCTGACGGCGACGAGAGGCCTCAACATCTCGTGCGGATCACCCGGCCGTTCTACTTGGGGAGGTATGAGGTGACGCAGGGCCAGTACCGGGCCGTGATGAACGAAAACCCAAGTGTTTTCAAGGGATCGGATGAGCTGCCTGTTGAGAACGTATTCTGGCTTGACGCGATCAAGTTCTGCAACAAGTTGAGCGAGCGGGAGGGCCGGAAACCATCCTACCAGATCGCCGGCCAGGAGGTCTCAATTGCTGGCGGTGATGGCTACCGCCTGCCCACCGAGGCAGAGTGGGAATATGCCTGTCGCGGGTAGCGTGACGGTTTTCCCGTTTGGCGATGATTCAGGCGCACTCGGCGAGTACGCCTGGTACGACAAGAACGCGGAACAAAGGTCTCAGCCAATCGGCCGGAAGCGACCAAACGCCTGGGGCCTTTATGATATGCTGGGTAATGTATGGGAATGGTGCGGCGACTGGTATGCTGAGAAGTATGATGCCACGTCACCAGCGAGCGACCCGCCGGGCCCGACCTCGGGCTCGCGCCGCGTGATCCGGGGCGGTGCGTGGTATTACGACCAGAGGGCGAGCCGACCGGCGGATCGCTGGTGCTTTTCGGCGGCGAAGGACCGGTTCGCGCCCTCGGCTTCCGCGTCGTTCTGGTCCAGTCTGGCCAAAAGGTTGCGAATCTCCTCGAAGCGGATCGCCAGGCGGCCGGGTCGATGCTGTCGCTTGGTGCCACCGTCAAGATTCGCTTGCGCGGCCACGAGGTGCTGATCGAGCCCGGTATGGCTCTGCCGAACGAGGCTTTCCAGTTGACGCTCGTCCGTTTTGGCGATCGACCCGAGGTGACCGACGCCGGCCTCGTCCCCCTCGAAGGTCTGGCGAATCTGGTGGAACTCCACCTGAGCAAGGCCACGAAGGTCACGGATGCCGGCGTCGCGCATCTGCGAAATCTGCCACGGATCGAGGCGCTCTGGCTGGACGGTACCGGCTTGACCGACGCCGGGCTGAGGCATTTGAAGGATCTGCGGTCGCTCAAGGAGCTGTACCTCGGAGCTACGGGCGTGAGCGACGCCGGGCTCGCGAATCTGGCGGATCTGACGCACCTCAAGCGACTGGGTATCGGGCATTCGCGCGTAACGGGCGCCGGACTCATTCACTTGCGCGGCATGTCCGAGCTCGAAAGCCTTGGTGCGGAAGCGACTGGCGTGTCGGGCGAGGGCTTCGTGCACCTTGCCGGCCTGGCCAGGTTGCGAGTACTCATTCTGTGGGAAACGAAGGTGTCGGATGCCGGCCTCGAGCATCTCCAGAACCTGAGGCAGCTCGAGATCCTCGCGCTGTCAGGGCCAGGTGTGACCGACGCCGGATTGGCGCGTCTGCGGACGCTCACAAAACTCCAGAATCTCGGGCTGGGCGGGGGGCGCATGACCGATGCCGGACTCGTGCATCTCCATGATCTGAAAGAGCTGCGCCAACTCAACCTCGATAAGACTCTCGTGACAGACGGCGGCCTGCACGATCTGAAGGGTTTGACTCAGCTCAAAGACCTTCGACTGGAGGGGACTAGTGTGACAAACGCCGGGCTCGTGCACCTTCAGGGTCTGACTCAGCTCAAGGAACTGCACCTCAAGAACACAAATGTCAGCGCGGCAAATGCCGAACCGTTCAAGAAGATCAATCCGGCGTGTCAGGTCTTCACCGAACCTGCCGGGATGACGGATCTCGAAAAGCTTCAGGGAACCTGGGTCGAGGCGACATGCGAATGGAAAGGGGAGAATGTTGTCTTCAACGACCAACGGCCGAGATGGACCAGGACCATCACAGGAAATCGGTCATTCATCAGGGATGAAAACGGCGGAGCGATCCATGATCTCACCTTCAGCCTGAAACCTGGGCAGAGCCCAAAGGAGATCAACGTCGAGGTCACCCAAGGCCCGGAATCAGGCCAAACGAACGTGGGCATCTATCAATTTGATGGGGAGAGCCTCAAGATTTGTTGGACCATAGCGGGCCAAGAGCGCCCGACGGAATTCACAACCAAACGGGGCACGGGGATCTGCTTCCAGATCTGGAGGCGTTCGCCCTGATCCGTGGCCGTTCTGGATTCCCACGCGGATGCGGCAGATCCCCCACTGGGACTTGTGAAGGCAATGGCCCATTTGTCGCGAATCGTTGCCATACCGCTCAGTG
>CAWAAW010000093.1:0-56954 GCA_963779785.1 uncultured Planctomycetota bacterium
CAGTCGGAGGTGATCGACGCGCACTCCGCGAGCCATACGTCTCGCACTCGGCCTCCATTGTCATGGGACTCGAGGCAATACACGATCGGCCCACGCATGAGGGCGGCGCGACCGCGGTCGCTTTCGACGCGATCGTCGGCCTTCACGAGCTTCCCGGCATCGCCATGCGAATCTGGACCTTGTCCCCGGGGCGCGACTGGCGGTGGAGCACCGCATATCCGCGGACGATCGTCGGCGATGCGACAGGCTGGCCGTTGATGGAGATGCGGAACGCGTCCGGCCCGGCCATCGGCATGGTGTAAAGGCCGCCGTTCATCACGCCGCCTCGACACCAGGCTGGGACTCGGACACGGACGTCGAAGGTTGCCGGCCGTTCGGGATCGACGGCCAACCGAACGTCGCCATCCCACGGGTAATTCGTCGTCTGGGTGAGGGAGAGCCGCTTCCCCTTCTCGCCTTCGAGATCGATCTGTGCGCGCGACCCGATGAAGAGGTTGACGTACAGGCCGTCGGCGTCCGTCGCGTAGATGTACCCCGGCAGCGCCCCCATGAGCTTCAGGAACATCGGCGGGCAGCATGGGCAGGCGTGCCAGGACCATCGCGCGCGGTTCCTTCCGGCGTCCAGCGGGTTTTCGTAGAAGTAAGCGTTGCCTTTCAACGAGACGCCGGCGAGCGCGCCGTTGTAGAGCGAGCGTTCCAACTCGTCGACCTTCGCGGCGTCGGCCGTGGCGAGGAACAGGTTGTAGTCGAGGAATCCGCACGCGACGGCGGCGCAGGTTTCGAGGTAACCGTTGTTCGGTAGGACGAAGTCGCCGCCGAACTTCTCGTCTCGCGCGATCGCGCCGACGCCACCGGTGATGTAAAGGCGGCGGGTGACCATGTTCCGCCAGAGCCGCTCGGCCGCTTCGACGTATTGGGGCTGCGCGCCGCAACACCGAACGCCGCGACGCCTGCGGCGAGAAGCGTGGCTCGCACGGCGTGCCCTTCGATGGTCGCTTGCTGAAGCACCGGCAGGTGGTCCTGGCCGTATTCGCCGAAGTTTTGTCGGCCCTCATGGTGGCCTCGAGCATCGATCCAAAAGCGCGCGAGGTCGAGGTAGCCCCTCTCGTCGACCCGCACGCCCAGGTCTCGCTTGAGCTCAGGACGCTCCCTGAACAATTCGTAAAGGCGGACGAATGATTCCTCGCTCAGCGCGTGCCCGGGGATGATGTTTTTCCGCGGCGGAGGCCCCATCACCACCACCATGCCGTTTGCCGCCCGGACGGCCGTGGCGAGCAACTTCGTCTTGCCCGTGGCGCGGTAGTAGTGGATACCGGCCTCGACAAGACAGCCGATGTTGTACAGGTCGTGCTGCTCGCGATCGTTGCCTCCATTCTGGCCCCAGCGGTGGCCGGGTTCGCGCATTTGCGTATAGGTATTGATGTAGCCGTCGGGGTCACGCGCCGCCGCGGCGCTAATCCTGTCGATGTAGCCGTCGATCCGCGCCTCGAGCGCGGGGTCGGGCTCTTGCGCCATCAGGTCGACCGCGCCACGAATGAGTTCGTAGATCAGCCCGTCGTACCACGGCGGGCCGCCGTGCGGGGCGTCGAGTTCATCGCGGGCGACGTGGTCGAAATTCCGGAAGGCGCCGTCCTTCTCGAACTTGTCCAGACAGTCTTTGATCGTCACCGCCCGCCAGGTCTTCAACTTCGGAGACCAGAACGCGTCGTCGATCGTCACGCGGTTCGCCGTGACAGGAACGGGCCGTACCGCCGAGGCGTCGGACGCGAATGACGACGTCACGACCGCGGAGCACACGAGAAGGGCGAACAGCGGGCACCTGACGCGGTCAGCGAACCTCATCACTCTTCTCCCAGAACTCGCGGAGTCCATCGAGAAGCATCCCGCCAGACGGCGAGGCCCCGAACGGCGGCATCCTCGCGTTCCCACGCTGGCCGCGCTTGCGGATGCCACGTCACGTTCCCGGAGCCTTACGCCTTGAAAACATCAACGGAGATTAACGGATGTTCCTGGAAAAAGAAAGGACGTAGAAACCGCCCGCCGAAATGGTCTGGCGAATATCGATTCCCGCCGAAGGGATGGAACAATCGGTCGAGATCCCGAGGATCTCGGAAAGATCTCCGGTCTGATCGACCGAATTCTTGTAAAGGTTGTCAGCTTCGGTGTCGTCGGACCGAAGCGTCGAACGGTACGCTGTGACTCCTCGTAGCATAGGCTCTTAAGTTGGGAAAGAAATCGAGCGTTTTCTTTACCGACAGACAGGCATGCGATAACACATATAAACCTTTTTACTGTATAGTCATCAAGCATGATCCTAACACGGTAAGTAATGCCAAGCCAATCCAGCAAAGTCCCAGGAATCGTCCGAACCGGTCGAGCCATCCCCGACTAGCCGCCCAACAGCCGCTCAGGATGAGCACAAGCCACGTCAAAGCAACGGAATAACCGGCCGCTCGCGGTAAGGCGAACCACGTGAAAAGCCACCAGTCCTCCGAGTGAAATTCCGGGGGAGCTGTTTTCGGCCACCAAGTCACGAGCATCCCGGGTGATTCCAAAGCCGCGAGGCAAAACGCAGCCAAACAGGCGACACCAGCCATGATGCCCGGTTGGCGTAGCGACTTGAATCTCGGGCGACCCGGCGACAGAACGGCTTTTGCCAGGACGGCTAATGTCCAGGTGATCAGAAGCGGACAGGGCCAGAATGCAGCACGGTCGATCCAGAATCTGACTTGAGCGACTTGAGATGCGTGCGGGGGGCCGATTTCGCCATAGGACCTGCTCAACGTCGTGCGATGCCCGATGGGAGCAGGTCCAGTTCTTCTGTACATGATGGATTCCGAGCGATCAATCGCCAGAAAACTGCTTAGACTGCGAGTGAGTGCCAACCCGAGAGCGGTTGCGGCGACTAAGAGCAAAGCGTCGGATAAACCGAAAGGTCGAGATCGGGGAGCTGCCGCCATCGATTCCTCCGATGGTTGTTCTTAGATTATTGAGTGCATCCGCAAGATGCAGGGTTAAAGAGGCCGGATGGCCGTAAAGCAAACGGCCGTTTACTTTACCGCGCCTGTCGCTTAGCGACTTCATCTCAGAAAACTTACTGCGACGGGTTTCTTTACTCGAGCGGCTAGCCAGTGGGGCATGATCGTCGGCTATGCGACGGTTCCAACGGCGGAGCGAAACGTCGCGTTTGAGCATGATAATCCGAAGTCAGCTTTCGACGGTTCCGTCGATCCGACCGCCGGAGCGTGCGCAATCACTGACCTCGCGCTTAGATGACAGTTGACGGGGTCCATAGATCAAGGTCCGCGCTTTTGCCGATTTAGAGGGAGGAGTATCGGACCAAGTGCTAGAAAACTTAGATGACGGTCGCGGACCATCCTCATGCCGGTGTCCGAACTGCTCAATGCTCGACGATTTCCGCCTTGCGAAGTTGGGTCACTGGACACGGAGAAAATGCGCCATTCTGCTTGATTATCACCATGCCGTCCTCCTCTGCGGAAGCGGCGACAGCTTTAACCTCTCGTCCAGTACCTGGGACGGTCCAGATGAGATGGTCACCCCTAACGATGAAGTCCTCCCTCCGCTTTCCACGCTCCAAGAAGAAGTTAAAGTCGTCCCAATTCACTACACCATCGTCCCGAATCGTTTTTTCCACGATCTTCTGATGCGTCGGCGTGACTTCGCTTTTTGAATGCATCCTCGGGAGCACAATCATCAGGTTCCCCTCGGGATGCTCGTAGATTTTATGGTTCGACTTCATTCGTTGAACGTAGCCGAACTCTTCGAGGGTAGCCTCAAGGTCTCCGAAGGTAAGCTGCTTAATCATGGTGGTTAACCTTCGCGAAGCGGGCCATAAACTTGGCTTTTCTCGCACGCATGTAGTCGATCGTTGTCTCGGAAATCACGTTGACGATAGGGATTCTCACAGTCACTGTTGTCGCTTTTGCTTTGGGTTCACGTGTCTTGTCTTCGTCGAAGTACTTTTGGAAATATAGCCAGTATGCCTTGCGCTCAATCGCGTCGTACACGACCAGGAAAACCGGGTAACCTTCTGCCATCCAGAGGCGATAGTGATTAATAGATATTGTAAAACTAATATAATTACTATTTTCGATTTTCCGGATTTTGTCGGTGGCCTTCAACTGGAGCAGTATATAACCGGCTTCTACATAACCGTCTTGGTCGTAGGTTGCCACGATCAAGTCATAGCCGTAGTCGCTCTCAACTCGCTCTGCGGTATGCCCTTTGTCGTAAACGAATTTCTCGACGTGATTCAGGCTTTGGGAGGCGATGACGTGCTTTCTGGTCCGTTGTTTTGTGGGTTCGTCATCCGCTTTCTTCGCCATCGCCCACCCGTCTCGAAGTCCCAGCCATGGCGCCATCGGAGGCATCCTATCTTGCCAGTCTAGTCTCTCGACCCTCGGAATTCCACTAGTGCGCGCTTGGCCGCAAGCCCGGAGGGGTCGTAGGTTTGGCTAGCCGTCGGATGGTCATCCGCATCGGCCAGGGCAAACGCAGCAAACACCGCCCGAAGGAATGACGGCGGTGAGCGTCTGCGGACCCGCGTAGGGTGCGATAGGTTGACCGGAGAGTGACGAAGCCGGCCCCGCAAAGGACAGAGCCGAATAGGCGACCTCGAAGGGGAACCCTAAATCGCCCGAACTCTGGTTAAACCCGCCGTGTCTGAATCCGATATCATGGAGCCGGAGGTCGGATCGTGGCGAAAAAAACAAAACCAGCTCAAAATCTCGAATGCTACGCACGCGCGCGCTAGGTAACTGTTCAGGTCCCATAAGCCGCGAGCATTATGTCTCTGAAGGAGCCTTGAAATACCTGCGAGCCCCGGTGCCGGGAAATCCGTCGGTTTACGTCCGGCAGCGCGGCGTTCAGAAACTGCGCAACATTGGACGGCTCACAGCCGAGGTTCTCTGCACGTCGCACAACAGTTCGCTCAGTGCGTTCGATGATGAGTCGCTTTCGATGGTTGAAGCATCGGAGAGCGTCTATAACGCAGATAACGCAGGCGACCAGGCCGTCGAAGTTTTTCAGATCGACGGCGACCGCCTTGAGCTTTGGATGCTCAAGACGCTTGCTGGGGGGCTCTACAGCGGCAAGCTATGGCCCGACCTCGCGGCATGGCAAGGGAAGCAACCGCCGATTCAATGGCTCGAAGAGCTCTATGGACTCAGGGAGATTCCCCGCGGCCAGGGCCTGTTCTGGCAACCGACTGAGATCAAGGGGCTCGGATCCGATGGACGCGGCGAAGTCGAAGTCCACCCTTTGTTTTGAGTCGACAATCAGACCGTGATCGGTCTGCACGCCTGGTTCTTCAGCTTTCATTTCGTCCTGCTGGTGGCTAATGTCGCGCCGGAACGGGATTCGGTTCCTACCGAACTGCTGGCCTGAAAGTCGATGGCTGCAACAAGCGGATCGCCTTTAAGTGGAAGAACGGCTCGGAAGACGCTGAGATCACCCTGGGCCGGTGTCCGCTGGTCGCGACAGGGTCGTCCAAGAGCCGCACCCTACCCGAATCGAGACTGCCCGTGGCCGATCAACGCAAGCTCTCCAACGCCGGCATCGTCAGGATGCGTGAGGCGCTTCGCGTTTTTCAGGAGGAGCTGGGCGGTCTGATCCTGCGCAAAGCTCCGCCCAGTTCCGGCCGGATCGCAGGCGGCCTCAGAGCTCGCCGCATCCCCCGATCATGCCGACGGGCTCAAGATGGCGCTGGATCAGGCCATCACGCTGCTTGAGAGCGCCGGCGAAAATCTCCTTCTATTCGCTAAAGGATTGGACGATCCAGTTGTGCCAATCGCCTGCTTGCTCAACATTCGGGGCGTGCTCGAAGTCTGCGCATTCGCCGTGTGGCTGCTCGACCCAGCGATCAGTGCGACTGAACGCATTAGCCGCGGCATGGGCCGCCGAATCGAGGGCTTGGATGAGTTGCGCAAGTTCGCCCAGGCGGCCAAGGAGGAAGAGGTGCTCGCTCACGCGCTCGCGAGGCTGGAGCATGCGAGGCAAAAATCTGCAACTACCGGCATCGAACCTGAGAAAGTTCCGGGATCGACCGAGGTTATCAAGCGGATGCTAGATTTCGAGGTCGAGTATCGTCTGCTCTCCGGCGTTGCGCATGGTCAAGGCTGGGCGCTGATGCAGGCCGGATATGCAATTCCCGAGACGCTGCCTGAGTCGGGCGACATCCCGGCGACCGCGAAGCAGATCAAGCCAGCATTCACCTGCTTCGCGGGGTTGCGCGGCTTCGAAGCGATTACGCGTGCGGCCTGGTGCCTAGTCGTCATGTTCGGGCTGGATCGGAAGCGGTTCTCGGAAATCGTCGATGGCTTCTACCGGCGGTTCGGAGGGGAGCCGAAGGGCGACCTGTACTGGCGAGTGCCTTGATCGAAGCGGGGCAGAGTCTGGTCAGGGGCACTTCTCTCCCAACCGTCGGCGTCGCCGATGCGGCTCGCCGTGATGTCGTAAACCAAACGGCCCTTTTTCCTACCATCTGGAAGCCGTCCCTTCTCGCTCCCATAAAGTCCTTCTTTCGTTTGTTAAGAAACCCAAGCAAGAAATCCACGGCAAATCAGACTGGCCTCTGACGGGTTTCTTTACTTCTTGGGAGGGACCTCTGCAGGTAGCAATCAGACTTTACGCCCGATCCGCAATGGCACTGCAACATCAGCGGCTCATTGGGTGGTGTCACTCTTATCCATTTGGATTGTCACGTCGTTGCACGCTTTGGTCTGATCGACCGAAGCGCCTCTCCGAGAGGTGACCGTGGACGGCGATCATCGGTCTGATGGGCGTTTCCTCGAAGCCAGTGCGTGTTTGCAGGCAGAAGGCGCACACCTGAACCAACACTCACAGCCGAACGCTCGTGGCTGTCCGTCTGCTATCCCGAGGCCGAGTTGCGCGGAGCGTGGTGCGAGGTTTGGGGCAGGATTTTTGAAGGTCGACACAAAGTGATGGTCCGTGATCAACGAGGGTCTGAGCGAGATCAATGGTGCGTTCCCCGTTCAGCCGCCCAAAGCAAGCAGCGAACCGCGTGCATGCGACGGCTACCACGCCGATCCTGCGCTCTTCCGTCGCGATCTACCCAAAGAGATCGAACACCGGTTCCGCTTGTTCAACGATCGGGACCGGCCGGCCCTGGGGATCGATCACGCGCATCTGGGGATCGATGCCCAGGGCGTGATAGATCGTGGCGGCGAGCCGCTCGGGCGAGACCGGGGCGATCGATCGGCTGGGCCGCGTCCTTGTCTGAGCCGCCATAAGACGATACCGTCCTTGATGCCCGCGCCCGCCAGAACCGCGGGGAACAGCGTGCTCCAGTGCCCGCGTCCCCACCGAGCGCTCGCAATCGGCGTCCGCCCCATCTCGCCGACGGCCACCACCAGGGTCTCCGCGAGCAAGCCTCGCTCGTTCAAGTCGATCAAGAGCGCTGAGAGGGCCTGGTCGAAGGTCGGCAGCAGATGGTCCTTCACGTCATCGCTGTGAACGTGCGAGTCCCAGCCGTAGCCGTCGCAGGCGTCGTAATGGACCGTGACGAACCGCACGCCCGCCTCGACCAAGCGGCGCGCCACCAGGGTCGACTGGCCGAAGAGATGGCGGCCGTAGCGATCGCGCACCCGTGCCGGCTCCTGGCGGATATCCAGTGCGCGGCGAGTCGCCTCCGACGTGGCCAGCGTTAACGCACGCTCGTGGAAACGGTCGAACTCGACGGCCCGTCGTGAGTGGTCGAGCTCGCGACGAGCCCGGTCGAACTGCTCCAGGAGCGAGGCACGCCGGCGGATGCCTTCCAGCTTCGGGCCGGTGTCCGACCCCGAGACCTTCGATCGCGAAAGTCAGCTCATCGTCGGAGCAGTCCCGCCAGTAGGGATTGTCCTTGAGGTCTTTCTTGTCCACGAGCGTCGTCAAGGGATTATAGCGACGACCGAGCCAGCCGGCGTGCTCGCCAGGGCGGAGGTATTGCCCGGCCTCCTGAAGCCGTCCCAGCGAGTTGGGAAGCACGGCGTAGCTCGGCAGGTCGCGGGCCGTCTTCTCATGCGACTGTTGGGCCAGATACTCGACGACCGAACCCATCGCCGGCCAATCCTGCGCGGTCGGGTTGAAGCCGCCGCCGATCGGGACTTGCCACATCCGACCGGTCTGCATGTAGTGCCCCGCCCCACTGTGGTCGTTGTAGGGATGCGTCATGCTTCGCACCACGCAGAACTTGTCGGAGATCCCGGCCAGCTTGGGCAGGTGCTCGCCGATCAAGAGCCCAGGAGTGCGCGAAGCGATGGGTCGGAACGGACCGCGAATCCGCTCGGGGGCTTCCGGTTTGAGGTCGAAGGTCTCGAGCTGGCTCGGACCGCCGAAGAGGAACAGGAAGATCACTGAACGCGCCTTCGCGCCGGTCGTCGGCCCCCGCGTGCCTCAGCCGCCAGCACTTCGGGAAGGCTCAGGCCGAGCAAGCCGGCCCCGGCTGCTTCCAGCAGAGTGCGACGCGTGATCCCATCGCAAGCGGCGCGTCGACGTCCGTTAATCCGAAGCATGGAGCAATGCCTCCTCGATTCAGGACAGGACCAGGCGGGTTGTTACGCAATTGTTAATCAATTGTCCGCCATTTTGCCAGGCAATGTGCCGCTTGTCCATCGCGATCGGCACGTCACTTGCTATTTGTTTTCCGGTCGAGGCAAGATCACGGACCATTGTCGACACAAATAAAATAGAGGTGCTGTCATGCCGAAGTCATGAATGGGGACTGTGCAAGGATTGCAAGTGGTGGCAAATCGAGATGGACGCCCGGATCGAGAATCTGACCATGGGTCAGTGCATCGACGAGAAACTCCAGCCGTTCCTGCTACGGGTTTCCGGAAACAGCGGATGCAACCGGTTCATGCCCGGCGAACCGGCCAGTGCCAAGGGTTCCGGAGAAGCACCGCCCACCGCGGAGCCGACCCGCTAGGATTCGATCTGACGTCGGTCGAAGTGCCTCTTCACGGCAAGGTCACGCGTCCACCGCTGGCGGAAATCGTTTCGCCGGTCATGAAGCTGGATTCCTCGCTCAAGAGGAAGCGGATGACCGCGGCGATTTCCTCGGGTTGGCCGATCCGACCCATTGGCGTATCGGCAATGATGCGCTTCATCGTCTCTTCGGCGATGACATGAGCCATCTCGGTCTCGATCAGGCCGGGAGCCACGCAATTGATGCGGACATTAAAGGGCGCGAACGCCTCGCCGCAGCAACGCGTCAGGGCGATCACGCCCGCCTTGGCCGAAGCGTAGTGGATCTGCATTTTCCGAGGCCGGAGGGCCGCTACCGACGACACCAGGACAATTCGCCCGAAGTTGCGCGCGATCATCGCGTCCTTGACCGCGAAAACGACAAGGTACGCTCCGTTCAGATTCACGTCGATCGTTTCGAGCCAAAGCTCGTAGGTCAGCGCCGAGTGGTCGCAGATGTTGCTGATCGCGCCGCAATGGGCGAGCAGGTCGATTGGACCCAATTGCTCCTGGGTTTGACCGACCAGGCGAGCCACGTCGTCGGGCTTGGCCACATTGCAAGGCACACAAACCGCCTTGCGTCCCAGGGCCTGGATCTCGGCGACCACTTGCTCAGCCTCCTTGGATCGTGAGGCGTAGCTGATGGCGACATCGGCCCCCTCGCCAGCCAATCGCAACGCCGTCGATCGGCCGATGCCACGTGATCCACCGGTGACAAGGGCCACTCGGTTGGCGAATGCGTCGGAATCCCTCTTGGGCATGGTCATGGTCATGATGTGGGTGACTCGGCGACGGGGATGGCAACAACTCCCAGTGATTGGCACGTGGCGACAATCTGGTTCCAGGTCTTGTCGTCGAGCTCGATGCCGTCGCGAAGCCTCTTGGCGCGTGTGCGCCTCGGGCTCGCCGGGCATGAGGATCTCGCCGTCCGGCGCCACCGTCTTCGAGCTCTTGACGTGGGCGATGAAGTCACCAATCTCGCCGGCGAATCCATCCGTTGATTGAAAGAATGCGGGGTCGAAAATGATGCTGAGCATGTTGTTGGCGACACGGTCGACCCCGAAGTTGGCTGCAACGCACCGCCGGTCAGAGCGCCGGCGAGCACGTCGGCGATGACGCTCAGGCTATAACCCTTGTGCCCGCCGAACGGGAGGATTGCACCCGGAGGCGAGGCGTAAAACACGTTCGGATCGTTGGTCGGCCGACCTTCGCCGTCGAGGATGCAGCCGTCGGGGACCGTCACCCCCTTGTTGAACGCAACCTTGATCTTGCCTTCGGCGATCATGCAGGTCGAGATGTCCAGGATGATGGGCGGACCGTTCGAAACCGGCACGCCCGCCGCGATCGGGTTGGCCGAGAGCCGGCGCTGGGTTCCTCCGAACGGCGCGGCGAGGATGCCGCCGCCGTTCGTGTTGACGAAATGGAGCGAGACCTTGCCTGCCCTGGCCGCAAGCTCGGCCCAGTCGCCGATCCGGCCGAGATGACCCGAGTTCCGCAGCGCCACCACGGCCACACCCTGTCGACCGGCTTTTTCGATGCCGAGCTTCATCGCCTCCTCACCCATCACCTGGCCGAAGCCGAATTGCCCGTCCACCACGGCCATCGCATCGTTCTCGAAGACGATCTTCATCGCCTGATTGGCCAGAACCTTGCCGGCGCGAAGCCACTCGATATAGGTCGGAGCGCGAATGACCCCGTGGGAGTCGTGGCCGACGAGGTTGGCCTGGACCAGGTAATGCGCGATCCGCTCGTGCTCCGCCGGGCCGCAACCCGCGGCGGCGAAGATGGTCGCTAACCAGGCGATTGAGTCGGTCATGGGGGATGATCAAAGGAAATCGCTCTTGGTTTTGCGGTGGCTCTGGCTAGTGATCGCGTCAATCTTCGCTTCCGGGACGTTCAGAGGCGGGATCGAAGACGAGAGGGAGCGGGATTAGGAAGATGAATATGGCCTGATAATATGATCCTAATGTAACATTTCGGTTATGATTACGATTAAGATTACGATTACGATGATTCAATTCGGCGTCGGGGTTTTCTCATATTCGCGTGACGAATTTCTCTTGATCAATCCGACAAGCATTCGGACGATCCTTTGGAGGCTTTCTTTTCCAGGGCGAGTCTGATCGGGCGTTAACTTCGCTTTAGCCACAAGAATGTCCAAACCGGCGGCACATTCGACTGCGGAGCCGTGGGCGATGTCAAAGAATCGGCAGCGATCCTTCAGCGAATACTTGCCATTTCCCTCGGCGATATTGAGCACGATCGAAGTAGACGCCCGATCCAATTGATCCTTGACCTCACCGATTCGATTGATTCCTTCCAAGAGGGCTGAAAGCCAAACGATGAAAGCGATAGACTCTCGATAGACGTCCAGTTTTTCGTGATCGAACCAGAATTCCTGTGACGAATCCATAAATTCTTCTTCCTTATCGTAATCGTACTCATAATCGTAATCCTGCTCGTGTTCGTTATCCTACTCTTACTCTTAATTGTACTCATGCTCCTCTTCCAGCATCAAAACGATCCTCTCGTCGATCAACCTGATCCGTCAGTCCAAGGAACCAGAGCCGATCACTAGCCCAGCAGCTCCTGAACGACCCGTCCGTGAACATCCGTCAGTCGCATATCCCGGCCGCCGTGGAAGTATGTCAAGAGCCTATGATCGAAGCCCAACAGGTGCAAGATCGTGGCGTGCAAATCGTGAACGTGCACCTTGTTCTCGACGGCCGCGTAGCCGAAGTCGTCGGTCGCCCCGTAGGTCTGGCCCCCCTTGACGCCGCCGCCGGCCAGCCAGGCGGTGAAACCGCGAGGGCTATGGTCGCGTCCCTTGCCGTTCTGGCCGGTGGGCGTCCGGCCGAACTCGCCGGTCCAGACCACCAGGGTCTCATCCAGCAGCCCTCGGCGTTTGAGGTCGGTCAAGAGGGCCGCGATCGGCTGGTCGGTCTCGCCGCAATGAAGCTCGTGGTTCTTGTTGACGTCGCCGTGAGCGTCCCAGTTCTCGTCGTTGTGGCCGCCGCCGGAATAAACCTGCACAAACCGGACGCCGCGCTCGACCAGCCTCCGCGCCAGCAGGCAGCGCCGGCCGAACCGCTCGGTCCGCGGATCGTCGAGCCCGTAAAGCCGCCGCGTCTCGGCCGATTCGCTCGAGATATCGACAGCCTCGGGGGCACTCGCCTGCATCCGGAAGGCCAGCTCATAGCTGGCGATGCGAGCCTTGAGCTCCGAGTTGTCCGTGCTGTCGCTTCCATGGGGCAGGCTCAGCTTGGCCAGAAGGTCGAGCTGGTTGCGCTGCTGAGCGGCCGAGATCCCCTTCGGCGGCTGGAGGTTCAAGATCGGTTCGCCGCTGGTACGGAATTGAGTCCCTTGATAGGTCGCCGGCATGAAGCCGGAGCCCCAGTTGGGAGGGCCGGAGATCGGGCCGCCGCGATGATCGAGCAGGACCACGTAGCCCGGCAAGTTCTGATTGACCGTCCCCAAGCCGTAAGTCACCCACGAGCCCAGGCTCGGATACCCCTGGCCGAGGAAGCCCGTGTTCATCTGGAGCAGGCCCGAGCCGTGCGCGAAGCTGTCGGCGTACATGCTGCGGATGACCGCCATGTCGTCAAGGCATCCCGCCAGGTGCGGATACAGGTCGGAGATCTCGATCCCCGCCTGGCCGTGCCTGGCGAACTTGCGCGACGAGCCCAGCAGAGTCCCCGGGTTGCGGACCTTGAGAAGCGGATCGCTGTCGAGCGTCGGGATCGGCTTGCCATTGTGCCTGGCCAGCTCGCGCTTGGGGTCAAACGTATCAACCTGGCTGACACCACCGTACATGAACAAGACGATACACGCCTTGGCCTTGGCCGGAAAATGCGGCGCCTTGGGAGCCAGCGGAGAACCGACGGACGGCTCGCCCCTCCGATCGCGGCGGCCGATCGGGCGAAGAACCCATCCTCCGCCAACAAGGTGGCCAGAGCCGTGCCGACAAACCCGCCTGCCGCTTCCCAGAAGAACTCCCGTCGCGTGCGGCCGCAAGGGGTCGGGGCCCGTGCCATGAATTGGTTGATCGTCACCGTGATCTGTTCATCGGAAACCTCCCCGGGCATCGCTTTCCAGGAGAGCCCGTCAGTTGGTGTAAACGAACTCGTTCATGTTCAAGATCACCAGGCAAAACGCTTCCAGGGCCTTCTGACGAGCGTCGCGAGGCTCGAGTCCGGCCTTGGCATTCCGTGTGACGGCATCGGCCTGGATCTGCCGCTCTTGCTTCTTGAGGAAATCGAGCGCGGCGCGCGACTCTTCGGGCCGAGGAGACCGGCCCATCGCGAGCGCAAACGCTCGCTCCACCTGGTCCTTGGCGGCTTGTCCGGCTTCGGCAACCAGCCGGGCGGCGAAGTGGCGCGCCTGTTCCTGGATGAACGCCCCGTTGAGAAACGTGAGTGCCTGCGGGCCGGTCGTCGAGACCATCCTCCGCTCGCAACTGCTCGTGGTGTCGGGGACGTCGAGAAGCTCGAGCTCGGGGACCGCCAGGCATCGCTTGGCGAAGATATAGATACTGCGCCGGGATTGTTCGCGATCGTCCGACTTGCCCCAGCCTTCGCCCGGCCGCGACTGGCCTTCGAGCACCGCGCGCGGGAGTGTGGGATAAAAGCCAGGGCCACCCATCCGAGGGTTCAACTGTCCGCTGACCGCCAGGATCGAGTCGCGGACGACCTCGGCCTCGAGACGCCGCTGGCGCCATCGCCAGAGTAACGTGCCCTTCGGGATCGACCTTGGCGGCTTCGGGGTCGAACGCCGACGATCGCTGATACGTCTGTGAGAGGACGATCATCCGGTGCAACGGCTTGAGCCGCCAACCCGAAGTCATCAACTCGGAGGCCAGCCAGTCGAGCAGCTCGGGATGGCTGGGTGCCTCGCCCATGACGCCAAAATCGTTCGAGGACGCGACGAGCCCTTCGCCGAAGTGGAACTGCCAGATCCGGTTGACGATCACCCGCGACACCAAGGGGTTTTCGGGCCTGGTCAGCCAGCGGGCCAGCCAGAGCCTGCGACCGGTCGACCTGACGGTGGGCTTGGGCAGGTCTCGGGCTGCCTCGGCCAGGACGGCGGGCACTCCCGGCTCGACGGCAACGCCCGGCCTGGTGGGGTCGCCTCGCTTGAGGACATGGGTCACGGGAGCCTTTGGTCCGTCCTCATACCAGATATAAGCGCGAGGCAGCTCCTTGGGCTGGGTCGCCTTGATGGCGGCGATCCGATCGTCCAAGGGCTTGAGCGCGGCCATCACCTCGGTGGGCGCGATCGCGCGCGCCTCGGCCTCGAGCTTGCTCGGCAAACTGCCTCACAAGCTCCCACTGGTCGGGCGACCGCTTTCGCCGGCTCGATACGGAACGCCTTGACCGCTTCCGGGGGCAAGGAAGTCCGCTTCTTCCCCGGCTTGCCGTCTTTCGGCTTATCCGCCGGGGCGAAAAGCTGGTCGATCTCCGGCCTGATGAGCGCCTCGATCCGTTCCCAGACCCGGGCGAACTCGGCGTTGGCCTTGGCGATGACCCGCGTGATAGGCGGCCAGCTCGGCCTCGGTCCCGACGGGACGGTCGAGCTCGTCGCGGTCGATCTCGAGGACGCTTGAGCGGCTCGAAAACCGCGAGCATGCGATAGTAGTCGACCTGCGAGAACGGCTCGAACTTGTGGTCGTGGCAGCGTGCGCAACGGAGCGTGATTCCCAGGAACGCGGTCGCGGCCGTGCCCAGCACGTCGTCGAGCTGATCGTAGCGGTCGACCATCGGCTCGGCCGGCTCATCGTCCCAGGTTCCCAGCCGCAGAAATGTGGTGGCGATCTTGGCGGAAGCGTCGGAGCCCTCGACCTCATCGCCCGCCAACTGCTCGACCAGAAACCGGTTGTAAGGCTTGTCCTGGTTGAGGGCGTCGATCACGTAGTCGCGGTATCGCCAGGCGTGCGGCTTGTCGCCGTCGCGCTCGTAGCCGTTGGTTTCGGCGTAACGGACGACATCCAGCCAATGCCGCGCCCAGCGCTCTCCATACTGCGGGCGGGCCAACAGGTCATCAACCACCTTGGCGACCGCATCGGGCGACTTGTCATCGAGGAACGTCCGGACTTCGTCAGGGGTCGGCGGCAGGCCGATCAGGTCGAGATAAAGCCGGCGGATCAAGGTCCGTCGATCGGCCGCTCCGACCGGCTTGATCCCCTCCGCCTCCATCTTGGCCAAGACGAAGCGATCGATGGGATTGCGCGACCAGGCCGGGTCGGACACAGCCGGTATATCGGGCCGCCGGACAGGCTGGAAGGCCCAATGCTTTTCCTTTTCGTCAGCCTTGGGAGACCCGGCGATCGCTTGCGGAACGACCGCCAAGAGCCAAGCCGAATGCGATCAATCCAGCAGTGGGGAAGGTCGGTCTCATGGGCCATCGATCCGGCGGGGCCGTGAAGGTCGAAGGCGATCCAGAGGTGCGGACGCGGGAGGCAAATATTAAATTCTTTTTTAACACATCCGAAAGCCTTCCGGAAGGCACTTGTTGGAAGGATGTCAAACATTCTCAAGGCCTGTGAGACCAGCCGGCCCGTCAATCCGAGGATTGATGATCGACATCGATCGAAAGCGACATCACCCCGGATTTGCGACTTTTTTGATAAGTAGAACTTCAAGATTGGCGTATCGAGCCGTGACTTAATCTAATAGGCGGAACGGGAGCATTGGACCACAAACAGGCAAGGCATCAGTACTTAGGGCATTTGAACTTCACTCGACGATGTCACTCGGGAGGTAATTCCAGCATGATGATCAAGGAGAAACGCAACAGCGGGCGCGGTGAACATCGCCAAGACGATTCGTCACAGGATCGAGTCCGGCGGTGAACGGATCTGGCGGTTGGCCGACTTCGAGAGAATGCCGATCATGGCGGTGGCGCAGGCGCTGTCGCGACTGACGCGCCAAGGCCTGAAATCCAGCGGCTGGCAAGGGGCCTCTACTACCGGCCAAGGCAAACGGCCTTCGGGCTCAGCCGGCCAAACATGGCTGAGATCCGATCCTTGACCGTTGGGCAGAAGGGGGTTTTCCCGGCAGGAACCGGGGCCGCGAACATGCTGGGTTTCACGACCCAGAATCCCGCTCAGCATCGAGGTGGCGACCAATGGCGTGAGTTTGCCGCGGCTCATCTTTGGCAAGGAGGCGATCGTCCACACCCGCCGGCCGGAATCGTGGCTGGCGCTGTCCGCAGACGGACGCCGCACTTCTCGACTTCCTTCGTAACCGAGGGACTTCGAGTGAGCTGCCTGCTGAGGAAACCCTGAAGAAACTGCTTGGATACTTCCGCGAACCCGGACGCCTGGAGCGCTTCTGAAGATTGCACCGACGGAACCCCCGCGCGTCCGCGCAATGCTTGGGGCGATTGCACAGCAGCTCGGTCAACCGAAAAGCCGGCTATCCCGGTTGCGGAAGACTTTGAATCCGCTCTCCCGGTTTGATTTCGGGATTCTCGTCACGCTGCCTTACGCGCGGGAATGGCAGGCGAAGTAGCTCAAGGAACATGCGTCCCTTTTGAGTATCCTGACCTTTGTCGTATTCTTCGCGGGATGGAAACGGGTGCGGCGAACGAGAGTTTGCGGCAAACCTTCGACAGGAGCCACGAAGACGAAACTCTGGCACTGCAACGAATCGGCAGCAGAAGCCAAGAGGCACTGGATTTCCGCGCTGTCAATTCAAAGGGTCAATCCGCCTTTTCCTCACCTTCGAGCCGTGACGTCTCGGGCTCAATCACCACCACCGGAGACACAATTTGCTCAGTGATGACGGGCCGTACCGGCATCCGTGCTCGGATGTCACGGATCAGGTTGCTGTGAGACGGTAGGCCCGCCACCAGCGAATCAGCGAGATAACGCCTTGGACGAGTAACAGGCCAGAATGCGACCACAATCAACTGACATAGGCCTCGATCTAGGCGATGGTGGCTGGTTTGCAGCGTGATCAGAATTGTGAGCGCGGCGGGAAGGCATAGCGAGCGAAATTCGAGGTCGGAGCTGCCCGCTGGACCGTTCGGCCAAGCTGCTCGAATCCCGCTTCGGATAATATCGTAGACATTAAACCCGCCCAGTGGTGCATAGGCAGAATGGGCAGAGCCTCCGCCGATCAGTTGCTTTCGCGTGCCGCCAAGATCAGCTCGCAGTCTTCTGGACCACGTCGAAGTAACAATCCGATGATCGCACCGACGAGCAAAGCGCCAATCCACCGCTACTGCCAGTTACCCAAGTGCAAGGGCATCATGCCGGACTCGATGGTATTCGCAGTCACTCCAGAATACTTGAACGTTTCGCGTTTGCGATAATGCTCATAATTTAACAGGATCAAGGAGCATTCACGTTCGCTTGCCCGTCGAGCGAAATCTCGACGACATCACTGGGCCCGCTTCAAATTCTTGGTTCAGATAATGCAGATTGGCCAGTTCCTTGCCGCCTCAGCCTGCTCCGAGGCAATCGCCTGGTCCGCGGCCGATGACAATTTCGTGGCGACTGCCACATTTCGGGCAGGGTGAGCTCCTTTGTCCGGGGTGAGCGATTCGTCGCATTCCGCACATTTGATCACAACCATAAGATTCCCTCCGAAGAAGAAGGCGACAATTTCATTATACGGTCGCATGGCCGAGGTCGTCACCGCCGATTCGGTTTCATCCACCGCCCACTCGACCGCAAAAAAAGGGACACAGTCGGGTAAGACTCAAGGCCGCCCGTTGCCGACCGGCACTCTCGGCCCGTAATGGGGCAGGGGGTCGCCCAGCTCGTATGCGCCGAGATCCGGCCGGCGCGCGCGGAAACCATCGTTCAGGCCCGGCAGCACCGCTCCGGCATCGACGGCCGCCGAGCCGGCCGCAAGCCGTAAGTCGGAGGGAGTCGATCGCGGCTTGTCCACATCCCAAGGGGGTAGGGCACCCGAAGCAAACGCCGAGGCCGCATCCACCAGGACCGCGTGCTTGAACACCGGCGCGCGCTTGCGGACTTCCTCCAGCGTCGCGTACCGGGTGCGGTTCCAGCGCAGGAACAGCCGGAACGGCCCGCCGCCAAACCCGTCGTAGTCGAAGTCGCAGTCGACCATCGGGGCCGTGCAGTCAAACGCATAATCGCCGGCCGTGCCGATGAACAGGTTGTTCCGCGACAGGCAATGGCGCACCGGCTCCGAAGTCCAGAGGAGAAGCGGCATGCCTTTCTTCACCGACGTATTGTGGAAGATCAGGCAGCCCGACGGACTATTGTGCAGCTTGAACGGCTCGACCGCCACGTTGTCCATCACGTTGCGAAACACATAGACCGGCCCACCATACACCGGCTGCATCGAGATGCCCTGGAAGACGTTCGTCATCCGGTTGAAGAAACAGCGGGTGTTGCGCTCGGAGTAGTCCATCTCGATGCCGTCGTCGGTCAGCTCGCTCAGCTCGTTGTTGTGGATGTCGATGGCCGAGCACCGTGGAGACGGAAACGTGTCGATGGCGTCGGCGAATCCTCGGATGCGGTTATAGCAGACGACGTGCCCCTCGCCGGTGATCTGGATGCCGCGGGCGTTTTCGATGCCCTTGGTCCGCGGCCAGGTCGACGGGCCTTCGATCACGTTGTCGGCGATGAAGTGATCTTGAGCCGTCCCCTGGGTGTTTCGGGCGGCGTTCATGCCGTATTCGACCTTCTGGATATGACACCGCCGAACCACGATCCGCGCCGAGTCGTGAAAGGTCACGCCGTGCATGGCGTTCTGGATCGTGAGGTCCTCGAGCCAGACGTCGTGCGTGCCCGACGCCTCAATGGCGTGGGCCGGCCGGCTGGGGGATGCACCTTGGCCGTCGATCACGACCGGGCCGCTGCCGTTGCCTGCCAGCCCGCGCCACACGATCGGTTTTGCCGGCGTGCCGCTCCGATTGATGACCCAGGGCCCTTGGTAGACGCCGGGATGCAGCAAGAACAGGTCGCCGGGAGCCGCGGCCTTGCTGGCAACGGCCAGACCACGGAAGGGGTCAGCGGCCGTTCCCGTGCCCCCTCCGGAGCCCGGCACGACGTGACGTTGCCGAGCGCTGGCCGGGACGCGGGGCTCGGACCGGGTTTGCGCCTTCAGCACTCGGGACACCTTCGCTCCCGCACCTTTTCCATCCGGATCGTCGAGCGTCAACCGCAGCTCGTAGCTCGTCCCGGGTTCCAGGAGCAGCACGCTGCCGGCGAACAGCCAACCGTCATCGGGCACGTTGAGCCGGCTGCCGAATCGCTCCATCAGGTGCGCCTTTCGCTCCACGCGAACCAGCGGTGCACCCGCCGCCAGCTCGACGTGCCCGCCTTGCGGTATTCCAGGTGAACCGAGGCATTGCGGTTGTCGTCGCCGACGACGATCCAGTAAACGCCCAGGCGAGTGCAGCGTCGGCCGCTCCAGTTGCGGATCGCTCAGCACCCGCGTTTGATCGGCTCCCAGCGACACCGAACTGCTGACAATCAGCCCCGCCAGTATTGTCAACGAGAGTTGAGCTGTTTTCATGAGAGTCAAGCTCTGAGTGATTCCCATGCCGGCTCGAAAGCCTGACCGACATCACCAAGACCATCTTCCCCAAGCGAACGCCCGACCGATAGCCCAGGGTCCTTTTGGACACAGGATGCTGTCCGTTCCTCGATCCACTGAATCAGACATCCCGAATTAGGGTTGCCTCTCTCATAATTTTGGAATCCCAAAACTCGATATTGACACCCAACAAAGTTTATGGTTAGGATTTCCAATCGTTGTTTGTTCCGAGTTTTTCAAAGGAGGGGGGTCGGTCCATGTCCACTCGCCGGAGAGGACGAGGTGGTCGGGATGGGTTTACTCTGATCGAGTTGCTGGTGGTGATCGCGATCATTGCGGTCCTGATCGCGTTGCTCTTGCCCGCCGTCCAGGCCGCCCGCGAGGCGGCTCGGCGGGCGCAGTGCACCAACAACCTGAAGCAGATCGGCCTGGCCATCGCCAACTACGAGTCGGCCATCGGCTGCATCGTGCCGGGATACATCAGTTACTGCAGCAGCGGCAACTGCAACTCGGCCGCGGCGGCAACCCTGCCTTCACAGATCGCGGTGCCGGGCTACAATCCGGACCCGCACTCACTGGACAGCGGCCCGGGATGGGGCTGGTTGGCCATGCTGCTGCCCTATGCCGAGCAATCGCCGCTGTATGCGGCGATGAACGTCAATCTTCCCACCTGGGTAGCCGACAACGGCACGGTGGTGATCACTCAGATCAACGTCTTCCTCTGCCCGTCGGCGAACAACCCGACCCCGACGTGCCCGATGGTCGACGCCAACCTGAACCTGCTGCCGGTGGCGAACCAGTACTTCGCCCGCGCCAACTACCAGTACAACATGGGCTGGAACGACACGAGCATGACGCCGCCTAATGTCAATTACGACGATCCTGTGCTGGGAGATAACGGTCCGCTCTACCGGAATAGCCGCGTTCCCTACGCCGGGGTGACCGACGGACTGAGCAACACGGTCTTCGCGAGCGAGAAGACACCTTATCTGGCCGATGCCAGTTGGGTGGGGATCATTCCCGGCTACCGGCACTTCGCCTACGGCGCCTTTGCCAGCCTGGGGACCGGCGGCCTGGGGGTCAACTACGATTACCCCGGCGCCATCCTTGCGTCCCACAGCGGCCCATCGCTCTACGAGGACCCGGTGGTGATCCACCCGCCGAACAGCCCCCTCGGTCACACCGACGAGTTCTACTCGCTGCACCCCGGCGGCGCCAACGTGCTGATGGGGGACGGCTCCGTTCGGTTCGTCAAGCAGTCGATCAACTTGCTGACCTGGCAGGCTCTGAGTAGCCGCAGCAACGGGGAGGTGATCAGTGCCGATTCCTACTGAACCGCAGCCTACTGCGACGAATGGGCTCCAGGCGCGCGGCCATAAATCGCGAAGGACCTTGCTTGTGTGGCTCGTGCTGTTGCTTGCCGGCTGCGGCGAGCCGTCGGTTCGCGAGCTCAAGAATCGCCGCGAGCTCGAGGCCCTTCTGACGGCCATCTCGCTCAAGAACCAGAAAGAGCTGGACAAGGACATCCAGCGGATCGAGGAGCGCCATGCCTCGGGCGAGCTCTCCGACGAAGGCTACAAGGACCTCCAGGAGATCATCAAGAAGGCCAAGGCCGGCGACTGGGCCGGGGCCGAGAAACAGGCCTACGAGCTCCGCGAGTCGAAGCCGTTTTTCAAGTAACTCGAAAGAGGGCTCGTCCATCGATGAAGAAGCTCATCCACGCGTCTGCCCTGTTCGCCGTCATCGCCTTATCCGCGGCCTGGACGGGGTTGATGCTCTACAGACAGCGTCCCGCTCGGCCGCTCGCCGGCTTACTCCACCGGACGACGGTCGATCCGACGGTCGACCGCGGCGGCCATTCGCGAGGCATCGTCCAGGTCGATCTGATGCGGCAGATCATGGCCGACCGGGCGCGGGCCGTGCCCGCGGCCGCCGAGCAGGGGGATAAGGCCAGGCACCGCGTCCCGAGCCAATCTCACCCGCTGCTCGGTCGCCCCGCCCCACCGTTCGAGTTGAAGGATTCCAGGGGAAAAACTTGGAAGCCGCAAGAAGCAGTCGCGAGGGAACCGGTCATCCTCGTTTTCTATCTCGGCCAGTCCTGCATGGCTTGCGTCACCCACTTGGTCGAGCTCGATTTCGCGATTTCTCAGTTCCGCGATCGCGGCGCGCGGGTTCTGGCCATCAGTGCCGACTCGCCCGAGTCCTCACGCCAGCGTCTGGATCGTTTCGGCGATTTCCGGGTTCCGCTGCTCAGCGACCCCGATCACGCGACCGCGCTGGCTTACGGCGTCTGGAAGCCGCTGCCAGGCGCCGACAAGGACGACGGCGAGCCTTTGCACGGCACGTTCATCATCGACCGTGACGGCCTGGTCCGCTGGGCCTATGTCGGCGATCGTCCCTTCAGGGACATCGAGGCGTTATTGAGCGAACTGGAATCGATCGAAAAAAGGAGCCAACACGCCTTGTGAGCTCTCAGCAGGATAGATCAACCACGTTGGCCTCGGGGCAAGTGGTTTCAATCGTGAGCCGGGCCAGGTTGATCCACGGCGGACCGGCGTCGAGGATCGCACTATCCGAGGTCGCCACGATCTCGTGAGAGCTGCTCAGGAGTGGGTCGGGGTCGTCCACCAGCTCGACGGACCAGTCCAGGGACTGCTCGGCGGCCATAGCGAGCATGAGGCTTCGAACTCGTCCACTGTTCGAGACCGGCCGGTCAAACAGCCAGCGAGTCTGGCGGACGCCCAGCCTGTCCAGCACGGTCACCAGCTTTTCGAGGGCTGGCAAAGTCTCGGCGACCTTGCGGTAATTGCCGTGGATGCCGGCGATGTCGCGGCAGGTCGTGTCGCGGCAGATGAGCACGACCGCGCCGCCAAGAGCGGCCTCGACGGTCGTGAGGACGTTGAAACCGTCGATCACCAGGTCCTTGCCGGCGACGGAGTCGACTGCGACTTGATGAGCTATCCGACGCTCTCGGGCATCGTCCGAGCAGGCCGACCGGCGCACGGCCTGTCGCTGCCGCTCGGTCAGGGACCAGCGATCGCCGACCAGCTTGAGCGCGGAGACCGTCGCGTAGCCCCGACTGAAAAGCCAGGAAAGGTCCGCCACGGCCCCGCGCAAGGCCGGCCAGCTCGGCCGTCCGAACGCTTCGTCGTCGCGCGGGTCGGGGCCGCGATGAGCACGCTTGTCTGGCACGTCGGGCTGGCCTCGATCGATCAATCGGGATTCTACCGCTCGAAAGTCCCCATCAACTCACCCTCGGCCACGATGTGACCTTTCATCGCCGTTGAGCAGGCCCGGTTTGTCCAGTCCCTCGACCCGATCGAGTTCCTTGCCGAGAGCATAAAGCTTGAAGAAATATCGATGAACGCCGTGCCCTTTCGGCGGCGCGGGGCCACGGTAACCGAGCGAGCCCCACGAATTCTTGCCCTGAAGGGCCGTGGGCGGAAAACCCGGCTGCGCCACGGGTGGAACACCTTCCGCAAGCCCTTCGGTCGTGACCGGTATTTTGTAGATCACCCAGTGGACCCAAGGCTCGGGCGTGGGCGCATCGGGATCGTCGACGATCAGGGCCAGTTCCCGGGCCGACGATGGGTACGCCAGACCATGACAACGGCGGCGACAGATCTTCGCCGTCACCACTATGCCTGCGCGGAATCGGTTTCCCGCTGGCAAAGGCCGTGCTGCTGTACGATGAGGCTCATGGTTGTGCTCCAGCATCGGATGATCCGGTTTTTCCTTCATGCTCCGATGACGATCGGGTTCGGCTCCTCTGGTCTCTGAATCACTCGGACCTGCTCTTGGGACTTTTTCTCCTCGCGTTCAAGGTGAACCTGCCACCGATTGAACATGGCGATCAGGTCGCGTCTTGGCTATACGGTAACTCCACGGGATTGTGCGTCCTTTCAGGCGTCCTCGTCGGGTTTGACTGCGGCGGCCCAAGTGACAGGGAGAATTCCGCAAACCGTCTTGTCGACTCGTTGGGTGGTGGGGTCAATGCCGCGAAGAAGAAACCATTCGGCGGTTATTCCGCAAGTGGCATCCCATATCGCCTTCGGGCCAGCCTCCTGCCAATACGCGATGGATTCCTCGAGTTGCCGTCGTTGGTCCTCGGGGGAAAAGGTCGACACGCCCAACACGATGTCACGCCGCGTACTCATTCGTATTCCTTGCTCAATGTGGCGTTAGTCAAGTTTCGTCCTGCCTCGAACTCGTCGATTTCCAGGTCCTGGCCCAAGCCTCGCTTCTTCAGGAGCTGTTCGGTCGCATGGAAACTCAAGCCCAGAGCCTCCTGAAGCTGTCGATGAGAAAGCTTCGCCTGGCGGTACTGTTCCATGAGGTAGACCTCCTTCGTCTCGCGATTGAGGTCCGCCCCGTCGGTGCGAAGCTGCTGCTCGATGTCGTGTGAGATCTCGAAGCTGATATTCATGGCGTAGTCCTCGTCGTTCTCCACTCCTTGGTTATCGATCTTCCGTTTCCCCAAGCACAGTCCACTCCGCTTGAGCCAAGCGTGAATCACAGGACGACGCTCAACTATTTTTTTCGTCCGCCCCGCCCGAAGTTGTCGCCGTGGGCTGTAAGTCGATAATCTGACGCCCTCCATCGGTCCTGCTTCCAACTCGAACGTACCTTCGAGAAGGTTCGGACCCTCCCAGAAGAAATAGTTCTGCTCATCCAGCCGGACGGTGAAGAACCAGATCTGGACAGTGCCAGCTGGCAGTTCATTTCGATGGGTTTCGCCGCCAACTGCTGATCCATCTCGGTTGAGCCCCAGATCTCCCGGCACCGACTCGGGTCGCGATCCGCCTCCCGCCTCAACATCCCGACCAACGCGGTTTTGGCGTCCTGCGCCGTGAGCCTGGGACGACTCGTCCCAGAGGGATCAATCGCCACCTCGCAGCCGATTGCTATCAAGACGAGGGCGATCAGCGATGTATGGTGCTGAAGCCTCCGTGCGACGAGGCGAGGCCTAACGCGAGTGCTGCGTAGGGTCGGGCTCATGGTTGTGCTCCAGGCCAACTATCTTTTGGACCGTTCCCATACCTCCTCGATCTTCAGACCGTTCGAGAGCATGCCGCTGTGGTGCCACTTGTCCCCCTCAATCTTGAGGCTGAAAGACTGCGGTTTGTCACGGATGGTGTCGAAGTCCCCACCGAATCCATACTGCGGCGTCTCCTCATACTGATCGCCTTTAAGGGTGTAAGTCCCGCCGGCCGTCCGCGAGACGACCTTCGTCTCATCGTTGTAGCTTAGCCACACAAAGCTGGTCGGGGTGACGTGCTTCAGGGTGGTCCCCAGGTTTTCCGGCTTAACCTCTTGATCCCCGTACTTCGCGGAGGCGAGCTTCCAAGTCCCGATCACCCGCTGCTCGTTTTCGTCCTTATTGCACGCCTCTTCAGCCCGAAGCATTCCGTACGCAAGGCTCACGGTTCCGAGGGCTAAAGACAAAAGAAATATTGAGTGAACCTGTTTTCTCATGACGACGGCTCCTTGTCATTTTTCTCGCGATTGTCAGACGATCAGAAATGCGACCAACGCCATCCTTAAGAATAGCAATGTTTGCGATTCGTTGCATCGCTGCCGACCAGGAGTCGAAATCCGCAATCTAGAGAGGTCGGGACGGTTTCGAGCACGACCAGAACCAAGCGAACGTTTCGAAATCCACGCTTCTCACAAATCGATCGCCACAACTTCATGATCGCGGATCGACGGCACGGCGACGGTCAGGCGGTCGCCGTTTTGCGTGATGGGCAGGTCTCGCTCCGCCACAAGAAGGTGCACCTTCTTTGCTTTGAGTCCCGCCGGCAGACGGACGACGACCTGTTGCTCGCCGATCGGGATCAGCTCCCGGAATGGGCCTTTCATCATCATGGGATTCGTCAGGTTGACCAGATGCACGGTGATCGAAGCCTTCTGCCGCCAGACGGTCACGTCGAGCACGCCGGGGCCTTTGACCTGGACGGGTGGATCCTCATTCGTTGCCCACCGAACGGCGTTGCGAAGCAGAATGCCGTGGTCGACGTTCAGTACTTCCCAGAAGATGCGGTCGATGTTCCAGGGGAAGTAGACGACGCGGGCGGGGCCGATCTCGCGCAGGTACACCTCGGCGATATCAGTCTTGGGGACGCGGGGGTAGACCTTTTCCATAGGCAGGTCGGGATAGCTCGGGATGAGCGTCAGCGGCGAGGAAGGGAACTCGCGGTCGGGGTGTGACGTCCAGTCGTGAGGTCCCATTGATGATCCGAGGCGCATCGTCGAGGCCCTCAAGGATCGGATGTCGCTTGCCTGTGCGACGATCTTTCTCAAGTGCCAGGTACGAGTTCTTCATCGGCCCTTCGATCGTTGCCCGAGAGGAGACGCCGAAGAGGTCCGCCAGGCCGAAATCGGCCCTTTTCGTGCCCCACTCATCGTAGAGCGAAGTCTCATACGTCGCCACGAGACTGCCACCTCGATCGACGAATGCGCGGAGCTGCCGGCACTGCTCGTCCGAGAGGGCGGCGATATTGGGCAGGATGAGCGTCTTGAATTGATCCACGTGTTCAGCATCAAGGAGCCGGTCGTGGACCATCTCGAAGGGGATCCTCGCCTCGATGAGGGCCTGGTACCAGCCCAGTGCATGGTCCTCGACTTTCTCCGAGGCGCGAGGGCCGCCGTGGAACCAGGCAGTCTGTTGCGAATAGACCAGGGCCACTCGGGCCAAGGGTGCTTCGTTGCGCAGGTATCCTTCGACGCGGTGATGCCAGCGGTACAGATCCTCGACAACGTTGAGCCAGCGCCGATCGTGAAGGACACCGGAGAACTTGGTGAACCAAGGGCGCAGGCCGTTGGCAATTCCATCAACGACCCAGATGCGGATTTCCGCCTCGCTCTGGACGGAGTCCTTCCAGCGGTATTCTTCCTCCACTCCCACGCTGAAGATCCCGCCGACCGGCTTACGGCCCATCGTGGCGCGGTACTCCTTGGCGTTCTTGCCATTCGCCCACGGAGGCATCAGTCCGCTCCGCGCCTGCCGATCAGCAAACAGCGTGGGAGCCAGCTCGCCGATGACCTTCATGTCGAGCGAGCTGGTGGCGCCGCCCCCTGCGTTCGGGATCACACACGAATCCGGGTTAAGCTTGCGCACTTCCGCATCCCAGAGGCGCCACAGCTCAAAAAGGCGTTGCTGTTTCCATAGGATGTACGCCCGGCGCGAGGGATTCTTCGGGTCGTCCGTCCGCGGCAGCTCAAGGCCCGTCGCCGCTTGAAAGTTTTTGCGGCAATGCTCGCAGTAGCACATCCCGGAGCCGGCCCACCGGTTGATGAAGATCCCGTCGACGCGGTACCGGCTCATGATCTCCTTGTGCACCTTCGTCATCAACTCGAAGTTGTACGGACCGAGTGCACACGTAACCCACATCTCCGGCGAGGCCCAGTGCCGGCGTTTGCGGCCATCGGCGTCGACTGCGATCCAGTCGGGATGCGCCGCCGCGACGTCATCATAGGTCGCATGCGGGTCTGTCCGCGCAATCACGACCATGCCCAGCTTTCGGCAGCCAGCGACCAGCTCACCGAACGGATCGAGATTGCCCAGCCATTGACTGCGATGATGAAAAGGAACCTCAGTCGGATAGTAGGCGACGCAGCCTCCGGCACTCAGGCAGACCGCATCGCTATGGGTGCGGCGGAAATAGTCGAGCCAGAACGGAAGGTCGAACTTGCCCGGGTCGTCCTCGACCAGGGTCAGTTGAGCCCAGCGCATGGGCCGGTCAACCCAGCTCGGAGCTTCGGCGGCGGCCAAGATCGTGGTGTAGCCGGCCAAGACCTCATCGGCAAGTGCGACCATGGCCGCCGTCGTGCCGCAGGTCTTCAGGAACGATCGCCGAGGGATGTCGTCTTGCATGGTTTGAAGGACTCCAGGCCACCTGAGGGTGTCGGTCTCAATTGGTCGACGGCTCATCAGGCTGGCAAATTAATCGAAGACGGCAACTTGAAAAAGGACACCTTCTCGCTGAGCACCGCCGCCCGGACCCCGGCCGAACCCGGTTTTGCTCCGCCAAAGCAAAGTGGTGTTCAGCATCCGGTGAGCTGCTACTCGGAAGATGAGCGAGGAACACGCCGATGATGAAGAACACCTTCTCGACGCCCGCCGCTACGTTCGAGTCAATCGTACTCGGTACGGCATCACGGGCGTGATGGAAATGTCAATGCAATCAATCCGGCCTTAGTGTATGATTTGTTTAACATTCAGCAGGTTGCGTTCTAACCCTACGACGAAGCCGATTCGATGCGGGCTAGGGGCATCCTGGCATGAGGACTTCACGATGAAAAAAGCGAACCACAGCCGAAGGATCGACCGCCTCCCGCGATTGCTGCTCGGTTTCTTATTGGCTAGGATGTGCATGTGCTTCTGGGACTGACCGGCGCGACGCACGCCGCGCCTCCCGCTCTCGACTTCAATCGCGACATCCGGCCGGTCCTGTCGGAGAACTGCTTCTATTGCCATGGGCAGGATGCCAACAAACGACAGGCCGAGCTGCGACTCGACGTGCGCGACGACGCGATCGAGGCCGGTGCGATCGTCCCGAATGACCCGCACTCGAGCGAACTGATCGAGCGGATCAACTCGGACGATTCCCACAAGCTCATGCCGCCTCCGAAATCGAATCGGCGGCTGTCGGCCGAGCAGAAGAAGCTCCTGGAGCGATGGATCACCGAAGGGGCCGTGTACGCTCCGCACTGGGCTTATGTCACGCCCACAGCGTCCGGCCGAGCCCGCGGTGCGGCGAGCCGACTGGGTGCGCAATCCGATCGACCGGTTCGTCCTCGCCAAGCTCGAAGCCGAGGGTCTGGCGCCGTCGCCGGAAGCCGACCGGGCGACGCTCATCAAGCGGCTGTCGATCGATCTGGTGGGTCTCCCGCCGACGCCGGAAGAGGTCGATGCGTTCGTCGCCGACTGCGATCCCCAAGCGTACGACAAGCTCGTCGATCGCTTGCTCGCCAGCCGGCATTACGGCGAACGCATGGCGCTCGGTTGGCTCGACGCCGCGCGGTACGCGGATAGCAACGGCTTCCAGCAGGACGGCGACACCTGGCAATGGATCTGGCGCGACTGGGTGGTGAAGGCGCTCAACGACGATCTGCCTTTCGATCAATTCACGATCTGGCAGTTGGCCGGCGACCTGTTGCCGGAGGCCACCATCGATCAGAAAATCGCCAGCGGGTTCAACCGCAACCATCTGTTGAACGGCGAGGGAGGCGCGATCGCCGAGGAACAACGGTTCGTGAACCTGTTCGACCGCGTCGACACGACCGCCACGACCTGGCTGGGGCTGACGATGGCGTGTGCGCAATGCCACGACCACAAGTTCGATCCCATCACCCAGCGCGATTACTACGGTTTGCTCGACGCATTCAACCGCGTGCCGGAGAGTGGCACTCCGCAGTTCTTCTCGTCGCGAATTCGGGTTGCGGCGCCGTTTATCGAACTCCCCACCGAGGAAAACAAGGCGCGGATTGCTGAGTTCCAATCCCAGATCTCGGCGGCCGAACGTGACTTGAAACTCTCCGTTGACTCGGCCTTTGAAGGCTGGCGAGCGGGGATCTTGGCCGACGGCAAGCCCGCGGAGGGAAAGGGTCTTCCGGACGGTCTGGCCGCGATTCTCCGCAAGCCCGAAGCCAACCGCACGGACGTCGAAAAGAAGTCGCTCGACACCGATCTGCGCAAGCACTTCGACGACAAGGTGCGGCCGGGGCTGGCCGGAAAGTTGCCGGCGATCGCCAAACTCGACGGACTGAAGAAACAACTGGCCAACTACCGGGGCGACAAGCTCCCACGCGTCATGGTGATGAGCGACGCGAAGCCGCGCCAGACCGCGATTCTCACTCGCGGCGAATACCTGAAGCCGGCGGAGAAAGTCTCGTTTTCAACCCCGAGCTTTCTCCCGCCCCTGCCCAAGGGTAGCCCGACCAATCGACTCGGGTTTGCCCGGTGGCTGGTCGCGCCCGAGCAACCCCTGACCGCGCGCGTGCAGGTCAATCGCATGTGGCAACACTTCTTCGGGACCGGCATCGTGAAGACCGCCGAAGACTTCGGCGTGCAAAGCGAGTATCCGATCCACGGCGCACTCCTCGACTGGCTGGCCGTGGAGTTTCGCACCCGCGGCTGGAGCATGAAGGCGATGCATAAGCTGATCGTCACCAGTGCCACTTATCGGCAGTCGAGCCGCGTGACTCCCGAGCATCGCGCCCGCGACATCGACAACCGCCTGTTCGCGCGCTCGAGCCGGTTTCGGATGTCGTCGCTCATCCTCCGCGACTGGGCGCTCGCATCCGCCGGATTGCTCGATCCGCGAATCGGCGGACCTCCCGTTTATCCCTATCAGCCCGACGCGATCTGGGAGGCCCTCGCAATCACGAAGGAGCGCGACTTTACCTATCCGGCTTCGTCGGGCAACGACCTTTATCGCCGCAGTCTCTACACCTTCTGGCGGCGCACCGTCAGCCCGGCCAACATGTTCGATGCATCGAATCGGCAGACGTGCCGGGTGCGATCGACCACGACCAGTACGCCGCTGCACGCCCTCACAACGCTCAACGACCCCACCTGGGTCGAGGCCGCCAGGATGCTCGCTCAAAACAGCATGAAAGCCTCCCACGATCTCGATGGCCGGCTCACTTACGCGTTTCGCCGCGTCCTCTGTCGAAAGCCAACCGACCATGACCTGAAGATATTGCGACGCGCGTATCACAAGCAGGCCGCGATTTACAAAGCCGACATCGAAAATGCAAGGGCGTTGTTGAGGGTGGGCGCCGCCAGACGAGACGAATCACTCGACATCACGGAGCACGCCGCGCTGTCCGCCGTCTGCCTGGCGATCCTCAACCTGGATGAGGCGCTGACGAGAGAATGAGCAATCTGAGCCACGGATTGACACGGATTGAACACGGTGGATCCGTAAAAGGAGACACTTGATGCGTGTATTCGTTATCCGTGCGATTCGTGTTCATCGAGCTACGACGACCTGGAGATTCTTGCTCATGAATGACCTCCACCTCGAGAACATCGCCCGAGTCACGCGCCGGCAACTGTTCGGTTCGGCGGCCAGCGGCGTGGGACTGGCCGCGCTGGCCTCGCTGTTCGGGGCTGCGCACGGCGCAGGGTGCGGGAGGAAGCGACGCGGTACCGCGTGGTGAGGCCGGGTTGCCGGGATTGCCGCACCATGCGCCCAAGGCGAAGCGCGTGGTCGTCCTCTGGCAGGGTGGAGGACCGTCGCACGTGGACCTCTTCGACCCCAAACCGCTCATGCGGAAAATGGCGGGCAAGGACATCCCCGATACCGTGCGGGGCACGACTCGTTTATCAACGATGTCGAGCGGCTACGGAAAATGGCCGGTCGTGCCGGCGATCAAGCCGTTCAAGAAGTACGGCCAGTCCGGGATCGAGATGAGCGAGATGCTGCCCAATGTCGGGGCGATGGCCGATGAGATCTGTCTGGTGCGGAGCATGAACACCGAAGCGGTCAATCATGCCCCCGGCGTGACCTTCTTCATGACGGGTGCTCAGGTGCCTGGCCGGCCCAGCATGGGCGCGTGGCTGGCCTACGGCCTGGGCAGTGAGACCGCCAATTTACCGACGTTCGTCGTGATGACCTCGAGTGACAAGGGCAAGACCTGCGGCCAACTGTTCTTCGACTACTACTGGGGAAGTGGGTTCCTGCCCAGCCGGTTTCAGGGCGTCCGGTTCCGCAATACGGGCGACCTGGTGCCCTATCTTGCCAACCCGCCCGGCGTGAGCCGCGAGGCGAGGCGGGCGCTGCTGGACGACATGGCCGCGATGAACGCCGCCCATCTGAACGACTATGGCGACCCCGAGATCGACACGCGAATCTCCCAGTACGAGATGGCGTTTCGGATGCAAACGAGCGTGCCCGATCTGGTCGACTTTTCCGGCGAATCGAAAGCACACGCTCAAGCGGTATGGCCCGGATGCTCTCGTGAAGGGCACGTTCGCCAATAACTGTTTGATCGCCCGGCGGCTGCTGGAGCGTGGCGTGCGGTTCGTGCAGTTGATGCACGCGGGTTGGGACCAGCACAGCAATCTCTTCACGCAACTGGAGATGCAATGCCGCGACACCGAAGGTCCCTCGGCCGCACTGGTGCGCGACTTGAAGGAGCGCGGAATGCTCGACGACACACTCGTCGTGTGGGGCGGCGAGTTTGGACGCACTCCGTTCGGTCAGGGCAATCCGTCGAGCCCGAACGGACGCGATCACTTCGGCAAGGCCTATAGTTGGTGGCTGGCCGGCGGCGGCGTGAAGCCCGGCACGGTCTACGGCTCGACCGACGACTTCGCCTGGAACATCACCGCCGATCCGGTTCACGTGCATGACATGCAGGCGACGATCCTCCACCTCTGCGGCATCGACCACACCCGGTTGACATTCCGCTACCAAGGCCGCCAGTACCGGCTAACCGACGTCCATGGCAAGGTCGTGAAGGGCATCCTGGCCTGAGTGTCTTTACTTATTGCCGGAGCAGTCGTTCGATGACATTCATCAAAGTTCGCTCGACACTCGGCGCGACCAGGGAGGAGCGAGGCTCGGTCTCATAGCCGCCCTGGGAATAGGCGATCTCCGTGCCGATATAGCCAGGGGCGTAGTCGCCGTAGGCCGCCATGGCCACGAACAGGTCGGGCCGCAACTTCTGCGCGGCGAGCTGGTACTCGACGAACAACTCGCCCGGCATATGAAGCACCCGGGCCTTGCCCAGGTGCAGGCAGGCGATGTCGATCGGATCTCCCGCATGGCAACGGCGCAGCCAGACCAGGTCGTTGGCGGCTTCGGCTCGCACGCGGACCGGCTTGGAGGCGTCGTTCACGACGGCCTGGAGTCGAGCCTCGTCAAGGTGACCGGCAGGCGGCAGTGCGGTCGGTATCGACTCCCACGAGACGTCGGCCGCCGTGATTGGAGTCTTCACAGTGGCAGCCAATGCCTTGGCCATGCCCTCGGCGACCCGGTCGGCCAGGATCTGGCGGTTCTCGTGCGATCCGTCGTTCCATTTGCCCGCGGTGATGTTACCGCCGGCCCCGTTGAAATGAATGTGCGGGACCTTGGTGGCCTCCTGACGCTGGTCGCGGGCGATGCCGGGAAAGTCGGGATTGGCCAGGCCGGTCCGGTAATAGCTCTGCGGGTGCGTGGCATAGTAAGTCAGGGCCGCGACCGGCTCGTTGCCGTTCCAGAAGCTGATCATCTTGAGCATGGGGTCGATCGTGCCGACCGGCGCGGCCCGGACCTCCGGGTCCTTGGTGGCGCTCCAGCGGACGTGCTTCACCTTGCCGTCGGGACCGAGCACGCGGCGGTTCGAGGCCACTTTCTCGACCTCGGCCTGACCCAGGCCCAGGTGAGTAACCGGCCGGGCCTTCGCCGTCGCGACGCGGACCGCCGCGGCGGCCCGGGCGATCACGTCGCGGGCGAAGCCGGCGTCGAAGATCTCGCGGTTGATTCCTTTATCGGCGAGCAGACGGTCGGTCGAGAAATCACAGACCGGCGCGTCGTGCTGGTGGAGCGTATGAACCACAACCCGCTCCGGAACGGTGCCGGCGGCCGCGGCCAGGGCTCGACGGAACTCGACCTGTCCATCGTTGGCGATCCCGATCCAGTCGACGGCACAAAGAACGATCGGCCGCTCGGACCCGATCAGGACGACACCCCGGCAGCTCAGCGGATGAACGACCCCCTTGGTCGGGTCATAGGCGAGCGGGCTGCCGACCGGCGGAGAGGCATCGACCGCGAACACGCCGACCTTCAAGGGCTCGGCGGCTCTTGCTTCTCCGATCGTGATTGCCAGAAACAGGGAGATCATCAGCAGATGTCGGAACATATTCGGGGTCCTCAAACTCGGTGTAGTGGCCTGAATGTACCAAGACCGGAAGAGCGCGACAACGATGCCGCCGGAAAGTCACTGGAATCTCTGGCTGACTTGACTCGAACTTCCGACCGCATCCGCCGGTTGCCCTCGACTTTTTTTCGATCCCGAGTCGCATTGACGGCTGAAAACAAATGAAATAAAGTACGCGCCGCTCAGGGACGAGCCAATGGCCCAACTTGCTCGAATTCCGACGCCAAGGAAGGTGGTATCCATGCGCTGCTCGAAGACAAACAAGTGGCTCCCTCTTTTCAGTCTGACGCTTCTGGGCGCGGTCGCCACGACGGCCTACGCCGATCCCATCGCGGCAACGTACACCGTCACGGACCTTGGTGTGGTACCCTCCACCGCGAGTAGCCCACAGTTTTCGACCGATGCCAACGGCAACGGCACCGTGCTCGCTTCCAACGGCACGGCTTATCCTTTCCCGCAAACTTTCACTGGCACGTCCATGTCAACTCCGGCCAATTTCCCTCTTCTTGATCCGGTACCAAGTTCAACTTCGGGGACCTTCAGTACTTATAGCTCCGTTCAGGGCGTGGCGCTGTACCCGAATGGGATCGCCATGGCGACCGATTCCGTCGGCGTCAGTGCGCAGCCGCAGGAAGCCTCCTGGAATCGATTGGATGCCTACTACGTGACGCAAAACCCCGATGGGTCCTGGGGCCAACCGGTCGCCGTCGCATCGTCTGGAACCCAGTATGGTGCCTCGGCCAGCTTTTTGAACATGGAAAGTGGCTTTTCTGTGAGTCTGAGCAAGTCGGGTAATATCCTCATCGGTAATACAAATCAAAGCCTGGGTATCCGATGAACGAGGCAAGCGTTTACAACATGAGTACTCAACTACGACGGACTTAGCGACCATTCCATACTTGGTTAGTAATAATTATTCGAACCTCCGCGCAATTGCGATCGATGACGACGGGCGAATTCTGCTTGAGGCCCTGCACCAGACGAGTTCAACATGCGAGCGACGATTTCTTGCTCTTGACACCCGCGGGTCTCTCGCCCGATCCCCTGCCAATCCCCGAGCCGAGCACGCTGGCCGTGATGACGCTGGCTGTGGCTGCCTTCGCCATTCACGCAAGTTGAGGCGCCGACGCCACGCATGAAGCTCGTGTGTCATCGATCGGCGCGTCAGGTTAGCCGGGGTGCCAGCCGCTCGACGATCAGCTTGCCGATATTGAGCGAAGCGGTCGCGGCGGGTGACGGGGCGTTGCCGACGTTGATCACGCGGTCGTTCACCTGGATCAGGAAGTCGTCGACCATGCCGCCGTCTGCGCGAGACCGCCTGGGCCCGCACGCCCGCCGGCGCGGGCTCGAGGTGCTCGGCCTTGATCTCCGGCAGCAGGCGCTGAAGCGCTTTCACAAACGCGGCCTTGCTGATCGACCGCCACATCTCGCCCAGGCCCATCCTCCAGTACTTGGCCGCCAACCTGAGGAAGCCGGGGTAAGTGAGCGACTCGGCGAGGTCGGCGATGTTGAGGTCCGTCTTGCGGTACCCTTCGCGAGCGAAGGCCAGCACGGCGTTCGGCCCGCACTCGACGCTGCCGTCGATCATCCGCGTGAAGTGCACGCCCAGAAACGGGAAGTTGGGGTCGGGCACCGGGTAGATCAGGTTCTTGCAGAAGTGATGGACCTCGGGCTTGAGCGCGAAGTACTCGCCCCGGAACGGGATGATCTTGGCCCCCAGTTTCTCGCCGCTCATGGCCGTCACCCGGTCGCACTGGAGCCCCGCGCAATTGACGACCTGGCTCGCCTCCAGGTCGCAGACGGTGCGTGGTCACAACGACGCTCGAGCCGTTCATCTTCATCCCGGTGACGCGAGTCGACGTGAGGACCTCGCCATCGCGCTCGCGGACACGCTCGGCCAGGCGCTGGCAGACCTGTCGATAGTTGACGATGCCCGCCTCCGGAACGTGGATCGCGCGGACGCCGGCCGCGTACGGCTCGAGCTCGGCGAGGCGGTCCTTGTCGATGACCGTGCAATTGACGCCGTTGGCCTGGCCCCGCTCGTAGATCCGCTCCAACGCGGGCAGCTCGGTGTCGTCGACCGCGACGATCACCTTGCCGCAGATCTCGTAGGAGATCCCTTCGGCCGCGCAGAACTCCTCCATCGCCTTCTTGCCGGCCCGGCAGTTGATCGCCTTGAGCGAGCCCGGCTTGTAGTAAATCCCCGAGTGGAGCACGCCCGAGTTATGCCCGGTCTGGTGATGGGCGAGGTCGGCCTCCTTCTCCAGTACCACCACCCGACGGCCGGGGTGCTCTCGTGTCAACTGGTAAGCCGTGGCGAGCCCGACGATCCCTCCACCGATCACTGCGACATCCGCTGGTTTCATGATGCGTCCGCGTTCTGCTCTTTGAGAAAAGTGAATCCGCCGGGGGCGAATCCCTTTTTGAATGAGAGTGACGACCATGACAGAGATATCTCAGCTATCGGGCGTCGTCGCTGCCTGGATCGCCACTCGCTCCGGTCCGATCGAGTATTCCAACCGATCACGCCAAGTATTTCAACAGAATCGGCCGCGGAACATTTAACGTGCAGGCACGAAACGAATCGACAGGACGCAACTCGAGCGACGACGTGCCGGTGCGTGGGACAGACCGCTGGATCGCTCAAGATCGGTGACAGCGACGAAGATGACCGGCTTGGAGACATCCGGAACCTGAACACGGAATGTGGTAACATCGCAAATGCGCCAGTCCTCCCGGTGTTGACGCGTCGATGTTCGCACCCGCGGAGAAATGCGTGAAACACATACATGTTCTGCCCAACGCGAGCGAGAAATCAGCCCGGCGTATCGCGGCGGGACCTGAGGTTCGCGCGAAGTCGCAGATGGGATGAAAGCACATGCTCAATCAGCCGGAGACCGGCGATAAAGTCCTCTCTCTCCTCCGCCAGTACGGCTGGGAGATGGGCATGCAGAAGCTGAAAGAAGAGATTGCCGCGACGTCCGATGCCACGCGCCGAAACGAAATGCGATTCTTCGCCGCTTGGATGGCGGCCGAGCGCGGCGCCCACGACGAGGCTCGAAGGCTGCTGCAAGACGCCGACGACAGTTCTGTCGTTCAGAAATGGTCGCGATTTGTTCAAGCGTTCCTGGCGATGCGTGAGCGTCGTTTCGAGGAGGCGGATCGACTGCTGGCGTCGATCGAGCCGGAGCCGGAAAGCGTCCTCCTCCGCGCGGCCGTCGCCCACATGCGCGGAGCCAACCTCTTCCATGCGAGCGACGCTGACCGGGCGTTGTTTGAGCTGCGTGAGTCGCTCCGGTTGCTTGGCAAGGACCATTATGGCACCGGCCGCATCCTCGACACTTTCGGCATGGTCTACGCAGCTCGGGACAATTTCCACGCCGCCGAGGAGTTCTTCCGCCAGGCAATCGCGCGTAAGAAGGGATGGGAAGACCAGGCTGGCTTGGCCGTCAGCTACGGTAACCTCGGCCGGCTTCATCTCGACTGGGGTTATCTTGACCAGGCGGAGCAGTGCTTCTTGGAAGACCTGACCATCGCCCAGAATATGCATGATGTGCGCGGTGAGGCCCTGATGCAGAATTTCCTCGGTCGGGTCGCCCTGGAGCGTGGTAACCGTGCCGCCGCGGTCGCACGTCCGAGCGAAGCCCGCGAGCATTGGGTGGACTCCGCCGGCTGGCTCGATGCGAGCATCCGCGCCGCCACCGGTCGCTGGTCGATCAGCGAGGGCTTCGCCCGCAAGGATCGTGCCTTGCTCCACATTGCGGAGGGTCAGATCGCGGACGCCGAATCCGAGGTCGGCAAGGCCGAGGAGCTCTTCCGGACGGTCGAGTTTGTTGAGGGCTTGGCGCACGTCAACCATGTCTGGGGCATCATCCGACGTCACCAAGGTCGATTTGACGAATCCAAGCAGAAGCTACGCGCCGCGCTCGATCCGTTCATCCGCTCCCGGGAACGGGCCGAGCAGACCCGCGTCCAGTGGGAGATCGCCCAGCTTTCCCGTGCCGCGGGTTTGCCGCGGCCGCTGGTCACACGCGAATATCTGGCGGCACTCGACCTGGCCGAATCCTGCCGCCGCGCCCATCTGGTGCGAGGGATCAGTGAGGAGCTGAAGGTCGTCAACGCCGAGGCCCACTACGCCCGGATCTTTCGCCGTGTCCGAGGTCGTGGTATGCCGGAGGAGACGGACTCGCTTATCTCGGGGGTAACAGAGCCGTTGACTGTGCTTTTCCTCGACATCAAAGGCTCGACGTCTTTTGCCCTCGACACCCCACCTGAGGTGGTCATGATGACTCTCAACCAAATGATGGCCGACATGGTGGCCACGCTCCGCGGCCACGACGCCTTGGTGAGCGTCTTCCGCGGCGACGGCTTCATGGCGATGTTCCGCGGGCACCATCACGCGTCCAGGGCCGTGTCCGCGGGCCTGGAACTCTGCCAGCGGATGGAAGAGTTCAACGAGCCGCGCACGATCCTCGGTCTCAGGCCGTTTGCCATCCGGGTCGGTATCAGTACTGGCGAAGCCATGCTGGGCAACGTGGGCACCTACGACTTGATGGACTTCACCGCCATCGGCACGACGGTCAACCTCGGTGCCCGCCTGGAGAGCGAGGCCGTGCCGGGGTTCCCCTGCATCAGCCGGCGGACCTACGACGAGGTCCGCGCTCGCTTCCGTTACCGCGACGGCTGCCCGAGGTCGATCCGCCCCGAAAGGCCTGGAGGAGCTCGGCGAGCAGCCGGTCTGGGACGTCGAAGGGAAGGCCAGCTAACGGATCACAGCTACGTTTCTGGACCGGCCCAAACAATCATCGAGAAGACAACGGCTTCGCGCGGCACTCACGCTCGATCGGGTGGAATCAGGAGGGGACATCAGCGATAAAGCCGGTTATAATTCGGTGGCGATTGGCGGAAGGCATTGAGTCCCTTCCTATCGGACGGGGAACCGAGACTATGGCGATCGTGGTCCAGTGTGCTTGCGGCAAACGACTCCAGGTGCCAGCCGATCAGGCAGGTCAGGGAGTGGTTTGCCCAGTCTGTCGCCGTCGCGTTTCGGCGGGTGGTACGGCTGGGAGTCCCGCGCCGCCCGCGCAGGGCCAGACGTTTAATATTCCACCTCCGCCGCCCCCAAAACCGAATCGCGATCCGAGAATCCTTCGGAGCCCATCGTCAGACGACTCGTCCGGCCGTGCGGGCTCAATCGACAGTTCGTTCCAAGATTTGCTTGATCGAATCGACCGCATCCCCAACCTTTCGGCTGAGATTCGCGAGAACTTTCGTCGCACAGTGACAATTTCCGACCAATATCCCGAAATGGCGCTCACTGGGGCTCGAAAAGTCCTCCAATTCGTCATACAAGACGTATTCGAGTTTCGGGTTGGCGAGCCCGCCGGTACCAGGCCCCTAGAGAACCTGATCCAGCGACTCGTCAAGGACGGACATCTCCCAAAGAAAATGGAAGCGTACACCGAGACCATTCGTAAGCTCGGCAATGTCGGGGCGCACGACTTCGACGTCGTCACCAAGTCGGACGTGCACCAATCGCTCATGCAGGTGCTGCCGATTGTCGAATGGTATGCGACTCAGGACCGACCCAAGGGGGTCGAGACCAAGCAGGATCAGTCGCCCCAGCAACCGGCGTCGGCCTCGAGCGTCCAGCCTACATCGAGAGCACGAGTCGAGCCACAGCCGGGGCCGAGCCAGACAGCACGGCGTTCTGGCAGGCCGGTGGCGATGCCCCCACTGTATATGTCCTCATCGTCTTCGTCGGGGCTGCACCCACTGGTCGGAGTCCCGCCTCCCGCGCCGAAACCGTCCCCGGATCTCTGGAGCCTCGATGCCTTCGGTCGGAATCTCACCTGGTGGGTGATCGGGGCAACAGGCGGTGCGGCGGTGGGTGGGAATTTGGGCGGCCTCATCGGAGAGTTACTCATCGCTCGGGAATATTATCCCCCGGATGGATCCGAATGGGAGTTTGAGATTTCCCTGATCCTCGGTGCGATTCTCGGCGCGACAGCCGGTAGCGTCCTCGCCGCGCTGGGAAAATACTGGGGACCGAGTCGGTACGCGGCCTTGCGCGGAATTCTCGCGGGGGCGCTGCTGGGATGGCTTGTGCTAGAGATCTGCGGATGGACGGCCCTGCCATTCCCCGGTAGTTCGCATCGTTTCATCGTCGTGTGGGCGATTAATGGCGGACTGGTCGGGGCGGCGGGTGCAGGTGTCGGCGATTGCGTTAGGAAAGACCGGCGTCTTCGGCCTCGTGGGGGCAATTGTGGGAGGAATCGTTTTGGCCGTCGATGGATTGCTCCTCTCCCGGCCGTCCAATCTGGGCTTTTGCTTTTTGATCGGAGGAATCGCCGGCGCGGGCGCGGAGTTGTTGGCCCATTTCGTCTCAACCAACCGCATCAATCAAATCCACTGGCTCCTGGTCGCTTTCGGGGCCTGGGCCGTCATCGAGGCCCTCACCGTCGATTCGTTCATGCTCGCGGCCCTGATCACTCTCACGGTCATCGGCGGCTCGGTCGGGGCGTTGGTCTATGTGCTCCATGAGCGTCTGACCGTCGGGTCCGGACCTTAGGAATAGGACGAAAACAACCTTCGGACTTTGGGGTCGAAGGCATGACATGGGAATGACTTCAACCACCCCGGAGGGGCGCGGGTGGTGTGTTGAAAAGTTGCTCTTGTACAAGCCTTGTCTTCATCCGGATTCCGTTAGCGTCGTCCCCCCCTTGAGAAGGGGGGGCAGGGGGGGTATCCCGCGTAACCACAGCCTGGTGCGGTTCCGGGACGGCTGTCCTCCGCGGAATTGTCGCGTCGGCCCAACGTATTGGCTATGCCTCTTAACCCCCCCTGCCCCCCCTTCTCAAGGGGGGGACGTATGTTGACGCGCAACAAAGATACATGTCTTCCCAGTGTTCTGATGTTGCGCCATTGTCAACCTTTTGGAGTGCGCTGCATGGCGGTTCGGCAAAATGGTTTGTGGCTGCCTCTTCGGGGCGAATGGACAATAGCGCAACATCAAAAGAAACTACGGCTGACTCACGCTCGGAGGCGCGGCGGCCTTCATGCGATTTCTGAACCCTTCAAGATAACGCCTCGTCGAGCCTTGCACGCGGACGAGGGCAAAGCCGATCTCCCGAGAGTCCGGTCGTTTCTGGAGCTCCAATTGCGCTCCCTGTGAGATCGAGGCCTCACCCGCCTTCGTATCGCCGAGCGCCATCTCAGCCAAGCCCTTGAAATAACAGAATCGCGCATCGCCGTCCGAGGAATTTATGGCTTTCTTGAAAGCTGCCAGGGCTTCGGGAAATCGATTCGACCAAAACAGATCGCATCCCTCCCCATAGGCCTTGTCAGCCGCACTCTCATCGATGGCGCGGGTAACCGTCGCAGGCGCAGGGCTTGAGGGCGGAGTCTGGACAGGCCTCGGGTTGTGGCTCGACACCACCGGTGACCGGTACCGGGAGCGTGAGCTTTCGCCCGAGCGCTTGCGGCAACAGATGGCGGAACTCGGGCGGCGTGATCCGCGCCGTGATCCAGGCCGTCACCGCCTTGCGATCGAAGTACACCGTGCGTTTCGAAAACGCCAACGCGTCGCTCACTTGTTCCAGCAACACCGCACCGGCTTGCAGCTCTTCCGGCTTGAACACGGGCGTCGCTCCCGATGCCCCGCGAATCCGGTCGTAGTCGGCTGACGCCGCCTTGCGTACGGCGGCATCCTTCACTCGACCGAATTCGACCTCCGGGTACTTGCCAGGCGTCTGAGTAATCCGCTCGACGTACGCCTTGATGTCGGCCGCCGTCACCTTGGGGAACGGTTCCAGCGCGGTCTCGGGCCTCATGATCGTCACGAAGGCCCATACGCTTCCCCCGCCGAACAGGACCACGTTCCGCTGGCCAAGCTCGGGTTTCTCGGTCAATTGCTGTCGAAACGGAGCCCCGAACAACTGCGATCCAGCCTCCCGCGCCACTTCGGCCTTCGACTTCCCAGCCTCGGCCGCCTCTTTATCGATCGCTTTGGAGAGTGTCGTGGTGCCGAACGGCACATCCACGGTGGCAAACCGCTCCGGCGATCCGGACTCGTCCAGGAACGCTCCCCCCTTGGTATTCCCGGAGCCGATATCGATCACCACCGCCTTGGTGCGCAGGTCCTTGGGCACCAGTGCGATCGCGGCCAACGTCGCCTCCTCCGTGGCGTCGATCTTGTCCAGATCCTTGCCCGTCTGTTTGCGGATCGCCGCCACGAGATCGGGAAGATTGGCGGCGAACGGCACGCCACTGCTCGCAACCACCTGGATATTCGCTTCCGGTACTCCCAGCTCGGATTTCAGCGCCTTGATGAAATCCTCGACAACGCTGGCGACGTCGTCGATCAGCACGGTATCAAACCGCTTCCCCTTCAGGCGGCTCAGCGTCACGTCCACCGTCCGCTTCTCGAGCTCCAAGACCTTGAGACTCGCCGAGGAGTCTGCCGTGTCCACCTCGACGGCTGACGCCTTGATCCCCTTGGCGCCGATCTCCACTCCGCCGTATTTCTCGGAGGCCACGGCACCGCCGCTTGCCAAGATACCGGAAGAGACGAGGAACAGCGTCATTCCGAGTCCACGCAACCAGGAGTTCCTCTCTCTCGGCCCAACATGACATGCATGACGTTCTGTAGCCGTTCTTACGAAGAGTGTTCCGATGTGCGACCGCATTCGGTTCATGACTTTCCTCCAGGTTCTTGAGAGTCGATTCTGTTGTTGCAACGCCTGATTACCGTCTGCTTCGAGATTTGACCGCACATTCGTTCGAAATGTGCAGTCGACGAGCACTGCCGGACGATCGGTAGACCGACGCCTTTTCACAAGGCGGCGAGTCAAACCCGATCATTTTCTATCCTGATGCTTCGTGATCTCGATGGGCCTGTCACGTATTAGAACGTTTCTGGTCGCCGAGATCGGTTACTGCGTCGTGGCGGCAGAACTATCCCGGCTCGATCGCGCATTAAGGAGCGGAGCAATTTCCGGAAGCAATTGGGGAATCGCCAGGGATTGGAGCGTCGCCGACGCGTCCTGTGTTCGCTTGATATACTGGGTATTGATCGCGACGACCTTGCAATCGCTCGTTACGAGTGGACCACCGGAATTGCCGGGGTTGAAATCCGCCTTGTGCTGAATCCACTCTCGACTGCCACCATCCTCTCTGAAGATCTTGCTGACGGCCCCCTCGGTGACATCGAAGATGAAGTCGCGATCGCGGAACATCGACTTGATTGTCTGGCGCTCCTTGACATTATCGAGACTCCGCTCTTCCTGGGAGGCTGCCACCCTGGACGTGCCTGGGAAGCCCAGGGCGAAAACGTGGTTGGGAGGGTGCGGGAGTTTGTCGGCCTGAGACTCCATATGGAGATAGGGCATCCCGGGATTCTCGATCTTCAGAACAGCCATGTCATGGCTCTCGCTGACATGAATGACCTTGGCGACATAAAGCGCATCGCGACTGCCGAGGAAGACCCAAACCTTGGGCACGATCTCCTTCACGAGGGCCTGAAGCTTGGGCATCAGCGGTTCGATCAGTTTTTTTCAGCCACTGCCCGGCTCATCTTCTCGAACTGCTCGTCGTCTCGGGGGGGCGGGTTGATCGTCCCCTTCTCGATCTCACTCCGGACCAACGTACGTGCCTTCGGCATCACGAGCGCGAATGCATAATCCTTGAGAACAAATGCCTTTGCCATTCGCTGGCGTTTCTCGGCGCTCTCGACGACGTGCTTATTGGTTACCAGGTGCCCGCTTGAACTGACGCTGAAGCAGGTACCCGTGCTTTCGGTTTCGTCCCCCCTGTTACCGTCATTGAGAGAGATTGTCCAGCCGCAGACCACCAGGCCGACTGCTTTCTTGAGGTGTTCCTCGTCACTGATGGATTGAATCACCTTATCGTCGTCATTGCCGAATTGGATCGGATTGGAGCTCGACGGAGCCTTGCCGCGCGGTGCCTCGCTGGTCCAGTCCCCGAGGACCGACTTTCGCGACAGAAGCACGTAGAGTAAGGTTCCGAGCATAACGATCACGAGAGCGGCCGACGCGACGATGGCGAGCAATCCCGAAGACCCGGATCGGGCGAATCGCGCCAGCTCGGGATGTTGACTGACCTGCTCCCACTGTGTCCCGCCCAGCTTGAAAACGAGCGACTTTCGGGATAGTTGTTTCGTTTGGAGCAATTCACGAATCACTTGCTCGGGAACAGGTCCCACCTGCTGGTGGGCCGAGTCGACATAACACCATTCGGAGGCCGTTGACGATGGCTCCGATCTCGACTCGTCCGTCACGTCCTGGATTCGGTCCGCCGTTGATACCAAAGGTTGGCGGTGGATCTGCCAATCAGGAAGCGGCCCGTCTAGCAACTGCACCAACTGCGCGGCGGAGTCCCAGCGTATTCGATCGGTCGATATCTGATGAATTGGCGAGAACTCTCCGCGCCGGCGCATCGATCGCAACTGGTCTTCGCTAAACGGACCTTTAATTTGAGTGCCGGCACGCACGAACCACATGGTTGACCTCTATCAATGTGAACTCAACAGGATTAACGGCGGCGGCGCCGCGCCCGGGAACACTGTCGTGGTGGCCGCCGAGACCGGCTCGCCCGAGGGGGAAAGCGGGAGCGGGAGCCGTCGCCCCAGCGCTTGCGGCAACAGATGGCGGAACTCGGGCGGCGTGATCCGCGCCGTGATCCAGGCCGTCACCGCCTTACGATCGAAGTACACCGTCCGTTTCGAGAACGTCAGGACGTCGCTCACCTGTTCCAGCAGCACCGCACCGGCCTGTAGCTCCTCCGGCTTGAAAACCGGTGTCGCTCCCGACGCTCCGCGAATCCGGTCGTAGTCGGCTTCCGCGGCCTTCCGCGCCGCGGCATCCGTCACGAGGCCAAAGTCGACGTCCGGATACTTGCCTGGCGTCTGAGTAATCCGCTCGACGTACGCCTTGATGTCGGCCGCCGTCACGTTGGGGAACGGTTCCAGCGCTGTCTCGGGCTTCATAATCGTGACGAAAGCCCATACGCTCCCCCCGCCGAACAGGACCACGTTTCGCTGGCCAAGCTCGGGTTTCTCAATCAATCGCTCCCGCAACGGCGATCCGAACGACGTCGAACCAACCTCCCGCGCCACCTCGGCCCGCGTCTTCCCAGCCTCGGCAGCGTTTTTGTCGATGGCCTTGGAGAGCGTCGTGGTGCCGAACGGCACATCTAGCGCGGCGAACCGCTCCGGCGATCCGGACTCGTCCAGGAACGCTCCCCCCTTGGTATTCCCGGAGCCGATATCGATCACCACCGCCCTGGTGCGCAGCTCCTTCGGCACCAGTGCAATCGCGGTCAACGTCGCCTCCTCCGTGGCGTCGATCTTGTCCAGATCCTTACCCGTCTGCTTGCGGACCGCTGTCACAAGGTCGGCGAAGTTGTTGGCGAACGGCACGCCACTGCTCGCAACCACCTGGATATTCGCTTCCGGTACTCCCAGCTCGGATTTCAGCGCCTTGATGAAATCCTCGACAACGCTGGCGACGTCGTCGACCAGCACGGCATCAAACCGCTTCCCCTTAAGCCGGCTCAGCGTCACGTCCACCGTCCGCTGCTGCAGTTCCAGGACTCTCAGACTCGGCGAGGAGCCTGCGGCGCCCACCTCAACGGCTGACGCCTTGACCCCCTTGGCGCCGATCTCCACTCCGCCGTATTTCTCCGTTGCAACGACGATGGCAAACACTGGCCAGCCAACGTACCGCTCGGCGGCTGGGTTGACCGGAATTTCCTTCCCAGCCGTTGCGACCGATCCGAGATCGATCCGTTCGCCGTTGTCGACCGAGTAGAGGCGACTCCCGGCGGTCGGCCGCGGCCCTTCAAACGTCGCTAGTGCGGGGCGAGCCGCCCCCTCCCGGCTGATCCAGCCGAATATGATCGAACCTTGCGTGAGGGCCATCAGCCGTTGCTTGTCTTGCTCCGCGGCGCCGACGACAAAGTCGCGCAGACGAGGGGCCTGCTTGATGAGTGCTTCGGCGTCTTCACGCTGTTTGTCCAGGTCTTTGCCGGGATCAAGCCAATCGCTCGTCAGCGATGCCGGTCGTCCCGCGACCTTCTTGAATTCGGGCAGGTCCTGGAGCTTGTCGCGATAGCCAGGGCTCGTATGCACCGCCAAATTCAGGAAGCCGCGGAGAAGGTCCAACTTCAGGATGGCATCCATGTCTTTCGAGTCGATTAGTTCGTCGTAGACGGCGGCCAAGCACTGGTCCCAATCGTCTCGTTGGGGTGATTCCCAGAGTTTCGCGGCATGTTCGGCGAAGATCGATTGCGGGGCTCTCCCAACCCGCCGTTTGCCAAGCAACGGGATTTTTGCCTGCTCGTCAACGTTGCGTAAGACGTTGGCAACCAACTTGTTATCGCCGGCGGGCGGCTCCTCTCTCGTGTAATAGAACGAATCTCCACCGACGAGCCGAATAAACCAGAGGTTGACAATGTCCTTCTGGGCAAGGCGTTCTTTCAGTTTCCAAGCCTCGCTATCCTTGATCGACGAATTCCGCTGCCGCAGGATCTCCGACCATTCCACAGCCGCGCCCAGGAGCTTTTGGGATCCCTCCGTCGACGCGGCTAACCGCTTGTCGAGTCCTGGTTTCGGGGTCCGCTCTTCGTCCTCATTCCGTGCCCTCGAAACTTCCACCGGGCGATCACTCGCCAACTCTGCCCGCGCACTCGGCGCCGACACGCTCGCCGTCTTAGATTCTTTGATCGCGGGCGTGGCGGAGGGTTTGCTGGTCTCGCCTACAGGAGGCCCGGCGTCGGCGAGATGGTCGACAGAGGGGCCGGGTTCGGAAGACCGAGTCGTCAGGACCAAGGCGAGGGCCGCGATACCGATCATCACCATCACCGCACTGGCCGCGCCGGCGATGATCGTGGTCCGGCGGCGACCTGCGTTTTCCAACCACGAGCGAAATTGTTGCTCAAGGCCATCGTTGACGGCGCCCAAAGTCTTTGCGGACTGGTAGGCGATCTCCAGATCGAGGCGCTTGGTGTCGCGCGACTGCAGCAACCTCGACAGGTGGGCGTGCGCTTCGTTTCGCTGCCGGTTCCGCTGCTCTTCATCCCAGGTTTGATGCAGCCAATCCAGCGCATCAGCCACACCAAAGCTGACGTCCGCGTCGGGTAAACCGGCCTCGGCCACCAGCGAATTCCAACGCTCGGCCAGTTGTGTAAGCGCCAGATCGACCGCTCAGAGTACGCCTGGCGGATCTGCTCGGCGAGCATCGGGAGTTGCGTTGCTTGCACTTTCGCGATCTGCGCCTGCAGGTTGGTAATAAGCGAGGGTGGTACAGTCTCGAAATAGCCACCTTGCTGAAGATCCTGAACAATTTCCTGGATCAATTCCACTCGTCCCTGTTTGACAAACGGCTGAACGAACGGGAGAGCCTGCTTGAACCAGGCCCTCTCGAACGTACGGATATCCGCGTCCATGAAGGGATGGTTCGGGTCCTGGACCAGCAAACGACGCATGATGTTCAATCGTGTCGGTAGAGGTGCCCTTGCGAGCGTCAACCGATGGAGCGACCTCATATTCTCGGCAGCCGTGCTCCCTTTCTGGTAGGCGTCCTGGAGTGCTTCGACCAGATCGCGGTTGAGAAGGTTGGGAGGCTTGGCGCCAAGCGCCTGTGCCACGGCCGGCAGGATGCCGCTTTCTGGTATGTCGAGCTGCGAGCATCGGTCGAGCAGGTTCGGCTCGCGCTCGGACAGAGCGATGGCATTGGAGTACTGGCCTCGCTTGATGAGGGCGAAGCAATCCCGCAACCGCTGATTGGCCTCCTCGCAGAACTGCCCGTACTTGAGCAGCGATTCGAATAAGTCGTTCTCAGCCTCGGGAGCCTGAGCACGTAGCATATTGCGAAAATGCTCGAGGAACTCTCGAAAATCGAAGGTCTCTGATTCCGAGTTCATGGCCTCTGACACTCCGGGATGTTACGGGCGTGCGTTGTCCGGAACGTTATCGAATCGCAAGACTTCGATGTCTTGGTTTGACTGTCCGTGCTTCACGGTGATGACAACCGAACCGTGAATGCGGCCATATCGGCGAAACAGCTCGACCAACAAGGCACCGTCGTCGGTCTTTTCAAGGGCCTCGGGTCGATTCTCGTCCGGATTTGCCGGTTCGGACCTATCGGTGGGACGAGACCCCGCCTTTTTCTTGGTCGACTTCGATTTCGCCTTCGTGGACAGTTCAAGCGTACCCAATCCCTTGGGGTTCTGGGTATCGCTCTTCTTTGTCGCAGGATCCGTTGCCGAAGGCGACGGCTCGACTCGAGCGACCAACGGGCGGAAGCTTTTGTCGTCCTTCTTGGCGTCTGCCAGTACCTCGCTCGTATCATCGTTCTTGACGTCTACCGATTCCGCTTTCTTGGAGTCTGTCGAGACTTTGAGCGTGGCTGGCCACTTTCGGCCCTTTGGCAAGTTGATCTCGAAGAGGTGGGTCAACTCTGTTCCGAGAACCGCCTCCGCTTTGGGATTGAGGAGTGGCCAACCGCCGTTCTCCCGAGGAAGGATCGATAAGGAGATGCGGTCGATTCGAATGCGGGCGTACAGTCGTTCTCGGAACGTGTGGGCCGCCGCGAAAAAGCCGGTGGCGCCCGTCCACTCTGGGGGCATGTTCTCCGAGTCGGAAAGCGGCGGCACCGGCAGAAGAGGCGTCAACATGACCCAGACAGATGGCGCCCCCTCAACAGAAGGGTCGATCTGAACAACGTCGATCTGAACGACACAGAATTGCAGCCTGTCCAAAAGGTCTTCACTCGGTTGCGACGGTCGTTGCACCTCGAGCTTTTGGCCCTCTAGCCGGAACGCAATCGATGAGTTCCTGGCCTTGATCTTGGGATCGTCCGTCGTCAAACCGACCTCGATCACGGATTTGCCATCGTCCTTGGTCAGCGTGACGGCCTTGAGATCTAATTCACTGGGGGACAGGAGTTTGAGTTGGGAAAAGCTGGGAACTCGGAGCTCACGGAGGTCGTACCCTTCAATCCAATCCCCAGGCTTGCCGTTCGACTTCGACGCGATCTCCGGAAGCCATCCTTTCAAGTGGACGATGCGCGGGGTCTTTTGGGAGCCAACGGTCGCGGCAGGTCTGGGGTTAGTGTCTTGCGAATTCCCTTCACCAGGCGGACTTTCGCGCTTCTCATGATTACGATCGTCATTCGATCCACCTACCTGGGGCTGACCCCCATTTGGCGACGTTTCCCTTACCGGGATTCCCGAGGCCAGAGCCTTGGGCGGAGTGTCGGCAGACGCTTCGTGGCGAGGTTTGGAAAACCAAATCCAGGCGGCCGACAAACCCAAGACAGTTGCCAGCGTGATCCCCGCGACAATCACGATCGCCGCGGGGTTCTGCTTGAAGAACCCTTCCCGGGGAGGAGGAGGCGGCGGAACCAACGGGGAAGTTGGACGCGGGACTGGCGATTCTTTTGTGGGCGAGTGCCGGGGTTCGTCCCTCCCAAAGCCGCCGATCGCTGGATCGTCGTAGCCGGGCACGACAGGCTGTCGTAGTTCCGGACTTTGCCGTGCATGCGGACTGGAAGCCGTCGCTTGCCGCTTGGGAACGGCCGAACTGGGAACGATCCCCAGGGGCCTGGTCAGGTCCAAAGTCCGCTCCGGATGCCGGGCCAGGATGGAACTGGCCAACTCGCTCCCGGCCGTCAACCCGACCCAATCGAAGTGAACACCGGCCCGATCGGCATTCAATCGCGTGATGAACGTAACCTGCTCCGCCTTTTGCGACGGCAACAACGCGAGAGCCTCGGCGAACAGGGCCATGACGTCGGCCTCTCCGGGAACAATCACAAAACTCGACTGGCCGTCGTGTCGCGCCCACCGGTCAATCCAGACCTTCGCCCAGTCACGATGTCCAGCCAGCGCGTTCCACAAACCCTGAGGCGGTTTCCGCCGGCGGGCAACAGGAATCGACCGGGCCGGAAGGATTCCCACGTGGCCGTTCCACGCCGACTCGAACATCGATGGTTCTTGGATCAGCTCAGCGACGGTCGCGTTCCGCAGTTCATCGCTCGTGACGGCCACATGATGCGCGAAAAAGACAGCCCGCTGAGTGTAGTCATAACCCCCGTTTCCCACCCGCGACATGACGTGCCAGACCTCCGAAGCGTCGCTGAGGGTGGTGTGGGAAAACACGACGGGGCTCGCGGGAGACGGCCCGTTTTCCGGCAACAGCGCGAAGTCGTAGCGATTGAGCCGCCGTATGAATGTCGCGAGTCGCTCAGGTAAATCCTCCGACTTGGCGACCACGCCATAGCCGGGGCCGTCCAGAGTTTTGGGCGCAGACGTATAAATCAGTTCAGCAATCATTACCTATAGCTCGCTCGCAACCTTACGACGACTCATCGGAATTCACCGTGTCGACCGTGCTTGGTCATCGACAAGCTCGGCGATCGATGCCTAACCAAAGAGCATCAAAGTCTCAATTTCAGGACGGATGTTTCAAGAGGACGAGGCTTTGTCCTACCTGGTCGGGGCTATAGCGGTTCACTCTTGAGTTGCGCAAAGCGACAGCGACGGCAATCATACTAACCCGAAGCGCAAGCGAGGGTTCCGGCGGCTGTCGCCTCGCTTGCGCTTCGGGTTGGTATGGCCCGTACGCCATACGAACGTGAACCGCTCTAAAACAAACGAAGGCCGATTCATTTCAACACACGTCTTAATGAAGGCACGACTTTGGGGATGCTCCTGCTCAGCAAACTGAGAAACGGAACGAGGACTCCATGCGGGTCGCAGTTCGCCCCCTGGAAACTAGGATTACCCGATGCATCGGTGCGAATATCCCATCCCACCGCCGCGACCGGCGCGTAGATCACGTTCTCCGAGATGCTCTCCGCGGCGGCTACAATCTCACGGCAGGATTCCCACAACATGTCGCGGCACACCGTGGAGACGTCATCAACGTCATCCCATGAAAGGGCGTCAATCTTGGTTCCCGGGTAATTCCGCAAAGGATTCGAGTTCTGGAGTCCCGGTACCAACGACCGCCAGACGTCGAATTTCGTCAGCACCACGACGAGCGTCTGGGGGATCCGCGAGGTTTGAGCGAGTCCCGAATGTTCGCGGATGCGGTTTGCCGCCTCGATCAGAACGACATCTTGGCGGTCGACGCCCATTCCGGTCGTCGACTTGTCCCCCAAACGCCCGCGCAATCGCCGATCCTTGGTTGGATCAAAGGTGTACATCAACCCTTTCGATGCGGCCAGATGGCGGGTCATCGGCATGTCCGCGGCGTCCGCCCCCGGTCGAAAGTGCTCTCCAGCATTATCGTAAAGGCACAACAATCGCGACAAGCGCCTGCCTTCTTCAAATCGAGGATGCCCCTCCGACGGACCAAGCAAAAACGTATATGGTGGCACAAACCGCGCCGGATGGCCGTCGATCAGCGAAGTCTGATAGCGATGATCATCCTCGAACGTTTTCTCTACGGCTGAACCGATCGGACGGAAAGTCTCGGCCTCGGAATCCAAGAACATCCGCCGCTCGTCCTCGATCAGATGCTTGTTCATGACCAAGTCGGTGTCCTGAAATCGCAAGCCAAGGCGAGCCGCCTGCTGCCGTATCGTGAAAACCATCGATGTCAGAAAGACCGACTTGCCGCTGCCCGGCGCTCCGAGAACCGAGAGGACAACACTTGGCATCTCCAGCGAAGCACGCGGGATCTGGAGCCGACAGCGCGGGCATGCCAACTGGGTGGAGGGCGCACCCTCGGCATCCAGCGCACGCCCCTCCACATCGAAGCGCTCGGGAATAAAACGGCGCTGCTGGGGACCACCAGCCAACGTCGGCGGCAACTGCGGTTCACCCGCCAATTTGTGATGAACAGAAATCCAGAGGACCGATTCCGGCGGAAAAGAATGCCAGCAATGTGGGCATGTCACCGCACGACTTAGCGGTGTCTCCTGCAACAAAGTCGCCAGCGGCAAATTGGCCATAAGAGTTGACCTCAGTTTTACGATCGTGCGCCACGATGAGATGGAAAGCGACGACGCCCCCATTCCACGGCTCTGAAAAACCAGCTAATTAAAGCAACCGCCCGACGAAGCGAGAACCGGGATCGGGAGACGGAGCTCTCTCCTACAAATCCGCTAGGAGCCGGCTCTTTCCGGCGACCAAGCTAGCCGTCTGTCGGATCATCGAATTAAAGGGTTTCTACAAACTTCAGGGATTGCAGTCTGCTCGGAACCGATTCCGCGAACAAACGCGACCTTTCCATCCAGAACAAAGAACGTTGAGATCTGGCCGAACTTGCGCTCACAAAAAAGACCGCAACGAGCAGTCGCTCGTGCCCCAGATTCGGCCGAACGTACCACCGAGTTGATCTTGCGAGCAACTTGATATTCAATGCGTCGTGTCAATGATACATGGACCGTTCTCTCCGACGCAATGATTGGAATTCTTTCCGAAGTACGCAGGCACTTTCCTGGTTCCAAATCGGTCCGTCTGTTGCGTTCTGACGGCCGGAATCACAAAGCATTCGTAATGGATTGACTGAGTGGCTCGTTGAACCGTTCCGAATTCCATTTAGGCTGAGTGGGACTTGCGGCACGACGTTACGAAGGTCGGCTACGCTCCTTTGAGGTTGCCAATCGCCGGGTAGGCAACACCCAGCGACCGCGAGACAGATCGGAATGACAACCGTAGAAGTTGTAATCGGTCAATCAGACTTGTCGATCGGCGTGCGCGTAGCCAAGGCGTTCGAAGGAGGACCATGATGCGATTTTCTTTTCGTACAGTGATGGCCATGTTCGTCATTCTCGGCCTCTTTTTCATCGTCATCTTCGGTCTTCTGACGCTGGCGACTGAGGTCGCTAACCAGAGCGCAAAGCGGAGATGGTTGCGGGTTGCGTCGAGCACCTGGCTCAGGGGAGATTGGCACTGGACAGCTTTGAGGCTGCCTACGGATGCTTTCCACCCGCATCCATGACGGATCCGGACGGCACCCCGATTCATAGCTGGCGGGTTGCTGCCGTTCTCGCATCGAAAGAGAACCCACTCAATGGCCGATATGACCTTACGGTTCCCTGGAACCACGCGAAAAATGCGTCACTGATCAACGACGACACGCCTGCGAACTTCTGGTGGTGTCCGAGCGGAGACGGACGTGCGACCAAGATGACGAATTACGTTGCGGTGGTCGGTGTTGAAACCGCTTGGCCCGCCGACCGAGGTCTGAAGCGGTCAGAGATCACCGACGATCCCGCGAGCACGATTCTCGTCCTGGAGGTCGCGAATTCGCGGATCCACTGGATGGAGCCGAAGGATCCGACTCTCGACGAGATCCTCTCCTCCGGGTTGAGCAGTCACCACTCGGGCTTCGTCAACGCCCTCTTTGCGGATGGAGTTGTGAAGAGGGTTCGGACGGATGTCAGTCGTGAGACGTTGAAAGCCCTCCTCACGGTCAGTGGGAGTGAGAAGATCGACGACGCATCCTGGAAATGGAAGATCCTCTGAGGCTCAAATTCTCTCCAAAATCCCTGCCCCGCGGCGACTCATGGCGTGGGGCTGCCGCGACACGGGTCCTCAGCGTTCGGCAGCCCTGTCGCCCAGCCGGAATTGGAGTCGGCGCAGAGAATTTACGGCTCGACTCAATACGGCACGCCCGATTGTCGCGCGGCTTTCAGAGCGTTCGCGTACCATTCCAGCTCGTCGAGAAAACGGGCTGCGCAGCTGATGGTACGCATCATCGCGCGGACGGCCGTCGTCGTCGAAGGCGTCTTGCACGTTGGGCACTGGAAGAATTGAAGGAATGCTTGGTGTCCCCAGCTCGCAGAGCATTGCCCGCAACTGCATCGCGGCTCGCACCCCGCCGTAGGCGCCGGCCGAGTAGCACACGATTGCCGAGGGTCGCCAGAAATACTCCTCCAGGAAGTGGTCGAGCAAGTTCGACAGCGCCGGTGGGATGCTATGGTTGTACTCGCCCGAAACGATGATGAATGCGTCGGCCGCTTTGATCAGGCCCGCCAGACGTTCCAGAACCTCAGGGGCATGGCCCGGCTCGTATTCCTTGTACATTCGATCCAGGAGCGGCAGTTGGTCAACGACTGGATCGATCAGGGTCGCCTGGTGACCACGTCCGCGGCAAGCGTCGAGGATGAACCTCGCGGCCTTGATCCCCTGGCGATCGCGGCGCACCGAACCGTAGACGATGAGCAAGTCGAGTGGCATGGCTGGTGCCTTTCTGCGTTGCTGAGATCGTGGAGTCGTCAAGCGGCCTCGACACTCGGGTCCCTACCAAAGCATTCAAGAGTCTCACGATCGCCACCATAGCTCGAATCAGTCACCCACGCCAGGGTCAGTGGCACGAGATCAAGGACATCCGGGTGAGATTCAGCAAGCTCCGATCGCCAGGGCATGGCGAATCGACATCCCCGCGGCGATCATGAGTGTGAGTACGAAGCGGCTTTCCATCGCAGAGGGTGCCATGGCACTAAGAGTGATCGGGGCCGGCCTGGGACGAACGGGGACCCTCTCGCTGAAAACCGCCCTGGAGGAGTTGGGCTTCTCCAGGTGCTATCACATGACCGAGGTGCTTGCCCATCCCGAGCACGTCGCGGTCTGGGACGCCGCTGCGCGCGGGGAGTCCGTCGATTGGGAGACGCTGTTCCAGGGCTATCAGGCGACCGTCGATTGGCCCGGTTGTAACTTTTTTGAGGAGTTCATGCGGCGCTATCCCGAGGCGAAGGTGATCTTGACCGTGCGAGACCCCGAGCGATGGTACGACAGCGCGCGACAGACCATATATCACGTCCGCCATGCATTTCCGAGATGGGTGAGGCTGTTCGTGCCCCGGATGCGCCACTTCATTCGCATGCTTGATCGGCTGGTCTGGGACGGTATGTTCCACGGCAGGTTTGAGGACAAACCCCTCGCCATCGAGGTCTTCAAACGGTTCAACGAGCAGGTCCAGCGCGTCGTGCCGCCCGACCGACTGCTGGTCTATCAGGTCCAGGAGGGCTGGGGGCCGCTCTGCTCGTTCCTGGGTGTACCCGTTCCGGCGGGCAAGCCCTTCCCCCACGTGAATGATGCCGTCGAGTTCCGCGCAGACCCAGCGCGCCGTCCAAATTGTGTGGACCGTCGGCTCGACCATACTGGTTGCCATCGCTCTTATCCTGGCATGGGTGGCGAGCAAGGTGTTCTGGTGATCAAGTTGGTGTCGGTCGTACCCCCGACGTCAACGAAACCATGTTGAACGACCAACCCTGACGAAAAAATGGGAATACGTGCAATATTCAGGCTTAATTCATTTGTCGACAGTAATCGGACTTATCCCCGTTTCGCCGAAGTGGTTTCTTACTCTTCATCAGCAGGGATACCGAGGCGAAATTGAGTGATATAGCTCTGGTGGATGAAATTCGTTTTGAGTTTGCCGGCATCGTTCGCGAAGGCCAGTGGTGGCGAGGTCGGTCGGTCCAGGAGCTTCTTCATCTGCTGGATCGTCTCCCACATCGCGAGGAGATCTCGTCGGCTTTGGCGGTCTAGTGGCAGAATTACTCGAGAGTTCGCCAATGTCGCCCTTCAGACCGGTGTCCGCGAGCTTGGCTTCAAGTCGCTCGAGAACGGGAAGGACCTTGCTGGCCGCGGCGTTGAGGCCTTCTTTGGGGTCTTGGTTATTCCTGATAGAGTCAAGCATTTCCTGGGTGTATTCGTCCATCCCCTGCGCGATCACTGATCCGTGCATGGTCAAGAGCCGGCACACGACTCTCAGACGATGGCGGCTTCCTGTTTCACTGGCTGTCTCCTTCGACTGCGAGCCGACGCGACTGATGCCCGATCGAAGATCATCGACCGGAATGCACCAGGCGATTGCTTCCTGTGCACGAGCCTTGAGCGTTGCAACCCCCATGACTTCGCCATACTTGTCGAAGACGGGACCGCCGGAGTTTCCCGGATTGACCGACGCGCCAAGTTGGTAAAAGTCCTGATCCATTCGATGATCCTTCGCGCTCAGCACCCCAGTGCTGATTGCGTTCTTAACGACCCCGTCCCCCACGCCTGGGCTGCCGATAATTGTGATTGGCATACCGGGGTGGAACTCAAACGATTCAGCCCCTTTCAGCGGCGGAAGATTGGTCCGTACGGACAAGAACGCCAGGTCCCGCTTCGCATCTTCGTAGACCAACTCGGCGTGGAAAGGCCCTCGATCGTCATTGCTGGAAGCCGATGGGAAGTGGATCTCCAGGTTCCGACTAAACTCCAGTCCGATAACATGGCTGTTCGTAGCGATTAAATTCGGCGACACCACGAATCCTGATCCGCTCCCCAACTTCCCCTTGATAAATGCAACCGACGCGGCACAGTTAGCGTGGATTTCTTCGCTGTCCTTCGTCTTTCTCGTCGAGTGGTTCGGGGTTGGGTGCAGGCTTCGTTAGTTCGGGTGTTACGTGCTTAGGTCGAACTAGCGTGATCGCTACGCTTGCGATGAGCACGAGCAGGCCGATTCCACTACCCGCGAGCAGGCCGATTGACGACTTCTTGCGCACAGACTTCTTTTCCGCGGACTTGAGCGCGTTCTCGTCGGGAGGCGCGACGTGCGTCGGAGTTATGCCGTCTCGAATGGGCGGTGAAGGGGTCGAGGGCTGCTGGGTCGGTTTGGGCTGCGGAGGAGTGGCCCAGTTCCGGGCGGGCGCCGCGGTGCTATTGGACGGAGCTGCCGGTTTCGAAGCGGCTGTCGCCGGTTTCGCTGGTGGCGCCGGCACGACCGTCACCCCGTGACATTTCGGGCAGGCGTGTTTTCCGGTTTGACCTTCGGGGATTCGGAATCTCGTTTTCTTGCATCGAGGGCACTCCGCGGTGATGTCCATCGTTGGCTCCGGTATTAGAAGAGGGACCCTCAAAACGAGCGGTGACTTTAACACAACAAACCGACCAAGCTGAGGCTGCACACCAACTCTGCCGAGGCGATCGGCATCCCGAGCACGATATCGTTCCGTCGAGACGATGGCCAGTGGCCTCATCGCCGCGAGTACTCGCACTCTCTTCTCACTGGATCAACACCCCGAGTGTCGCCCCGACAGCCGCTCTCGGATTTTCTCGGAACCGGCTCGGACGAGGCCTCGTCTTCTCCACGCGCACCAGCAACCCACCAGCAATGCGCGTTCTTTTTTTCTAGGGCAGCAAAAGTAGCTGGAAAGCTTTTCCGGGAACGTAGAAAGAAGAGAACGACTTCTGGGAGGAATCCATCCATGCGTAAACGACGACGACCGCAACCGGACCCCGCCCTGACCCTAACCCCCATCACTGTCGATTGCCCCGAATGCCAGCACCGGCTCTATGCCGACTACAATAACTATCGCACGATCACGACCCTCGATGGGGTCATCCGACTCACCCTGACGATCCGAACGCGCCCCAATGCCGCTTGTCCCCGCTTCCTCCGCCCCGCTACCGGCCCGAGGCCGAGCCGCACTTCGCCTTGCCCTATCACGAGTTCGGACTCGACGTCATGACGCTGGTCGGCCGGCTCCGTTATGCCGAGCACCGCAGTATCCCTGAGATCCATCGGGAACTGACGTGACGCGGAATCGTCGTAGCCCCGCG
>CAWAAW010000094.1:0-43362 GCA_963779785.1 uncultured Planctomycetota bacterium
ATCGAGTGAACCGGGGCCCGACGTCGATTCGGGCCGGTCTCAGCGCGTTGCATGACGCTCGACGCGTCGACGGGTTTTCATTCTAGGATCCGGCCGTGCGCTCGCTATCCGCATTTGCGGCCGGGACCTCCGTTTTCGCCACGAGGCAAACTCGGATCATGCTTCCACCGCCGCGTTTCCAGACGTTGCACCTCCCGACTTCCTGATGTCGATGGCAAGTACGATCCCGGCTGGTTTCCAATGAATCCGTGTTCCGGGCCAATTCAACAGGGAGGTGTTGCCATGCCAGTCGAAATACAGGGGCCAGTTCACGCCGTCAACTTCCTTTTTATCATCGTGCCGATTCTCCTCGTCTTTTTCGGCGTTCGCTCGCTGTTCTGGCCGACGAATTGATGTGGTTTCTGGCCGAGGGCTGGAAGTTTAACGATGCCCAACCGTCGGGCTGTTATTTGGTCGCGACGCGCATCTCTGGTGTCCTGTTGCTGATTTTGGGCATGGTTTCGTTTGTGATCCTGTGGAGCATTGTTCACGCGCATTGAACATTGATTCGGGCCGGCGCGCGGTGCATGATAGACGCGAATGGAGACTCGCCGTGCCCCGATTCCGTGTCCGCACTCTCATGATCGTCGTGGCGGTCCTGGCTCTGTTGATGGGGTCGGTCGGGCCGGGACGTCAGTGGTACCGCCGCTGGTCTTATCACCGCTCCCAGGCTGCCGTATATGGCCGCCTCGAACAGCGGGAACGATCGCGAACCGCTCAGGAGGCGAGGCTCGCATTTGACCGAGAAGCGATTCGGGCGACCTTGACGAAAGCCCCGGAGTTCGCCGGCAAGAATGCGGAGGAGTTGGAGAGAGCGGTGAACACCGCGGTCAGATTTCATCAGTACCTGAGCAAGCAAGCACGGCGGGCGGCGGTGGACTGGGAAGAGAAGCGACGGCTGGAAGAAACTGCGGCATTATGGTGCTGGGATCCGTTCGCGCCGGACGTGCCTTAGATGTGCTTCGCGATTGGTCTGCATACGCACGGGGAACCACCCCCTGACTCCGCGGTGTTGAAAAGCTGGGGTTTACCGAGCTCGAAGGGTGGATTCAAGACGTGCGTTTTTGTTGCGCGTCATCGGAGTCCCCCCCTTGAGAAGGGGGGGCAGGGGGGTAAAAGGGCATAGCGAGTACGTTGGGCCGATGCGACAATTCCGCGGCGCACAGCCATCCCAACGCGCACCAGGCCGTGGTTACGCCGGGATACCCCCCCCGCCCCCCCTTCTCAAGGGGGGGACGACGCCAACGGAATCCGATGAAGACAAGGCTCGTGAAAGACGCACTTTTCATCACCCCAGGGTCGGGGGAGTGCTTTCGCATCGGCTCTGGGCGCGCAACCCAAGCGTAAACCGCTCTAGATTCGGACAATGACGCGTTGGAAGCGTGATGGTGAACTCGCCGGCTTGATTGGCGGACCTCAATTCGCGGGAATTCTACCCGAGAAACAAAAACAGAGTGAGGCGACTCGGCTGAAACCACCGAACAGACCGGAAATGATTTCCCGACTGTTCCCAAGGTAAATTAACCGAAAACCATCACATGCCGGTTGATATATTGTCTGTTATTGCCCATCATAACATTATGGGGCCTCGGAGCCGTATCCAATCTCCTCCCGCATTCCTCCCCGAAATCTTCGGAGCAGCGACCCGATGCGCACAACTGGGAGTGACGCTTGACCCGCTATCGCGACGTGGGTCCTGAGGGAGAACTGCGAGCGCAGGGCCGTCGTGCGTCGCTCGATAACTGTGCCCCCCGGGGACCTAGAGCGGTTAACACGCCGGTTGCGTATAAGGCGGCCGCGATGCCGGTTGATACTAGCCCGACGCGTCAGGCCGCGGGGGCAGCCGCCGGAATCCTCGTTGACGCTTCGGGCTGGTATGATGGCCGTTGCCGTTGTGCATCTGCGGCGCATAGGTGAACCGCGCGAAAACACAACCATCGACAACAAATTGTCGATGTGCGCCCAGTCAGGGTCTACTCTTCGGGTTCGGGTCGTCTTCCTTCCGCCCAGTACATCGCGAACCAGCAGGCGGCGTCAGGGCGGCCGCTCCACGTCTTGAGCGCGGCGATGCCGTCGTCGAACGATCTTCCTCGATGTGCGCTGTCGCCAGGATCAGCGCGCGTGCTCCCACGAGGATTTTTTCCAGGTTTTCGACAACGATCTGGAAAGTCGGGAGATCCGGAGCAGCCTCCGAAGAAGATGAAGGTATTGCGAGTCGGTACGGCTCCGGCCGCATGGAGCAGGCCGACCAGCCGGCGGCCCACGAACGGGTCGTTCCCCAGTCGGTCATAGGTGCGAATGTAGCCTTGCCACAACGGCCATGAACCCGGCAGGCTCGGGCCAAAGGCGAAGGATGTCATGGTCATCATCGGCCAGAACGATCCTGCCGCCGGGGCGGACCGCGCGAACCATTCCCCGGACCACGGAGAGCGGGTCGGAAACATGCTCGAGGAGAAACCGAGTGTGCGCGAGGTCAAACGTACTCCACTCATCATCGTCAAGCGGCAGGGCGAGGGCGTCGCCCGCTCGCAGCTCGACGAGGTCGGGTTCTCCGTCGTCGAACGCCTGTCTCCGCGCCTCGGCAAGCTGGTCGGCGTCGCGCTCGATTCCCAGAACCCGGCCTTCTCGCCCGGCCACTCTGGCCATGGCCCGCGTCAACTGGGCCAGCCCGCTCCCCACGTCGAGAATTTTCTCGCCCCCATGAAGGTTCAACTCGCGCAATGACGCCTGATTGAGAAGATCGTTGAGCCGTGAGAGACGACGCTGCTCCGCGGGCGCTGACCCGTGGATGTAGTTCGAAGCTCCGTCGAGGTTCTTGATGTGGCCATCGTGAAATCACCGGGAGAAGTGAGGTCACCGGCGGCATTTCCCTGGGTGGTCGAGGCCAGACGGCGTTCACGTTTTTTCGCGCAGCTTCCGCAAAACGCCCAGCATCTCCGATACGTGTTTGATGGGCAGGAATTGCGACGAGAAGACATGGCGGATGATCCCTTGCTTGTCGATCAGGAATGTCACGCGGCCTGGGATGAGCCCGAATGTTCGGGACACGCCGTAACGGGACCGGACTGATCCGCCGGCATCGCTCAGCAGCAGGAACGGCAGACGAAACCGTTTGGCAAACCGATTGTGCGAATCGGTCGAGTCGGCACTGATGCCGATCACCTCGGCCCCCGCGTCGCGGAACGTCTCGTAACTGTCGCGAAAGGAGCACGCCTCGGCCGAGCAGGCGGGCGAATTGTCCTTGGGGTAGAAGAACAGGACAACCTCGGCCCGGCCCCGGAAATCGGACAGGCTCACTGTCTCCCCGGTGGTCGACGGGCAGGGTGAAATCGGGCGCGGGATCTCCCACACGCGGATTTTTTTCTTCTGGCACGATATTTCCTTATGATTCAGAACCGAGTTCTGTCCGCGATTCGAGTCGAAGATCGACGTCGGCACCGTGGCCGTGCCCTCGGTTGGAAGCACCATCGCTCTTCCCAGGATTCTTCACGCGGTCGACGCTCGGTACCAGCACGATCGCGCTTGTGCTCGACAACGTAGCCGTCGAACCTCGGAGATCTGAGCCAGTGCCAGCCTGGTCGGCGAGTGCGAATTGTTGTGCGTTTTTTCCGGCCAGTGAAGTCACATCGCCGAGCCGACATCCTAGATTCTTACGGAGGAACTGCGATGACAAGATTCTTTCAGATCGGCGAGATCGCATTTCGGGCGCCGATTGTTAAATCCTATTAGGGGATCTTGAGGAAGACAGAATTCGAAAAATCACCTAGTGTTGCATCAGGAATCCGCTCGGTTGATCGATGGCGACGCCGGACGGCAGGGTAATGCCTGAAATCACAACGAGGAGGAAATCGAATCTTTCGTAACGATATCGCGAATAAGTAGAGGGTGGGAGCTGGTCCGAACGCCAGGTGAAGCCAGCGGCCGCATGGTCGTGGCGCACCTGTCGGACGAGTTAACCATCCTTCCTGCTTGGATACGAGTGGTTGACAGGTAGTGCGAAACGACTCATCAGTACGGCAGCGCGAAGCAACGCGATCTGACCTGGCGGTCATCTGAGAGATGTCGCCATCACCGCGTGCTTCACGTCTCCAATCGAAAAGGAGGCGATCGGCCATGCGACAGGTTGGGGACATGCTGGTCTGGTTGGTGTTGATCGTGGTGGTTGCCGCGGTCGTTTATTTCACGCCCCGATTCGCGAATTACGTCGCGTCGGAGCAGTCGGAACACGCACGAGACAGCAGGACTTCGCGCGTGATGGCTTACCAGAGGTCGGAATCCACCGACGCGACTCCCTGAGTAAAGACCTGGAACTTGTTCGAGCCTCCTGCGCCTGTCGTGCCTCGTTTCCGGGAGAGGAGCCGGTTGATGTCGCTCGTGGGCCAAGTCCGACCGCTGTATGGTTGTCACGCCGACCCGAGCCGCTAATCAGGCAGTACCTGCTTGCATTGGCGTCGGATACGACTCTAATCCTCGGGCGATCAGCTCTTGAGGAACGCGATCGCATCGGCGGTGCGCTTGAGGAGGTCGTCGATCTGCTCGGTCGACTGGAAGCCGATGATGAATGCGTCGACCGTCCCCAGCCCGAGCACGAAACGGAGCGATGCGTCTTTCCGCTCCGGCGTGTTGATCTGGCCCTCGCCCAGGATCTTCATGCCGATCACTCCCTTGCCGGCGTTATGCATCTCTTCCAGGACCGAGGCGACCTCGTCCGGCTTGTGGTCGTCCATGATCAGGCCCTCGGGGTTGATCCGGGCCAGGTCGATCTCGACGAACGGGTTCTTGGCCGAGGTGCGGAACGGGTCCATGCCATGGTTGCTCGTGCCGTGGGCCCGGATGATCTTCTCCTCCTTGGCCTTCATGAGGTATTCCATCGAGCCCTTGGTTCTCGGCCGGCCAGCCCGTCTTGGTCATGCAGTGCAGGAGCACGATGTCGATGTACTCGACGCCCAGCTCCAGCCGGTATCGCTCCAGGTGGCTCTTGGCGTCGGCGAACTTGGTCGCGTGGGTCTTGGTCTGGATCACGTACTGGTCGCGGGGAACTCCCTTCAAAGCCTCGCGAAGATAGACGTGCGAGCCGTACTGATCGGCGACGTCGAAGAAGCGGACGCCCTGGTCCAGGGCGTGGCGGACGACTCGCGTGAACTCCTTGACCCCCAGCCGGGTCTGGTTACTGGCCTGGCCGCTGCCGACGCTGCCGGTGCCCATTCCGACCAGTGAGACCTGGATGCCGGTCTTGCCCAGGGTGACCTTGTCGGTCGGGCTCTTGGGAAGCAGGGATCGGTCCCGGCGCGGCGTCGTGCGTTCGCTGGCGGTCGTGATCGTGGTCGCGGCCAGCGCGGCCGTCGCCGAGACGGCGGTCTGGGCCATGAAGTCGCGGCGATTCAGGGGTGGGGTCATGACATTGGTCTCCCTGGTGCCAAGGTTCGGATCAACACGATCGTCAGAATCGTTCCCAGCGAGCGAGAGAAACGCCCAGTATCGGGTTGACATGGTCTGCGCAAAGCAACCCCACGGGGCGACGTGAGCTGCCGATTCTAACCGGTTCCCGACCGTGCTACCATAGAGCTAGGTCGAGGCGTGTTGTCCGCACTCGGGTATCGGCCGAAGAGCAACGGGGGAGCCTGGACGTGTTCACAGGGTTGGTCGAAGGACTGGGCCGAGTCGAGCGGGTCGTCGACGAGAGGCGGGCCGCCGCCTGACGATCGACTGGGGGGATCTGGCCCGCGGCGAGCCGCTGAAATTGGGCGAGAGCGTGGCGGTCAACGGCTGCTGCCTGACGGTCGTCGCAATCGCCGGCACCCGCTTCGAGGTCCAGGCCGGGCCCGAGACCTTGGCCCGAACCAACCTGGGCGATCGGCGAGCCGGCGATCGTGTCAACCTCGAGCGGGCCTTGAAAGTGGGCGACCGCCTGGGAGGCCATTTCGTCCAGGGCCATATCGACACGACCGCCAGTCCTCCGCGAGCGCCGCCCGGAGGGCGAGTGGGAGTTCCTCGCTTTCGAGATCGACCCGAGCTGGACCCCGCTCCTGGTCTCCAAAGGCTCGATCGCCGTCGACGGTGTCAGCCTGACCCTGGTCGACGTCGGGCCTGACGGTTTCTCGGTCATGCTGATCCCCCACACCCTGGCCGTGACCACGCTGGGCCTCATTCGACCCGGCGATCGAGTCAACATCGAGATCGACATGCTGGCCAAGCACGTGCAAAAGCTATTGGGTAAGTAGATGATGAATCTCGTGGCTCGCACGTCGCGTAGAACCCGATCACTTTGCGAGAAAGCTTCATTCCGATGCAGCCAATCCGTCAGACCCAATCCTATCTCCGGAGCCTGTTCTCACAAGCGTGGAATATCCCCACAGGCACGGCCTGGGACAAAACTTCCTCATTGACTTGAACATTCATGATTTGATCGTGAATGCGGCCGAGGTGGGTTCGAACGACGTGATTCTCGAGGTCGGGTCGGGCACGGGGGCCTTGACCATGCTCATGGCCAGTCGCGGCGCGACGGTGGTGACCGTCGACGTGGATCCGTCGATGGCGAAGCTGACGTCCGAGGTGGTCGCCGGCTTGCCCAACGTCCGGGTACTCAATCTGGATGCCCTCAAGAACAAGAACACGATCAATCCCGGAGTGCTCGATCACGTGCGTGCGGGCCTGGCCGTGGGCACGGGCAAACGCGTTCAAGATCGTGGCGAACCTTCCCTACCACGTCGCGACTCCGGTGATTACCAACTTTCTGGTTCATCCCGAGCTGTGCCCGGTGCTGATGGTGGTGACGATTCAGCGCGAGCTGGCGGATCGCATGTGTGCGGAGGCGGCGAGCCCGGCTTATGGATCATTGTCCATCCTGGTCCAGGCCCTGGCCGACGTGTCGATCGTGCGGACGCTGCCGCCGACGGTCTTCTGGCCACGACCCAAGGTCGACTCGGCGGTCGTCGCCATCCAGCCGAACGCCGAGCAAGCGGGCCGCCGTGGGCGATGTCGCCTGGTTTCACGACTTCGTGCGCAGCGTGTTCCTCCACCGGCGCAAGTACCTGCGCCACGTGCTGGCGGGCATCTGGCCCGACCGCTGGACCAAGATGGAAGTCGACGCCTGGCTCGAGTCGCGCGGGTATCAGCGGCCAGATCCGTGCCGAGGCCCTCGATATCGAGGAGTTTCTCGCGATGGCCCATGCGCTGCACGAACGATGGGGCATGCTTCCCGCCAACGCCGCGACGGACTCGGAAGGAGAGCCGCCAGAAGTTGCTCCGTAATCACCGATCCAGGCCCGATCTACGCGGAGGGAGTCCGAACCTTCTTGGATCTGGGCGGCAAGATTTTGGGGCGCGGATGGCGATCGCCACTCGCGGACCGGCTGTCCTTGAACAAGAATCCAACCCGGTCCGTCTCGTTGTTCCAGATTGCGGCCAGTTCGCCGAGAGCCGTTTTCGGGGTGGGTCCGTGCCCGGGCGACAGATCGCTCCAGCTCTGTCCGAACCGTTATCGGGGTTCGAGACCATGGATTAGCAGGCGCAAAACAATAACGTACCGATTTTGGCGTCCTACGTTGCGGGGGCGAAACTCGTAATCCAGTCGCCGTGGGATGTATTCCTCTTGATAGAGAGTCCGGACATTTCGGCGACGGGCCGCTGCTTCAGGCTTGGTTCTCACGCTTCGTTCCCTTCGTTTCCTTCTGTTCAAGGCTTGTTTGCACCGGCCACGACTAGCGTTGAGATTCCGTCAGTAAGCAACGCCCGTTGATGCTCTCCAACAATCCTGGCCCCATGATCCGGTGCACTTCGATGGCGGCGCCAATGACCTCACCGGAGAGTCTGTCCGCTTCGGCAAAGAGCGGGTGCATAATGTACGTCTCGTCTTGGAACAGAAGGACACCAAGGAAACGAAGAATTCGCGAGGGAAACAGCGTCGCGATTCGCTAAATGTCGGTGACAGTCATCGGGGCGGCAATCGTAAACAACGTCCAAGAACTTTCCTCTTGCACTCGACGTTCCAGCCACTCGCGCACGGTCAGGAAATCGGCAATTTATTGTTTTGCGCCACTTAGCCGGGTCTGACCGCATGGATGAACCGTGACCCTATGGATGAGCCGTTCGATGTCCCCCTTCTTTTGCCGTCTTGGAACGAGCCGGTACGTCCATTTGCGCTGGACGATTGGCAGGATCCAGGATCAGGTCGAAGGTAGGTCGGGTTTTGCCGTCCCGGAAGGTCACGCCTTTCGGAGAGAACGCGATCCGGTTCGGGTGACTCCAGTCGCATTCGAAGCGACACGATACCGTCACGATTCCATACTCCGAGAGCGACTTCACTTCGCCGGGATCGCAGACACCGGGACGGCTGGCATCGTGCCAGATCGCCAGTCCCTTCAGCTCGTCGCCCGTCAACACGCCGTCACCGTCGTCATCCAGCGACGCCAGCGCGTGATAGCCGTTCTCCCAGAACAGCCAGAATGTGACGTTGCCGAAGAGTTGAAGGCTGGAGGTAATGTCGCCCCTGCCCTTCGGGTCGTAGACCAGCCAGCCGGCGTCCTTGGTCACCCACGTCCATTTCCGTTTCAGCCCCGAACCGTCCAAGTCGAATGTGACGGTGGCATTCTTGTCCTCGAGGTCTCGTCGCCACCAGGCCGTCACGCAGCGGCACCGCGATCGGAGTAATGCGCCGGGCGCCTGGCGCAGTCGCGCGACCCGTTTCGTCAACGTCGCGATCTCTTGCTTATCCTTCTCCTTGTCGAGCAACGGAATGAGGTAGCCCGCAGCCTCCGTGACGACGGTCTCCCCATTCAGTGGGCTCGAGTCCTCGCGCTCCTCATGCTTCCAGGCGTCCTCGATCAATGAGCGGTACTGCGTGATCGCCTCTTTCTTCTGCCCGATTTGATCCAAAGTCCAGGCATAACCCAGCCGAGCCGCCATATTGTCCGGCGCGAGCCTCACAGCCTCCCGAAAGCGGTTGATCGCCTTGGTCAAATGGACCTTGGCTGCCTTCTCCTTGGCCGTGTCGTCGGTCTTCGCGACTTTGCTGAATGGCACGAGCTTCGGCATATAGCCGAACCAGGGACCCCGGTCCTCGTGGCCCGTCGCGACCTGGGCAGTGTCCGTCTTGAAGGCGTAGGCCATGCCGTGGACGCGCACCAGGTTGACCAGCGTCTGGACGTTCTTGGGATCCTTCTTGAGCGCCTCTTCGAGGTTTGTGATGAGTCGCTCGATGGGTACGCTCTGCACTTCTACCCGCGCGAATTTTCCTGGAGAAACCGGGACGAGCATCAAGAGCGACGACCAGGCCGAGCCCAAACGACGCCACGTGCTTCACGCTCATCATGATTCCTCCCCAATGGGCCCGACGAGATGATCTTGATTTATCAAACGTTCTCACCACGCAGTATCTGGTCGTTAAGCTTGCTCTGCAAGCGAATAGTCCACGCTCATGGGCAGCGGAGCTGGTCGCGTGGGCCGGGGGTGTAGAAATCGTCGCGACCTGGCCGGCTGGCCTTGAGACGATTCCCTGCTCTGGCTCAGAGATCCGACTGTGCGCGAGGACATCGGTCTTGCCCCGCTCAGCGAGCCGCTGTCGACCGGCGATCGACAATCGAAATCGTTCGATCCGGTTCTCGGAACCTTGACGGCGAGGTTCCGCGGTTTTGCTCCCCGGGGGCGGGCCAGCCTCGCAGCGACTTAGTGCCATGAGAAAGTGCGCCAACGGTACTATTTCGGAATTCTGTGGAAAGTTTTAAGTCCTTCCTGAATAGTCAGTTCCAGTCGAATCTCATGCCCTTTACAACGTAGTTGCACGTTCGAGATTTAAGAAACGCACCATTGTAAGAGATAGAGTGTGAGTGTGCTGGCAATGTGCGCGATCGCGTGACCTCGATTGAGGGCTGGGCGAAATGGCAAAGAAGACCGTCCGAAAACGTGCCGCGGTGCGCCATCTTGAGCCACTCGATTGCGACCCGTTTTCGGGCTCATGGTGTCCGCAGCGACACTTTGGTCAGCACGCAAAATCTGCCAAACGAACCCAATTTACCTTGACGAGTGTTCACAATAGACTGCTGACTCGACGCAACGACGATACGAACGCGTTTTTGCGAAACGAACTCAGATTACGTATTCCTGTGTTCAGTGAAAATGCCGCTGGCGTGACGAAATCGTCGTCAGACGAACACGTTTTCGCGAAAACGAAGCCAATTTAGCGTAACAGATGTTCAGAAGCGATGCGCTGGCCGCTCTTCCATAGGGAAGGGGTTTTCGCGAAAACGAAGCCAATTTATCTTGACAAATGTTCAGATTAATCGCGCCAGTGCAAGCAGAGGTCCGTGCGAAATGTCCTGGCATTAGCCACAGTCAAGATCCGAGGTTTGATTGATCCGCAGAAGTCCGGACGTTTTTGGATCTCGGCGGTAGAATCTTGGGGCGCGGATGTCGATCGCCACTTGCGGACCGGCTGTCCTTGAGCAAGAATTCGGCCCGGTCGGACACTGGTGTTCCAGATGGCGGCCAGCTCGCCGAGGGCCGTTTCGGGGTGGGTCCGAGCCCGGGCGACGGATTGGTCCAGCTCCTCGCGAAGTTGCCGCATCTCCTTGACATCAAGTAAGTTCGAGCTGATTACCGTCACCAGCATGGCGTGCGTCTCTTGCACGGCGTCGCGCCATGCGATCGGGTCCAGAGAGGGCGGAGCGATCTCGGCCAGCGGGTCGATCGCCGGGACGACCTGGGTCAACCCATAAGCCGCTCGCTCGCGATACTTCGCCCGCCACTCGCGGAAGATCAGATACAACGCACCCCAGATCAACAGCACGGTGATGCCAGCCACCAGCACGAACCGACGGCCCGAATGCCCGCGCGGGAGTACCTCGGCCGTCGCGGTCGCGCTGCCGGGATTTGACCCCGCGGTGTCTCCGGTCACGATCGAGGCCAGGTTATCGAACCTCAGCCGTCGGTTCGGGTCGCGATATCCCGGAGTGCTGGCCGTTATGCGCGGTTGACATCGTTCTTCGGAATCAAGCGGGATGCATCTGGTGTGTCGACGCCTCTGGTCGGTCTAGACTCCTTGAGTGTATCCAGCGCCTCGGGATTCGGAAAGGAGGGAACGCTCTCGCGATCAATCCGTTTTCGGAGGCGGATGACTGACGATTCCGTGCAGCAAGCCACCCGGCGGTTTGCGCTGGTCCAATTTCCGACGACATCATAGGACCATCCAGCGAGCATCATCAGTATGCACGAAATCAACAGGTCGACGACAAGCGGTGCAAGCATTGTTGAGACTCCCCTTGACTTCAGGCGACGGCCGGGGGCTCGCCCCCAAGCCGACCCACCGCTTGGTTGATTGGCGGTGATGCCTTTGGTCAATTTATCCTATGGTGCGAAGCTAAGACGGACGTGAACCGAAGTTAAAATCGGCTTCATCCGACGATTCCGGCTTTTTCGGTCCCGGTGGTTCTGTTGGAATGAATTGCCGGTCGAGCTGGCCGAGTTTCAGGCAAGCCGGCTCCACGCGGGCTGAGCGATGGAGGACTGGAAGAGCATGGGCATTCGAGTCTTGGTGGTCGAGGATGAGGCGAAGATCGCTGACTTCTTGATTCGCGGCTTGAGGGAGGAGGGGTACGCGGTCGAGCATGCGGCCGACGGTGCGTCGGCCTGGAATGCGCTTCGGACCGGCGAATGGGACCTGGTCCTGCTCGACTGGTGGCTGCCCGATCAGGATGGGCTGACAATCTTGCAGCGGTTTCGCCAGATCGGTCGTCATACGCCGGTGCTGTTTCTGACGGCCCGTGACGCCGTCTCCGACCGGGTGCGCGGGCTCGACGCGGGCGCCGACGATTACCTGGCCAAGCCGTTTGCGTTTGAGGAGTTGCTGGCCCGCATCCGAGCGCTGGTCCGTCGTCGTGATGCCGCCGAGAGCACCACGCTCGTCTATCGAGATGTGCGCGTCGATCTGGCGACCCAGCGGGCCGAACGCGACGGACACCCACTTCATCTCACGGCCAAGGAGCACGCCCTGCTGATCTTCTTCCTGCGGCATCCCGGCCAGGTGCTGTCACGAACCCGGATCTACGAGCACGTCTGGGATGAACGGTACGACGGGCTCTCCAATACGTTGGAGGTCCACGTCAAGGAGCTGCGTCGTAAACTGGAGTCTCACGGTCCGCGCTTGATTCACACCTTGCGGGGGCGCGGTTACCTGCTGGGCGACGCACCGGACGCGCAGCCGGGGGAGGAATGATGAGCCTGGCGAATCGCTTGAGCGGTTTCTTCCTGGCGGCACTGGCACTGGTCCTGGGCGGGTTCTCGGTGACCCTGTATCTCCTGTCGCGCGCGCACTTTCAGCGCGATCTCGACGAGCGGCTGATGACGGTGATGGACGTCCTCTCGGCGTCGGCCGACGTGGACCCGGGTCGGGTCGAGTGGAAGCCCGGCGCCCGGCCCGTGGTCAAGAGCCCGCATTCCCAGGACGCCCCGGTCCGCTGGGCGGTCTCCACCGGGCGGGGTGAGGTTGTCGATCACTGCTGGAAGGATATTCGAGAGGACGACCTCGCCGGAATCCTGGGTCTGAGCCCGGCCGTCGGCCACGCCCACGACTCGTTCACCGACGGCGATGGCCGGCGCTGGCGTCTGGTTGTGCGTCGCATTCACGCCGGCCCGCCATCTCCCGGCGCCGCTCCACCCGCACACAGACATGCCTTCGCTGATCGTGGCCGTGGGTGAGCCCCTGGCGCCGTTGGAGGCCAGTCTGCGCAACGTGGCATTGATCCTGGCTGGTGCTCTCCACCGGGATCTGGCTGCTGGCCGCGGCGGTCGGCCGGCGTCTCTGTAATCGGGCCCTTTTCCCGATGACCCGGATGGCGAAGGCCGCCTGCGTCATGACCGCGGCCGATCGAAACCATCGCCTGCCCAGCCCGGGAACCGGCGACGAGCTGGACGCCCTGGCCGGTTCGTTCAATGGGCTCTTGGACCGCCTCCATCAGGAATTCGAGCGACAAAAGCGATTCACCGGCGATGCCTCCCACCAGTTGCGGACGCCGTTGACCGCCCTGCTCGGTCAGATCGAAGTCGCGCGCCGCCGCGATCGGACGGCCGACGGAATACGAGCGCGTCCTGGACGAGGTCCATGGCGAGGCAGTCCGGCTCCGACAGATCGTGGAGTCGTTGCTGTTCATGGCGCGCGCCGAGACCGAGGCCGAACGGCCCGACCTGCAACCCCTCGAGCTCGTCTCCTGGGTCCACGAGCATCTGCGCGAGTGGTCCAACCACGAGCGAGCCGCCGATCTTCATGAAAATCTGCAAACGGACGCCCCGGCGTGGGTCAGGGTTCACCCCCACCTGCTCGGCCAGTTGCTCGACAACCTGCTCGACAACGCCTGCAAGTACAGCTCGCCGGGAACACCCATCCACGTCTGCCTCTGGCGTGAAGACGAATGTCGTGGCGCTCGCCGTGCAAGACCGCGGATGGGGTCTGGCCGCCGAAGACAGGCTCCACGTCTTCGAGCCGTTCTTCCGATCGGCTGAGGCACGCCGCCGGGGACTCTCCGGCGTTGGCCTGGGTCTGGCCGTCGTTCAGCGGATCGCCGCCGTCTTCGGCGGCACGATCAGCGTCGACAGCGAGCCCGGACGAGGCAGCCGCTTCGTGCTTCGCCTCCCGGATGCTAAAGCCTCGATGGCGATGCTCGATCAAGCCCAGCCGCCGCGACGTTGAGCCAGCGCGGCTCGGGCTCGAACGACGATCGCGATGGCTCGACCGACCGACCTGCCGCCGCCGTACTGTTCAGAATCTCAGATCCTGATAGAATCAGTGACGAGATGCAGGCCGACCTGCTCGTGCCATGCTGTTCGCCAGACCGAATGAGCATACCCGGGGATACAGAAGAAGGAGAACGCCAATGGCCACGGCTCCGCGACAGCGAGCGACCCGCGAAATCGAATACCCCACGGGGATGGAAAGCCCATGGCGGAAACCGACGTACACCGTCAAGACATGGTCGATGTGATCGAGACGCTCGGGCATCATTTCGCCGATGATCCCAACGTTTACATTTCGGGGAACCTCCTGCTTTATTACGTCGAAGGCAACCGCCGGAAACACGTCTCGCCCGACGTTCTGGTCTCCTTCGGGGTCCCGAAGGAGCCGCCTCGCGATTATTACCTGGTTTGGAAGGAAGGAAAAGCCCCGGACGTGGTCATCGAGATCACTTCGAAGTCGACTAAGTGCGAGGATAAGAAGAAAAAAAAGGACCTGTATCGCGACGTGCTGAGAGTCACGGAATACTTCCAATTCGACCCGACTGAGGATTACCTCAAGCCGCCGCTGCAGGGATCGCGTTTGGTGGGAGGCGACTACTTACCGATCCCGCTGGTAAACGGCCGGCTCTACAGCCAGGTTCTGGGATTGCACTTGGAACGAGATGGGAAGGAACTGCGGCTGTTTGATCCTGTGGCGGGCCGTCGGTTGCTGAAACAAGCCGAGCGGTTAGAGATGGAAAAGCGGCTGAGAGAGGAGCAGCGCCAGCGTGCCGAGGCCGCCGAAGCCGCCCTTGATGCGGAGAAACAGCGAGCTGATGCGCTTCAGCAGAAACTCGTGGATGAGAACGACCGGCTTCGTCAAGAGATCGAAGCACTTCGTCGTAGGTCGAACTCTGAGTGAGCGGAATCTGTGACGAGGTTCAGCAAGACCGATACGTGCCATGCTATTCGCCGGCGAATGCGCATACCCAGGGGGTGCAGAAGAAGGAGAACGCCAATGGCCACGGCTCCGCGACAGCGAGCGACCCGCGAAATCGAATACCCCACCGGGGACGGAAAGCCCATGGCGGAAACCGACGTGCATCGTGACGACATGGTCGATGTGATCGAGACACTTAAGGTATCATTTCGTCGATGATCCCAACGTCTACATTTCGGGCAACCTGCTGCTTTATTACGAGGAAGGCAACCCTCGGAAACACGTCGCGCCCGATGTTCTGGTCGCCTTCGGGGTTCCCAAGGAGCCGCCGCGCGATTATTACCAGGTTTGGAAGGAAGGAAAAGCCCCGAACGTGGTCATCGAGATCACCTCGAAGTCGACCAAGCGCGAGGACAAGACGACAAAGAAGGAGCTGTATCGCGACGTTTTGAAAGTGGCGGAGTACTTCCAATTCGACCCGACCGAGGATTACCTCAAACCGCCGCTCCAGGGATTCCGCCTGGTGGAGGGCGAGTACCTGCCGATCCAGCCTGATGAACGGCCGCATTACCCAGTCAGGTACTGGGATTGCACCTGGAGCGAGACGGGAAGGAACTCCGCCTGTTCGATCCCGTGACGGGCCTTCGGTTGTTGACAGCCAAGCCGAGCGGGCTAGAAGGAGCGAAGAACGGCTCAGCGCGAGGCGCGAGCCGCACTGAGGAGCAGCGCAGCCGAGGCCGAACGGCAGAGGTTCGCGGAAGACAACTGACCGACTTCGTCAGGAAATCGAAGCTCTCCGTCGCCGCTCGAACTCCGAGTGAGCGGATACCTACGAATTCCGAGTCAGTGGACCGACAGGAGCGACCCGATGGCCGCGGATCCCCAACGGCGTGAAGAGGTCCCATCGAGGAGCAGGACATCCCACAACGAATTGGAACGGCAACTCCCCCCGAGTCCCGAGGAGATCGCCGAGGACGAGTCGTTCCAGATCACCTATCGAGAAGGCGCGCCGGTTGGTCGCCGCGGAGCTGGACCTCGCCCAGATGCGAGGTCAGCTTCTCGAGAGCAACCTCAAGATCACCGAAGCTCAACTCGAGCTGGCCGAGCGTCAACTCGACCAGCTCATCGCGGAAAACCAGCACCTCCGCCAGGAGAACGAAGCCCTCAAACGCCGGCTGGGGGAATCGGCTTGATGCCTGACCAGCTCAGCTCAGTCAGCCCTCGATCCGTACGCCGGCGGCCTTGAGGGCGTCGAGTTGCGCCGATTTGGCCGCGTCCGACAGGGGGTTGCCCGCGATGTACAGGCGCAGGTAAGGGGCGAACCGTTTGGGACCGGCCGCGTCGGCCTTGGCCGCCTCGACCAGCGGCTTCAAGTCCTTGATCTGGTTGCGCTCGATCATCAGCAGCTTCAGCTCGGTCTGCTTGGTCAGAGGGCTGACGTCCTCGACCCGATTATCCTGCAAGTTGAGGACCGACAGCTTGTTGACCTTCTCCAGCACCGCGATGTCCTTGACCTGGTTCTTGGGCAGCGACAGCGACGACAGCTTGGAGAGCGGGGCCAGCGGGCTGATGTCCTTGATCGCGTTACTTCCGAGGTAGAGGGCCTGCAAGCTGGTCAATCCACTCAAGGAATCGAGCTTCTCGATCTGATTGCCGGAGAGCTCGATGTACTGGAGACCCTTGAGATTGGCCAACGGGCCGATGTCCTTGATCGCGTTGTCGGCGAGGTCGAGCGACTGTAAGTTCGTCAGGTCCTTGAGCGGTTTGAGGTCGCTGATCTTGTTCTTCGTGAGCTTGATCAGCGCCAGGTTCTTGCATTTTTCCAGGCCGGTGAGGTCCTTGATTTCCTTGCCCGGTGCCTCGAGGAAATACACGTTTTGAAGCTTCTCGTCGGTGAGCTCGACCTTGGGCTCGTGCTTGAGCACGTCGCGGATGGCGGCCTCGAGGTTCTTGTCGGGGAAGGGAGAGGCGGCGCGGGCTGACCCGGCCCAGATGGGGATGAAGATCAGGATCGTCAGCAACGCGCGCCGTCGTGGGATGCTGGTATAGCTTGTTCATGGGTCGTATCGTTCCTCCAGATCAATGTCAATCGTAGCCAGTCTCGGCTCGCTCCGGCATGGTAGCTGGTGCCGCGAGCCACGCCGTTCCGAACCGTCTTGATCGTTCGAGCATACGTCGGCGCGAGGCCGGTGAAAAGGGCGGGAACGGCCAATCAGGCCCGCCGCAGCCCGGAACGATCGTGATCAAGCGTTCATCCGTTCTTCTCCAAGACCGCGTCTTCTGGATATGATGGAACAGGTACTGGATACTGGGAAACTTTTGGGGAATCCGGATTCATGAGCGACACGACAACGACGTCCTCGTTTGTCATCGAGGCAACGGCGGAGAACTTCGAGCAGGAAGTCATCGAGCGATCCGGGTCCGTGCCGGTCGTGGTCGATTTCTGGGCCGCTTGGTGCGGCCCGTGCCGGATGCTGGGCCCGGTTCTGGAAAAGCTGGCTCAGGAGTACGACGGCAGATTCGTGCTGGCCAAGGTGGACACCGAGCGCGATCCCGAGCTGGCCGGTCAATTTGGAGTCCGGTCGATTCCCGCGGTGTTCGCCTTCCGGGACGGCAAGGCGGTTGATGCTTTCGTCGGAGTGCAGCCCGAATCGGCCATCCGGACCTGGCTCGACCGGCTCTTGCCCGCACCGGCCGAGGTGATTGCCGCCGAGGCCAGCCGCTTGGAGCGGTCAGACCCACGGCCGCCGAGGCGAAGTACAACACGGCGCTCATGCTCGATTCCGACCTGCCCGCGGCCCAGATCGGCTTGGCGCGGATCGCCCTGGAACAGGGGCGGCTTCGACGATGCCCAGGCCCGGATCGCCAGCCTGGAGCGGCGCGGGTTTCTCGAGCCCGAGGCCGAACGGGTCAAGGCCGAGCTGATCCTTCGCAGTCAGGCGCAGCAGGCCGGCAGCGTCGAATCCGTTCGCGCGGCCCTGGCCGCCAACCCCGACGACAAGAATCTCAAATTCCAGCTCGCCGAAGCCTTGGCCGCCGCCGGCCAGTACGCGGAGGCCCTGGAGCTCTGCCTCGATCTGGTCGAACGCGACCGCAAGGGAATCGGCGAACAGGCCCGCCGGACCATGATCGCGATCTTCCAGCTCCTGCCGCCCGACTCCGAGCTCGTCGCCGAATATCAGCGCCAGCTTTCCGTGGCCCTGGCGGAGTGACACCGAGTTGTCCAGCCGGCGCGGTCCGATGCTCCGAATCATTCAATACGCGAGAGCATGCCGGCCTGCCCGGGGGTCGCCGGCCGCGCGAATCGACTCTGCGAAGTTCCCGGAGCGACAGGTTGAACGGTCAGGCTGATCACGCGACGGCGCGGCAGCCAACGGGCCGGAGCGGACCACCAGCTTGTGTCCCAGTTTCTTGAGGGCTTCGAGCGTCTCCGGGCCGATCTCGGGGTTGATCCGGATCTGGCCCAGGGCCGGCGGCGTCTGGCGGAACGAGCTGATGAAGTGGTCGGTCATGAACCGAGGGGCGACGACCGACGCGGCCGGCTCGAGACCGAAGTCGATGTGATTGAGCAAGAGCTGCAAGGTCATCTGGTCCTGGTTGTCGCCGCCGGCGACGCTGATGGCCAGCACGGGCTCCCTGCCCTGGAGGACGATCGTGGGCGACAGGGTGATCCGCGGCCGCTTGCCGGGCACGATCACGTTGGGGTGTCCCTCCCAGATGTTGAAGCTTTGCAACCGGCTGCCCAGCCAGACGCCGGTGTCGCCGGCCACGACCCCAGTCCAGCCGCTGGGCGTTGCCGCCACCACGTTGCCGTGATTGTCGGCGACCAGGCAGGTGGTCGTGTCGCGTGCATCGGCCACCGGCGGCGGCTCGCGCCGCGCGGCCGGATCCGCCGCCGGGTCGAGCACCGCCTTGTCCGAACGGGGATCGCCCGGCCGCCGCTCGAGCGAGGCATGTTTGGGGTCGATCAACGCCCGCCGCTTGGCGGCATATTCCGGCAGGAGGAGGGCCTCCAGCGGCACGTCGACGAAGAGGGGATCGGCGTAATACGTATCGCGGTCGGCCATGGCGAGCTTCAACGTCTCGACGATCGTGTGGACCGCCTCGGGGCGGTTGTGTCCCATCGCCTCGAGGTCGATCCCGTCGAGGATTTGCAGGGCCTCGAGCAGGTAGGGTCCCTGGGTCCACGGTCCGCACTTGGTGACGGTCAGGCCGCGATACTTGACCGAGACCGGCTCCTCGATCCGCGTCGTGTGGGTCGCCAGGTCCTCGTAGCGGATAAGTCCGCCGTTGGCCCGGGACCAGGCGTCGATGCGACGTGCGATCGGCCCGCGGTAGAAGGCGTCGGCGACCCACCGCAAGCCTCGCGATCGGTCGCCGGCCGGTGAGCCCGAGCCGTCGGAATAGGCCAGGACCTCGGTGGCGACAAGCGTTTCGAGCGTCCGGGCGAAGTCGGCGTGCCAGGTCTCGCGACGCGACGGTCGGGCGAGCAACCGCCGCGTCGGCGCGACGACCTGGGCGAAGCTCATCGTGCCGAAGCGGTCGAGCAAGGTCAAGACACGCGTCGAGCGCGGCCGGGACCGCCGCCGCCTCGATGCCCTTGGCCGGGATCCCGCCTCGGCGCTTGAAATGCTCGAGAGTCGCCAGCCGAGGCGCAGCCCCCTGGCCGGCGATCACCGTCACCCCCTTGGTCTTGGCGTCATAAACCAGGATCGGCACCTCGCCGCCGAAGCAGAATGATCGCGAGTCGGTCACGCTCAAGGCCAGGATCGTCGCGGCGGCCGCATCCGCGGCGTTCCCGCCGCGCTTGAGGATTTCCAGCCCGGCGTTTACCGACTCGACGGCCTCCCGCGGCCACCGCCCCGTGGTTGCCCGCGGCCTGCCAGTCGCCGCGATCCGGGTGGGCGCTCCCTTCCGCTGGACTGCATCGATTGCGCCGGCTTCCTGGGCCGTCGCCGGTACGCGAGCCCGAGATCGCCAGCGAGAGACCCAAGACGAGCATCATCATGCGGTGCGTCATCGCCGGCGACTCCTTAGCAAGTGAAACTCTCAAGGTCGCGCAAGTCTTTATTGAACCCGAGCTGACCATACGAAGCTAGTAGGCCGTAGCCCGTAGATCAAGAGGCATGCACCGCGAGAGTCTCATGCGCTGATTATCAGTATCTGCATCAATGGCCATGCACCGTCCGCGATCGATGCCTGATTCCGCGTAGCTGCCTACGGCTTCCCGTTGCCTACTGCCTACCCACGCGGCTTGCGAGGGGATAAGATGAAGACCGATTTCTCTCGGTTTGATCGCCCGTTTGCCGCCTTGCGCGATCCCAGTCTTGGCTGGATCGATCCGGTTTGGCTCTGGCGCGAAGCGGTAGGGCGACGTTGGATTTTACGACGTGAGTTCGGCAACCACGAAGCGAGCCCCCGCTATGAACATGCCACGGATGATTTCGGCTTGGATGACGGCCCCGGCCCGCGCGATCCGGGTCCTGGTGACCTCTGGGTCCTGGTCGTTCCCGCTTCGGCCTTTTCGGCTGAAGACCAGGCAAAAAGCGACGCCCAGGAGAACAAGATCCGCGACTCGGTCGTCAAGATCAGCGCGACGATGCGCTACCCCGACTTCACTCACCCCTGGACCAAGCGCAGCTCGCAGGAAGCCAGCGGCACGGGGGTCGTCATCGATGGCAAACGGATCCTGACCAACGCCCACGTCGTGCTCTATGCCAGTCAGCTCTTCGTCGAAGGCTACCAATCCAGCGACAAGCTGCCCGCCAAAGTCGTGGCGGTCGGCCCCGGGATCGACCTGGCCGTGCTCCAGCTCGAGGACGAGTCGTTCTTCGACAAACGGCCGCCGTTGACCCGCACCTACGGCTCTTCCCGAGGTCAAGGAAACCGTGCTGGTCTACGGCTATCCCCAGGGAGGCTCGACACTCTCCATCACCAAGGGGATCGTCTCGCGCATCGAATTCTCCGGCTACAACGAGGGAATCTCGGGCGTGCGAGTCCAGGTCGACGCCGCCATCAACCCGGGCAACAGCGGCGGCCCCGCCCTCGTCGACGGCAAGATGGTCGGGCTCATCTTCAGCAAGCTCACCCAGGCCGACAACATCGGCTACATCATCCCCAGCGAGGAGATCGACCTGTTCCTCAAGGACGTCGCCGACGGGACCTACGACGGCAAGCCGGCCATGCACGAGGCGCTCCAGACCTTCGAGAACGACGCGATCCGCAGCTACCTCGGCCTCGACAAAAAGGTCCAGGGCATGGTCGTCCATCCGCCCGACCCCGGCAATCCCAACGGATCCGCTCAAGCCGTTCGATCTGATCACCAAGATCGGCGACCACGAGATCGACAACGTCGGCATGGTCAAGATCAAAGATAATTTGCGATTGAATTTCCATTATTTGATTCAGAAGGTCGTCAAGGACGGCAAGGTTGCCGCTGACGGTCGTGCGCCAGGGGAAAACCATGCCGATCGACTTGCCGGTCAAGACGAAGTACCCGACGCTGTATCGAGTCGCTCAAGGGTCGTTACCCGTCGTACTTCATTTACGGGCCGCTGGTCTTCTCACCAGTGACCAATGAATTCGCCTCGGCGTTCGACCGCGCGGGTGGCCGGCTCGCCTTGATCGGCAGCCCGCTGGCGACCCGCCGGGGCGACCTCCCTCGGTTCGAGGGCGAGGAGCTGGTCGTGGTCACGTCGCCGATGTTTCCCAACAAGATCGGCAAGGGCTACGACAACCCGTACACCAAGATCGTCAAGGAGATCAACGGCGTGCCGGTCAAGAACCTCCGCCACTTGGTGGAGATCTTGCGCGACTCGAAGCAGAAATTCACGACGATCCGATTCGACGACAAGTACTCCGAGACGATCGTCTTCAACCACCAAGAGGCGCTCAGGGCCACCGACGACGTCCTCTCCGACAACGGCATCCGCCAGCAAGCCTCCGATGACCTGGCCTCGGTTTGGACGAAGAAAAAGTGAATTGTCAGTTGTCAGTTGTCAGTGTAGGTCAGTTGAGAGTTCTCCGTTCAAAGGAGCGGGCACCTTCGAATTTCCTCGGCTCATACGTCGACCCGATAGCTCGTGGCGCGACTGTCAATCACCAGGCGGAGCCATCTTTCCACACGTGCTATTCCGACAACGGACAACTGACAACTGACCAATGACCAGTATTGACCGAGCCGTGGAAGCGATCGCCGAGGCCGATGCGACTCTTGATCGGAGCGGGTGCCGGCATGGGGGTTGACAGCGGGCTACCCGACTTCCGCGGCACGCAGGGGTTCTGGCGAGCCTATCCGCCTTATGAGCGGCTCGGGCTCGACTTCGTCTCACTTGGCCAACCCGCGCTGGTTCGTCGACGATCCCACACTGGCCTGGGGCTTCTACGGACACCGCATGGGACTGTATCGGCAAACCGAACCCCACGAGGGCTTTGGAATCCTCCAGCGCTGGGTCGACGGGATGCGCACGGGGGCTTCGTCTTCACTTCCAACGTCGACGGTCATTTCCAGCGTGCTGGTTTCGATCCGGAGCGGATCGTCGAGGTTCACGGCTCATTCGATGGGATGCAATGTATGGACGCATGTGGGATCGGGATTTTTTCCGGCGATGCATTCGAGGTCGAGATCAATGCCGAGACCATGAGGGCGGTTCCCCCATTGCCCGCCTGCCCAAGCTGTGGTGCGCTTGCGCGGCCGAATATCTGCATGTTCGGCGACTGGGGCTGGGATCCTTCGCGGACAGACTGCCAGTTGCGCCGGCTCACCTCGTGGATCGATTCGCTCGGCGAGGCGCGCTTGGTGGTCGTCGAATGTGGCGCCGGCGTGGCCGTGCCGTCGGTTCGCAACGCGAGCCATAAGATCGCCGGTCATGGCGGGGGAACTCTGGTCCGGATCAACCCCGCGAGCCGGACGTTCCTGACGGCCATATCTCTCTGTCGTTGGGTGCCCTGGCCGCGCTCCGCGCCATTGATGCCCGGCTCACCGCAACGGCGCCAATGACCGGCGTCCTGGAGTTACGGTTTCGGTGGTCCGTCGAATGGCGGTGGTAGGATGTCGTGGACGCCTTGAATGATGATGTCCTCCGTTGCGGGGGCGAGTCGGGCGGGGTGTCCGTAGAAGACCATGGAGAGGTCGGCCTCGTATCCCCCTTCGCTGAGGATTCGTCGCGAGGCGATATAGCAGGGCACGTCGTTGCTGTAGGCGGCGATCCAGAGCCGGTCGGGGTCGATCTCCCACTTGAGTCGCAAGGCGTAGTCGACGACCACCTCGCCCGCCAGGAAGACCATGGCCATGTCGTCGCCGAAGCACCAGGTTTGGATCGCGTAGGGAACGCTCGTGGGGAGCGACTCGCCGCGGTCGAGTCGTTCGAGCAAGGTACGGGCGAGGAATCCTTCGGCGCCGGCTTTCGTTGGTCCGTTCCTGGAGGGTTGCGCGGCTGGGAAGCGGATCCAGCGGGAGCGAGAGCTTGCGGAACTGGTGTCGATCCGGCCGGGCAGGGGGGTGAGTGCTGTCTTGATCAGCCGGTTGACTTCGCGGGCCGCTGCCGAGCCGTGCTGCTTGGCGTCGTCAAGCCCGCGACGGGGCTCGGGATTGGCGTCGGCGCCGCAGCCGATGATGGCCAGGGCGATGGCACCCGGAGATTGCTGCTCGATCTCGTCGCAGGCGTAACCGGCCCAATCGCCGCAAATCTTGTTGAACTCGCCCCCCAGGGTCGTGCAGTGGCAGGCATAGCCGAACAAGACAGCCCGTACCTTGCCCGACGCGTCGGTTGCCCGCAACACGCGGCACGCTGTTGTCGACGGGTCCGTTGGGGTTGACTCCGAAGTTGACCCAGCGGCCGTTCTTCAAGACCCGCCGGTTGGCCGCGAAGCCAAGCCGTCCCTGACCCCACGCCAAGCTCGCCGGCTGCACGGGATGCCAGGGCCGCCAGGGCAACCTTCTCCAGGGCGTCGGTTAGCTCGCGGGTATAGCGGTCGATCCGCATCTTTCTGATCGGCCGGGATCGGTTTGCCGAAAATGAAAGCCAGCTCGCTGTTCAATGCCGGGCCGCAGTGGGTGTGCGTCGAGCAGACCACGAACCGTTCTCGCTTCAGACCCACCTTTTCTTCCAGTCGCTTCGCCACTTGCTCGGTGATTCTCGCTCCGACCGCGCAATTGTCAACGGCCACCAGCACGGCCGGACCACCCTTGTCATCCTTGTCGCCGCCGATCGCCAGCGCCTTGGCCTTGAGCCGGGCTGGCGATTCCCTCTGACTCGGTTTGCCGGCTGCCATAGCCCACCAGCCGGATCGGATAATCCGGCGTAATATCCACCACCGCGACCCCGACCGGCACGTCGTAGTCGGTGCCGTGCTCGGCTCGCCACGAAGATCGAGACCCACGGCGCGCAGGCCAACAAGAACACTCCAACCGGGAACAACAGAGTGCGTCGCATCTTTCGAGCCCCTCGACGAAAACTCGGTTTGGAACTCATCGTCGCGATGCCCAATATGGGGTCAATCCGGACACGTCTGGCAAGGGGGAAGGACGTGAAAGCCCGCGAGCACCCGATCAAGACTGTCGACCGGAGTTGGCACGAATCAAGAGACTGCAGAATCAAGCCGGCTTCCCGAAGACGAAATCGAAGATGGCGTCTCCCGATTGCTTGTTCTCCACGTCAATCATATTGGCCGTCTCGCGGGCCTTTTTCACAGCCTCGATCAACTTCTTGACCCGGGCTAGCATATCGTGCTGGTCGCGCGCCGGGATCGCCCCGGACAAATGGATGGTCTTCCACTTGCCGACGTTCTTATCCTCGTGAACAACCTCGACCTGGGCCGGATGCTTTTCGGTCGCTGGGGATTTTTCCAGGACTCGCGGTAACTTCTTGGTGTGGTACTTCCACGTTTCGGCGGTGGCGTAACAGTCGGTGTCGCGGCTGTAGCTCCACTTCTGAGCCGGGTCCAGCGTCGGCAGATGCGAGATGAACGTCTGGATGTCCGTCAGCTTCTTCTCCAGAAAGAGTAGATACGTAACCGGAACGTCTTTCAGGACAGCGGTGCCGTCAACCTCGACATCGGCTCGGGCGCGGGTGTTGGCAACATCCTGTGTGAGCGTTGTGTCGAAGACGTGGACCATCGCTTCGCGGAACGCGGTGATCGCATCGCTGACTTTGAATTGCAAGAGCTTCTGCTCTGGCGGCAATTCCTCGCCGTCGGTCTCAAGGGTCTCGTAGGTCTTGGTGATTCCCTCGAACAGCGCGGGCTTCTTGACCTTGTGATAAAGCTCCGTGATGGCTTTCTCGGCGTCCGACTTCTTGCCCGCGACGACCGCAACGATCTGGTTGAGCTTCGGCATCGAAAACATGCCTCCTGCGAAATGAAAGTCGAAAGTGGCCCCCATGCACGTAGCCGGTACACAGGGGCCGGTTTTTGGCGGATAAACCCATCGCCGATGACGATTTCCGGTCGCAACGGTCTTAGTCTAAGAGCGAGACGTCTTTCGATTAGACCACCGCGCCAGAATCACGCCTTCAGAGCGAGACGCACAATCACGAGAGCGGCGCGGGCTGGAATTGAACCAGCATCTTCCCGCTTAATTTCCGTCGCGGTCGATTCATCAGCGAAAAGCCAAGTTTAGTCTCGAGCGATAGTCTGAATCTTAAGGAGCCCTTGCCTCTGCCATTGGGCTACCGTCGGCGTGGTCGAGACGAAGTCCAGTCCCACGGGCAGGATTCGAACCTGCACTTGAGAACGTCCTGTCAGTCTCACACTGAGTCTAAGCTTGCGCTCTTCCCCTTTCGGGGATCACTGGCATTGGGGGTCGAACCCAATCGATTCCACTGCCAGCCTGATTCGACTATCCAGATCGATATTGATGCCGATTAGTCGATATCGGTTCGCATTTTCGTCAGAGAAATGCGGTCTCGGCACACTTTGAAGACTTCCGTTTCCGAGCCGACCGACCGACGACTCTCAATACCGCCAGCTTGTCACGTCGCCCCCTGGCGGAGCTGTCTTCAAGAGCCGTTCGACGATCTTGGGCGCGTACATCTGGTGATAGCGCAGCCGGCTGATCGCGTTGGGCTGCTTGGGGTCGCCGTTCCAGCAGTGCTCGGCACGGTCTCCGTACAGCACTTCACCGCCGTAGGGCGGGTTGGTGGTCGTCTTGAGGAATGCTTCCGTCAGGTAGACGGCGTTGTTCAAATAATAATTGTCCATGTCGCCGACATAGATATTGATCTTGCCTTCGAGCTGCTTGCCGATCTTGGGCCAGTCGCGCTCGAGGATATAGCGCAGGTCGTAGTGGTCGCGCCAGTACTGGGCCACTTGGTGGTCGATGACGCCGGTCTTCTTGTCCCAGATCGGCTTGGGGTATCCGTCGGGTCCGACCGGGGAGTAGACGGCCTCCCAGATGTCAAACTGCTGGCCCGAGCGGCTCTTGGTTCCCAGCACCAGCTCGTGCCGGTTCATGTCCTCGACCGTGGCGGAGATGTGTCCCAGGTAGTTGCGATGGCCCGGCCGCTTGACCTTGTGCCAGGGTCCTTCGTCGTAATAGGCGTTCTTGTCCTGATAGATGTCGACAACCGTATAGGCGCGGAAGTCGATCGGGTCGGGGCAGGCGGCATAGCAGCCGTTGTATTCGTTGGGATAAAACGTCTGGACGGCCAGTGCCTCCCAGCCGCCGGTCGAGCCGCCGTAAAGGAACCGCGCCCAGCCGGCTCCCAAGCACCGGTACTTCTTTTCGAGATACGGGATCAGCTCGTAGGTGATGGCGTCGCCATACGGGCCCAAGGTTGGCCGAATTCACCGCGTACGAGTCGTCGTAGTACGGGTTGGCGTGCTGGATCTCGATAATGATCATGCGCGGATACTTGGGGCCGGTCCACTCCTTGTAAAACTGATGGGCCTGCTCCTGGACGATGCGGTTATAGCCGGCAAGGTGAAATCGTTCGCTATAGTCGGGCTTGAGGTTCGGATCGGGCGGCTCCTCGCGGAACCCGCCGAAAGTCTGGGGGAAATGTCCGTGGAAGATGACCAGCGGATAGCGCGCCTCGGGATGGGAATCAAAGCCTTCGGGCAACAACACGTGTGCCCCCAGGTAAATGGGCCGGCCCCAGAACTTGGTCAGTCGTTCGCTCTGGATCCGCTCGTGCTTGATGTACTTGGTGGTCGGCGGGCTCGGGAATCGGCGGGATCACCTTGTCGAGCTCGACATGGATATCGTCGTGGTGGAATTCAGGACCGGCCTCGATCGTGATCTCCTTGGGCGTGCTGTAGAGGTTCCCCGGCGCCTTGTTCCACTGCTGGCCCTCGCCGCGGTCCATGGGGAGCTTGACGACATGCCCATCGGCGCGGTGGAACGTCTCGTACTTGTGGAGCAGGGCCTGAATCCGGTAATGCCCGGGAGGCACCTGGCCGAGGCTCTCGACCGGGTAGCCCAGGACGCTCGCGTCGATGACGGCCTCTTGCCCCGGCTGAAGCCCGTCGACGTCGATGCCGAAGATCTGCTGGGTCTTTGGGCTGTCATTGATCTGTAATCGCGGCTCCTCCTTGGGGTCGGTGGAGAGCATGACCAGCAGCCGGCCGTCGAGTGGCGTCTTGCTCAGCTCGGGCCCGAAGCGGACGCGCACCTGAATCCCTGGATGCTTGTCCTTGGCCTGCCGGCGGCGCGGCCAGGACGCAAGGTGTGAACACGAACGAAAGGAGCAAACAAACAGACTGCAACTCTGTTCGGACCACGACGCGCCGGCGGGAAATGTACAGCCGAGCCGACTTTGGTTCAGATTTGTGCTCATGTTGATGCTCGTGCTCAGTGGGCCGCGGGAGAATTTCCTTTAGTTGTTGGCTCGCGATCGGCGGTCGACGCGAATCGACACTATTGTGCCGGTGAGAACAGGCCGGTTCCAGAGGGCAGAGAGTCGGACCGCGACGAGGGATTGCGGCTGGTTCAGTCATCCTCGCCGTAGATCTGCTTGAGCTTGTCGACGCGGTGCTCGCCGCGGATCAGGCGAATGGTGCCGGAGCGTGCACGCATCACGATCGACTCGCTGGTCGCGCCGTCGGCGGAGAAACGAACGCCCTGTACCAAGGCGCCGTCGGTGATTCCGGTCGCGGCGAAGAAGACATCCTCGCCTTGGACCAGGTCATTCGTGGTCAGGACGCGGTCGAGGTCGTAGCCGGCTGTGATGGCGGCCTCGCGTTCGCTGTCATCTCGTGGATAGAGGCGTCCCTGGATGGCGCCGCCCAGGCATTTGAGCGCCGCGGCGGCGACCACGCCTTCGGGCGTGCCGCCGATCCCGTAAAGCAAGTCGACGCCCGTGCCGCGCCGTGCGGCCGTGATGGCGCCGGCGACGTCGCCGTCGGTCAGCAGATAGACCCGCGCACCCATCTTCCGAACGCGCTCCACGACTCTCGGCGTGCCGGGGACGGTCGAGGATCATCATCGTGACTTCCCTGACGAGCATGCGCTTGGCCCGGGCGACGTTCTTGATGTTGACCTCGATCGGGGCCGTGATGTCGATCGCCGTGGCGGCCTCGCGGCTGGTCGCGATCTTCTCCATGTAGACGCATGGGCCCGGGTTGAACATCGAGCCCCGCTCGGCGACGGCGACCACGGAAAGCGCGTTGGCCTCGCCCCGCGCCACCAGGCGGGTTCCGTCGATCGGATCGACGGCGACATCGACCACCGGCGGGTTGCCCGTGCCGATCCGCTCACCGTTGAAGAGCATCGGTGCCTCGTCCTTCTCTCCCTCGCCGATCACGACGACGCCATCCAGGTGCACCGCGTTGAAGAGGAGCCGCATGGCGTCGACGGCCGCCTGGTCGGCGGCAATCTTGTCTCCCCGGCCAACCCAGCGCGCGGCCCCCAGCGCGGCGGCCTCGGTGGTGCGGACCAGATCGAGCGCCAGGTTGGAATCGGGGCTGGGCAGTATTCGCCGCGTCGAGACATGGCGCCTTCATCGGTGCCGCGGACGGGATCGATGGTCCTCACTCGGCTCGTACTGGCACCGTCATTTCGGAAGAGCATCGGCATCAGGTGTCTTCTCACGCGACTCTGCCGCAATCTGATGCTACGGAGATGGACAGGTTCTAAGTCGTTCGGTTCGGCGATGTTCCCGGGTGTTTCACGACCGATCTTATCAGATGCCGAGAGCACGCCCAAGTTGTCGTCGGGCGGGCTTACCGGCTCAGACCGCTCGGACTGCCGGAATTCGTCGATGCACTCAACGTGATCCCGCATCGCTGCATGCTCTCAGGCCAAAGCCAACCTTGCGAGAATGGGGCTGGGCGTCTACGATGGAATATTCGGTCTCGCGGCAGAGTGACCAGCGAATTCGGCGACGCTGACCGGCGCAAGTCCTGATCTGGCAAGGAGCCCATGCAGTACAATCCCGCCAATCCGCTGATCGTGCAAGGGGACCGCACGATCTTGCTGGAGGTTGACAACCCGCTACACGCCGAGGCCCGCGATGCGCTCGCGCCGTTCGCCGAGCTGGAGAAGAGTCCCGAGCACATTCACACCTACCGCTTGACCCCGCTCTCGCTCTGGAACGCGGCGGCCGCCGGCATGTCGGCCGACACGATGATCGCGGCGCTGGAGACCTATTCGAAGTTTCCTCTTCCCTCCAACGTGCCGGTCGACCTGCGCGAGCTGGTCAGCCGTTATGGCCGGGTCCGGCTGCAGCGGATCGACGGACAGCTTCGGTTGATCACCCAGGACCGGCCGCTGCTCGAGGAGCTGGCGCGGCAGCGCGGCGTGCGCGACTACCTGGGAGAGCGGCTCGACGAAACCAGCTTCGCCATCGACGACGCCAACCGAGGCGTGCTCAAGCAGGCGCTGATCGCGGTCGGCTACCCGGCCGAGGATATGGCCGGGTACACCGCCGGAGCCTCGTTGCCGGTCGCGATTGCGCACGCAAACGCGGGCTGGCCTGCCGTTTCGAGTCCGCGACTACCAGAAAGGGGCCGTCGACGCCTTTTACGCCGGTGGCGACACCCGGGGCGGCTCGGGTGTGATCGTCCTGCCTTGCGGTGCCGGCAAGACCATCGTCGGGCTGGCGGCCCTGGCGGCGCTCCAGACCGAGACCTTGATCCTGACCACCAGCACGACCGCCGTCGAGCAGTGGCGGCGGGAGATCCTCGACAAGACCGATCTCGACACCGAACTGGTCGGCACCTATACCGGCGATTCCAAAACGATCGCGCCGGTCACCCTGGCCACCTACCAGATCGTGACCTATCGGCCCAAGAAGGACGGCGACTTCCCCCACTTTCATCTCTTCGACGAGCGCGATTGGGGGTTGATCATCTACGACGAGGTGCACTTGCTTCCGGCGCCGGTGTTCCGGATCACCGCGGACATCCAGGCCCGCCGCCGACTGGGGCTGACGGCGACCCTGGTCCGCGAGGACGATCGCGAGGAGGATGTCTTCAGCCTGATCGGGCCCAAGAAGTTCGACGTTCCCTGGCGCGTGCTCGAGTCCAAGGGGTGGATCGCCGAGGCGCGGTGCCACGAGGTCCGGCTGGGATTGCCCGCCGTCGTTGCGGATGGAGTACGCCCTGGCCGAGTGGCGGGAGAAGTTCCGCCTGGCCAGCGAGAACCCGGTCAAGGAGGAGCTGGTGGCGACTTTGCTCGAGCGGCACGACGGGCCCGACGACCGCGTGCTGATCATCGGCCAGTACCTCAAGCAGTTGCGGCGGATCGCGGACCGGTTCGACATCCCGCTGATCACCGGCCAGATGCCCAATGGCGAGCGCCAGGAGCTGTACGACAAGTTCCGCGATGGGACCCTCCGCCGGCTGGTCCTGTCGAAGGTCGGCAACTTCGCGATCGACTTGCCCGACGCCAACGTCATGATCCAGGTTTCGGGCACGTTCGGCAGCCGGCAGGAGGAAGCCCAGCGCCTGGGGCGGATCCTCCGTCCCAAGGAGGACGAGGGGCGCGCCCGCTTTTACACGCTGGTGAGCCGCGACACCCGGGAAATGGATTTCGCCCACCATCGCCAGCTCTTCTTGACCGAACAGGGATACAACTACGAAATCCTGGATGAATCCGATCTGCCCGCGCGCGGTCTGGCTCTCATCGGCGACGACCGGTTGATCGCATCGGATCGGATCGCACGTCGGATCACGCGATGGCGGCCGATCCTCGACCTCAACCCCCGGTAAAGGCACGATGACCTCTTCGACTCTCGACCGCCCGAATTCCCGTCAAGCTCCACAAGAACGTGACCCTGCTCCGCACCAGCGAGCCGGTGCTGGCCGAGGAATTGCTGGCCCGCAAGGCGCTGTCGCGATGGGTACTGGGGCGGTTGTCGGAGACCGTGCTCTTGGTCCAGCCGGATCAGTCGGAAGCCGTGATCGAGGAACTCCGCCGCATGGGCCACACGCCGCGCGTCGTGCGCTAAAAGGGGCCGTCACTGATGGCCGCTGCGTCGCAGTCGCCTCCGAGTCATCCCCCGGCTGAGCGCCGCTCGGCTCCGCTCGCGCCGAGGCGGGCTCGACGCGCGCGGGACCGCGCCTGGCGTACCGCGCGGCACTGAGCCGCTACAAAGGGTCTCGCCTCGCCGCGATCCGGCTGGCGCAAGGCGCTCTCCCCGACAGCTCGCGGATCCGCCCGGCCGGCAGCGCGGACGAGATCACGGAGCATCTGGACCAAGCCGCCGCCGTCGAGGCACTGGTCGCGCGGTTGCCGGTCGATTCGCGGCTGGCCCTCTCGCTCTTCGCCCTGACCGAGACCACGACGATCTCGCTGGCCGGGCTGACTCACGCGCTGGGGATTCTGGGGGTCGAACCCGTCGCGGCGATCGTGAGGCTGCTCGAGCTGGGCTTGCTGGCGATCGAGCCGGGCCCCGAGCTCGGGCCCGTCGACGACTTCCAGGCGGTACTCGACCACGGCAATCCCGCCCAGGTCCGGCTGCGGGTTCATCCGGCGGTCCCGCACGGAGTCCGGACGGCTCGGCCCGAAGGCGGGCTGCCCAAGGTCGCCGGTCCGCGTCAGCCAGATCCGCGAGTCGGATGGCCTGGAGCCGATCCTCAGGCTGGGAGCGCTCTGGCAGCGGGTGGGTGCCGAGCCGTTGCGTCAGACTCATCAAGGGACGCTCTACAAGCGCGACCGGGAGCGGGTCGAGGAGGACTCGGTTCTCACCGGCCCCGTCGCCGATGCGCTGGGGCCGTTGCCTGATCCGGCCGCGCTCTGGCTGGCGCTGGGCCGTCACGTCGGGCTGATCGAGCTGGATCCCACTGGCGAGCGCCTGCTCGCCGCCCCGCCCGAATTCTGGACCGACAACGCGGTGCACCTCCCCCACATGATCGCGACCGGCTGGATGGCGGTGCAAACCTGGCAAGAGAGCGAAGGGGTGACAGCTCGCCAAGACCGAGGCGTCCCTGGCCGTGCCGTATCTCCGGATCGCCGTGATGCTCTGGCTGGCCACGCTCGGCGAGTCGGAGTGGGTCGCCCTCGACGACCTGGCGGAGCACCTTTCGAGCCGGTGGCCGGCATGGGACCGTCTGTCGCTCTCGGACGATCCGCCACGGCCGCAATGTCGTCGCACAAGGGCGGAAAGCCGCCTCGAAATCGGGCCGGCGCCGAGCGCAGCTCGCGCTGGGCCCGCGGTTGCTGGAGACGCTCTTGCTCGGGGCGGCCTATCCGCTCGGCCTGGTCCGGGCAGCCGAGGAGCAAGGGAGCCGGCGGCGCGTCGTGCAGCTCACGCCGCTGGGACGCTACGTCCTGGCGCTGGGGCCGACGCCCCCGCCCCGCACGACCTTCGAGCATTTCCTGTTCGTGCAGCCGAACTTCGAGGTCATCGCCTATCGCCAGGGATTGACGCCCCAACTGGTGGGCTGGCTCAGCCGGTTCGCCTGGTGGTCGCAGATCGGCGCGGCGCTCGAGCTGAAGCTCACGCGCGAGTCGATCGTGCACGGACTGGACACGGGCTCGACACCCGAGGCGATCCTCGAGAGGCTGACCCGGCACACCCAGAGGCCCTTGCCGCCCGGAGTGATCGATGCCGTCAGGAACTGGGCCACCCGCCGCGAGCGCGTGACCTACTACGCGGCCGCCACGCTCATCGAGTTCGGCTCGACCCGGCGAGCGGGACGAGGCCCTGGCATCCTGGCCGGCCGGCGACGCTGGCCGCGCCGATCGACGTCGCCGACCGGTTCCTCCTGGTCGCGGACGATCGGACTGTTCCGTTCGATCGCCTCCGCTTGATCGCTTCGCGCGACTATCGCCGGCCCCCCGAGGTCTGCGTGACGGTCGAGGCCGACGGCGTCACGATGGTGCTCGATCCGGCTCGCTCGGACCTCCTGGTCGACGCCGAGCTGGCGCGGTTCGCCGACGAGCAGCCCGCGGACCAACCGTCGCGAGCGCGAAGCGCGCGGGCCGGCGCTTCGGCGGTTCGTCGTCACTGTCGCGTCAATCCGCCGGGGCATGAGCCGAGGCATGTCCGCGCCTCAGTTTGCCGAGTGGTACGCGCGACGGACCGGAGCAGGTGTCCCCGCCGCGGTCCGGCTCCTGCTCGCGCCCAAGGTCTCACGCGTTCCGCCGCTCGAAGCCACGCGAATCGTCGTCCTCAACGTTGCCGAACTGCCGAGCTCCTCGACGGAATGGTCCAGCATCCGGCCACGCGTCCCTTGCTGGGCGACGCGTCTGGGCCCGACCGCCGTCACCATCGCCGACGATCAGCTCGGACCGTTCAGAAAGCTCTCAAGGGACTGGGGATCGACCTGGCGATTGACGTGAGGTCGGCTATCTAGCCCGATCGCCGATTCAGTGTCCGGACCTACACGATCAATTCTGCGGCGTCCGCGCGTCGAGGAACCCACCGGCGCCGGATTTGACGGCTCGCCATCGCGGTTTCGATGGCGAGCCAGTCGCTGAGTCGGCATTCGACTGTGAGATCCGTCTTCGCGGTCGCTTTCATTTTTCGCAGGTCCGGTTCGTCGGAGGGTGGATCGAATCGGTCGTCGTTGTCGTCGAGGTTCGAGTCGTCGATCGGCTCGGTCGAATCCGTCTCCGCGGAGGCGCCGGCTTGCGGGTCGGATGCCAGTTGGTCCGTCGCGTGGTCGAGGCCGCCCGGGCTGTGCGGTCCTCGCTGGGACCTCCGGGACAACGATCCCCAGCAAGGTGGGGGGCGGGATCATGACGAGTCATCGTCGCTGTTGTCCGCACCGGCACGGCCGCGAGCGGGCTCCTCGCGGTCTGGCGATTGGGAACGGGCGAACGGCTTCGCCGCGGCGGGCTGGCGGTCGCGAACCCGAGCGTCGATCGGCCACCAGCGTGCCCGAGCCGCGCGTGGGGGGTGCATAAAGTGCCATCAGGTTGTTTCGATCGAGCAGGTTGTAGATCGACCGAGGCGTGGCATAGAGGCCATGATCGCCTTGCGGCTCGGCGAAGTCGCACACGCCCGCGATGTATCCATCATTCGTGAACAATCCGCCGCCGGAACGCCCCTGCTTGGGTGCCTTGCAGGCACTCGATCGCCTCGTACGCCGGTCTTCCCGACAAGAAATTCTGCCTGCGCGGCTCGATGATGGCCGTGGGCCAAGCCGTCGCGTCCTCTCCCTCCGAGCAGCCGACCGTGAGCATACTCATCCGGGATTGCGGTTCCCAGTGCGCCGGCACAACCCGGGAAGCCGGCAGTTGCCGGCCGGGCCGGATCCGGATCAGACCCGACATCCCGCGTTGAAATCGTAGTCGACCGCCTTGCCCTCGACCGACTCCAGGAAGTCGACCTTCGCGGCTTGGTTGCCGTTGCTTTTTCAGTTTGCCGTCGAACAGGTCGATGATGATCTTGTCGCGGGAACTTCGCGATGGCGGAGCCTGCTTCCTGGCACCTTCCAGATGAAAAATATGCGCACACGTCAGGATCAGCGACTCCTCGGGCGTGCTGTAGATGATGGTGCCCGAGCCGAAACCGGTCGAGTGGGGACCGACCACCTGGATCCGAACCGAGGATTCCCAGGGTTTGGGGTTGGTAAAGACCGGTCGGCCGTTCCTCGGCGTCTTCCTCCGGGCGATTGCCCCCGTTGTTCCGACTGGCCCTTGGCTCTCTCGTCCGCTTCATCGTCGTCGCGCCGGGACCGCGACTTCGAGCGCGAGGCGACACGGTCGTTCGCATTCCGTCGTCGGCTCCGCCTTGGCCGCGGCGGCCTGGTAGAACCGTGCCAGGTCGGCTGCCGAAGTTGTGCCCTTGGTGCGATCCAGCTCGCGGCCCGAGCCGTCGACCACGATGAACGTGGGGACAGCCTGAACGCGGTAGCGCGTCGGCCAGGTCGTCAGGGTCATGGTCGATGTCGATCGACCTGACCGGATACTTGTTTCGGATCAACTGCTTGATGACAGGCCGCATCTTCTGGCACGGGCCGCACCATTCGGCATGGAAGTCGAGCAAGACGGGCTGGGACGCCGCGTCGCTCGAAGCGGAAGGGGCGGCGGTGCATAGAGCGAGCAACAAGGAGGCGATGGTCATGCCGCAAGGACTCCTTTCCCTCGGGAGTGGCCGCGGGCCAACGTCTCGACGACGTCGCAGCCGGGCTGGACCAGCTCGGTGTCACGCGCCCCGGAACGAGGCGAGAAACAATCCCCTGGTTGGGCCTTTGGCCGCGAGGCGTGCGTTCGGACCGTCGACTCGTCCGACGGGCCAAAGTCCGGCCCCGACGAGCATGAATGGACGGACCGCGTCCGCGGGAGCGGACGAGTTCGCCAAAAGAAGCAGATGTGGCGCGAGATGACGGACGACGTGCCGGGGAAGATCAAGCTCCCCGACCCTTCCTTGGGCGGCGCACCTCAGGTTGAGGGCCCCACGACACACCGTCATGGCGTGACGCGTCCCGCCGTTCAGGCCACGGACCGGTCGATACGGCGCGCCGGCAAATCCGGCGAGCCCGATCGACTGGCACATGGCCTGGCGACGGTTCCGTGGCGGCCGCTGAACTCCCTCCTGGCCTTCGATCTCCCCCAACTTCCAGTTGAGGGGGTGCGAGATCCCGAGGGGTTCGCGTTCACCGCGGTGAGCCCCTTTTACTAGGAGTGGACGAGGAGTACCAGATCAGTTATCGGCTTTTGGACCCGATGACTTGAGGATTTCTCCCGTCAATCCAGGAAGGGCTCGGATGGAAGGGTGCGCGAGGTCTACCAAGAGCCGCCGAATCGGGCCGTTGGGGGCCACGACTACTCATTCAGTTGGGGCCCGCATAACCCTGAATAACCCGGAAAACCAGAAAGTGAATTCGAGCCGATTTCTCAGACTGTCTTGGCATCGATCCAGGGCATCAGGCTGCGCAACCGCTTTCCAACTTGCTCGACGGGGTGCTCCCGCTCGATTCGTTTGGTCGCGTTGAATACCGGCCGATTGGCCCGGTTCTCGAGGATCCACTCCTTGGCGAACTGCCCGGTCCGGATCTCGTTCAGGATCTTCTTCATCTCGGCACGAGTCTGCTCGTTGACGATCCGAGGTCCTCGCGTGTAGTCGCCGTACTCCGCCGTATTCGAGATGCTGTACCGCATGTAGTTCAGGCCGCCTTGGTACATGAGGTCGACGATCAACTTCAGCTCGTGCATACACTCGAAATAGGCGCTCTCAGGCTGATATCCCGCTTCGATCAGGGTTTCGAAGGCCATTTTCACCAGGGCGCTGATTCCACCGCAGAGGACCACTTGCTCACCGAACAGGTCCGTCTCGGTCTCCTCGGCGAATGTCGTCTGCAAGACGCCCGCGCGCGTTCCTCCGATCCCCTTCGCGTAGGCCAAGGCCAGCGCCTTGCCGCCGGGCGTGCACGTATCGCCCGTGGCGATCAGGCAGGGAACCCCGCCGCCTTTGACAAACTCACTTCTCACCAGGTGGCCCGGTCCCTTTGGGGGCGACCAGGGCGCTATCGACTCCCTCGGGTGGAACAACCTGTCCGAAATGAATGTTAAACCCGTGTGAGCAGAGCAGCAAATCACCCGGGCGCAGGTGCGGCTTGATCTCGCGGGCGTAGATGTCGCCCTGAACTTCGTCGGGCAGCAAGATATTGACCAGGTCGCCCGCTTCGGCCGCCTCGGCGGCCGAAACCGGCTTGAAGCCATCCTTGATCGCCAACTCGTAGTTGGCCGATCCAGGTCGCTGCCCCACGACCACGTCACAACCCGAGTCGCGAAGGTTTTGCGCCTGAGCGTGACCCTGGCTGCCGTAGCCGATCACCGCGATCGTCTTGCCTTTGAGAAGCGACAGGTCGGCATCTTGGTCGTAATACATCTTGGCGGCCATCGGCGTTTCCTCTTTCAAAGTTCGAACCACCCGAATGCCCTTAAATCGGAATGCCCTTGACATGTTCTCGGCTTCCTGTTGTTCCGGGTCCACCAATTCCGTCTTCGCATCGCTTTCAAGCCGCCGATCCCCACGGACCAGGGCGATTCGTCCGGTCCGGGCCAGTTCCTGGATACCGTAAGGACGGACCGCCTCGATGAACGCCTCGATCTTTTTCTCCTGGCCGGAGATCTCGATCATCAGTTGGTCGGGACTGACGTCGACAATCCGGCCCCGGAAGACTTGAACGAGCGCACTGATCTCCGGCCGAAGCGCGGGCGGAGCCTGGATTTTGATCAGCATCAGGTCTCGCTCGACGTAATCCTCGCTCGAGATGTCGTGTACTTTCACCACCGTCACGATCTTCTCGAGTTGCTTGCGCACCTGATCAAGATGCCGGTCGTCGCCCATCACGACCACGGTGATCCGCGAAAGGTGAGGATTCTCCGTCTCGCCAACCGCCAGACTCTCGATGTTGAAACCCCGCGATGCGAACATCCCCGACACGTGCGCGAGCACGCCGGGCTGGTTTTGCACCAAGCGCGGACAGGAGATGACGCTGTTGGCCCGATTTGGACGAGTCGGTCGCACTTGTGGTCACGGGATTGGTGCTCTGAGCGGATGAGTCGGGATTGAGCGATCAGCGATCAGTGCCAGGCATCACGAGTCGCAACGCGGCTCTCGACGAGGTTCGCGTCCGTCTCGAGGGGCCGGCCCAATTCGTCGGACTGGCGTCCTCGAGAGTGCGGGCCTGGATTGAAGACCCGCCACGGTGCGAGCTCCCCGCGGAGTCCGAGCGGCAGAGGCCGGGAAGTCCGCCGGGATGTCTCCCGGCGTGCCGGCTGCTTTCTTCGGCTGGACCAGTCGCACGCGATCCAGGTTGATCGCGCGGAAGCTGTCCCCTGTCGTCACGTAGTACCAGGGGCCGAACCGATCAACGAGTTCCTTGACCTTCTTTTCACCGTCCGCGAGCTTTTTGTCGTAATCGGTCTTCTCTTGCTTGGCCTTCTCCTCGGCTTCTTTTTGCTCGGCGAGATACTTGGGGTCATTCGGGTCCGGGGCGAACGCGTTGCTCGGGATGTCCACCAAGGTGCCCGGCTTGATGATCGGCTTGGCGGGTTTGGGCTCGAGCGATTTCGGCTTGGCGATCAGCGATGGGTCGAAGGAGACCGTCACCATCAAATAGCGATTTTCCTGGAGTCCCTTCCGACTTCTTGGTGGCGTCCTTTTTGGCCTGATCGCCCTTCTTCTCGGCGTCGTCCGCCTGGCCGGCGGTCAGCTCCTCGCCGGTGCTGAAGACCGGCCCGCCGTAGCGAAGGGTATAAACGACCCCTTCGTCGGTCGTCACGATCACATCACCTTGGTCGGAGAAGAGCCCTTGTCTGGTCAGGATGAACCCCTTGCTCGCGAGGGATGCCACGACCGGCATCGTCAGCTTAAGATCGGGTTGATTGGGGTCTTTCAGACTGGCCGGCTTGGGGCGAATGCCGACGATCTTGAGGTCTCCAAGCGCGTCGGTCAGGGCGCGGAGTTTGTCCTCGCTCAGTTCTTGATCCGTCGGGGATGCCCTCCATCGTCCAGGGACCGCTCGAGTCCTTGCGCTCGATCGTCAGCTTCTCACCTCGTTGCAGGATCATGCCGCGGCCGTCTGGTGCTTCCTGAAGCTTGTAATTGTCGAAAACGATCGCGGCGGATCTTGCTGGCCTCGACCTTGAGCAGGTTGGTCTCGATCCAGTCCGCAAACCGAGTGGAGAGGTCGGCCTTGACGTTCACCCCATAAATCCGCTTCTGGCCGGGCACACGCACGTACCGTTGCCCTCCGCTCCCTTCTTTCCGCTCGTTGCCTTTGATCTCGTTGCCGATGATGAAGTCGGCGAGGACCTTTTCGGACGCGTCGCGAAGCGTGACCCGCTTGCCTCGCCCCTTGAGCGCGGTGGCCTTGGCGTCGAGAGGGTCGATGACACCCATCGTCTCCTGGGTGTCCTCAGCGCCATCGGATCGGATCGTATCCTTATGAGATCCATCACGGCGCCAGCCGTCTTGGACAGCCGGTCGCGGGCGTCGGCCGGATAGTTATGGTGGGAGGGGATCACCCACTTCTTATCCTTGAACATCACCCGGAACCGCGTGGCGGTCGCTGTCGACGGCTCGAAATCGACCACTTCCAGGTCGGTGCAAGCCAGAGGGTCTTTGAATTCGGGGAAGAAAGGCTTCCCCTGGTCGTTGAACGTGTCGTTCAAACTCGACCGGTCCCGCGTGGTCACGACTGCCGCGCCGGTCAATGCCAGCGCCACGCCGACGAAGCATGAGGGTTTTCCAAATCTCGCTCATTGGTCTTCCTCGTCTTGCATCACTTAGGTCAGGCTTTTGAGCCTGTCACCAGCCATGTAGGTCAGGCGTTCCGGCCTGACGTCATGCTCAGAAGCCTGACCTACTTTCGCTATGAATTGCGCCTGTCAACCGACTTCTGAATTCAGGCCAGCCGCTTGGGGTTCGCGCCCAGGTTCTCACGACGCAGCCGAGCGATCCACACCAGCAACCCGAGAATCATCGGGGGCAGGGGGGGGATAATGGCGGCCTTGTACCGCACGTTGTTTTGAATCTTGCGAATATTCCGCTCCGATTCGGCCTTGCTTTCGCGGATCTTGTTGAGCTTCTCGTCCTCGACGATCTGCTTCTGCACGTCAAGCCGGCGCTGGGCGACGGACTGCAAGTTCTCGAGCATGGATTCCTTGGTCCGATCGTCCAGATCGGTTCGACTGCGGACCTGGTCGACTTCCTTGTTGAAGGCCTGCTGGGCTTGGTCGAGCTTGTCCTTGGCGGCGTTCTCGGCCGCCTTGGTTTGGTCCTGGAGTTCCTCGGTAAAGATCTTGGCCTGGGCTTCCAGCTCCAAAAGCGTGCGGTGCTTGGGCCGTTTCTTCCTCAAGTCTGACATACGACTCGTCGCCGGCCAGCACATCGACGCAATTGAGGACGAACGTAACGTTGTCGAAATCGAGGTTTTCGATCTTGCGCCGGCGGAGCTCGAAGAAGTTCTCGGAGATCATGTCCAGGTCGGCGATGGCGATCGCGTTGATCTTGGCCGGCGGAGGCGTGGGCTTCTCATCCTTCTTCTTCTCGGCATCCTTCTTGGTTGCGTCCTTTTCGGTCGCTGCCTCGGCCGGAGCCGAGCCGACAATGCGCGCGGCCAGGGTGTAGCTCATTCCGGATGGGAAACGGGGTCGACGCGGGTTGATCCCGAAGTTGCCCATGAATCCCTGCTGGACCGCATCGTTCCAGGACAGTGTTCCCCCCGCGTTGCTGGTTCGAAGGAGGGGGATGAACTCGGGCCCGGAGCCGCCCGATTTGGGTCGAAGCAGGCCCGCGAAAGATGGCGACGACTTCCTGCAGCTCCGAGCTGGCGATCTGCTCGGGATTGAAGGCGTCCTTGGCGCCGCTCCCTTTGCCGATGAAGACGATCTCCTGCGGGCAGATCGGCCAGTTGGGGGTGAGGGTTATACCCGTTCCAGACGATATCGACCGATGGCCAGTCGATCCCGATCAGGTCGAGCAGTGGTCTCAGGTTGCCCTTGGGCTCGGGAGGTTGGCCCCCTCCGAACGGACCACCCGGAGGCATCTTGGGCACCTCGGGCGAAAGGTCTGGCCTGTCGAGCAGGGTAGGGATCGAGGAAGAGGAGGGTCGCACCGCCCTTCTTGACGTACTCGGTCAGGTTGTCAATCTGCCTCTGGGTCAGAGACGAAGGCTGGGCGACCAGAAGGACGTCGACATCGGTGCCGATCGGTGTGTCGGGTGAGACCGAGCTGACGTCATATTGCTTCTTGAGCTCGGTGACGATGGACCATTCCGGAGTCTGGCTGAAAGGTCCGCATGTCCATTCCGCCCATCAGCTTGGCGTCGGTACTCAGGATGCCGACCTTCTTGCGACCGCTTCGGGAGACGACGCGGATCGATCGGGTCAGCTCGTACTCAACCGGCAGCCCGCGGTCGAAGAAGGGAATGACCACTTCCTCGACACCCGCGGTGAAGGCGACACCCAGGAAGACGTCCGCGGACATTTGTTTGCCTTCATCGGCCGTAAAGACCCGTCGCGGCTCGATCCCGAATCGCTTCTCCGCCACACGAGCCTCTTCCGAGTACAGCTCGGTCGGGACGAGGTTCAGGCGGATCTTGCCGCCGCTCCCCGCCTCGTATTCCTTGAGCATTCCCGAGCAGGTCGGACTTGACCTCCACGAACTCGCGTGGGACTTCAGGACTGTAATACGCTTGAATCAAGACCGGCCGGTCGGCGGGGATCTGCTTGACCAGGTCGATCGACTCGCGCGACAGCGCGTGTAATCTGCTCCGCGCTCGCGTCCGTGCGGATGCCCACCTGCTCGAGCATCACGGTGACACTGAACAGCGACAGCAGCACCGCCACGAATCGAACCAAGGAATGGAGCCAATTCCGGCTACTGGCCTCGCCGCCGGCCCAATGTCGCCGGCCTAGGAGCAGCATGTTCAAGTAAAGCATCGCCGCGGCGAGACCCACGAAATAGAACAAGCCGGAGAGCGTGATCACACCAGTGCCAAAATCCAGGAACTGCTCGGGAACCGACCAATCCTCGATCCTGTGACGCAGAGACGATTCGGCGGGGGAGCCGATCATGCCCAGAAAGATCGGGACCGCACAGAACAAGGCGCCCAGGATAAACGCCACAGTCACATTCGACGACAAGAGCGAGGCGACCATCCCGACCGAGATCAAGAGCACACCCATCAGCCAGTAGCCGAGATAGTTGGCGAACAAGATGCCGAGATCGGGTGCGCCCAGCGCTCGCAGAATGAAAATCTGCGATGACGAGAAGAGCAGGGCCACCGTGTAAATGCCGAGAGCCGCGAAATACTTCCCCAAGACGATCTCGAGGTCATGGGCCGGCAGGGTCAAGCAGCAGCTCGTCGGTCCCTTGGCGACGCTCGTCGGCCCACGAGCTCATCGTGATCGCCGGGATGAAGATCAAGAGCAGGTACGGCATGTACCTGTTGAGCTGGTCCAGGTTGGCCAGATTGTTGGTGAAGAACTGCGACTGCCAGAAAGCGAGCACGGAGCTGAGGAACACGAACAGCGTGATGAACACATAACCCGTCGGGTTGCTGAAATAGCTCAGGAGATTTCGCTTGAAGATGGCCCAGATCGCGTGAGGGCGGAAAGGCCGCGCGTGGGCCGCGGGGAGTTTGGTCGCGTCCCGCTCCTGAGTGGTCAATTTGGATTCAAGCGTGGTCACCGTGAGTCATCCTCTCTTCTGGTGGCGTGCTGGGAGAGCACCATGCTGATCTGAATCTATCTATTGGTAAAGTAAAGTGCTTGGCGAGCACTCACTGATCCATTTTCCATGGCCGAATTCGGCAAAGCACCGTCATGGGTGTTGCGGACTGCGCGGCCAAGGAGAAGCAGCACCGGTCGAGCTCCGATCAGACCGGTTGGGCCGTCAGGTGATAGAACGCCTGCTCGAGGCTTCCGTTCTGACTGGCGAGTTGACCGGGCTTGCCGTCGAAGACGATCTTGCCTTCGTGGATGAAAAGCACCCGGTCGGCGACCGGCTCGACTTCCTGGAGAATGTGGGTCGAGACCAGGACGGTCTTCGACTGGCCCAGGTCGCGAATCAATTGCCTGACGCCTCGAATCTGATTCGGGTCGAGCCCGCTGGTCGGCTCGTCCATGATCAGGACTTCCGGGTCGTGCAACAACGCCTGCGCCATCGAGACCCGCTGTCGATACCCCTTGGACAGCTTGCCGATCGGCTTGTGTGCGACCGAATCAAGCGAACATTGCTGCACCACGGCATCGATGCGTTCCCGGAGCAAAGCATGAGACATCCCGCGCCCTTCGCCGAAGAAGCGGAGCAAGCTCAAGGGGGTCATATCGGGATAGAGCGGACCATTCTCGGGCAGATAACCCAGATGCTCGGCCGCGCGAATCCGTTCGGTCTGGACGTCAATGCCGGCGATCCGTGCTTGACCGTGGGTCGGTGCCACGAAGCCGGTCAAGAGCCGCATCGTCGTCGTCTTACCCGCTCCGTTCGGGCCGAGAAAGGCGACGACCTCGCCCTTCGGAATGGTAAACGACACGTCCCGTACCGCGAGAAAAGAGCCGAACTGCTTGCACAGCCCATCGGCTTCGATCATGACGGGCTTCGACATACCGGCGGGATCCTCCGCAATGATTCAATGGTATCGTTAATGCCGCACGAAAAGCCACGACCCGCGCATCCGAGATCGCCCTCGGGCAGGATTGAGCGATCAACGCGGGAATTCCTGGTGCGTCAGCACAAGGTGCCGCAACCCTTACAATCACTACGAGGGTTGGACGAATGTGTTCATTATGCACAGAGCGTCCCGTCGACGCAACCAATCAGCGTGGATGTTGGAGGAAG
>CAWAAW010000095.1:0-41383 GCA_963779785.1 uncultured Planctomycetota bacterium
AACCGCCAACACTTTTCACCAATCCGCGCTACATGCACGGTGCGGCCACCAGCCCGAATTTTGACGTGTTCGCGTTCGCCGGGGCCCAGGTCAAGAAGGCGATGGAGGTCACGCATGACCTGGGTGGAGCAGGCTATACATTCTGGGGAGGCCGCGAAGGCTACTCGACCCTCCTCAACACCGACATGAAGCGAGAGCTCGATCACCTGGCCCGGTTCCTCCACATGGCGGTCGACTACAAGAAGCAGATCGGCTTCAACGGCACGTTCTACATCGAGCCCAAGCCAAAGGAGCCCACCAAGCACCAATACGACTCCGACGCCGCCGCGTGCCTGAACTTCCTCCGGACGTACGACCTGCTCTCGCACTTCAAACTGAACCTCGAAACCAACCATGCCACGCTTGCCGGGCATGAGATGATGCACGAGCTGCAAGTCGCCATCGGCGCGGTGCGCTCGGCTCCATTGACGCGAATACGGGTGATTATCTGCTCGGTGGGATACGGATCAATTTCCCACGAATATCTATCTGACAACTCAGTGCATGCTCTGCATCCGCGACATGGGGGGATTCACCACCGGTGGGGTCAACTTTGACGCCAAGGTGCGCCGCGAGAGCTTCGAGCCGATCGACCTGTTCTATGCCCATATTGGGGGAATGGATGCGTTTGCTCGCGGCTTGAAGATCGCCACGGCGATCCAGGCCGACGGCAGGCTCTCCTCCTTCGTCAAGGAGCGGTACCAGAGCTGGGACTATGAGCTCGGCCGTCGGGTCGAAGCCGGTAAAGGGAGGTTCAGTGATCTGGAAGCGTACATCCTCCCGAAGGGGGACGCCGCCAAGAATGTCAGCGGCCGGCAGGAGATGCTCGAGAATCTGATCAACGAGTTTATTTGAAGTAGTCACTGCGGAGCAGACAGTGACCTCGGTTCAGAGTGGATTCCTGGCGTTCGCCGGATTCCCGTGTTCAGCGCGGTTCATCGAGTGCCGCGAGGATGCCTTCCATGAAGGCCGGTAGATCGTCGGGAGTCCGGCTGGTGACGATGTTGCCGTCGCGGACACAAGCGGCGTCCTGCCAGATGCCGCCGGCGTTCTCGACGTCGTCGCGAATGGCGAAAAATCCGGTCACTTTCCGGCCTTTGAGGCATTTCGCCGAGCAGAGCATCCACGGTCCGTGGCATATGGACGCCAGGATCTTGCCTTGCTTGCCCGCCTGGGTGACCAGGTCGACCATGGCCGGATGCCGGCGCATGTGGTCGGGTGAATACCCGCCGGGGATGATGATCGCGTCGAAGTCGGACGCCTTGACCTCGCTGGCGGCGACGTCGGCCTTGGCCGGATATCCGTGCTTGGAGGCGTACGTCTCGCCCACCTTGGGACCGACGATCTTGACGTCGCAGCCAGCCTCGCGGAGACGGAGCACTGGGTACCACAACTCCAGGTCCTCGTAGAATTTCTCGACGAGGACGGCCACACGCTTGCCTTTCACGTTGCTCATGATGACTCTCCGGTCGTTGCATTGTTCGAGGAGCGTTCTCTCAGGAATCTCAGCTTGCCGCGGCGACCGTTGCCGGACGCGGCGAGCGGGGGACGATGCTCGGCCATGGCCCGCTCGATTCCTTGGTCGAAAGTGAACGGAGGCTGATAGCCGAGCACTCGGCGTGCCTTTTCGATCGAGTAATCGAGGTTGAGGGCGAGGAACTTGTAGCGTGCCTTGTTGATGATCGGCGGGTTCTTGGCTCCTCGGAGCTTGGCCCCGCCTTCGAAGAGTTTGGCGAGAAACCTGGCCAGGCCATTGGGAATGTGTCGCGTGGGGGGCCTCAAGCCCGCCAGCTCGGCAACCCGGCCGACAAACAGCCGCTTGGTCACTGGCTCGCCATCGGTCAGGTTGAAGACTTCGCCGATGGCGGCGGGATTCTCGGCCGCCAGGAACATCCCGTGGACCAGATTCTTGACGTAGATGCAGTTGAGCCGCTGCTCCCCGGAGCCAAAGTAGGCAAACGTGCCACGCCTGCAGGTTGACCAGCAGCTTGGGCAAGACCGTACGGTCGCGCTCGCCATAGATGAACCCCGGCCGAACGATCGCCGCCGGGAGCCCGCGCTGGCGGTGGTACTCAAGGACCAAGGCCTCGGCCTCGGTCTTCGACCGGGTGTACGCATCGAGCGAATTCGCGGCGGGCGGGACCGTTTCATCAGTGCCGTGATGGTCCCGGGCTTCGTACACGCCGAGCGAGCTGACATGGATGAATCGATCGAGCTTGACGTCACTGGCGGCGTCCAGGAGCAAGCGGAGGGCCTCCACATTGAGCTGGCGGAATTCTGCCAAGTGTACCCCAGTCCCCCACCTTGGCGGCGCAGTTGAAGACCCAGTCGGCCCCGGCGACGCCGGCCGGAGGGCCTGGGGATCTTCCAGGTCGCCGACGATTTTCTCCACGCCCCACTGGTCCAGCCATCGGGTGTCGCTGGAGGGACGGACCAGGGCCCGCACGCGGTGGCCCCTGTTCAGGGCCTCTTCGGTCGCATGACCGCCGACCAAGCCGGTCGCACCGGTGATGAAGATGGTTTTCGGAGCGTTCATGGTCATGCGATTGATCAAGGCTGTCGCAAGAAGCCTCGCCTTCGTTCCTCGGATTCGGTGGAGAGCGCGGCTCAGATCTCGGCGGTTATCCTAACCGATCGGGCCATGCCGCGAAAATGCGGCACATCTTTCGATTGGCGGATCCAGGTTGCGCGGTTCGACCGATTAACGCGGTCCTCCATCAAAAACCAAGCTGATGGGGGTGGCTTTCAAATTGCGGATCGGTGTAGGCTTTATTGTGATGGACAGTTGCCGGAACATCGAGGGAGCCGGTGACCAATCGATCTCAGATCGTCTGAACGTGGTGTTCGTATTGACAGAGAACCATGCGAGGGTCTAGGATTCGCAATTCCTATCCCTTCCCGTATGCGATAAAGACAGCAGAGAGGAGGAGATGGGATTCATGGCGAGCGTTTTGAAGAACTGACGAGTTGGTGTCCTATCGGGAAATGCTCGAGAACCTTCGGGCCCGGCTTCGAGGCGACCTGGATCAGATGACCGACGAGGCTCTGGGGCGGGACAATGCCGGAGCGACGGGCAATCTCTCCAACCTCCCGCTGCATATGGCCGACCTCGGTACGGACAATTACGATCAGGAGTTCACGCTCAGCTTGATCGAGAACGAGCAGGGGACGCTGGGACTGGTCAATGAGGCATTGGGCCGTGTGAATCTAGGGACGTTCGGGCAATGCGTGGAGTGCGGCGAGCTGATATCGAAGGCCCGGCTCCAGGCGATTCCCTACGCTCGGCATTGCATTGACTGTGCAAGGAAGCTGGAGGGCGGCGAATGAGCGACGAAGGGACCGTGGGTCTGGGTCGCTGGATCCTTTTCTGGGCGATCGCCCTCGGTGGGACCTCGTTCGATCTGGTGACCAAGTCGATCGTCTTTTCGAAAGTCAGCGCTCCTCCGGCGACGGCGGTTTCGGTCGTCCCCCATATCCTGGAGCTGCACACAAGTCAAAACACGGGTGCACTTTGGGGATTCGGCGCCGGCTTGCCCTACAGCAGCCAGATCTTCGCGGGTCTCTCCGTGATCGCGGCGGTCGTCATTTGCTTCTGGCTCTTCTTCCTCCGCGCGGCTGCGAGCATCGTCCTGACCGTGGCTCTGGGCTTGATCATGGCCGGTGCGCTCGGGCAACTGTTACGATCGCCTTGTCTTCGGATACGTCCGCGATTTCGTCCATTTTCACGTCGATGCGATCGGCTTCGACTGCGCCATCTTCAACTTCGCCGACAACATGCTGGTCGCTGGCGCACTGACCCTCGTCCTTTTCGCCTTGCGGCCGGAGCCTGGCTCGCCAGGACGAGCCGAGCGTGATCGAAACGGTCCCTTCCACGCCGGCTGGCAACAGTTCGCCTTAGACCGGCTCATTTCGCGAGAACTGTGTACGAGTAGAGATCCTGCCCAATCACTCACACGTCGTAGTAAAGCGCGAATTCATACGGATGGGGACGGACGCGAATCGTCTCGATTTCTTGTGTCTGCTTGTACCAGATCCAGGTGTCGATGACGTCGGGAGTGAAAACGTCACCCCGGAGCAGGAAGTCGTGGTCGGCTCGCAAGGCTTCCAGCGAGGCTTCCAGCGAGCGCGGGGTGGTCGGCACCGTATCCAGTTCCTCGGGTTGGAGGTCGTAGATATCCTTGTCGAGTGGCTCACCGGGACGCAGCTTGTTCTGGACTCCGTCCAGGACGGCCATGAGCATGGCCGAAAAAAGCAGGTAGGAATTGGCGGCGCCGTCGGGCGCACGGTACTCGATCCGCCGGCTCCTGGGGCTCGGGCTGTTGACCGGAATCCGAATGATCGCGGCACGATTGCGGCGGCTGTACGAAATCTTGGTGGGGGCTTCGAATCCCGCGACCAGACGCTTGTAACTATTCGTGGTGGGATTGGCGAAGGCGGAGAGGGCCGACGCGTGCTTGATCAAGCCGCCGATAGCATGGATGCCCAGGTCGCTCAGGCCCGCATAGCCCTGCCCGGCGAGGAGTGGCTGATTGTCCTTCCAGAGTGTCAAGTGGGTGTGCATTCCGGAGCCGTTGTCACCGAATAGGGGCTTGGGCATGAACGTCGCGGTCTTGCCTGCCCGCCGCGCGACATTGCGGATAATATATTTCGCCATCACCACCTGATCCGCACTTTCCACGAGTGAATGAGGAACCAGGTCGATTTCACACTGGCCACCAGTGGCGACCTCGTGGAAGTGGGCCGCCGTGGCGATCCCGCATTCCGCCATGCGCTGAGCCATCTCCGAGCGGATGTCCACCAGGCTGTCGGTCGGCGGGCAGGGAAAATAACCGAGCCCGGAGCCTGGTTTATAGCCGAGGTTGGGCGTTTCCGAGCGGCCCCGGTTCCATGCGCCTTCGACCGAATCGACGTGATAATAAGCCTCGTGCCCCCTCTGTTCGAACTGAATGTTATCGAAGACGAAGAACTCCAGTTCGGGTGCCAACAAGCACTGATCGGCGAGCCCGGTATTCCGCATATAACTGGTGGCCTTGCGGGCGATATTGCGCGGGTCGCGGGTATAGTCCTGGTGAGTGATCGGATCTTGAATGTTGCAGATCATGGTCAGCGTCGGTTGCGCGGGGAACGGGTCGATCAGCGCCGTCTCGGGTTGGGGGACAACCAGCAGGTCGGCCTCGTTGATCGCGCGCCAGCCCATGACACTCGAGCCGTCAAACTCAATGCCTTCCTCGAACGTCTCCTCGTTGAGAGCGTCCGCTGGAATCGAAAAGTGCTGCCACACGCCGGGGAAATCCATGAATCGCAGGTCGACCGTCGTGACCTCGCGCTGCCTGATCTGCGCCAAGACTTCTTTGGGAGTCACACAAAGCCTCTCTTTTTGTCTTAACTCGGGGCGATCGCTTCATCTAGCCAGGTCTTACGCGATCAAAGCCCCGATCACAACTCCGATTCCGGTAGTCCTTTGATTTGACCGCCAATCTCGCCAACTTTGGTGCACTAACGTGTTGAGGGTCGTGTTTGGGATCTTGAATCGCAGCTTTTTGAGGTTCTAGAATGAGTCGTGTGACCATTTTCGTCATTTTCTTAACGAATTCGGTGGATCGGGATACGGATGCCGCGGTTTGTCTTCCTCGAGCACCTTTGGGACGGCGTGCATTGGGACTTTATCCTCGAGACGGGTGAGGTCTTGCGCACCTGGGCGATCGATGAGCCGATTGTCGCTGGCGTGGATCTTCCGGCTCGAGCGATCGCAGACCACCGCCGGCTCTATTTGCAGTACGAGGGAGAGATCTCCGGAAACCGGGGCAGGGTCCGGCGGTTGGACGAAGGGACGTATCGAGTGTTGCTCTGGTCGGCGGAGCACATCCGGCTGGAGTTGGCGGGTTCTCAACTGGTGGGTGAAGTCGACCTGCGCCGGGACTCTTCGGGTTCGGACGGCGTGACATCCTGGAACTTTCGGATCGGAAACTTGGATTGAAGCACCTTGCGCGAGGGAAGGATGGGTCTTTGGAAAGCCCCCTTGGCTCGATCGGAACGTCCCGCCAGCCGGATCTGGCCGGCACGAATCTGGAGTTCTTCGAGTTGCACGTCCTCGCGCTCGATGTTCGGCGTATACCGCATAACGACGACCGGATAACCGTCCTTGCGAGACCACTCGACATCAACGCCGTGGAGGCGCACGTACTCGATGATCCGTTCGATCACATTGTCGGCTGGTACGGGCAAGATGCCGGCTCGGATTTTCTCCAGGGTCAACTCGACCGTGTTTCCCTCGGGAACGCGGGACGAGCCACGACCGTGATGACCGATTCAACCCCGCGCTGGCGGAGTTGAAAGGCGAGGGTGACTCGGTCCAGCTCGAACAGCAGCCTTGGTTCGTGGATTTCCGGCGGAAGTTGGTCCAAGAAATGGGTCACCAGGTCCTCGGCCAGCCAGGCGTTGACTTCCTGATCCGAGAAGACGGCTTCCCAAGTCGGTTCGTTGCAAATGTCGTTCCGGAGCTGGAGGCTCTGGGCGACGAATTTCTTGGCCTGGCCCGCGCCCTGCTCCGCGGTCAGAAGCACCATCTCCCGATAGTAAGATGGCTGATAGGTCAACGAAAGCCAGATCCCGAGGGGAATCACGGCGAGAATTCCGAGGCCGACACAGGACCAGAGCAACAATTTGGTCGTTTTATACATCGGACATCCCGATCTCGGGGTGATAGGGACGCGGGGGGTTGGAAACGACCAGCCTTCAGCGGCGAAGAGTCGTGGTGTCGCCAGGGAGGGCCTCTGACGTGGAGACGTGGTCGAACCTTATTAAACCATACGATCTGAACACGACTCGGTCAACCCGAGCATTTCCCGTCGAACACGAAAATAGCCCATCCTTCCGATCGACCCCGACTCACGCAAAATCAGCCCAAGCGACGATTCGACCATTGTCCCAGGAGCACTGACCGGCCTAGCATAGATTGAGCGGTTTCGACCAAAAAGGGGAGTCCAGGGCGATGCCATCGCGTTTTGTCTCGCTGGCGATACTGATCTACTGGTCAATTGCCGCATTCTGCCTGCTAAGCTGGGATGTGCTCCCCGAGCTCAGTATGGGATATGCCCCAGACTTGCGATCGATCGCCTTCGCCGGCGTTTCCAATGAGGCGGTGCGGTGGAGTATTGAAGTCAGCGATGATCCCAAGACACCCGATCTCCGGCGCAAGGTCGGCGCGGCGACCACCGGTACATCGCGACGTGCCGACGGCTGGATCGAGTTAACGAGCGAGGTCGAATTCGAGGCCGGCGGATTGCTCAAGGGAACGCCGTTCGGGACCACTGCGAATATTCAGATGGAACTCGACAGTGTGTATCGAGTCGACCCCTCCGGGAACTTGGCCTCATTCGACATGGTGGTCAAATCGGAGGAGTCAGTCGGGACTCTGGTCAAGGTCAAAGGCCAGCTCAAAGGATCGAAGATGGAGATCGTTTCCCGCGGTCCGGTCGCGCTCTTGAACAAGACCTTCTCGTTTCCGTACGAGCCCCGGAGCGTGGTCCACGGCGTGCTCGGTCCGTTGGATCGATTGCCGGGGCTCCATGTGGGCCAGCGCTGGGACACGCGCGTCATCAATCCGTTCTCTGGACAAGTTGATAAAGTGCGCGTCGAAGTGAAGCGTCGGGGCGTGATCAATTGGGACGGCAACCCCGTGAATACGTTCGAGGTCGAGCAGCACATGAACCCATTTTCGCTGCGAACCTGGGTCACGACCGACGGCGTCATTCTGCGCCAGGAGGTGCCCTTCCCATTCGTCCGGCTGATGCTGGAACGGCAGCCGGACCGTTCCGGCGCCGCCGCGAACCCAACCAAGGTGCCAGGCTCATGATCGTATTGCGCGGCGTGACCAAACGGTTCGGGACCAAGTGCGCCGTCGATCGGCTCGACCTCGAGGTCCGTGCCGGAGAGTTGTTTGCCTTTCTCGGCCCCAATGGAGCTGGCAAGACAACCACAATCAAGATGATCTGCGGGCTGCTGGCACCCAGCGCGGGCATCGTCCAGGTGGGGGGCTTCAATGCGACGAGCCAGCAAGCCCGTCAACTGCTCGGCTACGTCCCCGATCAGCCGTACTTGTATGACAAGCTGACGGGGCGCGAGTTCCTCAGGTTCGTGGTGGAAATGTATGGCCTCGAGGGACGGCGAGCCACCGAGCGAATCGATAAGCTGATCGAGACATTCGAGATGGGCGACTACGTCGACGAGCTGTGCGAGAACTACTCGCAGGGTATGAAGCAGCGTGTCGTGTTCGCCTCCGCCCTGGTCCACGACCCCAAGGTCCTCGTCGTGGACGAGCCGTTGGTGGGACTCGATCCGCGCAGCGCCCGGATCGTCAAGGACCTGTTCCTCGCCCAGTCCCGATCCGGGTGTGCCGTGCTGATGTCCACCCACCTGCTGGCGATCGCCGAGGAGCTCGCCGACCAGATCGGCATCGTCGATCGGGGTCGGATGCTCGCGACCGGCACGCTCGACCAGCTTCGCCGCCAGGTGCAGCACCACGGGCCACTCGAAGACTTGTTTTTGAAATTGACCGGTGACCATCGCTTGACGGCCGACGGGGTTCTCCCGCCCGAAATGGCCAGGTCGCAACCATGAGGCTCGCACTTCCCAACGCCAAGCCGTTCGCCGTTCCCGAGATCCGGCCCGAGCAAACGGCCCGCGCCTTGCGCCGGCTGCGCTGGTGGCTGACCAGGAATACGATTCACTCGCTTCTGTCCGGCTCGCGGCTGCGGCTGTCGATGATCGCGTTTTGCAGCGTCGTTTTCTGGGTGGGCCTCTTTGGACTCTTCCTCGGCAGTTTTGAATTTATCGGTCTCTACGACGAGCTGTTCAAGGCGATCTTTGAGTACTTTTTCAGCATGTTCTTCCTATCGATTTTCGTCATGCTTTTTTTCTCGACGGGAATCATCACATACACAGGTTTATTTCATTCGCGCGAGGGTGCGTTCCTGCTGACCATGCCGGCGACGACGGATCGGATCTTCGCGTACAAATTCGCCGAGGCGGTCGGAATCTCAAGCTGGGGCTTTTTCCTGCTGGGCAGCCCCTTGATGGTCGCCTACGGGATCACGGTGAAGGCGCCGGCGGCGTTCTACGCCATGTTTCTGATTTACCTGCTCGCCTTTGTCCTGATCGCGGGAAGTCTGGGGGCGATGGCGGCGATCGTGACCGCCAACGTTTTTCCGAAACGACAAAAGATGGTCCTGGCCCTGGCGCTGCTCACGACGGTGAGCCTGGCAATCGCGCTGGTCGTCCCGCTCTGGCGGACGCGTGGCGACACCTCGACCGGCGACTGGCTGGGCAACGTGCAAAACCGGCTGGCATTTTGCCAGAATCCGCTTTGGCCCAGCCGATGGATGTCGGCTGGTCTGCTCGCATCGGCCGCGGTGAGTGGTCGAGGTCGGGCTACTACTTGATGGTGCTCTCGTCCAACGCGGCATTGGGATACCTGGTCGCCGCGGCCATGGCACGCGACCTTTACTTCCGTGGCTACAGTCGGGTCCAAGGGGGCCGGACGGCCCGCCGTCGCGTGGGGCTTTACGTGTTCGACGCCCTGTTCCATCGCCTGTTCTTCTTCTTGTCGAGGCCCGATCCGGCTGCTGATCCTCAAAGATCTGCGGACCTTTCGCCGCGACCCCGCCCAGTGGTCGCAATTCCTGATTTTCTTTGGACTTCTCGCGTTCTACTTCCTGAACATTCCCCAACTGGGCTATGCCGTTCAGAGCCCCTCCTGGCGAAATCTCGTCAGTTTCCTCAACCTTGTCGGTGACCGCGTTGATCCTGTCGACGTTCACCAGCCGGTTTATCTTTCCGCTCCTTTCGCTGGAAGGACGCAATTTCTGGGTGCTGGGCCTGTTCCCGTTGCGTCGCGAACAGATTCTCTGGGGCAAGTTCGCCTTTTCGGTGGGGATTTCGCTGGGGGCGACCGAGGTGCTTGGTGTTCTTGAGCGACCTCATGCTGGGGATGAGTCCGGTGATGATCGCACTGCACGTCGGGATGGTTGCGGTGCTGTGCATGGGACTGTCGGGGATCAGTGTGGGCCTCGGAGCACGGCTGCCCAACCTGCGCGAGACCGACCCGTCCAAGATCGCCGTCGGATTCGGCGGCACGCTCAATCTTCTGGTGAGCCTGGTCTTCATCTTCGCGATCGTGACGGCCCTGGCGGTCCCCTGCCATCTCTACTTCCTGGGTCAAGAGAATCCCGACACAACCCGGCTGGCGTTGTCGACAGCGGGTTTCGGTTCTGGTTCAGCGTGGCGATCGTGGGCAGCCTGGTGATCGGCGTCGTCGGTACGATCGTGCCACTCCGGATCGGCATCAAGGCATTCCAGCGGATGGAGTTCTAAGCTTGTTAAATCAATAACCGGCCTTCTTGTCGACGATGTTCAGGAGCATCTCGCCCGATGCGAACCGGCGGAGGTTCTCGCGGAACGTCTCGTGTCGTCGACGCTCGCCGCCAGGTGACTGGCCCGCGGTGTGAGGGGTGATGATCACGTTTCGCGACCAGAGCGGGTGCCCGTCGGGGAGCGGCTCCGGGTCGGTCACGTCGAGCCCGGCCGCCGCGATCCGCCTGGCGTCCAGGGCGGCCACTAGGGCATCGGTGTCGACCACGCCGCCTCGCGAGACATTGATTAGTATCGTGCCCGGCTTCATCATCGCAAACTCTCGCGCACCGATCATTTTCCTGGATACTTTTGTAAGCGGCACTGCGCTGGCGACCACATCCGCACGCGGGAGCAGGCTGTGAAACGCGTCCGGCCGGTGCAGCTCCTCGACGAAGAGAGGGCGTTCGATCACCTTGGGATCGGTCGACACGACACGCATCCCGAAGCCAAAAGCCCGGCGCGCGATCTCGCTGCCGATGCCCCCGAGCCCAATCACGAGCATGGTCTTGCCCGCCAGCTCGTCCAGGACAAACTCAGCCCGTCGAGAGGCCCATTTCTGATCTGGCTTGGCGCGGATGTAGTGTCCCAGGTCGCGAGTGAACGCAAGCAGGTAGCCAATGGCTTGGTCGGCGATTTCCGGGCCGTAGGTCCGCTGCATGTTGGTCAAGACGACAGTCCCGTCGACAAGCTCGGGGATTTCAATCAAGTGCTCGACGCCGGCACTCGGTTGCTGGACCCATTTCAGGGACTTGCCGGCACGGATCAAACGCCGCGAGAGGAATCCGTAGCTGGCATCGGCGTCAACGACGCGTTCGACCGCTTGGTCCTCGCTCGCACATTGGACCAGGTCCACTGCCGGTGCCACAGCCTGAAGGTCTGAAAGCTGCTCCGGACTCATTACGGGGATGATCACCTTCAGCCGTTTCGCAGCCTGAGCCTGCGAATTTGTCGCGGGGGCGAGGGCTGCGACAGCCGCCGAAGCGGCGAGAAAGTTGCGTCGGTTCATGGTGTTTGGTCCTCGATCTTTGGTGAGAGCCGTGATTGCGATCCGTATTGAAAGTCCATCTTCGGCAGTTCCGAATCAGTCGGTGTACGAGGCGATCAGCGCGAGCAGCTCCGCTCCAAAAGAACGGCGCTTTTGTTCGCCGATGCCCCAGATGGTCGACCAGGTCGTCCAGCGTGGCCGGGCGCCGGTCGCAAAGCTCATCAAGCGTGCGGTCCCAAAAAAGCGAGTAGGGCGGAACTCCCATGCTCCTTGGATTTGCGGAACCGCCAATCGCGGAGGGCCTCGCGCAGCTCCGCATGTTCTTCCGACGGTTGAGCGGAGAAGCGGCTCGGCGTGCCGGCGAATCTCTGGCGCGACTTCTTTGAAGGACGGCGGGCTCCCAGGAACCCAACCGCGCTCGAGCTCGATCGTACATGACCTCCCGGCCCTCGTCGGTGAGGACCAGGACCGGATAGCGTAATCCCTCTTGTCGCAGGTATCCCTGACGGATCAGCGCCTGAATCAATGCCTGAACCTGGCGCTTCGACATGGACGCTCAGGCGGCCGTATGTGGGCAGTTGCTCATGCTGGTACCGCCGGATCTGGGCCGTGTCGCTTCCCGTGACAAGGTCCGCGAGTTGGCTGCCGCCAAAGCGGCCTCCCAGCCGTGCGGCTCCGGAAAGCAGAATGCGGACGGTTTCTTGAGTCTTGCCGTCGACCGGCGCAGCCTCCGGCGTCTGGCAATTATCGCAACGGCCGCAGCCCGTCGGGAGGGTCTCGAAATCGCCGAAATAGTCCATGATCGCTTGCTGCCGGCAGCCGGCACCATACGCGTAGCGGCGCATCAGGTCGAGCTGGTCTTGTCGATGCCTCTGCCACTCTTCCTGCTTTTCGGGCGGCACCGACTCGACGGATTGCCGGTTGAAAAACTCATGGATGGCGATATCGCCCGGACTGTGCAGGAGCAGGCATGTCGCCGGCAGGCCGTCGCGGCCGGCGCGGCCGGCCTCCTGGTAATAGGCCTCGACGGTTCCCGGCAACTGGGCATGGATCGACGCAGCGCACGTCCGGCCGGTCCACGCCCATCCCGAACGCGTTGGTGGCGACGATCACCACACGCGCGTCATCTCGAAAATGGCGGTGAGCCTCCTCACGAACATCGGCCTCCAGACCCGCATGGTAGGCGAAAGCCGGTCGTCCGGCTCTTTGAAGATCTCCGGCCAGCTCATCCACGCGCTTTCGGGAAGAGCAATAGACGATGGACGCGCCGTTGACGTCGGTCTCGTCGAAGATGCGCTCCACGCGGCGACGCTCGCTGGCTTCCATCACCGCCGCGAACGAAAGATTGGGCCGATAGAATCCGTGGACCCGCACCAGCGGCTGGCGCAATTTCAGATTGGCGACGATTTCCTTCTGAACTCGCGGAGTGGCGGTGGCCGTGAAGGCCGCGATGGGAACGTCGAAGAGGTCCTTGAGCCGGCCCAGGCTCTGGTATTCGGGCCGGAAATCGTGTCCCCATTGCGAGATGCAGTGCGCCTCGTCGATCGCGACATAATCCGGCCGGCTGCGCGGCCAACGCGGCCATGAACGACTTCATCGGAGAATCGTTCCGGCGCGACATAGAGAAAACGCAGGCGGTGAGCCGGTCCAGATGATCCATGGCCAGTCGGCGTTCGGAAGGGGAAACATGGCCGTGCAATACCGGCTGCCGGGATGCCGGCGAGTTCCAGCTTCTTGACCTGGTCATTCATCAAGCTGATCAGCGGAGACACCACCAGGCAGCGCTTGCCGCGCTCCACCGCCGGGAACTGGTAGCAAAGCGACTTCCCGCTGCCCGTGGCCATGACCCCCAGAAGATCGCGGCCACTTTGCAACGCGTCGATCAATTCTTCCTGCCCCGGTTGAAATGCGTCGTGGCCAAAGGCGGATTTCAGACAGCATGTTATTCATGAACGATGATCCACCATCAGCTTGATCGGGGCAGCGAGCATCCTCAAGGGCCATGGTCGATCTGATGCATCGCGGCACATCAACATGACACCTCAACAGTCTCTTCTACCAGGAAACGAGCAAGGGATCAAAGGTTCACACACGAAGAACCCGGGTCTTCCAAGATTCGGTCGATACGACGGCCGACCCATGGAGGCCGTCGCCGAGAATCTCTAGCGTTGCCTTTACTGCCCGAATCCCACCTGTCGCCGGCGCAGTCTCGCTTCGCCGATCCAAGGACGTGATCCGCGACATGTCTCGTTTTTTGTGTGAACGCAGTTCCGACCCTGTTATCATCTGGAGCTGACTCATTTCGATTTGCGACGATCCGCACTCGTCTCGAAGGCGCCGTTGAGGGGCGCGAGCATGGCTAACTTGCCTGTGGTTTTGCTGGCCTTTGCCAATGACCACGAAGGTCATCGATATCTTCGCGACCTTCCGGAGGAATTGCGTCTGCTTCAGGAGATTCTGGAGGCGGCCACGAAAAAGGATTTATGCGAGCTGGTCGTCCGGCCGAACGCCACTCTGGGACAGATCTTCGACGTCTTCACCGAATACCGCGATCGGGTGGCGATTCTTCACTACGGCGGGCACGCGGGCGGTGACCGATTACTCCTCGAGACAGCGGGCAACCAAGGCGCGGTGGCGCACGCCGAGGGACTGGCGATGTTCCTGGGCCAGCGGCGTAACCTTCAGTTGGTGTTCTTGAACGGCTGCTCAACGCGGGCACAGGCCGCCGGCCTGCTCGACGCGGGGGTTGGCGCGGTCATTGCCACGGCGCGCGACATCGAGGATGCCATCGCACGGGATTTCTCGCGCTACTTCTATCTGGAGCTGGTCGCGGGAGCGACCCTGCGTGCGGCCTACGACGCCGCTCGCGGCCGGGTGCGTGCGGCCCACGGCTCCGCTCCGGGTACTTACTTCCGCACACGCGACCTCGGCCCGATCGATGCCCTGAAGGAGAATCCTCACGGAGCGCCGGCCGACGATCGCGGCTTTCCCTGGGAACTGCGGCTCCGCGGGTGCCGAGTTGGCGGAGCGATGGAACTTACCCGATGCAGCCGGCAATCCCCTTTTCGGACTGCCTCCCCTGCCCGAGCAAGACCTGCCGGAGAACCCATTCCGTGGCCTGGCCTGGTTCACCGCCCGCGAGGCGGAGGTCTACTTCGGCCGCGGACATCAGATCAGAGAAGTGTTCAAACAGATCAAGGAATCGGGACGACCGCCGATCCTCCTTCTTCACGGCCCGTCGGGCGTCGGGAAGTCATCGCTCCTCGATGCCGGACTGGTGCCCCGCCTCCAGGCTGATGGCATCGTGGTGAAGTACGTTCGCCGGAAGGCCCAAAAGGGTCTGCTTGGATCCTTGCCTCGAGGCGTTTGCACAAGCCGGGGCGAGCACGCCCGCCGCTCTGGGCGAATCCTGGCGCGGCGAGGAGCAGCGGCTTGGTAAGCCTCTGGTCGTCATTCTGGACCAGGCCGAGGAGGTGTTTACTCGACCCGCGCCGGACGGATCGAACGAGCTTGATGATTTCGTCAAAGCGCTGACCCGAAGGCGCTGGCGCTCCGGGAGAAACGCCCGCGGGGCAAGCTGATTCTCGGCTTCCGCAAGGAGTGGTTCGCCGAGATCGACCGGCGGCTCGCCGAGGCCAGGCTCCCGCGTGCGAACCTCATGATCACGGCCCTCGACCGCCGCGGGATCATTGAGTCGATCCGCGGCCCCGCCCGGCAGGGACGGCTCTTCGATCAGTACCGACTCTTCATCGAGGACAACCTGCCCGAAGTGATCGCCGATGACCTGCTCCGGAATCCGGACGCGGCCTCGGCGCTGGCCCCCACGCTCCAGGTGCTTCTGACGAATATGTGGAAGCGAGCCACGAAAACCAAGTCTGATGAGCGACGCTTCGACCGTAGTCTCTACGAATCGCTGAAGGATGAGGGGTACCTGCTCAAGGCTATCCTCGACGAAGGGCTGAAGGCGGTGGGCCTCTGGGACCACGAGTTGGAGTCGTCCGGACTGGCGCTGGACGTCCTCGAGTACCACACGACCGACATGGGTGTGGTGGGCCAGCATGACCGCTCCGACCTGGACCGGCGATACCCGCACAAGGCCGGCGTTCTCGGCGGATTGCTCGGCCGATTGGAGGACCACTACCTTCTCGTCAAGGCGGAAACGCCGGCCGGCGCCCCCGGTCACTCCATCCGGCTCGCCCACGACCTGCTGGCACCTCTGGTACAGCAACGGTTCAGGACGTCGGTCGCCCCAGGACAGCACGCGCGGCGGCTGCTCGAGAACCGGGCCCCGCAATGGCGGGACGGCAAGACCGGTCATGTTCTCGACACAACGGATCTCGCAAGCGTCGAGGCAGGCGCACCGGGCATGAGGGGCTGGACCCCTGACGAAATCCGGTTGGTCGAGGCCAGCCGACACATCGAGCACCAGAGAAAGGCCGAGGAACTGAGTCGAAAGCGACTCTTGCGCAATTTCGTCTACGCACTGGCGGGCGCCTTTGCCTTGTCCGTGGGCGCATCGATCTACGCCTGGGTCCAGAGGGGAGAGGCTAAGGCAAATGAGGCCGAGTCCGAGAAACAGGCCAAGATCGCCAGAAAAGAAAAAGACGAGGCCAGGAAGCAGACCAAGATCGCCAGACGCCAGACCGCCGAGGTCTTGACCGCGGCCGGAGTAACTGCCCTGGAACAGGGTTCATCCTTGCTCGCCATGCATCAGTTCGCCGCGGCGATCAAGGCAGTAGATCAGGACACCATGGCCCAGGAGGATAATCGTCTACGTCTGGGCATGGTGGTGCGAGTTGTGCCCGTCTTGCGGGCGATTGTTACCGGGACCAACGCGGCGCTTAGCCCAGACGGCATGCGCGTTGTCACAGCATACGACAAGACGGCGCGGGTCTGGGAAACCGAGTCCGGCAAGCTCGTCGCCACCCTCTACGGGCACTTCTATGTCAACTCCGCCACGTTCAGCCCCGACGGCAAACGGGTCGTCACCACCTCATACGACAAGACGGCACGGGTATTGGAAGTGGACTCCGGCAAGACCATCGCCACCTTCCAGGAGCACGCCGCAAGTGTCAACTCCGCCAAGTTCAGCCCGAACGGCAAGCGGGTTGTCACTGCATCAGACGACAGCACGGCTCGGGTGTGGGCGGCCGACTCCGGCGAGATCATCGCCACGTTCAAGGAGCACACCGGCCCTGTGTACTCCGCCACGTTCAGCCCCGATGGCAAGCGGATCGTCACCGCATCATGGGACAGGACGGCTCGGGTGTGGGAGGCCGACTCCGGCAGACCCGTCGCCACCCTCCAGGGGCACAACTGGGCGGTGTACTCCGCCGCGTTCAGCCCCGACGGCAAACGAGTCGTCACCGCATCAGATGACAACACGGTTCGGGTGTGGGCGGCCGACTCCGGCAAGAACATCGCCACCGTCAAGGCGCACTTTGGCCGGCGCACATCGCCCGCGTTCAGTCCCGACGGCATGCGCGTCGTCACTGCCTCATCAAACTTGACGGCGCAGGTGTGGGGGGCCGACTCCGGCAGAACTATCGCCACCCTCCAGGGGCACACCGCGCAAGTCAACTCCGCCGCGTTCAGCCCCGACGGCAAGCGGATCGTCACCGCATCAGACGACAAGACGGCGCGGGTTTGGAATCCGGACTCGGGCAAGCCTCTCGCCACCTTCGAGGGGCATGCTCGAAGCGTGCGCTCCGCCGCGTTCTGCCCCAACGGCAAGCGCGTCGTCACGACAGACGACAACACGGCGCGGGTATGGGACGCCGGCTCCGGCAAGACTTTCGCCATTTTCCAGGGACACAAGGCGGAACGGTCAACTCCGCCACGTTCAGTCCCGACGGCAAGCGGATCCTCACCGCATCATGGGACAAGATGGCGCGGGTCTGGGACGCCGACTCCGGCAAGACCGTCGCCACCCTCGCCAGGCACCTCGAAGTTGTCAACTCCGCCAGGTTCAGCCCCGACGGCAAGAGGGTCGTCACCGCATCATTCGACGCCACGGCGCGGGTCTGGGACGCCGGCTCCGGCAAGACCGTCGCCACGCTCGGGCACACCGCATTTGTCAACTCCGCCGCGTTCAGCCCCGACGGCAAGAGGGTCGTCACCGCCTCTGGCGACAAGACGGCGCGGGTCTGGGACGCCGACTCCGGCAAGCACCATCGCCACCCTCCACGGGCACACCAGACACGGTCACCTCGGCCGCGTTCAGCCCCGACGGCAAGCGGGTCGTCACCGCCTCGAACGACAAGACGGCGCGGGTCTGGGACGCCGACTCCGGCAAGCCCGTCGCCACGCTCAGGGGCACAACGCATTGGTCAACTCCGCCGCGTTCAGCCCCGACGGCAAACGGGTCGTCACCGCATCATGACGACAAGACGGCGCGGGTCTGGGACGCCGACTCCGGCAAGACCCTCGCCACGCTCCAGGGGCACACGCGGCTCGGTACACTCCGCCGCGTTCAGCCCCGACGGCAAACGCGTCGTCACCGCTTCAGCCGACAATACCGCGCGGGTCTGGGACGCCGACTCCGGCAGAACCATCGCCACCCTCCAGGGGCACACCGGCCCGGTCAACTCCGCCGCGTTCAGCCCCGACGGCAAGCGCGTCGTCACCGCATCAGACGATAAGACGGCGCGGTTGTGGGAGGCCGACTCCGGCAGAACCATCGCCACCCTCCAGGGGCATGCTTCACGGGTCATCTCGTCCGCGTTCAGCCCCGATGGCACGCGGATCGTCACCGCATCAAACGACCACACGGCACGGGTCTGGCCCCTGGACTCGATCGAGGGAGATACCGAATTGTTGCCGCTCTGGGTCGAGGCCTACACCGGAACGGAATTACTCCCCGGTGGCGCGATCCAGGGCTTGTCGCCCGAGGATTGGAAAGCCCGATGCCGGCAGCTCAAGACGGCGATCGAGCAAGGAGCCAAAGCCCCTAGGTCAAAGTGGCTCAACGAGATCCTTACGAGGCCCTGAGATCGGTAACCAGTCCCCGGCCGTCGCCTCGGGCTGGCAAAAGGTTCAGGAACCGTTGTGCGAAGCACTCTTCGGGCCGTTCCGGCAACGGTTGCTGAACCATTTTTAAGCGAAACACCGGACAAACCCATCGATCATTCGGAGCATCCCGCGGCTCTCATCCTTCAATCGCGTAAGCCAGTGAGGACCCGCACCTTGGGCCGCGCCTCACGAAATGCGTCGATTCCGGCATCGGTGACTTTCGTCTGATAAATACCCACCGCGCAAAGACCGTGCAATCCCGAGTTTGGTTGAGACAACTGGGCCAACCCGGCGTCGCTGATCTGGGTGTTGCGCAAATACAAAAAACTAATCGGGGTCGGCCGAAGATGGTCCAGGCCGGCATCGGTGACCGGCGTGCCGTCCAGCCAAAGTCCCTGGAAAAGCTTCATGTTCTTGAAGTGCATCAGGCCGTCGTCGCCGACCCGCGTGTTGCGGAGATGCAGCCAATTCACGCCCGTTAGCCCCTCCAAGAAAGTCATCCCGCGATCGCCGACCTGTGTGTCATCAAGGTAGAGCACGCAAAGAGATTTCAGTTCCCCCACGAAGTGCATTCCGGCATCACCGACCCGAGTCCGGCCGAGGTTCAGATAGAAGAGTTTCTCCAAGCTGGCCACGTGGACCATTCCGGCATTACCGACCTGTGTGTCGCCCAGGGACAACCACTGGAAGTTCGATCGCCCGCTCAGGTGAGCGAGCCCGGCGTCACTGATCCGAGTGCGATCGAGGTCGAGCTGGTCGAGCTCGGTCAGCCCTTTCAAATGAGCCAGGCCGGCATCGCCGACTTGGGTCCCTTCGAGGTCCATCCTCCGGAGGGCGGTCAGGTCCTTCAGGTGCGCGAGTCCCGCATCCGTGACCCCGGTGCCACCGAGGTACAGCTCCTCGAGCCCTTTCAATCCCGCGAGGTGGGCCAGCCCGGCGTCTGTGACCCTCGTCTTGGTGAGGTCGAGCGCTCTCAGTCGCGTCAACCCCGCGACGTGAGCGAGCCCGGCATCGCCGACCTGAGTGTCGCTGAGATAAAGGGTCCTAAGCTCACTTAAGCCTTTGAGGCGAACCATCCCGGCGTCGGTCACGGCGGACGAGTTGAGGTCCAGGATCTCCAGTCGGTCCAGATTCCCGATGGGAGCGAGCTCCGCGTCCGACCCCCGCGGGCTCAAGGAGATATGGACGACATGGCCGAAGCACTCGGCGACTGGACCGGTCATCAGCCATGAGATGATCGACAGTTGCGGAACCGCATACTGGCCCAGGATTTCATTCAACTCCGCTTGCATCATGTGTTTACGCGGCGTTTCGAGGGTGGGCCGCATCCCGCAATGGTGCGGGTCGAGCCGGCCCGACTTCCATTGCCAGTCGTACCAGGCACTACCACCGACTCGTTTGGCCGCGGCCACCGCATCCCGCTGGACCTTGCGCGCCGGGCGATCCACCCCAACCCGCTGCCGAACACGAGGACGAGGACGATCATTGCCCGCAACGACAACCTGACGACGAACCGCCCGCGCACGCGGCGGGTCAAACCGCTCACCCGACGGACGATCGCTCTGATCGCCAGAAGAATACGGCGAGCGGGAGGGGCGAACGTTGGGAGATTTCGCTCGATCGCGCAGGGATCCATGCTGGGCGCTCCCGGACGACGTCCTCGCCAGCGTGGGCCGCGCGACCTGCAACTGCAGGCAAGGGCGGTTTACGGAATCATCCCAGGTCGAAGTCCGGTGTTCAAGCTTTGGGCCATCCTCGCCTGGTCAGCCATGGCGATGCTGCATCAATACCGCCTACCGCGGAAGCCGCTGATATCAACCTATTGGCCGATTCGCAAAGCTCGTGTGCATGGCCAAGCTCCAGAGCACACTACCGAGGCCGTTTGTAATCTCCTCTGGGGGTATCTCTCAATGATTGAAGTCGCCCCCGCATTGAAGACGCGCCAGGGCGATGATGCTATGATTGGGCATGGTTCAACCGGAGGTTACAGCTCCGGTGTGTAGTTTTTCGCTCCGCGATCGCACGCCCTTTCGCGGAGCGAACGACGACTTTAGCCGCGAAGCGCGCAATTTGAACCATTACTATGATTGGTGCGTGAAACCGTCCGGGGTCATGACCCGCCGTGTGATCACGTGATGATTGCCGGGAGCTGGCAGCAATGCGGGCGAACATTCTCCGACTCTTGAAGAGCCCGACAATTTGGATCGTGTTCCTTATTCTGCTCGTTCTGGAAACGGTCGTGGTCTTCGGGTTTTACTCGGTCGAGCGCTCTCGATTGCATGCGGTCGAGAGGGACATCACCTATACGAGTGACAGGGATGAGCAGCCGGCAAAGCATTTCTGGAAGTTCGAGATGCCCGGCCTTCAAGAACCTCAGATCATATTGGCGCAGGCAGCGAAGCTCCCTGACGCCGAAGTGGTGATCGGCGTCGTGGTCAATCGCAAGCCTCGGGCGTACTGGCTGAAGGCGCTGAAGTACCCGCCATGGCACATCGTCAACGACGTAGTCGCCGGCGTTCCCCTCTCGGTGACTTACTGCGACCGCAACGACTGCGCCCGTCTTTACGAGCGGAAAGTCGTCGACGCCTCTGGACGTAGACCTCGGCGGACTCTACGGCCGAGAGATGGTCGTGAAAGTCGGCGGCGTCCTCTACCTTCAAGAGACCGGCGAGCCTTTCGAGGCTGGCCCGAACGTTTCGTCGCTCCCTTACGTGAATCATCCGTGGGAGCGCACGACCTGGAAGGATTGGCGGCAGCGGCACCCCGAGACCGAGGTGTTTCTCGGCCAGGGTGGAATTGGCCCAAAGCCCTGACGGACTCGGCATGTCCACACGCACCGGCGTGCTGAACCTACAGTCTCTACTGGCTGCCGCCGGGATCATTTTAGGGTATTCTTTTCGTTTCAAGTCCTTGAGCGGTCAATTGTCTGAAATCGGCTGGCTCGCCTCTTGAATCCGGTTGAGGGATCTCTTAGATTCAGCGAAGAGATGGGTTTCACGTCCGTACGGTCCTCGGTAAGGTTCGGCCGCGGGCGGTTTGTGCGACACGACCGCCACTCAAGCGAGCCAGAGAGCCCGCCGTCAATCGCAAATCCCACACTCGAATCATTGAGCGGAGGATATTCATGCGTCGTGCACGATCCTGGGTCACCCTGGCATGGGCGTCCACGCTTCTGGTTGCCGCGTCGGGGTGCAGCGATACTCCCTCCGTTGAGACGACGACAGCCGAGGGGACCGTTAGCGGGACTGTCAGGGTGCGAGGCCAACCGATGGCGGGTGGGGAGATCTCCTTCGACCCCTCTAATGTTGAACGCAAGGACGAGAAGCCCCGTAAAGCGACGATTGGACCAGACGGCAAGTATTCGGTGACCACGCTGCAAGGCCAAAACAGCGCGGATATCAGGGCCGATGCTCAAGAAAGAGCCTCAACTGGGCTACGGCATTCACACGATCGATGTCAAGGCGGGAGACAACCCCTTCGACATCGACCTGCCGCCGAAGTGAACGCCGGCGAAGGTCCGATCGGCCATCGGCCAGCCTCTCTTCACACCATTGGTCTCTGCACATGGATCCGCGAATCAAGTTTCCCCCCGTTCGCAAGGGGGGAAATCTTTTCGCGTCATGGAGGTTTGTGTAGAGACGAATGCCCCGCAACCGCGGAGCAAGGGGTCTTCGCCTTATCGTTGCTTAATACGAGTCGGAGGACACGGTTTCGCTGCCCGAACTGGTCCCGAGCGCCCACCAGACTTGTGGGCCTACGGATGACTTGACGGCCCGAACCGAGCCGTCGCAGAACGCGACGTTGACGATGCCTGGGTGCCGGCTGGCGGCGGTGGCGGCGGCGCCGTCGTTAACCCAGGAGTTGTTGGAGTCATCGCAGCTCCACAGGTTAGGCGTCATGACGTGGTTGTAGAGGCCGGTCTCAGGATGGCCGTCCCACCACCATTCGCCCTGCGAGATCGCCCCATTGGTCGCCAGAGTGCCGATGCCCGGCCCGTTCTGTTTACACAGTGTGTAGTATTGGAGTGGGTATACGTCGTTCCACGCGCCGTTCGTCTGTCCGGTCGAGTCGATGGGAACGCTGTAAATCGCGGACGTCGGGGTCAACGGATCGTTGACCGCGATCTGGTCGCCGATCCCCATGACCTTCTCGCTGAAGCCGGCTGTGTTGCTCAGGCCGTCGGTGATGTCACGAAAGTCGATCCCCTTGCAATTATTGACTGAGAAGAAACAACCATTGCAGGCGCCGTGACCGTTATTGTCGAAGAACGCCTCAGGCGCGGAGCCGGCATTACCGCAATAATTCTGGTGTCCGTACTGGTTGGTCAACCGGTCCCGGTCGGACGGGCAGATCAGGACGTTAATCTTCGCCCGCATGGCGGTGACGTTCAACGCATCGCCGGGGTCGGCTGCGTCACCCGTGTTGGCGAAGTTGATCGTGTTGAAGAGGTTGCCCTGTTCCATGTAGGGCATGAGCATCACCAGGCACGACCAGTCGTTCCAGCCCGTCCCATAGTGGCCGTTGGGTAGCGAGTTGACCGCTTGCTCATAATTGTGCAGCGCCAGGCCGAGTTGCTTGAGGTTGTTGATACACTGGCCTCGCCGTGCCGCCTCCCGCGCCGCCTGGACCGCGGGCAGGAGAGCGCGATCAGCACGGCGATGATGGCGATGACGACCAGCAACTCAATCAACGTGAAGCCGCGAGAGCCTCGCACACGTTTCATGACAAAGTCTCCCGAAACAGAAAGCGGCAGAACCGGACCGCCGCGCATAGGCTGTCTAGCCCGGACGTCCGACAAGGTCGCCCGCGATCGATCCGATCAAGGACTCATAATCAAGGCATGGACGGCTGACGGACCTTGCAGAAAACCAACCAAAGGGAGTGAATTCTCTGAGCGGTGTTACTCTTAAGTAATTAAGAGTTTCTTGTAGCGACTAGACCGTTGACCCCGCATGATCTGGCCAATCCCAACTCCTTTGGGATATGCCCGTTCGACATCCGCCCGTTGCGCCCGGCGACAAGGCGGTGCGACGAGCAAATTGATCACGAAAACCCTTCGTTGCTCCCCGTCTGCTCGACAATGATTGAAGAAAGGTGTATACACGCCGAATTAGATCAGCAATCTGCTTGAGACGCAAGATGCCAGAGAATGATTCCGCGCCCTCGACAAGCTAGCGCGGTCGCGTGACGTTGTTGGCCTGCCGCTGACGCGGAATGTTCAATGACCGGAGGGGGACTTGCGGATCCAGTGGTCAGAAAACATCATTCCTCTGGCCACATCGCGGCGGGGCATGTGACAGTCGATGCATCCCGAGCCAGGAGAAACTGAGCAATGCGTTTGGGAAGGCCCTTGGTGGCACAATAGGCAGGCAGGCTCGTACGACGTGCGGTCGCTCGAGGCCCGTGCATGCGGGTCGTGACAGGTCACGCAAGTCAGGGCGCCGTGACTCCGCCGGTAACAGGCCGATTGCATGAGCCCGACGGGTTGGTGTCGGACCAGGATGGCGTTGTCCTGACGGATCGACCCGGGGCTGACCATCTCGGGCAGTCGGTGACAGCCGCCGCAAAAGAGCATTTCCTCGGCCGGCTTAAAGCGTCCAGGACCAAACGGCATCGCCAGCACCTCGCCCGCGGCCCCGCGCCTGGCGGCTTCGACATGCGCTCCACCGGGCCCGTGGCATTTTTCGCATGACACGTTGCCGATCATGCTTGACTCATCAAGCCGTTCGGGGCCGCGGCCGGAGATCCTCGTGGCGTGGCATCGGAAACAATCGAGCGTGTTGGCAGACGACATGACCCGTCCGTGTCGAGTGTTTCCGCTCGCATGGCCCTTGAGCGACTGACCGGGGGTGAGACCCGGCCTCGCGGAGTGCGCGAACACGGTAAGCCGGTGTTCCAGCAGGGCCGGGCGCGCCGGGTTTCGGTCGGTGAGCGTGACGAAAGTGACGGCGTGACGGCCGGAGCCGAAGGCGTACTCGACGACAAACTTCTCGACCTCAGCATCCGCGCGTCGTTCGGTCGTGAAGCGGCCGTCGCTCAGGGCGAAGTGCCAGGTGACGCCGGGCAACTCGGGGTCGTCGGTCGCGACGTTGCCAAGACGGCGGGCAACTTCAGTCTTCGCCGCCGGACGAAGCGTCCGTGCGTGGCCGGACCGGCTGTGCGAGGCAAACTCGCCGGGGTGGCACTCGCGGCAGGCGATGGCCCCGACGTAAAACGCGGTCGGGGTGCCGCGCGATGGCGGGCTGAACGCCCAGAACAAGACGACGACCAACCCCATCAAGAGGACCAAAACGACGACCGCGGCACGCCGAGCCGGAGGTGCGGCACGCTCTGAATCTGGCCAGGCCCGCGAAACGGGTTCGGACATGGACCTCTCTCCGCCCTCGGCGATAGTCGGGCTTTTCGTACGGAATCATTCTATGAGCGAGGCGTCCGACTTGTCACATCAAAGGCACGACCCCATGGTAGCCGGACGGGTTGATTTTTCGGCCTGCCTCAGATTGCATGCTTCGCGGTTAAAAGTCGCCTTTTTCTGAGCGAAAGCCGACACAATTCATCAATCCACGGGAATCTGGCGAATCATCCTGGCCATCAGCCCAAATTCTACCGAGGACAATTCAAAGCGCCCTGTGGTCTGTGACCGATTTCGTATATTAAAGAGCTCCGGAGGAGAGGGCCGGCCTTCAGGGATTGGAGAAGCAGGCGAACATGGACGTCTCAGTGTTTGCGCACGAGGTCGGTGAGCCCGTTCACGGCGCCTTGGCGGTTGGGCCGGCTCCGCCCGAATCAATCGCGTTCGGCGCCGATTGGACTCAAGTGGATGCGTCGGTCAGGGCGGATCTTATCCCGAATGGACGATCAATTGACGGAGCTGTCCTGGCGTTGGTAGCGCTTGGGGTGTTTCTGAGGATCGGCCGATACTTGACCAACTATCCCATCTGGGGCGACGAGGCCTATCTCGCACTCAACTTTGTTCGACGAGGCTACGTCGACCTACTATCGCCGTTGGAATATGGGCAAATCTGCCCGATCCTCTTTCTTTGGGCCGAGCTGACGTCAGTTAAGATTTTCGGGTTCTCGGAGCTGTCGTTGCGGCTCTGTCCGCTGTTGTGTGGAGTTGGGAGTGTCTTTCTGTTCCGACGTGTGGCCAGCAGGTTGTTCGACGGTCCGGCGCTCGTGCTGGCCATGGCCATCTTCGCCATTTCCGTGCATCCGATCCGACATAGCGCCGATGCCAAGCCCTATGCGTCCGATTTGCTGGTCGCTTTGGGACTGCTCGCGCTTGCGATCGAGTCCTGGCGGTCGTCCGAACGGACCCGTTGGCTCTGGATGCTGGTCGGGTTCACGCCGATCGCGCTGGCGGCTTCGTATCCGGCCGCGTTCGTCGAGGGGGGAATCGGCCTGGCACTGGTCCCCTCAGTGCTGAGAACGCAACGGCGCGGGCCGAAGATCGCCCTGGCGGCCTACTTCCTGACAGCGGCGGTGAGTTTCGCGTTCCTCTACGTCGGTTACATGCACCGCCAGCAATCTGGCGTGTCGCTGCCGGAACTCCGGACGTACTGGTCCGAATCCTTCCCTCCGGTCGACTCGCCCGTGCGGCTGGCGAGCTGGCTGATCGCGACCCACGCCGGCAGCATGTTCGCTTACCCTGGGGGCGGCAACCGAGGGGCCAGCGGCGCGACGCTGCTCCTGGTTCTCATCGCCGCGGTCGTACTCTGGCGGCGCGGCCAGAGGACGAGCCTCGCACTGCTGGTGATGCCCATGGGCATCGGGATCTTGGCCGCGGCTCTTCGGCTCTATCCCTACGGAGGCGAGGCACGCATCATGCAGTACGCTGCACCAGCCGTCTGCCTGATGTCTGGCCTGGGCCTGAGCACGCTTTTGGGACGCATTCGCCGGCCGGCTGGCCGCGCCATGGCGATTCGGGCCGCGACCATCGCCTTCGGCGTCACGGGAGTCGTCATGCTGGCGGATGACTTCCGACATCCTTATCGGGCCATTTACGATTATCAGGTCCGCGAGTTCGCGCGCCGATTCTGGCCCGAGCAGGCCAAGGGTGCCGAACTCGCGTGCTTGCGGTGGGACTTCGGGGTGAAGCAGGGGCGCGTGGCCTATTCCCGGACGGCGATTTACCTGTGCAATCAGCAAATCTATTCGCCGCAACAGAGTCGAGGAGGCGGGCCACGCTGGGAGCTCGTCACGCCGCAACGGCCACTTCGTTGCGTCGCCTTTGAGATTCCCCTGAAGAGTCCCGAGGTCTCCGCCTGGCTCGCCTCCATGGTCGAGCGCTATACTCTCCGAAAGCAGTCGGACGTTGTCGTCCCGACCACGGGCCTCAACATGAAGCCGTGGGACGACCAAATCACGATCTTCGAGTTCCTGCCAAAGTCTCACCGGCCGATAGAACAGGTCGCGAACGGGGCCGTGGATCACCAACTCGCGAAGTGATTCTTCTCGCCCCCGCCTAATAAGTAGGCTGCTATTGCGATTCACGTCGAGCCGTCTACAATTTCAGAAGAAATTGAAAGTCCTGACTCGAACGATTGCAATTACGGCGATATCACCTTGTCAAGGCACGGTGAGGGAGCGCGTCCTCAACCAAGGAGGCTGGATACCATGCCCACGCCGATCCGGATTGGGGCGGTCAGTTATCTTAACGCAAAACCATTGTATTATGGGCTTTGTGAGCGTGCGCCCAACATCGTGCTTTCGATGGACGTTCCGAGCCGGCTTGCCGAGCAATTGGCTGCCGACGAGTTGGACGTCGCGTTGATTCCTTCCGTCGAATATCTCCGCGGTGCCAGTCTGGGCTACGAGATTATTCCGGGGTTCGCGATCGCTGCCCATGGACCGGTCCATAGCGTCAAGTTATTCAGTCGAGTGCCCTGGAGGCGAATCGAGCGGTTGGCTCTCGATGCCGGCTCGCGGACCAGTCAGGTGCTGGCGCGGATCTGGCTCGACGCCGAACATCACATCCGTCCCGCTCGGGTTGAGGAATTGCCGCTGGGGGTCTCGGTCTTGGAGAGCACGGCCGATGCCGTCATGGTGATCGGCGACCGTGCGATGAGAGTTCCCGCGAGCCGTTTTACAACGTAGTCGACCTCGGGGAGGCCTGGCACACGCTCACGGGATTGCCGTTTGTGTTCGCTCTGTGGGTGGTTCGGCATGGTGCTGATCTCGGCGATTTGCGCGAAGAGCTGGAACAGAGCCGAGCGTCCGGGTTGGCCGAAGCGGCCACACTGGCTCGAATCCATGGGCCACGACTGGGACTCGATTTCGCGACGTGCTACGATTACCTGACGCGCATTTTATCCTACGACTTGGGTGAGCCCGAGATTGCTGGCTTGAGGCGATTCGCCGAAATGGCGGCACGGCTGGGTCTGGCGCCCGAAGGAGTGAGCCTTGTCTTCCACGGTAGCCGCGATCTTGCACCGCGCCGTTGACGGCGAGCGGTTGAGCTTCGATGAGGGCGTAGAACTCTTCCGATCGGCCTCGTTGCTCGAGCTCGGCCGGGCCGCCGATCAAGTCTGCCGGCGGCTCCATCCCGAGCCATACCGGACGTATAATATCGACCGCAATATCAACTATACCAACGTTTGCACGGCGGTTTGCGACTTCTGCGCGTTCTACCGAAAAGTCGACGATGCTGAGGCTTACGTCCTGGATCGCGACGTGCTGCTGAACAAGATCCGCGAGACGGTCACGCTGGGGGGTGACCAGATCCTGATGCAGGGAGGGTTGCATCCTCACTTGAAGCTCGAATGGTATGAAGAGTTGCTTCAGGATATCAAGTCCCACTTCCCCGCCGTGAACGTTCACGGTTTCAGCCCGCCGGAGATCCATCATTTCACCAAGGTCGCCAAGCTTCCGCTGCGAACTGTCCTCCAGCGACTCAAGAGTGCCGGTCTGGGCAGTCTGCCAGGCGGCGGCGGGGAGATCCTGGCTGATCGGGTTCGCTCGGCAATCACTCGCGGCAAGGTGATGACGGACGACTGGCTCAACGTGCATCGAGTCTGGCACGAGCTGGGGGGCCGGTCGACCGCGACCATGATGTTCGGGCATATCGAGACGCTCGAGGAACGTGTCGAGCACTTCGAGCGCGTCCGGCAGTTGCAGGACGAGACCGGCGGCTTGACGGCGTTCATTTCGTGGACGTTTCAGCCCGAACACACCGACATGGCGGACGTCCCGGCCGCGGGCGCATTCGAGTATCTCAAGACTCAGGCGATTTCCCGGCTGTACCTGGACAACGTGCCGAATATCCAGTCGTCTTGGGTGACGCAAGGTCCGAAGATCGGCCAGGTCGCGCTCTATTTCGGGGCCAACGACATGGGCAGCTTGATGATCGAGGAAAATGTCGTGTCGTCGGCCGGCACGGTTTATCACTTGTCGCTCGCCGAGATCAAACGAGCGATCCGCGAGTCGGGCTATATTCCTCGCCAACGGAACGTGTTCTACGAATACATTGACGAAGAACCGGAACCCGCTCTGTTGCAGACGATCGCCGGCTGACTCATCAGAGAACTTTCCATCTGCGCGGGCCGACATGCTCCGCCGGGACTCCATTTGTGATCCACGTCGAAGGACTTGGTAAACGCTTTCTCGATTACCAGCGGGGCTGGGTGAATGCGATCTCGGACATTTCGTTCGATTGCGAGCCCGGCGCGATCTTCGGCCTGCTGGGACCGAATGGCGCCGGCAAGACCACGACGCTGCGGATCTTGAGCACGGTGCTCAGACCGACCAGTGGCCGCGCGATCGTCGCCGGTCATGATGTTCTCGACGAACCCGAGGCCGTGCGGTCGACGCATCGGCTACATGTCGGCCAGTACGGGAATCTACGATCGGATGTCGGCCTGGGAGCTCGTCGAGTACTTCGGGCAGCTTTACGGGATGAGTCGGGAGCAGCTCAGGCAGCGAATGGAGAAGATCTTCGAATGGCTGAAGATGAACGACTTTCGCGACGTGCTTGGTGCGAAGATGTCGACCGGTATGAAGCAAAAGGTGTCGATCGCGCGCACGATCATCCATGATCCGCCTGTGCTCATCTTTGACGAGCCGACATCCGGGCTCGACGTGCTGGTTGCGCGGGTGGTTCTCCAAAAAATCCTCGAGCTGCGCGACCTGGGTAAGACGATCGTATTCTCGACGCACTCGATGCACGAAGTGGAGAAGCTTTGCTCACGGGTAGCGATCATCCACAAGGGTCGCGTCCAGGCCGAGGGAGTGCCAAACGCCCTCCTGGAACAATTTGACCAGCCGGATCTGGAAGAGCTATTCTTTTACCTGGTTGATCGCTCCGAGATGAGCTCGACCGGAGCCGGGGCCGACGGCTGAGCACGCCGGGTCATAGTATCGCCGCGTAATACTCGATCTTTGAGGTGACGACGAAACCACACATGCGCTGGTCCAACCTTTTTGTCATCTTCCGCCGAGAGGTTCGCGATCAGATCCGCGACCGGCGCACCTTGTTCATGATTTTCATCCTGCCGATTCTGCTCTACCCGATCCTGGGCTTCGGCATCATCCAGTTGACGATCCAACAGCAAAAGCCGCGCACGGTGGTCGTGGTCGGTCCGGAATATCTACCCAAGACACCGTCATTATTGAATGCGAAAGGCGACGGCTTTAACCCCGAGCTGTTCGCTTCACCGGCTGAAGCCGAGCGGCTGGTCGTTCAGCAGGAGCCGGCGTCGAGCCCGTGGGAAAAACCGCGGCTGGCCGAACAGGCGATCCGAGACAAACGGGCGTCGGCCGTGATGCTGATTCCGCGGAACCTGCTGGATCAGCTCCAGCAGGAGCACGATATCGACATACCGATCAAGTACAGCAGTGTCGACGAGACCAGCGCGAAGACGTATGACCTGCTCCGGGAAATGTTGTCCCGGTGGAGGAGAAGCATTGTCGCCAACCGGCTGGTGCGCGACCAGAAGACAAAGAACTACACCGAGCCGATTCAAGTGAAGGCCGAGGACGTGGCGACGGCGACCGAGATTGGCAATATGATCTGGGGCCGGCTCTTTCCTTTTCTGCTGGTCATGATGTCGCTGACCGGTGCGTTCTACCCGGCAATCGATCTGTGTGCCGGCGAAAAAGAGCGCGGAACGATGGAGACCCTGCTGATCAGTCCGGCGACCCGCGCCGAAATCGTGCTCGGCAAGTTTCTGACCGTCTTACTGGCAAGCGTCACGACCGCTCTGTTGAACCTGGTCAGCATGGGCCTGATGGGATTCCAATTGGCCCTGTACGTCGGCTCGCTCTCCATGGAGTCGAGCCGGCGAGCCTCGCTGATCGCGCCACCGACCGTAGGAGCGGCGTTCTGGATCCTCCTTCTGTTGATCCCGCAGGCGGCCTTCTTCAGTGCGATCTCACTGGCGTTGGCGGTGCTGGCGCGAAGTATGAAGGAAGGCCAGTATTACCTGACGCCGCTCTACTTTATCTGTCTCCCACTGATCTTCCTGACGCTGTTCCCCGGGGTCGAGCTCAACCTGTTCTACAGCCTGGTTCCCATCACGGGGGTCGCCCTGCTTCTGAGGGCCCTGATCCTGGGGAATTATGGCCTGGCGGCGCAGTTTTTCCTGCCGGTCATGATCCCGACCTTGGTCTACGCCGCGGTCGCGCTGCGGTGGGCGATTGACCAGTTCCAGCGCGAAGACGTTTTGTTTCGCGAAGCGGAACGGTTCAGCCTGGGTTCCTGGCTTCGGCACTTGTCTCGCGACCGCGAGCCCACGCCGACAGGCGGGCAGGCGACACTATGCTTCGCTCTGATGTTGACCGCGTCGTGGTTCATGATGCAATACCTGGCGTTCAGCGGCCAGGGCCTTGGAATCTGGAGCGTGGTCGGCGGTCAGCTCGTGATTCTCGCTCCGCCCTTGATCATGGCGGTGTTGTTGACTTCTTCGCCGTCGCGAACGCTACGGCTCACCTGGCCGGAACCGAGGTATTTGTATCTCGCCGTTGGGCTAGCGTTCGCGTTAAATCCGATGATCAACGAGCTACGACCGATCGTCGAGTGGGTATTTCCGACGCCCGCGACCGTAAAAGCCTCATTCGATCAACTGATGGCCACGGTGCCCAACCTGGCGATCGCGGTCGTTGTCGTTGCCCTCGTTCCCGCCGTCTGCGAGGAGTTCGCGTTTCGCGGCTTCATTCTTTCCGGGCTGGAGCGACAGCATCGAACTCGCTCGGCCATCTTGTTGTCGGCTTTGATGTTCGGGTTCCTGCACGTGCTCCTGAGCCTGTTCCAGCAACTCTTTAACGCCACGCTCTTGGGGATCGTCCTGGGTCTGCTGGCGGTTCGTAGCAAAAGCATCATTCCGGGCCTTCTCTTTCACTTTCTGAACAACGCGATGGCCGTTTCGCTGAGCACGCTGGTGAATTCCTCGAGTGTGAAGCCGATCGTCGGTTGGATCTATCGCAACCCGTCAGAAGGGCTTTATCATTGGGTCTGGATCGTGGTGAGTGTGTTGACCTCGGGGCTTTTGTTGTTCCATCTGTGGCACCTGAAATTCGAGCGTGCCGGACGGGAGCCTGACGCGGGTGATTAGTCGGCGCGTGGCGGGATTAAGAGCGTCATCGCGCCACCAACCACACACCACCCACCACACTTCGACGCTTTGGTGGGAGACGCCCGATGAGGCGCGGCACGCTGACAATCCAGTCACGCTTTCTCTACCCGGTGGAAGGACCACCGATCCGTGACGGCTGCCTCACAATCGAGCAGGGCCGAATCGCCTGGATAGGTGAGTCGAAGCGCCGCCGTTGTGACCTGAATCTGGGAAACGTAGCGATCGTGCCGGGCTTCGTCAATGCGCACACGCACGTCGAGCTGGAGCAACTGCCCGGGAATGGACGACCTCCTTTCGGACACGAGGACGAGGTTTCCTGGCTGAGGCGAGTTGTCGAGCAGAGACGCGCCGGCACAGAGAAATCGGCGGCCGCGGCCGTGGCGCGCAACGTCACAGGCTTCGGTAGACGCGGGGACGACATTACTGGCCGACACGACGACAGCCGGACGGAGCTGGGAGGTTGTTGCCAGGGCACCATTGCGGGGTGTCGTCTTCGCCGAGACGATCGGGCTCAAGCGAGACCGCGGACTTCAGACGGACGACGCAGCATGGCAATGGCTGGGATCGATCCGTCCCGAGGCTCAGGTGGCCGCGTGCGCACGGCCTGGCCTGAGTCCGCATGCACCCTACAGCACTTCGGGCTGGCTCTATCACAAAGCGGCTGCCAGCCGGTTGCCGCTGTCCACGCACCTGGCCGAGATGCCCGAGGAACTGCGGTTGCTCAAGCACCGGGACGGGCCATTAAGGCGGTTCCTCGAAGACCTGGACGCCTGGGACGAAGAGTGGGAGCCGATCGGTCCGCGGCCGGCTGATTACGTGCGCCGCGGCGAGCTACGCAACGCCGACTGGCTGATCGCCCACGGCACGTACTTCGAGCCGGACGAATTCTGGCAACTTCGCCCCGAGGCGGCCCCGGACGGCCACCGCGTGGCCGTCGCCTTCTGTCCGAGGACTCATGCCCGCTTCGGCCACGCTCCGCATCCGTATCGCGCTCTCCTGGAGCGCGGCGCGATCGTCTGTCTGGGGACGGACAGCCTGGCATCCTCCTCGAGCTTGAGCATCTTGGACGAAGTGCGGTTTCTCCACGCCCGCGATGATTCACTCTCCGGCGAGCTTTTGCTCACCATGGCGACCCTGTTCGGCGCCTGGGCGCTCCGAGCCGAAACCACGACCGGCAGCTTGAAGCCCGGAAAGTCGGCCGACCTGGCCATCGTGCCTCTCCCGGACCGCGAGGAGACCGATCCGTTCAATCTGCTTTGGGAATCCGAATTCCCCGTGATCAGTACCATGTTCGAGGGGGACTTCGTCAGCGGTCGCTGGGTCGGCGTGTGAAGCCTCACGGACTGGGGACGATTCGGCTGGCGGGGAGCTCGCACTCGCTCCAGGGCGTGCCGTCGACATCCTGTCGGAGCCAGAGATAGAGCAACGCCGCCGCGGTCCAGAAAAAGCTGTAGATCCAGCTTTTCGCGAGGATAACCACCCATCCGAGCCAGAACATGTGAGCACCGCCCGCCATCGCGATTCGTCCCTCCGAGGGCCTGAACAGACTGGCCGTTTGAGCGTCTCCCGCGGTCAGCCCGATCCCCCACAGAGCAAGGCGTATCACGCCCCCGGCGAAGAGGTCAGCCAGAATGAGCCCGACGATTCCCTCGAACCACACGAGTGCCAGCAGGGTCACGAACGAGCCGAGTCGTTGGTTCAGATAGCTGAACGTTCGGCTCCAGGCATCGAGCGCATCTTCGGCACCCGACGCCACGGCGGCGACCATCAACGGCCAGCCCGCCACCAAGCCGGCGACCAGCAACGTCATCAGGACTCCCAACGCGAGCGGGATGAACAGAAGGACTCCCGCGATGGTGAATCCCACCACGGGCACTCGGTAAAGCAGTCCGAATGCCGCGACGATGATGGCGCAAAACGCTAGCCCAATCAGCGGGCAAAGCGGAGCCACGATCAGACTACTCGCCGATCGCGAGGAAATCCGCAAGGCTCCGCCGACCCCCGTCTGCCGGGTCTCCGCGACTTGAACGATGGCGATCCGAGCGATCGCACCTCCGCAAATCCCCCAGACGATGATCACCCACAGCACGCTCAAAAGCGCGTGCAGCATTCTTATCCAACCGCTGCCCGGTTCGAGCATCGCGAATAAAGGGGTGGATACAGCGCGGATCGGCTCCGAAATCCAGGAGTGAACGATGCCGAGTTGTTCCCAGGTCCCGTCTCGTGTCGTTGGAAGCACCAAGTCGCCCTGCGGGGCCGCTCGAGTCGAACATGTTCGGAGTGACGGGAGCCGAGCCCGAAAACAACCAGTCAAGCCCCGACCATCCCAGCTCGGAGCAGAAGCAGGCCCAGTGCCGCGATGACCAACTTTCTGAGGTCAAACGCCAGTCCGATGGCCTGGATCAGTCGCGCTGCGCGGAAACGTCGGGTCGAGGGGGCGCCCGTCTCCGCTCGAGTCGTCATCGACCACAACATCCTCCGTGGCGTTTGTCGGTCCATGTCGTTTCAACATCAAATCGCCGGTCTTCATGGCACCACGCAGGTTAGCACGGTGGCGTCGCCTCGTGGTAAGACCTGGCAAGGTCCCAGAGCGGCCGGCAGCAACAGCGTCTGACCGAAGTCGAGACGGACGCTTTCGCCGCGATGCACGACGTCGGAGCAGCCCGCCAGGCCCATGAGGATCGTGAACCGATCGTCCTGTCCCACGGACGTCGCCTGCTTGAGTCTGAGCCGCTCGAGGGCAAAGTACGGCGACCGTCGTCAACCGCTCGCGCGTCCCGCCGCCGTCGATCGGTTCGACCTCGGGTCTGATCGGGTCGACCGGCCCTCGGCTGAAATCAATCGATTCCATCGATTGGCGAATATGGAGCGGCCGGGGCTTGCCGTCGTCGCCCAATCGCCCCCAGTCATCAATCCGGAAGGTCGCATCCGACATTTCCTGGATCTCAGCCAGCAGCACTCCGGCGCCGATCGCGTGGACGGTACCGGCCTCGATCAGAATGCTATCGCCGGGTTTCGGCTCGAATCGGTGGAGCAGGTGTTCAACCGTCTTCGACTGAATCGCCTCGGCGAGTTCCGCTTCGCCGACACCCTGCTTCAATCCGGCATAGATGAGACTTCCTGGCTCGGCGTCGAGGATCACCCAGGTCTCGGTCTTGCCGTTATCGCCGGCCAGCCGTCTTCCCGTCTCATCGTCGGGATGGACCTGGACCGAAAGAACCTGGTGAGCGTCGATAAACTTGACCAGCAGCGGAAACTGGTCGCGGGCGACGACCGCCGGCCCGAGCAACTCTTGGCCTCGTGTCTGAACGAGCTGCCGGAGCGTGGTGCCGGCCAGGCTCCCTTCCTGGACGACGCTGACCGAGTCGTGATAATCCGACAATTCCCAGCTTTCGGCGTAATCCGCCTCGTCGCCGATCGGCTTGTGCAAGCACCGTCCCCAGCCGCCGGCCTCCCCAGATCAAGCGGCGGAGAATCGGTTGAAATCGCAAGGGGTAAAGCGGCGCGGTTGACATCACCGTGGGACCTCGAACCGAAGCTTCCTGGACTAAGCAACAAGGAAATTCTTGCGGCTGCAGGTTGGAAACCCGTTTTACATTTCCTGGCCGGTGATGTCCATCTAAATGTGATCTTGGATCAATCAAGACGCTCAAGTTTCGATCTCGACGACGAGCATGCCTTACCAGGGCGCTCGGAAGTGCGGGCCGCGGTTAGTCCGGCGGAAGATCCAGGTCGAACGCCGCGTGGCAACTTAAGCATTCTCCCGTCTCCAGGTAGATCATCACACCGAATGCGTCCTCGGTGATGTCGTAACCGCAATGGGGGCATCGGGCGCCGTCCGATTCCACCGCCAATTTTAAGATCGTCACCGTTCGGTCAGAAAGCTTCCATCTCGCAAGCTCCTCCTTTGGTTGCTCGGACCTTTTCCATCTGCTCGGCGCTCAGAGACTTTTGTCGGGTGATAACGTCCTCCAACCAGGCCAATCCGCGAATCGTCATCGCATGGTCGCTCAGCACGTCCGCAGGCGCGGGCTGACCCAAACCGAGGACCTCTGGGAGACAGGCCATCGGGGATCGCTACGCAATGGCCCTGTTCGCAGTGGGTGACGAAATCGGCCGGTGTCCGGCAGAAGTAAACGTCCTGATCACACGAATCACAATGACGGACATCGCCAGCCGGGTTCTATTGGTTCAGTGCAGCCCATGCCTTCGGGCATCGAGCGGAGCAAACGATCGCAGTCCCAGACGGTAAAACCAGTAAAGAAAGGATCGCCGGGGCTCATCGACAGGCTCCTTCTCCAATTGGTGGTTCGCTGAGGACCCGTTCTTGGCACCAGCGCGCTCTCCCTGCCAATCATTCTAACGCCACAGCGCAGCCGAAAGGTAGCACGATCGACAAATCTGCCCAACCATTGATCTCCTCTAGAAACCGTTGCGGTACTTGTGGTAAGCTCTTTCGAGTAGGAACGCTCCCGCTCGATCGGTCGTCCCGGAGAGGCCGACGTGCGGCGCCGCTAGCAAGGGTTCCGGCCTCGGGACTGGCCGCTGCAACCCGCGTCTCCTCCTCAACCCGCCACTCTTGGCGATTTCCATCCAGATCCTGAACTGGTGGTTCACGTCCATGTCTAACGATCAAGATCTCTTCACGGAAGAGAAATCGATGGTCACGATGAGCTTCGGTGATCACATCGAGGAACTTCGTGTCCGTCTCATCCTCGCGCTGCTCGGGCTGTTTTTCGGCTTGGTTGTCGTTTTCCTTCCGCCGCTCGACATCGCCTGGTGGGTCATGAAGAGCATGGAAAGACCGGCCAAGATCGCCCTCGACGAGTTCTACCGTGCCGAGTACGAGAAGAAAGCCAAGCAAGCCCGGGAGAAGAAATCGGTGACACCGACGGCTTCAGGCGACCGTCGAGGCCGACTCGTTCATCGACCGAGCTCAAGAAGATCGCCCCCAAGCTGGAGCTTCCCCAGTCGGAAGCTCTCAAAGGTCAAACGTTGATCTTGCCGCTCCGTTTCTCCGCGGCGGGGATGATCGAGACGGTCCAGGACTTCAACCGTGCAGATCGACCAGAGCCTGGTCTCGCTCGCTCCGCTCGAAACGCTCACCATCTTCTTCATGGTCGGCCTGGTGAGCGGATTGGTGGTCGCCAGTCCCTGGGTGTTCTACCAGGGCTGGGCGTTCGTGGCCGCCGGCCTGTACCGGCACGAGCGACGATACGTGAAGCAGTACTTGCCATTCTCGCTCGGGCTGTTTCTCTCGGGCGTGTTTCTCTGTTTCTTGTTCGTCTTGCCCGTCACCCTGAAATTCCTCCTGCAGTTCAACGTCTGGCTCGGAGTTGCGCCGACGCTTCGGCTCAGCGAGTGGATGGGGTTCGCCACGATCCTGCCGTTGATCTTCGGCGTTTCCTTTCAAACGCCGCTGGTCATGCTGTTCCTGGAGCGAATCGGCATCCTCACAGTCGAGGATTTTCGGTCCAAGCGAAAGATCGCGATCCTGGTCATCACGTCGCCGCGGCACGTGCTCACACCCGGCCAGGACCCATTCAGCATGCTACTCCTGGCCTGCCCGATGATCCTGCTCTACGAGCTCGGCATCCTCCTGATCGGCTACAATAAAGCGGGCACAAGCGATCGCGTGCCTGATGGCGATTGATCCGAGCACGGGATGCGATTGGTGCCACTTCATCACCGTCCTCAGCAAGAGGATCCTGCATGGCCGTTGCCGTGGGGAAAGTCTATCTGGTCGGGGCTGGGCCGGGTGATCCGGGACTCTTGACCCGACGAGGTGAAGCCGTCCTGGCACGGCCGACGTGGTGGTCTACGACCACTTGGCGAGCCCGCGTTTGCTCGATTTGGCGCCGAGCGACGCCATGCGGATTTGCGCGGGCAAGTCGATCGGCCACTGCACATTGACCCAGGATCAGATCACTCAGAGCCTGATTGAGCATGCCCGGGCGGGCCGGACGGTGGTCCGGCTCAAAGGAGGAGATCCGTTGGTTTTTGGGCGAGGGGCTGAGGAGGCATTGTCGCTCAGTTCGGCCGGCATCCCCTTCGAGATTGTCCCCGGGGTGACCGCCGGTGTCGGTGTCACGGCGTATGCCGGCATTGCCGGTGACGCACCGCGGAGTGTCCTCGGCCGTCGCGTTCGTGACCGGTCACGACGACCCGGAAGCCGGGCCGGAACGCAACCCGCTGGATTGGGCGGCACTGGCGAGTTTTCCGGGCACGCTGGTGGTCTACATGGGGGTGACAAACTTGGCGGCGATTTGTCGCGCCTTGATCCGCTTCGGGAAGCCGGCCGCGACGCCGGCCGCACTCGTTGAGTCCGGGACATTGCCCGCCCAGCGAACGCTGGTCGCGACCCTGGACACGATCGCGGCGATCGCCGCGAACCAAGCGGCGAGTCCCCCTGCCCTGCTCGTCGTTGGCGAGGTCGTTGCCTTGCGCGAAGACCTGGCGTGGTACGAGCATCTGCCGCTGTTCGGCCTGACGATCGTGATCACACGTCCGTACGAGGAAGCCGCTCGTTCGGCGGCTATCATCGAGGCATTGGGTGCCGAAGTCCTGGTGGCGCCGACGGTCACGTTACGGCCGATTACCGATGCGGGGCCGCTCGATGCCGCCATCGAGCGCATTTCCGAATATGACTGGCTGGTTTTCACGTCGGCCGCGGGAGTCCGGTTCTTTCTGAGGCGTCTCGAGCAGCGAGGCCGCGATCTCAGGGCACTCGGACATCTGAAGCTCGCCGCGATTGGTCCGACCACGGCGGACGCACTGGCGCAGTTTCACTTGAAGGCTGACCTCGTACCCGACTCCTATCGCTCGGAATCGCTCGCCGAGGCCCTCGGGGAGGCTGCCCGAGGCCGCAGAATCCTGCTGGCTCGAGCCGATCGAGGCCGTCCGCTACTCAAGGAGGTACTGCGGCAGACGGCCATTGTCGACCAAGTGCCTGTCTATCACAACGCCGATGCCGAGTCTCTGCCCGACGCCGTTGTCCAGCGGATCGTGAACGGAACCGTCGATTGGATCACTCTGACCAGTTCGGCGATCGCGACACGATTGCATGAACTGCTGCCGGAAATGGCCCGCGGGCGAATTGGCAGCGAGGTCCGCCTGGCAAGCCTGAGCCCAGTCACCTCGGAGACGGTCACCCGCCTGGGCTGGAGCGTTGCGGCCGAAGCGGTCGAATTCACCTGGGACGGGTTGGTCGACGCCTTGGTGAATCGGGTCTCCCGCGAGCGTCGCGCATCGCGCGCAACCTCGGGCCCGCGCCGCAGCCGCCGTCCGCGTGATCGCCCCGGTCGATTCGATAGCGTTTGAGCCGCGTCAACGCAGTTCCAGCACGGTCTCGACACCTTGCCAGAGCAAGAAGCCCGTGCCGATGATGAACAAAACGTCCATGGCGACATGCCGACCGAAAATTCCGGCGGCCAAGTCGAGCAGAAAGAGCAAACAAACGAGGCCGGCCACTCCGATCGCCGAGTAGGTGAGAATCTTCTCGGTCTCCATGGCATAACGCTCCGCTGATTGTGACGAGTGATCTAGTAAGATCAATTTACCACAAATCGGCGATCGGAAGAGCCTTAACGAGCAAGATCTCAAGATCCTCTTCCACGACCAGCCTATATACCCTTAATTTCCGAGACTATCGCACGTGCGAAGATGATTGCCAGAATGGCTCATCTCTCGCCCGTGGTTTGTCCCGGCTGATCGGACGGCTAACTCGGGCGGATCGGGATCGTCCGCGGCTTGGCTGCGCTCCGCTTCGGAAGTCGGATCTTCAGAACGCCGTGGTTTGCTTCAGCGTGTGCCTTATCGAAATCAACCTCGTTGGAGAGCATGAGCTGGCGGTGGAACGCGCCGAGTTGTCGCTCGCGGGTCTGGAGGAGGTTTTCGGGGAAGCTATTCGTCTCCTTGAGACCGCGCAGGGTTAACAGGTTGCCAGTTACGGCCAGGTCGATCGTTGCCGGGTCGACGCCCGGGACCTCGGCCACGACGATCACCTCTTCGGGCGTATCGTAGACGTCAACAGCCGGACTCCACGCCGACGGATCGAGGTCGGTGGGAGCGGCCTCCGGGGCGCTGTATCGTCCCGTTTGCAGATATTCCTCGAGGAGCCGGCCCAGTTCGTGTTGCAAAAAATTGAACGCACCGGGGGCCTCGCGCCGCCAATAGCCGGATCGGACCATAGGAGGACTCCAGAATGATGTTCAAGACCGAAATTGGTGAATCGAACGCAAGTCGTCGGATATTTCAGCCGAGCCTCTTGATCCCGGCTGGGGATCGAACTCAGGATTTAATCTCGATGCGACGGGTCCGAGCTCGCTCGGCCTTGGGCAGAGAGAGCCGGAGGACCCCATTTTTCAATTCGGCCGTGATTTGCTCACGATCGACCTCGTCGCTGAGGATGAACGAGCGATGAAAGTCGCCCAATCGATACTCTTCATGGACGAGTCGGGCACCCTCGGGGACCGGCGGATCGATCTTGGCATAAAGGCTGAGGACGTTGTCCTCCAACTGGATTCGCAAGTTTCGCTCGGTCGCACCGGGGAGGTCGGCCTCGAGAGTCAAGCCTTCCGGTCCCTCATGAATGTCGATCGGCGGCGTGAACGCATTTTGAAGCTCAGGAACACTCGGGTGCTCCGCTTCTGGGAACAGGGCGTCGTCGTGCGACTCCGCCCCAACTCGGACTCGGATTGTCGAATTATCCACGTTCATTTGAATTCAAAACTCCACGAAAGGGCTGTACGTTGATTCGTCCGCCCGCGTGCTGGATTCGGAGTATCTCGAAAGCCTCACTCAAGAGGATCCGCCGGCCGCCGTGACCGCGATATGTCGAGGCTTGGCGCTCTCCGCCTTGGGGAGACTCACAGTCAGAATTCCGTTTGAAAACGACGGCCGCGACCTGCGCACTATCAACGCGGTCCGGCAACGTGATCGTGCGCGCCCAACGGCCCATTGGCCGCTCCTGCCGGCGATAGCTGTCATCCTTGACGCCCTCGGCCCGGTTCCGCTCGCCTCGGAGCGTCAGGGTTTCGCCAGTGATCGTCAAATCAATGTCCGTCGGTGTCATACCCGGCACCTGGGCCGACAGAATGTACCGATCACCAGCGTCGTGAAGATTAAGCGGCGGATAGTGGTGGACGTGTCGAACGGAATGAAACGGTTCGAGAGACTGAAAAAGGCGACCCATCTCGCGCTGGATCTCTCGAAACGGATCCCATCGCCGCTGCCAAGGAAAACTAGTCATAGACCAACGCCTCCGAATCGGATCAATCATCTCGAAATTCGCCTTGATCCGCACCTGGAACCGAATCCAGGAGAAATCGATTTGGTCAATAAGCAGACCCTGTGCCATTTTGACGGAATT
>CAWAAW010000096.1:0-236328 GCA_963779785.1 uncultured Planctomycetota bacterium
CGATCCATATCGTCGTCAACAACCAGATCGGCTTCACCACCGCGCCGAGCGAGAGTCGCTCGACCCGGTACTGCACCGACGTCGCCAAGATGATCGAGGTGCCGATCTTCCACGTCAACGGCGAGGATCCGGAGGCGGTGGTCTATGTCGCCGAGCTGGCGTTCGACTTCCGCCAGACATTCGGCAAGGACGTCGTGATCGACATGGTCTGCTATCGCCGCCACGGCCACAACGAGGGGGACGAGCCGGCGTTCACCCAGCCGCTGATGTACGGCAAGATCCGGAACCGGATCACCATCCGCGAGCTCTACACCGAGCAACCTGGTCATGGCCGGCGAGCTCTCGAGCCGGGAGGCCGAGACGATCGCCGAGACGTTCGGGGACAAGCTCGCAGGAAGTCCTGCGAGGTCACGGCACGGCCAGGTCGAGCCGCGGTCGCCGAACCGCGGGTTCGCCGGCGCCTGGACGGGCCTCGTCCCCGACTTCTCGTTCGAGCCGGTCGAGACCGGCGTCTCGTACGAGACGCTGCGGTCGATCGCCGAAAAAGGCGGTCGAGTTCCCCCCGGGCTTCCGGTCAATCCCAAGATGGCGAGCTGCTGGCGGGCCGAGCAAGACCGTCGAGAGCAAGGGCACGCTCGACTGGGCCCGCCGAGACGCTGGCCTTCGGCTCGCTTGCTCTGGGAAGAGCACCCCGGTCCGCTTGAGCGGCCAGGACAGCCGCCGCGGCACCTTCAGCCAGCGGCACGCCGTCCTGTTCGACATGCAAGACCGGCGAGCGCGTTCACTCCGCTCGAGAACCTGAGGACGGCCAGGCCGAGTTCTGCGTCTACGACAGCCTGCTGTCCGAGGCCGCCGTGCTCGGCTTCGACTACGGCTACTCGCTCGACGAGCCCCACATGCTGATCATGTGGGAGGCCCAGTTCGGCGACTTCGCCAACGGTGCCCAGGTGATCATCGACCAGTTCATCGCCTCGGCCGAGTCGAAGTGGGGGCGGGCCAGCGGCCTGGTCATGCTTCTGCCCCACGGCTACGAAGGCCAGGGGCCCGAGCACTCCAGCGCCCGGCTCGAGCGGTTCCTCCAGCTCTGCGCCGAGGACAACATCCAGGTCGCGTGCCGACGACCCCGGCGCAGTACTTCCATCTCCTGCGCCGCCAGGTCCGCCGTAACTTCCGCAAGCCGCTGATCGTGATGACGCCCAAGAGCCTGCTGCGGCACAAGCTGGCCGTCTCGCCGGTCGATCACTTGCTGTCGGGCATTTCCACGACGTGCTCGACGACCCGGCCGCCCCCGAACGGGTCGCGCCGGGTGCTTGCTCTGCTCGGGCAAGGTCTACTACGACCTGTTCGCCCAGCGTGCGGCGGTCGGCAGCCACGCGAGGTGGCGATCGTGCGGCTCGAGCAGCTCTACCCCTGGCCCGCCGAGCTCAAGGCCGTCTGCGGCGCTACCGCTCGGCCCGCGAGTGGGTCTGGGTCCAGGAGGAGTCGCAGAACATGGGGGCGTGGACGTTCGTGGCACCCGGCTCCAGGAGCTGATGGGTTTGCCCGTCCAGTACGTCGGCCGCGACGCCAGCGCCAGCCCGGCGACCGGCTCGAACCTGGTCCACGACCGCGAACAGGCCGAGATCGTCGAGGCCGCCATGGGCGCGGCCGTGCCGCACCTGGTGACCGCCTCGTCGATTCGAAACCGCGCCGCCGTGCCGGTGCGGCCAGGAGTGAGCTGAACATGCCGCCGCCGTCCCGATCACCGTGCCCGGCGTGGGCGAATCGATCACCGAGGGCATCATGTCGCGCTGGCTCAAGGCCGACGGCGAGCCGGTCAAGGCCGGCGAGCCGCTGTTCGAGCTCGAGACCGACAAGGCCAGCAACGTCGTCCGGCATCGAGCTCGGGCATCCTCAAGATCGAGGTCCAGGAGGGCGAGACGGTCGCCATCGGCGCGACGGTCGGCGACGATCGACCCCGCGGGCATCCCCGACCGCCGCGGCCATCGGCCGCCGCGCCAGCCGGCACCCGCGGCCGCTGCGCGGCCGCGCGTACGCGGCTGACGGCCAGGCTGCGACCGCCGTCGCCGGCCGTCCGCCGCATGGTCGCCGAGGAGGAGGTCGATCCCCGCGTCGCCCGCACGGGCCCGGGCGGCCGGATCACCAAGGGGGACGTCCTCGCTCACCTCGAGTCCACCGGCGACAAGCCGCGCCGGCGACAGTCACACCCTTCGAGCCCCGCGACGACCCCGCTGGCTCAGCGCCCGGCCGCGACTCCGGCTCCGTCGGCCCCGTCGGGTCCGCGGGAAACCCGTCAGCGGATGAGCGGCCTCCGCCAGCGGATCGCCCAGCGCCTGGTCGAGGCCCAGCAGACCGCCGCGATCCTGACCACATTCAACGAGGCCGACATGTCGCGGGTGATGCGAGCTGCGCACCCGGTACAAGGAGCCGTTCCAGACCAAGCACGGCGTCGGGCTCGGCTTCATGTCGTTCTTCATCAAGGCGGCGATCGAGGCGCTGAAGGCGTTTCCCGGCGGTCAACGGCCGGATCGACGGCAACGAAATCGTCTATCAGAACTTCTACGACATCGGCGTGGCCGTCAGCACCGAGCGCGGGCCTGATGGTGCCGGTGATCCGCGACGCCGACCGGATCGCGTTCGCCGAGATCGAGAAGGCGATCGGCGGTTTCGCGGTCAAGGCGCGCGAGGGGACGATCGCGGTCAGCGACCTCCAGGGGGGCACGTTCACGATCACCAACGGCGGGGTTTTCGGCTCGCTGCTGTCGACGCCGATCCTCAACCCGCCCCAGAGCGGCATCCTCGGCATGCACGCGATCCAGAAGCGGCCCGTCGCCGTCGACGACCAGGTCGTGATTCGGCCGATGATGTACCTGGCACTGTCCTACGACCACCGTCTCATCGACGGCCGCGAGGCGGTGAGCTTCCTGGTCCGCATCAAGGAATGCATCGAAAACCCCGAGCGCTGCTGTTCGAGGTATGACTCTGGTCGAAGGCACGGGAGTCAGTACCGTTCTGCCGTTTCCAGATTGGTCGAGCCCGGTGCTGATCGTTGAGCAGCAAACGGAATGAATTACTCTACGCTATTCAAGGAGCCACCGGTGGCGGCAGAGTATGACTTGGTGGTGATCGGTGCCGGGCCCGGCGGTTACGTGGCGGCGATCCGGGCCGCGCAGCTCGGGATGAAGGTGGCGTGCGTCGAGAAGAGCCGCACGCTGGGCGGAACCTGCCTGAACGTTGGCTGTATTCCGAGCAAGGCTATGCTCGACTCGAGCGAGCTTTATCACCTGGCGCACGAGCGGTTCAACAAGCATGGCATCAGATTGACGGACTGGCGCTCGACCTCCCGGCGATGCTGGCCCGCAAGGACGAGGTGGTCAAGGGGCTGACCGACGGAGTCCGCTTTCTGTTTCGCAAGAACCGGGTCGAGACGGTCTTCGGGGCCGGCCGGGTCAGTTCGCCGACCTCGGTCAGGTCGCCCTCAACGAAGGGGGAAGTCTCGACTGGAAGCCGGCCATATCCTGCTGGCGACGGGGTCGAGCCGGCGAGCCTTCCGTTTCTGCCGTTCAACGGCCAGACGGTCGTCGATTCGACCGGGGCGCTGCTGTTCGACCAGGTGCCCGAGCATCTGGTCGTGGTCGGCGCGGGCTACATCGGCCTGGAGCTGGGCTCGGTCTGGAAACGGCTGGGGGCGAAGGTCACCGTGCTCGAGTTCCTGCCTCGGATCGTGCCGACGGCCGACCAAGAGATGGGTGACCTGCTCAAGAAGAGCCTGACCAAGCAGGGCCTGGAGTTTCACCTGGAGACGAAGGTGACCGGCGCGTCGGTCGAGGGGGCTCGGGTGACCGTCCAAGCCGAGAAGAAGGATGGGACCAGCCGAGTTTCGATTGTGACCGCGTGCTGGTGGCCGTTGGCCGCCGGCCGTTCACGCAAGGGCTTGGGACTGGCCGAGGTTGGCGTTTCGGTCGATCCCAAGACGGGGAAAGTGCCGGTCGACGATCACTACCGGACCGAGGTGCCGACGATCTCGGCGATCGGCGACTTGATCGAAGGTCCGATGCTGGCTCACAAGGCGGAGGACGAGGGGATCGCCGGTTGCCGAGATCCTGGCGGGCAAAGAAGGGCCACGTCAATTACGACACGATCGCGGGCGTGATCTACACCTGGCCTGAACTGGCCAGCGTCGGCCTCACGGAGGAGCAGGCCAAGCAGCGCGGGCTGAATTACAGGGTCGGCAAGTTCCCGTTCCTGGCCAACGGCCGTGCCAAGGCGATGGACGAAACCGAGGGACTGGTCAAGATTCTGGCCGACGCGGTCAACGACCGGGTACTGGGCGTGCACATCCTGGGTCCTCGCGCCTCGGACATGATCGCGGAGGCGGTGGCAGTCATGGAGTTTGCCGGCAGTGCCGAGGACATCGCGCGCACGTGCCACGCTCATCCGACGCTGTCCGAAGCGTTCCGCGAGGCCGCGCTCGCCGTGGATGGTCGCGCGATCCACAGTTAATCACCCAATCGTGGAACGGAATGAATCCCGTTGTACGTTGCTCATTGACGAACCCAGCAGTCGTTTGGTAAGTTCCGTTAGAGCTTGATCATCGGGAGAAATTCTCGAGTCGGCATTGGCGACCTGGAGAGGTGGCTGAGTGGTCGATAGCGACGGTTTGCTAAACCGTTAAACTGGGAAACCGGTTTCGGGGGTTCGAATCCCCCCCTCTCCGCTATAGAGCCGTCTGGAAGCGACACACCGCGTCAAAACGCCTTAATTCCCAGTGGTTCCGTTTCATCGACTCAAGACCATTCAACCCTGGCATTGCGTCACGAACCGACAGCCAACGAAACGATCCGTCCCCTGCGCGCTGACCAATGGCGCCACCGGCGATCCCGATCTCGCTCTTATCAACCAAGCTTGGCCGAATCTGCCCGATGCCGTCAAATCGACGATTCTGATGCTAGTCAAAGCCTCCCAGGCGAAATGAGCATTCGGTGGACGAGTGCGTCTACCTGGGAAGGATAACGAGGTTATAGCTCAATGCTCAACCAAATCTTCCCACGCCACGATGGAGACGGTTTTCGGCAAGCCAATTGACTCCGCTTCCGTAGCGAATTCCTCGAAGTAACCACCGAGTCGAGGGAGTACGACCATAGAAACGTCATCATACTCGAACTTGAACGGACTGATAGAGCGCCATTCCCGCTCCGTATAAATCGAAGCGAATTCGTTCGGATCGAACGTCTTGATGAAGGACGCTGCTAGCTGATGTCTACCATGAGAATAGTTTGCCCGTCGTCCGTCGTCGACTCAGCCAAGCTGGAGTGAGGCTGGCGATGGTGCTCAACGAAGTGTTCCGGACCACCGAGACCGACCGCGAGTGAGCAGGGCGACGCTGGCATGTACGCACTCGCTATGACGGGAAAGGTCCGACAGGCTGATGGATACGACGGAGTCGACGCTGATGAGCCCGGAGCTTTCCGAATAACGAAGGCTCCGTTGCAGAGGAGCCCAATTTGAAGGGAACTTAAGAATCGGCTAATCTATAAGATGTTTTAGCAATGCTGGATTTGCCGTGATGGAGAGCCCTCCGTGAGCGATCCAATCGAAAGTCCGGAGAACCCGGACGACCCCTCGCTACGTAGCGGTGCAGCTTCACCTGCCCCGACGCCCCCTCCATCCCCTTCATCGCCTGGTCCCGCCGCAGGGTCGGTGCTTGGCCCTTCAGTGTACTGGACTGAGCCGCCGCCTCCCGATATTTTGACGGACCCCACGTCAACCACGCATTCAAACATTCGCGCCGTCGTAAACTCAAAAAGCTCTGACGATACTTTCGCGGCATCTGGAAACGTGGCTCGACCCCCAGACGGTGATATGCCTTCAGGCAAACCTGTTGTTTCTCAACCAGGCATCCTTTCTGCTAGTCCGGCTGGAGGATTCGTGGTGCATGGAGCATCCGCGTCGCTAGCCGGCCCACCAACGCCCCCCGTGTCGAGTGGGCAGGAGACGTCTGAATCTGACACGCTGGCTGAGGATGCTTTCCCAACTGCAAGTGTAGGGGATACCGTCGCACGCGAGGATTCTGTCGGATTCGAGCCCTATGTTCACGCAGTGGCGGCATTCTTGGCGGACGATCAGACTGAGCCCCCATTGACCCTCTCGGTTGAGGGAGAGTGGGGGTCTGGCAAAACGTCCTTCATGACTCAATTGGACAAGGCGCTTAAGAGCCGAGGAATCAATTCGGTCTGGTTCAATGCCTGGCGACACGACAAGGATGAGTACCTTTGGGCTTCCTTCGCTCTAACCTTCCAACATTCGCTCGCCACGCAAGAGCATTTTGTTAAACGCTGGCTCAAATTCGGACGACTGGTATGCCTCCGCTTCAAGTGGACCGAAGGTTGGATTGATCTATTTATCTTTATATTAAAAATAACATTCTATATATCATTACTTTTATTTCTGCTTGTGTCTTTGTATTGCGGCTCTCTCGCCCTACAACCAACCAGTTCCGCGTTGAGTGATGTCATCGGAAAGAACGGGCCGGACCGATTGCGTAACTGGCTACTGGGATCGGGGGGAGTGACAGGGATTGCCATATTGGCCTTGTTTCTCTTGAAGGAGTTGAAAGCGTTAGTCGGTAACCCGTTCGCAATCGATTTGAAGAAGTACGTCGAAGCTCCCGACTATGCATCTCGCGTTACGTTCATCGAGCGAATGCGGAAGGATGTCGAACGCATTGCCAAAGTCTATGCAGGCAATCGCAAATTATGTGTGTTTATCGATGATCTGGATCGTTGCGATTCCCATAAGGCAGCAGAGCTGATGCAGGCACTTAACCTAATGATCCCCGAATCCTCTAACCTGATCTTCGTCATGGGAATGGACCGCGAGCGTGTCGCGGCTGCGATAGCTGTGAAGGACGAGAAGATTCTGCCATATCTCGCACGGAACATGGTTCAAGCTGATGATGCGAAGGGCCGGATCGACCACTCTGATGGACTCAAGTACGGTTATGGATATCTTGAAAAATTCATTCAGATCCCCTTTCGGGTTCCCCAAATCGACCAGAACGGAGTGAACAGACTTCTCGGTGAGTTGCAGAAGAGGAAGCAGAAAACCAAGGAGTCAGGGCCGGAGAACAAACGATCTCGTCTTGACTTGTTCATGTCTTTGTTCGGTAAGCGTGGAGAAACGCCTGTGCAGTCTGCTTCAACCAGCCAAGCCAGAATGACACAGATCGAGCAGCTAAGACAACAATTACAAGAGCAGGAGTCCCGGATTACGCTCATGGTAGCAAAAGCCCTGGATTACAACCCGCGTCGTTTGAAACAGTTTATGAACTCTTTTCGTCTGAAGTCCTACATCGCCGCTATGACCGGCATCCTCAACCCGTCCAACGCATCTCCAGCCGATGGGAAACTGACGCTGGATCTAATCGGAAGGTTCGTGGCCATCAGCCTCCGTTGGCCCGATTTTTTGGTCGATTTGGATGAGGATCGCGATCTCCTAGGCGACCTCCAAGAACTTGCGATTTGTGAGAAGAGCAACTTCGATCTATCAGCCGACTTGAGTAATAAGATAGGAGATTGGAACAAAAAACCACCTCCGGCCATCGATTCGGAGGAGTGGAGGGTCCTGGACAAGATCCGAGGTCGTACGCCTTTAGGGCGATGGAGTCGAGTAAAGCCATTGATGGATCTTTTGTGCTCAGGCGGCTCTGCCAATATGGGTACCCCGAATCGCTGGGGATTCGGAGCAGTTGTCGTGGAAAAACTATTGCGTGTATCCCCGTATCGTAATCGACCCGCGATGGTGTCCGGGACCTCCGACAGTCTTGGACCGCCCTCGTCTTGAGCCGCAATTTCCCGGATTCAGATTTTGTGGAACTCTCGCCAAGCAGCTCGTCACAACGGATTCCGCTTCCCACGCAGGATACTGTTGATCTGTCCACATACCCGTTAGAATACCGGCATGCGTATTGTCATCGCCGGTGGCAGATTCTGGAACTGCGATCGGCTTGCCGAATCAGTCCTTCGGCGTCTTCTAGCCCGTTACGGACCTGATCTCATGATCGGCCTTGGCAGCGATTGCGGCGTCGATTGGGCGTTCTCCCAGGCGTGCGACCGGCTGGGCGTCGCCAAGGACGTATTCCTGGCCGATTTCAGCCATCTGGGCGATTACCGATTCGCTAACCGCGAGTTGATCCGCCGCGGACCCGGTCTCTGCATCATCGTCCACCGTACCGCGCTGGATGAAGGGAGCACGGACTTGGCACAGCAGGCCATCGCGGCGGGTGTACCGACCTACTTGATCGACAACGAGCAGGGGACGCCAAAGCGTCTGAACGAACGGGATGAGATTCTGAGATTAGGCAAGGGGGCCTGAAATTGATCCTAGACTGCGGTACCGCCCGGATTGCTCCGTTTTTATAATCCAAGGACCGCGTACGTAGCAGAGTTACGTCCGGAAAACACGATCTGCGAGGAGTGAACCTCTATGGGATGGACGTTGACCGGCTGTAGTTTTCAACGCATTGGCGCGGCGACGCAGGCCCATGCGCTAGGAAACAATGCCGCGTGGTGTTGCCCGGTATGCGACCACCCGGTCTTATTCGTGTATCGCGGTCGTGGTGGCCGATCTGGAAACCCCGCGCGAATGTCCGGGATGCCCGGCCACATACTACCTCGATCCCGAGTTCGGAACCGTCCCTGAGCCGCCTCGGCGCAGCACCCAGCGGCCCGCTCCTACGATGACCATCGTGTAGTTGAGACGATTCCAGATCCTGCCGCAGAGCAGCAAAGAGCACGAGAACGCAAGGAAGAACTTGAAAGAGAAGAGGTCGCCAGAGCGAATCGAGAAGCCAAACGGCGTGCCGCAAGTTTTTCGAGGGATTATTTTCGTGCGAGGCGTCGCGCAGAACGGGACGCAGCGTACCGGGCCAAAGGGATCGAGCCTGGCAAGTTGGCGTGGTTCAGATCTCTATCCGATCTAACGCAAGGCGCTCATTTTGGGGTCGGTCCTTGCCGTATTGGCGGCCATGATCTTGATTGCCGTTGTCCGCCAAATGGCCAAGTAGGGTTTCTCCGGCCGTCACGTCGCTAATGGCGACCGACAGGGCACAAAAGGAAACGGCCACGGCCTCTATCGCGCGCGGCCGACGTTGCTGCTGGTTATCAGGACGCTACCGCCTTGCACATCTCGACGGCCGGGATATCCTGGAGTTGCGGCAGATCAGCGTCGATCAGCGGGAAGACTTTCCCGTGCCGTTCTTCGCCGCGGTTTTCTTGGCGGCAGACTGACGGGGACTGGGTGCTAGCAGAGAAGCAGCGCGAGCTTTTCGGCGCTCGATGAGCCCGGCCTTCACAAAGATCTGCAATCGGTCTTGGAGGCTCATCTTAGCTACCTTATTGGCGATCGCCCGAAGCGTGGGATTGTCAGCCTTTTTCGCCATTTGGTCGGTCACCTTCTTGACTTTCGGCTTGACGCTTTCAACTACTTTTTTCTTGGTTGCGACTGCCATGAATCTAGACCTCACGCGGCTTGACCAACCAGGTTCCGAGGATGCAGGCCGAGTTCCTAACGCAGATTTGAACGTGGGCTAGCGGGTTAAGCCCAGATGCCGACCAAAGCATTTTACCACCTGGGTCCGTGTGTTTCGAGTCTTTACTGGGAAGAAAAACAGCTCGACATGTGTCGATTGACTGGTCTTGGCTTTCCATCGCCGCAAAAGCGAATTCAAAGACTGAGCAATTTAGCCGCTTTTTTGATCGGACGTTCACCAAAGGCTTTTCTCCCGCTTCCGCGCGGGTCGCCTGATGTGTCTTGTACAACCCTGATAACGTGCTGACGTTCACCGGGTCTAGAAGGTCGAAACAGTTGCCGAGACGAATCATCGAGCCCAAGACAGCGATCTGCTCTCCCCATTTCTTCGACGCTTGGCGATTTCGAGCCCACACAAAGGCCTGTTGCGGAGCATATTCCCAAAAGTAGATTCCGTGTCCCAGCCAGTCGTCGTTGTGCTCGCTCGCCTCGAACTGCTTATCGCCCTTCACGATCTCATGCGCGGTCGACAGTCTCGTGCCATGATAACCGACAACAGTCCGGTGATAATCTGAGTAGTGTGGCAAAGCTACTTCTCTGGTACGAGAGGACTTGTCCCGCTCCAAGCTTACCACATCCAATAATTCCACCCGTCGTTGGCTGTATGCGGCGTTCTTAGAACCGTTCACTCCGCGCCGGAAATACAGAATTCGCCGCGCGCTACAACGCACGCGCACCCACCCACAGCATCACTTTTTCGATGCACGCACCATCGCGAGAATGCCGGCCTTGAGCGGTTCAGGCAACACTGCCCATGCATCCACGGTCTCGGCGAGAGCCGGGTCCGTCTTACGGTTGTCGGTTGGCAAATCGGTTGGCAACTCGTCGCTTATAGGTCGTAAAACTTCGTCCTGATTGGGATTTACGTCAGACGGATTACGGTTTGCTAAACCGTTAAACTGGGCAACCGGTTTCGGGGGTTCGAATCCCCTCCTCTCCGCTCAAAGTCCCGGCAGAACCCGCCTACTGCCGTCTTGAGCCTTGTTTTCAAGAGTCTCTTCGCTCATGGGCTCTTGAGACTCTGGACTCGCCATCGCGCCAGCAACCGACAGGAGGCGCATCCGTGCGTCCTGATCGGGTGGCAAATAGGTGGCAAAGAGTTTTCTTATGGGTTGTCCATCCGTGCCGGTCGAGGCTTGCGCCATGCTCTCATGGGGAGTGTCGCTCGGAGTCAGTTTCGGCAGGGTTTCGACCGCCCCACGCAGATCGTGCTTAGACACCTTGGCGTAGTATTTCAAGGTCGTCTCGGGCTTGGCATGTCGTGCCAGACGGTGAACTTCCGAGATGCTTGCTCCCGAGCGGACTAAGGCCGAGATGTAGTACGCGCGGAGCGAGTGGAAGTCGGCAATGCCTTCTTCGGTTTCATATGGAATGCCTATGGCTTACAGGTCGGCTCGGATCGCCTTGGCGGTGTCGTGATCGAGCGGAAACACGGACTGTCCACGAAGCCTGTCCTGAATCCAGTCGCGGAGTTCACGGGCAAGGGCTTGGGCGGTTGGTTGATCCGCCGGCTTCCGGTTCTTCGTGCTACTGGCTTTCAGGCAAATGATGGGTTGGGGACTATCCAGCCAGAACGCCTCAGGACTCAGGCTCCGCAATTCATCCACGCGAATACCAGTCCCGGCGGCCGCTCGGTACGCCATCGCTCGTAACGGTCCCGGCATATCCCAGCGGACCGGGCCAGACTTGGCATATTGGACGAGGCGTCCCAGCTCATCGTCAGTCAAGATGCGTCGAAGACGCTGATCCTCTTCCGCGTTAAGCGACGTCACTCCCATGGGAATCTCGCGAATCCTCGTCCGTTCGTGAGCCCAACGGAGAAACGCTCGGATCGCGGCTCGGTAGTGGTTGACGGTCTGGTTCGACTTGCCGAAATCACTCAGGGTCGCCAGCGCGGATTGAATCGATTCGGGCGACAAGTCACCGAAGTGGGCCTGAGAGAGCACACGCTTCGTTCTCGCGGCCGTTCGCGCCAAAGCCTTAATGCTTCGCTTCGACCCTGTTCCAGATCCCCGATGGGCGTTCCTTTGACCAGAGCAATCAACGTGCTCGTCCGATCACGGTACTGGCCCGCATGATTGGGCGTCTTTCCCTTCGCCACCATGTCCTGATGCCCCTTCGTCGGTCCTTAGCGTACATTTTTTTCCCAATCGAAGTGCGAGCCCGAGGAGTCGGCTCCGTCGGCCGGTCCGGACTTTCCGTCAGCGCGGACCGACTGGGAAAAATTTTCTCCCTCATGAGGTGATTCCGGTCTCAAAGGCGCATTGTGTGTTGACGGGCGCGGCCGTCCGTCGTCTCAGGCCGATCCCGATCGGGTTGAAGTTTCCCCATCGCCGCGATGAAAGCAAAATGCCGGCCCCGCTCGTGGTCGACGAAAAGGAGGTACGCCGTGCCCGTTTTCGAGAAGGCTGGGAGTCAGAGCAAGAAAGGCTGGGACGCGAGTACGAAGACCCAGACCCTAGAGACTGGCGACACCACCGAGATCACCCTCCGGGACGACGCGACGGGGGGAGACGCGCTTACCGTAATGAGAGCCTTCAGTGAGCTCTCGGTGGCAGTGGTAGGCTGGGGTGGCATTTCGGACGACTGCACCATCCACGAACTCCCCAGGGAGTTCACCACGAGCCGAAAGTTCGCCATCACGGCGCTGAAGCAAGGGACGGTGGAGATACAGGCCGGTGATCACCTGGGGGAGTGGGGCTCCAACGTCGTGGCAAAGATCAATGTCACGGTAAAGGAATCGAAGCGAAAGCCCAGCCTGGTGTTTTTCCCCGGGGAGCGCAGTGCCACGTACTCCGATGGATACCGCAAGGGCACAAAACAAATAGTCGGCACTATCTACGTGGTCGGCGGGAACGGCGAGAAGTTCAGCGCGACTGGCGGCCCCCAGATCGCCTTCAAAGACCCCGACTCCGGCCGCATGGCCGGACCAACGCTCCCCGGCCACTACGTCCTTGGTGAGAAGGAGCATGTCACCACACCGGTCTGGGGAGGGAACTCGGTGATCCCCTGGGGGGCTACCCTCCGGATCAATCAGGGCGAGGTCGAGTTCAAGGGGGACCACGGTGGGTGGCGCGTCGCATCGGGGCCCAGAGGCGAGGCGACCAAGGCCGAGACCGATTTCAGAAGAGCACAAGGCAAGACTGATTCGATGGACACGATCATCAAGGATGTCCGCGACTCCCTCATCGATCCGACAACCAACAAGCTAACGCACCCGGTCTGGAATTTGAACCCCTTCGGCCCGTGGGGCTGGCGGCTCTTGCGGATGCCCGGCCGCATACCAACGGACCAGTTCGTCCACACGAACCCTAGGGATGAGTGGGCCGTTACGCAAAATAACGCTGTGGAGTTGGATAACTCGCACGGCTGCATCCACATTATTCCCACGGACCGCAAGCCGATGATGGACGCGGGCTACCTCGACGAGGGCGTCGAGTTCGAGGTCCGGCCCTACACTGAGAAGGGCCCTCCTCCCTGAACGCTCCGCGGCGTTGCCGGAACTAAAACCTTGCGGCCGTGCGAAGCGTCGATGCCACGGATGTGAAATGCGACGTTGCATCGGAGAGGAAGGCCGTCATCGAAAGCCTGATGCTACTCCTGTTCATCGCGGTGCCTGGCGCCAAGGTCTGCGTCCTGATCGCTATTCTCGTGTCGCCCCGCGGTGGTCGGACGCACATCCGAATTCCGGACCCGACCGTTCCGGTCGAAGCAATGTGGGGTTTCGTCCAGAACGTATCGAAAGCCATTGCCCGGGGATTTCGGTTCACCTTCGGGCTACTGGCGGAGGTCGCGGGCTCGCTCCATGAGCGGCGAGTTGCACGACGCGCCGAGCGGATTGCTGCGTACATCGCTCAAGGGATCGAGCCAGGACAGTGGGCGTGGTTAAAGGCTCTTTCCGACCTGACGCAAGCGCTTATCCTCGGAACAGTCCTTGGCGTTCTGGCGTCGACGATCCTGATTATCGTTGTTCGTCAAATGGTCCAGTCGCGTTTCTCCGGCCGTCACGTCGCTAATGGCGACCGACAGGGCCCAAAAAGAAACGGCCGCGGCCTCGATGGCGTGCGGCCGACGTTGCTGCTGGTTATCACGACGCTGCCGCCTTGCACATCTCGACGGCCGGGATATCCTGGAGTTGCGGCAGGAGTGTGGCCAGGCTCCGCAGTCCCGATATCGATGCGATCGCTCGGAACCGATCAATCCTTGGGTAAGTTTCCACCCTCCAGTCGCCTAAGCCGAACGCATGAGAAAGTCGCGGTTGTAACGCTCTCCGCGATTATCCAGGCGCCCAGCCGTAAGCACATAGTAAATCACTGTATATGGCAATACTCCGCCGCGGATCGCTTTATGCGGATTTGTCGGGCGCCGGAGCACAACTCGATGTGGACATTCAACATACGTTAGATTGTTAAACTAGGCCGGTTATGCGGGCGCCCATTCGTAAAATAATGATACTTCAAGAGATACGACAAAATGTCCGATCGTGCCGGCAATGCGGGCGCCCAGGTGGAAGTTGATGATCCGCATAGGGTTAGAGCGATTCTTCGAACTTCCGATTATTCCGGCGCCCAAGCGGAACTCGAAGCTGCATTGCGAGATGTGGACGAATCCGTTTTTGCTGGGCGCCTTTTGGGCGCGCGGTCGCGAGTGCGCTGCGCTTCACGAGGCTTTGAGGAGCGACACGCCCGTTTCCTGTGATCGGTAAGTCGACCGGCAGGAAATTAACGACCAGGGCCGAGTTTGTGGCCATACCAACTCGACGCGCAAGCGAGGGGACCGGCGGTGTCACGCGCTGGCCTTGGCCAGCGTCCCTCGCTTGCGCGTCGGGTGAGTTTGGCCGGGCTCCGCCGTCCCGGTATCGATGCGATCGCTCGGAACCGATCAAGCCTTGGGTAAGTTTCCACCCGTCGGTCGCCTTAAACTGGGAAACCGGTTTCGGGGGTTCGAATCCCCCCCTCTCCGCTTCAAGTCCCGCCAGATTCCGGGGAATCTACCAATCGGAACGGGCTGCTGGCCGGTCGGGAGGCAACGGAGTTGCGTTCGTTTCGATGAATGCGGCGGACGCGGTTCGCACCTCGCGGTCGGTCACTTTCTTCGCGCTCGGGTTGACCTTGGCAAGGATGGTCGGATCGATCTGCCGTCGAACGATCTCGTTGGGGTCGATATACAACGGCGGCGAAAGTGAAGCCACGGTCGCAAACTGGCCGGGACCGCCTGAAGTGTGAGCGGCCTTTTTCTTGTAGATGATGCGGCATTCTCGGGCCTGGAGCTTATCCTTCTCATCGAACGATGTGGTTCGGTCCACCTTTCCGAGCTGGATCACCTGGCTCAATGCTTTGAGTGCCGGGTCGGATACCAGCTCCGTCCGATTTCCCAGGTCGACGAATTCTCTCTCCCTCATTCACTTCCTCGGCGCGGACGATCTCGTAGCCTTCGGGGAAATGGCGTGCCATGAGCTCCTCGGCCTGGACACGGACATCCAATCGATCATGGTAGGTGTTGACCGGGATCCCAACGACCCCGTACTCGCCATCCTGGTAAACATAGCGCGCGAGGGGCGGGTGGGCACAGCCGGACATGGTGATCAAAAGCAAACCGAGACAGCCCGACCATGATTGGGTGTGCCTCATCGGGTCATCCTTATCCCGCTCTCTCGAGCGCACAGAACATCCCGTGGCCGTCGATCCGCGGCCAGTCACGACGAAGGGGATTGAGACGCAACCAGATCAAGAAGTGCAATGAGGGTGTTTTAATCTATACGGCGGCTGCCTCGAACAGTCAAGGATCAGCCCTCGGGAGCCCGGAGGCCATGTTGAGCGTGGACTGACTCGGTCGCTCCGCCTCGGGGACATGTTTTGGGCTGAGGAGAGTCGGCATCATGTTCCCGAGTTTTGCTGTTCGACGAGCACCCACTGGACTGCGGCGGCCGCCAGCTCGGCCGCGTTTTGAAGAGCCAGCTTTTGCTTGATCCGACGGCGATAGGTATCAATGGTGTGAACGCTGAGATGGAGCCGCGCGGCGATCCGGTTGGTCGTCAGGCCCGCGCCGAGGAGCTCGAAGACCTCGAGTTCCCGATTGGAAAGTGACTCGACCAAGGAGGCCCTCGCTGTTTCCCAGCGGCCGATGGTCTTGTTCAAGAGACGCTTGGTCGTCTCTTCGCTCAAGTAGATTTCGCCGTCTCGAACCGCTCGAATCGCGTCGAGAATCCGACCGGTCGTATTCTCTTTGTTGATGTATCCCAAAGCGCCGGCCCGGAGGGCTCGCTCCGCGTACAACGAATCGGGGTACATCGAAAACGCCAGCATTCGAATCGACCTGTCGCGCGCTTTGATCCGCTTGATCAGGTCGATTCCGTTGCCTGTCTTGAGTGAGATGTCGACCACGACGACGTCGGGGCGGGTGGTCTCCAAGACCTGGAGGGCCTCGGCGATGTCCGCGGCCTCACCGCAGACTTCAAGGTCGGCTTGTCGGGAAATTCGGGACGCGAGTCCTTCACGAACCGTTGGATGGTCGTCGACGATCAGGACCTTGGCGACTGTGTTAGGGCTTGCGTCTGAGCCCTTCGGCTTTGTGCGAAACATGCTTGTCGATTCCCAGACTGGTGAGGCAACTGACGAGCGTGCCGCCCGATTCGCCTCGTGTAATACTCAGCTTACCATCGATGAGCCCGGCTCGATAGGACATGATCCGCAAACCCATCCCATCCGGCGCGCCAAGTCCGTGGGCATGCCCTCTGCCATCGTCCCGGATCTCGAGTTTCATCGGTCGATTCTTGGACTTCAAGCGTGACCCGGACTGTGTTGGCATGGCCATGTTTGATCGCGTTGGCGATCGCCTCCTGGGCGATGTGGTAGAGATGCGTGGCCCGGCGCGAGTCGATCTCGACCGACCTTTCTGAACACTCGAAGAGGCAAGTGACACGATGTAAGTCGCCCAGGCGGGCGGTCAATTCCTCGAGAGCCGAGACCAGACCATTCGATTCGACCTCGAGCGGAGACCATTCCCTTGGAAAGGGCGCGGACCTTGCCGCGGATTCGGTCCAGGCCGGTAACAATCTCCGCGGCGAATGCGCTTTCGGGAATCTGCCGCTCGACCACGATTTCCTGAAGGGTTTCCGCCTTCATCGCCAGACCGGTCAGCTCTTGGCCGATGTCGTCATGCAAGTCTTGCCCGATGCGCCTTTGTTCTTCTTCGGCGATCGACAGCACCTCCTGCTGTAACGACTCCGTCTCGAGAGTCCCGCTCGCGATCCGATCCTCAAGCTTGACATTGCGGGTCTTCAGCAGCTCTTCGGCTTGCTTTCGTTCGGTGATATCAATGAAGGTGACGACCGCGCCCTCGATATGGTTGTCGGCCGTTCGATAAGGCAGGATACGCCGCTGGTAATACCGGCCGTCGTGGGATTGGACCTCCCGCTCGATGGAGGTCGAGCGTCTCGAGAAAGGCGCGACAATCCTCGATGAGATTGTCATTGGAAAAACGCCGCGCGATATCGTCGATCGGCCGCCCCACATCGGTGGCCAGCAGGTGAAACAGCTTGGTGGCCGATGGAGTGAACCGGCGAATGCGCAAGTCGGTCGTCAGGAAAATCGTGGGGATGTCGGTGCTGTCCAGCAGATTGGTGATGTCGTTGTTGGTCGCGTTCAGCTCCGACCAGCTTCAGGTTGAGCTGATTATTGACCGTGTTCAGCTCTTCATTGGTCGACTGAAGTTCTTCCTTGGAGGTTTCCAGCTCTTCGTTGACCGACTGCAGCTCTTCGTTCATCGACATCATTTCTTCGTTCGATGCTTTCATTTCCTCGTTGGAGCTCTCCAGCTCCTCGATCGTCCCTTGAAGGTCTTCGCGGGTGGCCTTCAGCTCGTTTTCGAGTTGGCTCATCAGCGAGGATTCCTGGGCGGACTCGGCTGGCGGGGAGGCGGTCGTGAGCGGTCGCCGGTCTGTCCTCGAAGATGACCAGCAGCAGCTCGTTGGCTTCCTTGGGCTCCTGGAAGGGCTTGACGGTGATCTGACAGGGAACGTAGGCTCGTGCCGCTTCACTCGGAGGTTGGCATCGGTGACGGCGTCGCCGGTCCGGATCGCCTCGGCGACCAGCGCGCGGAGCCTGGTCCGCAGGCCTGGCCGGGCGAGGGCCAGCAAGTCTCGGGTGGGCTCGCCGCTGGGGAATTCCAGGTAATCGACCGTCGGGCCCTGGAAACAGAGGACCTCGAACTTGCGGTTGATCAGCACCGAGGCCGGCGCATAGTCGGCCAGCAGCTGCTTTTGCATCAGCTCCTCGAGACTCGGAGCGGTCCGGAGCGACGTGTCGAGCGCCGTGACCGGCAACCGCCATTCGACAGCCGGTGTCGATCGGGATCTCGACCAGGCTGCGCCGCGTCGGGCCGGTCCTCCGGTACATGCGCCACCGCGCCGAGATCAGCTCGAACAGATCCGCTTGGCGGCCCACCGTCTCCGACGGCCCGAGCATCAAGAAACCATCCGCATTCAGCGCGAAGTGGAACAGCGAGATGACCTTCTTCTGGATTTCGGGCTCGAGATAAATCAGCAGGTTGCGGCAACTGATCAGGTCCAGCTTGGAGAACGGAGCGTCGCCGATCAGGTTTTGAGGGGCGAAAACGACCGATTCACGCAGCCGTTTGTTGACCTGGTAGCTGTGATCGTCGGTCTTGGTGAAAAACCGCCGCAGCCGCTCGGGCGACAGGTCGCCGGCGACGTGTCGGGGTAGATGCCCGCGCGCGCGAACCGCGAGCGCGTCTTCGTCGATGTCGCTGGCGAAGATCTGGAGGTTCGGCGGCGACTTGGCTCGGTGAATCGTTCGATCAACAGCATGGCGATCGAATAGGCTTCTTCGCCGGTGGCGCAGCCGGGGACCCAGACGCGCACCGGGGCCTCGCCCCCGTTGCGCTCGACCAGCTCCGGGATGACGCGCTGCTCGAGAACCTGAAACGCCTCCGGATCGCGGAAGAAGCTGGTCACGCCGATCAGCAGATCCTTGTAGAGTGCGAGGATCTCGTCGGGGTTCTCGCGGAGCAGGTCCAGATAATTGCGCCAGTCGCTCGATCTGCCAAAGCCCCATGCGGCGCTGAATGCGGCGCAGCAACATGTTCTTGCGATAGCAGCGAAAGTCGTATCGAGTGCGAATGCTTAACAGGACCAGAATGCGGTTCAACAGGTCCGGGGAGATCGCGGTCCCTCGGTGCCTCGTCCGGGTCGCTGCTCAAGTAGGGTTGCCGCACGTACTTGATCAGGGCTTCCGGCATCTTCTCGGGGGTGAGGACATAGTCGACCAGGCCGGTGGCGATGGCGCTTGTGGGCATCTGGTCGAAATCGGCCGATTCGGGCTGCTGGACCATGGCCATGCCGCCGGCCAGCTTGATTTCCTTGAGACCGGGCGTGCCGTGGCTTCCCGTGCCGGAGAGCACGATGCCGATCGACCGATCGCCGCTCGTCCTCGGCCAGGGAGCGGAAGAAAGAATCGAGAGCCGTCTGCCGGCCGCGTGGTTCCGGGAGGCGGTCAAGAGCAGCCGCCCGTCGTGGATCGCCAGGAACTTGTTGGGCGGAATGATATAGACGTGATTGACCTGGATCGACTGGCCTTCAGCAGCCTCGCTCACCGGCATTTGCGTTTGCCTGGCCAGGAGCTCCACCATCAGACTCTCATGTTTTGGATCCAGATGAGGGATCAAGACGAATGCCATGCCGCTATCGGCGGGCATCGCCTTGAAGAACTTCATGAACGCGTCGAGTCCTCCCGCCGAAGCCCCGATGCCCACCACCGGAAAACCCGGCCGAGCCAGGTCCGCTACGCTCTCGGTGTGTTCGGCGCGTGTGGGCGGGCCGGGAACTTGCGTCTTCCGAGCCAGGTTTGGGCTCGTCTTCTTTTTCTTTTCACCCGAGTTCCCGGCGTTTTTGCGTTCTCTTCCAGCCATGCCATCTCCTCTCAAGTTTGACATGCAGGATAAGATGCTCACAATGCGTCCACAAGTGTCCGCCTCTGTGGGCGGCTTGAGTGTCGCATGCTGATATCCGCTCGGGCTGCGACTGTAGCTGCATAATCGACGTGGATCACTGCAAGTGCAACCAAGTGTGCCAAGACGACGAAATCTCGTCGTTTCCGGGCTGAAGCACACGCTGCGTTTATTCCGATTTCGTTGCGCCTTCTTCCCCCGGGTCGCAATGGGCGGAAAGAAAGCACAGCTTCTCCCTCTCGGCGCAATAGAAGACCGGATTGGACCCTGGCTAATGACACCCCGATCACGACCAACTCGTCACCAGCCCAAGACGATTGAGCAGCCCGAACTTCTGTAGTCACAGCCGGCGTGCCAGCTTCCCACGCGATTTCCGGTCTTGCGAGATCCGCTCAAGTTGGGTACAAGGTCCGCGCTAGTCACGTCTATGGAACAGCGACGCATGGGCCGGGACGGTGCCGAGGCCAGGGATGGCGGCGGTGACGTCCGGTCAGCGATTTGGCCTGTGCGATCTGATCGCTGGGTTTGAGCTCCGAGGGCGCGGACGGTGCGTCCCACGACGCCGCTGGGAATGGATGACCGACGCGACACGACGCGTCCGATCCACGTCCGATCTGATGGCCCGCTTTGCCTCAGCACGGGGTCACGGGACGGTCGATCGGATCGGACGGGGCGGTCGTCGGTGTGTTGTCGGCTCCGACGATCGCGCGGCGGAGCGGTGAATGTCGTGTCGTCAGGGCGGCTCACGAACAGTTCGATTCAGGAACGATGGCTCATGAAATGGATCGAACGCGCGATCCGGCCGGCGCCAGCGATGGCTCCGCGGGGTCAAATGATGTTGCCGGCGAGTGAGCCGGCCGCGACGGTCCAAGGCGCGGCTGCGCCGGCGGCCGGTTGGCTCGAGCCTACCGCCTCGCCGGCCGCGCGGCCACTGCGTTGATTCGCCGTCGTACTTGCGCTGGCAACGAGCGAGCCCGGGTTCCCGGCTTGCGCCGATCGTCCTGGTCTGCGCCTCGGTCCTGTTCGGACTGGCGATCAGTCCCACCTCGGCCCGGCGCAAGGGGACCGGTTCCCGGAGGGGACGATCTCCAAGATCGAGTTCGAGGGGAATGCGACCATCCGTCCGAAAAGATCAAGCCCAAGCTCTTGAGCCGGGTCGGCCAGCCGCTCGATCAAGAGAAGGTCGAAGCCGACCTCAAGACCTTGATGGGGACCAAGTGGTTTTCCGACGTGCGACCCTTTTACGATGAGACACCTCCCAAGAGCGGGAAGTACACGCTTGACCTTCCGCGTCCGGGAGATGCCCTTGCTCACCAGGGTCGAGTTCAAGGGTCGCAAGGCCATTCGGCAGAAGGAGATCGAGGATACGACCGGGCTGAAGGCCGGTAACCGCGCCGATCCCACGCGGACACGGCTGGCGGTCGGTCAGATCCAGCGGCTTTATTCGGAGAAAGGGTACGACCTGGCCTCGGTCACGCTGCTCGAGGGGGGCAACGCCGGTGACACTCAGGTCGTGATCGAGATCTTCGAGGGGCCCAAGGTCAAGATCGGCAGCATCGACTTCGTGGGGAACCAGTTCGCCACCGATGCGACGGTTGCGGACGAAGATCGGCACCCGAAAGCCCATCCTCGGGCTCTTCGGCAAGTACCACCGCGACATGCTCGACGAAGACCGCCAGAAGCTCATCGAATACTACCAGAAGCAGGGCTTCTTCGAGGTGAAGGTGACTCCGGTGACGCGGCCGGACAATGCGGGCAAGGTCGACCTGACGTTCGTGATCGCCGAGGGAACGCAATATCAGGTTCGCAACCTGATCATCGAGGGAAACTCCAAGATCAAGACCGAGGTGCTTCGCGAGGGAATGGTGCTGCACTCGGACAAGCCGTTCCTGGACTCGGCACGCGACGCCGACCAAACCGGCTGCTCGCCAAGTACTACGAGATCGGGTGCATCGAGGCCGATGTCGTGATCGAGCCCAAGTTCACCGAGCAGCACGGCGTCGTCGACTTGGTGTACAAGATCGAGGAAAAGGAGCCGTACCTGCTCGGTGAGCTGGAGAATCATCGGCAACGCGCGAACCAAGGACAAGGTGATCCGGCGCGAGGCGGTGCAGGCGGGTCTGTTGCCGGGCGAGATCCTGGACAAGAATCGGATCGACATGTACAAGCGGCGGCTGACGTCGCTGCAATACTTCGGCAACGACCCAACTCAGGGCAAGCAGATCAAGATTGAAATCGTGAGGCAAGCGGCCCAAGGACAAGCCTTACGGCGACATGATGAATGACTGCTGCTGGGCGACGTGCAGCAGGCGCGGATGCAAGACCCGGGCTCGGGTGTGGATCTGACGCCCGCGCCGGCGGCAGCCGGCGCTGCCGCCGGGAACGACCGCGGAGCCAAGCCCGTTCGGCCCGAACAATGCGTTCAGCCCGCCGGCGGACACGTTGCCGCCGGTCGAGGTTCCGTCGGCCGGTCCGTCGCCCTTTCTGCCGCCCGGGGCGCCGGGCCGCGGACCGGCCGTCGGCAATGCGCCCGTCGGCGCCGGTCGGTGCCGGCGAGCCCCCGGCGTCGTTCCCCAGTATTCCCGGCATGAACATGACCGACGTCAGCCCCGACCGCAACGACCCGTTTCCCAACCGGTCGTTCGCCGACATCGTCACCTCGGTCGAAGAGGCACCGACCGGCCGGTTCATGATCGGCGTCGGGGCCAATAGCTTCCAGGGGCTCATGGGCAACGATCTCGATTTACGAGAAGAATTTCGACATTTTCAACTTTCCGCGCTCACTCAGCGACATCACCAATGGCCAGGCGTTCCGGGGGGGAGGCCAGGAATTTCGGGTCAACCTGCAGGCCGGCAACCTGATCAACATGATGTCGATCAGTCTGCGCGAGCCGTACCTTTTCGACCTGCCGATCGGGGCTGGCGCCACCGGTTATCTCTCGTCGCGTATTTATCCCAACTGGGACGAACGTCGCGGCGGCGGCCGGTTCTCGCTGGGGCGGCAGCTCGGCACGAGCATGTACGCCGATCTGGCCGTCCGCGCTGAGGAGGTCGACTTCTTCGGGTATCGATCGCCGGCCCCCGCCAATTACCTGGCCGCCAGCGGATTTACTTCGTTGTTCTCGATCCGGCCCAGCCTCCGGTATGACAACCGCAACAACCCATTCATGGCCACCAAGGGCCAGTATGTGGAAATCTCGGCCGAGCAAGGATTCGGCAGCTTCACCTGGACGAAGTTCGACGCCGAGGGCCGGATGTATATCCCCACCTTCAGTCGCCCGGACGGGTCGGGCAAGCAGTTCTTCACGTTGCGCGGCAAGTTCGGGATCGCCACCGAGTCGACGCCGGTCTACGAGCGTTACTTCGCGGGCAACTTCGGCAGCCTCCGCGGGTTCCAGTACCGCACGGTCAGCCCTCACGTCTTCGACGTCCCCACCGGCGGCGTCATGATGGCCGTGGGTTCGGTCGAGTACCAGTTTCCCTGGAACGCTCGCGACACTTTCAATCAGATCTTCTTCACCGACTTCGGCACGGTCACGGGCAACTACGAGCTCACGTGCGCCGCGGGTGTCGGTGGGAACCGGCCTGAAAGTCATGATCCCCGCGTTCGGCCCCATGCCGTTTGAATTCGACCTGGCGTTCCCGGTCCTCAAGCAGGTCGGCGACAGAGTCCAGTTCTTCAACTTCACCGTCGGCGGGTTCTACTGAGCCTTGTTATGCGACACGTGTCTCCGGACACTCGACAGGTCGGCCCCGGAGCGGCTGGTGCCCGGTCGCGCGTTGCCAGGAGGCATCGATCTCGCTTAGCTTAGAGGTGATCGCCAACAGAGACGCGAGGCCACGAGCGTCCGGCCGCCGCGTTGTGTGGTGAGCGGGCTCGTCGAACCGAACAACGACGGAAGACGTAATGATTCGCTATTTTCTGGTCCTGGCGGTGACGGGGATGTCGCTGCTGACCGCCGATTTCGTGCTCGGGTTTTTCGCCGCCGGCGCGGTGCGCGGACCGGACGGGATCGCGCGGGCTCCACGTGTTGTTCTCGCTGGCGACGGTCGTGGCACTGCTCGGCATTCACTCGATCGTCTACACTTACTTCGTGGCGACGGGGAAGTGGGCCAAGGAAGTCGTGACCGTTTACCAGTTGCCCGATGGTTCAACACCCAGGCGAAGAAAAACAAGCGGCGGGCCTTCCGGTTCGTCTTCTGGAGCATGACGACGATCGCCGTCGCCGCCTGGCTGGGAGGGGCCGCCGATACGCTGCGGCACGAGCTATGCGATCTGGCACCTCGGCTCGGCGGCCTGGCCCTGGCATTTAACCTCGGTTCCTTCGTGGTGGAGTACGCCGTGATCGTCGTTCAGGTCCGGCTACTGACCGAATTGAAGGACCGGGCCGATCGCCTGCGCGAGGCGCGGTATGGACTTGATCCAAAGGCAGTCTAAGAAGTTAGAAGCTAGAAGTTAGGAGTTACGAATGAAGAAAGCATTTGTACCTGTTATTGTATTATTCTAACTCCTAATCTTCTAGCTTCCGAACTCCTTGCATCTTGGGAGGATACTCGCCGCCGATGAAGCCGCTTACGGTGATTGTGTTGATCGTGCTCGTAGACTTGCTCGGCTTCTCGGTGGTCATGCCGCTTCTGGGGCCATTTGCCAAGCGAGTATGGGTTTCGCGGGTGGCAGATCGGCTTGTTGTTCTCGGCGTATCCGGTTTGCCAGTTGGTGGCCGGCTCCGATCCTGGGCCGTTTGAGCGATCGCCACGGCCGCCGTCCGCTCTTGATCTTCAGCCAGGCGGGGACAGCGCTTTCCTTTCTGATCCTGGGCTTGTCGCGCAATTTCTACGTGATGTTGCTGGCGCGGATGCTCGACGGGGCGTCGGGGGGCAACATCCTGGTCGCGCAGGCTTATGTGGCCGACGTGACGAAGCCGGAGCACCGTGCGCGAAGCATGGGACTGATCGGCATGGCGTTTGGACTGGGCTTCGTGCTCGGACCGCTGTTGGCGGGCTTGCTCCTGAGCTTGCCGATCGCCGCCGACTGGCGGCTGCGGTTGCCGTTCCTGGTCGCCGCGGGCTTCTCGACCGTCGCCTGGGTACTGGTTTTGACCCGCCTGCCGGAGTCGCGGACCCGCGGGGATCAAGCCGCGCGAGACAGCTCGGGTCGTGAGCTGGCGGGGAATCGCCGACACGATCGCGATCCCCGGAGTTGGCCGGCTCGTCTTGATCGGCTTCCTGGCGGTTCTCGCCTTCGCGGCGTACGAGGGAACGATCTCGCTTTACCTGCTGCGTCGCTTTCACTGGCAACCGCGGACGGCGGCGTTCGCATTCGCCGGGCTGGGGCTCGTCAGCGCGGTCGTGCAAGGGGGGTTGATCCGCCGGCTGGTCCCCCGGTTCGGCGAGGCCCGGCTGATCGTCGCCGGGCTGGCGCTGGCCTCGTGCGGATTCGCCGGCATGGCGATCGTCGTCGAAGGCTCCCGAGTTGGCCCTCACCATGCTGCTGCTCGGCGTCGGTCAGGGGCTGCTCAGTCCGTCGGTGTCGGGCCTGATCTCGCGAATCACCCCGATGAGCGAACAGGGAGCGGTCTTTGGCACCGTCTCCTCGGCACAGACAATCGCGCAGGATGATCAGCTATTCGGTCTCCAATATTCTCCTGGATCAAGTCTCGACCGGCGCGCCGTTCTGGACCGCGTTCGGCGTCGACCTCATCGCCCTGGCGTTGGCTGTCCGCCTTGGTTGCGCGTGCCGGCGATCGAGAACCCGGGCCGGCCGGAGTCACCGAACTACCCTCCTGAAGCGTTGTGCTCGGGTGAGGCGGCCAGGTCCCGATCGAGATATCCACCCAAGCTCCGGGGATCGGTGTAGTTGTACCGGCTCATCACCTTGACGACTTCGTCACGGTGGGCGTTCAAGATCTGGACGGCCTCGACCAGGGCCTGAGAATGCTCCCCAAGCAACTGTTCGGCCAGATCTTTGCGGAACGATAGATTCTGGGGATTGGGGTCGGCGGTCATCCAGATCTGATCCATCAGCGTCGCTGTGCGATTCTTGTCCTCCGCGGGAGGTCGACCGGCGGCGATCCATTTCGCGGCCGCGAGCAGACTTTCAGGATCGGAGCGAGACCAGTCGAGGATGGTCTGATTGAGCGTGAGTTTCTTTGGCTTGTTCGAGTCCGTCGCCCCAGAAGACGTGCGAGCCATGGGGCATGAACGCTGGACCCAGGCCGGTGCCGCGGGCGGGTCGTCCCGGCTGCGATCGGCGGCATCGAGCAGGAGCTGCAAGGCCCAGGCGCGCGCAACTGCCGCCGGGATTGGCCACGGTTACCACCCGTGCGCCGTCGACCTGCGGCGGCTCGCTGGCGTACCAGGGACGCATCGCAAACAGGAGCCGGGTCAAGGCCGAGGATTTCGAGTCCTGCGTCAGCAGCCAAACAAAGGGAAGTTGAATTTATCGCTCTGGTTTCTGACCAGGTGGATATCCCCACGCAGAGCGCCCAGGGTCTGGAGCTCCTGAAAAACGATGACGGAGTCCTTGGTGTTGGGGTTGAGGAAGTCGACCTCGGCGTCGCGGAGGAAGCTTGTCGGTTGAGATCGGCGATCACCTTGTCGGTGAACGCGTCGTACCAGTAGGTCAGCTCGAAACCGCGTTCCCAGGCCCCGCGCGGACCGCCGATCAGCTCGTTGTAGTACGACAGCTCATAGGGATGAATCCGCACCGAGCGCGACCGCCGCCGAGCCCAGCACCACGCCCGTCACGGCCAGGCGCGTCCAGCTCGCCGGCAGACGAACCCGCCTCGCCAGGGTATCGGCCAGCCAGATCGCCCCCCAGCCGGAAAACGCCGCCAGGAAGAAGAACGTGGGCAGGAAGAGCCGCACTCCATCGTGCGCGGGCGTCGGCAGCATCCGGATCAAGGGCAACGTCAGGAAATGGATGAGGAAGTAGAACGGCAGCCGGTCGCGGCGGACCTGTCCGATCGCCCAGAACAGGCCGATCACTCCAGCGAACAGAATGGCCGCCGGAACCGTGATCCCCAGCAGGACCCAGCCATTGTGCCAGGGGAGGCTGTATTCATAAACCTGCCCGAAATAGATGATCTGGATCTTGGGGAGCGTGTGCTGCCGATCGAAGCTGAGCGTGTAATAGTGCGCCAACCGAGGAAGTGTGTCACGCCACCAGGCCGGGTTGCCCAGCCAGCCGACGACCGGAGCGAATGCGAGGATCGCGGTCCAAGTCTCCAGCGCCGGCCGCTCGACGCCCCAGACGCGATGCTTGGGAAACCACCAGCCGAGCAGACGCCTGATCAACCAGACGACCAGGGGAACTGCCAGGATCGCGCCCGGCCAGTCGCTCGTCGCGCGATGGTTGAAAAGATCGGCCATACTCGGCGGAAGGAGCCGCCGCTGCAACATCTGGATCTGCTGGAACGCAAGAGCCGAGCGGAATCAGCATCGCACCCGATCGTGAGCACGCCGTCGATCCAGTCGGATCGTCCTCCCTTGCGCCCCAAGGTTTGCGGCAGATATCCCACGATCAGCCAGAGCAAGAGCGGGAGCCAGCACGACGACCGCGCCCATTTTCTCGACAAACGCCAGGCCGAGCAGAATGCCGACGGCAACCCGCCATCGTCGCGCATCCGGCTCATGCAGCCCCTTCCAGAACGCCAGGGCCGTCGCCGCCCAGAGCAAGAGACCCGGCGTGTCCGTATCCATCAAGTGGGCCTGGCCGTAGAGGCGGGGCATCAACAAGAGCGAACCGGCCATCACCAGACCCACCCACCCGCCATAGCGGCGGGCCAAGAAATGAAAGCCGATCGTGATCGTGAGCGCGAACTCGATCACCGACGCCATCCGGCTGCGCCGGGATGTCCTTCATCCAATGACCGAAGATGGCGTGAGCCGCCAGGTTCAACTGGCCCGCCAGCGGATTGTGAAAATTGATGCCGAACCGTCCATAGGGCCAGTAATACAGCAAGGCCTGCGGATCCAGCAGTTGCTGAACGTCACTCCAGGAACGGGCACGTCCCAGTTGCTCCCACCACTGGACCGAGATCACCTGGCTATATCGATAGGCCGGCTCGTCCCACGTCAGACCAAGATCGCCGACCGTGGGAACCGAGGCGGTCAGGGCCGCCGCCAGGACGACCAGCGTGCCCAGCCGCAGCCCCCATCTCGAGCGGACGCCGGCCGGCTCGCTCGATTGTCCGCTCCTCAACGCGGCTCTGGTCGCTCGCGCCCGGAGTCTCGCCATGATGCGGGCTGGCTTCTCCGACCAGTACGGCCTCGGCTTTGGACATGCTCGTTGATCCCGGTCATGACGGCGGTTCGGCGTTTCGTACTCTGAATGATCAACGGCCCGACGCAAGGTCGAGAACCGAGCGCATCCATCCGACAATTGCCTGTAGGAGCCGAGCTCTGTCCGGCGAACTACGCTCGCCGCGTATCGGGACATTGCTAAATTATCCAGCCTGATCGCTGGCCAGGCAAGATTGTTGCCTACTGGCTAATTGCCGCCGGATTATTTACCCTACCTTCCAAGGAATCCCGTGATTCCCCAGTTACAACTTCGCGTCGATCGGATGCTGGGATGTTCCGGCCTCGTCGACAGCGAACATTGAGGAGATGCATCGATGGTACGAAATCTGACGACGTTGATTCTGAGTGGGGTTCTGGGATCGATCGTGCTGGCGGGAAACGCCGAGGCCTGTCTACAAGACGAAGTGCGTGTCAGAAGCCCGCGCCTGCAAGGTCGCGTGCGTTCAGCCTGCCCCTTGCGTAACACCTGTGGTGACCACGTCCTGTGCGCCGAAGGTCAACTACTGTGCCCCGAAGGTCAAGCACTGCACTTCACCCTGCCGAAGCTCTTTTGCCACAAGAGAGTCGTGACCTGCGCCACGCCCGTGTGTTACTACGCCGCGGCCACCGTCCGGTCACCTATGCCTCATCCCAGACTCGGCTCAGCACTGAGCCTTCCACGTCGATTCTGGTCATTCGCTAAACGCATACGCATCAGCGTTTGTCGCCGGCGTAGCCTTGGATTCGAGTTGGAAACTCCGGTCGGGCGGAGAGCGTATTGCTGTCGCGTCCGATCGGAGCCTTCTCCGCTTCAATGGCCGCGCTGCGCGGCCAGAGCGTTCGAAATCGCTGTAGCGGATAGACCCAGATCAACGGAACGCCCAGCTTGGTCACGGTATATGCGGGCTACGCCTGGGCCACGAGCGCTCGGTCGACGCTCTACGAAGGCCCCCGGGCGGTTCTGAATCACCATCCAGAGCGGTCGGCCGGGATCGATTCCGGCCAACTGGCGGGGCAGCTCGCCGATGCGCCGCAGATAAAGCCAGGAACGTGGGATAGGTCACGAAGCAGAATGTCCGCCCCGGCAGGCGTATTGACGGCGAGCCAATGCCGCGCATCGGAGTCGAGTGCGTCCCAGTAGTAGGTTGGCTCCATCCCCAAGGCCGTCGCACCGGGCAGCCCACCCACGATCGGGCTGAAGTAGGAGAGCGGCACGGGCATCATCACCACGATGCTCGCGATTCCTTCGATCAAGGCCGCGGAGATCGCCAGCTTCGCCCATTTACCCCAACGATCCAGCAGGAACCGCGCGCCCAGCCCCCCCAGTAACGCGAGGACCCCAAATGCCGGGAGAAAGAGTCGGACCCCGTCATGTCCGGGCGTGTGTGGCATCGCCCGCAGCACCATCAGGAACGTCCAGTTTCCCGCGATCAGAAGTCCGATCGGCTCGCTTCGCCAGTTTCTCAGCGCCGCCCAGAATCCCACACCCGCCATCACCAAGAATCCGACTGGAGTTACCAGGACCGTCCAGACCAACGTGTTGTACCAGGGGAGCGAGTCCGTCGGCGTGTTGTAGATCGTATTGAGGAACTGAACCGGGATGGGCTGGTTTGCGCCTCGGGTCAGATTCGAGTGGAAAAACCGAACCAGTCCCGTCACCGGTTCCGTCCACCATGGAGGCATCAAGGCGTACAGCACGGCGAATGCAACCAGCAAGCCGAAGAACAAGGTCTTGAAGCCGAGCCGGCTCCGATACAAGCCGGCCCAGACCAGGAACGGCAACGGCAAGAACCAGCCGGTCAGCTTGGTCGCCAAGGCGCAGCCGGCGATCAGACCGAAGGCCAACGTCCAGCCCCAGCGGATTGCATCAGGCTTCGGGCACGCGTGTGCGGAGCGACGGCCCGCGCGAAGACCACGATCGCCAGGACCCAGAGCGAGGTCAAAACGGCGTCGTAAGCCGCGTAATGTCCGTGCCCGAACAGGTTCGGCTGAAGGATCCAGCTCCCCACCGCCAGAAGCGGCCGCCCAGCGTCCCCAACGGCTGGCGACGAACTGGTAAATCACGCCCGCCGTCAGGCTGAACAGCAGGATCGGTCCCAACCGGGCTCGCGGCAGATCCCGCCACGAGGGAGCCAGGACATCACCCGCCAGGCCGAGCAGCGCATAGAACGGCGGATGGCCGTGCGGCTCCTCGCGGGCGAACGGCCAGAACCACGCCAGAACCTCGGCGATCGAACAGCAGCTTGGTCCGAGAATCGATCTGGTCGCGGCGCGGAGGCGGATGCCTCGCGTCCCGCCTGCACCAGGTCGTCCTCCGGCTTCGGCGGCTGCCAGGTCCGCCGCGAACTCGAACCGGATCGCCCAGATGCCCGGAACCAGAGCCGGAGCCGCGCTTCCCGGCCGAGGGTGTATCCCTCGTCCCAGGCGATCGCCATGCGCGGCTCCGTCGCCAGCATCAGGATCGCGGTCGCGATGCTGACGGCCAGACCGACCAGAAGTGCTTCGATCCGCTGCCTTGGACATGCCGTGATCGCTTCAAGCCCCGTTCAGATCTCGGCGGTCGCCAGGTTCGGACTCGGTGGCGGCGGTCACCGACTCGGGCTCGAACGAGCGAATCAACGCGATTTCCGTGCAGATCGGAAACGCTGGGCAGCGCACGCATTCGTTCCAGATCCTCTGAGGTAGCTCGGACTTATCAATCTGATGATAGCCGCAGCGCTCGAAGAATCCGACGGCGTTCGTGAGCGTGAACACCGACTTGACTTCGAGCTCACGGGCCGCTTCCCAGCAACGCCTCCATCAGCCGGCGTCCGACTCCCAGCCCCTGCACGTGCTCGGCGACCGCCATGCAGCGAATTTCCGCCAGGTTTTCCCAGAACACATGGAGGGCAACACAGCCGACAACCCGGTTCTCCGTGTCGACGGCGACCAGGAACTCGCGGATCGATTCGTAGAGCTCGGCCATCGAGCGGCGAATCATCAACTTCCGGTCGGCGAATACGCAAATTTGCTCGTAAATGCCGGGAACATCGCCAACACGCGCGGAACGAATGGTCAATCGAGGAACCTCCAAGGCCAGCATGGCTGCCAGGTGTTCACGGAGAAGAGAGGCAAGTTGCCGTAACGGCCCAGTCAAACTGGGTCTTCCGCTCGATTCTCACCGATTCATCATTGTATTGTCGGAAGCACTGAGAATCAAGAACCGGACCCGGGCGATGACCATCGCCGAGCAGATCATCGCCTGGCCGGGGATGAGGAACCGCATCGGGCGCTTCGAAGCGGGCCGTGACAGTCCGGCTGATCCTTCCGAAGTCGTCCGGGCCGCGGGCTGGCGAAGAGGGAGGACTCGGTTCTCGTAGAAGGAGACCATGTGCCGGTAGTCCGGCCCGTGTCTGACCTTGACCAGTCCGATCGTTCGATCGATCTCATCGGCGGCTTGCTCGAAGGTCCAGCCGCAATACTTGGTCCGATAGGCGATTTGAACCATCGACGTGCGGTTCAATCCATGATGGCAGTGGAAGAAAATCGGCTGATTGGCCGGGTCGGCCAGCACGGCGGCGGCCTGATCGAGCAAGTCGGAGATCGCGTCTTCGGCGGCGCGGTCGTTGGTGCCGCGGTGATCGACGATGGGGATATGAATCCATTTCACTCCCAGCTCGGCGGCCATGCTTCTTTTCCTGGACGGCAAAGGTAGTGGTCGGGAGGATGAGCCAGGGCAAGGATGGTCTTGATCTTATGGTCGCGAACGACCTGGCGCAGCGGCCAGGGCTTCTGCCAGGCGCCTCGAAAGATCCGGCCCGGTTCCACGGTCATGAACTGGCTGGGGAAAACGTAATCGTTACCGTGCCGCCAGAGTTGCTCCGCGCCGATTCCCACCGCGCCGATCACGAGCGCTCGGCGTATCCACGCACGTCGGTTGGTCATCGCGCACTGCCCCCTCACTCTATATTGATCGCGTCGGTCCTCGATCGGGCCTTGTCGCTGGCGATCGCTCACGTCACAGAACTCGACCGACTGAAGGCGCGGGATCGTAGCAGGACAACTCAGTTGACGACAAGGCCGATCGCAACTCGGCTTCCCCTCAAGAATTCGACTGATCCTCTAAGATCGTCGCGAGCCGGTTCGCCACGTGAATTATTCTTGGAGGCGCTCGCCAACTGGTCCACCAAAATGGAGCTTTGGCGGCCTTTAGTGCCGGGAGCAACCGGTATCACTTACCGAGATGCTACGCACCAACGGGCAAGTCATTGCCCAAGTTGTGGTTATGACGTTTCGGCTTGCGAATTGAGGGATATCGGCCAGGATGGCGAGGTCCGCTGCGACGGATCGCGGGCTGGCACCCGCTGTCATGGGATGCTAGTCCGACTTACCTGCACGACGGTCGCTGCCTGACCCGGGAGGACACTGTCGAGCCGTCTCGAGCGCGATGTCGGCACGGACGGCGGTCAACCTCGCATTTCCAACCCGGTCAACGTCGCATTGCCGCTGCCGAAATTGTCGGCGGCGATGCCCATTCGCTGAAGCATGCTTACATAGAGATTGCACAGCGGCGGGTGGTTGTTTTCGTCAAAGGCCAGGTGCTGGCCGTGCCTGAAGCCGCCGCCGGCCAAAAGGACCGGCATGTTCTTGACGCTGTGCTTGCTGGCGTCGCCCAGGTTGCTGCTGAAGAACACCATCGTCCGATCGAGCAAGCTTTCGCCGTCTTCCTTCGTCGCGCGTAACTGGGTCAGGAAGTCGCGCAAGGTCTTCAGCTTTTCGAGCTCGAGAATCTTGAGCTGGGCGATCTTGGCCGGATCCTGGCCGTGGTGCGACAGGTCGTGATGGCCCTGGTTCACGCCGGGAATCGGCGGCACGTCTGCTGGTGCCCAGAAGCTCCAGCGTGATCAGACGCGTCGAGTCGGTCTGCAAGGCGAGGTGGATCAGGTCGAACCAGAGCCGGGTCTTGCCGACAAGGTCGGCGCTGTTTTGGATGTTCGACCGGCGGCTTGGCGTTGACCTTGGGCTTGGGTTTCTTCGACCAGGCGGCGGCCTGTGCCAGCCGCTGCTCCAGCTCGCGGACGCTGGTGAAGTATTCGTCGAGCTTTTCGCGGTCTTGAGCACCCAGGTCATGCTTCATCTTCCTGGCTTGATCGCGGACCGCGTCGAGGATGCTCTGCCCGTCGCCAGCCGCCGAGCCTGGGCCTTCACCTCGTCGGGGCGACCTTCGAGAAACAGCTTGGCGAACACGTTCGACGGCCAATCCTCCGTCGGCACCGGCGCACCGCTCTTGGTCCAGGAAAGGCCGGAACCTTCGCAGGACAGCGTGAGCGTGGCGAAACGCGTCTGGCCGTAAATGTGATCGGCCGCGAACTGGTCGAGTGAGATGGTGTTCTTGAAGCCCGCCCGCCGTTCCGGATGCGGGGCCGCGGTCAGAAAGCTCTGGTTGGAATCGTGGCTGGGGCCGACGTCCGGGTGCGACAGCCCGGAAATCACCGTGAAGTCGTCGCGAAAGTCTTTCAAGACCTCCAGGTACGGCGACAGCTTGTAATCGCGGCCGGCCTTTTCCGGAAAGAAGAACGGCGGATGCAAGCCCAGCGGCGTGTTGATGCAAACCATGCGGCGGGGAACACCGCCGGACGCGGCGGCGCGGACGTGGCTGGGGCGCAGCGCGTCGAAAAGCGGCAGCGCCATCGCCACACCGGCGGCACGAAGAAAGGTCCGGCGGTGAAGGTTCATCGGCAATCTCTCGTGGTAAGAATCCCGGATCGTTGATACGGACGCAACGAAGACGCACGCATGCCGGCTCGACTTCATTTATTGCGAAATAGCTCACTCTGCACAATTTCATGGATCAGCGACCGCAATCCATAATCCTTCGCGGCGATCTTCGCGACGATTGCCTCCACCGCCTCCCGGTCGGATGCCTGTGGCGCTCGGCCCGTGGCGTACGTGATCAGCTTCGTGGTCAAGGCCCGCGCCAGTCGCGGCTTGTCCCGCAAGAGGACCTGCTTGAGCTGGTCGATGTTCTCGAACCGCTCGCCGTCGGCCGTGACGTCGGCGGGGTCCACTTTCTTGCCCTTGAGATACGGCATCCGCCGGCCGTCGACGATGACGGTTTCGCCGAGCCCGGTGGCGCGGTAATTGTCGCGCCAGCCGCCGATGCAGTCGAAGCTCTCCAGGGCAAATCCGGGCGGATCGATCTTGCGATGGCATGCGCCGCACGATTCGATCGAGCGGTGCTTGGCCAACTGCTCGCGAATCGTCTTGGCACCGCGGATGTCGGGGTCGATCGCCGGCACATTGTCGGGAGGCGGAGGCGGCGGCGTCCCCAGGATGCGATCCAGGACCCACGCCCCGCGCAACACCGGTGAGGTCGTCGTGCCGTTGGCCGTCACCTTGAGCACGCTGGCCATCGTCAACACGCCGCCCCGATGGCTGCCCGGCGGCAGCGTCTTCTTCTGGAACTCCCAGCCATCCGACTCCGGGGATGCCGTAGTGCTTGGCCAGACGGCCGTTGAGCATCGTGAAGTCGGAGGCAACGAAGTTGGTGAGACTCAGGTCATTCTTGAGGACTTCGTCGAAAAACAGCTCGGTCTCGCGGATCATCGACACTTTCAGCAAGTGGTCGAATTCGGGGTACAAGATGTGGCTGGGCTCCGTCGCGTCGATCTCGCGCAGCGCCAGCCACTGGCCGACAAAATTCTCGGTGAAGGCCGCCGCCTTGGGGCTCGCGAGCAATCGCTCGACCTGCTGCGTGAGCACGTCCGGCCGGCTCAGCTTCTGCTGTTCGGCGAGCGAGAACAGCTCGTCGTCGGGCATCGTGCTCCAGAGAAAGTAAGACAGCCGGCAGGCCAGGGCAAAGTCGTCGAGCTTTCCCGGGCGCTCGCGGAGGAACAGGAACTCGGGCGAGATCAGCACGCCCTTCAAGGCAGCCCGCATCGCCGGCTCGAACGAATAACCCTCCGCCAGTTTGGCCTGGACAATGGCCACAAATGGCGCGACGTCGTCGGCCGTCACGGTCCGGCGAAACGCCCGCCGCGTGAAGCCCTTGAGGATTCGCTCGGCATCGACCAGGGGCTGATCCGACACGACCTCCGCGCGGTCCCCGTAGTGGTTGTCCTTGATCGTCTTTTGCGCCAGGTCACCGAAGATGCGGCGATGGCTTTCCGGCGGCCATGTCGGGTTCAGCGGCCCTTCGACGTCGATATACTGGATCGCCAACCCGGGCCCGTCCCACTTGTCGGCACCGACCTTATGCACGGTGCTCGCGTTCACGAACCCGTAAGGGAGCATCATGATCGTCGTTTGCGGCTCCATGTACCGCACGAACTCATACACCGCCGGTTTGCCGGGCGGGGCGTCGAAATAGCCGACCAGGCCGCTCTTTCCCGTCAGGCGCGTGCCGGTTGCCATCACACGAAAGGTGACGGGCTTGCCCGCGCTTTGAAAGGCGGACGCCGAGATGCGAAAACGATAGTTGCCACCCTCTGACGGCTAAAACTGGGTCGCCCCGACGCTGTGCCATTCGGACGAGCAGAAGCACACCACCTCGCCGTCCTTGAGGAAGCGATACACGTTCTCAGTGGTCCCACGAACCGGGTATCCGTCCTTGATGCTATGTCGCTTGGTGATCGAAGGCGGCGGCTTGGGACGGTTGGCGATCGCCATGTTCAGCGCGTTGTCGGCCGCTTCGAGATATTTCTCCATCAAGAAGGACGACGTGTGATTGGCCGCGCCGGCATTGTCAAAACCGTCGGCTGAGCCATCCTCGGGCAACTGCTCTTTGAGGTTGACGTTGATGCCCAGCAGATCGCGCACGGTGTTCTCGTACTCGACTCGATTCAGCCGGCGGAGGATCGACCCTCCCCTGAGCGGCCTGCGCGGCAGCATCGGCGGCGGCCACTCGAGGAGCAAGCCAGCCGGTCAGAGCCTGAACGTCCTGCCCCGACGGACGCGGCTTTCCCTTGGGAGGCATTTCGCCCGCCTCGAGTCGCTCGATCACCGCGGTCCAGTGCGCGCGGGTGGCGGCATCAGCAAAGTCGGTCGTCAAGCTGTCCAGCCGGAACTTTCCCTTGGGCTTGTCTCCGCCATGACATGTAATGCAATGGCGGACCAGCAGCGGCCGGAACTGATCGTCGAAAAGCTTGGCGTCAGCCGTTTGCTCGATGGCTGGCGGCGACGCCACGACGGCCGCCGCGCCAATCAACGTCAATCCGATGCCAGCCCACACGCGCCACCGGGTCATGGAAATCCTCCGCCCTTCAAGACGCGCGATCGTCCCAGCACCAATCAGCACGCTCGTACTATTGTCGGCGAGCAAGCTTTTCGCCGCAAGCAAGGTTCTATTGCACTTTCGATGATCCGTGGCCGCTAACCGATCCGACGGTTCTCGGTTTCCGGGGAGATTCTCGGTCGTCTTCGTCCTGAAAAGGACAGCCTTCATCGAAGGTGCAGAAGAGCCGAATTGCACGGTGATAAGACATACAACCTTATGGGCGTTATGGTTATGGCGCGCGCCGGACTTGATTCTCTCGACAGTTAACTCGTCATCGCTCGAAGGCGGGGAGTGGTCAATTGATGATTAAATTCTTAATTGCCAATGACTATGCTTTCGTTGGACGTGGTGGTTCAGTTGCTCGGTGACCGAGTGGCGGCGTGCCGTTTGCGTGCACGATCCGAGATGAGCGCCGCGAACGTCTGTCGGCGGCACGCGGGGCCTAGGATAACCACGGTGGAGGGCGATCATGGTAAACGAGCGGTATCGGAATTGCATTGAAGCTTGCGTGGCCTGTGCCCAGGTGTGTGAGCACTGCGGGGGATGTCTGCATCGGCCATGCGGATATGGCCGGCTGCGTTCGCACCTGCCGCGATTGTGCGGAACTGTGCTGGGTCTGCTCCGGCACCATGGGCTGGGGGTCGGCCCTGGCGCTGAGGATCTGGCATGTCTGTGTCGAGACGTGCGACCGATGCGCGACCGAGTGCTCGACGCATCAGACCGAGCACTGTCGGCGGTGTGCGGAGGCGAGCCGTCGCTGTACCGAGAAATGCCGGAAGATAGCGGCATGAGCCGGTGATCGGTGGTCTTGTTAGAGCAGCTAACAGACGGGTTATGCACAAGACGGCTACGATGTCGTTTGATACGAGCCCGACTCGCACATCGGGTTGGTATGCGTGGCGCACAACTCGTCAGAAAACCGCTCTAGAGATGCCTGCGAGGAGGAGCATGCCTACGCATCTCGGCTGGGATGAGATTGCTCTGCGGTTGACGTTGACCGCCGTTGCAGGTGGACTCATCGGCCTGGATCGTGGCGAGCGCGGTCGGCCCGCCGGCCTGCGGACGACCATGCTCGTGTGCCTGGCTGCCGCAGTTTCCATGATCCAGACCAACTTGCTGCTGGTGACCGCCGGCAAACCTGCGGGCTCCTTCGTGACGCTCGATCTCATGCGGTTGCCGCTGGGCATCCTGGCGGGCATGGGATTCATCGGCGGCGGGGCGATCCTCAAGAAGGGCGATACCATCCTGGGTGTCACCACGGCGGCCACGCTTTGGTTTGTCACCGTCATCGGCCTATGCTTTGGCGGTGGCCAAATCGGCCTGGGCGCGGCCGCGCTGGTGATCGGGATGATCGTCCTCAAAGGCTTCAAACGGCTGGAGGGCTGGCTCCGCCAGGACCGGCATGCCGCGCTGAGCCTGACCGCGTCTCTCGAAGGGCCGACGGAAGAAGAGATCCGTGAGGACATCATCGAACGCGGATTCCGGCTCGCGTCCTTGGGAATCCGGCGCGACAAGAACGAGGGCAACTGGACGCTCTACTGCGAGGTTCACTGGCGTTCGAGAGCGACGGACCCGGCGTTGCCGACGATCGTGAAGGAATTGTCCGCGCGTCCCGGCGTGTCGTCGCTGGACTGGAAACCGCTGGGCGATGCCGGCGAGAGACCGGGATGAGCGCTTCAAGACGCTTCGCCGCAGGCAGGTTTGCGGGAGAACTCCGTCGCCTTCTTGACCGAGACCCCTACGATCTTCCGTCGTCCTTGAAGGTAACGCGGAACATCGTCGAGCGAATTTCGATTCGAGGGGCGAGGCAGCTCTCTCAAGGGCAGGCCGTGGTGTAACAACGCATCGCACCGCCCGCTCGTCGGCAATACGCGGCCTATAGCCTCCCTGCAAAACTTCAGAAAACACCCACCCAATTGGCCCTCGCGGACGGTGGGCCGAGAGTGTTCTCGCTCGGTCGCTCCCATGTGCGCAACCCGATCGTTCGGCGCGCTTTGGGCTGTGGCGACGGGCCATCGGGGGCGATTCGCACCAGGCTGTGTGGCAGCAGGCTAGAGCGGTTAACACACGAGTTGCGCACAAAACCGCACCGATGTCGGTTGATACTATCGCAGTTCACGCTCGTTTGGCGCACGAGCCATACCAACCCGAAGCGCAAGTGAGGCGACGGCCGCCAAAATCCTCGCTTGCGCTTCGGGTTAATATGCTTGCCGTCGCTGTCGCGCTGTGCGCAACGGATGAGGCAATCCTGAGCACCTTCTCGGTCGCCGCGGAGACGCATCGTAACGATGTCTTGGTGTACGGCGCAAAAAATGCTTACTACCCGAGAAACACTTTCTGTTCCGTCACCGAGTGCCGTATGACCACTCGTCCTCGCCGCGCTTTCATCGCCAAAGACGGATTGACAGCACAGACCGGGCGGGCGCCAGCGTCGTCGCCAATGTCTGAGAGGCCGGGGCCCATGCTCTGCACCCTCGTTGACGCCGCATTCGACGACCCGGACTGGACCTTCGAGCCAAAATTTGACGGCCTGCGCATCATCGCCCATTTCGATGGTCATGAAGTGACGCTCCTGAGCCGAAATGAAAAGAGTCAAGGGCTGCGCTTCCCAGAAATCGTAGCCGGGCTGCGGGAGTCACTCCAACATCCTTCGATCGTCGATGGTGAGATCGTCTGTCTTGACGGGCAAGGGCGGGCGAGCTTTCGATCTGTTCAGCAGCGTTTCCACGTCGACGATCCGGGCGAAATCCGGCGCAGTATGGAGCAATACCCGGCCTATATTTATTTGTTCGACATCCTCGATCTCGACGGTCAGGACGTGAGCAAACTCCCCCTCTCCCGGCGCCGCGAGTTGCTCGAGGGGGAAGTCGCCTGGTCCGACCGCGTACGCCTTACGGAGTCGCAGGTGGCGCGGGGCATTGATCGCTGGCGACGCGCGTGCGAACGTGGCGAGGAGGGAATCGTCGCCAAGCGACTTGACAGTGTATACGTTTCAGGGCGAAGCGACGCCTGGGTCAAGGTCAAGTGCGTCGACCGCCAGGAACTCGCGATTGGTGGCTGGACTGATCCGCAGCGATCGCGCGTCGGGCTGGGGGCGCTGCTTGTCGGCTACTACGACGGCGCCGATCTGCGCTATGCCGGGAAGGTCGGCACGGGTTATACGCGTGAGGTACTGCTCGACCTCCGCCGTCGGCTCGACGCGCTGCGCCAGGAGAACAATCCATTCGTTGCCGGTGACCCTCCGACCGGCGAGGCCGTGCACTGGGTCAGGCCGGAGCTCGTCGCCGAGATTGGGTTCGCCGAATGGACTCAGAACGGCCTGCTCCGCCAGCCGAGATACGAGGGGCTCCGTCCAGACAAAGCTGCCCGAGAGTGTCGCCGCGAGCGGGCCGCCAACACTTCGGCCGTTCTGTCGCAAGAGACGGCCGCCGCCCGTCCTCCGAAACGAAAGGGAGAGACCGCCATGCCGCTCGAGGATTACCGCGCCAAGCGTGATTTCAGGAAAACCCGGGAGCCTTCCGGCACCGAGGGAGCGCGGCCGCGCGAGCGGCCGATCTTCGAGGTACAGGAGCATCACGCCTCTCATCTGCACTACGATTTTCGCCTCGAAGCGGACGGCGTCCTCAAGAGTTGGTCGGTCCCTAAGGGGCCGTCACTCGACCCGGCGGTGAAGCGCCTTGCGGTCCAGGTCGCAGACCATCCGCTCGGCTACGCTTCGTTCGAGGGTACGATCCCGCAGGGCCAGTACGGCGGCGGCACCGTGAAGATCTGGGACCGTGGAACGTACGAGAGCCTGATGGAAACGAAGGCCGAGCCCCGCACCGTCGCCGAGGCGATCGATGCGGGTCACCTCGAATTCGTCTTGTACGGCGAGAAGCTCAAAGGACGGTTCGCCCTGATCCGCATGAGGGCACGCGGTGCGGGCAAACCGCAGTGGCTTCTCATCAAGATGAAGGACGAGTTTGCAGAGACCGTGCGTGCTGAACCCGAGGCGAAACCGAGAACAGCTCGCGCAGGGCTTTCGCGCGCCAACCGAACAGGCACGGTTCGTGTCAAGGGATCGGTCAAGAAGCCCGCCAACGTTGAGCTGACCCACCCGGACCGCATCATCTTCCCCGAGCTCGGCATCACAAAAGAGGCTGTCTTCACCTACTATCGGAAAGTCGCGAATCGGCTCCTGCCCTTCCTCAAGGATCGGCTGGTCACGCTGGAACGGCTTCCGGAGGGACTAGCCGAGGGCGCACCCCACTCTTGGCAGAAGAACACGCCGGACTGCTACCCCGAGTGGATCCCGCGGATCGAGCTGAAGACCGAACGGGGAAAGGCGGTCCATTACGTCCTGGTGAACGATGACGCGACCCTCCTCTACCTAGTCAACCAGGGGACGCTGACCTTCCACGTGTGGGCATCTGGCGTGAGCGACCTGGACCGCCCGGATTTCGTGCTATTCGACCTCGACCCAGGCCGGGCAAGCTTTCAGGATGCCGTCGCGGTGGCGAGGTCCGTCCATACGACGTTGGAAGAGTACGGGGCGAAGGCGTTCGTCAAGACCTCGGGTAAGTCGGGACTGCACGTTCTGACTCCATGGAACTCGAGACGGGGGCTACGACGAGGCCAAGGCTTGGGCGTTGGAGGTCGCGGGCCGCGTAACGGAAGGAATGAAAGACCCGGCGACCTTGGACGTCCGCAAGGCGAATCGGGGCGAGCGCGTCTATATCGATGTCTTGCAGAACGTCCGGGGCCACTACGCTGTGCCGCCATATGTGGTGCGTGCCGTCCCCAGCGCGACCGTTTCCACGCCGCTCGACTGGCGCGAGCTCTTCCAGAGTCTCGACCCCGGCACATTCACGATGAAAAGCATCATCGCCCGGTTGAGACGGCGAAAGCGAGACCCGCTGGCTGGACTTCTCAAACCGTTCGGTGCACGCCCCGTCAGGAATGAGGCGATGGCGCATTGAGCCCGACCGTCGAATATACTTGTGCGAGGAGGGGCGTTAAGGGGGCTGGTTCGTCTTGGCCGCGACACGTGCTTAATTCAATCGTGAGGTGCTTTAAGACGGCATGCCCTGCGCGCCGGCCTTTGCGCTCGTTTACTGTGAGCTGGCCTTTGCCGCCTGATTCCGCTTGCGTGTCGCCGCGGCTTTTTTGGCCGAGGCCGAGCGTTCGGCGGCGGTCCGGGACGAGGACGCGGCTCCGCCCTTCTTGCCGCCCTTGCGGCTCGAGGCGCGCGACTCCGGCTTGCCGTGGCCGCTGCCCGACTTCTCGCCGCCTCCCGATTCCTTGTTGACCGTCGCCCAGGCGCGGCTCTTGGCCTCCTTGTCCGAGACGCCGCGCTCCTCGTAACTGTCAGCGATGTGCTCGGCTTTCCGTTTCTGCTTGTCGCTGTATTTTGATTTATCGCCGCGAGGCATCGCGTTAGCTCGAATGAGTTCGTTGTTGTGAATCGCTACTGTCATCTGTTGTTAATGCAAACGGAATGCCGGTCGCCGGGACGAGAAGCGGTCGCGGCTACGGCATTGCGGCTCAACCACCCATCGCTTGTGAAATGGGCCGAGTCGGAGGAGGGGATTCGATGAAGCATCGTGGCAGGCATCGTATGGGCCGATGGCTCCCTCACCAAGAGGCGCTGGAAGTCTGGCTCGAAGGGCTCTCGAAAGACGTTCGGCCCAAGTCCGACCGGGGCGGTCTGCATCCCGCCGTCGAGGAGTTTCGTAAGCTGATAAGCGGTGACCCGATCGTCCGCCTGCTGATTACGCAGATGATCGAGCAGGTCCCCCACACCAAGCCCTACGCCAAGCGGCATGTGGAGAGCGTCGATCACCTGCTGTTGCTGATCGACGAGGTGATCCGCCGCGCGCCCGAGTACAACGAGACCGGCTTCGTCGGTGTGCCGTTGAATGCCGTAATCGACTGGTGCATGGGCACCTCGGCCGGATTCGCCGCCTTCCGGAACGACGCGGTCAATGCCGCGTTCCGCAAGATCCTCGGTGCTTGGTGCGACTTTCTCAGTAGCCCACAATCGCTCTATGTCATTAACGACTCGCCGCGGGGCTGGAAGTGTCCTTCAGCCCGCAAGACGACAGGCATCGAGCAGTTTCAGCACAGGCCTCGCGAGAAGCACTGGGGCTTCGCGTCCTGGAATGACTACTTCACCCGCCGCTTTAAGCCTGGCCGGCGGCCGATCGCGGCTCCCGACGACGAAAAGGTGATAGTCAATGCCTGTGAGTCGACCCCGTATGCCCTGAAGACCAACGTGAAGTATGAGGATCGTTTCTGGGTCAAGGAACAGCCCTATTCGCTGCACGACTTGCTGGCCGGCGACGAGTCGGCTGCTCAATTCGTCGGTGGATCGGTCTACCAGGCGTATCTTGACGCCCACAATTATCACCGTTGGCACAGCCCGATCTCGGGGACGATCCGCAAGGCGTTCGTGCGCGACGGGACGTATTACTCCGAGGCGGAATCAGAGGGCGAGAACGTCGACGGCATGAAGCCGTCGCAGGGATATCTCGCGCATGTCGCCACGCGGGCCGTCATCCTCATCGAGAGTGATGACCCGGCGATCGGATTGGTGTGCCTAATGCCGGTGGGAATGGTCGAGGTCTCCTCGTGCGTCGTCCATCCCGAGATCCGCCCGGGCCATCGCGTGCAGAAAGGTGAAGAAGTCGGCTATTTCCAATACGGCGGCTCGACGTACTGCCTGATCTTCCGGCCCGGCGCGATCGCCGGATTCAGCCCCGAAATCCTCCCGCAGCAGGAGAACCCGGATGCACCGCTTGTCCTGCTCGGGCGCAGATTCGCGCGAGCGAATTAGTGGCCTCAGAGCCGCCTATCCGTGAAAAAACGCCCGGCTCCGGACGTCCCGTTCCTACGCCTCGACCTTACATCCACGTATCACGGCAAATGGTGGCCGCCGGTCACGCCGTAGACCTCTGCTGTGGCATAATTCGATTCCTGAGAGGCGAGGAACACGTAGACCGACGCGAGCTCCGCCGGCTGACCGGGTCGGCCCAGCGGTGTGTTCTCGCCGAAATCCGGCATCTTCTGGGGTGGCTGACCGCCGCTTGGCTAAAGCGGCGTCCAGATCGGCCCGGAGCCGCCACGGCGTTGACGCGGATGCCTTTCTCAGCGACCTGCTTTGCCAGCGCCTTCGTGCCGGCGACGATGGCAGCCTTGGTCGAGGAGTAATCAAGGAGGAGACTTCTCTCTGATCACCACCTGGTTCGGCGGGGCGTAACCGCGCTCGCCAGTCGGTCCGCCCCGGCGGTGTTGTACCGCGAGGAGTCTCCTATTTACAGAGTAAACCGACGAAGACTCGTGGCGGCCCGATGAGGCGTTGGACCGCCCCGTGAGAGTGTCGCCGGAGTTGCGCCGGGTCATTGATCGACAAAATCCGCCAACCTCAAGTCCACAAGATCGGAGAAAACGTTAGAATTGGCCAAGAATCGATCCGGACACGGCCGCGTTTCGCCAGGTTGAGACCCGAGGCGGTGTCGTGGACGGTCCGATGAGATGAGACGTCGATCGCCTGGAATGATCGGGTTGATCCTAGCCCTGGCCACCGGACGCGAAGGAGCGCTCATGACACCGAGTCCACTGAGTTGGGTGAGTTCGTTTATGATGGAGCGTGCATCGAGTTCCGCTCGGGTCCATGAACGGCCAGATTCTTCGGAGCCAATCTTGTCCATACGCGGCGAGCGTACCAGTGGTCCGATTTCTCGAACCATCGGGTTGTACCAAATGGTGCTCAGGCGCACGCTTGAACACTTTTTCCCCGACGCGCAGCTTGAAATCATGGGCGACCGGAGCATTATCGATTGGGACGGCTCCTTGGATGAGACGTACTACCGCGTGCACGACGACTCGAACGGGGTGGGAGTCGAGATTGAATGGCTGGGAAGCCGGCTGGTATTCTTGCCGGGCAACCCGGCGCCGCTGCTGTCGACGGAGCGTCACCTCGTCTCGGTGATCGTGGCGGCGATCGACCTCCGATTTCGGGGACTTTTCAATCAAGATCTGTCTCATCGACTCGATCGTTTCCAGTACCAGACGGAAGACCTGATCGTTGCGGACTATCTCGATGCGGTCAGTCCGTACCGGATTCCGGCGGCCCTCGAGGCGCTTCGGGTCGCGGCCCTGTCAACGTATGAGAACCGCAGAGTCTCGACCGGCGCGCTCTTGCTGGGGAGTGAGGACGATCCGGCGGCTCCGGCCTACAAAAACGTTGAAGGAGCCCCCAGCTTCAACGCCCGGCTGACTGCGATCAAAGGGTTTCACAGGCTGTGCGATGGCGTGCGGACGGTCTTTCTCGTCGACCGGCAGGGCGACCTGGCGCGGATGATCGACGTGAGCCGATGGGCGGAAGCCGCCCAGGGGTGCGAACCCTTGGTTCATCCGTGTCCTCGCCAGTATGTCAGCCATGCCAAGGCCACGCGCTGCGGAGGCCACGTCTGCCTGGTCCTCACACCATCGCAAGAGATCAAGGTCTTCGCCGAAGGCACGCTCACGTTCAGCTTCAGCGACGCGCGATGGCGGCTACTCGATATCCCCAGCAAGTTCGCGGTCTGGCGCGAGGCGGTCGGAAAGGCGGGCTGGCCCGATCTGGCTTCGTCCATCTTTCAAGCCGCTCTCAACTTGGGCGAATCGCGGCTCGGGGCACTCTTCGTCGTTCTGCGCGATCCGTCGCGGTCTGTGCCGCAGCTCATCGCGCACACTGACCAAATGGCCGCGGAGATCGTCGCCGACGATCCCCAAGACCCGGAGAATCTATCGCCCAAACACGCCAAGCGGCGCACTCCACCATGTCGTGCGAGGGATGAACCTCGCCGGGCTCGAGCCCTCCGTCCTCGAGGCGATCGCCAGCCTCGACGGCGCGGTCGTCACCGACCTTGATGGCCGCTTGATCACCTTCGGCGCAATCTTGCGGATCACCGCGGAATCCCTCGATATGGGTCGCGCGGTCCAAGGTGCGCGAACCTTAGCCGGCCTGGCAGCCTCGCTGCATGGTCCGGTGCTCAAGGTCAGCGAGGACGGCTACCTCACCATGTTCCTCAAGGGCCGGCGAGTCTGGGAGCTTTGATGGTCGGGACTCCGATAGTACGCCGTAGGCGGTTGAAGACAGAATCAAGCCGGGCTGGCCTGCTCCGTACTCGCGTCTCCTTGACCCGCTCCGTCACTCTGCCTTACGATCTATTGAGAGTCAGGAAGGTAATGTCCGCGGAACGGGGACGATTGCGTCGAAATCGGGCCAGATGCGGCCGGGACACATACCAGCCCGACGCGCGAGCGAGGGACGCTGGCCAAGGACCATCGCCGATGCACAGCCGGTCCCCTCGCTCGCGCGTCGGGCTGGTATGGGGACAGCATTCGGGGAGCGCATCACGTTTCTGACTCTCAATAAGCGTGTCGGACGTAGACGATCACTTTCGCTTTCTTCGGTTTCGCAGATCAATTCCATCATGGCAAGTGGCGACCAGGCGATACAGGCCCTGCGCGAAGCGTTGCGCATTTCTCCCGATAACTTACCGTTGCGCCAACATTTGGCCGAATGTCTGCTCGGCATGGGGAGGCCCGATGAGGCGGAGCTGGTTTTCCGTGAGGCTCTGGCAATCGCCCCGGAGAATAGCCGGCTCAAGACGGGTCTCGCGCAAGCGTTTTACCAGCAGGGGAAAAACACGCATTGCCTGGTGCTAGTCGAGGACGTGCTCAAACAGCCTGACGCACCGGCCATCGCGGCGATGCTGCACGCGAGGTTGCTTCTGCGGCCGGCGAGCTCGACGAGGCCCGCGCGAAGTACCGGCGGGCGGTCGAGGCTGATGCCTCGCTGAGCGACTCCGAACTGGCCGAACGCCTTGGTCTGTCGGGGGCCGTTGGGAAGGACGACGAGGAAGACGAAGCAGAAAACCAATTCGACCCGGCCGAACCGGATGACCACGACGACAGGCCACGAGTCCGGAGTCATTGGGCCGATGATTCTCCATCAATCGATATCCCGGTCGAGCGACCCACGTCGACTTTCGCGGACGTGGGTGGGATGGAGGCACTCAAGGAGGAGATCCGGCTCAAGATCATTCATCCTCTGACCCATCCTGACCTGTACAAGGCGTATGGCAAGGCGATTGGCGGCGGAATTTTGATGTATGGACCGCCCGGCTGCGGCAAGACGCACCTGGCGCGGGCGACCGCCGGCGAGATTCGCGCGGGCTTCCTGGCGGTCGGCATTCATGATGTCCTCGACATGTGGCTGGGTAACAGCGAGCGGAACCTGCACGAGCTCTTTGAACAAGCCAGGCGAAACCGGCCTTGCACGCTCTTCTTCGACGAAGTGGATGCCTTGGCTGCGAGCCGTTCCGACATGCGAGGGCACGGCGGCCGCCAACTCATCAACCAATTCCTTTCGGAGACAGACGGGATCCAAGGCAACAACGACGGATTGCTCCTGCTGGCCGCGACCAACGCTCCCTGGCACCTGGATTCCGCCTTTAGACGGCCCGGCCGGTTCGACCGCATTTTGTTCGTCCCGCCTCCTGACGCGCCCGCCCGCGCGGCCATCCTGCGGTTACTCTGCAGAGGCAAGCCGGTCAAAGACCTCGACTTCGAACACCTCGCAAAGAAGACCGGCGACTTCTCGGGTGCCGATCTCAAGGCGGTCGTGGATGTTGCGATCGAGGGCAAGCTTCGACAGGCGCTCAAGGCCGGCGTTCCCCAGCCCCTCACAACCAAGGACCTGGCCACCGCCGCGGCGACCGTGAAGCCCTCAACCCGCGAGTGGTTCGCGACTGCGCGAAATTACGCGCTCTATTCCAATCAAGGCGGGTTGTACGACGACGTCTTGAAGCACCTCAAGCTTTGAAGGCAGGAGTTAGGAGTTAGAAGTTAGAATGAAGGAAGACATCGCACGTGTTAATGTTTTATTCTAACTCCTAACCTCTAACTCCTAACTCCTTGCTCAATTCCATCTTCCGAGGAGGACTCGCAGTCACATGGGCGCACGTCTGGATCGGGGGCTCATGCTCTTCCAGCAGTCGAGGTACGAGCTGGCGGAAAAGGAGTTTCGCGGAGCGCTGGCCGAGGATCCGCAGAACGCGATGTCTCATGCCTTTCTGGCTTATTGCCTGACCGAGCGCGGGCTTCACAACGACGCCGAACTGGAGGGAAAGAAGCGGTCCAACTGGCTCCCGATTGGGCTTTTTCGCATTTCGTTCTGTGCGCCGTGTTCTACGATCGGGATCAATATCCCGAGGCTGAGCGAGCGATCTTCGAGGCGATTCGACTCGATCCGCAGGACGCCGATCATCACGCACTGCACGCTGCGATTCTGGCCGACCAAGGGCGTTGGGAGGAAGCGCTGCGAAGCACCGAACGCGGGCTCGCGATCGATCCCGAGGATGTCGGTTGTACCAACCTGAGGGCGATGGCCCTGGTACGTCTGAACCGCCGAGACGAGGCCGGCGCCACGGTTGCCACGGCCCTGGCGCGGAATCCGGAGAGTGCGTTCACCCACGCCAACCAAGGGTGGACGCTCTTGCACCAGGGGGATCATCGCCAGGCTTTCGAGCATTTCCGCGAGGCGCTTCGGCTCGATCCCGAGATTGATTGGGCACGGCAGGGGATTGTCGAGGCGATGAAAGCGCGGAATCCGCTTTATCGTCCGCTTCTCAATTATTTCCTCTGGATGTCCCGGTTGAGTGAGAAGGCACAGTGGGCCGTGATCATCACCATTTTCATGGGTCCGAGGATCCTCCGCGCCCTCGCCAGGGCGAATCCCGCGCTGCTACCGTATCTGGCCCCGTTGATTGCGGTCATCCTGCTTTTTGTCGTGATGACCTGGGTTGCCGATCCGCTGTTCAACCTGCTGCTTCGCCTCGACAAGTTCGGGAGGCTGGCCCTTTCGCGCGAGCAGGTGATCTCCTCGAACTGCGTCGGTATCTGTATGCTCGGCGTGTTGCTGGGGTTCTTGGCGTTCGCGATCACGAGAAACCCCGCTGGGCTGACCTGCGCGATCGCGTCCGGTATGCTCATCGTGCCCGTGGCCGCCGTCTTTCATTGTTCGAAGGGCTGGCGACGGTTGGTCATGTCTCTCTATACGGGCGCTCTGGCGACGGTCGCCGTTGGTGGGGTGGTCTTGACCGCGGTCACGTACAAAGGCGTGGGCAGTGACTTCTTTGGCGGGCCGGCGGCCGCGACGATCGCCATCGTGATCGTGGGCGCGGCGGCCTCCACATGGTTGGCCCTGCCGCTATCGCGCGGATAATGATGCCCGAACGGTTGCCATGGGATCCAACCAAAGAATTGGCGAGCGGGGAGCGTCAGCTCCCTGACACCAATCCGCGTGCTTTCCGTGCCAGATTCTCATAGGCCTGGAGCAGGCGCTTGGCGATATCCCGATGGCCGGCCGCGTTGGGGTGGAACGCGCCGTCGAAGCTGTCCTCGATCTCCTCCGAGTCGTTCAAGTCGCGGATCCAGGAGTTCGTCGACGGGTAGCCGTGCGTGCGGAAGTCGGCCGAGTAGTCCACGTAGGTCCAGCCGTTGGTCCTGCGCCGCGGTTTCGACGGCTTGGTCCAGCGGGGCGATGATGTTGTTGGCGGCGAACTTCGCGTCCTTGGCGCTGATGATGTCAAGGCCCAGGAACACGATCGGCGCGATCTTCCCCTGGCTGTTCCGCGTCAAGTCCGGATAGCCCGTGATCAGGATCTGGCCCGGGTCGAGGCCTTTGATCGCCTGATCCAGCATGGCATATTGCTGGGGCAGCGTCGCCAGGTCGGCATCCACCTGGCTCTGGATCGTGCTCAGGCTCGGGCTGCCCAGCTCGGTGTTCTCGATCAACTGATCGACGCGCGTCGAGAACCCGATGTCGTCGGCGCCGATCGACACGGTCAACACGTTGATCGGGTGCGAGCCGATGATCTGTTTCACCTCGTCGATCTCGGCCGGCAGCGTGTAGCTCGGGTCGCCGATACTTGGCATCGGTCCGAGCAAACCCTGGGCGATCGTCGCGCCCGAGTTGGCCACCGAGACGAAAGTGACGGCCTCATGCGGGTTGCTCTTCTGAAGCGCGAGCGCGAACTGGGCCGGGGCGGCCACCGTGGAGCGGTGGGCGTTCGCGTTCTCGAGCTCCATGGCCGGGTCGGGCGAATAGGCCCACTGCGCCGACTCGAAGCCGAAATAACCAGGGACGACCGGGTTCCCTTCGCCCGAGGCATAAGAATCGCCGATCGAGACGATCAGGATGTCCTTGACTACGACCGTGGTGCTCACGACCACGGGGCCAGTGGTCCCCCGGAGATTGTACGCCGTCGAGCTGGACGGTGTACGTTCCCTCGGGCAAGTCGACGTCGGGCTTCTCGCCTTGAACGGTCGTCACGACCTTGCTGGACTCGCTGATCGTCCAATTGAAACGTTGACGACGGCCCGATGCCACGCGAGTGCGATGCGTCAAGAAGCACCTCGTACCCATTGGGAGGGTTGACATAGGCGGAGGTGTTCGGCAGGTCGGGCTGCCCCCCGTGGTTGGGGTCCGGCGCGATTTGCGGCGCCATCTGCCACTGGATCACCGCGGCCGAACTCAAGAGCGACCTGGACTCCAGCACCTCGACACAAACCGCCAGTCGTCGCCGGGCTCGCCTTGAATGGATGAGAGGCGCGGGCAGGGATCGGGTTCTTCAATTCAGGCATGAGCGGCTCCGCGGTTATCCTTCGATGTTATCGATACTGTAATCTACACACCTGTCCGTTGACTCAGGTAGGAAGCGGTTTCACCCAAGGCGCCCCTTTCCCAGCGCGCCGCCTATGATATCTCTCTTAGAGGACATGCGGTAGGATTATCCATCCCACCCAGATTACTGGAGCACTGCTGATGGGATCGCGAAATGAATCAGGAACTCAGCCGATCGACGATCTTCGCCGGGCCGAGCGTTCGGATCGGTTGGCGACGCGTTACCAGGCCGTCCGGCGAATGACCGAACGCCTGGCACGAGCCACTCAGTCCGGAGGATTGTCAGGTCCAGTCGATGCCCGATGCCAGCCCCGTGAAATGGCACCTGGCGCATACGACCTGGTTCTTCGAGACTTTCGTTCTCAAGCCGTTTTCTCCCGGCTACGAGGTTTTCGATCCGTCGTTCAGCTTTCTCTTTAACTCGTATTACAACGCCGTCGGGGATCGCCTGCCTCGGCCTCGTCGCGGCCTGATGACCAGGCCGACGCTCGACGAGGTTTACGCGTATCGCTCGTTCGTCGATCGAGCGATGGAGGCTTACCTCGGCTCGACCGGAGACGGATCTGCCCGCCAGCGCGGCACGATCGAGCTGGGGCTCAATCACGAGCAGCAGCACCAGGAACTGATCCTCACGGATATCAAGCACGCACTCGCACAGAATCCGCTCCGGCCCGCCTATGGCGATGCGGAGTAAAACGTCGACGAGTGCTGGGAGCGCGGCCGATGGGGTGGTCGTTCTTTGCCGGCGGCCTAAAATGGGTCGGTCATGATGGGCGGGGGTTTGCGTTCGACAACGAAGGCCCCCGCCATCGCGTTTTCCTGGAAGAGTTCCAGCTCGGCAACGCGACTGGTGACGAGTGGGGAGTTTCTGGCATTCATCGAGGATAACGGCTATTCGCGGCCCGAGTTCTGGCTTTCCGACGGGTGGAACGTGGTCAAGACTCAGCAATGGGAAGCGCCGCTCTACTGGGAGCGAGATCGACGGCGGGTGGTGGGTGATGACCCTGGGTGGGTTCCGTCGCTCTGACCGAGTCGGAGCCGGTTTGTCACGTCAGCTTCTACGAGGCCGATGCGTTCGCCCGTTGGTCCGGTAGCCGGCTGCCCACCGAGTTCGAGTGGGAATCCGCGGTCGATCGACCAGGAAATCGAGGGCAATTTCCTCGAAAGTGGCAAACTGCACCCCGAGGCCGCCGTGGATGGCACTGGAATTGCACAGGCGTTCGGCGACACCTGGGAGTGGACCCAGAGTCCGTACACACCTTATCCTGGCTTGCGGCCGGTGGCAGGTGCACTCGGCGAGTACAACGCGAAGTTCATGTGTAATCAGCTCGTCCTGCGGGGCGGCTCGTGCGCGACTCCGGCATCGCACATCCGGGCGACCTACCGGAACTTTTTTCCTCCCGAGGCGCGCTGGCAATTCACCGGCATCCGACTGGCGAAAGACGTATGAACTCATCAAGCACGACGATTTCGCGCCCCGACGAGACGATCACGTGGCGGAAGCACTTTCTGCGCGACGTGATCCATGGCCTGAAACGGCCCCAGAAGGAGATCCCGTGCAAGTACTTTTATGACGAGCGTGGCTCCGCGCTTTTTGACGAGATCTGCGAGCTCGACGAGTATTATCTGACACGGAGCGAGCTGGCGATTCTCGACGGCTACGCAGCCCGAGATGGCCGCAGCCATCGGCCCGGATTGCGAGCTGATCGAGTTCGGCAGCGGCAGCGGTCTCAAGACGCGACTGCTCCTCGAGCAACTTCAAGAGCCGAGAGCGTATCTGCCGATCGACATCGCGGACGAAGCCCTCGAGCGATCGGCCCAGGACCTGGCTGACCGCTTCCCCGGGTTGGCGATCCTTCCGGTCCACGCCGATTTCACCGGGCCCTTGTTGCTCCCCGAGACCGGCGACCCGCGGGCGCGTCGCGTCGTCTACTTCCCCGGCTCGACGATCGGCAACTTCAGCCCCAGGGCGGCCGATGGGCCTGCTTTCGCACGATCGCCTGGCTCGTGGGCGAGGGCGGAGGACTCCTGATCGGCCTCGATCTCGAGAAGGACGAATCGATCGTCTGGCCTGCCTACAACGATCGCCGGGGCGTCACCGCGGCGTTCAATCTCAACCTCCTCGAGCGAATCAACCGCGAGCTCGATGCCGACTTCGATCTCAACGAGTTTGGGCACCGGGCTGACTACGTCCGAGCCAAGGAACGCGTCGAGATGCATCTGGTCAGCCAGAAGGCCCAGGTCGTCCGGGTCGCCGGGGTGGAGTTCGGCTTCAGCGAGGGTGAGTCGATTCATACCGAGTGTTCTTACAAGTATTCGCTCGACCACTTCGGTCGCCTGACGTCGCAGGCCGGCTTTACGCTGGCCCAGCAATGGCTGGACCCGCAACGGTTATTTCGCGGTGCAGTATCTGACCGTGGGTTAGAGCCTCAGCCCTCGGGGTACGAGGAACCGCTCGGCGAGGTCGAATGCCCCCTGGACGGCCAGGGCGAGCAAGGCGGCCGGGATCGCGCCTTCAAAGAGGATCATCCTCAGGTCGTCGCGGCGGATGCCGGTGAGGATCGGCTGGCCGAAGCCGCCGGCGCCGATCAGGGCGCCGATCGTGGCCGTGCCGACGTTGATGACCGCGGCCGTCTTGATTCCCGCGAGGATCGCGCGCGAGGCCATCGGCAATTCGATCTTGACCAGCCTCGCTCGCGGAGGCAAACCCAGGGCCTCGGCCGATTCGCGGAGCGAATTCGGGATGTCGCGCAGGCCGGTGGCCGTGTTGCGGACGATCGGCAGCAGGCTGTAGAGAAAGAGCGCGACCAGGGCGGGCTTCGCGCCGATCCCCAGCCAGGGGATCATGAACACCAGGAGTGCCAGCGAGGGGATCGTCTGGATCACCCCGACCATGGTCAGAATGACGGCGCCGAGCCGGGGCCGTCGGGCTGCGACGATGCCGAGCGGGATCGCCACCAGGATCGCCGCCGCCAGCGAGATCGACACCAGCGCGACATGCTCGCCGAGCCGGTGCAGCACTCGCCCGGCGAACGTCTCGGAACTGACGCTGGCCTTGATCCCGAACTTGTCCGCGAGGAAATCGGCGGCGACGCTGGTCTTCGGGCACTTTGTCGATCTTGGCCCGGGCGTTCATCCCGGCCATTTCCAGTTCGGTGATCCGCCCTTCCAGCCTCGTCAGGGCCGCGAACGCCGCCGGTGACCTCGCCTTCAGATCGGCACGGTAGAGCCACACACATTGATACGAAGGGAAGAAGCCGAGGTCGTCGCGGAGCACGCGGAGTTTGTACTGCTTGATCTCGGCGTCGGTCGAGTAAAGGTCGGTCGCGTCGATCTCTCCGCTGGCGAGGGCGCGATAGGCGAGGTCGTGGTCGAGACCGCGGACGTCGCGGTGCGGGAGCCCGTAGCGGTCTCGGATGCCGGGCCAGCCGTCGGCCCGATCCATGAATTCATTGCTGAATCCGAATTTCAGGTTGGGATCTCGTTTGAGGTCGGACAGCGTGACTATGCCGAGACGCGCGGCGACGTCCTCGCGCATGCCGATGGCATAGGTGTCGTTGAACCCGAGCGGCCGGCTCATTCCCACGCCCCGCTCGGCCAGCGCCGATCGCAGGGCGGCCTCGCCGCGGATGCCCTTGCTCGCGAGGATTTCGCCCGATGATCGTGCCGGTGTACTCGGGATAGACGTCCAGCTCGTCGGCCTCGAGGGCGTGGAAGAGGACTTGCGTCCCGCCCAGCCCGCGGCGATGCGATGAGGGAACGCCCGCCTCACGGATCAAGCCCTTGGGCGATCTCGCCCAGGATCACCGACTCGGTGAACGTCTTGGATCCGACCCGGACGGTCGGCTCGGGCTCATTCGCCGATCATGCGCCAGCGCGACGAGGACGGATAGGCCCGGCATCAGTGATTTCCCCCGCTGGCGAACTCGAGCACCTGACGCTGGGCGCTGACGAACTGGGTCACGAACGGCTCGGCCGGGTCCTCGATCAATGCCCCGAGCGTCCCGCGCTGGACGATCCGGCCGTCGCGCATCAGGAGGATTTCGTGACCGAACCAGCCGGCCTCGGCGAGGTCGTGGGTCACCATGACGACGGTCTTCTCCAGCGATCGGAAGATCTCGCGCAGGTCGGCCTGAAGCTCGGCGCGGACCATGGGGTCAAGCGCGGCCAGGGGCTCGTCGAGCAAGACAACCTCGGGGTCGAGGATCAGGGCTGCGCATCAAGCTCACGCGCTGGCGCTGGCCGCCGGAGAGCTGGGCGGGGAAACGGTCGAGTCCGTCGATCGGAAATTGAGTCAAGTCGGCGAGCTCGGCGAGTCGAGCCTCGATCCGCTCGCCTTGCCAGCCCAGGTATCGGGCCATCAGGACCACGTTGTCTCGGGCACTCAAGTGCGGGAAAAGGCCGCCATCCTGAATGACGTATCCGAGCCGTCGACGGACATCGAGCACCGTCGCGGGCGTCAGCTCCTGGCCTTCGATCAAGACCGAGCCCCCGTCGGGCCGGACCAGGCCGATCATCAACCGGAGAAGCGTGGACTTCCCGCAGCCGCTCGGTCCGATCAGGACGGTCGTCCGGCCCGGCTCGATCGTGAGGTCGAGCTTGCTGAGGATGACCGACCCACCGTAAGACTTGGAGACTCCTTTCAGCTCGATCATACGTCCCCCGTTATGTTGTCGTCGCGACATTCGACCCCCATCGTCCCATGCCGCGGCTGTCGCGGGAAGCCCGACCGCTTCTCATGCGGTTACGAAGTCGCAATAAAGAATTTCGCGTTTTCCGACGGAAGGGGCTTGATCCTCACGTAACGTGAGGTCGTACCATTCGATCGTGACGCACTGTTCCCGGTGCGACGGGCAGGAGAAAATACCCATGCGATTCGAGGCTTTGAAGGTCGGAGAGCTGGCGAAGCGGACGGGTTTAACGGTCCGTACGCTCCACCATTACGACGAGATCGGCTTGCTGAAGCCGTCGCTCAAGACCGAATCTGGGCACCGCCTTTACACGGCCCGCGACGTCGCCCGCTTGCAGCAAGTGCTCTCGCTCCGGCAGCTCGGCTTCTCGCTCGAGCAGGTCCGCGACTGCCTGGACCGGCCGGGCTTCTCGCCGCTGGAGGTGATCGGCCTGCACGTCGCGCGGCTGCGGGAACAGATCGAGCTGCAGCAAAGGCTGTGCGATCGGCTTGAAGCGATCGCGAGTCACGTCTGAGTGCGGCGGGGGAGGTCTCCGCCGACGAGTTCATCCGAACGATCGAGGAGATGACCATGATCGAGAATTATTACACGGCCGAGCAGATGGAGTATCTCAAGAAGCGCGGTGAGGAGGTCGGTGAGGAGCGGATGCGGCAGGTCCCGGCCGACTGGGCGGAGCTGATCGCCCAGGTCCGCGCCGAGATGGAGAAAGGGACCGACCCGACGAGCCCCGAAGTGCAGTCGCTGGCACGGCGCTGGCTGGCCCTGATCAACGAGTTCACCGGCGGCGACCCCGGCATCACCAAGTCGCTGGGCCGGCTCTGGAAGGAGCAAGGCGACAACATCGTGGCCCAGCACGGCGCCGAGTACGACCCCCGCGGTGTCTCCGAGTACATCGGTCAGGCGATCGCGGCCGCGAAGGGATCAGCGTAAGCTGTCTGACCGGGACGGGCCGGCACGTGACAACGGGATTCCGCGGCACGGCTCGGGAATTGACCGAGATGACTGATTTGGAGCCCGCGACACGGCCCGATCGCCCGGCCCATCTCAGTCGCGAGCGCTTCACGATTGAGTCGATCACGCCGCAGGACCGATGCGAAGATCACGCCGATAAGGCCGTGAATCCTCGGTACGTGCGATAGCCAACCATGAAGCGCGTGGATCCGTTACCCCTAGCGCCGAAATCAACGCGCACAATAACCGAGGCTGGCGATCGCACCGATAAGGCCAAGGGTCAAGGCTGAGGGCTCTGGAATGGTCGTTGGAGTCAGAATAACCTCCACGGTTTGCGGACCTGAAGCGCTTATCGTAAACCCAACACCAATTTGTGTCGTATCGCCGGCCAAGAGGCCGGGAGGCCCATGAAATGTCGTGAGTGTCGCATTTGGAAATGGCGGACTTAAACTTGTACCGCCCGAGAAGACGGCGCCATCCCAGCTCGATTCGTTAAACGTCGAGCCGGCTGGTGCACTGACCAAATACGCATAAAACGAGGGAAAGGTACTGCTGGTGGAGTTTGTGACGTTCCCGAAGGGAGCGCCGAGGAAGTAGTCTCCGGTGCCATTAAGAGTGAGGAAGAAATCGATCGGCGCTAGCGATGTATAGTTGGCATCGTACTGGACGGAATCGTCAGTCGTGAAAGTTGTCTCGATCGCGAGGTTCGTCACCGATCCACCCGGTCCGCTGGCGCTGGCGCCGGTAAACCCGGCGGACGCGTACCCGGCAAACAGAATACCGAATGCCGGAACGAAGATTGCGCCGCATATCAGTCTACGTATCATCGCCGAAGTCCTTTGCAGGAAAACACCGAAACTTAACATGGACAACCCATTTGAATGATTTTTGCCCTCAGGCAACGTTATCGGGCGGTCGTTTCTGTACGTCAAGCTTTTTCTGCTCGGCGATCGTAGTTTTTGGAAATTCACGGAAAACATTGGCGCGGATGTTGATTTTTCGCAACGCGAGCAGGTCGAACCGAGAACGGGGGCCATCCGGTGGCAGGGAGAAAAAAGTGTCCGCCACCGTTTCGCGCAACCTGGCCACTCTGCTCATTCTATAGTAGCCTAGCGCGATTGTTCAAGAAAGATGGTCGAGCAAGTCGCTCGCGCGGCGGTTGATCCAGTGGCGGGGTCGGTTTTGGCGGCGTGCCAGGTCGCATGCCATGTTCAAGAGCGCTTTGGCCTCGGTCGAGATGGCCGTTGTCGAGCATGGTCTCCGCGGCGTCCAGGGCGAGCTCGGCGCCTTTGGCGTCCGGCTCGATCAGCTTCCGATAGACCGAAAGTGCCGACTCAGGGCGACCGGCTCGCGCGAGGATTTCGCCGCGCCAGATGTTCCAGGGTCTTCGCGGTCTCATCGTCACCCATCGGTCTTGGCTCGTTCGATCCAGCTCAGTGCCGCGTCGGGATCGTTGCGAGCGATCGCTTGCCGCACCAGCGGAGAAACGACCGACGCGAGATCGAGCCGAGGGATCGCCCGAGGTTGGCGTCTCAGCAGTTCGGCCGCCAGGCGGGCGGTTCGGGCATCGTCTCTCAGGCCCACGGCCGAGGCGATCGTTTCGACCAGGCGAGCGTCGTCGAGGGCCGTGGGGTCGACTCGATCGAGCTCTTCGGGACTGGCACAGCTCAGGTCGTTGAGATCGACCGTGGTGGCGTGGTCCAGTTCCAGCCCGAGGCGACGCCGCAGCCGGTCAAACGGATAGCCCTGGTAAAGAAGAAGCGCGCTGGGACGGTTGCCAAGCTGCTCGCGGAGTCGAACGACGGCCGTGAGCTTGGCGCGGGCGACCGCATCGCCATTCGCCGCCTGGCGCGCGGCCGAGAGCGCCGAAAGGCCGCCGAGCCCCTGGCGCGGATGGTGGATCCATTCGTTTTCAAAGTACGACTCGACCGCCTCCCGGCGGAGCTGATCCGCCAGGTCAGGCTCGACCCCAGGCGGGATGCGAAATGTCCAGAGATCGGCGTCGAGAAACGCGAACGGCAGCGGCGACGCCTCGCGCCGAATCGACCGCTCCTCATCTTCGAGTCTGGGGAGGAGGATCTCCTCGATGTGCTCGATGGACGACAAGCGAGGACTGGAGAGCCGCAACGCCTGCGGGCTGATGTAAACGCTGGCCAGGACCGCCGGCAGATCGGCGGCTGTCACGGGAGGCTCGTCGAGCCTGGCGACGGGCCGATCGAGCCACTCGAAGACCTCGATCACGGGGCGTTCATCCGGGTCGTGCGCCTGGCTCACGTGGCGTGGGAATCCGCTGAATCTCGGGAAATTCCTCGAGTAGCCCGGCCGTGTCAGCGGGTTTCCAGGCGATCGTGCACGCGAACCGCAGGTCGTCGGCCAGAGTCTCGGCGCCGCCGCCCTGGCGGAGGATCTCGGCCAGCGTCCAGGCCTCGACGGCCCGCTCGAATGCCGATCCAGCCTCCAGGCTGACGACGTGGTCGAGAGCGGCGATCGCTTCGAGATTGTCTCCCGACCAGGCCAGGCAGAGGGCGCGGTTGTACCAGGCGGCGGGGTCGGCAGGTCCCTCCGCCGCCAGCCTGCCGAACAAGTCGGCCATCGCCGCGAGGTCTTCCGCGTTCGATCCCCGCAGCCGATTATCCCAAGCCGCCCGACGATCGGAATTGGTGGGCTGGCGGAATCGGTACGCGGTTCGGGCCGCCAGCGGTAAGTCGGCGGCCGATTCGAGAGTCGAGAGAGCCTGGCGAGCAACGACGGAATTCGGGCTCGACTCGCAGCGCGCGTTGCCAGCTTGCCCAGGCAGCCAGCGGGCGCTGGCTCTTGAGATGGTCCCAGCCTTCGCGAACCAGGGCCGTCGCCGATTCACTGCTCGTGTTCGCTGACATCGACGGAGATCCCTTCGCGACCGCTCCGGTTTTTCGGTTACGATTTCCGCGCCGTTTGCACCCATTGTTAACGCTATCATACCGGTTGATGCTCGGACTGCCACATTACCGTAAAGGCGGGGACTTTCGCGCGACGACGGATTACTCTGAGATTCGTGCCCGAGCTTGACAGTGGGTCTGGAAACGGCGATCGTACGCGGCAGAGCCGATGCGAAAACCCCCCTGTGCAATCCGGCCGCAAGCCATCATCCTGAGGAGGCGGGTGAGCCATGAGTCGATGGAAACGAGGTCTCGAAATCGAGGAGAGTCACCAGGGCGGCTCTGCTGGGAATCTTCTGGCTGGCGGTCGTGGCGGTCGTGCCAGCGCGGGTTGGCTATTCGTTTCGATCAGCCGGAGGTCGCCAAGCGGTCGGCCACCAGCCGCAACGCCGAGGCCAGGCAATGGTTCGAGGATGCCAAGTTCGGCTTGTTCATCGACTGGGGGATTGACTCGCTGCTGGGCAAGGGCGAGTGGGTGATGGACAACGACAAGCTGTCGATCCGCGAGTACGCGAAGCTTCTCCCTCGCTTCAACCCGACCCGGTTCGACGCCGAGGCCTGGGTCAAGCTGGCCAAGGAGGCCGGCGTCAAATACATCACGATCACGACCAAGCACCACGACGGCTTTTGCATGTTCGCCAGCCGGTTGACCGACTATCGACATCGTTGACGCCACGCCCTACCACCCGGACCCGCTCAAGGCGCTGGCGACGCTTGCCATCAAGCAGGGAATCAAGCTCTTCTTCTATTATTCGCTGCTGGACTGGCACCATCCCGATTACTTCCCGCTGGGCAAGACCGGTCAGACCGCCGGTCGCGAGCCGAAGGGCGACTGGAAGCGGTACGTGGCGTATTATCAGGGCCAGGTTCGCGAGCTGTGCACCAATTACGGCGAGATCGGCGGAATCTGGTTCGACGGGCTCTGGGACCGGCCCGACGCCGATTGGGACCTCATCGGTACGTACCGCCTGATCCACGAGCTTCAGCCGGGCGCTCTGGTGGGGAACAACCATCGCGCCGCACTCGAAGCCGGTGAGGACTTGCCAGGTATCCGGGCCGGACTTGCCTGTCGCGTCGGGATCGGCTCGGGATCGAACCAAGGCGGCATCGCGCTGAATTCGATACGGGAGAACTGGCTGACGATCAACGATTCACGGGGTTACAATCCTTACGATACCAACTTCAAGAGTGCAGAGCAGATCATTCACGCCTTGGTCGGCGCCGCGGGTCAGGGGGCCAACCTGAGGCTGATTGTGGGTGTCGGGCCCGATGGCACAATCGCCCTCGAGGTGACCCAGCGACTGCTCGAAGCCGGCAAGTGGTTGGAGACCCATGGCGACTCAATCTACGGGACGCACCAGGGGCCGTTTCCACCCCAACCCTGGGGTATTTTGACGGCCAGAGGCCCCGCAGATCATGTGGAGAAGATTTACATTGCACATCCTCAAGCCCAAGAATCTCACACCGATTCCCTTTGATCGGTCGCGTGCGTGGACGCCGTCGCTTCTTGGCAACACAACGCCGATGAGAATGACCGAGACGCCAGGCAATCTCGTTCTCGACATACCCAAGGACGCGCTGACGCCCATCGACACTATCGTCGTATTGACGCCCAAATAGAACGAGGGGCGAGGACGAGATCACGCGGAGGTCGTCAGGTCCTGGAGGACATCCAATGTCGAACATGGCGACGCTGATCGCCAATGACATCCCCGGTCCGGCCGGCTGCAACGTCGGCCGCAAACCCAACGGTCGTGACCTGGTGGCTGACGGTCCGATGGCCGTGCCCGTCTTCTGGTTGGCCCTTTTCGACGGTCGGCACTTCACGACGTTCGAGTTCGAGGACGACGAGGCGAATACTCACACGGTCCCCTCGCTCGTGGCCGAACTCGCCGAGTCGAGGGAGTTGCTCCGTGGTCACCGCGCCCTCCTGGCGGAGTACTTCCCCGAGTTCCAGGGCACCTTCGACCAGTTCGCCCGGGTTGTGGATCGCCTGAAGTCTCGCTACATCAAGGCGGACCTGGAGGAGCTCTGGGATATCGCGACAATCGTGGAGGTGAACTTCACATCCAACTTGCACGCCGCCGTCCGCTGGTTCGGATCGCAGGACGAGGAGGACTTCGATCGTCTGCTGTCCATGGCCGGCATCACAGGTTACGACCGGATGAAGCGCACGTTCCCCGCCGTGGGCTCCTCGGTCCCACGAGCCTTCCACCTGCGCGGTTACGCGAACAATGCCCGCTACTGGGACGACGAGGCCGACGTGTAGTCCGGGGATCGGGGGCCGATGAAGGATTACTAGAGCGGTTCATGCTCGGGCGGCTCACGGGGCCATACACGCCCGAAGCGTCAGCGAGGGGACACTCGCCGGAATCCTCGCTGACGCTTCGGGCTAGTATGATGGACGTCTCAGTCGCGCTGTGCGCAACTCATGAGTGAGCCGCTCTGGGCCGGTGATTTCCTTCAATCGCTCCAACTCCGGTGTACAACGGTACTGAAACACATCTTGCAGATAGAACAGTGACCGGACACACGGCTCGCGTGGTCGGCGGAAAGAGCCGGCTCCTACAGGATTTGTAGGAGGGAGCTCAGTCTCCCGATCTCGTTGGAGCGCGGCTGAGTCGCCAAATCGCTGCTGATCTCACCAGATGGTCATGGAATTCAGGAAGAGCTGCTTCAGCTCCGCTTCACTTGCAGGACGAGGTGAGAGCTTGGTCACGCGGTGTTGCACGATCGTGCCGGCGACCAGTGCATCGGCGTCTTCGGGCGCGTACCCCACGGCTTTCAGCCCGTTGGGCATGCCGGTTTGCCGCATGAGGGCGATGATCGCGCCGGCCAGGATCTCGCCCGCGTCTTCCGGACGCGCTTCGGCAACGTCCGCCCCCATCAGCCGGGCGGCCTCCAGGTGCCGATGGGGATCGGCCTGCGCGGTGAAGCGGAAAACCGCGGGGGAGTTCAGGATCACCGACATCCCATGCGGAATCAGCGGCCGCCGGGTGCGGTACCCCGCCGGGATAAAGTCCCGGACCATCCCCGAGACCGGGTACGACATGCCGTGGGGTAGGTGCACGCCCGCGTTGCCGAATCCGATGCCGGCGAAGGTCGCCGCCAGGAGCATCGCTCCGCGTGCCTCGTCATCCGACGGGTCAGTCATCGACCGGACCAGATAGCGCGCGACCATCTCGATCGCCCGCCTGGCCCAGATGTCGCTGATCGGGTTGGACCCTTGGTACGCCGGCCGTTGAGCGGGACTGTCCGGGGCGGGCCGCTGGCAAAACGGCAAGGCGGTCAGAGATTCGACGGCATGGCTCAGAACGTCCAGTCCCGCGCACGCGGCGACCTGCGGGGGCACGCCTCGGGTATTGTTCGGATCAATCACTCCCAGCACCGGCCGCAGTGCGCGGTGCGCGATGCCCGTCTTGGCGTGCAGCGGCGTATAATCGAAGATTGCCACGCCGGTCGTCTCGCTTCCCGTCCCCGCCGTGGTGGGCACCGCGACGAGCGGCTTCAATTGCCCCGGGACGGGAAGCCCCTTCCCCACCGGCGGATTGACATAGTCCAGCAGTTCCGCGGGATAGGTCGCGTACAGGTTGGCGGCCTTGGCCGTATCGATGCTCGAGCCGCCGCCGACGGCCACATAACCGTCGAAACGGCCCTCGACCGCGAAGTCGATCGCGACCTGAAACGACCTGTCGGTGGGCTCGACCTCAACCTGATCGAACAGCACCGCATCGATCCCCGCCTCCCGCAGCGCATCGAGCACCAGCGCAGACGGGCTCGGTTCCGGCCAGGTTCGGGTCGGTCACGACCATGACCCGCCGCGCCCCCCACCGACCCACGTCGTGCCCGATCTCGCGGGTCGCGCCGGGGCCGTACTTGATGCTGGAGGTATCCATCGTAAAGGCTGATTCCCTGCGCATCGGCGAGACCTCCAATGAGTGAGCTCCGTTCAGGGCGGGGAAGGCCCAACGGGCGCATCTCCTCCGCTTCGAACCCGTTGCGAATCGACCCAGGATCACCATACCACCGCGGGGAAATCCGCTGGTGTTCATCTTGACTTTCCCTCTCGCCTCGATTGCGATAGCGGCCAGAGCCGCCACCCGGCCCCACGACACCCGAGGCCCCGCATGCAATCGACACCACCCGGCGAGCCCTCGCCCTTCGACGACGGCGAGCTTTACGACGTCCTGTGCCAGGGCCTCGACTACGGCATCGACTTCTACGTCGGCCTCGCGCGCGAGGCGAAGGGGCCAGTCCTTGACATCGCCTGCGGGACCGGCCGCATCCTGTTGCCGGTGTTGCAAGCCGGTGTCGACGCCGACGGGCTAGACCTCTTCCAGCCGATGCTCGACACAGCGCGGCGGAAGGCTGCCGCTCTCGGATTGTCGCCGGACCTCTACCGCGGCGACATGGCCGACTTCCAGATGCCGCGCCGCTATGCCCTGGTCATGATTACTTTCAACGCCTTCTGCCACATGTTGACGACTGAGGACCAACTCCGCTGCCTGGGGTGCATCCGGCGGCACCTGCTCCCTGGAGGGCTGCTGGCGTTCGACGGCGCATTCCCGGGCCTGGCGTGGATCGGCGCACCGCAAGACCGGCGCGAGCTGGAGGGTGAGACCAAGCACCCGCGCACCGGGCAGACGATGCGCGGCTACGACATCCGCAGCTTCGACCGCGTCGCGCAGGTGCAGCGCTCGCGGAACGAGGTCGAAGTGGACGAGGCCGACGGCACGACCCGCATCATCCACCGCTCGGAGTTCCTCGTGCGGTGGACTTACAAGGCCGAGATGGAGCTGCTGCTGCGCGCCGCCGGCTTCGCCGAGTACGAGATCTGCGGCGGCTTCGACCGCCGGCCGCTGACGCAGGAGACGGACCAGATGGTCGTGCTGGCCCACGCGGGCGAATGACGGACTATCTTGTGGATAGGGGTTGTAAAAAGGGGTCGGGCACCGTTCTTAGTTTAAGGCAAAAGAAACGGCTCCTGCCGACACTTTAGCAACGCCACGAGATCCGCGTTCCCACGCTCCGTGCTGTGTATTTCCCACAACTTCCGACAGCAGCGCACAGAAACTCGTTCCCACGCTTCCGCGTGCGATCGCGTGGCGATAACGCGGTATCACAGGTAGCGGGTAATTGATAGCTCTGAGAGAAGGAGGTGGCCGCGTGGCCACCTCCTCTCCACCGCAGAGCGAGCAAGTATGCTGAGTGATCCGGACTACGATCGTGCCCCCGATTACGCAACCAGCGGAACCCAAACAGCCCACCAACGCCCACTCCCAGGAGCAACATGCTGGCAGGTTCGGGGACTGACGATGAGAGTGTCAAGTTCGTCAGGTATTCCTGGGGAGTTTCATCTCCGGATGAAAGGAACTTCCGCGTAATCTCAAAACTGAACGTGTGCGATCCGGCGCCCAGGCTGAGACTGACGTCCCAGTTGCCGTACAAAACATCGTGAGGAGCACCGAAGCCTCCCAGGTCAATGCTTTGTTGGACCACGCCGTCCACCAGGACCGAGAACGTGCCCGCGTCGGTATTGTTTTGACCGTCCGGATCGTCTGCGGACGCAAAGGCACCGGTGATTGTATACGTGCCCGCACCCAAGGTTAGGGATTGGGAAAGACCGCCCCCTTGTTCCGAACCTATGGAATTTGAACCCACATTGAAGTGGGCCGAGTTGGTGGCGCCACTACCCGTGGTATTGTAGGAGACGACGTCTGGCAGCGGAGCCCGTAACCGGGTCGACGCCGTTAGTCCCATCAGGCGTAGTAAATACCGTCCAGCCGGTCAGATCGCCGGTGCCGAAGTTTCCGTTAATGAAATCGGCCCGGGCACTACCCAACCCACCGCTGAGCAAGCCCAGAACGATGAGTCCCAAAACAACACGCTTCATGGTTTCCTCTCCATCATGGCCATCCCCTAACAGCGGGGTACCTGTCGATCTCCGCTAAAATCGCTCCACACCGATGGCGGAACGCACAGCGAAATGACCGGCCAGTGTTTTGTGTACCGACTGCCGGCGGGAGGCAAAGAAACGGTAGAGGCTGATACTCTCGCCCATATCAAATTCATTTCAATATCGTCGTCGATGTCCCGAATAGGGAGAGTGTTCGGTCCGACCGACCCATACTGGGTCCAGTTAATGGTTGGCTTTCAGCGATAGGTTGCCGCCGATCTCGGACTTATTCTGTTCGACGAAACCGAATCCACGGGAAAACGTTATGGAAATGCCGCGTCGCTTTGCACCTCATCTCGTCATTGCCGGGTTCGTGAGTCTGGTTTTGGGTTCCGCCCCGGTCCGCGCGGAGGCGCCGGCTAGGCCCGCGCCCGGCCGCTGTCGGAATGGGTCAAGAAGAGCAACCAGAATGCAAAGATCATGGTCGAACTGTTGGCGAAGTTGCAGCCGGAGGCCGCGTCGCAGTTCGGCGTCGAGGGATACGACGACCAGATCTCTGACATGTCTCCCGGTTTTGTCGAGCGGCAGATCAAAGCGATTCGCGTGGTTCACACTGAGCTGGTCCGCCGCCTTGCCGCCGAAACCGACCGTCGCGTCAAGCAGGATCTGGAGATCCTCGTCAAGGCCGCGAGCGATTCGATCAAGGAAGCCGAACTTTCGAATCGGCTCGTGGTTCCGTATTTCAGCCTGGACATGCTCATCTTCCAGTCATTTCGCGGTCTGCTGGACGACCAGGTCTCGGCGAGCCGGCATCCGGCCGCACTGATCCGACTGCGCAAGTACGCTGGTCTTGAGCCAGGCACGAAGCCGATCAGCGAGCTTGCCATGGCCTATGTGCGGGGGCGGCTCAATCATCCCAAGCTGGTGGCACCGATCAAGTCGAAGATTCAGAAGGACCTGGCTCAGGCGTCCTTCCTTGTCGCCGGCATCGGCAAGTTGTTCGAGAAGTTCAAGCTTGACGGGTACAAGCCAGCCTATGGAAAGCTCAAGGATCAGCTCGCCGCGTGGCGCGAGTTCGTCAAGACCGAGGTCTTGCCCAAAGCGCGAGATGATTTCCGGATGCCGCCCGAGCTCTATGCGTTCGCGCTCGAACAGATTGGCATCGACATTCCGCCGGCCGAGCTCGCAGCCAAGGCCCACTTGGCTTTCACCGAGATTCAGAGCCAGATGCAGGTGGTTGCGGCGGAAGTCGCCCGAGATCGGGGTCTGAAAATCTCCGACTACCGGGATGTGATCAAAGCGCTCAAGAAAGACCAGCTTGTCGGCGATGCCATCCTGACGCATTACGAGGCCCGGCTCAAGCAGATCGAGCAGATCATCCGCGACAAGCAGATCCTGACATTGCCGGATCGCGTGGCCCGCATCCGGATCGCTAATGAGGCCGAGAGCACCGCGATCCCCGCACCCAATATGCACCCCCCTCGACTGCTGGGTAACACGGGCGAGGTCGGCGAGTTTGTCCTGCCGCTCAACGTGCCGGACAAGTCGGGGAAGATGCAAACGTTCGACGACTTCAATTTCGCGGCCGCCTCATGGACATTGACCGCGCATGAAGCCCGGCCTGGCCACGAGCTTCAGTTTGCGTCGATCGTCGAACAGGGTGTTTCCGACGCACGGGTGACCTTTGCATTCAACAGCACAAACGTAGAAGGCTGGGGCCTTTATTCCGAGTGGCTGATCGAACCATTCGAGCCGGCCGACGGCCGGTTGATCTGTCTCCAGCATCGCCTGATGCGAGCCGCGAGGGCGTTCCTTGATATCGAGCTTCAGACCGGCAAGATCACCCGCGACCAGGCGCTGGCAACGCTCAAGAACGACGTGGTCCTGTCGGACGCCATGGCGAACCAGGAAGTCGAGCGCTATACCTTCTGGGCACCTGGCCAGGCCAACGCTTATTTTTATGGCTACACACGTTTGCGCGAGCTGCGTACCGACGTCGAAAAAGCCCTGGGTAGCCAGTTCAACCCCAAGGGCTTTCATGATTTCATCTTGGCCCAGGGACTATTGCCGCCGCACCTGATGAAGAAGGCGGTGTTTGAAGAGTTCGTGGCCAAACGGTCGACGCTATCGTCGAGATAATCGACAAACCGCAAATCAGTCCCCGATTTGCCCAGCTACACAAATGGGCATGGCACCAATCTCGGCCAAAAAAGGGCGTGGTTCAGAATACGTCCTTCGGTGGTGACATAAGGTTGGGTGAACGTGAAGTCGCCACTCGCTCTGCGAAAGTACGTGCCTTCGCGGAGCGAAACCAAACACACAGACACCGCGGGCCTCGACCCCAGCGACGCTGAACCGCAAACCCCGCATGCATGCCCTAAACCCGGTTTGGCTCTGTGCCCGTTTCATGAGAAATCCTACGGAAGCCTATTAGGCGCAATGTTGACCCTCGAATCGGCCCATGCGTCTCTTACCGAGTGGTAGCTTCGGCTGGGGCTGGATGCAGTCATTCCAGCTCCTGATCCGCGTTCATCCGCGTTCGTCCCTTGCTACTCATGCCCGGGTCCGCGGCGTCGATCTTCTCCAGGACTTCCCGCACGGACTGCTTGACCACGATCTGCTGGGGGGAGTACGCCCACCGGATGGACAGGGTGACGATCGCCCGGCTATCGAGATCGCCCGGTACCGACCCGATCATCACGATGTGGTCCGGGTTGACGTAGATGGTCCTCCCCTGCGCCAAAAACATTTCGACCTTCGTCAGCTCGATCAGCTTACTCACGATCGTTGCCCTCGGGAATGGGAGCAGATTGGCTCGACGCTCCCCCATCCTACCGAGGCGTGGTCCAATTCGCCCTATCGATTGCAAGATTCGTTCGCGCAGGTTTAGACCGGGTTTTCCGTTTTTTTTGTGGGAAATAACCGGAAAACCCGGTCTTCCCGGTCCCCGACGCTGATGGTGTGGAGCGGGTTTCCTAACCCGCTGGCTCCCTCCTTGACGCATCTAGGCCGGCTAGGAAACCCGCTCCACCGGTTTTTGGCATCCACGGTTATAATTCCGTGGACGCGATACTGAATTATCGACCGGAGATGCGTATGGTCTCCCCGGAACCCGCGAGACGACGCGGCGTTGCGCACCAAGTCACGGCGGGGGCAGGTGGCGGAAGCCGGTAGGCGTCAGTTGTCGCGGGACGTAGAATTGCTAAAGGCTTTCGTCCACGAGCGGCGCGAATACCGCCTGATGGAAGGAGGTGGCTGAAACTCGTCGATCGGCCGCCACCAACCGGTGGCATTCCAGGATTCGTCAAGTTCGACGATTTCCTGGGACGGACGCTCTCGCGAAATCGCCTTCAATCATGCAGCGATCTCGCGCGTGAATCAAGAACACCCATTCCTCCAATCAACGAGAGGGCTCGCCATCGATGAGCAGCGCATGGATCGACCAGAGGATACCTAGGATCGTCGTCGTGACGGCTCTGTTGTGTTGTCTCACGCTATCACTCGCCGCCGAGATTCAGGACGATTCGCGCCGCGAGGCTCAAGGCGACGCCGGGCAAACCCTGGGCGATGTCGGCGGGAAATCGATGATTTCGGACGCCGTCAAGAAACTCGCCGATTCACCGAGCTATCGTTGGACAACCACCGTTGCCACGGGCGAGCTCGGACCGTTCGGTGGTGGTGGCGGCGTCACCGCCGGCCAGACGGAGAAGGGTGGCTTCACTCGCGTCGCGATGCCCGCGGCGGGTCGTCCGGAGTTTGTGACGCGGGGCGGCAAGACGGCGATACTTCTGGATGGGAATTGGCAGGTATCGGCTCGCCAGGCCGCCCGAGGTGGGGGACCACCCGGACCACCGATCGGGCTCGAGCCGCAGATCATCGCGGACTTCAGGCTGCCGGCTGCTCGCGCGTCGGAACTCATCGACAAGGCCTCCGCATTCCACCGCGAGGGCAACACGGTGACGGCCACCTTGAGCCCGGATGTGGCCGCCAAGTTGCTAGAGGCGGATCTGTCCTCCGCGCCGGGGCGGACCTCCGGGTCGCGGCCGCAACCCATTCGACGCCCCGATCATGGATCCGCGTGGCTCCGTCACGTTCCGGGTCGACGCGCGGCGTCCTGACCGAGTTCACGCTGACGCTCAGCGGCTCGCGCCGGCATCTTCGACAATGAGATCAAGCTCGACCGATCGACCACGACGAAGATCAGTGAGATCGGCACCGCGAAGGTCGAGGTACCGGAAGATGCCCGGGAGATCGTCGAGGCGCTCCTCGCCGGGGTCGAGCCCAAGGTCTTCGTGCCCGAGCCCGGCTTCCGCAAGCTGTTCGACGGCCGGACCCTCGCCGGCTGGGAAGGCCGGCCGGGATTCTGGGCCGTCGAGGACCGTGCCATCGTGGGCCGTACCACGAAGGAAAACCCACTCAAGGGAAACACCTTCCTCTTCGCCAAGGCCGCCGACAAGAACCTGATCGTCGATGACTTTGAGCTGCGCCTGTCTTACCGCATCACCGCGGACAACGATGCCGGCTTCGCGAACTCGGGGATCCAGTACCGTAGCCGTGACCGCGACGGCTTCGTGGCGGCCGGCTACCAGGCCGACTTCGAGGCGGGGCCGATGTTCTCGGGCATCCTCTATGACGAGGCCGGCGGCGCCGGAGGCCGGGGGATCATGGCCAACCGCGGCGAAAAGGTCACCTGGACGTCCGACGGAAAGAAGGAAGTGACGGGCCGCCTCGGCAGCTCTCGGGAGATCCAGGCGAAGATCAAGAAAGATGACTGGAACGAGTACGTCGTGATCGCCCGGGGCAATCACCTCCAGCACTTTATCAACGGAGTTCCGACCGTCGATGTCTTCGACGAACCGACTCGAAGCGGCTCGACTCGGGAATCCTGGCGCTCCAGCTCCACGCGGGCCAGCCGATGACCGTCCGATTCAAGGACATCCGCATCAAGTCGCTCCGCTCGGCGGCAGAGTCGGCTGCCGGCAACGTGCGCGTCGCCAAGGGATTCAAGCTCGACCTGCTCTACTCGGTGCCGAAGGAGACCCAGGGCTCGTGGGTGGCGCTGTGCACCGACCCGAAGGGCCGGCTCATCGCCGCGGACCAGAACGGCAAGCTCTACCGCATGACGCCGCCGACCCCGGGCCGAAGCGGTTCGGTCGAGCCCGAGGCGATCGGCGTGGACCTGGCCGGCGTCCACGGGCTGCTCTACGCCTTCGACAGCCTCTACGCGATGGTGAACGAGCGGGGCACCCACGGCCTCTATCGCGTGCGCGACACCGACGGCGACGACCGCTACGACGAGGTCAAGCTCCTCCGCGAGATCAGGGGCGGCGGCGAGCACGGCATGCACTCGATCGTCCTCTCCCCGGACGGCCAGTTCGCTCTACGTCGTGTGCGGCAACTCGACGGAGCTGACGAAGGTCGATTCCTCGCGCCTCCCGCTCAACTGGGGCGAGGACAACCTGGCGTCCCGCATCCCGACCGGCTTCATGGACGACTCGCTGGCGCCGCAGGGCTGGATCGCCCGCACCGACCCGGACGGCAAGGAATGGGAGTTGATCGCGGCCGGCTTCCGCAACCCGTTCGACATCGCCTTCAACCGCGACGGAGAGCTGTTCACGTACGACGCCGACATGGAATGGGACATCGGCGAGCCCTGGTATCGGCCGACGCGCGTCAACCACGTCATCAGCGGGGCCGAGTTCGGCTTCCGCAACGGCTCGGGCAAGTGGCCGGCCTACTCCATCGACAGCTTCGGGGCGGTCGTCGACATCGGCCCGGGCTCGCCGACCGGGATCACGTTCGGCTACGGGGCGAAGTTCCCGAAGAAGTATCGCGACGCCCTGTTCATCAGCGATTGGAGCTTCGGCAAGCTCCGCGCCGTCCATCTCAGGCCGGACGGAGCCAGCTACACGGCCGAGGTGGAGGAGTTCATCAGCGGCCAGCCGCTGCCGGTGACCGACGTGGTCATCAACCCGCCAGGACGGGGCGATGTATCTCGCCGTGGGCGGCCGCGGGGCGCAGTCGGCCCTCTACCGCGTGACCTACTCCGGCGGCGAGGTCGACGCGTCGAGCCAGCCGGATCCCCAGGCCCGCGCGAGCAGCGGGCATCTTGCGGCGGAAGCTGGAGGGTTACCACGGGCACGCCGACCGGGCGCGGTCGACGCGGCCTGGCCCTACCTGGGCGACCAGGACCGGGCCATCCGCTACGCCGCCCGGATCGCCGTGGAGTGGCAGGACCCGTCGCACTGGCGGCAGAAGGCCCTGAACGAGCCCGACCCGCGCAAGGCCATCGCGGCCCTGGTGGCGCTGGCACGTGTCAGCGGCAAGGACCAGCCCCATCGCAAGCCGACCGACCCGTCGACCCGACCCGGCCCTGCGAGGCCAAGATCCTGGCCGCCCTGGATGCGATCGACTGGTCGCACCTGGGTCGCTCCGATCGCGTCGACCTCCTGCGTGCCTACTCGCTGGCGTTCATTCGCCTGGGGCGGCCGGATGATGAGGCATGCCGCCGGCTCGTCTCGAAGCTCGATCCCCTGTTCCCCGCCAGGGCCGCGGAGGTGGACTTTCTGCTGGCAGAGATCCTGTGCTACCTCCAGGCACCGACCGCGGCCCCCAAGGTCATGGCGGCCCTGCGCGAGGCCCCGACGCAGGAGGAGAAGATCCAATATGCGCTCGTGCTCAGGGGCCTGAAGGCTGGCTGGACCCCCGCACTCCGGGAGGAGTACTTCCGCTGGTTCGTCACCGAGGCCGCGGCCTACCGAGGCGGCAACACGTTCGCGAACGCGCTCCGGACGATCAAGACCCAGGCGATCGAGACGCTCAGCGACGACGAGCGGCAGGCGTTGAAGCCGATCCTGGACGCACGCCCCGAGCAGAAGTCGCCCCGCGAGCTGCTGGCGGCCCGCAAGGTCGTCAAGGAGTGGACCGTGGCCGAACTGGTGCCGATCGTGGAACGCGGAATCGGCGGCCAGCACGATCTGGAGCGGGGCCGTCAGCTCTACGGCTGCCGTGGCCTGCGCGTCCTGCCACCGATTCGGCGTGGACGGCGGGGGCGTCGGGCCCGACCTGACCGCGGTCGCGGGCCGGTTCAATGTCCGCGACCTGCTCGAATCGATCGTCGAGCCGAGCAAGGTGATCAGCGACCAGTACGCCGCCGTCTCCATCGCCACGAAGGACGGCCGGGTCGTGACCGGCCGCGTGGGCAACCTCTTCGGCGACTCGTTGAGCGTGATCGAGGACATGTTCGACCCGGGCCGTTCCACGAACGTGAGGCGCGCCGACATCGAGGAGATGAAGCCGTCGAGCGACCTCCGTGATGCCCGCCGGGCTGCTCAACAGCCTGACGGAGGCGGAGATCGAGGACCTGGTCGCATTCCTCCTCGCCCGCGACGATTCGAGGGACAAGCCGCCCCGGCCGTGAGCCGGGACGGGCACAGGGTTTTGGGGCGAACGCGCCCCACGTCGGCCCGTCCGGCGATGTCCGATCGGATGAGGACGGTCCGACTATTTCGGTGGAAGCTGTAGGGCGAGGAAGGTAGAACCCTGCTTCGAAAGGAGCGAAATCCATGTTCGAGCACAAGGCCACGGTCGAATGGAAGCGAGAGACCGCCGACTTTACCTACGAGACCTACAACCGCGATCACGACTGGATCTTCGACGCGGGCGTTCGTATCCGGGCGTCGGCCAACCCGGCCTACCTGGGGAGTGAATCGTGCGTCGACCCCGAGGAGGCATTCGTCGCCAGCCTGTCAAGCTGTCATATGCTCACATTCTTGGCGATCGCCTGCAAGAAGCGCTACAACGTCGAGCGCTACCGCGATCCGGCAGTCGGCATTCTCGAGAAGGACGCGTCGGGCCGCCTCGCTATCACCCGGGTGACTCTACGGCCCGAGGTCCGGTTCGCGGGCGAACGAACACCCTCCGGCGAGGAGTTGCGACAACTCCACGATCAGGCCCACCACACCTGCTTTATCGCCAACTCCGTGAAGACTGAGGTGATCGTCGAGCCGCAATGATCGCGGGGAAAAAGCGGTCAGGAGCCATTATACTAAAACAACCGCGCCTGACCGCGTTTTCCCCGCATAAGCACGTGACCGACCGAAAGGGGCATGCCGGCGTGTTCTATGTGCTGGACTTGGCTGGGCGATTCGGCCACCTTGGGAGATGACCAGTCACTAGCCGCCGGGGGCGTCGCTCCGGCCTCCGAAATCATCGAGCGTCAGCGCCCTGGCACGGGCGATGATCTTCTCGGACGCTAGTGCGGCCGCCTTCTTCGGATCGCGTTTGGATTCCCGTCGCTCCGGGGATGTGACGGTGTTCTCAGTTCTGCCCGCATGCAAAGCTTTGTTCCGGCGTCTGTGCGAAGACATGTGTTGTCCTCCTTTGAAAGTCCATCAGCAATCAAGTCCCACTGAAAACGACATTCACGCCCTCGTGCTTGGGCCATTAGAGGAATGCCGAAACGCAACGAAGGGATAAGTCCGCAAAGCGCGTACCGTTTCTTATCGGATCGTGGCAACATTTTTATGTCGGGCGTTCAAGGCCGGCGGTTGTGCTGTGAAATTGACTGCGGCTGACAGCGATTGCGGCGAACGCGGAGGTGGCCGTACCTCAAGGTGAGCGGCGGTGCCGTGAAAACGGCCGGTATCTGGGCGGCAATATCGGAGAAAATCGGGATCGGCGCGCCCTAAGGTGCGTGGATCGGAGCTTGAAGTGCGCGGCAGTGACGGACCGCTCTGACGATGGAAAATCGGGACATGGAACGTCGCATGGCGACGTTAGTGTTTGCCGAAACACCAGTTACAGTGTCGTATTCACGGCTGATAGCTGAACGGACAGAAAGAAGTGCCCATTCATGCCATCCGTCCATACGGTCGACAGCGAGGTGGCAATCCTCAACCGAGTGCGGGTTCCGCGGATACCATACTGGGTGCGGATTTCGGGGACACCATTATCAATTATCGACCGGAGTTAGGAATGATGTCCCCGGAACTCAGCCGGGCTGCGGCGAGGAGCAAGCGGGAATACGAATGGCGCGCGTCGCTCAAACGCAGCCGGAGGTCGACGTGACGCTTAACTTTGAGCTTCCGCCGACCCGGCCCGCCGCGGCGCTTTATGTTTTATCACAGGCCGGATCGGCGGGCCGGACCGCTGAGCTTTGTCGTCAGGCCCGAGCAGCGAGTGAGCGCTCTCAAATTCAACGGTGGCAACACGGTCTTTGGGGCAGAAGTTCTGTTGGTCGTGTACCGCTGACTTCGTGCGATCGGCAACCCCTTTTTTTCCCGCTCGGAGACGCGTGATGGCGGACTTCCGGAAATTCGGAAACCTGAGTATGAGCGGATGGGACGCCGGTTCGTCCACGCAGACAATAACTGTCGGCCAGAACTGCGCACATCGGCCTCTTTGGGGGTGGTCCCGCGAGCGAAGACCTGATCGTCGAGCCGATGGACCCGTCGGTCTGTGTCGTCCACGAAGAGTCGCGGCCCAGAGGCTGGCCCAATATGCGCCACTTTCTGTTGACCGCACTCCGAAGCGGCGCGACCACGATCACGGCGGTGCTCCCAGGTTCCGGGGCGGCGTACGCGGTGCCGATGACCGCGAAGGTCGTCGGCCACTCTGGCATCCGGCTCGTCTTTTTCCCGGGAGAGAGACTGGAAGGCTCAACGACGGTGGGGACGATTTACGTGATCGGCGCGGGCGGAGAGGCGATAACGGCCGCGGGTGGTCCGCCCGTCGGGCGACCGGACCGAGGCGGACATACGGTTGATCCCACCCCGCCGGGCGAGTACATCCTCGGGCCTCGAATCCGCGTCGTGGCGCCGAGCTGGCCGACCTCGGTGATTCCCTGGGGTGCGGCCCTTCGGTTCAACGCCGCGAACGAGGTCGAATACGAGAGCTCCCCGGGTGCGTGGATCGTGGCGACCGGTGCCAGCGGCGCCGTGACTTCTGCGCAAATGGCGTTTTGGCGGCGCGGGGGCTTGAAGCCTGATCTGAAGGTGGTGATCGGCGAGGTGCGAGGCTATTTCGTCAACTCCAAGACTGGGAGTCTCCGGAATCCGACGTGGGTCTTTAACGATTTCGGTCGCTGGGGCTGGAACCTTCGGCAAGACGGCCACGGAACGGCGTATTTCGTCCATACGACGCCCGACGATGAACACGCCACCGACCAGGGCAAGGCGGTTTTCCTCGCCAACTCGCACGGCTGCGTCCACCTCGTTCCGAAGGAGCGGGACCGCTTCATGAGCCTCGGCTACCTGAAGGAGGGCGTCCCGTTCGAGGTCCGTCCCTACACCGAGACCGGCCCGCCGTGATCGCCCGACGTTACGGTAACACCATACGTAATCACCGGCCGGAATTAGGTACCGTGTCCCCGGAGCTCCCCGCGGAACCCCTCAATTATCGACTGGAGTTACGGGAAACCGGATCAGGAGCCGTCGGTCCAAAACAACGGCTCCTGCCCCGTTGTCCCCATCAGCTCGGCCAGAAGTCCCCACCTCTTCCCCAAACCTGATATAGCATTACAAGGAAGCGTGGAATACCGCGACGGTTCACGTCGGAATTCCCAACGTCGATGCAGCCGTAATCTTTCGCAACTGATGAGATATTTGGCGGTTCGCTTGCCGCATTTTGGTTCCCCTTAAGGGTGATACTGCCGGATGCTGCTGGCGCCTGACTTGAAAAAGGGTAAATTTGATGACTCCACTTCGGCTTGCATTGACTGGCTCCCAGATGAACGACGTTCAGTCGCCCTACGAGCAACCCGACCAGACAATCGCGGCCGCGTTCCTCAACGGTTGGCCCCGCCGGCCGCAAATTTCGAGTATCAAGGTGCTCGCTCCAGCGGATCCCGAAGACGCATGCAGCTCATGGCACGGGACGATCGGCTCGCCATGACAATTCGATTTTCGCCGGTTTCCCGAAGCGGATGAACAACAAGCTCAAGAACAGGAGGCGACAAGCTGATGGGCCCCGAGACCGCGAGTTCTTCAAGAACTTGGCATCCCACGAAACAAGGACCGTTCTAGTTGGATGAACAAGCTCGCGTTTCTTCAAGTTGGCCGAGTGCGAAAACCACATCAATACGAAAGACGACAGAGAGACGCCGCGGGTGTCGACTCGAGCCACCGTGAATTTTGACCTCCTCTCGAACCATGCCCGTAATTCCACTGCAACAACCTCGTAACAGTTTAATTAAGAGAACTTGCGGCATGACATCTCCCAATCCTCCAGATCGGCTAATGTTATAGACATTTTTAGTTTTTAGAGCCCCCGCACGCCGCCCACAGCACCACGCACGCTTGTAGGATGCAACATATCCTTGTCCCGCCGAACATGAGCGGCGATTCGAGCAATAAATTCTTTTTTGCAAAATGATTTGCGTTATCCGTCACAGAAAATGGAATCCCGAGCGGACCGAAACTGAGGGGCTTCCGGGAATCGTCGCCACTAGATCGCCTGTGTGCACTTATGAAGGGAGCACGTTGTGCCTCACGCTCCGTGCTAGGTTCTTCGCTCGATGGCATGAGCCGTCATCAGATCGGGAAGAAAACAATCAATGCAGTGGCTCAAACATCAGACCACATTTACGAAATTAACTATCGGCTGTGGCCTGATGGCGATCTTGGTGGGAACTGTCGGCTACCAAGGTATACGAGGACTGGGAGCAATGGCGGACCTTGGTAATCAGCTCCAGGAGAAGCACGCGATCCCTTTGGCTCATCTTCAGCGTGCGATTACGAATCTCAAAGAGATGTCTCGTATGAACCGCAACGTCATCCTGGATACGGTTTTCAAAAATCCCAAGGCCGTCGCCAATTGGATCTCAGAGTCGGCACGTTTCAGCTCGCAATTCGACAGGGAGTTCGCCGCGTATCAGAGTGCCTTTGGTCCAGACGAAGAACAGGGCGGGTCCGCCAACATGGAAAAGCTGGTCCGACAGTTTCGTGATCAACAGGGCAAGATCAACTCTTTGGCTTTGGGAGGTCATTCGGAGGAGGCCAACCTCGAACTTACGTCATCCCGTGCGACTGGGACGGCGATCGATCGAGAATCCGATGCCATGTTCGTACGGCATCTCAACGACATGCGGAGTGGCAGCGACGGGTCTGCCCGAGTCTACCGCTCAACGTACGTTGTCGTCATGGCTACGACCGTGGTCGGTGCCGGATTGTCATTTGCCTTCGGCTTGTGGATCGCTCACTTAATAGGTGCGTTGCAAGAGGCCAAGAAGGCGTCCCAGGCAGCCAGCCGGGCCAAGAGCGAGTTCCTGGCCAATATGAGTCACGAGCTCCGCACGCCCATGAACGGCATTCTCGGCATGCTCGACCTGACCCTTCGCTCCGACATCGCGCCGCACCATCGCGAGTTCCTCGGCCTAGCGAAGTCCTCCGCCGAGACGCTGTTACGGCTGTTAAACGACATCCTCGACTTCTCCAAGATCGAGGCGCGGAAGCTGGAACTGGAGTGGACTCGTTTCAAGCTACGCGACACCCTTGGCGACACAATGAAGACCCTGGCGATCATGGTGCAAGAGAAGGGACTGGAGCTGACATTCGCGACCGCTGCCGATGTGCCTGACGCCCTAATGGGCGACTCGGGCCGCTTAAGCCAGGTTCTCGTCAACCTCATCGGAAATTCGCTCAAGTTCACCGAGCGGGGCGAGATCGCCGTGCGAGTCGACATGGACTCGCAGGACAAAAACGGGGTCTGCCTGCATATCGCCGTCCGCGACACGGGCATCGGCATCGCGCCGGAGAATCAGCGGCAAATCTTTGGCGTATTCACCCAGGCTGACAGCTCGATCACCAGGCGATACGGCGGCACCGGGCTCGGGTTGGCCATCTGTGCACACCTGGCAGAGGCGATGGGCGGCCGCATCTGGGTCGAGAGCGATCTTGGCCAGGGCAGCACATTCCACTTCACGGCGCGGTTAGGCATTCAAGACGGGGACGAGATCCGGCCAGCGCCACGGCGAGTGGACCTGAAAGGGTTGCCCGTCTTGGTGGTGGACGACAACTCCACGAACCGCCTCATCCTCGTTGAGCTCTTGGTTCACTGGGGGATGAGGCCGACAGCGGTGGACGGCGGCCAGTCGGCCCTCGCGGCGCTCAAGCAAGCGCGCGCCACCGGCGATCCGTTTCCCCTGGTCTTGCTCGACGCGATGATGCCCGATATGGACGGCTTTACCGTCGCCGAGCAAATCCATCACGATGCCGAACTGGCCGGAACGGCCGTCGTGATGCTCTCATCCGCCGGCCACATGGGCGACGACGAACGCCGCCGGACGTTGGGCATCGCCGCCTGTCTTCCCAAGCCCGTCAAGGAGTCGGACCTGCTCGAGTCCATTCTGGCCGTCCTGGGCGTCGCGCCCTGGCACGAGTCGGACCGTCCGCGCCGATGCCGGACACCACGCCCCCACCCTTGCGTCGGCTCCGGGTCCTGCTGGCGGAGGACACCCCGGTCAATCAGCGCCTGGCGGTCGCGCTCCTGGAAGACCGAGGCCACACGATCGTCGTCGCCAATGACGGCCGGGAGGCTCTCGACATCCTGGGCCGGGAGTCATTCGACCTGATCCTCATGGACGTGCAGATGCCTCGGATGGACGGTTTTCAAGCGACCGCCGCCATCCGCGCGGGCGAGGTGGGCACGGGCCGCCGCATCCCGATCTATGCCATGACCGCACATGCGATTAAGGGAGACCGGGAGCGGTGTCTGGCGGCGGGGATGGACGGCTACATCACCAAGCCGATCCGGGCCGAGCAGTTCTCGCAGTCGTCGAGGGCCGGGGCTCCACGACAGACGGGCCGGAGCCGGCAAAGCGTCGGGAGGCCCACCTCGGCGTCGCCGAAGGGATCTTCGACCTGGATGAAGCGCTGGCGCGCGCCGGGGCCAGCGGGAGTTGCTGAGGAAGATGGCCGACCTGTTCCTGGCGGACTGTCCCGGGCTGCTGGCCCAGATCCGCTCGTCCTTGGCCACGGGGGACGGCTCGACGCTGGAGCGTGCGGCCCACCGCATGAAGGGGTCGGCGGCCAACCTGAGCGCCGCCCGGGTCGTCGTGGTCGCCGAGCGGCTGGAAGAGATCGCCCGCGACGGCCGTCTCGCGGAGGCCGATGGCGTATGCGGCGAATTGGAAGCCGAGGTCGGCCGCCTCAAGCAGGCCCTAGAGATCTTGAAGGAAGAGGTCACCGCATGCGTGTCCTGATCGCCGATGACGACCCTACCGCGCTGCTGCTGCTGGAGAGCGCGCTGGAGGAATGGGGCTACGAAGTGGTATCGGCGCGGGACGGCACCGAAGCCTGGGACATCCTCTGTCGGGCCGATGCTCCATCACTGGCCATCCTGGACTGGATGATGCCGGGACTGGACGGCGTCGAAATCTGCCGCAAGGTCCGCCATCGGAGCGAGCCATTTTACGTCTACCTCATCCTTCTGACCGGAAAGGCCAGGAACCAGGACATCGTCTTGGGCATGGATTCCGGTGCCGATGACTATGTGAGCAAGCCCTTCGAGGAGCAGGAACTGCGAGTGCGGCTGCGTGCGGGGCGGCGGATCGTGGAGTTGCAAGATGCGTTGCGAATCCAGGCGACCCACGACTCTCTGACCGGCGTTTGGAATCGGCGAACGATCTTCGAGATCCTCCGACGGGAATCAGCCCGCGTTGAGCGTGAGGGCACCTCACTCGGGGTCATTATGGGGGACCTCGACCACTTCAAGATGATCAACGACACCTTCGGGCACCCGGCGGGTGATGCCGTGCTGTGTGAAGCTTCGCGGCGAATGGGCAACGCGCTTCGCCCTGATGATGCGCTCGGGCGGTATGGGGGAGAAGAGTTCCTCGTCGTCATGCCGGGAAGCGACCTAGCAGGTTCCATGGGAATCGCCGAGCGGATGCGACGAGCCATCGAAGAGACGCCGGTGGCGATCACGGCGGGGACGACCCCGGTCACGATCAGTCTCGGCGCTGCGAGCGGCAAGGGGTCGAATCTCGACTCAGATCTGCTCGTCCGAATGGCGGACCAGGCCCTTTACCGTGCGAAGCAGAGAGGACGAAACCGCGTCGAGACGGCGGTGCACTCAGAAGACTGTGCGACGTCGTATTCTTGATCGACACAGCTCGCGTTAAACGAGGCCTACCGGGACAGGCGAGTCGAATCCAAACCCTGAAGATCCGAGACGATCCGGTTATTCTCTGTCGTGGGAACGAGCAGTGGCCATCCAATCCGTCGTCGAGATATCGCTTTGACCGTTCCGAAAGATGGGAGGGAGCGAGATATAAAGCGGCATTCCTAACCGACCTGATGGTCGAACGAATCTTTTTCAGGCGAAATACATATTTATAATCATCTGTTGACTTTTTCGTTTACAAATGCGAATGATCGTTTCTCCATGACCATCGATTCCCCAGACCCCGAAATCGTCACGAAACATTGAAACTGAGAGCTGGTAAGTTGCATGCTTCGGCATCCTTTTCCGTTTGGTGAACACCCGGTTTAAGACCCGGAGAATTGCCAAGTCGATCAGGAAACCGGCAAATCCTCCGGCCCGGCAGACTCCTTCTAAAAGTTGCGAAATGTGAAATCAGGCGTTCCTGCTAGACGATCTCCTGATCGAAACGGTTCTGGATCCGAGATAAAGCAACACTTTTCGCCTCATTGTTTTCACCTGGTTGAATGCGTGGTGTGATGCGTCGATCAAGGCGTGAGATCTTCTTCTGGTGGTTTTTCGCGGGTGCCTGGTTTCTGGCCATCGGACTGGGGTTCCGCGGGCTGATGATTTATGCAACGTCTCCCGGTGAGACCGGAGTCCGGAGTAACCGCTGGCCGTCAAAGTCTCTGATTCCCTTCGATCTCCACCGGCCGAATCTAATTCTCTTCTTGCATCCACGCTGCCCATGCTCAATGGCGAGCCTCGCCGAGCTTGAGAGAATCCTCGCCGCGAGCGGCAACCGGGTGGCTGTCCACGTCCTGGTGTTCAGACCGGGGCGAGCCACGAAAGACTGGGAACGGACTGGCCTTTGGTATCGGGCTGCCGCTATTCCCGGTGTTCGAGTCTGGACAGACGAACGGGGTGTTGAGGCGAAGCTCTTCGGAGCAGCGACCTCCGGCTTGGTCGTCATCTACGGTGCTTCTGGAAAGTTAGTATTTCAAGGGGGAATCACCCCAGGCCGAGGTCATCAGGGCGATAATGAGGGAAGCACAGCAGTCAAAGGCCTGATTGCGGGCTCCAGAATCTCTGAGGTATCGACGCCGATCTTCGGATGTTCGCTTCTCGGCGACCAGCGGAAGCGCGAGACGGGTAACGAACGATGAGCACTTCACCGATCCACCGAGCCGCTGCGAGTCGCTTGGCCGCACGGGCCCTTGAATTGTTCCTGCGGATGAGGATGGATACCTTCCGACGGACCGACCACCTGTTCGCGGGCCTGCTCGTTATCGAGTGGCTCGGCGCCATTGCGTTCACCATGCTGGTTTCACCCTTGACCTGGGCCGGTGGTGAGAGCCAGACCCACTTCCACGTTTGGACGGCATTGGTGCTGGGGGGTAGCATCATTAGTTTGCCCCTTGCCATGGCGCTGGCCAGACCCGGCGCAAAAAGTCACGCGCCACGTCATCGCAATCGGTCAGATGCTTATGTCGGCGATGTTAATTCATATTAGTAATGGAAGAATTGAAACACATTTTCACATCTTCGGATCACTGGCGTTTATTGCTTTCTATCGCGACTGGCCCGTAATTGTGACAGCCTCGGTAGTCACCTCGCTGGACCACTGTATTCGGGGACTCTACTGGCCGAGTTCGATCTACGGCGTGCTGACACCTAGCCCTTGGCGGACAATTGAGCATATCGGCTGGGTCGTTTTTGAGGACATGTTCTTGATCTGGTCCTGCGTGGAGATGGTCCGTGAAATGCGCGGCATCGCCGGGGACCGGGCCACGATCGAGGACACGCGGGATCAGGTCGAACAGACAGTCGAGGTGCGAACCGCCGAACTCTGTCGGGCGAATGGCGATTTGATGCACCTCGTTGCTGAACGCCAGCGAGCCGAGGTCGAGCTAACGAGCGCCAAGGAGTCGGCCGAGGCGGCCAGCCGGGCCAAGAGCGAGTTCCTGGCCAATATGAGTCACGAGATCCGCACGCCGATGAACGGCATTCTCGGCATGCTCGACCTGACCCTTCGCTCCGGCATCGCGCCGCACCATCGCGAGTTCCTCGGCCTGGCGAAGTCCTCCGCCGAGACGCTGTTACGGCTGTTGAACGACATCCTCGACTTCTCCAAGATCGAGGCGGGGAAGCTGGAACTGGAGCCAACTCGCTTCAAGCTCCGCGACACCCTTGGCGACACAATGAAGACCCTGGCGGTGCAGGTTCACGAGAAGGGGCTGGAGCTGACATTCGCGATCGCTCCCGATGTGCCTGACGCCTTGGTGGGCGACGCAGGACGCTTGAGCCAGGTCCTCGTCAACCTCGTCGGCAATGCCCTGAAGTTCACCGAGCGGGGCGAGATCGCCGTGCGCGTCGACATGGAGTCGCAGGACGACAACGGGGTCTGCCTGCATATCGTCGTCCGCGACACGGGCATCGGCATCGCGCCCGAGAAGCAGCGGCACATCTTTGCCGCATTCACCCAGGCTGACAGCTCGACGACGCAGGCAATACGGCGGCACCGGGCTCGGGCTGGCCATCTGTGCACACCTGGCAGAGGCGATGGGGGGCCGCATTTGGGTGGAGAGCATCTTGGGCAGGGCAGCACATTCCACTTCACGGCGCGGTTAGGCATTCAAGACGGGGACCGCAGATCTGGCCGCGCCACGGCGAGTGGACCTGAAAGGATTGCCCGTCCTGGTGGTGGACGACAACGCCACGAACCGCCTCATCCTCGTTGAGCTCTTGGCTCACTGGGGGATGAGGCCGACAGCGGTGGACGGCGGCCAGTCGGCCATCGCGGCGATCAAGCGGGCCCGCGACACCGGGGAGCCGTATTCCTCTGGTTCTGCTCGACGCCATGATGCCCGAAATGGACGGCTTCGACCGTCGCCGAGGGATTCCAGCAGGATCCCGAATTCGCCGGCACGGCCGTCCTGATGCTGTCATCGGCCGATTTCCGGGGGGACGCCGAGCGATGCCGGGCACTGGGCATCTGCCGGCTATCCTCCGCAAGCCCGTCAAGGAGTCGGACCTGCTCGACTCGATTCTGGCCGTCCTGGGCGTCGCGCCGGTGACGTTGGCCGAGCCTTCCTCGCCGGCGCCGGACGCCATCCCCCCGCCCTTGCGTCGGCTCCGGGTCCTGCTGGCGGAGGACACCCCGGTCAATCAGCGCCTGGCGGTCGCGCTCCTGGAGGACCGGGGCCACACGGTCGTCGTCGCCAACGACGGCCGGGAGGCGCTCGACATCCTGGGCCGGGAGTCATTCGACCTGATCCTCATGGACGTGCAGATGCCTCGGATGGACGGTTTTCAGGCGACCGCCGCCATCCGCGCGGCGAGGTGCGGCACGGGCCGCCGCATCCCGATCTATCGCCATGACCGCACATGCGATGAAGGGAGACCGGGAGCGGTGCCTGGCGGCGGGGATGGACGGCTACATCACCAAGCCGATCCGGGCCGAGCAGTTTCTCGCAGTCGTCGAGGGCCGGGGCTCCACGACGGACGGGCCGGAGCCGGCAAAGCGTCGGGAGGCCGCGACCCGGCGCCGCCGAAGGGATCTTCGACCTGGATGAAGGCGCTGGCGCGCGCCCGGGGCCAGCGGGAGTTGCTGAGGAAGATGGCCGACCTGTTCCTGGCGGACTGTCCCGGGCTGCTGGCCCAGATCCGCTCGTCCTTGGTCACGGGGGACGGCTCGACGCTGGAGCGTGCGGCCCACCGCATGAAGGGGTCGGCGGCCAACCTGAGCGCCGCCCGGGTCGTCGTGGTCGCCGAGCGGCTGGAAGAGATCGCCCGCGACGGCCGTCTCGCGGAGGCCGACGGCGTATGCGGCGAATTGGAAGCCGAGGTCGGCCGCCTCAAGCAGGCCCTAGAGATCTTGAAGGAAGAGGTCACCGCATGCGCGTCCTGATCGCCGATGACGACCCTACCGTGCTGCTGCTGCAGAGCGCGCTGGAGGAATGAGACTACGAACTGGTATCGGCGCGGGACGGCCACGGCACGGCGTATTTCATCCATACGACGCCCGACGATGAACACGCCACCGACCAGGACAAGGCGGTATTCCTCGCCAACTCGCATGGCTGCGTCTACCTCGTTCCGAAGGAGCGTGGCCGCTTCATGAGCCTCGGCTACCTGAAGGAGGGCATCCCGTTCGAGGTCCGTCCCTATACCGAGACCGGGCCGCCGTGATCGCCCGAGGTTTCGAAAACTCCATACTCAATTACCGGCCGGAATTAGGTACCATGTCCCCGCAGCCCGCGCGGAACTCCCCAATTATCGATCGGAGTTACGTATGCCGCCCGCGAACCCGTGCGCGTGATGCCGGTCCGGGCTTGGCGAAGCTGTTCCAGCGTTGAATAGAACGTTCATGCTCTCATGGATGAGCCCTGGCTTCGCCGCAAGGGAGCTATATACAAAATACGTGACTCCAGGGTCCGAGGCACTTGGCCCTTCCTTGCATCTAAGACGATTGGGGTAAAAAGGGATCAGGAGCCGTTGTTCTCAAACAACGGCTCCTGATCCCTTTGTCCATTCTTCATGGAGCTTGTCTTGCTCTGGTCCCTAGTCGCTGTCGCCATGCTATGGACTCCAAGGTCACGGAATCTTAACATCACGCTCTCAGCAGACCAGACGAACAACGAGATTTGAATACACAAGCGTGTCTATCGGTCCTCATTTTGCTAGCGGCTTGGTTCGGCGGGATTGTGTCACGGCATCTCCGCCGATCTTCAACGGAGTCGGAATTCGCAGGTTGACCGGAGACAGTGACCTGCGATTGGTTACACCCAGTTCATGCATCCATCGAATCGGTCCAGAGAATTGACCTGAACCCGCAGAGCCCGTCCCATGACCAAGCCGATGGAATCGTTATTCGAGTCGCAGTTCCCGAACATCACCCGCTGGGTCAAAGAGTTCGGCGACATCGAGATCGGCTACGATCGGGACACGGCCACCTTCATCCGTGCGATCGACGAAGGCGCGATGGTCTGGGGTGGCGGGAGCCGGTTCGGCACCATCGACGAAGCCCTCAGCCAACTGGAGCGGCGTATTGGTGCGATCCTCGACGATCGTGCTTCATCCCGGAACACATCGACCAAGAGAAACAGCCGGGCGAAGACGGGCTCAAGGAAGCCCAGGGGACGCCGGAGTTTGCCTGACCCGTTGCCCAAACAGGTCTACAAGCTCGAAGAGATCGTCGAGGCGATCCGTAACAAGGAAATCGTAGAATTCACTCGGCTCACAATCATCAAGAAGCTCTGCGAGGACCCCAAGGCGGCTGAAACCTTCGCCCTGTTCCTGGCACGGAAGGCACAGGCGAGGCTTCGAGATAAGCATGGCAAACAGCGGTATCGTGAGTTGGTCAACCGGGCGATCAGGGAGATGAAGCCCTACCTGGACGAACCGTCTGAGGATCGGAAGCGGGGGCTCTGGTCCTTGCTGCTCGAGATCAAGCAGGAGCAGAACGAATACAAGTCCGTGAGCTGGGGTGATGGTACGTAACATCAAGAGTTGGGACCTGCTGATCGTCGAAAAAGCCTGCGGACAATTCTGAAACCGGACGAAGCAAAATACTGGCTCTATCAGGCTGCCGGGATTACGTCGGGGGCTCCGTCTCGCTCGAACGGGGCGAGATCCTCAGATCGAAGAGATCGCCCGTTTCTGGCGACGGTATTTCAAGGCTAAAGGCGGAGTTGGATAATCTGAAGACGGAAAAGCGATCAGGAGCCGTTGTTCCAAGTCGACGGCTCCTGACCCCTTTGTCCCAACCGAGAAGCACGCATAAAGCGGCTCACGCCTCCGGGGTCGCACGCCCCGTCTCATCGCTTCCGCGTCGGCTTCCTGGTGCTTTTGCCCAACGCCGCTCTGGCAGCGGCGGCTTGTTCGGATTTGGGCAACTCCTTGGCGATTAGCGTGAAAAACAACGCGGCTTCGCGGTGATTTCCCGTTCTGTCGAGCTCCATTGCCTTTTCCAGCAGCGGTTCGGCCATCGCTTCGAGACGTTGGTGCGCGATCTTCGCTTCTTCCGACTTCGGCGCTTCGCGAATCACTTCGCCATACAGCCTGGCTGAGTAGGTCGGATTGCCCTTTGCCCAGGGGTCGGCGCGATCGATCAAGGCTCGTGGATAGGCTTCGAGCCACTTCCTCGCTTCGGCGGCTTCTTCGGTTGTTGGATACCGCGACACAATGTTGTGGAAGGCCGCGCCCCCCAGCACCAGGTCCCACTTCTCCGTGTGGTGGGCGGCCAGCAGGGCCTGGGCCGCCTTCTGTCCCGCGGGGCCCTTCGCCCGATTCTTCCTGATCGTCGCCCTCAACTCGTCAAACCCGCCGATAGGCTGGCCTTCAATCGAGCCTTCGTCCGTCCACAGCGAGAATTTCCCTAGATATCCCTTGGCGACGTCGCTGGCCAGGAACCGGAAATGGGATTCCATCTCTTTTCCGGCAGGAAGGTTGGCGACGTGCAAGAAGACGCGCATTCGGGCGACTGCGCACCGCTTCGTAATCGCGTACCGCCGCAGCCTGGTTTACCGCACCCTTGAGAATCTTCTGCGCATCCTCTTCGCCGCCCATCATGACCGCGAGCCCACCAAGCGCCTGATCGGCTGGCGTGTTTGGTGTTCGCGTCGGACGGTCGGGGCCGACGGCGGCAAGTGTCACATGGTGCAGGTCACGCGAGGACTTGTTGTGGACGACAATCGTCTCTTTGCTCTTTCCGAGCCGAATCGTAATCTCGACGTCTTCTCCGCCCAGTTGCCCGGAGCTTGCCCCGCCCTTAGCAAGCGCCTCAGCGCGATTCCACAGGACGTCTTGCATCTTCGCGAGCTTTGCCTGAGCCGCATAGAAATCCGCCGTGGCTTGAAGCCCATTCGGGACCAAGTCGCGGATTCCAGATTGGAAACCCTGCGCGGTGGCGTCAAGAACGTTCGCTTTCTTATACGCAGCGAGCGCACCCTGTCTGGCGGCCTGCTGGAACGGCCCCTGCATCTTGATGTCGAATTCCCTCCGCTGCTGATCGATATCGATACCCTGTTTGCCACTCGCACCACCCGTCAAAAGGCCCACTCCGCCGAAAAAATTGTCGGCCGCGGCCATGCGAGCTCGGTCTTTCGCAATCATCTCGAGCGCGTAGCGTTCCCAGTACACAGAGAGAGCGGCAATCTCGATGACGGCGAGGTTTCCCGATGTGAGCGACGGCAAATACGAGGCGGCATCGTGTGTTCGAGGCGTCTTCTTCCCGTCCAACTGATATTCCAGCGAAACTAGCGACAAAACTTGCGATCGAGCCTCGTCACTCGCGGTCGCCGCGGCCTGAAATCCTGCCGACATCAACACTAACGCAAGAGCCGCTATTCTTCTCATATTCCACATCATCACGGTCTCCAAAGCGTGGACCGGTTCGTCGTGGTTCGATTCGCTGAACAAGTTCATTTTGCCAGTAGGCGGATGCCCGGTCAACAAAATCAATTCGCACTTGGAGTGCGGATCGGCTATGCCCGTGTCGGCACTTTCCCCGCCCGATGATGGTGAGTAGGATCGAATCATCACGTTCCTTCGCGAGACGCCGATTGATCCAGTGCGGCCGTGCACAGGCCGCCCGCGAATCGAAAGGCTGCTGAAATGGAGGATCAATTGCCTACCAGGTCACGACCGCGTCGGACCAACGCGCGCGTTACGCTGCGTGTGTTTATGCTCATGATCTTCGCGATCGCTACCCTCCTCGGCTGGGCTGCCCATCGAGCTCGTACCCAACGCCAGGCCATCAGAGCGATCAGAACACTCGGCGGCGACTTCAGCTTCGATCCAAGCTACTACCGCCAGAGTCGCGGGCCGACTTGGAAGAAATGGCTGGCGGATCGAATCGGGGCCGATTACGTCTATCATGTCGAGTACGTTACGAGCTTAGACAATATGACGGATGCAAGTCTCGTCGAGGTGGAAGCTCTGGCGCGGCTCAAGCGAGTGGACATCACGGGCTCGGGCATCAGCAATCGCGGACTGGACCACCTCAAGGGTTTGAGCGAGCTTTCGCGGCTGTCGGTTGGTAATCCTACGGTCCAGACGACTCAAGGAAGGTTGGCAGGCCTTTCGGGCCGTCGAATCAGTCGTCTCGCAAGAACGCGATCTCGTGCGACGTGAGCCAGGCGTCGTCAGCTCGACGGGCGAGTTCGGAGTACACAAAGACTCGGCATCCGCAGGAGCTCGCCACGCCCGTGTCGTTGTAGATTGCCAGGCCAGGCTTCTCGCGGAGGTTGCATCGCCCATCGGTCCAGCAGATCGGATTGGCGTGATCGGTTATCGCTAGACGTTTGACGTGCGGGCCGATGTTCTGGATTACCTTTCCGGACATCGGCCCGCGTTGCAGGATTGCCGTAAGCGTGGTTAGGCGTCCCTGAGATGGAGATTCAACATCCCAAGTTCGCGGAGCACGCTGCGAGGGAGTGGAGATTTCCATAGCCACGACCTTGTCTTCCGTAGGCCCAGAACTTCAATCGAGATGTCGAGCCCGCATTCCGAACCGGGAACCATCGCCCGGTTTGAGTGCGGTGCAGGCTCGTGCTTGAAATGTGGCGGCGGTCGGCTGGTGAACACTGCCACAAGGACCAGGGCGAGGAGCTCGGAAAGATGGAATCCATCTTAGCCCGTCAGGTGCCGACCGACTGCCAGAAGAGTGTATTTCCCGCTGAAGCAGGGCGGCGGTTCATTGTGGGGGACCGAGGCCGCTCCGTTTTGAGAGAGAACGCTGCATTTGACAGTACGGAAGGCCGCCCGGTACGTGGCACGTTTGGTGACACTGAGCAAATGCGCATGCCCGGCGGGCGGTCCATTACCCGGAAGGCGATGGTGGCACAGACGAGGCCCGCATCCAACCACTCCAGGGGGACCTTCTGGTCTGTGGCGCAATGCGCATGTGATTGTGCAGTTCTGATGGCAGCGTCACGACGACTTCTGAATCCATTGCCATAGGTTTACCTCACGTTGCTATGACTTTGATGCGATGAGTCCCGATGGACAGGGGACGGAAGCGGGGGGACATGGTCAGACGTCATATTGCCGAGGTGGAGTTGAGTGGCGATCCAGGTGACCTTTGTAATCGAGCACGCGAGTCGTTGCCGAGTAAGCCCTAACACTTGGCTCCGAGAGTGGTCGCGGCGCCGTCACTTGCGCTCGATTCCTTGCGACTAACGGCTAACAGGCTGATCAACGTGTTTCGTCGTTTCACGGGGTCATGCTTCGCCCATCAAACTAAACAATGGGCATCATCGCGATCACCATCTTGAGCACGGTAGTCATACCTGGCGTGTATTTTCAATAGGTTACTGCCTGATTAGGCGCTCAATTGAGGCCTATGCGTTTTAATCGCCGACGTATCCTTGTTCATACGGCCATTTTAAGCTCATTCGGGAAATTAATCGCGTTTCTAAATTTGAGGTTTACTTGGTTCAAGTCTTGAGCGGAAGTGAGCAAAGCATGTGGCACCAACGGAGGCTCTCGCTAAAGGAACGCGATTGGCGCACTTTTTGACGCTGGTCTCACGCGCTCGGTGATTCGCATAAGCCCATAACTGTAACAAACCGCAAACATCAGCGGACAAAACCACAAAGAAGCACATTGGCGTGCCCACATTCGTTGAGAAAAAGGCTGGTCGCTTAACGACATTATTTGCGAGTGTGACTGGTTTATTGGTGAACTGCCCGCGAACATCGGTTTGTGCTCACATCATGTGAGAACGGCCCGCGCCTTCGCGGGGCTTGAAAAAGCGGTCAGGAGCCGTCGTTTTAAAACGTCGGATCCCGACCCCTTTTTCCACACCGAACTATCGAGCAAAGGGCTGGCAGATCGGATCGGGCCCAGTGGAGGCGGCGTGCAAGACGGTCGTCGACAAACGAATGAAAGGCTCGGGGATGCGCTGGGGTCACGAGGGAGCCCACTCAGTCTGTCAATTGCGAGCCCTGGTCCTAAGCGATAAGGGACAATGAGATGCGTTCTGGACACACCGTTGCAAGGCGGTGTAGAAGTTCTGCCCACTTTAAAGACGCCCAACCCGATCGGTAATGCCCGTGTCGGCACTTTCCCCGCCCGATGATGGTGAGTAGGATTGGATCATCACATTCCTTGCCGCGAAACGCCGATTGATCCAGCGCGGCCGTGCCCTGGCCGACCGCGAATCGAAAGGCTGCTGAAATGGACGATCAATCGCCTACCAGATCACGACCGTTGCGGAGCTACGCGCGCGTTACGCTGCGTGTGTTTATGCTCGTGATCTTCGCGATCGCCGCCCTCCTCGGCTGGGCTGCCCATCAAGCTCGTACTCAGCGCGAGGCCCTCAGAGCGATCAGAACACTCGGCGGCGACTTCAGCTTCGATCTAAGCCACCGCCAGAGTCCAGGACCGACTTGGAAGAAATGGCTGGCGGATCGAATCGGTGCCGATTACGTCTATCATGTCGAGTACGTTACGCACCTAGACAATATGACGGATGCAAATCTCGTCGAGGTGGAAGCGCTGGCAAGGCTCAAGCGAGTTAACCTCTCGGGCTCGGGCGTCACCAATCTCGGACTGGACCACCTCAAACGATTGCGTGAGCTTTCGGGGCTGTCACTCGCCAACACCGACATCGGCGATGCTGGGCTGTCACGGCTCAAAGGACTGTCCGCGCTCACAGAGCTTGACCTGGCCGGCACACGGATCACGACCGCCGGCATGGAGAACCTGCGGGGGCTGCATCAACTCCAAAGGTTGGACCTCAATCGGACCCGGATCCGCGACGCTGGACTGAAACACCTCTCTCAACTTACGAAGATCGAGTGGCTCGATTTGAGCCATACAGATACGGCCAGTGCAGGACTGAACTATCTGAAGAGCCTGTCCGCGCTCGATATGCTGTCCCTCGAAGATACCCAGGTAGACGATGGCGGACTGAAATATCTGAAGGGACTCACACGGCTCAAGTACCTCAACCTCAGCGATACGTGGGTCACACCGGCGGGTGTGCGGGATTTACAAAAAACGTTCGGGACAGCAGTGATCGTTTACTTGTCGAATCGCTGGTCGAGACTAAACAACGCGACCCGCTATTGACGCGGACAAAGGGGACGACGCGGACAAAGGGGACGTTGGTAATTGCGGCGGCGAGCTGGGTGAATTGGGTGCCCGAGACGCAGAGAGCTGGCGTCCCATCAGATTTCGATTGAGGGGACGCTAGCCGCTAACCGCTTGTAACGTCCGAGTGAGGTCGACGAGACCGATCGCCTCGGTGTGATCGCTGAGCGGGAATCGCTCCCGGCCGTTGTAGACGACAAAGCTCTTGTCGGGCGTCAGGTCGGCGATGGCGTGATGAAACCCGCGTTCCAGCTTGGGTGCCACACCCCGCTTGACCTCGATCGTCCAGACCTGCCCGCCAGGTAACGCCAGCACCAGATCCATTTCGGCTCCGGCCACGGTCCTGTAGAAGCTGGCTTCCGTTCCCGGCGGCGCCACACCGAGCAGTGTTTCGACAACAAATCCCTCCCAGCTATCGCCGACGATCGGATGGCTCAACAGTTCCTCTTTCTTCGCGAGCCCGAGTAGCGCGTGGACCAGCCCGCTATCTCGAATGTAGATCTTCGGCGACTTGACCAGGCGTTTGCCGACGTTGCGGTGCCAGGGTTGAAGCCGGCGAACCAATAACAAATCGACCAGTAGGTCGAGATAATGGGCGACCGTGCTGCCGGTTACTCCGATGCCGCGCGCCAACTGAGCCGCATTCAGTACGCCGCCCTGGTTGTGTGCAAGCATTGTCCAGAACCGCCGGAGAGTCTCCGCTGGAATGCGCACTCCGAACTGAGGAATATCGCGTTCCAGATAGGTGCGAATGAAATCGCGACGCCACCTCAGGCTAATGGCGTCATCCTCCGCCAGGACCGATCCCGGAAACCCGCCGCGTATCCAGAGTGGATCGATGCTCTCGCTCCCCAACTCCAAGATGTCAAACGGAGCCAGCTCCACATAAGCAATACGACCGGCCAGGGTCTCTCCGGACTGCTTGAGCAGGTCGATCGAGGCCGAACCCAACAGCAGGAAACGTCCAGTGCCCCGTCCTTCCCGCCGGCCTTTGTCAATCAGACCGCGCAAAGGCTGGAAGAGGTTGGGCCGGCGATTAACCTCGTCCAGGATCACCAGGTTACGTTGTCTGCTCTCCGGGCCGATTTCTTTGGATCTATCTGGCACCATCGGCCGATGAAAGGTTCGTCCATCGGCGGCCTGATTGGGGCCGTCCACGCGCGATCAGCGCGTCCTCCCACCCCCCGTGCACTCCAGCTCGAACCAGTAGCTTTCCGGGCGAACCGGGCCAGGCATCTTTCCGATGAGGCCGGTGCGGCTCAGTACCATCGTCAGGCTCTCAGGCGCCGTGAATAAGTCGAAATCGGTGTCCAGCAACTTCAGGCGGGGCTCGGTTTCCTTCACGTGGGGGAAGTACAAAATGGCGCGGCCCGTCGCTCGATCTTCCATGACCTCGCCTTTGAGCTCACGCTTCGCGCCCGTGCGATCCGCGGCGCGCAGGGTCGCCGTGACCGCAAGCGTTGCGGGGTCGCGCGTGTTGATGACCAGCGTGATGGGGACGAACTTGTCCTTGAGTGCCGCGAGCTGCTTGCGACGCTCGATGGGAAACCTCTGGGCGCCCATCGGCAGGCGTAAAGCCCAATTCCCCCGGAAGAGGGTGCCCGGCACCAGGCGGGCAACAAGGGCGTCGATCCCTGCTCGGCCCATTCCCGGTCCGCCCGCACCCGAACGCGGTCTTGCAGTCGCCAGGTTGTCGGCCGGGGTTTCTCGTACGAGCTGGACCGGGTCGTCGATGAGCAGGTTGGCCCGGCGGGCGAGGTCGGAGTCCGGCGGGACGAACGTCAGCACGCGCTTCGCGGCGCGGACTTCCCAGAAGTCGTCCGGCAGCGTGAATTTGGAGTTGGGTGGCAGTTTTTTGTTCCGCATCATCATCGGGATCAGGTTGGCGGCCAGCCGGGTGGCGACGTCAAGTTCGCGACGGGCGCCTGCAAGTGCCTGATCGGAGAATGGGGAAGATTTGGACGGGCTGATTGGCCTGCGCCGACCAGAGTGAGGCTTGCACCGCGACCAGCCCACCAACACCAGCCAGCCACGATTTAGTGGGATCGGACCCGGAGGGGTCATTCCCGCCACGGTGGAAGGAATTTGCTCCGACCCACTCACCATGGATACCCCGGAGTGCACTCTCGGGGCCGGGATCGGCGTTCGCCGGCCGCATTTTGCTCATTTCCCCGTGGTGGCGGTTTTGGGCGATCGCCGTCGGTAGGCGAATCTCCGCACCGGCCTGCCATACGGGAATAAAGAAGACCTGAAACACGGTCGATTCCGGCGCAGACGAGTAATGAAGCAGGTCGAGGACGAGCGTCACGTCGGTCAGCGTTTGGCGGCTGGTGTTCACAACCGCGAACTGCGGCCCGCGTCTGGCGGCCGCGTCGGGCGCGGTGATCCGGAATTGAATCAGGTCGTGGCCTTCCGGGCTCCCACGGTAGATCTCGGGCAACTTCGGAACCAACGTGTTCCAGCAATCGAACCGGGCCGTCTCCATGGCTGCCTCCCTTTCGACCTGCTTTCCCTTCTTGCGCCTTCCGCCATGATGTTGGCAAAGAAGAGCTTCTCGCGGCTGTCGAAGAACTCGCCCGACTCCTTGTAGGGCCTGTCTTCGCGTTCCCTGCGTTCGACTGTCCCCGCGGCTATATTGCGGTCTTGCCTCGACCTTTCGACCCGCTCATTCGTCTCCTGGGAGCCGCCGATCATGATCCGACGGCCGGCTTCCAGGCGAGCAACCGCTTCGTTCACGACTGGGTCATGAGCACCCTTGAGCTTCTGGATCGCGCCAATTAGCTGCTCGGCGGGCGGCGATCCGTTGGCCTGGTGATCGGCCAGCGGCAGCGAGAAAGACATCTGCCGAAGTGACCTTGTCCGGGCTCCACGGGGCATCGGCAGTGCGATAGAGATTCGACAGCGCTGTCGCAAGCCTGGTGTAATCAGTGGACGATGCGGGCCGGGGCCGAACCGCGACGAACGGCGCCGGCATCTGCGGCGGCATAGGCGGCGGCATCGGCTTTCCCGCCGCTCCCCGTTCAGCCGGCGCCGCCACCTCGGCCACCGGGACGGGACGGGCGACTCGTGGCGCCGCTTTGGCCACCGGGACGGGACGGGCGGATTGTGGCGCCACCTTGGCAATCGGTGGGTTGGAGGGCGGGTGATCCGCTCCTTCTTGCACCCGGGAACTGTTCGGCATGACGATCCACATGGCGGCGCTGGCGATCACGACTGTCAGCAGTGCCGACTGGGCGCCGAGCCGGACCCAGCGGGAGCCGGACCAGCCCCGCTCGTCCGGCGAGGCTGTTTCGACGCGTTCAGGTTCGGGCTTGGGTTCAGGTTGCGTGCGTTTGACGTCGGCTGGAGGTGGAGGCTCGACGAGGCTGTAAGAGCCCGGCGAGGCTGTTCGCACCGGTTCAGGTTCGGGCTTGGGTTCAGGCTGCGTGCGTTTGACGTCGGCTGGAGGTGGAGGCTCGACGGGGTTGTAAGAGCCCGGCGACGATGTTTTTACCGAAGGCGCGCTCGGTGTCGTGATGGGCGTTGACAACAGTCCTTCGACCGCCGTAGCCGGGAACCATCGAGTCGTTCCCTCCTTCCGCACCAGGTCCCTTCGCCCGATCTTCCCGTCCGCGGCCAGCTTCTTGAGCTCGTCCGACGTCATCGGCCCGAAGTTGTCGTCGCCCTGGATCAAGTACCACTGGGTCGCCATGAAAACGACTCCTTGTATTACGGCATTTGAGTGCGGCCGGCAAAGCTCCCCATCGCGCGGACCGACGGCGACATCGCCCTGGCCACAGAGACTCTGGCGCTCCCCCAAACCGACTCTACTCGCGTCAAGCACCCGCGGCTCTGCTGCCGTCGATCGACATGCCGATTCGGCTTCGAACCAGCTTACTGCGAGCTGAGCGGCAATGAAAGGACTAAACAAAAGGCCAAGCGCCTGATGCGGCTGATGCGGGCAGCCTGGGCAGGACGGACAAGGCTAGGAGGCAGTAACAGAATGAACCTGAAGGCCAGCGTCGCACCTCAACCGGCCTTCGGCTACGCTCTCCTCGCACCATTGGCACATACACATGCATATGCTAATCAAGTGTCCCCCCCTTGCGAAGGGGGGGGGCAGGGGGGGTGGTCCCGGCGGAACCAGAGCCTGGTGCGCGGGTCCCGAGCTGCTGGGCCTCGCGGAATTGCCGGCTTGGCCGAGCATGTTCGTTATGCCCTGTCCACCCCCCCGAACCCCCTCTTCGCAAGGGGGGGAAACTTTCGCACATGAAGGCTAGCCTTGCGCGTGAGGAAAGAACGAACCAGCGGGTTAGGAAACCCGCTCCATCGATAGGCCAGCTTTGCGCCGTGCGGAAAGGACGGTGCTCAGAGGGCACCCGACAACCCGATAACCATTGCCCGTGCGCCATCCGCTCGTTAATCGCTACGACGAGGTCTACCTCGATGCGCTGGGTGCCGAACGGATCCCGGAACCGACCACCGCCGGGGACTTCTGCCGCCGCTTCACTTCCGAAGCCGAAGTCGTCACGGTGATGAACGCGATCAATAAAGCACGGCTGCGGGTCTGGGCTCAACAGCCGGATGAGTTTTTCGCTGAGGCGATCCTGGACGCCGATGGCACCATCGCCCAGACCAAAGCCGAGTGCAAGAAAGACGTGGACATCGGCTACAACGGCAAGTGGGGCTACCACGTCCACTTGGTCTCGCTGGCCAATACGGGTGAACCCCTCTACCTGCTCAATCGCAGCGGCAATCGCCCATCCAGGAGCGGGCCGGCGAGTACCTGAACAAGGGCGTCGCGCTGTGCGTTCGGGCCGGCTTCCGCAAGATCCTGCTGCGGGGAGACACGAGGATCGCCGAGAACAAGGACCTGGATGCTTGGGACGAGCAGGTCCTGCCGCAGGACGGCACCACCATCGCCGAGACCGAGGATCTGGATTCCTGGGATGATGCGGAGAACATTCGCTTCATCTTCGGATATGCGGCTTATGACATCCTCAAGGCCAGGGCCGACGAACTGCCGGCTCATGCGTACAGTTTCCTGGAACGACCGCCGCGATACACGATCAAGACAACGCCCCGCCAGCAACCCGAACGGGTCAAGCCGGAGATCGTCCGAAAGCACGGCTTCAAGACGATCCATTTGCTCGAAGAGATGGTCGCCGAGTTCAACTATCAGCCGGGTGCCTGCAAGAAGAGCTATCGGATGATCGTGCTCCGCAAGCGGCTGGCGACCGACAAGGGCCAGATGCGGCTGTTCGAGGAGTATCGCTACTTCTTCTACATCACCAACGACCGCGACATGTCGGCTGAGGACGTGGTGTTCTCGGCCAATGACCGCTGTAATCAAGAGAATTTGATCGCCCAGCTCAAGAGCGGCGTGCATGCCCTGACGACGCCGGTCGACAACCTGGTGAGCAACTGGGCGTATATGGTGATGGCCAGTTTGGCCTGGAGCCTGAAGGCCTGGAGCGCCTTGCTGGTGCCCGTATCACCCCGGCACGAAGCGAAGCACGAGGCTGAGAAACGAACCTTATTGCGGATGGAGTTCGCGACGTACCGCGCAGCTTTCATCGAGATGCCGTGTCAGATCGTGCGGAGTGGACGACGGTTGATTTACCGGCTGCTGTCCTGCAACCCGTGGCAAGGCGTCTTCCTGCGATTGGTCGAGCGGCTGCATGACTGCTGGCTGTGCTGACGGACCAGTCACTGAATCTAACGCGGACAACTCCTCGATTCGAATTCACTCCATCCTCCACGCCGAGGGTCAACGGTAAGTCATCCGTTGTGCGCGACGAGTCTTCCCAGTGCACGGATTCGTACGATTCTAACGAATCCCTCCACTGTGTGGAATTGATCCGTCGAGCCACGGCACAACTTTGCCAGGAATGCCAGCAAGGAATTGCCGAGCGAACCCACGTACTCCACGAACCAAGAATTGCCGAGCGAACCCATCGCCTTCACCAGTCCCGCCGCGGAGGCCGTCGAATGCGGATCGACAACCGGATCTCATCGCGGAGCCTGCGGAAACCAACCAAACCGCGGACTTCGCAATAGAGAACGCAGTGCCCGAAGAGATCGTAAGACGGAATACCGAGGGGATCTCCCATGGTTTGTCGCACCCGGCAATTCTCTGATCGGGAAGCCATCGTCATGATCCGACCGGACCAAACGACTCGATGCGGAAGTTCAACGGGCACCGTGGAACCTCGTGAAACCCGTCAAACAAACCGACGATCGCGTTAATCGCGCGGTCTTGGTCGGTTATCGGGGTCTGATCGAGTGTTTCACAAGCATCAAGCACGTGTTTGACCCGTGCGTTGAACGGCGTTACGATGAATCGGTTCTCCGCGGACTTGCCTGCTCGCCCCCCACCCCAAAGAGGCCGCAACATGATCCGAGTCGATGCCAGGAAGCCGGTCCATTTTTGTGATGGGTTGACTCGCCGCGATTTCCTCCACGCCGGGTCGCTGACGGCGCTCGGGCTCGGGCTGCCGGCGATGGAGGCCCTGGCGTCCGCGGGAGCCGTATCGCGACGATCGCGACGTCAATTGCATCTTGCTGTTCCTGGTCGGCGGCCCGTCGCAGCTCGACACCTGGGACATGAAGCCGGACGCACCCGAGGAGGTCCGCGGGCCCGTTCCGGCCGATCGCGACCAAGGTGCCGGGCGTTCAGATCTCGGAGATCTTTCCCAGGCTGGCCACGATGATGGACCAGGTGTCGCTGGTCCGCTGCGTCTATCACACCGCGGCGGCCGTCCACGACACGGGCCACCAGATGATGCAGACCGGCCGGCTGTTCAGCGGCGGCATCGAGCATCCGCATTACGGCTGCGTGGTGGCCAAGTATAAAGGGTCGCGGAACGACACGCCGCCCAATGTGCTGCTGCCCCGGCCGATCGGCCCGACCGGAGGCAACCTGCCGCACGGTCATGCGCGCCGGTTACCTCGGCAAGTCGTTCGATCCCTTCATCCTCAACGCCGACCCCAACGACAAGGCGTTCAAGGTGCCCGATCTGCGTCCGCCGGATTACGTCACGGCCGTGCGCGAGTCGAGGCGACGGTCGCTGCGGGCGGCGATCGATGGCGCGGTCGGCTCGTTCGAGTCGTCGGCCGACGCCCGGCTGCTCGATGCCAACTTCGAAGAGCGCGTTCAAGCTCATGTCCAGCCCCCAGGCACGCGAGGCCTTTGACATCGCCGCCGAGCCTGCCGCGGTTCGCGATCGGTATGGCCGCACCCGATTCGGCCAGAGCTGCTTGCTGGCCCGCCGGCTGATCGAGCGGGGAACCCGGTTCGTCACGGTCAACATGTTCGAGACCGTCTTCAACGAGATCACCTGGGACATCCACGGCTCGGCCCCGTTCAGTCCGATCGAGTGTTACAAGAACGAGGTCGGCCCCAACTTCGACAACGCCTACACGGCCTTGCTGGAAGACCTGGGGCGGCGCGGGATGCTCGAAAACACGATGGTCCTGGCGTTCGGCGAGTTCGGGCGGACGCCCAAGATCAACCCGGCCGGCGGCCGCGACCATCACCCGGCCTGCTGGACGGCCCTCTTCGCCGGCGGTCCGCATCCAGGGAGGGCGGGTCGTCGGCGCCTCCGACGAGATCGGCTACGCCCCCAAGGACCGTCCGGTCACCACGGCCGAGATCGCCGCGACGGTGTATCAAGGGCTCGGGATCGACCTGGCCACCGAGCTTCCCGGCCCCCAGAGCCGCCCGCTCCGGCTGGTCGACCACGGCGTCGAGCCGATCCAGGAACTGTTTTGATCTGATCTGATCTGATCCATCCGGCCCACACGACTTCCCAACGCGAGAACGATTCAATATGGCCGATATCCGAATGACGCTGGCCTGGGTCTGGGCAGCGATTGCCGTTGCTCTCACACCCCATTGCGTCCGGTGCCGAGGTTCGGCTGCTGCCCGCCTCGGCGCGGCTGGACGGTCCGCACGCCCGTCAGCGGTTCCTCGTCGAGCGGGTCGAGGCCGAGCGTCGGTACCGCCGACCTGACGCCTCGGGCCGTGTTCGCGACCGACAATCCTCGGGTCGTCACGGTCGATGCGAATGGATATGTCACGCCGATTCGGCGATGGTCTGGCGACGCTGTCGGCGACGGTCGACGGCCAGGTCGCTCGGGCGTCGATCTCGGTCGAGAACCACGATCGCGACGAGCCCTGGACTTTCCGCAACCATGTCGAGGCGATCCTGACCAAGCAGGGCTGCAACTCGGGAGCGTGCCACGGCGCGGCCGCGGGCAAGAACGGCTTTCGACTGACCTTGCGCGGTTATGCTCCCGAGGTGGATCACGCCGTCTTGACCCGCCAGGCACTGGGACGACGAGTCGTCAAGACCGCCCCGGAGGAGAGCCTGTTGCTGCTCAAGCCGACGGGGGCCATCGAGCACGGCGGCGGGATTCGCTTCACGACCGACTCGCTCGAATACCGCGTGATCGCCGGCTGGATCGCCGCCGGGATGCCGGGCCCGTCGGCGACCGACCCCGAAGTTCGATCGCTCTCGGTTTATCCGAGTGCCGTTCGGCTCGAGCCGGGGCAGACGCCAGCAGGTCCTGGTCCAGGCGACCTATTCCGACGGCCGAGTCGAGGACGTGACGCACTGGGCCAAGTTCACCGGCACCGACGAGTCGGTCGCGACCGTCGAGGACAGCGGCCGGCTCAAGGTGACCGGTCGGGGCGAGGCGTCCGTCTCGGTCTGGTTCGCCAGCCTGGTGGGGCGCATGACCGTCACCTCGCCTTATGAAACCAAGCTGACGATCCCAAGGTCTTCGCGGCGGCCACGCGGAACAACCCGATCGACGACAAGAACCTCGCCAAGCTCGCCGTCGCTGCGGATTCCGCCGTCGCCGGACGCGGGCGATGCGGTGTTCCTCCGCCGCGCCTACCTGGACGCGACCGGCACATTGCCCACGATCGAGCAGGCCGACGCCTTCTTCAAGGATCATCGCCCGGACAAACGCGCCAGGCTGGTCGACCGGTTGCTCGACAGCTCTGAGTTCGTCGACTACTGGGCGTACAAGTGGTCGGATCTTCTTGCTGGTCTCTTCGCGAAGGCTGTCCGCGCCGTCGATGTGGTCGTTCTACCGATTTGTGCGCGAGAGCGTGGCGAAAAACGTTCCGTGGGACCAGTTTGCCCGCTCGATCGTGACGGCCCAGGGGAGCACGCTCTCGAACGGAGCGGTCAACTTCTTCGTGCTGCACCGCGATCCGATCGACCTGACCGAAAGCACGAGCATGGCGTTTCTCGGCCTGTCGCTGATGTGCGCTCGCTGTCACAATCATCCGCTCGAGAAATGGACACAGGATCAATATTACGGCTTTGCCAATCTGTTCGCCCGGATCAAGCTCAAGGACGGAGAGACCGCCGGCGACGAGGTGGTGGCCAGCGCGAGTGAGGGGGAGATCCTTCATCCGCGTCGCGGCGTGGCGATGCCGCCGCGGCCGCTGGATGGCCCGGCGATCGCCTCGGATGACACGAGCGACCGTCGCGTCGTCTTCGCGGATTGGCTGGCTCGGCCCGACAATCCTTACTTCGCCAAAGCCGTCGTCAACCGGGTCTGGAGCAATTTCTTCGGCCGGGGACTGGTCGATCCCGAGGACGACCTGCGGATCTCCAACCCTCCCAGCGATCAAGCCTTGCTCGACTGGCTGGTCGCCGATTTCGTCGCCCATCATTTCGACATCAAGCACCTGATCAAAACGATCATGACCTCGGCGGTCTATGCGCGGTCGAGCTTGCCGGTCGCCGGGCAACGAGGCCGATGTCGAAATTCCTCAGCCACTATCGCGTCAAACGGCTGCCGGCCGAGGTCCTGCTGGACGCCATTGCCCGGGTCACCGAGGTGCCGACTCCGTTCGCCGGCTATCCGGCCGGCTGGCGCAGCCTCCAGTTGCCCGACAGCAAGGTCGAGAACACGTTTCTCGAATCGTTCGGCAGGCCCGCGCGGCTGGCCACGTGTTCGTGCGAGCGGTCCGCGGAGCCGTCGATGGCCCAGGCCCTGCACCTGGCCAACGGGTCGACGATCAACGAAAAGCTGCGTTCCGATGCCAGCGTCACGGCCAAGGCGATTGCCCGCAACGATGGCGACCGGGAAATCCTGGACCGGCTGTTCCTGTCGGCGTTGTCCCGGCCGCCAACCGAAGCGGAACGCGAACGGATGCTCAAGGTCCTGAAGGATTCCGTGGCGGGCCTGACCGACCCCAAGGCGATCGCGACAACCCGCCGCCAGGCGGTCGAGGACCTCTACTGGGCAGTCCTCACCAGCCAAGAGTTCTTGTTCAATCATTGACGTTTTCGGAAGGGTGAGCCTGTGGTTGTGAAGCCTTGGTCTTCCACAAGTCGCACGTCATTCGGCGATTTCGTCGCCCGCTTTTCCCCCCCTTGCGAAGGGGGGGTCAGGGGGGGTGGTCCCGGCGGAACCAGTGCCTGGTACGCAGTTCCGGGGCGGCTGGGCCAAGCTGGGGCATCCGCCGAAGGCCAGGTTCCGCCGCTTCGGTCGAAGGTGTTGGTTATGCCCTGTTCACCCCCCCTGACCCCCCCTTCGCAAGGGGGGGAAATGAACGTAACCCCCTCCTCGCAACGGGGCGGAAATGAGAGCGTCGGCGTTGTGGGGTCTGCTGCTAGGCGCCCTGTGTTTCCTTCTCGGCTCAACGGCTTATGGTCAAGCTCCCGCGCACGTGGATCGGCTGAGTTTTCGGCACCAAGTCGCACCGATCCTGGTGAAGAAGTGCCTGGGTTGCCATAACGAACTTAAGGCATCCGGCGGCTTGAGCATGGCAACCTTCGCTGCTCTCAAGCGCGGCGGGAAGATGGCCGGTGAGACGATCCTGAGGCCGGGCGATCCGGACGCTAGCTCCTTGATCGAATCGGTCCGCGAGGGTGCGGCGCTGCGGATGCCCTACAAACTGCCACCTCTGACGCAGGTCGAGATTGCAACCTTGTCGCGGCTGGGTCAAGGAAGGTGCCGAATTCGACGGCCCGTCCGCGAGCCGAGACGCCGCTGGCGATCTCTGGTCGACCGGCTGGCGGGATTGCCCAAGGTCGCGCTCAAGGTTCCGGTGGCTGCCCCGATCGCTTCGGTGGCCTTCTCGCCGGATGGCCGCGTTCTGGCGGCCGCGATGGGACGTCAGGTCGTCGTGTTTGATTCCGAGTCCGGCAAGGTCGTCGCTACGCTCGGCGATCATCCCGGGCCTGTGAACTCGGTTCGTTTCTCGAACGACGGAAGTTCGCTGATCGCCGCGGGGGGTCGTGCAGGGTTGTTCGGGTCGGTCACGGTCTGGGATCTTTCGAAGCGAGAACGAACGGCTCGAGCTCAAAGGGCACGCCGACTCGATTCTGTCGGCGGTGCTCACCGCGGATGGCAAGGTTCTGGCCACCGCCGGCTATGACAAGCAGGTCTTGATCTGGGACCTCTCGCGAGGGACGGTGATTCGTTCGCTCAAGGATCACAGCGACGCGGTTTACGGTCTGGCCTTCTCGCCGGACGGCAAGACCTTGGCCTCTTGTGCGGCCGATCGCACGGTCAAGCTTTGGGATTGGGCGACTGGCAAGCGGAAGGAGACGCTATCGGAGTCGACGGCCGAGCTGTACGCCCTGGCTTTCACGCCGGACGGGTCTCGGCTGTTCTCGGCTGGAGTGGATCGTTCGATCCGGATCTGGCGTCTCGATCGCGGTGGCGTTCGGCTCGAGCGGTCGGTCTTCGCACATGACGCGCCGATCGTCAGGCTGGCCGTCTCGGCCGATGGCCGCATGCTGGCATCTAGTGCCGAGGATCGCACGCTCCGGCTCTGGAACCTTGACAACATGACGCCGCAGTCGACGGTTCCCAACCAGGCGGACTGGGTGCAGGCGCTGGCGTTCAGCCCGGATAATCGCCGGCTGGCGCTTGGGCGTTATGACGGGTTCCTCGGTCTCTGGGATACAAAGGCAGGCAAGCTCGGCATCGTGCTGCGCGAGCCGCCGGTTCCTCAATCGGCCGAGCCCGCCAAGCTGGTTCGAAATGCCTCGCTCGATCCCCCTCGACCGCGCGGCGCGGTCCGCGGGAGCAAGGTCCGCGTGATCTTGACGGGCCAAGGCGTGGGCCGCGCGACCGCGATCATCCTGCCTGAGCCCGGCCTCACGGCGACGATCATTCCGAACGCTCGACCGGACGACAACCGCACTGAGTTCGATTTGACCATCGCGGCTGACGCCCGCGTCGGCCTGCATCGCATGGGCGTGATCACGCCGCTGGGCGTTCCCGCGATGCAGCCGTTCGCCGTCGCGGCTGATCCGGAGGTCGTGGAAAAGGAACCCAACGATGTCGTGAGTGACAAGGGCGGATTGCCCATTACGCCGACCGCGCTGCCGGCGACCCTGGTCGGGTCGATCGACCGTCCCGGGGACGTCGATCTCTTCCCGTTCGAGGCCAAGGCCGGCCAGCAACTTGTCTTCCAGGTCCTTGCACGGGCTATCGGCTCCCAGTTGCGGCCGGAGTTGATCGTCCTCGATACACGCGGACACGTTCATGCTCGCGCAACCGCCGGCAGCTCAATCCTCGATCCCGTATTGACGTTCACAGCGCAGAGCGATGGCTTGTACTTCCTTCAGGTCGCGGATGCCGATTTCGGAGGTTCCGGGAGCCATTTCTACCGGATCGCCGCTGGACAACTCCCCATCGTGCAGTCGGTGTTTCCGCTCGGTGTCGAGCGCGGGCGGACGGCCGAGATCGAAGTCATCGGGTCGAACCTTGCGGAGGTCAAGCAGGTCTCCATGCCGGCAGGTGCTGCGCCTCGAGGCGGGGACGATCCTGGAGGTACCGGTCGTGTTGCCCGGCGGAAGACGGCCCTATCAGACGAGGACGGTCGTTGTGACCGACGGGCCGGTGAGCATCGAGCAGGAAACCAACGACGCCGTGTCACATGCGCAAGAGCTCGCGTTCCGGGCGGCGTTTCGGGTCATATCGGTCATGACGGGGACGTCGATTTCTATCGCTTTCGAGCCAGGAAGGGCGAGACGGTCGTCGTCGAGCTGTTCGGGCGACGACTCGGCTCGCCAATCGATTCGATCGTCAACGTGCTCGATGTGAACGGCAAGCCGATCCCCCGGGCCGTCCTTCGTCCGGTCGATCAGACCGAAGCGGCGTTCCGCGACGAGTCGTCGAAGGCGTCGGGAATCCGTTTGACGCGCTGGAACAATCTCGCGATCAACGATTACATTTTGTTTGGACGCGAGTTGGCGCGAATCCAGGCTTTGCCGCGTAATCCTGACGACGACTCGGTTTTCTGGAACCAAGGCGGCCAGCGTCTGGGGATGCTGGAGACGACTCCCGAGCAACATCCGATGGGGCAACCGATGTACAAGGTCGAGATCCACCCTCCTGGCACGAAGTTTCCACCGGGCGGAGTGGCGACCACGACGCTCACTTACGAGAACGACGATGGCGGACCGTCGTATTCCAAGGATTCGCGCGTGACGTTCACGCCGCCGGCTGATGGCGATTACCTGGTCCGAGTGGCCGACGTTCGCGGTCTCGGAGGCGATGACTTCGGTTATCATCTGGTCCTGCGCCGCTCGCACCCTTCGTTCCGTGTCGAACTGGGTACCGAGAACCCGAACATCCCCCGCGGAGGAACCACGCTGGTGGCGCTGAACGTGATCCGCGTGGACGGCTTCGATTCGGCCATCGAGGTGAATGCCGAGTCACTGCCGCCGGGGATCACGGCAACACCGGCCGTGATTGACCGCGGCGAGCTGAGCGGCATGCTGGCGTTAAGTGCGGACGCGACCGCTCCTGCGTTCTCGCCACCGACTTGGCGAGTGGTCGCCCGCCCGTTGGGCGATCGCTCGAGTGGCTCGGCCCATGTTCAGGAGATCGATCCCGGCGGACCGGCCGGGGGATGGATCACGGTCACACCGCGGCCGAACCTCAACGTAACCGCGCGGCCCAACCGCGTCGTGATCCATCCTGGCGAACAGGTCTCGATGACGTTGGCCGTGGAGCGCGGACCGGCGTTTCGCGGACGGGTCCCGATCGACGTGAAGAACTTGCCGCAAGGCGTCCGCGTGCTCAACATCGGTTTGAACGGCGTCTTGATCACCGAGGCCCAAGCCGAGCGGACCGTGTCTTTGCTGGCGGAGCCGTGGGCCCAACCGATGGACCGGCCGTTCTACGCGGTCGGCAAGGCGGAATCGGCGGGCACCGAGCACAGCTCTTCACCCATCGAGCTGGTCGTCGCGCCGGCCGCAAGCCGGAACGGGGACCAAGAAGCCATGAAGCCACAGCCCAACCGCCAGCGCTACCTCGAAGTCCTCCGGTCGATGACCCCCGAGCAAAGGCTCTTGAAGGCATTCGAGCTGTCCGAATTCTCCAAGGCGCTCTTCATTGAAGGCTTACGCCAGCGATTCCCCGACGCCACCGAGGACGAGTTTCGACGGATTCTGTTCGATCGGCTCGAAAGATGTCACAACAAGAATTGTTGAAGCGGGTCGTGCGGATTCTTGATGATTTGAAGATCGATTACATACTCACGGGCCAATTGCGTGCCTCGGCAACCCCGATCTGAAGTACCAATCCCGACCACGCTGGACGAGGCTTACCGCGGGAATTCTACGGCAGCCGTAGGCGGACCGCTTCGATGAATGCCCGGGCCGTTGTTGTACATCGACCCGGGATCGGAAGGATTGGAAGTACTCGTGCCCGGCTCATCCCCATCCGAAGCGTGACGTATCGCGGACCAATCGACAGATGCGACCCAAGAGCCGTCTTTCTCGTCGTAGTGAACCACGCCCTCCGCGCGAAGTTCGTCTGAATCTCCTTGGTCGTCAGCGTCATCCATGTAAAAAGTCAGAACCAGACCCTCGCGAAGCTCGATGGATTGACGTGTTAAGTCATTCATTGTGCCAGCACACGTCAGTCTCACTCGATTGGAATCGTCAAGGTTTTGGAAGTCGGCATAGACTCTCTGGCTCGACATCGCGACGCTCCTACCTGACCTTGCGCCGGCTCGGATTGAGTACAGTAGGCATAAAAAGACGACTGGCAACTTCTGGTGTGAGCCCACTCAAGGTCGAGTGACGTGGGTTCGTTCTTGTCGGAGAGGGGACCACATCGCCTCCAAGTTTACGAACTGCACCGACCGTAGTCACGCCAACTCGATTGTTCAGAATACCTGGGTAGCCCGATGTGGGATCGGCCGACGTGAACTGCTCGATTGTCAAACCGGCAGCCGCGTTCACCGAGACTCCATTAAGTCGTTCGCCCGCCTCGATCGTCACGCCCGAACCGTTCACGAAGTTCTCCGGAAGGTTTTGACCGCCGCGCACAACCATTGCGTCATCGGGCAGTGGCTCCATCCTTTTCCTCTGGGGATCGGGTTATGGCCGGCAATCGTTACCTTGGGCACGTTGACATTAGCAAGGGCCCCATTGTGCCTAAGCAATTCAGCCATCGCGAGATAACACTTCCACGCAAAACCCGAGGATCGGGCGTACTACCGCAGGAGTACGGCAACCAGTTATGCTACCTCTTCTACATTATTCGGATCAGGTTTCACAGGTCAATTCTAGACCAATTCGGTGGGGCTCGATGCTTCATGCTCTCCGAGACATATCGGCGCGAATATCCTTTGATTCTCGCGCTTGTCCTGGTTGGAACGATCCTGGGCGGGTTGCTGGTCGGCTATGAGCCGGTCGGCGGCGATCCGGACCGGCTGTACCGTCCACTCAAGACCGAGCTGGCCCGCGCGCTCGCATGACGGCCGCCTCCCTTTCTGGAGTGAGCGATTCGGGCTGGGCGTTGCGCTGGCTGCCGAGAGCCATGTCGCGGCCTTTTATCCACCGAATCTCGTTCTTTACAAGCTTCTCGATGTTTCAACGGCTTACCGCCTTTCCATGTGGCTTCATTATCTGGCACTTGTTGCCACCACTTATGGTTATGCCCGGTGCTCTCGGAGTCGGTGCTTGGGGGAGCTCGTTGACGTCGCTGGCATTCACGTTTTGCGGTTTTCAGGCGATCCATTCGAGCCACGAGCCATTCTATCTGCTGATGCCCTACTTACCGCTTGCGCTCATGATCGCCGAGCGGTTCATGTCAAGCGGTCGCATCTTCTGGCTGCCATTGCTGGCGCTCTCTCTGGGTCTGCAATGGACGCTAGGACACTTTCAGCTTCAGACGTGGACGGGCATTCTGGTCCTGGCGACGGGCGTGTGGCGGGCGGCGTTCGATCACAAAGCGTGGAGGCGGGCACTCGGTCTCCTGGTCGCCACCGGCTGGGGCATGGCGATTGCGGCCGTCCAACTGGGACTGAGCTGGGAACTGGCTCAATTCGTCGGGCAGACGAATCGCAAGCGCAGTGAGTTACTCTATTATTCGTTTCCGCCGGCTCATTGGTTCGAGCTGGTGCTCCCTCGCCCGCTCCGTGAGCTGCGACTCGGCGCCGAGGATCCCTACTGGTACGGTCAGCAGACCACCGGTTTTGAAGCGGCCCTCTACGTGGGCACGCTCCCCTTGATCTTCGCGGTGATCGGCGCTGTTGGCAAACCGAGCAAGTCGAGCGAGCTCGCTCTGGCGGATCGTCGTGCCGGTCAGCTTCGCACTCGCGACGATGCCTCGATGGTGGCCCGAAGGTTATCTCTACGTGCTGGCCTTGCCGGGACTGGGTTATTTCCGAGTGCCTGCTCGATACACCTTGCTGACCTCGCTGGGCCTGGCTGTTCTCGCCGGTGAGGGGTTCGACCTATCACTGTCGAGCCAGAGGTTTCGTCGTCGGCCTGGTCGCCGCCGTGATCTTCGGGGGATGCGCGGCGGCGGCGGCCGCTTTCTGGGCCAATCGAGCAGACGTCCATCTTCGGGACGGGTTTATCGGAAATATCGACGGATTCGCATGGGCTGGTCTTGCCTGGATTCTCGCGCTGATATGTCTCGTCGCCTGGCGAGCCAAGCGACTGGGGTCGTGGGCTCCTCTCCTTGTGGCGGGGATCGAGCTGGGAGTCCTCTATTACCACGGTACGACCGAGTGGGGCTGGTCGATCGCTCTCCCGCAAAAGAGTGTGGTTTTGACCAAATTGTCTGAGCTCCCGAATGTGCTGCTGATCGGCGGTGAGCTCCAGAACCTGACGATCCGAGCCAATCTGAGCACGGCCACGCCGTACTTGGGTTTCGCCCACCCGTATCCTAATAAGCTGATGGTGGCTTGGGAGCAGCTCTTCCTCCGAGGCAGTCTTGGCACCAACATCAGCGGCCGGGGCTGGGACGTGCACAAACGGTGGCTGAGGCGCTGGCAAGTGACGCACCTGGTCGGTCACGGTCGATCACTGATCGGAATGGGAAAGGAGTTGGGACACTGGAGAGACACGGCGCTGGATGCGATTGTCTATCATCCCCCGAGCGAGCCAGCGGCGCGAGTCTGGTCGATCATCGAGCTGGAGGAACCGTTTCCGGTGGCACGGGTCGTGACCCGAGCCCGGACGATTACCGTTCGCGGCGATCTGGACGAACGTCTATCCCTTTCAGACGATCTCGACCTGGTCTTGTTTCTCGCCCGGGACGAGGTCCCCAGCCGTCCCGACGCTCGGTTCGCCCGCTTGATTTCGTGGGATGGCACGCGTCGCAACCGTCGAGCATGACGGCGCGTGCGACCTGGTGCTCGCGCGCTCATATTACCCCGGCTGGCGGTCGCGGATCGATGAGGGCCCGGAGGAGCCCGTACTTTCCGCCGACGGCGGCTTTCAGGCGGTTCGCATCAACGGTTCGGGCACTCACCGGGTCGCGCTTCGGTATCAGCCGACGGGAATCGTACTGTTGGCCTCGATCTCGATCCTGTCGGGAAGCGTGGCGCTGGGCGTCCTGGCCGCGGCGATTCTATCGTTCGTGCGCAGACGTTGTCTTCAAACCGGTCACGGACTGAGTTTCTCGAGCTCCACCCGGATGGTTTCCATGAGCGAAGCGATCAGCTCCTCGCTGAAGTCGAACCGGATGCCGGCCGCGGCGAACAGTTCCGGGAGCGGTCGAGAGCCTCCCAGTGCGAGGGCCTTTCTGTAGTCGGCGACCGCAACGGCCGGATCGCTCAGGGAGCGCTGCCAGATCTGCAAGGCGCCGAGCTGGGCGATCCCATACTCGATATAATAAAACGGGTATAAGAAAATATGGAGCTGACGATGCCAGGAATGATCGCGGGCCTCCTCATAGCCCGACCAATCAACCAGGCCGCCGAACCGGTCGAGCAGCCCTTTCCAGGCGGCCTTGCGCTGTTCGAGGGTGTGATGGGGGTTCGTATAAATCCAGTGCTGGAAGGCGTCGACCGTGGCGATCCAGGGGAGGATGAGCACGATGCCCTCGAGCAGTTTGCGGTAGGACCGATCGGCGTCGCCCTCGTTGTAGAACGGATCGAGACGGCGCGCGCCCAGGAGCTCCATGGTCATCGAGGCGACCTCGCAGAACTCGAGCGGGCAGTCGCGGTAAGCCGACAGCGGCTCACCCCGGCAGGCAAGCGTATGAAAGGCGTGCCCTCCCTCGTGCAACAAGGTCCGTACGTCCGAATCAAGGCCGACCGCATTCATGAAGATGAAAGGCAGGCGAACATCCTCGAGAGTCGTCTGGTAGCCCCCGGGAGCCTTTCCTTTCCGGTTGGCAAGGTCGAGCAACTGTTTCGACCGGAGAAAAGCGAACTGAGCTCCGAGGTCGGGGTCGACTTCCCGGAAGATGGACTCGGTGCCAGCCGCGAGCTTCTCGACATCCTGAAACGGCTGAAGCGGTGGCCTGCCCAGGGGATCGACGGACAAATCCCAGGGGCGAAGCACATCCGTCCGCAAAGCGACTCGATGGTTCTCCTGGATCTGGCGCGACAACGGGACGACAACCCGCTCGACAGCCTGCTGGAAGCGGATCGAGTCCTCGATACTGTAGTCGAACCGTTCGCGATCACGGAACGCATACTCCACGAAATTGGGGAAACCCGCCTCGTCCGCGATCTCGATCCGAAACTGTTTCATCTGGTCGAACAATTGATCCAGTGTATGACGGTCCTCAAGCCGGCGATTAACCGACAGCTCCCAGGCTTCTCGGCGCACCGACGCATCAGTGCCTTCGAGAAAGGGGGCCATCTGGGCCAGCGTCCGTTCTTCGCCTCGGAACGTCACGGTCATCGCCCCGATGATCTTCTGGTACTGCTGTTTCAGCTCGTCCAACCGCGTCTCTCGGGCGATGTTCGCTTCGCGAAACAGGGCGCGACGGTTCTCCAGGGCGCGATCGAACACGAAGTAGCGGTCGCCAGGCAGCTCCGATCGGAACTCGGAATCGAGGTAGCGATTCCGGATCGCGTTCTGAATCGGTTTCAGCTTGGGCTCGATTTCGCGCACGAATTCCAGGTAGGCCGCCTCCCGCGCCGGGTCATCGGTCTGGCACGTATAGGCGATGTGCCGCTCGTTCCCTTCCTGGGAAACCGCCGCGTTCAACTCTCCGGCCGCGAAAACCCATTGCTCAAGGTCGGTTGCCGTCTTGATCGGCTGATCCATCAGCTTGACATACCAGGGCTCGATTTGCTCCCATGTCTTGAGGTCGAGGCTTTCGGGAAGCCACTGATGGGGGTAGGTTTCCGGAACGTAACGACTCAAGTTCATCCTCCAGTGGTTCTGGATAGTCTCTCTCGTTCGGGAGTCGCGGCCTCATCGATCGCTCATGGCATCACGCTACGGTAATGAAGCCTGGACCAGCCACGCACCCATGAACAGCAATGACGACATGAACGTCGTCGCCACGATCAACACCAGTGTCGTCGTGGCCACGGCCTCCGCGTGTGCGAACAGCCCTTTGGCTTCTCCGAATGAGCCGATGGTCTGGAACAGAGCCATCACCGCCGTCGTGCCGATTACCACCTCGCCCAGCGCGGTGATAAAAACCGTGAGCGCGATCCGACCCACCGGGTCGCGGATGATGGTCAGAAGAACAGCGAGCGCCAAGATCAAGACGACGAGATGCCAGAGTCGCATCGGAACCCAGGTTCCCCTCGATGACACTCACCGATCAATCGACAACCCCGTCTTGACGGCCACGACCTTCCCATTGTTCCATGAATCATGACGCCCTTGAGCATTCGCTGTCAACCATACTGGCCATCCTCGTCAAAGGACGAGACTGGGAGATTGAGAGAACGGATCGCTTCGGGTATCTCTGACGGTCAGTTCATGCCGACTTCGGGAGCATGGCCGACGCCGTGTGGCCTGACTCTCTCTGGAAATCCCGGCCCAGGAGATCGATGCCTTATGAATCCCAGCACCACTCCCACCAAGTACCGTTTTTCCTTCGGCCCCTGGAACATCAGCACCGGGGCCGATCCGTTTGGACCGCCGGCCGCAAGGAGATGGAATTCGCGCGTAAGCTCAAGGCTTACAAAGAGCTTGGATTCGATGCCGTCCAGTTTCACGACGATGACATCGTGCCGGCTGATCTTGACTGGCAAAGCACAGCCAAGGGAGTCGCCGACGTCAAGAAGATCCTGGACGGAGAAGGGTTGTTCGTCGAGATCGTGGCGCCTCGTCTCTGGGAGGACCCGCGGACGCTCGACGGTGCGTTCACGTCGAACAATCCCGCCGAGCGGAAGTACGCGCTCGATCGAGCCAGGCGGTGCGTCGACATCGCGCGCGAAGTCGGTTGCAAGAACTACGTGCTCTGGCTGGCCCGCGAAGGAACCTATATCCGCGAGGCCAAGGACGGCAAGACGGCCGTCGCCCGGATCGTCGACGCCTGGAATACCATCCTGGAACACGACAAGGAAATCCGAGTGCTCGGCGAGGCAAAGCCCAACGAGCCGATGGATCAAGCCTATCTGCCGACCGTGGGACATATGGTTGGGATCGCGTACAGAACGATCGACCCCAGCCGCTCCGGCGTGCTGATCGAAAGCGCGCATTCGATCCTGGCCGGGCTCGATCCAGCCGACGACATGGCCTACGCTCTGTATCATGACAAGCTCTGGAGCGTCCATCTCAACGACCAGAATGGCCTGAAGTATGATCAGGATAAAGTATTTGGATCGGTCGATCTCCGCCGGGCGTTCAACCAGGTCTGGGCGCTCGAGAAAAACGGCTACGGCCAGAACGGCGAATGCGTCGGCCTCGATGTCAAGGCGATGCGGACAACGACTTTCGAGGAGTCCACATTTCATCTCTCTCACTCGAAAGCAATGTTTCTCCGGCTCCTGGAAGTCGTTCGCGCGGTCGACGCGCGGAAAGTCGAGGAATTCCGGACTCGTCGCCAGTACGAACAATTGGAGATGATGATCTTGAATGCGCTCATGGGTCGCCATACTTAAAATCGCGCGTTTCGCGAGGAGTCTCGCAATGCTCGGAGAGCCGCACCCGTTCTGCTCTCCTCGGTGCGAGCGATCGCGATCGGCGGCCCCATCGCCACGACTCGACCGCCGGCATCACCCCCATCGGGCCCCAGGTCGATCACCCAGTCGGCCGAGGCGATGACGTCGAGGTGGTGCTCGATCACAACCACGGTATGGCCGCAATCCGCGAGACGCCGGAGGATCGCCAGCAGACGCTCGATGTCCGCGAAATGCAAACCCGTTGTCGGCTCATCCAGGATATAAAGTGCGCGACCGCTTGTGGTGCGACCGAGCTCGGCGGCTAGCTTGATGCGTTGTGATTCGCCCCCGGAGAGCGTCGCACTGGACTGCCCGAGCGTCAGATATCCAAGCCCAACCTCGTGCAAGGTCTGGAGCGGCTGGAGGACTCGCGGCACCGCCCCGAAGAATGCGCGGCTTTCATCGACACGCATGTTCAGAACATCACCGATCGATTTTCCCTTGAAGCGTACTTCCAGAGTTTGACGGTTGAACCGCTTACCGCCGCATTCCTCGCAGGTGACGTGCAGGTCGGGGAGAAAATGCATGGGAATCCGGCGTTGGCCCAATCCGTGACAGGATTCGCACCGGCCCCCCTTGGCGTTGAAACTGAAGCGGCTGGCCCGATAACCGCGGATCTTGGCCTCGCGGGTCGTCGCGAAAAGCCGCCGGATCTGATCGAATGCGCCCGTCGCCGTGGCCGGCGTGGACCGCGGACCGCGGCCGATCGGACTCTGGTCAACCTCAATGAGCTGATCGATCGCTTCGAGCCCGAGGACCCGGTTGTCCTCGCGTCCGCGGCGATCGTTCCCTTGCAGAAATCGGCGCAGATCGCGAGCCAATACATCATGAACTAGCGTACTCTTGCCCGACCCACTGACCCCCGTGACGCAAGTTAACGTCCCCAAGGCAATTTGTGCGTCGACGTGTTTCAGGTTGTGGTGCGTCGCGTCCTGGATCTGAATCCATCCCGGGCTCGCGGCGAGACGTTTGCTCGGTTCCTCCGCGAGCTGAAAGGCACTCGGCCCAGGAATTGGGCCGTGATCGAGCCGTTTGTCGCGTCAATTGCTCGGGCGGACCCGCCGCCACTACGAATCCACCATCCGGGCCAGCCCCGGGACCCAGGTCCAACACCCAGTCGGCCGCCTGAATCATGGACGCATCATGCTCGACGACCAGAACGCTGTTCCCCTGGACCAGCAACCGTCGCAGGCTGGCGATCAGTCGCGCCGTATCGCGGGGATGAAGCCCCGCCGTCGGCTCATCAAGGATCGTGCAAACGCCCACCAGTCCCGAGCCGAGCTGAGCCGCGAGTCGAGCCCGTTGCAGCTCGCCGCCGGAGAGTGTGTCCGACCCACGGCCTAAGCTCAGATAGTCGAGTCCGACCTCGATCAAGTACTGGAGTCTCCCCACGATCTCGGCGATCAAGGGAGCCGCGATCTGCTCCAAGGACGGATCGAGTCGCAACGACCGGAAGAAACTCAAGGCATCGCCGATGCTCATGGTGGTCACATCGTGAATCGATCGACCATCAACCCGAACCGATCGCGCCTCCGGCCGTAGTCGAGACCCCGCGCACGCGGGACAGGGAACTTGGTCCAGACCCAGCTCGATCGCGTCCATCCGGAAGACTCTGATATCCGAGCCCCTCACAAGCCGGACACGCCCCGTGGGTACTATTGAAGCTGAAACTGCGGGGTTCGATCTCCGGCAAGCTCGTTTCGCAAACCGGACAACTCAGATGAGTGCTCAGCAACTGCTCGTCCCAACCTCGCGGCGACTCGGTCAGCGTGAGAACACTGCCGCCGGAGAGCTTCAGTGCCAGGTCCAGACTCTCCGCCAGCCGGGGTCGAATCCCCTCTCGAATCGAGATCCGATCGACGACCGCCTCGATTGTATGAGCGCGCGTTTTCGCCAGGCTGGGCGGCTTGTCGGTGACCTCCACCATCTCACCGTCGACCCGGGCTCGAATCAGGCCGGCGCGGCGGATTGCCTGGAACACCTCAAGGTGCTGGCCCTTGCGGGCACGGACCAGCGGGGCCAGGATCTGGACTTTTTGTCCCTCTTTCAACTTCAACAATTGGGTCACGATCTGTTCGGGAGTCTGGCGATTGATCGGCGAGCCGCACGACGGACAATGAGGAATGCCGGCCCTCGCGAACAGCAGACGCAAGTAGTCGTAGATCTCGGTGACGGTGCCCGAGCGTGCTCCGAGGATTGGGTGTTCCAGCCCGCTGGTCGATCGCCACGGTCGGCGGCAAGCCCTCGATCGAGTCGACGTCGGGGCGCTCGAGCTGGTCGAGGAACTGGCGGGTGTAGCCCGAGAGGCATTCGAGATAGCGGCGCTGGCCTTCGGCATAAATCGTGTCGAACGCCAGCGAACTCTTCCCCGAACCGCTGACACCCGTCAAGACGACCAGGCAATCTCTCGGCAGGTCGACATCAATATTCTTCAAATTGTGCATGCGTGCACCGCGGACCTGGATCGATGGTGGCGACGATCCCGGGTTCGATTCGAGTGTTTTCCCAGCTCTTCTTGGCACGGGGTTTGCTCACTAAGAACGCTCGTTCTCGGTTGGCGAAGCCCATCGTGTGGCGATCACACTCGCACGACCGCTCTGGCTTATGTTACAAAGTACTAAGGATTTCGTTGGCGGGCCCATTGCCTTTCAGAAGACGGGTTTGCCGCCACTTTCGAGGAGAGTTTCCATTGAGCAAGCAACCAAAGAATTCGCTTTCCCTTCTTGCCGCCCTGCTGTTCGGCGTGGTCGTGCCTTTCACCGGCTGTGAAGCGGAGAAGGGACCGGGCGAAAAGGCGGGCGAGGCGGTCGACAAGGGCGTCCGAGACGTCAAGGACGCAGTGACGAACCCTGGTCCTGGCGAGAAGGCCGGGCGAGCGGTCGATAAAGTCGTCAAGCCGTGATCGAATGAAAAGGGGCCAGGGTCGAACCGCGAAGGCCGAGAGATCTCGAGCCGCCGCGCGATCGACCTCGGCCCCTTGTATTCCTCCGCCTGAGCGCACTGTTCCTACCAGCCGCGACGACCGTAGTAGCGGTAGGGTCGATACCCGCCATACACCCGTGGTCCATACACCACCGGCGGCCTGTAAAACGGGCGAGGCCCGTAGAACGGTCTCGGCACGACATAAGGAACGCCGTGGCGCCACCACGACCGGAGCGGGCGTCACGATGGGATAGCCCGGGTAACACCGCCGCCGTAGTAGCCATATCCGCCCGTTCCGACGCCGACCGAGAACCCCGGGCTCGAATACCCGAAACCCAACGCCTGGGCACTGCGCCGGCGACGCCCCGAAGCCCAGAAACCCGACCGCCAATAATCCCGCGAATGCCAGCGACTTCCCGTTGGTTTTCATGGCTCAGATCCCCTCTCTCAGTTTCCCGAAACCCCCCAACAGTCCGTGCTTATGGGAGACATTCTCACGCGGATCTGGGAGGACGTGACCTTCAGAATCATCCATGCAATTGAAGTGCCGCACACAGGCAATTGTCCAGACCGACGCAGGCTCCTAACCTGAAGTACGACGTTGCGTCGAAATCGTGACGAGAATCGTCCTCGCACTGATGCGTCACTGCAGTCTAACCTGTATTCTTCATTGGTACGGCTCTCCCGGAATGACCGTCAAGGCCAACAATCGGAGGGACGGATTCTGACTTCGGTGGGAATCGAGAATCTTGATGGGTTTGACAGATCATTGCCGACGCTCGAAGACGCGTTTGCCGTCGAGATAGGTGGTCAGACGCCTGGGTATCCTTGATCGCGTCCTCGGGGCAGGTCAGAAGGTCTCGATCGATGACGACGAAGTCAGCCTGCTTGCCCTCCTCGAGCGATCCGATCCGGTCTTCCAGGAACAGGAGGTGGGCGTTGTTGATCGTGTAGAACCGAATGGCTTGTGCGCGGGTGAGGGCCTCCTCGGGATGGAGCTGACCGTCGTAGCCTTTGGCGCGGCGGGTGATCGCGACCCACATGGCGAGAAACGGGTTGTAGGGGTTGATCGACCGGAGCGAGCCGATCTTTTGCATGTGGTCGGAACCGCCGCCGGCGAGCACGCGGGCCTCGAAAAGAGTGTGCAACGGCTGGAAGAATCGCAGCCGGTCGTAACCGAACTGAGCGGCGAGAGTCCGGGTATCGAGATAGAGCCACGCGGGCTGGATGTCGACGACGACACCCAACCGGGCCGCCTGGTCGATCGCCTCGCGGCTCATGAAGTTCGAATGCGTGATGCACGGCCGCGTCGGGGCGACGGGTCTCTCTTTGTTGACCTGTTCGTAGGCGTCGAGCAGGGCGTGGACGGCCCCGTCACCGACGCTGTGGGCTGTGAACTGCAAGCCGGACTCGACGGCCGCCCGCACCATCGGCACCAGTCGCTCGGGAGGGATGAACAGTACGCCCCGGTAGTTGGGATCGTCGATCGCGTAGATCCGGCTCAATCCCCAGGGCTCGCGCATATAGGCACTGCCGGTGAGCATGCCTCCGTCGAGAAAGGTCTTGATCCCGACGATCCGCAATCTCGGGCCGCCGCGGCGAAGCGGATGGTCGGCGGTGTGGCGGATGTCCGCGATGATCCGGTCGAGCGGGCCCAGGTTCTCGACGTGCCGCGAAATTCCCACGCGGACCGACAGGGCGCCTTCCTCGTGCAGCTTGCGGTATCGCTCGATGGCCGAATCGCTGGCATCGCGGTCGATGACGGCCGTGATTCCGACCGAGTTGTAGTCATGGAACAGCTCGACCAGACGCCGAGTCTGATCCGACTCCGAGGGCTTGCGGCCCGAGGGCGTTACCTTGATGTATCGGGTGCAGTTGCGGAGAATTCCGGTCGGCTCGCCGGTACTTGGGTCCCTTTCCACTTTCCCTGGCCCGTCCACGCGGAATTCTTTGTCGATGCCGCTGAGCTTGAGCGCCAGCGAGTTGACCGAGGCATCCGGCCCGGTCGCGAACAGCACCGGATTGTGGGGGGCGGTCCGGTCCAGCTCCTCCCGGGTGGGATATCTCTGTTCCTTGAGCCGGGTGATGAAGACCTGGCGGACGACGACCCACTTCCCGGCCCCGAGCGCCTCCGCTCGCCCATGGATATAATTCAGGACATCCTGGATCGTCTCCATCTCGGGGATCGGGTGATCGAACTCGGTCATGCAGGCATCAGTCGGATGGGTGTGCGAATCGATCAGGCCGGGCAGGACCATCTTTCCCTGGAGGTCGACCAGCGCCGTGCTCGCCCCTCGCGTTTTCAGGACCTCCTCATCGGTGCCGACCCGGATCAGCCGGTCGCCCTTGACGGCCAGGGCCTGTCGGATCGTGAAATCCTTGTCAGCCGTGACGATCTTGCCGTGATGGAGGATCAAGTCGGCCTCCTGGGCGGCTGCGAATCGAGAGGCCGAGAGTCGAGAGCATAAGTGCAAGCCAGAGCGAACGACCAAGCGTTGTCATGGTGCGAACTCGTTGAGCTGAGAGGTTTTGAGGATGCCGGCCGGAGTCGACCTCGAAAACGGTTCCTCGTTATCGCTGGAGTGACCGATGCCGACTCATTCTGGCGCACCGAACGAGCCTACGGACAATCCTGTCGGTCGAGCGTTCGATCATTGAAGAGAGGCCCATCGGACGTGTATAGTGTTCTCGTGTTCGTCCGAGATATCGCCAGAGCGGAGAGACGCGCCTTTTCACCGTCCAACGAGGAGTCGAGAGTCATGGCCCACGATGATACGGACCGCACTGACCGCCGCACATTCCTCCAGGCCGGCGCTCGCCACGGCCTCGGCCCTGAGTCTGGCGCCGGCAGCGAATGCGCAAGACCTGGTGGCGAAGGACCCAATACTCCCCAAGCGTAAGCTGGGGAAGACCGGCGTCGAGATCACCATCCTCGAGCAGGGGGCGGTCCGGAGCAACGAACGCATCCTGCGTACGGCGTACGCCAACGGCATTCGTGTCTTCGACACAGCCAAGGTTTATGGCACTGAGCCCAAGTTTCAAACGAGTGGTTTGACGCCGAGCCCAAGATTCGCAAGGAGATCTTCCTCGTCACCAAGGATATGCCGAAGGTGCCGGGCGAAATGCTGAAGATGGTCGACCAGCGGCTGGCGACCTTGGGGACCGACTACATCGATCTCTTCTTCATTCACGGACTCGGCGACGTGCACAAGCTCGACACCGCCATCGATCTGGTGAAAAGCAAGGAGCTGAAAGAGGTCGTCGAGCAGCTCAAGAAGTCGGGCAAGATTCGGCTCTTCGGCTTCTCGTCCCACAACAAAGACCGCGCCCCGATCATTCAGGCGGCCGCCGAGGGGGGAATCGTCGACGCGATCATGCTTCAATACCGGCCCTGGCTCGACAAGGATTCCCCACTCAACAAAGCGCTTGACGTCTGCTGGAAAAAAGGGGTCGGCCTGATCTCGATGAAGCAGATCGCCGGCAACGGCTTCGGCGATAAGCCCACGGGGAATATTCTCGACGAGGTGAAGCGCCGGGTCCCGATGCTCGAGGAGAAAAAGCTGTCGCGTGTTCCAGGGCTTCCTGCATGCGATCTGGAGTGATGAACGGATCACCGCGGCCTGCGTGTCGATGAAGAACACCGATCATGTCCGGGAGAATGCCGATGCCGCCCGCCGCTTCGAGCCGTTGAAGCTGACCGAGATCGACCAGCTCCGCGACGTCTTCCTCGCCAGCGGACCGACGTTGTGCGCGGACTGCGACGGCCGTTGCTCGCTCGCCGCCGGCACCAAGGCCGAGCTCGGCAACCTGACCCGGTTCCTGACCTACCACCAGCAGCACGGCTACCGCGCTGACGCTCGCCGCCAGTACGCCGAGATGCCCGAGGAAGCACGCGACTGGTCGGGGGCCGACCTCGAAGCCGCTCGGGCCGCCTGCCCCGGCGGACTCAACTTCGCCAAGCTCCTTCCCGAGGTGGAACGGCACCTGGCTTGAGCAGCCGTCATGGCAGTAGGCAGTAGGCAGTAGGCAGTGATCGAAGGGTTACACCGCCTTCTGCATCGCAGATCGCACTCGCTCAGCACCAGCTTACCGACTGCCGATCGGGCCTACCGACTGCGTACTGCCTACTATGATCCGAACCACCCACGGCATCGTGATCGATGACCGCGAGATCGACGTCGAGTTCATTCGCGCGTCTGGGCCTGGCGGTCAGAACGTGAACAAGGTCGCGACGGCGGTCCGGTTACGCTTCGACGTCCGAGGCTCGGCCTCGTTGCCGTTGGATGTCCGCGTCCGCTTGATTCGCCTGGCGGGTAAACGGATCGCCGAAGACGGCTTTTTGATGATTCATGCTCACCGTTTCCGCACGCAGGAGTCGAACCGGAAGGACGCGATCGAGCGGCTTGTCGAGCTGATCGACCGAGCTTGTGAACGTCCGAAACCGCGCCGGGCAACGAAGCCGACAACGGGGTCCAAGGAACGCCGGTTGGATGCCAAGCGCCGCCGAGGAGAAACCAAGGAGGGGAGGCGATCCCAAGGCCAAAGTGATGACTGATCCCAAATCGCCGAGACTCGAGGAGAACGCCGATGTTTGCTAGCTTGCGAATTGTCCCAGCGTCACGACGAGGTTTCCACTTCCTGATTGCCGGGCTTGATCCTGGCGATCAGTCCGGCCGATCGCGATCGCGGCGGACCAGCCGCTCGCGGGGCACTGGCAGGGTGCGATCGAGATCCCGGGCAAGGCTCTTCCTTTCGACGTCGACTTCAGCTCCAACAAGGACGGATCGTGGAAGGGTGACATCACGATCCCGGCCCAAGGCGCCAGGGATCTGCCGCTGGCCAAGATCGTGGTCGAGGATATCAACGTTTCATTTGAGCTGCCCGGCGTGCCGGGCGACCCCGCTTTCACAGGGCAAGCTCGAGGCCGGGCACAAGACGATCAAGGGTACGTTCACGCAGGGGGGCAAATCGTTTCCGTTCCAGCTCGAGGCGGGCATCGATCCGGTCGCGGCCGCCAAGGGAGCGCTGATCGGTTTCGACTCGTTCGTCAACGAGGCGATCAAGGCGTGGGAGGTTCCCGGACTGGCGCTGGCGATCGTCAAGAACGGCCAGATCATCCTCGTGCAAGGGTTTGGGTTTCGCGACGTCGAGGGCAAGTTGCCGGTCACACCGAAAACTCTGTTCGCGATTGGATCTTGTACCAAGGCATTCACGACGTTCGTCATGGGTACGCTCGTTGACGAGGGCAAACTCGATTGGGACGCTCCGGTCCGCAACTACATCCCCGAGTTCCGAATGTACGACCGGGTCGCCACCGAGCTGATGACTCCACGTGACCTGGTGACTCACCGCTCGGGTCTGCCCCGGCATGACCTGGTCTGGTACAACGCGACGATCTCGCGCAAACAGATCGTGGACCGGCTGCCCTACCTCGAGCCGAGCGAGACGTTTCGGAGCAAGTTTCAATATAACAACCTCATGTTTATGACGGCCGGATATCTGGTCGAGCGCGTGACTGGCAAGTCGTGGGAAGACACGGTGCGCCTCCGCATCTTCGAGCCGTTGGGGATGACCGGCAGCAATTTTTCGGTCAAGGATTCGCAAAAGACCGCGGACTTCGCCAAGCCTTATGCAGACCGGGACGACAAGGTCGTGGAGGTCCCGTTCCGCGATATCTCGAACGCCGGTCCGGCCGGGTCGATCAACTCGAACGTCGAAGACATGTCGCGCTGGTTGATCGTTCACACTCAGAAGGGCAAGATCGACGGCAAGCAGGTCATCAGTGCGGCGGTCCTGGCCGACATCCACTCACCGCACATGACGACGGGTGCGTTGCAACAGCGGCCGGAGATCGCGCCGGCCGGTTATGGACTGGGCTGGAGCGTCGATGATTATCGAGGCCATCGCCGCGTCCACCACGGTGGCGGCATCGACGGTTTCACGACGATGACCACGCTCTTCCCCGAGGATGGATTGGGACTGATCGCCGTCGCGAACATGAGTGGCACATCCCTGCCCGAGATGGTGACCCGTCATGCCGCCGATCGGCTCCTGGGCCTGTCCACGATCGACTGGAGCGGTGAGGAACTCGGCAAGAAGGCGAAGAACAAGGCCGCGTCCAAGGAGGCGAAGTCCAAGAAAGACACAGTCCGCCGCCCGGGCACAACACCGGCCCATCCGCTCGAGGAGTATGCTGGCGACTACGAGAATCCCGGTTACGGCGTCGTCAAGATCGAGCTTCGAAATGGCAAGCTCGACATTCGCGTACAACGGCATCGAAGCGCCGCTGGCGCACTGGCACTACGAGGTCTTCAGCGCACTCAAGAATCCCGAAAGATCCCGCATTCGAAGATCAGAAGGTGCAATTCCAGACGAACGTGAAAGGGTATGTCGACGAGTCTGGCCGTGGCGTTCGAGCCGAGCGTGAAGCCGATCGTTTTCACGATCAAGCCCGACGCGAGGCTCTCCGATCCGACCTACTTGAAGCGGTTCGCCGGAGAGTTCGAGCTTGCCGGCAGAACGCTGAGCGTGCGGATCAATGGCAACACCCTCATGCTCGACTCACAAGGACAGGGCACGCTCACGACTTGATCCCGGATCGGAACGACACATTCAAGGTCAAGGAGCAGTCGGCAGCTCTCCATCCGGTTCGTCACGGATAAGGATCAAAAGGTGGGCGAGATCGCCCTGGAAACGCCGGGTGGTGTTTTCACCGCCAAGCGGAAAGCCAAGTGAGCTCAGTGGAGAACCCCGGCGACGGAAACAGACTGGGTTTTTGAAGTCAACGCCGAGATTTCCGCGATCATTCATTCATGGTGCGTCGAGCATTGAATGCGCATCGCGATTTGCTTTCGGCGACGATTCAAGATAGTCTCTACCACGAACCGAGCCGCAAATCGACCAGGATGAACTGAACTCTCCGTTCGCGGGAGAGTTGAACTCGACCCTTAAGTCGACCGTGTGAGTCGCACATCGCCGGATTTCCAAGGTGCGTTTCCTTTTACGCTTGGGAAGGTCGGATCGCGTATGACGTTCCCGTTAACCTGCCTCGCGTGCGGACACGTGGATCACGTCGAATGGTCCCAAATCGGGCAGAAAATCGCATGCGGTGGATGTGGAAGAACGGCGGCGGTTCCGGCACCCATGGAAACCGTCGGCGAGCCCGTCGTGCCAGCGCTGAATTTGAAATTCCGATGCCCGTCCTGCGGGCGGAAGTTCGCGACCAAGCCTGAGCTCGCCGGCAAGAAGATTCGCTGCACAAGTTGCGGCGCGGGGGTCGCGTACCCTCAGGGCGAGGCGAACTTCGTTGCCAATTCCGCCCAATCTCCAACGAACTCTTTCGGGGGCGCCGGCGCCTCGACGTCTCCACCGCGGTCCGATCGAGACCTGACCTGTTCGAGGCCGACGTCAGTGCGTGGGCGCGACGACGAAGAGGCTGACTCCGCTCCGTTAGAAGTCGATCTCGCGAAGATCCAAGAAAGCAAACGACCGAGGCGAGCCTCGACGGTCCTGCCTTCACGAGCCGAGTTGATGGAACAGGTCCGCCAGCAGGTCGCCGAACAGGCCGTCGTGGAAACCAAGCAGAAAGCGGAGAAAACCGCGAAGAAGAAGAAAAGAAAGAAGAAGAGCTCGGGCTTTTTCGACCCGAAGGAGACCCTCAAGCTCGTGGCTGGCGTGTCCGTGGTCGTCGGTTTGGTCGCTTTCTTCGCCTGGGGCTACCCAGACCTTCGTTTTCCTCTGGGAGGTCTCTTATGTGTCATCGGCTTCATCGTTTACCTGCTCGGGGCGGTCTCCATCCGGCAAGTTGTCGCCGAGGAAGGCGTATTGAAGGCGCTTGTGTTCCGGTTTTGCCCGCCCTATCAATGGTGGTTCGTGACAACGCACTGGGAGGAAACGAAGGACTTCGTCGCATTCTTCGTCGCCGGCCTTGTCATCATGGCGATCGGCAGCGGCGTCATCAAAACGTCCGAGGTCGGTAGGCAGGCGGAAGCGTCCGAGCGAGCCTATCAGAAAGCCGTAAAGGCTGCGACAGTCCGAGATTCCGCCAGTGTCGTCGAAAGCAATACCCGGCGACGACGACTGACACAAGGCCTTTGATCAGACCATGAACTCGCCCAGCATCTTGAGGATCTCTTTCAAGGGGATCATCGTACCGAGTAGGGGAACCATCGGGGCCACAGCCGCCACGATCAGAACGACCAAGGCTTTTCTGTCGAACGCGATGATTTGCATACGATCCACGTGCTCAAATATGGTGGCGATGTCTGACAGTGAAGCAACATCAGGGCTGCCCAGAAGGGTATTTTGGTTCGTCGCCAGCGGCACTGATCCATTTCTCGTCGAATGCTCGATCGTGACGCCTGATGAGCGTCCCAAAATCAAGCAGGGCTCGAAACCGATAGCGAGCTTGGCGGCCGCTGAAGAAAAGCAACGGCAAGTGAAGGATAACGAGGGCCAAGACCACGAAGACGAGTGCGTGGTACTTCAAACTATCGAGCGAGGCGCCCTTGTGGATGATCTCATGGGCGAAGCTGCCCGACAGTACCGCCGAGACGGCCATCAGAACGGGCGAATAGCTGACCAAGGTCCAGGCGAGAAAGCCGAGGCCGCCGGCCCGGTCGGGGTGCGTCGGAGTCAGCTCGAGGTCGAGCCGTGATACACGGAAGAGGAACCAGGCCCACAACAAATAGATCCAGAGCCAGCGCACCAGGAAGAAGCCGAGAATTGGCAAACTGACCAGAATGTACCACCAGCCCGCCGGCGTGATGTGGGAACCTAACCGCGCCCAGCTCGAGTCGAGCTTGTCGAGCCGCAGGAATACCCGCCCTACCACACAGATTGTAATCGACAGAACGATGATCACCGCTTCCGCCACGACCGAGCCGCGGAGCCGAATGACCTCACGCCGGGCGGCGTCGAACAACGGTCGCTGTCGATCCGGTACCAGGCCTGACTCGAAAAAGTGCCGCATCTGAACGCCCAGACTCGTCTCCATCACGACCTGCGCCAACTCGAGGAGAGGAACGACGAACAGGAACCGGCTATAAGGCACTGGGTCGCGCAAGAACGAGACGTCGACCTGGTATCCCCACGCATGACCTTGAACGGCCGATAACAAGAAGAGCGGGACCCAAGTCACGAGCATCAGCAACAAAACCTTACGTCGCCGCCGATGCAAGTTTGGGGGCTCAAACCCGAGGCGCCGAGCAACGTGGAACGAAAGGCCACCCCGCACGATCGTTTGGTCGTCTGGTTTCTCATCACGAGGATCAGTTGCCATGGTGCCGTGTCCAGCATTCGTGGCGAGAACGAGTTTTTCCAAACGGCCTCTTATTTCAACGATTTCACGCAACGAAATCCCAGGTGGTTGCTGCCGGTGGACACTTCGCCCTTGCCCCGCGTTCCGATCATGTAGCGCGTGCAATACTGCTCGGTGCACAGGAACGACCCGCCGCGGTGAACCCGCTTGGCCTGCCCGGGCTCGGCGGGGTCATAGCTGGCGGTTGGTCCCTGAGGATTGCGAGCCACTTCGCCGGCCGCGGCGATGTCGGAGTACGTGTCCGGCCGGTACCAATCCGAGCACCATTCCCAGACGTTGCCGGCCATGTCGAACAGGCCATAAGGGTTCGGGGGGAACTTGGCGACCGGCGCGATTCCCGCGAACCCGTCCTCGGCGGTGTCCTTCAAGGGGAAACGCCCCTGCCAGATGTTGGCCATCCACTTGCCGCCCGGTTGAAGCTCATCGCCCCAGGTATAAAGCTGGTTGGGCATTCCTCCACGGGCCGCGAATTCCCACTCGGCCTCGGTGGGGAGCCGCTTGCCGGCCCAACGGGCATAAGCCTCGGCGTCCTCATAGGCAACTTGCACCACGGGATAATCGGCGCGGCCATCGATCCCGCTCGACGGTCCCTCGGGGTGTCGCCAATTCGCCCCCTTCACGTAGCTCCACCATCGGTAATGATTGTCGAGCGGCACGGGCTGGGCAGGGGGGGTGAATACCACCGAGCCGGCAACGAGATTCTCCGCCGGCGCACCGGGAAACTCGGCAGCCGTGGGTGTGCGCTCCGCGACCGTCACGTACCCGGTCGCCTCGACGAATGCCGCGAACTGCTGGTTGGTGACCTCGACTCGATCCATCCAGAAACCGTCCACCTGGACGCGGTGGATTGGACGAGCGTCGGCCATCGCATCGGGACCGCCATGCGGCAGCTCTCGGGGGTCGGGACACCCCATCGAGAACTCACCGCCAGGAATCCAGACCATGCCCGGGGGCGGCGGAAGGGATGGCTTGGAAACCTCGGATTCGGTAGCCGCTTGCGCGGTGGCCGGTTCGACGACGGCTCGCTTCCGCGTTCGAGTGTCCCGGTTCTGGTGAGACGGTCTTCCAGATTCGCACCGAGCCCCAGACCACGCCGGCGCTGACGAATACGAGGCACAATTGCCAGAGCCACGCAGCGAATTGTGCTGGCTTCGCTGCTCCGCGTTCGAGTGAGCGTCTCTTTTTGTCATGCGTTCTATTACGAAGAAATTCGTTACAGGACCAGAACGTGGGTGATGAATCAGGGATCCGCGACATCTACGACATCCTAACGAATCCCACGCACGTGTCTTTCCAAGCACGGTTTTCCTGGAAGGAACGCCGGAGCCGCGAATCGGCAAGGCTTGATCGCGGTGCCGCGGCTGTGCGGGGCTCAAGCGACGAAGGCCAGCCAGTAGAAGATCCAACCGGTCACGGTTGTCATGGCCATGTCAATCGCCGCGACCTTGCCCCACCGCGCGTGTTCGCGGCTGTGTTGGTTAGGGCGAGGGCGGGCTCGGAAATCGATTGAGCGCCCGGAGGAGAATCAGAGACCATAAAATGAATGTCGTGATCGCGAAGAAAAGATGAATCCAAAGGGCATAAACCACAAGTCCGGTTCGTGTCGATGCATCAAAGTAGGGCGAGGCGTCCGCACGCTCCATCCAATTACTGAGATAATGGACGTCTGTCTCAAAGAGTACGAGCACGATGAGCAAGCTCGATCGATAGAGTGATTTGCATCACCTTGTGGCTTCGGTACATTTTGCGGAACTTGACCGCATACACGCTCCAGGCGAGTGCCAGCAGCACGAAGAACATGGTGACGACGACGACGTCAAGCATGAACGACGCCCGTCCTGGCAGGAATCCGCTCCATCCGCGGTAATCTTGCATTGGCGGGCTCACAATCGGAGGCGTTCGAGCAGTGGAAAAATCGGAGAACGGCTTCGTCTTCCGGGCTGGACTGAATGTGCAGATATTGTGGACTGATCGTTGCGGTTGTCAAGCGCAAAGGACGCGGCCGGGCTGCTCGAGACCGCACTGGGAGTGGGTTGCGGCACCAATTGTTGACGCTTCCCTTCACGGGAGATCGTACGTCGAATGCCAGACAACGAGACCGTCGCCGATGATCATCCAACCGCGACGACCGTGACACCCCGTCGTCGTCGCCGATTGCTCAGGGATGGCCTGGTCCTGCTCTCGGCGTTGATCGCCGTTTATCTGCTGGCCGCGTACCTCGCGCTGCCACTGGCCTGGCGACGGGCGATGGCGCGCCATCCCGCTCTCCTGTTGATCCCTCGCGTATCCCAAACCCATGACGGAATCCCCGGTGATCCCATCAACATCGCCCTTGATCGGTTCGGAGGAGAGCCTCGACCAAGGGCATGATCGCCAGCCGGTTGGGACGCGGCCGACGCCATCACTCTGTTGAGCAGTTTGAAAATCGCTGGCGACACCGTGTTGCGCCGCCCCGATGTGAACGCTCCCGTGAGCAACCTGTATGTGTGGGGCCAGAAACAGACGCTGGCATTCGAACAGCCGGTCGGTCACTCACCGCGCCAACGTCATCATGTCCGTTTCTGGCGTTCGGAATGGCTGGATTGGAACGGACGTCCCCTCTGGGTCGGGGCGGCCACGTTCGACACCAGCGTGGGATTTAGCCACACCACGGGCCAGATCACTCATCACATCAGTCCGAACGTCGACGCCGATCGAGACAAACTACTCGAAGACTTGCGGCGAGTGGGTGCGATCGCCGAACTCGCCTGGTTGAATGACTTCCAGCAGAAACTGCAAGGTCGAAATGGCGGCGGTGATCCCTACCACACGGACGGACGATTGCCCGTGGTCATCCTCGCGCTTGACCAATAAGACGGTTTCGGTCGAGACGATCGCGCGGCCGCGAATCCCTCGGCAACGATCCAATTCTCGCCTCGTCCTTGCCCAACCGCTTGACCGAAACCTAATATTTGTGATCCGCGAACGAGAAAAAATCTGCCTGAAACCCGCCCCGAGGAGATTCGCTACGAATCATGTTTCACCTTTCACGTCCGGCGGTTTGGATACTCAGTGCCCTGATTTGTTGCGGCTACGCCCGACAAGCCGTTGGCGACGACGAGTTCGTGTTTTATCACGAAAATGTTATGGGCACGTCGCTCGAACTCCGAGTGAGTGCCGACCGTCCCGAGGCCGCGGACTGGGCTGAGAAGCGGGTTCTGGGCGAAATCGACCGCCTCTCCGCGATCTTCAGCGGTTACGACAACCAGAGCGAGTTCAGCCGTTGGCAGAATTCCAGGGAAGTGGCCACCCAGGTTTCCCCGGAGCTTCTTGAAGTCCTCCAGGCATGCGACCGCTGGGGAGCCTGGAGTGGTCGGGCCTTCGACCCCAGGGTCGAGGCGCTGACTCGGCTCTGGTCGGAGAGCGCCGCCATGAATCGGCTGCCGACCCTCGACGAGCTGACCGCGGCGCGAGACTTGATGAACCGGCCAGCCTGGCAACTCGATCTTGTTCTCGGTAACGCCCGACGACTGACCGGACTGTCCGATCAGCTTGAATGGGATCGCCAAAGGGTACATCGTCGAGCGTGCCAGCAACCTCGCGCTGGAACCCGTTCGAGGCGTTCACGGTCTCCTTCTGAACGTCGGCGGCGATCTGTGCGCCCGAGGCGAGATCAAAGGGATCGTCGGGATCGCCTCACCATTCGCGGACTCGGAGTCCACCGAACCATTCACGTACATCGGAATCAAAGATAGATCGGTCGCCACCAGCGGCAACTCCCAGCGTGGTTTTCGAATCAATGGTCGCTGGTACTCGCATATTTTCGATCCAAGATCGGGGCTGCCGGTCGATCGCGTGGCGAGTGCGACGGTCATCGCCGAACGCTCTGTCGACGCGGACGCGCTTGCCAAGGTCTTCAACGTGCTCGAGCCCCAAGAAAGTCTCCGCCTCGCCAACTCACTCCCCGGGGTCGAATGCCTGATCGTCGCCAGTGATGGGCAGGTCTCGCGGAGCGATGGCTGGAGCGAGTACGAACGTCCTCGGCCCGTGGCGATACTCTTGGCCGATGATCCCAAGCGTTCCGTCGCGGGAACGAAGAATGCCGAGGAAGACAAGACCAAGTCCAACGGACCGCACTGCAACACCGTGGAAGAAGGATCACGAGCTGGTCGTGAATTTCGAGATCAATCAACCTGAGTCCACGAAGGGTCGCTATCGACGTCCTTATGTCGCGGTCTGGGTTGAGGACAAGGACGGGGCGCCGGTCCGGACCCTGACATTATGGGTTTCGCAGGGAGGCGCGGGCCCGTTTCAATGGCTCCCGGACCTGAAGCGGTGGTATGCGAAGGAAGAGGATCGCAAGCGGCTCGATAAAACGGATGTTTTTTTCACGGTATCGCGGCCGACCCGCCCGGCCGGCAAGTACAAGGTGATCTGGGACGGTAAGGACGATCATGGCAAACAACGCGGCGGCGGCGAGTACGTCATCTGGATCGAAGCCGCGCGGGAGCATGGAACCTACCAGAGCATGCGACGGCAAGTGACTCTCGCGGACAAGCCGTTCACCGAGGACATCAAGGGCAATGTCGAGATCAAATCCGCCACGATCGAGTATCGTCGCAAGGCTCCGCCAAAGTAGCCCGGCGATGAGCCCATCGTCGAGGCCGGGCCGGCCATTGTCGCGCAGGCTGAACATCCGGCTGGCCAAGTTGATGCGCTGGCTGCATATCTATTTGTCGATGATCAGCCTGGCCGTCGTGTTGTTCTTCAGCGTGACCGGCATCACCTTGAACCATCCGGATTGGTTTTTCGCGGAAGCCGAGCGGAGAGAACACGCCGAGGGAGATGTCAACCTAAAGTGGTTGCAGGTCGCTTCGCCCGCAGGCAACTCGGCAGCGGCCGAAGACGCTGACCCATCGCGTCAGGTCTCGAAACTCGACGTCGTCGAGCACTTGCGGAACACGCACGGGATCCACGGGGCACTGGCGGAATTCCGAGTGGACGAGCGCGAATGCATGGTCACGTTCAAGGGACCGGGCTTTGCGGCGGATGCATTCATCGATCGTGAGTCGGGCCATTACACCCTGACTCAGACGTATCACGGTTTCATCGCCGTGATCAACGACCTCCACAAAGGCCGGGACACCGGCCCGATCTGGTCGGTCGTCATCGACGTCTCGGCCGTCCTGATCACCTTCGTTTCGCTGACTGGACTGGTCTTGCTGTTCTACCTCAAGCTCCGTCGGGTTCCGGGTATGGTCGTTGCCTTGATCGGCACAATCATCGTGCTATCGATATACCGAATTTATGTGCCCTAAACTGCGGTCCCAATCGATGTTGTGATGATTACGAAACGCCCCCGTTCCTGGAGACATCGGTGGACCACCCATGGCGAGCAAGCCTCCAGCGACTGTAGGGCGGCCTCACTTCTGGGCCTCTTGCTGGATCACCGGTGTTCTGGTGATTGGGGCCGGCGTGCTCGGTTTCTGGGTATCGATTGCTCTGAAGCAGGAGGACACGGAGGCTCTCGAGTCGCCTCTCGTGTTGGCGGTCGCGAGGCAGTTGGAGGAGGGTCCGTGGCACCTTTACGGACCTTATGACGCACGAAATCGGCTGGTGTTGATTCATGCTCCGCTGTATTACCACTTGGCAGCGCTGGCGGCTTGGCCGCTGGCTCGCGCCGGGCTTGACCCGATCTGGGCGTCCCTGGTTGCGGGCCGGTCGCTTTCGGTGCTTGGGCTGTTGGCAACGCTTGCGTCGGCCTACGGGCTGGCTCGGCTCGACGGGGCTCCCCGGCGGGCCGGATGGTGGGCCATTTTGTTGTTCGCGGCCACGCCGATCCACGGGGGCGTGGTTTTCGAGGTCCGGCCCGACATGCTGGGAGTCGCGTTCCAGACGCTCGGCGTTCTGCTCGTTCTCTCCGCACTCCGAACAGAACGGCACAGGCACGCGAGGATTCTGACGGCGTTCGCCGCGTTCGGGTTGGCCGCCGCCATGAAGCAGCTTTTTGTGATGGCGCCGGCGATCAGCACTTTCCTGCTGTTGAGGGCCTGGCGACGCGGCCGGCTGGCGTCCGAGCCGATCGGCCGCGCCATCGTGCTCGCGTTTTCGATCTTGCTGGTCGTTTACGGGACGGAAGAGCTGGCGACTGGCGGGCGGATGTCACAATCACTCTTCGGAGCAGCCGGGACCGTGAGCCGGCTTCATCCGGGCGACTGGTTTTTCGCCTGGGGGATCGGCCTGGGGGTCATCTGGAAAAGTGTGGGCTGGATCGCAACGTTCGTCGCGGCGAGTGTTGTCATGATCGCGCGCGGCGGTGGCTGGGGCCGCTTTCTCCTGGCTGCGACGGGCCTTGGTCTGATCGGCCTGATCGTCGCGATGACGATCCTTCAATTCTTCGTGGTCCAGATGTCGATCAGCGTTCTGATCACGTACGGATTGCTCGCCACGTTGTTTCTCGTCGTCCCGGCTTGCATCTTGCTCGAGCGAGGAACGTTCCTTGGGGAACCGCTCGATAGGGCTCTTTGGATCTATTGGATCGGCGAGATGGTTCTCGATGGCGGTCACTCTGCCGGATGAGCACGGGTGCCTGGTACAACTACGCGATCCAGGCCACCGTATTCGCGACTGTCTTGACGGCCCGTGCTCTTTCTCGCGCTTTGGAGGGTACTTCGTCGTCATCCTCGGTGCTGCCGGTCATGATCGCCGTCCTCGCGGTGCCCGCGTTCGCCCTCACGGACGCCAGCAGACGGCCAGGAGGCGAAGCGCGGATCGGACCAGCTTGACGCGAATTCTCGACACGCTGAACCGGCCGTCCGGGCAATACTTCTTCGTCGATCGGCCCGGGGAAAATCGTGTCCACGGACGACTCGACCTGGTCTATGACAACTGGCTCTACCCAGTATTCGAGTCGATTGGATTGGCCGAGCCGCGTTCCATCTGGCTGCGCCAGGCTCTGGAAGACGGCCCGGTCTGGGTAGTCCTCATGACTTCCCCCGGAGACCGGATTGAAGGCATTGACCAGTCGCTTGCCGAGCTCGGTTACACGCGTCGTGGCTGGGTCGCTCCATTCCATATCTGGATACGCTCATCCCGGAACCCAAAGTAACGGGCGTGTCTCCCTATCGGACAACTGGCGGAGGTGATAGACTCATGACGTAAGCTGAACGAATTCCCTCAGAGGATGTCTAGAAAGGTCTTGGTAGGGTGCTCGGTGAGCACCGATCCTCTTGGCCGCCGCTCGTCCGGTACTCACAGAGCACCTAAGGGACTGGCCACCATCGCTTTCTAGAGGGGCTCTCGGTGTTCGGATCGGCGTGGATCACCACACATCGCGTTCGACGGCCAGACTTGAAGGTGACACTCCCGTGATTGGGCTCGAACTTCCATCCCGGCGGCTCTCTTTGGCCTTTTTCTTGGTGGCGGCGCTGGTCCTGTCGTTACCGAGCTCGGTTTGGTCGCAAGCGATGACGCCGGATCAAGAAGAACAATTGCAGATCTTGTCCGACCCCGGGGCCCCCAAGAAAAAAACAGAGAAAGACAAGGTCCGCGCCCCGTTCGAGTTCTTCAAGTCGCAAGTAACTCCGTTCGACGTGCTTCCCTATGTCAAGGCGAACCACTGGGCTACCTTCGCCTTGGAGCTCAGGGCCAACGAGGAGGACTACGATGGTTACTTGCAGACCGTTCCGGTGATGCTGCAGGGGAATGCCCCTCGAATTGATTTACCGGCGAGACGCCCGCCTCTTGAAGGAGCAGCGAGCACGATTGCCGTTTCAGGTCATGCTGAACGAGGTGCCCAAGGAATGGATGATCGACATGGCCCATCCCGGTGCGTTGCGTCCCGACGCAGAGCTGGCAGGCGAGCTTGACGACACTTGCCGCCGCATCAGATGCTCGTTTTGATCCTGAGTAAGGAATCGACCACCCAGTTCGCTGCCTGGAACCGGATGACGGCGACCATCCCGGCCACGACGGATCGAGAGGTCAGCACGGATCTGGAGAAGGATCGATATTATCGGCTGGTTCTGCCGATGGAGCCGGACAGACCGGCGCTCTCCTCCCATCCTCTGACCTGGACGACGATCAGTCACATAGTCTGGGACGATCAGGCGCCGGACGTTCTGTCGGTCTCGCAGCAAGAAGCTCTGCTGGACTGGCTGCATTGGGGTGGCCAACTGATCCTGACCGGTGGCGCCGGGCAGTCTTTTTCGCTGTATCGTGAGAGTTTTCTGGGCCCGTACCTACCGGCCGATGCGACCGGTGAGACGGTGGGCCTGGCCGAGGCCGACTTGCAGCCGCTTTCCCAGTCGTACCCGCCTCCGATTCGCCCACCGAGTTACGACGACGAGAGCCAGCCGGTGCCATTGACGACCGAGGAAGCGATTCAACGATATGCCAGGAGATACGAAGCCCCCGTTCCGATCCAGCCGCCGCCAAACCGTCCGGTTTTCCTCTCGGTCCTTCGCGCCCGGCCGGGCTCATCCACGATTCCGCTGGGCGAGGCGAGCCCCCACCTTCTCGCGGTCGAGCGCCGCGTGGGCCGAGGACGGATCACGATGCTCACGATCAATCCGAATGAACCGTCGCTCCTGGCTTGGCCGGGCCTCGACACCCTGGTTCGCCGCCTGATTCTGCGGCGGCCGGAAGAGCCGATCGTGGCCCGGGGCGGAACGGATGGCTCTCGCTTTTATCCGCCTCGACGCGGTCGCTTGTCGGGCTGGGACCTGAGCTGGTATCGAATCACCAGTCGTGACGCGGGCTCGGCCGATGGAAACCCCGACGAATCAACGCCGCGGCCAGCCGACCCGGGTAGTTCAGCCGGCGTAGCGAGCGACCCGGCGGTCGTGAATGCCCCCTCGAACGATGCGCAGGGCGTCTCCGATTGGCGCGACGGAGCGCCGGATCCCCAGACTTGCTCGCGACCTTCTCGAGGAGGCCTCCGGGATCAGCGATTCCGAGCTCGCTCTTCGTGCTCCGAGTGATCCTCGCCTACCTGATCGTCGTCGTTCCGCTCAATTGGCTGGTGTGCCGTTACTTCTTCAATCGGCGAGAATGGGCCTGGTTCATCGTCCCGCTGGTCGCCCTCGGCTTTGCCATCAGTGTCGAGCGGGTGGCAGCCCGCGACGTGGGTTACGATACGGCCTCCGATGAGATCGACCTGCTCGAGATGCAGTCCGGACTATCCGCGGGTCCATCTCACTCGGCTGGGCTCGTTGTATACCAACGGGCGATCGCGGTTCTCGATCACCTACCCGAACGACCCGACAGCGCTGGCCTTGCCGCTGGACAACGGCCGCTCGATCCGAGGAGAGGACATCTCGACCTCGGTTTTTCAATCTTACCCCGTCCCCGGACTGATTGGCCTGGCGGTTCAGCCCCGCAGCCTCTCCCTGTTTCGGGCGGAGCAGATGTTATCCCTGAGTGGCGCGATCCATCTTGAGGGAGAGGCTGGCAAGAAGCGTCTGATCAACGACAGCGAGCTCGAGCTGCGGGACGCGATCCTGATCGAGCTGGCAGGCCCGGGTCAGCGTAAAGAACGCTTCCTGGGCAAGATCGGATCCGGTGCCACCGTCGAGATCGATGGGCCAGCGTCCCAGGAGCCGCCGGCACGGGTCGAATCCGGGCCGGGTCCCGACCCGAACCCCATTCTTGGAACAGCTTCGGACAGACCTGGGAATCGCGCGACGAGAACTCCGGCGAGATCCGCCTGGTCGCCTGGGTGCCGGGCACGATCGGCGGGCAAGCGATCGACCCGCCAGTCGACCGCCGGCGAGGGTTCACCGCGGTCCTCGTTCATCTGAGCTCGGCAATCCGCCGGCACCGGACGGTCCGCGCTACAACCTGTTGGCCGCCGGAGCCGATCAAGGCCAGGTTTTCGATATTGAAGCGTTGAAGGCCGAGATGGAAAAGCCGGTGCCAACCCAGGGGAGTGCCTTCAGCCGCAACCGGCGGCGTCCTCCCTCGCAGCCTCCGCCCGTTCCCAAGCGTGCCGGTTCCCCGTTGATGACAGGTCAGAACTACTGAGACGGAGAGGCCGGTTCATGATCGAGGTGATCAACTTCACCAAGCGTTACGGTGATTTCGTCGCCGTCGACAACCTCAGCTTTACCATCGGCAAAGGTGAGATCTTCGGTTTCATCGGGCCCAATGGCGCCGGCAAGAGTACGACCATTCGGTTCCTGGCGACCTTGCTCCGGCCCACTGCTGGCGAAGGACGCGTCGCGGGCCATTCCGTTACCGCCGAGCCCATGGAAGTTCGCCGCGTCATCGGCTTCATGCCGGACGATTTCGGGGTGTACGACGGCATGAAAGTGTGGGAGTTCCTCGATTTCTTCGCCGTCGCCTACAACATCCCGCGCTCCTACCGCAAGAAGATCATCGGCGAAGTGCTCGACCTGCTCGACCTGACCCACAAGCGCGACGACTACGTCAACGGACTATCCAAGGGGATGAAACAGCGGCTCTGCCTGGCCAAGACATTGGTCCACGATCCCCCCGTGCTCATTCTCGACGAGCCGGCCTCGGGCCTGGACCCCAGGGCCAGGCTCGAGATGAAAGCCCTCTTGAACGAACTGAAGCAGATGGGCAAGACCATCTTGATATCGAGCCACATCCTTTCGGAGCTCGCTGATTTCTGCACATCGATCGGCATCATCGAGCGCGGCAAGCTGCTGGCCGCCGGCAGCATTCAGGAGATCCAGCAGCAGATCCGCTCCCACCGGGTCTTGAAAATCAAGATCCTGGATGAGTGATACCGATCGAGCCGCCAGCATCGTGCGACACGACTCCTCGATCCGTCTGGTCGAGACATTCGATCACACGCTCACCGCCGAGTTTGAAGGACAGGATCCGGATATGGCCCGTCTGCTCGAAAAGCTCATTCAGTCCGGGGTCGTCATTCAGTCGTTCGCCGAGGAGCCACTGTCTCTCGAAGAGGTTTTCATGATGATCACCAAGGGGATCGTCAGCTAAAATCTACAACAGATTCTTAACATCCATGTTATTTCATGACAACCCAGTCCTGACTCGCGAGCTGCTGGTGACCCTGAGATCACCGCGCTCGTTCATCCTCCAGTTGCTGTACGTCTGTGCGTTCGGGGCCCTGGTCTATTTTTACTGGCCGGGGGGTGAGGAGGGCGTGCGGCAGGTTAGCCCGGGCGTCGCGCGGGCTCTGTTCGACATCTTTTTCCTCGGGCAGTTCTTCCTGGTCGCCCTGATGGCGCCGACCTTCGCCGCGGGGAGCATCACGGGGGAGAAAGAGGGCAAGACTTACGAGCTGCTTCTGGCCAGTCCGCTCCGGCCGGGAACGATTCTGGTCGGCAAGCTCTTCAGCTCGCTCAGCTATCTCGTGATCCTGATCATTTCCAGCCTGCCCTTGATGATGCTTTGCTACCTCTTGGGAGGACTGCTCCTGTCCGAGATCACGCGGAGCTACCTGGTCCTGATTCTGGCCGCGGGCACGTTCGGGCTGTTATCGATTGCCTGCTCGAGCTATTTTCGCCGCACCAGCTCGGCCCTGGTCGTCAGTTACCTGGTGATCTTGCCGCTGGCCGTGATGTGCGTGGTGATGACGCGCACCGACAACGTGATGGCTCGTGACTTTGTCTCGATTGCGATCCTACCGCCCTGGTGTCTGGCCACCTGGACGGTGCTCGGCATCCTGATCAATCGCCGGTTGCTCCATCCTCCGGACGTCGGTAGTGAGGGCAAGGATGTGATCGACGAAGAGGAGGAGATGAAATACGCGATCGGGGTCGTGATCGATCGCGACCTCTTCCCCGATAAGCTGTTCGCGCCGGCGAAGCGGATCGACTTGATGCCCGATGGCACGAATCCCGTTCTCGACAAGGAGCTGCGGAGCGAGATCTTCAGCCAGGGAACGTTGATGCTCCGGGTGGTGATCCAGGTCAGCATGCTTTTGTCGATTCCCTTGATGGCGGCGCTTCTCTTCCTCCGCTCGGACAAGGCGGCCTATTATGTCGCTTATGTGCTCACCTTCAATATGCTCGTGGGCCCGGTTTTTTCCGCGGGAAGCATCACCCAGGAACGCGAGCGGCAGACCCTGAGCCTGCTGCTGACAACCCTGCTGCGGCCGGGTCAGATCGTCGTCGCCAAGCTGATGGCGGCCCTTCGCGTCTCGACGGTGCTGACGTTCCTGCTCACCGAACAATTGCTGCTGGCCTACGTGTTGCTCCCCGAGCTGCGCAACCGCTTCTGGACCCTGGTGGTTTACTTGCTGATCATTGCGACGACATGCCTGGCGACTTCGACGATCGGCTTGTTGTGCTCCGCACTGGCCCGGCGAACCTCGACCGCGATGGTCCTGACCTATCTCACTTTGCTGTTGCTTTTCGTGATACCAATGGGTCTGTCCTGGTACCTCCAGGGGATCTCATCGGTCACCGAGCAACAGTTGGCCGCGCTCACGATCACCAGTCCCTTCTCAGCGGCCCTCAGCGTCCCGATGCACGTGTACCGAAACGATCTCTTCAACCAGCCGCTCACGGTTACTGACCCCATCATCGTTCCCATCTACCGCGGCTTCGGTCTGCCGGTCTGGGCGATTTTCCTCTTGATGTATCCCCTGCTCAGCTTATTCCTGCTCTGGATGACCTATCTCATGTTTCGATGGCGGTGGTGGCGCGCGGGAGGATTGGGCTAGTCAGCCGTCAGTCTTCGGTTGACATGTCATAAAGCGGCATCGCAAACCCGAGAAAGAGCAAGATGAAGAGTAAGAGTAAGATTAGGAAGAGGATTAAGAGCAAGATTAGGACTCAATTCGCCGCGTTGCCTCGATCGGACCGGGATTGCCGAGGCGCGACGAACATCCTAATCTTGCTCCTCTTCCGAGATTAAATGTGAAAACGCGTGTGATGTCCTCAATGGCTCAGGGCCAAGACTGAGTAGGCTGTCGCCGCGTCCCACATGAACTTTCCGATGTTGGCTTCGCCCGGCTTTTTCGACTCGGGTGCGCGGTTCTTGTTAACCGACGTGGCACGCCACGCGCCCGTGGGATCTTGGCTCGACTGCAGCCAGGCCAGCCCTTTGCTGATCTGGGGATTCTCCTTCGAGAGGCCGGCAAGTTGGAGGACGTGCAGGATTAGCCCGGTGGCGTAGCCGTCGGGCGTTGTGACATGGCTCGTCACGCCTTTGCGGTTATATTCACCGAGCGAGCCAAGGCTCCAGCCTCCGCTGGCAAGCTGTTTCGCGAGGATCTGCTCGATGAGTTGATCCTTTTCGCGAGCAGTCAATAACCCATCCAGGCTCGAAGAAGCCCAGAGCATCCAGACCCGGTTGTGAAGGTTCTGGGAGGCGTAACTCTTTTTCAGGTAATCGCGCAGGGAATCGAGCCGCTCTCTCAAGTCTGCACTGGCGCTGGCGCCAGCATTTCCCGGGACCGTACCGACAGCGATCGCCGCCAACGACGCACCGAGGTATCGTGATGACACCCCCTCCCAGGGGTCCATGCCAAAATTGATCCATTCCCAGGAGCCCTTGTATTGTCCTTCCTTGATCTGGGTGGTCCAAAGGATCGACAGGGCTTTTTTCGTTTCCGCACTCGGCTCCTGTCGGCCCTGGAAGCGGTCGTCGCGCGAGAGGATCAGTGCGTTCAGGACCGATTCGGTGCCCCATGATTGCTTCTTCTTGTCCTCGTCGAAATCATATTGGAGCTGAAACTCGGCGTCCTCCAGCTTAGCCCAGTTCGATACCCTGCGCTTCGTCTGATCGAGGATTCTGGTCTCCAACTTGGACGGCTGTGGCTGGTTCGCGAGCTGACGAAGGACGGGTCTCGCCAGGGCAATCGGCAACAGGCTGTGGCAACTGACACAAGAGGTCTGGGATGTCCCCTGGCCGCGATGCGCCGAGCCGAAGTTGAACCAACTCTCTCCGCGACCGTCGAGATATTGAGTTGCCTTGGCTTGATCCCACCGTCCAGGCGTGTACTCGCCTCCCGAAGTGGGCGCAGAGTAGGCGAACGCGAGCAGCCCTTGCACTACGAATAGAAGACAGACATTTCGGCTGGCCATCGTGAGAACTCCCGTGGCAGAAACACAAGATCCAGGGCCGGGCAATCCGTTGAACGAGCTGAGCTGAAAGCAAAAACGACGTCGGTAAACCTGGTGTCGAGCGCCTCACGATTGATTTGAGCACGTGTCGCGGCCGAGTCTAACCACCCCCCCGAACCCTGGGATGTTGAAAAGTTGGTCTTGTACAAGGCTTGTCTTCATCCGGATTCCGTTGGCCGTCCCCCCCTTGAGAAGGGGGGGCAGGGGGGGTATCCCCGCGTAACCACAGCCTGGTGCGCGGTTCTGGGACGGCTGTCCTCCGCAGAATCGTCGCATCGGGCCAACGTACTGGCTATGCCTTTTAACCCCCCCTGCCCCCCCTTCTCAAGGGGGGGACGTACCGATGACGCGCAACAAAAACACACGTCTTGAATCCGCCCTTCGAGCTCGGTAAACCCCAACTTTTCAACACCCCAGGGTTAAGGGGGGTGACCACGCGTGCCCAATCCACTCGCTAAACGTTCTAACCTGAGCTATTGTCTCATGTCCAACGGCTTCGATCCAGTCACGGATGGCCGACGGCCTCGAAGAGTATTCGACAAAGCGGGGCGGCGGCCAACGCGTTGCACAACCGACTGCGAGATGTCCTCGAATGGTCGGTCTTGAGTCGAGGCTCTCAGCCAATTCGATCATACGATGTCGGGGAGCGAGCAGCCGGCATCACGAAGGATGGCTTCGCTGGCCTTCTCGGCGACCATGTAGACGGAGGTGACGATGAAGAAGCCCGGGATGCGCGGAAAGACCGAGGCGTCGACCACGCGCAGGCCCTCAACGCCCTGCACTTTGAAGTTGGTGTCAAGCACCGCGTCTTGAGTGCTTCCCGTGGGACCGATCCGGCAGGTCCCGCATGCGTGGTGGCCCCAGGCCTCGCTCTTCACCCATCGGGCGATCTCGGCGTCGTCCTTGATGTCGGGCTCGTGTTGCGCGGCCGGGTCCTTCTGGTTTTGCGACACTAGGTGGCACGTGCCGTTGAGGTTCTTGGTGAACTCGCGGATGAACTTCACTCCTTCGACGATCGAGCGGAGGTCGTCCCCTTCGGTGTCGCTTCCTTCTTCGAAGTAGCGGAACACGATCTTTGGTCGCTCCTGGGGATCGGTCGAGCGCAGCGTGACGGTGCCACTTGTGTTTCGCGTGTGAGCCTTGAGGACGGCCCACGTAAAGCAGTTTCGTCTCGTTTCAAGCGCGTCGGCATACTGCGGGTAATAGCCCTTGAAGGCGGCCGGTAGTCCAAAGATGAACAGGTCGGGGTCTGGCTTGTCGGCGCGGACCGGCGGACGATGGCCACGACCGCGCCGTTGCTGGCATAAACACCGGAGCGGTCGCGCTGCCACTGGGCCAGGGCGGGATCGGGTTGCTCTCCCTGTTCGGGTAGCCGGAACGTGCAGCCCTTGAAGAGCACTAAGTCCTGCGGGAGCTCGGAGAGCACCGCGACCTCATAGCGATCCTGAAGGAACCGGCCGACCGCGGGCCGGTCAAGCCGCACGGGGATGCCGAGCGCGTCGAGGTCGGCCTTCGGGCCGATGCCAGAGAGCAACAGGAGCTGAGGCGTGTTGAACGTCCCGCCGGCGAGGATGACCTCGCGCAATGCGCGCACCTGCTGCGGAAGCCCCGGCGCGGGACGCCCGCCGGCCGGTTCGATGGCGGCCTGGTAGAGGCGCTGGCCGACCATGTACTCGACACCGACTGCCCGGTTCCCTTCGAACAGGACCTTGGTGGCCAGCGCGTTCGCCCGCACGGTCAGTTTGTCAGGATGCGCCGCGCGAACGCGGCGGACTCGTTCCCTGCTGCCGTTGCGGGCGCCGGCGTCGACCGCGAGCGGGACCAAGAATACGCCCTCCCGCCGCTCCTGGGTGATCTGGTAGTCGTTGGGGTCGAGCACTCGCGCGAGCGCGCCGACCACGGGTGGCTGGCCGGCGTCGCCGCCTGGGGCCGGAGCCGACAGCAGCTTCATCACTTCGGGGTTCTTCTCCAGGAACGTCTCCAGGGCCGCAAGCGTATCACCACCTTGCCGATCGACGAAGACCTCCCACAAGGTCTGGGCGGCGGCGGAGACGATGATCTTGAGAAGCTGGGTGTCCCCCAGGGCGGGGTTGACGTCGGCCTTGCCGATCCCCAACCAGCCGCGGAAGCCATGCCGTGACGCCGCGACGTCCGGCGCCTTCGGATCGATGTAGTCGCACCGCTCGATCCGCTCGAAGTAGCGCCTCATCTTGTCGGGAGCCCACGACGGGTCGCTGGTGATCTGAGCGAGGTTCTCCCAGTCGCTGTCGTGCGGGTAGACGGTGATCATCGCGTTGTGGGCCGTGCATCCGCCCAACGCCGCACAACGGGGGTAGAGCACGCCGTCGACCGGCTCGTCGTTGGCTTGTCCCGGGTAGCGAAAGGTTTCGTAATACTTCGAGTCGAGCTTCTGCCTCGCGTCGTCTTCGTAGTGTCTGACCCAGAAATCCCAGCGGATGTTCGGATCCTGGGTGGAAAGCCCGTGAAAGGCGGGCACATCGATGAGCAAGCTGTCGTAGTCGGGGCCGGCCTCGATCAAGAGCACCGAGAAGCCCGCGCTGGCCAGATTGGCCGCGACGGGTCCGCCGCCGGCGCCGGAACCGACCACGATGTAATCGTACGTCTCAAGCGCGTTGGAGTCCGGAGGCATGACAGTTCACTCCAAGTGAGCAGCGACTGACCCTGAGGGTGGGGTGATGAAAAGTTCGTCTTGCACAAGCCTTGTCTTCATCCGGATTCCGTTACGCGTCGTCCCCCCCTTGAGAAGGGGGGGCAGGGGGGGTATCCCCGCGTAACCACAGCCTGGTAAGCGGTTCCGGGACGGCTGTCCTCCGCGGAATTGTCGCATCGGCCCAACGTACTGGCTATGCCTCTTAACCCCCCCTGCCCCCCCTTCTCAAGGGGGGGACGTACCGATGATGCGCAACAAAAACACACGTCTTGAATCCACCCTTCGAGCTCGGTAAACCCCAACTTTTCAACGCCCCACCCCGAGGGTCAAAGGACCCACAAGGGAGATTACCGAGGTTCGCCCGCTCGGCACCGTCCGATGAGCCTGTGGCCGCACGTGACCCGGGCCATGGGGCGGTGCCGCTCCTCTCAGGCGTTCAAAGCGTCTTGAGGTACTCAATCAGCGCTTTCTTATCGTCCTGATCCAGGTCCGAGCCGAACGTGTGGCCGCGATTCTCGACCAGGTCCGGGCACTCACTTCGCTTGAGCAGCTCTTCGGCCAACGTGCGCGGGTTGTTTCCGGACTTGAGCAGGAGCGTGAAGACGTAGGGCAGCTTCCCTTCGTCGAGGTTTAAGAGAAGGTTCAAGGGCGTCCCTTTGGGAATCACGAACTGGGACTGGAAGATGCGGGCGAGGTCGCTCGAATGTGCCTTGATCGCCTCTTCGAATTTCGGCTTCAGCGGCGTGACGAGTTCGGCAAGCTTGGGTTTGTCCTTGAGCTTCTCCTCGACGAGTGCATTGACCTGCGTGATCACGGCCGCGGAGACTTGTGCCCGGATCTTGTCAAGGTTCTCCTTGGAGTAGAGTTTCTCGAGGTCGGGCCGGAGCCGCGTGATCAGCTCGCCAAGCACGATCTGGAGCGCCGGTTTGAGCTCGGGGGGCGCGTCGGAGGTTGCAATGACCTCGGCGCTGACGTCGGCCAGCGTCTGCTCCACGGCTTTCTTGGCAACTCCCGCAAGCAGATTCGAGAGCTGGCCTCCAGCGTCGGACATCCCGGCCGTAAGGTTGCTGTCGGTGGACGTGACCTTCACTTTGAGAGGCCGCTTCTGCGGGTTAAGCAACTCGTCCATGGCCTTTTCGAAGAGAGCGATCCGGCCTTCCACGGTGACGGCTTTGGGGTCGGTCAATCCTTGGTCGTCGACGGGGCTGGGCCCCATCGAATTGTTGTGCAGGAACGGCGCGGTGGACCACATGCTGTTCAGTGCCGCGGTCCGATAATATCCCCGTCCCCCTCCTTTGGCGATAAACGGGGTGACAATCGGGTCAGGGCCGAACGCCGGGTCAAGCTTGTTCAACGGGTTCTCGAAGGACATGTAGCCGAGCGCGGGCAGGGCCTTGTATTCCTGCGACGAGAAATCCGACCAGACCTCGCCGTCAAGGGCATTGGTTCCCATCGACCGGGCCGCATTCACCCCTAAACCCGGATAGGTCAGGGGGTAGCGGACGTCGTCCGAAAACGTGTTGCCGGGTAGGAACTGGTCGGACAGCACCAGTTGCCGGAAGAACGCCTTCTTGTTGTCTTCCGTGCTGATCGGATAGAACGGCTGCTTGCTCGAGTGGCAGGAAGCGCAGTTATCCGCGAAAACCAGGGCACCACGTCGGAGCTGCTCGGCGTCTTTGGTGATAAATTTCGGCTCACCCTTCTCATTCTTGATCGACGCCAGGTCGTAGGGCGTGTACGAGGAGAGATAGCTCGCCAGGAACGGGACCCGCCGCTCGCTCTCCTTCCATGCTTGGCCAAGCTCGGGGTACAGCTCCTGGAGTTCGCGCTTCCGCGCATCGGACACTTCCAACTTGACGTCCTTGAGCGCGAAAGGTTTTTGGTTCGTGCCGAGGACCGGGTTCCAGAGTTGGTCCAACAGGTAGTTTCCCTCGGAGCCGACGTTGATGAACACGCGGAGCAGGGCGGCGTGGATGCCGACCGCGTCGGATCCATCTTTCAAGACGTGGTTGGTGATCACCTTGTGGCCGGACGGCGTGGTCTCGCTGAACGCGGCGCGGCCCCCCACGTTGAAAAGCTGGTTGATCGTGTTCGGATTGTTGAGGAAGTCCCAGGTAAAGCGCGAGGTCTCTGAAGTCCCGGGTTGCTGGGTGTGGCCGTACTGGTAGAGGAAGCTCTTCTCGTCGAGTCCCTTGGTGTCATACGGGTCATCGGGGTAGTTGGGGCCGGGGTTGGCAGCCCCGGCGATCACCCGGCCGGGTCCGAAGAAGAGGTCGCCCTCTCGCAGATATTGGTTACCCATGTTGGCCGCGAGGTTCTCCCACCGCGGCTTGGCCGGGTCGGCCGGCGGATTGAGGGGGTCGAACGCCACGTGGCAGAGGCCGCAAGAGATGCCCATCAGGTATGGGGGCTCGACCGCCCCCGGGTTCTGGAAGTACTTCCGGACGTTGCCCTTCTTGTCCTTCATCCACTCGGCGCGGACTGCGTCGGTGAAGTTCGGGTTGGCGAACTTCCGGAGGCCGACCACGCCCGTCGGCTCGCCGTACCATTTCGGGTCCTGAGGGTAGGCGCCCGGGATCGGGTCTCCCTTCCACTTGTCGACGATGAAACCGAACTCGTCCTCGATCTTACCCTCGAAGTTCGGCTCGTTGATCAGCCCGATTTTCCTGAACCGGTCCTCCGGGCTGCTTGCAAGCAGCCGGTTGAAGTCCATCGTGGCACCGAGGCCGCCGCTAAACTTGGCCAGTTGGCGGTAGAACTTGTAGTTGCCCCCGGTGTAGAAGAAGCCAGGTGTCGCGACCGAGCTTCTGCCCCTCGCTCCACTTGTACCACAGACCGTTGGGGCCATAGTACTTGTAGCTGTCTTTGTACTTGGATCGATCCGCATCCGGGCCGCCCGGATGGGACCCAGCCGAGGGCTCGGGCTGATAGCCGCCGCCTTTCGCGGCCTGGGCAAACGATTCCGGGCAAGGGAGCCCCGGGAACAAGCCCGAGGCCAGAATAAGAACCGCGACTACCCTGACGAACGCGCCCCACATGCGAGACCCTCTTCCTTCGAGTAAAGAAACCCCCTCGGTACCTGTCCAACGGCCGCGCCACCGGCGCGATCCAGGCGCCGTTGCCGTCCGAGGAACGCCCTCGGACGTTACCCGGTTTATCGAATTCGCATCCAAGAGCTTCCAACTGAAATCATCCGACTGCTCCGCGCCTCGACATTTTAGACACCTGCTCGTTGGGATATCAAAAGATTTTTTGTAACCGTTCAGTCCCCCATCCGGCATCAATTATGCGTGAAATGGGCCAATAATCGTCAAGGACCTTGCAATTTCAGGCCACCTGTGTATCGTCGACTTACATGAGTGAGCCTTACGCGAGACCTTTGGCCCCTTGTCCTGAGTGCGGCCAACTCCGGGCTGCGTTGGACGAGGCCCTGAAGCTGATCGCTAACTTACGAGCCGAAATCCATGAGTTGCGGTCTCAACTGAACCGTAACTCCTCCAACTCCTCCTCGCCTCCTTCGGTCGATCCACCGGGGGCTCCCAAGCCGGTCATCAAGACACCGACCGGACGCAAGCCGGGAGGGCAGCCGGGGCATCCTGGACATTATCGCCATCGCCTTCCACCGGATCGAGTCAACAAGATCGTGCCGTATGTGCCCACGGTCTGCACCCACTGCCAAGCACCCTTGCCTGCCGCGCCCGGGCCTGCCGACCCCGAGCCAACCTGGCATCAGGTTGCCGAACTCCCCGAGCTGACGGCCGACATCACCGAACACCAAGGGCACGCGCGCACCTGCTCGTGCTGTGGCCATCTCAATCAGGCCGAGATACCCCCGGAGATCCGCGCTCACGTCATTGGGCCACGCTTGGCCGCGGTGATGTCCTATCTCAGCGGCCGTCATCACATCGGCCGGCGGGGCGTGGAGGAGATCGTCGAGACGGTCTTCGAGGTGCCGACCTCACTGGGCTCGATCTCCGCGTTGGAAGCCGAGATGACTGCCGCTTTGACCGACCCATATCAAGAGGCCCAAGCGGCGGTCCATGACGCCCCGGTGAAGAACACCGACGAGACCGGCTGGAGCGAGAAGGGGCAGAAACGCTGGCTGTGGGCCGCGGCGACTGCGACGGTGGCCTTCTTCGTGATCCACCTCCGGCGCAACTTCCAGGGCCTACAGGCCCTTTTGGGCGACACGATCACCGGTGTCGTCTGCAGCGACCGCTGGACGGCCTACAGCAAACTCCCCCTGGAACTGCGCCAAATCTGCTGGGCGCACCTGAAACGCGACTTTCAGAAGCTGATCGATCGAGGAGGACCTGCTGAAGCAATTGGCCGAGTGGGTCTGGATGTCGTGGAATGCCTGTTCGCCGACTGGTGGGCGTTCCGTCGCGGCGAACTGGACCGAGCGGGCCTGCAAGCCCGGTTGGATCCGATTCGCGCGAACTCCAAGGCGTTTTGGAGCGGGGTTGCTCCTGCGCAGATTCCAAAGCCGCGACCTTTTGTGCGAACCTCTTGGCGTTGTATCCGGCGTTGTGGTTGTTTACAACGATCGAGGGCGTCGAGCCCACGAATAATCATGCGGAACGCATCCTGCGCTTGGGCGTGCTGTGGCGCAAGAACGCCTTCGGTTGTCACAGCCCAGCAGGGTGCCGGTTCGTGGAGCGGATGCTGACGGTGGTCCAAACCCTGAGGTTGCAGAAACGTCCAGTGCTGGATTACCTCTATCGCGCGATCGTAGCTCGTCGGTCCGGCCTTCCGGCCCCGCAATTACTCGGCCAAGCTGGGGACTGAACGGTTACGATTTTTTAAGCAAATCGCCGGTTCATCCAACGGAAGCGCACAGCGCATGCGACTGACGCCCCGAAGGGGCCATAGTCCGCAGTTGACGGGCCGAGTTTCGCCCATGAGCGCAGAGCTCGCCGGCGATGGCTGGTCCGGTCGTCCCTGGTCATCGGGCCGGTCCCAATTCATCGGATGACTGTCGCCAGCGGCCATTCTATGCCCAAACGCTGCGGTCGAGCGAGCGATATCCGACGGCCTCGGCGATGTGCTGGGGCTTGATGTCTTCGTGAGCTTCCAGGTCGGCGATCGTGCGGGCGACACGCAAGACTTTGTCGTGCGCGCGAGCGGAGAGGCCCAGATCTTCCATGGCGGCTTTCAAGAGCGCCATCGACTCGGGTTTGAGAGTACAGAATTTGCGAACCTGTCGGGGCGCCATGCGGCCGTTGACTTGAGGGCCCCTGGCACCGAAGCGTTTGGACTGGCGACGCGCGCCTCCAGCAGCTGCGCCCGCAAATCGGCGGAGGTCGGGCCGGGGGGCATCTCGGCAAGCTCGGTGAAGGGGACGGCCGGGACCTCGACGTGCAGGTCGATGCGGTCGAGCAGCGGTCCGGAGATCCTGCTGAGGTACTTCTCCACTTGCGGTGGGGTACAGCTACAGGCGCGCCCTGGGTCGGAGCGATAGCCGCACGGGCACGGATTAATCGCGGCGACCAGGATGAATTCGGCGGGGAAGGTGGTGCTTCGGAGGGCGCGGCTGATCGTCACGTGGCCCTCCTCGAGCGGCTGGCGGAGAACCTCCGGCGTTTTGCGGTTGAACTCGGGCATTTCATCGAGGAACAACACGCCCTTGTGCGCCAGGCTGATCTCACCGGGCTGGGGAGTTGTGCCGCCGCCGACCAGGCCGGCGTCGCTCACCGAGTGGTGGGGCGAGCGGAACGGCCGGATCGCCATCAGGGCTTCGCCGGCCCGCAGCAGCCCCATCGCGCTATAAATTCGAGTGGTCTCCAGACTCTCGTGCGGAGTGAGCGGGGGAAGGATCGTGGGCAGACGCTTGGCCAGCAGGGTCTTGCCAGTACCGGGCGGGCCGATCATCAGGATGTGTAGTCTGCCAGGTTACTGTCGTCGCCTGCCGAGTAACCGGCCTTGAGCATCACCACATCAACCTTATCCATGACCGTGGTGTCATCCTTGAGCGAACCTGCAAATGTGGCGAAGACAAAGTGACCATCCCTGACCGAGGCGAGTAGCGTGGACTCGTCACCATCCAGCAAAACCCAGAACATATCTTCGGACTCGGGTTCGACCTTGCATGGGAGTCCGGCGGCCGTGAGTTCTTTCAGCAACTCGTCAAGCGGGATCGTGGCAGCCTCATTCATGGGTGCATAATAGAGTTCAATCGGCATGGCACCTTCCTTTCGCCCCGAGCCGGGTCAAATTGTCCACAATGTCAGGATAATCACACCGACGGAAAGGCAGAATAACTACATGATATTGTAATATTATGATGGAGGGGCACCGACTTCTCTCGATCAACGGCGGATTTTCAGCAGAGCGTCAAGTGTGGACTCGGCATGTCGTGGCAGCGTAAACGATGATTTATAGAACAGACGTGGCGCGTCACTTCGGCTTGGATCTGGTTCGGTACTCGCCCTTGTCGGGGTTGTAGAACGCCACGCCGTTCTTGCCAACTTCTAAGACGCCAATCAGGACTTTCTCCGCGAGCACGCGACGGACCTCGGCCTTGTCGCCGGGGTCGCGAATATCGAGGGTGACAGTCTTCGCCGTGATATTGGCGTAGTGCTTGGCGATGTGGTCGGCGGCCTCCGTGGCGGTGAGCCGCGATCCGTCGGGCCGGGGGCCGGCCGTGTAGACGTGGATATCGTGGTCGACGGCGTAGGTGCGGATACGCCACTGGCTGTCCGGGGCGAGCCAAAATTGGATGGTGTCGGGGACGGTCGTTGCGGGCCGTTCTTCCTCTTGGGCGTAACTGCTCTCGGTGGTCAGGATGGCCAGGACAAGCGTAAACATTGGCCCTTATCCCGTCATTTACCCGTAAAAAGTCGACTCTCATCCACCCGCTACACTTCCTCGCCGCATGTACCCAGTGTAGAGTTTCAACTATCCATGAGGCTTTACAGCGCATCCCCGCTCACATCGCCAACCGAGATTGCCGTGAGCGCGTCACGCGCGGCTGAACGAAGCCGATCATCACCCCGGTCGAGCGCCTGGCGAAGATCCGGAATGGCAGACGACGCAGCCGACCCCAGCATTCCAAGAGCATAAGCTGCGTTCAGCGCCACGTCGGGGGACTCATCTTTCAACGCTCCCGCAAGCGGGATGACGGCCTCTCGCAGGAGATGCCGGAGATCCTCCTCAAATGCCAAGTCGTAGACGGCGTGGGCGGCGAGGGCTCGGACGCGCCAATAGCTATCGCGTCGAAGGGCGGTTGCAAAAAGCGGAACTGTCTGCTCCGGCATTGCGATATGACGCAACACATCGATAGCCTGCCAGCGCACCTCGCCATCGGCATGGTCGAGCATCTCGATCCAGTGGGACGCGGCGTGCCCGTTCCAGAGGAAAGCGTCGTCGGCCATTTTTTGCCCTCATTCTCGTGTGTCCGGGTCAACTCTAGTCGAAGCGTTACACACTGCGTTCGACGTAAGTCCAACGAGACCGTATCAGAATTCGGCGATTCATGGAGGATATTGACCCTTTACAGTTCTTCCGGCTGTCGTCGGAAACGACGCGAGCCGATCAGCAGGAAGCTGGCGGCAAACCATTTCGCAGATAGGATTCAGCGTAAGTGTTCGGTGCTAAAGAGATTAAATTCAGGATGCAAACGACCACAACATCAGGATATTGTGGCTGCCGGAGGCCGCGATCAGGATCGTGCGCTTGGCGTAATCCTGACCCTTGACGTCGACGAGGTCTTCCACCGTGCGAGAGCTGGCGGCGACAGTACGCGGACCGAACGACAGCTGCCTATTGCACCATTCGTGACACAAGCTGTTCCTGCGCCAACGGTTCTATCGTTTTCCATTGCCTGTACCGACCTTGACTCCCCGGCCACCAGGAGTAGGAAGAAGTGACGCCGGAATTCCTTTTTCGACGACTTCGGCTCCCAGCGCCTTGGCGACGCACTCCGCGTCAAGACGCCTAAGAGCCTTGCTATTGACGCGAATCCGTTTTAGCCGCTTGCTCGATACTTTGATGGGTGTTACCACAGTCAAGCCTCCCCTGCGGGATCGTATCGATCGATTCGATAGAAGTCGCCATCGAACTCCAAGGCGACTTCTCCTTGGTTGGTCTCACGGCCAAGACGATGGAGGAATCGCCGTAACTCTGGTAGATGCTGTTCGAAGAGATCGGGCTTCACGTAAGTATAAATAAGGATCGGACTTTCCCACACGATTGTATCATTCTCTTGATCGTACCATCCGCCTTCCGCCGCGGGCAACATTGTCACGCCGCCCCCGATCTTCGCCAGCAAACTCGATGCCTCAAGTACCCACTTGCGCTGGCAACCGAACTCGTTGCTGTGTCGGTCCTTATCGGGGATGTAAAGCCTTAATACCTGGGGCGACAACTCAATAGACGCGCCGAGGGCTGCGACCAGATCGATTTCTTCCCCAGGTTGAGCTTCCGCCTCTCCCGTCGGCACAGCTTCGCCGCCTCCGCCGTGATTGGTCACAGGCACGCTTCCCTCGGGAGCGTCGTCGCCGTGATCTCCGTCAGCCTTGGTCATTCCTGTCCATCGCCTCTCGCATCCGGCTTAAACGACTTTACGCGCGATTCTATATTTCCGGGACCTTAAACTCGAGCGACGCGAAAATGGGAGGCGCGTGGCCGATTTGGCGTCTCTGGACGTCTTCCCGCTGTCAGACGAATTACCCGCCATTTCTTGCGTTTGCTTGGGACAAGCGATCTGCCACTTGGTCAACTATGCCCAAACGCTGCGGTCGAGCGAGCGATATCCGACGGCCTCGGCGATGTGCTGGGGCTTGATGTCTTCGTGAGCTTCCAGGTCGGCGATGGTGCGGGCGACTCGCAAGACTTTGTCGTGGGCGCGAGCGGAGAGGCCCAGGTCTTCAATCGCGGCCGTCAAGAGCGCCGTCGACTCGGGTTTGAGAGTACAGAATTTGCGAACCTGTCGAAGCGTCATGCGGCCGTTGACTTGAGGGCCCCTGGCGCCGAAGCGCGTGGATTGGCAAGCACGGGCGTCCAGCACCTGGGCGCGCAAGTCGGCGGAGGTCGGGCCGGGGGGCATCTCGGCCAGTTGGGTGAAGGGCACGTCCGGGACCTCGACGTGCAGGTCGATGCGGTGGGGCGGAGATCCTGCTGAGGTACATCTCCACCTGCGGTGGGGTACAGCTACAGGCGCGCCTCGGGTCGGAGTGACATCCGCACGGGCGTGGAATCCATGGAAAGCGTAGAATCGCCTTTCACCAGTCGGGACCCGGAAGAAATTAAGCTGCGTTCCCGTTTCTGTAACGTTCAGTGGGTGAGTGGGTGCAAATAATCCTGACTTAATGAGAATCGCCTGCAAGTGTCGATAATCCATCCACCGGCCGGAGGCCGACGTCGTCTCGAGCCAGGTCGCAACAATTCACATCGGATCGGGCGGGCTGCATGTCGGCTTCGGAACACCTCGAACGCCAAGCGGACCACGATCGCCGGCGGAGCGGCGGCTCGGTGGTGCCCTTCACGCGATGCGGAACAGGGATCTCGGACCGTCATCGACTCGAAAGGAATCGCTTCATGCACCCCCATGGTTCCCAGGTCCGCCGACCGGCGATGGTCGAGCCGCTCGAAGGCCGGTCGCTCCTGAGTGCCCTCGTCGCGTCTTCGACGGCAGCGCGGGCGGACGAGCAGGTCGCCATCCAGGTGCCCTCCGCGTACATCAGTGATCGGGTGGGCACGCTCGACGTCACGCTCCAGCGGTCGGCCGAACCCGGCGGGCCGGGTTCGGCCGCAGCGGCCCAGGCCCAGGCCCTGCTGGAGCAGCCGCTGACGGTCGAGCTATCGATCGGGGTCCCGCCGCCGAACGACGGCCCTGACCCGATCGGTGGGCCGGTCCCCGCGAGTCGCCAGGCCGCGCTGGACCTCGCCAAGCGGACACTCGCCGCCCTTCGAGCGTCCGGGAAGTTGCCTCCGGCCGGCAGCTCGCTCTCGCCCGTTGCAGTGACGCCGGCATTTGTGCAATCCGCGACGTTCCCGGCGGGGATCGCCAGTATCACTGTCCCGGTTCCGCTGGCCCAACTCGCGAGTTCAACGGGCAATACGCAGCTCGGCCTGAACATCCAGGGCGGCGGACCGCAGGTCTACGGGATGAATCAGCAGATCGAGGTAGTGAGCGGGCCGGACGCGATCCCGCCGACGATCACCGACGTCCACATGATCCAGAAGGGACACAAGATCACCGGCATCTCGATGACGTTCAGCAAGGCGATGGAGCCGGCGAGCGTCCAGGACGTGCGCGATTACCGGCTCACCCCCAATTCCGGCGCCCACCCGCGGGCGACAGCCCTCACGTCCGCCCTGTACGATCCCGCGACCGACACGGTCATCCTGACAACCCGAGGCCCGCTTAACCCGAGCGCCACGTACCAAATCGGCGCCGCAAAGTGGATCGGCTTCAACGGGGCGGAGGTGCTGGTGGACCTGCAAGGTAATGCCCTGAATGAGACCCTCGGCGGTGCCGGCGGCGCCCCGGGGGCCTTCTCCATCACAGTGGGCGCGAAGCATCCGTACTTGGCGTCGGCGCTCGTGCTCTGGGGCGGGAGCTGATCGGCGTCGGGACCTCGACCTCCTTGGACGCTGCCATCCTGCGTCGACCGTCGTTCGATTCCGCCGCCCGGGGCGGTTCCGACCTCGGTCCGCGGTCCGTACCGCCCTCGCCCGGCGGGGCCGTCGCTGCGTACCATGCGAACGCTGCGGGGCAAACGAGGAAACGGGGACGTTACTAAATCTTGGCGCGTCCTGGGTTAGTTGGCAAGAATAGTGATGATGCGATGGCCATTCACTTACCGCAGCTAATTGGTTGCGGCCCCTTCGTACTCCTCGACTTCGAAGATCATGTCTTCCATCCTTTTCCTTGAATCTCCACGGTTTCGCACGAATTCCCTGCACATCCCGTGCATCGGGCAAGAAAAAACGCCGTAAGCCTCACGCGGCTAGCTTATTAGAACTTGATGAACGATACCCGCACGGGCAGGGGTTCATCGCGGGGACAAGATGTGCTCGGCCGGGGACGTGGTGCTTCGCAGAGCCCGGCTGATAGTCACCTCGCCGTCTTCCGAAGGCTGGCGTAGCACTTCGAGCGTTTTGCGAGTGAATTCAGGCATCTCGGGCAGGAACAGCACGCCTTTGTGGGCCACACTAATTTCGTCTAGCAGCGAGCTCGGGCCGCCCCCGACCAGGCCCGCGTCGCCGATCGAGTGGTGCCGCTGGTGGAGAGGGCACACGCCATGAGCGGCTGTCCCGGCTTCAAAGTCCCATCACGCTGTAGATCCGCGTCGTTTCCAAGCTCTCGGCAAGAATCAAGGGCGGCAGGATTGTGGGCAGGCGCTTGGCCCTCAGGGTCTTGATCGTGCCAGGTGCTCCGATCATCAAAACAAACTGCGGAAACGGTTACCCAAACCGATTCCATTGGATGGTCAGTGCAAAGATGAGAATGGTATCATGAAGGGGAAGGTAGACTGGAGGTTGATAGTTCAGTCGTGTCCCCTGTGTATGAAGCACCGCAACGTGGTTCACGTGCAATTGATCTCGATGTGCCAGCGTTCGAGGTTTGCTCGGTCAGCGCTTGGGAAAAAATCGGGGGTCCGGGATGCTAAGGTTGATTGCGCTCGGTGCGTCGTTCTCATTGATCTTGGGGCTTTTGGGTGCCCGCGAGGCCTCAGGTCAAGCGCGCTGCGCCGGCGGCAGAGTGGAGGCCCGACCCAAAAGCCGTTAAACAACTGGGGCCCGCGGTAAAGTTGGACAGCCATACCCTACGTATCCCAAAGGGCTACGAGCTGCAAGAAACGCCGCAAGCTCCGGGCGGCGCGAAGCTCTGGGCTTGGACCGGACCGGCGCGGGCGGATTGAACCGAAGCGCAGGTCATGGTGAACATGCTCACCATCCCGCCCGCGCAACGGAAACAATTGAAGAGTCTGACGGTCGAACAGCTTGCGGAAAGGCGGATCGCAGCCATCCAGCGGCAGCGCACTGACTGGAAACAAGAGAAGCCCGAAAGAGGCGTGATCAACGGCGTGACCTTCGCCCGGATTCGCTGGGAGGGACAGATCCGAAGAGTCAATGGGACATGCGCGGATTCGTTTACGCCGGACTCGACGGCGACACCATTCTCTATCTCTCGAGCCAGGACCTGAAGGCCCCGGGAGCGCAGGCGCTGCCGCTGGCGGACGCCGCCGTACTCAGCTTCAAGAAAAATTAGTCCCCGCGCTTGCCGACACCGGCGAAGTCTACCCACAGTTCGGCTCGATTCTCACCCTTTCCTACGAATTTTGTGCACATGCCATGCGTCGGCGACTTGCTGATCGCCGTATCTCTGACGCCGCCATCCGCTTAGGATTTGGCGAACGATAGCTTCAGGGGCACCGCAGTTTTTCATCGGATGACATCGATGTTTGGATGTTCCGTTTCGGTCTAGGTTTAATCGACGCTGGAAGCCACAATATCCTGATGTTATGGTCGATTTCACCCCAAGGCGGGACGGGGGAAGGAAGAGGAAGAATCGCGTCGCTCGGACCGCGCTGGCTCAAAACGATTAGCAAGTTCGGCAGCGAATTGCGCCGCATTGCTCCCCAGCGTCGACTGCATGGAATCTCCATCAATTTTGAGCGGAGAGGCGGCGACCGCGTCGTCACCCTCAAATTGGAAGGCGCCGCCACGGGCATGCGGTCAACCAATAAGCCGAAGGCATGAGAAAGTCGCGGTTGTAACGCTCGCCGCGATTATCCAGGCGCCCAGCCGTAAGCACATAGTAAATCACTGCATATGGCAATGCTCCGCCACGGATCGCTTTATGCGGATTAGTCAGGCGCCGAATCGTAACTCATTGTGGATATTCAATATACGTTAGATTGTTAAACTGTGCCGGTTCTGCAGGCGCCCATTCGTAATATGATGGTGCTTCAAGAGATACGACAAAATGTCCGATGGTGCCGGTCATGCGGGCGCCCAGGTGGAAGTTGATGGTCTGCATAAAGTTAGAGCGATTCTCCGAACTTCCGATTAATCCGGCGCCCAAGCGGAACTCGAAGCTGCATTGCGAGATGTGGACGAATCCGTTTTTGCCGAGCGCCTTTTGGGCGCGCGGTCCCGAGTGCGCTGCGCTTCACGAGGCTTTGACGAGCGACACGCTCGTTTCCTGTGACGGTTAAGTCGACCGGCAGGAAATTAACGACCAGGGCCTGCGCTTGTGGCCATACCAACCCGACTGCGCAAGCGAGAGGACCGGCGGTCGCACGCGCTGGCCTCGGCCAGCGTCCTGCGCGTCGCGTTAGTGTGGCCAGGCTCCGCAGTCTCGGTATCGATGCGATCGCTCGGAACCGATCGATCCTTGGGTAAACCATCGAACAGCACACCTGCCCCGAGTATTGGTGCGATCACTGTCAGAAGCCGTGCTGGGCGCCGCTGCCGCTGCAGAATCGAGCGTGGCGGCTTGGTCGGCCCGCACCTGACGGTGCTCATCGCGTTCATGAAGGGTGGTCTGCCACGCATCGTTTTCGACGATCCGGAAGTTTCTCCGCGATGTGTCGGCGTCACCCTCGCGCGGAGCACGTTGGCCAACACGATCAACAAAGTGAGCGAGGCGCTGGAAGGCACCTACGAGGAATTGCTCCGCATGCTGCCCGGAGCGAGACGGAGCTGAACATCGATGAGACCGGCCACAAGGAACAAGGAGTTTGGTGGACATGGTGCTTGCGGGCCGACTTGTACACGATTTTCAAGATCGACCCGCATCGCAACGCCGAGGTGTTAATGGAGACGCTGGGTCGAGAATTTCAACGGCGTGATCGGTTGCGATTATTTCTCGGCGTACCGGAGGTACATGCGAGAGTGCGACATCACGCATCCAGTTCTGCCTGGCGCATTTGATCCGGGACGTGAAGTTTCTGACGACGCTGCCGGACGCGGCGACGAAAGCTACGGCGAGCGGTTGCGGCGTGCGTTGAAGGAGTTGTTCGAGGTGATTCATCGGCGCGAGGAACTGTCGGCGGTCGTCTTCGAGCGGCAACTGAAAGCGGCCCGCGACGCGGTACTGCAGGCCGGCATGACCGACGTGCCGACGACCCGGCACGCGGAAAACATGGCCAAGCGATTTCGCAAGCACGGCGAGGCGTATTTCACGTTCGTGACGACGCCGGGAGTGGAACCGACGAACAATCGGCGGAGCAAGCGATTCGCTTCGTGGTGATCGATCGGCACATCACGCAAGGAACGCGAAGCGAAACCGGCCGGCGGTGGAGCGAACGGATTTGGACGGTGATCGCCACGTGTGCGCGACAGGGCCGGTCGGTGTATGGGATACCTGAAGGAATGCGTTGGGAACTGGTTCGAGGGACTTCCGTCGCCGTTTCCACCCGCCAGTCGCCTTAGCACACCAGGGCCTCGGCGGCCGCAACCAGCGCGGACCAGTGGGCCTGGTGTCCTTTCCGGCCGCAGAATCGGCGATAAGGCAACGCGCAGGAATTGATCTACCACAAACAGTCCCGGTTTCTTGGCTTGATGTCTATTCTGAACCCAATAGGTCATTTCGTGCTGGCTGCCTAAGTGACGGTGATGGAGGCTGGGTAGTAGGTCATCAAGCTGTGCGAGGAACGGGGGTATTCCTCCAGCCGCGGCTGGGGTGACCTTCTTCCGCATCAGCAAACGCATTAAGGGAGGGCAACCTGGGAGAAAGGTCAGGAGCGTGAGACAGAGACCGACGCCGCCGCTTCGCTTTCAGCAGGACCTACACGTCTCGCCGTGGAGATCACGATAATCTTCATAACCGGAAATCGTCCCTATGCGGGTTGTTACCGCGGATCCCTCCATTAGGAGAAGTCCTTGTGTCCGAGTTAGACGCAGAGACCCTCGACGACGGCGGCCTCGGCCGCATTGGCTGAGAGGACGAGCAAGCCGGATCGGTTCTCGGCGGCCGCCTGCAAGGCCATCGCCAGCACCCCTTTGATGGGCCGGGTTTCGCCTGTCAGGGCCAGCTCGCCGACGATCGCGAACGAGCCGGGGCGGTCGAAGGCGACCTGTCCGCTGCCGAGCAGCAGTCCCAGTGCGATGGGCAGGTCAAAGACGCCCGCGTCCTTCTTCAGGTCCACCGGGGCAAGTTAATCACAACCCGGTCGATCCGACGGCGGTAGCCCGAGTTGACGATCGCGCGTTCGACTCGGTGCGTGCTCTCGCGCACCGCAGCCTCCGCCAGACCCACCAGCACCGTCTTCGGCCGCGAGGAGAACGAGACGTCGACCTCGACTTCCACCGGTGTGGCATCAATCCCGACGAGCGTTTACGAGGCAAGCTTCGGGAGCATGAATGATTGATCCGCGTCGGAGGTCACATCGATCGGGGGCAAGGAATCATCTGGCCGCCTCGGACGTCGAGCCAACGAATAAAAGTCTACCATGTCGTGATGGAATTATCATCCCCCGGATCGCGCAATCGGTCCCTGGGTCCCTGGTGGGGATGCATCAATCGAGGATGGAACGGATCGCTCAGGGTGTCCGAGCGTGACAAGAACCGTCGTGTGCGCGGACCTCGACGGGGGGATTGCCCATCGTCCTCGCCGAATTGGCGGCCCAGGGACGTCCCCTGGGCCGCAAACTGGACTCCAGTCCCAGCCGCCGAGCCGTCGCCGTCGTCGATGCGTCCGACCCGAAGGGCCGGTCACGGCGCACGCACTCGCGGAGTCGTTCCGCCTCGGCTTCCGTCATCGTCGCGTTGATACCCGCAACCCAGTCTCGACCCCGCAAGGCGGTGCCCGGCTCCAGCCGGGCCGGCCGGCCAGCGCAGGCTCGACCACGGCCAGGCCTCGGCCCGCTCAACCAGCCCGGCCCCGAGCCGGTTGCGTTCGATGTACCGCAGCACGGTCAGGAAGTACTCATCCTCTTGAGTCGGAAATGCCTTGAGCCGACCTTGCCAGATGTGGCCGCTGGAATGAACCGACTCCATTGACCATCTACTTCCGCACACGCTTCGCGTTTACCTTCGCCGCCTCGTATGGGTACGTATTGTTAAGCCCGTCCTTCCCTCCAACGGCAACCTGAAATGCGTCCGCGTCGTTGACCAGGATGTTACCAATTCCGTCGTCGACGGAGAACGCATAGGCCAAGACCGGCGTGTGCCCCGGCGGCCAGTTGTTCGTCTGAGGAGTCGCCGGCGCCAGCGGCTCTTGCCAATGGATGAGCCATACCAGCGGGTCGAGGTTATACTTGGCATCGGACTTCGTTTGCGGGTTTCCCGGCGTGGGATACCAGTCTTTCGTCGGATACGTGGGTGAAGGCACGCCGTGCAGCAAGGGGATGATCACGTTCTCCGTGAACTGTTGCTGCTGGACCGCGTCCCAATTGAGTCCAGCGCGTTCGCAAGGTCTGCCACATTGTCCCCGAGGATGAATTGGATCAGTTGCGTGGTGGCCTGGAGCGATGGTACAAACGCCGGATTGTTGCCCGGTAGCGTGTCGTAGTAAAACTGGTATTGGCCGGTATTATTCCCTGTGGCGGTGAAGTTCATTTGAATCGAGGTCGCGCCAGGAGCGGGTGGTGAGGGATCATCGACTTGGGTTCGGATCGGGACGTCTGTGCCGACGACACCCATGATATTCTGCAATTGACTGACAACATTCGGGTCGAGCCCAGTCAGCATGTTCGAGCCATCAGTCGTCGTGCCCTGGGAGGTGATGTATCTCGGCAGCACGTTCAAGTTGGGATCCTGACTGAACGCCCACATCGCATACCAGAGGGTCGTTGCGAAGTCCTCGGCCCGCGTCAGATCCGCGGGACCCTCGATCGTATTCGCGATATTGAAGGTCTGCACACCCGCCTGTTGCTTACCCGTCGTCAGGATCGCGGTGAGGTTGTTCGTCGGCGCGAGATACGTGCCCGGCGGATCATATCCCGAATTGGGCGTCCACATCTGTTGGTAGAACTCCGCCCACGACAAGAAGAGGCTGGTCATCTCGCTGACAGCATAGTTCTTGGCATCGCTCGGGCCGCCCACGAAGTTCCCGGTCTGCTGGTTCGACGTGAGGGCGGGGAAATCCTGACCGGGGGGGGCGACAGGGCTATTGGAGGCGCTCAAATTGAACACATTGTAGGCCCCCGGGATCTTGATGAGCGCGTTCGGGTCGATATTGGAGTTGGCCGCCAGATAAATCTCCGGCCAGCCCCGACCGCCCAGGTAACCGTCGAGATTGCTCCCGTTTACGATCTTTTGCAGCGTCTTCTGGAAATCGGGCACGTTGTTGAGCGTCCCGATGTAACCGGCCTCACGCGGACTGCTGGGTTTGACGACTTCCATGGCAACCGGAAGATACATGGCGTCGATATACTGGACATCGAGGTCGATAGAGTGAAGGTTCGGTGTCGTCGCCGGATCTCGGATGGTGAATTCGGCGACCTGCGCGGCGGACGAAATGGTGTCGATCCCGGGGGGTGCCGTGTTGAGCTGTTGATCGTACCCGTGATAGAAGAGCAACATTCCGTCACTGGTCTTCGTACCCTGTTCTTTCAACTCGGCCGATTGAGTGTATGTCTTCGCTGTCGCCGAATTGGAATCGAAGTTATATGGGTTCCCGTTCGAGAAGAAGCTGCTTTCGGTCGTCGGAGTGTCCGTAACGAAATAAATCCTGCCCCCGTCCCAGAGCGCATAGGGGATGTCGAATGTGATGCTCGCGCCGGGTTTCAGGCCGACATAGTTCTGGCCATCCTGGGTATAGCCGACGTAAATCCTGTACTGCTGCGCCGGGAGGTCGTACGGATCGTACGGTTTGTTGCCGTTGTCTGAGGAGGGATCGTTGGGCGCCGCTAATACCGGATAGATCATATGATTGGTGTAATTGTTCGTGATCGTCACTTTTTTGATTTGAGGCGTCTGATACATCACGGCATTCTGGTTATCCTGGCTGTTCGGGGTCGGCATCATGGTCCACGCGGGCGGGGTTGGAGCATCCGATTTGACACGCTGTGCATGATCTCGGCGGACCCACGCATGCGGGGTTTGAGCTTTCAAGGCGACGTGGTGTGCAAGATTCAGGTGGACCGTGCTGGTCGACAGCATACAGCGCTCTTCCAGGCGCAAGACCTCGTCCGCGACCTGCAACCGGCGGTTGGCGCGACGCCGACGCGCACTTGTGGTGGATCGGAAATGAAGAGTGAGCCCGGACAGCCGGTCGGCCAGGAAAGTGCGGGTGATCACGGTGTCAATCTCCTGTTGAGTAGAGCCCCTCGCGGGGGCTGTTGGGGTTCATGCTGATTCCGCCAACCTGGTCGCTCATCGGCGCCAGGGCGTCGCCGTCGCACATCGCACGGGGCATGACCGTCAGTCCGCGGTTATCATTCCGCCGTGTGTTCGCCGATTAGAATTTGCGCCCCCCGTCAAGGGACGGACACCCCATTGCATCGTGGGGCGGCGTGCCCTGCCAGCGACTGACGCTCTCGTCACAGTGGGGCCGTAGCCGCACAAGGTCGCTTAAGGTGACCGGTCTGGCCCCTCTGCAGGTCTTTCGTCCTGCCTCTATATAGTTATCTGAAAACGGCGCTGAAGCGAGTGCCAAAATGATTTAGAAGTTCGGCGTAGGGCCTGGCGAGCACCACTAAAAGGTGGATTCGTGGTCAGTATGGTACCTCTGACGAGAGCCCGGTCTCGAAAGAATCACGACGAACGAAACTCGTTGCTGAATGCCTTCCGTCCGTGTATGTTCGTTGAAATGGGGTTAACTGCGCAGTTTAGATGGCTGGATTGCCGATGGAATATAATTCAATCATGGCGTCGATGGCGTCTGGATGGATTGCTTCTTCTAGCTCGGTCACCATCTGAAAACGGTAGGTGTCGCTGACGAGGAGTCGTGAAGGTCGAGTGATGATGCAACGCGATGAGCAACGACCGCCTTCGGAGAAGCAGTCGGCTGCGGAACTGTTGCCCGATCTCTACGATGCGCTTCGCCGCTTGGCCGCGTCGTTATCGAGCGGCCTGCCCCGCGACCAGACCATCGAGCCGACGGCCTTGGTCCACGAGGCATATCTCCGGCTGGTGAGACGCGAGGACCCCGGCTGGGAAGGCGAGCGCCATTTTTTCGGCGCGGCCGCGCAGGCGATGCGTGAGATCCTGCTCGAACATGAGCGGCAGAAAGCCAGTTTGAAACGCGGTGGCCGGGCTCGGCGGATCGAGTTGGCCGAGGACTTGGCCTGGATCGAGCCGCCGAGTGGCGATCTGCTCTCGCTCGATGATGCGATCCAGCAGCTCCACGCGGAAGACGCGAAACTCGCGGAACTCGTACAACTCCGCTATTACGCAGGGTTGAGCTTCGAAGAAACGGCCGGCGTTCTCGGCGTGTCGGTCAGGACCTTGAAGCGCGATTGGCGCCATGCGCGGGCCTGGCTGCGCGACGGCTAGACGAAGCACCGCCTTGATGACCGATGGGATGGGAATGTCGCGTGCGATCAGAGTTCCTAAGCACGACTCACCGCAAATGGGGATCGGAGATCCTACGCAGTCTTGCGACGACTTGGTAGATTGCGAGGTATGGGAAAGATGAAATCCGAAACCCCTGGATCGCTAACTCGGCAGAGGGCCGCGCGTCGACCCTCCGCACCACGATCAGGTCGCCGCGATCATAGTGGCTCAGGAGGTTGGTATCGAGGACGAAGAGGCTCATAGCGCCTCGGGGTCGTCGTCAAGGTGACGACGGTACTCCTCCATCGCGGCACGCCAAGGCTCACACAAGGGATCGTCGTGCAGCCATCCCGCATCTGGCTTCCACGGTGCCGCGCTCGCGGCGACGTTCAGTTCGGCCAACGTCGCTCCGTGCGCTCACACGCATCCGAACGTGGTCAGCCGGTCGGTCGATGCCTTCCGCTGCCGTCGCGCCTTCCGCGGCCAGGCCGACGGATGACTGTCGGCAGCGGCCACTCTATGCCCAGACGCTGCGGTCGAGCGAGCGATATCCGACGGCCTCGGCGATGTGCTGCGGCTTGATGTCGTCGTGGCCTTCCAGGTCGGCGATCGTGCGGGCGACTCGCAAGACCTTGTCGTGGGCGCGGGCCGAGAGGCCCAGGTCTTCCATCGCCGCCTTCAGGAGCGCCATGCGACTCGGGCTTTGAGCGTGCAGAACTTCCGCACCTGCCGCGGCGTCATCCGGCCGTTGACCTGCGGGCCCCTGGGGCCGAACCGCTTGGACTGGCGAGCCCGCGCCTCGAGCACCTGGGCGCGCAGATCGGCCGAGGTCGGGCCGGGGGGCATCTCGGCCAGTTGGGTGAACGGGCACCGCCGGGACCTCGACGTGCAGGTCGATCCGGTCGAGCAGCGGGCCGGAGATCCTGCTCAGGTACTTCTCGACCTGCGGCGGCGTGCAGCTACAGGCGCGCCGCGGGTCGGAGCGATAGCCGCACGGGCAGGGGTTCATGGCGGCGACCAGGATGAATTCGGCCGGGAAGGTGGTGCTCCGCAGGGCGCCGGCTGATCGTCACGCAGCCCTCCTCCAGCGGCTGGCGGAGGACCTCCAGCGTCTTGCGGTTGAACTCGGGCATCTCGTCGAGGAACAGCACGCCCTTGTGCGCCAGGCTGATCTCGCCGGGCTGGGGCGTGGTGCCGCCGCCGACCAGGCCGGCGTCGCTGACCGAGTGATGCGGCGAGCGGAACGGCCGGATCGCCATCAGCGGCTGCGCCGGCCCGCAGCAGCCCCATCGCGCTATAGATCCGCGTGGTCTCCAGGCTCTCGGCGGCGTCAGCGGGGGCAGGATCGTCGGCAGCCGCTTGGCCAGCAGGGTCTTGCCCGTGCCGGGCGGGCCGATCATCAGGATATTGTGGCTGCCGGCGGCGGCGATCAGGATGGCGCGCTTGGCGTAATCCTGACCCTTGACGTCGACGAAGTCTTCCTCGGTGTGCGAGAGCTGGCGGAAGACCTCGTCGAGGTCGACCGACTTGGGCTCGATATCGACCTGACCGGAGAGGAAGCCGACGGCCTCGGCGAGGCTGCCGATGGGATAGACGTAGAGTCCCTCGACGACGGCGGCCTCGGGGGCGTTGGCGGCGGGGACGAGCAGGCCGTCGCGTTCTCCGCGGCCGCCTGCAAGGCCATGGCCAGGACGCCCTTCACGGGCCGGGTCTCGCCGGTCAGCGCCAGCTCGCCGACGATGGCGAAGGAACCGGGCCGGTCGAAGGCGACCTGTCCGCTGCCCAGGAGCAGGCCCAGGGCGATCGGCAGGTCGAAGCCGCCGGCGTCTTTCTTGAGGTCGGCGGGTGCCAGGTTGATGACGACCCGATCGAACGGCCGGCGGTATCCCGAGTTGACGATCGCGCGCTCGACCCGGTGCGTGCTCTCGCGCACGGCGGCCTCGGCCAGGCCCACCAGCACCGTCTTGGGCTGCGACGAGAACGAGACGTCGACCTCGACTTCAACGGGCGTTGCGTCGATTCCGACGAGCGTGTACGAGGCGAGCTTGGCGAGCATATCGATACCGTCCACGCCGGGAGCCACGTCGATCGGGGCTTAGGAAGCGTCAGGCCGCCTCAAACGTTGAGCGACTGAAGATCAGTCTACCATGCCGTGATGGTTTAATCATCCCCCGTGAGAAACATTCTGATCTTGGCGGCGATCTGGCGGGGAGGCATCGATCGAGGACGTCAAGGACCGATGTGGAAGTCCGACACGTGACCGCGACCGTCGTTCGCCGTGATCTCAACCTTGATTAATGGTTATCCAACACGTCGCGGTGATGCTCGATCATCCAACGTGCAGGAGAACCTGATTTCGAGATTGGTACCAAGCTACCCATCAACCGATTAGACTCTTGGGAGTTGTGCGAAAAATGGCGTGTCCCTTGCTCTCGGAGGCCGAACGATGGCGGACGCTCCCAATCCCAATCATGGCAAAGAAAAACGAAATCTCTGGGTCGCTGCTTTCGCCGTGGCTGTCATTGCGGCCGCGATTGGCGTCTATCTTTACCAATCGCCGCAGGAGGATGGAGCCAGGACGGTGATCGTTCGGATTGCACGGGCCTTTGGAAGGCTTGTTGGCTACCAAGATCGAGCCCGGAAACCGATCGAGGTCATCATCCGGGAAATCGAACATGGCGACGCACTCACGAGAACGCAGACCATTTCCCTCCTCCACGTTGACTTGACGGGCCCGGCCGGGTTCGCGCGTGTGTTTCCTTATCTCATTCGCGCCACGAAGGACGAATCGGAGATGGTTCGGACTACGGTGCTTGCCGTTTTCGCCAGATTGATTCTTCGTTTCGGTAGGGACGTGTCGGGAACGGATGGTCGCAAGTTCGAGGAGTCGCTTGCGGACCTTCTCAACGATCCTTCGCCGATACATCGCGCCAATGCGGCGAGGTTTCTGAGGCCTCTGGCTGCGATCCGGCAGCTTGACGCTCCGCCACCTCAACTGGTCGCGTGCCTGGACGACGAATCCGAGGAGGTTCGAGCCGCCGCGGCAGAATCCCTCGTCGCGTACGGCCAAGGTCCCGCGCTGTTTCTTCCCATCGCGCTGCGACGCCTGCCGACCGAAAGCCCGATCGCGTTCAACGAATTCAAGCGGATTCTCTGGAACCTGCGCTTCGGCCCGTGGTCTTACCACTCTTGATCGAGAGGTTGTCGAGCGACAACATGCTCGAGTGTGTCAGCGCGGCCACGATCATCAACCACATGGGGCTCGATGCGAAACCAGCGAGGCCCGCCGTCATGGCGTTACTTCGCAGAGAGCTCGAATCTCCCCACCCCAAGTTAGACCTGCGATTGATGGACTGGGGCGACGGCTCCGCCGTTCCGCCTTCGGGGGTCAGTCTGGTCGTCGTCGGCTCTGATCGGAATAGCAAGCTCCACTTCCGAATCTTCGGACCCACCGGCAAACGTATCACGGACACGGACGAATCAAAACTACCCGCACAGTCCGGTGCAATCTCCGCTCTGAAGAAGCAACTCCAGACTCTGTCGCCCCCGCACGCGCTCAGCCTTGCCGAAAAGACCCAGGTGATCACCGCGGTGACGTCCATCGTTGGTCAAAATGGTCTGAACGAGTCGATTCAGTATTCCGTGGATATCATCGAGCAGACGTCGGAGGCTCTCGTGCAGATCTCACCGGACGGGGATTCGCTACCGGGAACCTTGGAAATCCTCTGCGAGGTCTTGAAGCGTCCGAGCGAAATGGGACAGCTAGGGGCGGCGTGGTCTCTGGGATTGCTCGGCCGATCCGCCAGGCCCGCTGTGCCATTGCTTATATCAGCCTTTGAAACGGCCCCGAAAGATTCCCACGATTTGCGTGGCAGAATCGCCCTGGCCCTCGCGCAGATCTCTCAAGGAACGCCGGATGAGGATCGCGTCAGCGCAAGCCTTGCCAAAGCGTGGACTACAGCGCCCCAGATACTGAAAAACGCGATCGCCCAGGCGCTTCGGACTCTCGGGCCGAAATCGGAACAACTCGTGCCGGAACTCCGAGAAATGCCTCGGCGCGACCTCTGGCCAAAGATCAAACGCGGTTAGTCTCCTCGATCCTTTCTAGGGGAGGCGAAAGGCATCAGGAATGAATAACAATTCGCCAGCAACGACTGGTTTTGCGGCGGCCAAGGAAAACTTGACCGCGACGCGAAACGGAAAGAAAACGGTGTCAGGAAAGAAAACGGTGTCAGTGTTGTTTGCTAAACCGCGTAGGATCGCCCTTTTCGAATCGCCGGCTCGACGAACTCCGTCGATAATCCCTTCCCGTAATCACTATGGACACGCAAGAAGCCAAGAAGCTGTTTTTTCAATACGACGGATCTCTTTTTTATATGTCCCGCGATGGTGTTGACGCGGATTACCTGAAAGCCGGCGTCCCACAAGAGGCGGAAACCGCGTGGTTCAGGGAGCTGACTCAGGACAAGTTGCGCCTCCTCTCTCGGGAGGGCAATTGGTCGGTTCTCCATTTCCTCAACAGTCACGCGGATATCGGGCATCTCGCCGAGGTCGTGCAGGCCGATCCGAAAGGGAAGCTATGGCAGCGGTGCGCGTTCCTTGAGGAGTTTCTCGCCTATACAAGTAAGGTCAAGAAGGCTGGGGGTGATCCGTCATTGGTCTCGCGAGCGATTCGCAAGGCCGTCGCGGAAGCCGAGCGGCTGTTCAAAAGGGCGCGAGCGGAGGACTCGATCCAACGCGTCCGTGCCGTGATCGTTCAGGCCCGTCAGCTCCTGGACGAAATTGAGATAAGTTGAAAGCTGTTCCGCACGTTATTACGCCGCATGGCACTGGAATCCACCGGCAAACTATTGCCTGCTGACCATGAGCTCCAGCAAATTTCGGAGTTCGACCAGGACCCTCAAATGATCGCCCTGGACCGCGAGATTGACCTTCTCTTCGATGTCTGAATTGATGTTGTACAATTCTTCCGATCCATCCGCCATCTTGATATAGTGCATCCCGCCGGCAACCACCGCTTTCATCGGACCTCTGGCGGCAGGCTCTCGGCCGCCGTTCGTAAGCAATTCCGGCTTTGTGGTCTCCATGAGCAGCGCGCTCGGAACCACACGAACTCCCTGAACTCGCGGTTTCCAGTACCGTGCAACCGATTGACCAGGAAACGGGTGATCCGGGCCCAGACCGAGTTGGTCGATCAACGTGGCCGGCAGATCGCATAAGCTTATGGGCTCCGCGACCGTCCGACCCACCGGTATTCCCTTCTTACCCACCATCACTAACGGCACCTGCACGAGCTGCCGGTATAAACTGCAACCGTGGAAGAACAACCCGTGATCGCCCAGGTGCTCACCGTGATCGGAAGTCACGATCACCAGCGTATTCTCGAGCACTCCCCGCCGGCTTAGCTCGTCGAGCAGCAATCCCAGCCGCCGATCCAGATACGCGATACAATCGTCGTACACATCAGTCGCCATTTGTACGTCGTCGATTGAAAGTGTGGTCTTATCAATCGCGGTGAAGCCGTGGAGAATCTGCCGCTCCGCCGATGAGGCGGGTCGCAGACCAAATCCAGGTATCGACTGTTCCGGCACCTCATATGGGCCATGCGCATCATTGTAATTGAGAAACGCGAAGAACGGTCGCCCGTTTTTCGGCTGCTTTCCCAGCCATCGCAGGAACGCATCATTGATCGCATCGGCATTCTTCAGGTGCTCTTTCGACCGTGGGATCAGGTCGTACCAATGGCCGGTCTGTCGCTCCACCCACGAGTCAATCGTAGACGTCCACGACGAGGCTTCGATCCGCCGCCCGAGCGCAATGTAGCGGGTGAAGACATCCGAGATGCTATATGTAAAATCCTCGTAATGGGCAAAACCACGAGCGAGGCCGGTTTCACGGCTGCAATAATCGACGTTGGCCACAAACCCCGCGGTCGCATACCCATGCGAAGCGAGGTAACCCGCTAGTGTGGGCACACCATCTCGCACTGGCATTTTCCAACCAACACGCAACTCATGAGGCCATCGTCCTGTAAACATGCTCGCGTGTGAAGGCAACGTCCACGACGAAGCGGCGAACGCGCGGTCGAACCGCACTCCGCGGCTCGCCAGCCGCTCGAGATTCGGTGTCGTCGGTCGACGGTACCCATGCAAACTTGTGTTTGCGGCCCGCACCGTGTCCCACACGAGCAACAGCACGTTTTGCGCCGCCGGCGCCGGCGACAACGAAGACAATTGGCGATATTCCGACCACAATCGTCCGCCGGCTGTCAGGCACATGATCGCGATCAACATCGCAACCAACAAACCAACCGTCCAGCGCACTAACGCCAAAAACCCGTCACTCCGCCGCCGTGTCCATCGAACTAACTGAAGGGCCAGCGCGCCGGAGATGATCACCGTCGCCCACATCTGGATCCGAAGCCGGCAACTCAGCTCGAGGAATCCAATAAACGAAAGCAACGCCACCGGTACGAACAGCCGTACCGAGCCCCGATACCTTGCAATCAGGGCAATCGTGAGCGTCGGTACGAGGATAAGAACCGTCACCCCCAAGGGTACGACCCAGGGGAAATCCGCCCCCAGTCGATAGAAGTCGCGATCGATCAATCGTCTGTTCATAACCACGAAGCTAACGTCGCAAAGCCCCGCAATCAGACCGATCCAGGTCCCGATCAGCACCACCACGCCTGCCCCGACGCTTCGCGAACCAGGCGCCGCGGCAGACACAGCCACCGGCTCAACCGCGATTTCCGCATCAACATTCATAAGAACACACGATTAGATATTATAAGGGATGCTGTTGTACGTAGACGGTGCGCCTCGGACGAATTGTAGCGGCCATCCCCGACAGTGACCAGCGGCCCTATGCGCACAGGCGAGGCGGTCACGGGTTCGACGGTTACGCAGCGTCGTCGATCGTCGTCATCCGCGACCGGAAGAATCTGGACGGCGGTGCGGTCGACGCGCGGCAGCCGTGCCGTTTGGGTCGATGGAATCCAGTTTGTCACGTTTTGTATGACTCGCGTCGTACGGTTGAAGAACCGCGTTTCCGAGGCAATACCGCGAATGACTTTTTTTTAAAGATTCTGATTGAAATTTGTCGTCCCGTCTGCCTAGTATCCTCGTGATCGTGCCGATTCCAAAAAACCTAACGGGCTTCACACCATCCCGAGCCAACCACTGGCCGACTTTTGTTCTCTGTCCGAGTTGGCCGTTCGAGCAAGGGTTTGCTCATAGTTGATTCGAACAAGAACGGACGTAGCCTGCCGAAATGAGGTCTTGGCACCGACCATTGATGCGTCGTGGCAAACCTGAGGTAGATCGCAGTTTGTCTTTCGCCAAAGATACATAAACAGCCACAAAGATTCTTCTTAGTCAAGTTTATCACTTTGTGGCAGTTGGCGCTCTCGCTCTTTGTTCGTTGCTATCTAGTCAAGGCGCCGCTTGGATCGTCGTCGTTGACTCGATCTCGCCGCAACGATTAGCGGTCCTCGGAAATCTCATTTACTTGTCGAGAGGAGTGCGTTGTGCGCATTTTTTGCTCCGGGTTGTTGTCGGTGGCTGCGTTCGGATTGCTGCTCGTCTGCCTCGGCGGGCTGAGCGGTTGCGATTCGAAGCCGGCGGACGGCACCGTCGTCTCCGATAGTGGCCCGGTCAGCGCTGAGCAAAAGGCAAAAGTGAAGGCGTTGTATGTGGATAGGCACAAAGCCGTTAACCAGAAGCCGGCAGGCCGGACAAAGTGATACGATCCACCACGAACACCTTTTTGGGACGTTTTGCAGGCTGAATGAACCGCGATGTTCGGCATTTCAGTGACGCGTCAGTGAGGTCTCTCATACAGGAGTTTCCAGGCAAACGTTTGGACCCCAGCCAGCCAGCCTGCCGCGGGGACTCCGGAAACTGAAGCGGCAGGCTGTCACGCGATGCGGCCGAAAATCCCGTCTGTCGGATTTTCTCGCCAAAGTGTTTGCTTTTATCAAGGTCCGTCAAAGATAGGGGGGTGCCAATGTCCACGAGTTCGAGGAGAGGTTTCACGCTCATTGAGCTGTTGGTGGTGATCGCCATCATCGCGGTCTTGATCGCACTTTTGCTTCCAGCCGTGCAGTCGGCTCGCGAGGCAGCCCGGCGAATTCAGTGCACGAACAACATGAAACAGATCGGGTTGGCGCTGCACAACTATCTGTCGGCCAATAACGCATTTCCAATGGGTGGATCCAAGCAGTATGGTTTGCCCCAGTTCAACATCGGGCCCGCTGAATGGGAAAACTTCAGTAGCTTCGCGATGATGCTCCCCTTCCTGGAGCAAAATCCAATCTACAGTGCGTGCAACCTGATGATCTGCCCGGACACCGGTTACGGCTATGCCCAACCCCCCAATGCGACCGCTTACAACACGAAGCTGAACACGTTCCTCTGCCCCTCGGATCCCTTTTCGGGCGTTCAGAATCTTTGCAATTACATGGCCAGCTTCGGCACAACGACGTATATGCCGTACTACCAGGTCGGCAACTTAAATTCGCTAAACCAGGGGGATACCACCGGTCTTTTCACCATCTGGAAGTCATACGGCATTCAGAGCGTGACCGACGGTACCAGCAATACCATGGCGTTCGCCGAGGCGCTCACCGGCCAGGGTGGAAGTGGTTACACCGGCGGAAACGGATCGCAGTATCGCGGTAACTTCGTCTTTCTTCAAACAGGCGGCGCTCCTACGAGCGGCGACGTTTACGACCTCAGCGCGGTACCGAATGCCCTTACCTTGGTGGTGAACGACATTCAGACCTGCGCGGCCGGCTTTCGAGCGGCACTGCCGGGTAGCATCGCGGATTACCGGGGCTACCGGTGGATCATCGGCATCCCCGGCGCCACGATGTTTAATGCCGCCCAAACGCCGAATGAATCGATTTTCAACGGATGCCGGTTTCAGGACCAAGCATGCGGTGTGGGTTGTAACACCGATTCAAGCTGGACAGTACCCTCTACGAGTGCCCACCCCGGCGGTGTCAATGTGACGATGGCCGACGGCCATGTCCAGTTCATCAAGAACAGCATCAGCCGTCCCACATGGTGGGCAATTGCCACCAAGGCGGACGGCGAAGTCGTCAGCTCAGACTCCTATTGATGTGATCCGCCGATCGCGGTTCTGATTCGAGTCATGAGCTTGAATTGGTGTTACCGCATGTTCAGTCCGCGTTGGTTCGTCGCCGTATTCGACCTCCGGTGTCGGACACGATCAACGGCATGGCCACTGCGAAGCCGATCGATGTTAAGCGGGCCAGCGCGGGCCGTTCATTTGCCGCCGGTCATCCCCCGGTTCGTCAACCAAGCATCGGCATCAAGCCGTGTTGGGTGTGACGCGAGGTTTCTGGGACGCGACAACCACGATCCCGATCGCCACGCATAAACACAAAACGATGTTCGCCGCCAGTCGCGTGCCGGCCTCTTGGGAAAGTGGCGTTTCCGTATGGGCGAACGGGAAGAAAACTCCACAAACATCGAACAGCAAGGTTGCCAAGGCAGCGCCAGTAATTCCTCCGATGAATGACGCCAGAAACACGTTTCGAGTTCCAGCGCCGATGCCAAAAGCGATACCCGACGCCGCGCCAATGGCTGTCCAGATTCCCAGGTGAATGAGCACGGTACGCGTGACATCCGCCGTTTCCAGGCGGTTAAAATAAAGTGGTGTGAGCCCATAGGAACTCGCGGCGCCGAAGGAAGCTCCTAGCACGATGCCCGCGAAGCCGGCGGTCAAAACGCGCCGTATCGAAAATCGCCCCAGTAAACAGCCGGCAGTCACACCGAGGATGAGCGATAGAGTGGCGCCAACGAGCGCATACGCCACGGCCGAGTTCTGAGTGACGTTCCCGATCACGAGTCGAGTTCCGCGACGCGTCGTACCGTGCTCAACGCTCTCCATGACGCGAAACCGGTCCGCCAGATTCGCCGAAATCCAGGCGCCCGCCACCGCAAGGAATATGCCAACGATCAGCGTCGTAAGCGTCGCAGCCCGACTCGGCCCGACAGCAGGTGCAGAATCAAGCTCCGTATCTGTCGCGGCAAGCGGCTCTCTTCCTTCATCTTCCGCGTTCGAAGCGTTCATTGCTGAATTCCTTTATGCGGGGCAGGTGTCGTTGTAAGATTTTGGCGGGGGTGGATTCAGGATCCGTCCTGGAATTGCAACGCTCCTGACACTAAGCCCGACCCGTGGCGATATCAAGTAGGTACACCAATCGTTAACGACGCCTTAAGGTTGAGCCTTTAGGAATTGCGGCTCACCCCCCCTGAACCCGAAGCAGGAATCCAGGGGGTTGCATTTGGGGGTAGGAATCCACACAATACCGATCAAATCGAAATGCGACTTCCCAGGAAGGGATTGCTGTGATGCACGGCCCACTTGGTTGTGGGCGGAGGCACGATCGTCGTGCGGGTGTATTGAAAGCGGCGTGTTTGCTTGAAAATCGCGTGACTTCTTTCTAGGGAGGGTGAAGAGTTATGATTCGAGTGCTTCGGTTACTGCTAGTCGGAGCTTTAGCGTCGACGTTCGCGGCGGCCTCTTCGAATCGAGTTGAGGCAGGCGACCTCGTGGAAAACTTATCGGGCTACTTCGGACCGACCACCACCTTGGATGGGTCGGCCCTTGGTGGTTCAGAGACGGCCTTCACTTTCACGGCGCAATTCGATCCCTCGGCCGGCACAGTGCTGACAACCGGTGTGGCCGTCTTCGCGACAACCGCGTCTATCGAAATCGCGGGACACGGAACCTTCACTGCCTCAACCGATGTGATACTGGCTGATCCGAGTTATGCGGGCGCAGGAATCTACGGCATTGGGCTGTCCGACTCCGGCGCTTCCGCCTTGTTCGGCGGTATATTCGGCGCTGCCTCACCCGCTTTCACCGTCGAGTCGCCTGTCGCGACCATTTTCCAGGGTTTTTTAGAGTATAGCAATGCCGCGGTGGGGGATCTGCCCTTCACCCTCAGTCTGAATGGAGGAGGCACCCTGGTGATCAACGATTCCGGGAGCACCCCGGCGACGGGTGGCTCGATCACGGCCGCTGCTAGCCCAGTGCCCGAGCCAGCGACCCTGATCGGTGCTTCTCAAGCGGTGCTGTTGCTTGGCCTCGTGTTCCGGCTGCGTCGCCGCAAGGAATGATGTTTACTTCGGATCGTGCCAATCTTATTGCGCGAACGACGCCCCGACTCAGTTGAGCGGGGCGTTTGTGTTCCCGGGCCGATTCGGAGTTGGAAGGAAGCGGAGGGACAGAACGACCGGCACCGCATCCTCGGCTCGACGCGGAGGGCCGGCTGTGCCGTCGATCGGGAGAAATAACAGGCGAGCAGAGAGCCAGGTGGTCACCGGCGGAAGTGTCAACTTGCCGCCATACGCCTTGTACCGGGCCCCTCTTTCTTCTTCCGAGCTGCCCGACTCGTGAGATGGTTCGGTGGTCCTTGGAAATTCTTCTTTCGGTTCCTGGTGTGTTTCGGCGCAGATGGCGCATTGGGGAATAGGAAACGACTCCGGCCGATTGCCGGAGATCATCAGTTGACCCTACTGAACCCGCTTGGAGAAAGGACCATGGACCGAAAGGCTGCACTGAACTATGCTGAGAGATTCTGGGACCGCCCCTGCGATGACGGGGAGATCATGTTGGACGAACGCGCCATCCGCGTGCGCGAAGAGCGGACAAGGCTGAACGCTCCGGAAAACGACGGCTGGGAAGCTCGTTTCGTTTACAATGGTAAGCCGCCCTCGGACCCGGACTTCGGAGATGAGGCGGTGTTTATCAAAAAGCTGCCTGCGGGGGATCCTGGGGGGGTTAACATCCCAGATTTGCCGGGGACCTGGCTCAAGAAAACCATCCAAGACTGGGCGGGCCTTAATGACTGCGCGCATTATTTGTCGTGTTGCTTGGGCAAAAACGGCGGAAAGGCAGGTGTGCCGGAGCGGGAGAAGCCGGACGCGCTGATCAAGGAACTGCAGGCGCTCTCGGGTACGAAGACCCTGGTGGAGAAAGTGTCCAAGGACGCTGGTCAACGCGTCATCGAATCCGGTATTTTCCAGCCCGGGGACTTCATCGGTTACTTCAATACGGGCGCCAACGGCGGCCGCATAGAGTACGAGCACAGCGCGATGTATGTCGGCGACCAGCAGATCACCGCTCATTCCGTTAGTCGTTTCAAGAATCTCGGTCACTGGGGCGGAACCAACACGTGGCACCTGAATAAGGGAGACCACGACTTGTTCACGCTGATTCACTTCACCGATGGGGATCCGACTCCAAGCCCAGACACCGTCAAGTGGCTGGCGGGGTGGTGGGAAGTCAAGATGGGGGGCGGCCCATCGCGTTTCTATTTGTTCCAACGCAATGGCACCGTCCAACGAACGAACACCAAGCCGAAAAGCAATTCCGCCCCGATCGCCCATCCGGAGGATATCGGCTACTGGTTCGAAAAGCACTTCGAGGTCATTTACTTCTGGCGCAAGACGGGAATTGAGGAACGGCTTGTGATGAGGGACTGGAGTGACCTGTTTGCGCTCGCGCTCGGCAACGCGAATTACTTGATGCGTGATGCATTTGACGTGATTGTAGACGGCGTCCCCGGTACTTCGGCGACGAAAATGTGACGTTCGTGGCGATAGGGCCCTCCGGGCGAGGCGAAATCCTTCACTCGCCCGCGCTGGGCGCGGGTCTCCTGACGTTTGCACGTGTTCCAGGATCAGACCTGCGCCATGCGCCCGCTGTTCGCCTTGCTGCAAGCACACCTTGAATATAAGGAAACAAAGGCAACGAAGCAGCGAGAGCCGAGTCTGTAGAGGCGGCCAGACAAGTTGCGAGAAATCGAGGATCGCCCGGTTCGAAGGGCCGGCCCGTGTTGGTTCAGCGTTCGAGCAAGACCACGACGGTCTCCTCGATCACGCCGCCGTACCCTTTGATGTGGGGCAACGTCATCGCCTTCACCGTCCAACCTTGCTTGGCGTACTGGTTAATCACTTCCTCCAGGCGGGTCAGTTCGAACTTGCCTTCGAAGATCTTGTCCTTTGAGGTGAGCAGCTTGTACTGCCGCACGCCCCCCGGGGCGGAGAGTTCCTCGACATGAGCGGAAAAACTCTGCTGACTCGGGGCAAGATCGGGTTTGGCCTCGGCCTGGAGGGTGACACCGGTCTCGGTGGAAAGAGACCAGCTCGACATTTCCAGCCCCTCAACCTGGATTCCCTCGGGCGTGTGGGAGGCCACCGAGGAACTCGTGGCTGCCGCCGCTGCGACCGGTTTGCCGGCCGGGGGTGAGACCAGGAAGCTGTTGCCACATTTCTTACATTTGATCCGGGCGCCGATCAAGTTCGGCGCGATCTTGCCTTTTTCACCGCAGGTCGGACACGTGACGGTTGGCATCGTCCAAACCTCCCCTGGCCCCGGACGTGCGTTGCGACGCCGGGTGTTGTCGACGTCATCCGCCTGGTGAACAGAATGACTCCTGTTCGCCTGGTGGACAACAGTTCCGATATGTTGAGGTGTTCGCGATCTTGAAGTGCCTTTCATCCACACACACTAACGCGCCAACGCAGGCAACTCAACGCGTTTCTGTCTTTAGCCGGTTTCTGTGTGGAAGATTCGAGAATCGGACACGGAAGAGGAGAATGTTGACAAAAACGAACAAGACTCACCCAGCCGGGCCGCAAACCGCGTCAGATTTCTTGACTTTCTCTATGGACTAGTGGACCATGCAAAACACGTTGGGACTTGGTGCCCAGGGATGGAATCGCCCGGATTAATTTTGGCCGCGCGACCATTTTCGACGCGGAAGATGACCGCGCATGAGGATACCGACCCTTCTTGATCGAATTGACGTCGCTGATTGACGATTTACTGAACGACAGCAACGTCTCCTCATCCTCATTGGCATCGATCCTAATGGCGGCCCGTGAATCGGTGCGGGACGGATATCACGTCGCTCTGGCACGCCGGATCTGGGCCGCCAACAACGATCTCCGGGTGCGGGCATACTCGGAAGAGCCCGCCCTGACCGAGACTCACCGGCTTGAGTGAACGAGACGACGCTGTCGATCCGACGGAATACTCGTAACCGGCCGACAGGAGTGCCGGAACTCCGACGCCGTGTGCAAAATGATCGCTCGCGGACGCCCGATTAACGCCGCGGCGGCGGGGACGGGGCAGCCATTTCGAACGTCGAGCATCGAACACCCTCGGGTCTAAATTGGAGGACGGAGACTCGTAATTTCGAAGCAAACGACCTTGCGTCGAGCTAACATGAACGGTGACGGCATCGAGGGAGATATGGTCAGAGTCGAGTCGCGTACCGTTCGAGCGTGAGGTCGATTTGATGCAAGAGATTCATGTCGAGGTCCTCGTGATCTTGAGCTTGATCCTGTTGCAAGGCATTCTTGCCATGGCCGAAGTCGCCGTAGGCTCCGCTCAAAAGTCGCGGTTGAAGGAATGGGCGAACCAGGGAAACCGAGGCGCCGCCCTCGCTCTCAGGCTGAGCGAAGATCTCCGCGGTTTGCACTGGACGATGCAGGCATGGATCACGCTGTCCGGCACTCTGGCGGGCGTTTTTGCCGGCGCGATCCGTGGCGCCGACGCTGAGTCGCATCCTCGAACCGATCGGTCCGATCTCGCCGTATCGCCATGCAATCGGCCTGGGCGTCGTGGTCCTGGCGATCACCACGTTGACGCTCGTTGTGGCTGAACTGCTGCCCAGGAGTATCGCGAATTACCGTCCGGATCAGATCGCCAAGTTGGTGTCGCGACCGATCCGGGTCCTTGGCTGGGTTGCCCTGCCCGTGGTCGGCATCTTGAGCGCTGGGACCGATCGGGTGTTGCGATTACTGGGGGTTCGACCCACGCCCGAACCGCCGGTCACACAAGAACAAATCCAGGTCTTGATCCAGGAAGGGGCCAAGGCGGGCGTGTTCGAGGAAGGCGAGCACGAGATGATCAAGCGGGTCTTTCGGTTTTGCGATCGACGCGCCCGCGCGCTGATGACGCCTCGCAACGAGATCGTGTGGATCGACCTCAGTCGATTCGCCGGATGAGATCCGTCGCAAAGTCATCTCCAGCCCCCATACGCGATTCCCGGTCTGTGACCAAAGCCTCGATAACCTGCTGGGAGTCGTGGAGGTCAAGAGCCTGCTTGGTCAGGACCAGAACGCCGAAGCATTCCGCATCAAGGGGCGATTTGACATTGCCGCTGTTCATCTACGAAGGAACGCGGGGACTGAAAATCCTGGAGATGTTCAAGAAATCCCCGACTCGAGTCGCCGTGGTTCTTGACGAATACGGAACGGTCGAAGGCTTGTTGACGCTGACGGACATCCTGGAAGCCATCGTGGGCGACATGCCCGCTACGGCCGAGGACGAGGACCCACCGGCGGTCCAGCAGCCTGACGGGTCATGGCTCCTCGATGGTCGGCTGCCTCTGGACGAATTCCGCGACCTCTTCGAGCTGTCGGCCATCCCGGAAGGCGACTTCCATACTCTGGCCGGACTCGTGGTCACACAGCTCGGTCACATCCCTCGAGTCGCGGAGAGCTTCGATAGCCTGGGGTCTGCATTTCGAGGTCGTCGATATGGATGGCAACCGTGTCGATCGGATCCGGGTCAAGCCGCTCGACCACGAGCGAACTCGTAAGCCACAAAGCTTCGCAGTTCTTGCATGCCACTCGAAACCATCGTGCGTCGCACAGAATATGACGCCGTACAGCGGTCACGGCTCCGACATATGCCGATGTCCCGGTTGTTGGTTGCCTGTGACGCACGGGACGGCTACACTGTGCGCAGCTCGATCAACGCCTCCAAACGAGGAGAACAACCATGGTTCGATCGACGACCACACGGCGGTCATTCCTCGAAACGATCGGCAGTGTCGGGGCCGTGCGGCGGGCACGCTCGTGACACTCGAATCGGCGCGGGGCTATGCGGCCAACGACACGCTCAACGTCGCCTGCCTGGGTACTGGCGGGCGGTGCATGCACCTCATGAAGGCCCTGGTCCAAGTTCCCGGCGTCCGGATCGCGGCGGTCTGCGACGTGTACGACGCCCACTTGCACGCAGCGCAGAAGCTGGCGGATTCCAAGGCAATCGCCACCAAACACTATCGCGAGATCCTCGACCGCAAGGACATCGACGCCGTCTTGATCGCCAGCCCGGACCACTGGCACGTGCCGATGTCGGTCGATGCCTGTGAAGCCGGGAAGGATGTCTATGTCGAGAAACCACTGACTCACGATCTAGCCGAGGGAGTCGGCGATCGTCGACGCTCAGAATCGGACTCGGAAGATCGTTCAGGTCGGCATGCAGCAACGAAGCATGCCCCACATTCAAAAGGCACGCGAGCTGGTCAAGGGGGGACGGATCGGTGAAGTGTTCAAGATCCACCTGACCTGGAACCGCGGCGGGTCGACCCGATTTCGGCGCGGGCCGCTCGGTGTCGATCCCGGCCAGGTTGCCTGGAAGGACTTCGTCGGCCACGCCCCCGACCAGCCCTTCGATGAGTACCGCTTCCGCAACTGGCGTTGGTTCTGGGATTTCGGCGGCGGAGTGCTCACCGACCTGATGGTCCACTGGATCGACGTCGCCCAATGGTTCCTGGATGCGGGGGCACCCGTCGAAGGGCAGGGGGCACTCGCCGGAGGGACGGGTCATCCGCTCAAGGCCACCGCGATCGGCAACCATTTCGCCAGCAAGGACTGTGGCAGACTCCCGACACGATCCAGTGCCTGCTGGAATACCCCAACAACGTCCAGGCTCACTTCGAGGGGACGTTCTCCAACGCGACCCTCGGTGCGATGATCACGTTCATGGGGACCGAAGGAACGATGTACATCGACCGCGGCCGGTATGAGCTGACTCCCGAGCCGGGCAAGGGAAAGCCGGAGGAGTGGATCCTGGGGAGCAATCCCAAGAAGGGCCAGGATTTTTACGACAAGCCCGACGGCGAGTTGCTTCACCTGACAAACTGGGTCGAGTGCATCCGCAGCCGCCAACGGCCAAATGCTCCGGCCGAGGCGGGCGTGAGCGCCGCCGCGGCCGCCCATCTCGGCAACCGCGCTTATCGCACTGGTCAGGTCGCGACCTGGACCTCAAGTTGAGGCTGCCCGACCCTGAAGCCTTCTGACCGTGTCACCGCTCCGTGTCGTCAATCGTATGGATTCATTCTTGTACGGGAGTCTATACCAAATGTGATCGTAAGTTGGGCTGGCTCATTCTCCTGGTCGGATTGAGTCCGGGTTTTTTTCAGCGGCGGCGCGGGCCGATGACACGCAGCCGTTCGACCAAAAGGTCGACGTGGTCTACGGACGCAAGCACGGCATGGCCCTGACGATGGACGTGTTCACGCCCAAGGCCAACGCCAATGGAGCGGCGATCGTCTGGGTGATCAGCGGCGGCTGGTTTTCGAATCACGACTGCGATCAACCCGGGCTCGATCGACGAGCTGCTCAAGCGGGGTTACACGGTCTTCGCGGTCGTCCACGGCAGTCAGCCCAGGTTCACGATTCCCGAGGTCGTCAAGGATATGAACCGCGCGGTGCGCTTCATCCGGTTTCATGCCAAGGACTATCACATCGATCCGGACCGGATCGGAATTACGGGCGGGTCAGCCGGCGGGCACCTGTCGCTCATGCAGGGGACAGCCGGCGATACCGGAGACAAAAGCTCCAAGGACCCGTCGACCAGACTTCGAGCCGGGTTCAAGCGGTCGCCTGCTTCTTCCCCCCACGGACTTTCTCAACTATGGTAAGCCCGGCGAGATTGCCCTGGGTTGCGGCGTGCTGAAGCGGGTTCAAACCGCCATTCGACTTCCACGAGCAAGACCCCAATACCAAGACTTTTGTCCGGATCACCGACCTGGGAAAGATCCTCGAAATCGGGCGCCAGATCAGCCCGATCACTCACGCCTCGGCCGACGATCCACCCACGCTGATCATCCACGGCGACGCCGATTTCCTGGTCCCGATCCAGCAGGCCGAGGTGATCCTGGACAAGCTCAAGTCCGCGGGGGTCGAGACCAAACTCGTCGTGAGGAAAGGGGCCGGCCACGGTTGGCCCGACTTACTCAAGGATATGTCGATCATCGCCGACTGGTTCGACGCCCACCTGAAACCGCCGAAGGATGCCTCTTCCGCTCGCAAAGCCGTGACGCCGAGAGGGCAAGAGCCGGTGAGGGAGTATCGATGACGATCGCCGTATCGCGCGTGCCGTTAGAGGAGGTTCTGCCGCTGCGGGAACTGTACCGGCAGGAGATGAACTGCCAGATCGTCCATGACTCCCTCCCGCGGAGAGGCTTCGGCAATCTGTTCCTGCTCCGGCTGGATGGCCGCGTCGCCGGATACGGTTTCGTGATGGGCTACCACGGCGAGCCGAAGGACATGATTCAGGAGTTCTACGTTCTTCAGCCGTATCGGGGCTCGGCACTGCCGCTTTTCCGGCAGCTCATCGAAACCAGCCAGGCCCAGAGGATTGAAACCCAGACGAACGACGTCCTCCTTACGCTCATGCTCTATGATTGTGCCAGCGACATCACAAGCGAGAAGGTAGTCTTCCACGACGCCTTGACGACGAATCTTGCCGCCCCCGGCGCCGCTTTTCGCGAGATTATCGAGGCAGACGCGCCGCGGATTTTCGAGCACAAGGTGGAAGGCGTCGGCGAATGGCTGATCGATTGCGAAGGTTCCGTCGTCGCGACCGGGGGAATCGCCATCCACTACAACCTTCCGTACGGCGATCTCTATATGGAAGTGGACGAGCCCTGCCGACGACGAGGGTACGGCAGTTTCCTAATCCAGGAGCTGAAGCGTGCGTGCTACGAAATGGGCCGGATACCTGCCGCACGCTGCAACGTCGCGAATGCAGCGTCCCGGGCGACCTTGCAAAAGGCGGGTCTCTTTCCTTGCGCTCGAATCCTCAGCGGCATCCTGCCAGCCAAATGACTACGCCGCATGAAGATTCTCGTCCCAATATCGGAGGTCTTCCATCGAGCCAACGTATGGTTGCCATTCGTCGGGAGTCGTGTAACTGACGAACGCTAAATCCGCTGGACGAGACCGGTCGGCCTCGATCTCAACTCTGCCGGTGTCGTAGACCCAACAGATCAGCAAGACCAGCGTGCACGTGATCAACATGTTCAACAGAGAGAACCCCAAGGTTGCGAGCATCGCTGACGTCTCCCATCCGTTAGACTCTAAGCGGCGGATGCCGGATGCACCGATGTGAGCGTCACCTTCCGCACCGTGTCCTTTGTCTAAGGTCATCCTAGGCCGTGAAGTTAACGCCGCCATGAACCGGACCTAAGATCCTCTTCATCTTCATCGCTGGGTCCACCGCTCCTTGCCTCTCCAACTAGTCTTGCGAAGAATGTCGGTGGAAACCTTCAACGGATTTTCAACTGACGTCTGATGTGGGCCGAGCCGCGGCGGAACTTCATGATTAGCCTGCGTCGAACTTCAGACGGGGCCGAACTTGCCCGAGGTGCTTTGATCGCGCTGGTTTACGGCGAATTGCTGCGCATCGCCTCACGCCTGATGCGGCGGCCAACTCCGCGGGGGGGATGAATGACACCGGAACGCTGGCGTCAGCTCGACGACCTGTTTGATGAGGCCCTCAGGCTCGACCCCGCCGAGCGAGATGCTTGGCTCCGCCGGGCTTGCGGAGACGACGAAGAGCTTCGTGCCGAGGTCGCTCGCCTCCTCGATCGGGATGAGTGGGCGGCCCATAACGGGTTTCTCACGCCCCCGGAACCGGCGAGCAGCGCACCTCGACGCCACCGGAAGTTGGCATCACGGCGCCGACCGCCGGTCCGCGGTCGAAATCGGACCGCTCGAGTCCACGGGGGCCATCTCGGTCGAGGAGACGGGCAGATTCGAACCGAAGGCAGCGATATGTCGTGGAGCACAGCCGCATTCCTCGGTCGGTGCTCGATCGCTGGCTCAGCAGAGGCTGCGCGATCTGACGATTATCTATCTGTTGATGACTGGGGTCGATGGTTTTCTGGAAGTATGCCGTCTTGAGAGACCCCGACCCAACGCAGGCGATCCCCTACGCCATCGCCCTCGCGGTCCTCGGAGGCATCGTCTTCATCCTCTCACTCCCGAGGCCGCTCTCGCCGTCCCTGCTCCAAGTTCTGGAGCTGGGCATGATCGGGATGGTCGCGGCCGTCTTCGCATTCGCGCAGTACCAGACGATGCTCGACTTCTCGCTGCGCAACGACCCGGTGAGGGCACAGCTCGTGATGAAGAATCGGGTGCTCTTCACGGCTATCTTGATCCTCTCCTACGGGATCTATGTCCCGAAGGGCTGGCGCCGCGCCGCCTTGGTCGTCGGGCCACTCGCCGATCTTGCCGTTCGCGACCTTGCTGGTGCTCTATCTCCGACATCCCGAGCACGATGGGCTGGCTGGTGCGAGTCGGCTCGGAGCACGGACACAACGCCGCTTGCGCTCCTCGGCTTCGATGCCATGATCTGCTGATCGCTTGGCCGCTGGGTCCGCCGTCCGGGGCCCACACGATCTCACGGCTTCGATGGCAAGTCATGGAGGCCCAGCAGCTCGGCCAGTATCGCCTTCGGCGGCAACTCGGCGCTGGGGGGATGGGGGAAGTCTACCTCGCTGAGCACCAGCTTCTGAAGCGCCCCTGCGCCGTGAAGTTGGTCCGGCCGGGCATCGAATCCTGCCCGAAGGCCCTGGAGCGGTTCGAGCGCGAAGTCCGGCTGACTGCGACCCTTTCTCACCCCAACACGGTCGAGATCTACGACTACGGCCGGACCGAAGATGGGACGTACTACTATGTCATGGAATACCTGCAGGGCCTGAGCCTCGCGGAGTTGGTCGAGCGGCACGGTCCCGTGCCGCCAGCGCGGGCCGTGTACTTGCTGCGGCAGGTCTGCCAGGCCCTGCGCAAGGCGCATGCGGCGGGCCTGATCCATCGCGACATCAAGCCCTCCAACATCTTCGCCTCGCGACGCGGCGGTAGGGATGACGTGGCCAAGCTATTCGACTTCGGTCTGGTCCTGTCCCTGGCAAAGAACGGTGCGCCGCAGACGAGCGGAGAGGGCCGGATCTTCGGTACGCCGCTGTTCATGTCGCCGGAGCAGGCCACGCGGCGATCAGGAGATCGACGGGCGGAGCGATATCTATTCGCTCGGCGCGGTCGCTTATCACCTCCTGACCGGGCGTCCGCCCTTCGACGGGGACAACGGAATTGGGCTGACTGATTGCCCAGTGCGCGACCCAGTGGTACCCCCGTCGCAGGTCCGTGCGGACATTCCCGAGGATCTGGAGCGCGTCGTGTTGCGCTGCCTGGCCAAGGACGCGGCCGATCGGTTCCCCGATGCCGAGGAGCCTGGAGCGAGCCCTAGGCGATTGCATTTGCGCCGGCGACTGGGACCAGGATCATGCCGCCGCGTGGTGGCGAGACGAAGACCGGGAGCCGGCATCGGATCTCACAGTCACGCACTCGGTTTTCGAATTTGGTGGTGCGCCCTCTCCGGTCCGCGTCTAGCCGAAGCAAGCAACCATCACGGCATCCGGTCGCGCATTCCACACGCTCCGCCGCGCAACCGACAAGCATCGTCAGGACCTGCATCCTGCTGAAGTCCGCGGGCCCCGTTGTTCGGATGCCGCCTAGAGAGTCCCTGAATGCCCAAAGTGAATGAAATGCCGAACACCGCGAATCCCCCCCCACGCGAGGCCCAGAGCTGATGGTGTGAGTGCTACCACGAAGGACCACAACACGAGATCAAGCATCGTCTACCTCCGCCGGAATTTCCCCTGGCCGCGACTTAGGCGTGCCTGGGACGCCGGCTACTCGGGTTAGTCGGTTCCACCGAAGCAGGATCATACAGGGCGTTGTTCCTTGCCCTTCTGATATCTCCTGCGGAGAATGATCGAGAAACCCTTCATGGTTTTCCGATGGAGGTCCGATGGGGACGGAGGAGCGGCCGGACATCACGGTCATTCTGGGCCGGGCGCGGGATGGGGACGAGCGGGCCCAGGGTGAACTGATCGCACTGATCTATGAAGAGTTGCGCCGAGTCGCCTCACGTCTCATGCGCCGCGAGCGGACCGATCACACCCTTCCGCCTACCGCCGTGGTCCACGAGGCTGTCATCCGGCTCTTGGGCGACGCGGTCTTCGACAAGCTCGCCGATCGAAATTACCTGTTCGCGTCGGCCGCGCGGGCCATGCGCGAGGTGCTCATCGACCACGCGCGGCGGAGATCCGCCGACCGGCGCGGTGGAGGCCGGCGGCGCGTCCCGCTCGATCTGGTTGCCGACTACTTCGACGAACAAGGTCTGGATGTTGTCGCGGTCCACGAGGCGCTCGACCGGCTCGCGGCGGTGAACGAGCGCCAGTCGCAGGTCATGACACTGAGGTATTTCGGCGGCCTGACCGTCGCCGAGGTTGCCACGGCGACTCGGCGTCTCGGTAGTCACAGTGGAGCGGGACTGGCGGCTCGCGCGAGCGTGGCTCAGCGACCAACTTCGCGGAGAGAACGAATGACATCGAAACACTGCCGCTGGATCGACCGCCTGGACCTCAACCTCGGCTTCGCGCGGGCAACGTGGGCTTTCCGGCTATTTGAGCGACAATATTAGCGCGGCAGGGCCGCAATCCATTGCAAGCGAACGACTTCCGCTTCCGCTCAGACTGGACGCGAGGGAACGCGGGTCCACGCTCGCTTGAGCAACAAGAATCGGCGCTCGAAGAGATAATAGGAGGCCGCCGCCAGCCCGATCGTCAGCGCCAGCGTGGCGATCGCCAGCAGCTCGTCCTTGTTGGGGAACCAGGGGAGCAGGGGGTAGAGCCTCTCCCGAGCCCAGAGTGCGACCTCGTGGTACATGTAGAGTCCATAGCTGATCTTGCCCAGCCAGACCAACCGGGAATAGGACAGGGCGGCACTGAGCCATCCGTGCCCCCAGACGGCGACGATCACGATCCCCAATCCGCAGAGCCAGACCCAAACGAAGTCCCAGGTTCGATGCCAGATCGTGCCGTGCCCGAGATGGGGCTGGCTCAGGACCCAGAAGAAAACGAGGTAGAGGGGCCACTGAAGCCAGCGCAGCCACGCGGTCAAACGGGGCGGTCGCGATCCCACCCCAGAACCATCGCCAGCAGCACGCCACTCAAGAGCGTGTCGAACTGGGCGAACGTGTTGAACACGATCAGAAGCTGCGACTCGGACCGCTGGGCGCAGAGCCAGCGCACGGCGATCGACGCCAGGATCAGGGCGGCCACCAGCGGGCGTCGTTGCCGAGGAGCGAGCCAGGCGATCAAGAGCGGCACGATCAGGTAGAACTGCTCCTCGACGCAGACGCTCCAGAGAATGCTCAGCCAGTCGGGGAGCGGACCGATCAGGGCCATCGACCAGTTGCCGAGGAACCCCAGAAACGGGAACAGGTGCAGGCGGAGCATCTGGTGGTAGCCAGTCGATTCCCATTGTCCGTTCAGTCCCGGGATCAGGCCAAAACCGATCACGAGGATCAGGTAGTACAGCGGCCAGATCCGCAGGATGCGGCGAATCCAGAACGCGCGGAGCGCGACCCGGCCGAACCTGAGCTCTTCCCGGAGTAAGAGCGTCGTGATCAGGTAGCCGCTCAGGATGAAGAAAAGCTGGACCCCGTAGCCGCCGTTCTCCCGCAAGGCGTGAGCGGCCCGGGAGCCGATCAGGCCAGCCAGCATCTGCGGAGGCACGCCTCCGTGAAACAGGTAGACCATCATGAAGGCGATGAACCGGAGGCCATCGAGCTCAGGGAAATAAATCCGCTCGTCCGGGCCTGGGACTCGGCTTCTGGGATTGCCTCGATGGCGTGATCGACCTCAGGGGAATCGATCCGCTCGGCCGGCGGGACGGTCGCTGGATCAGGTTGGTTCATGCGGCTGAATCACTCATCAAACGGAGCAAGGCAGAGGGGTAGCACGCGCCTCAGCGGCCCAGGCCAGAACGCGGTCGACCAGCCGCTCGGCCAGGTCGTCGCCCGGCGCGAGCGTCTCGGGGGCGAGACCGGGCCGGACCAGGTGGACGGTGTGCCGGCCCTGCGCAGAGCTCTGCAAGTCGTTGGCGACGGTCAGGTCGGCCCGGTTGACTCGGCAGGCGATCTCGGCAGCGCGGATCAGCTCGTCCGGATCGGCACGCGACAGCAGCTTGAATCCGACCAGGTAGATCGACGGGGCCCAGTCGCGAACCGAGCGGATCACCTTGGGCGTGCGACGGCAGTGCAGGACCAGCGATTCGGCGTCGGAGGAGAGCTTTCCGAGCCAGGGCTCGGGCTCGAAGTCGGAGACCGCCATGGGCAGGAAGGCCACGTCGATCGAATGGGACTGAAGCAGTCGCCTTCAAGCGTCTCGGCGTAGTCGCCGACCGTGCCGGTGCTGAGGGGGACTAGGTGCAGGCGATCGCGTACGTTCAGCCATCTGCTGACGGAGTTGTTCGAGCCGGTCGTGCTCGGCGGCCGGGTCGGCCGCATCAAGCTCGAACCGGTTGAAGCGGATGAACGGAAGCTGCGCGGAGGCGGCGTGGACGTGCCAGACCGTCGCCCCCGGTCCAGGCACGCCTCGGTGATCGCCGCGGCGAACCGGCCCGAGGAGACGTTGGTCATGAGACGGACATCGTCGATTGGGGCGATCGTACCGCCTCCGGTCACTACCACGTTCATGGAGGCCGTTGCTCCTCTGCTGGCTCTTCTCTTGCAGGACTGGGCGTCGAAGGCTAGCCTGGCCTGACTGTGTTGAATGATCTCTTCGACCTCAAGACCGAACACAACCCAGGGTGCCGACCGACGATGCCCGTTGCCGAAACATCGCCAGACCGAACGACCCGCGAGCTCTTCGAGGAGATGGCGCGCTGGCCGATCTACGACCCGCACACGCACATCGACCCGCGCCGGCCCGCCGCGCGCCATCTCGATGAGATCCTGGGTTATCACTACTATACTGAACTGGCCCACTCGGCGGGGATGCCCGCCGAACGAGTCTCCGCCGAACTCGACCCCGACACCCGCGTGGCCAATCTCGCCGAGTATCTCGATCGGATCGATTCCACGGTCCAGTACTCGTGGCTGCTCGAGATCGCGCGGACATTTCATCGATTCCCGCACGACCGGATCACGCCCAGGAACATCGGGGAACTCCTCGAGCGAGCGGACCATCGAGCACGATGGCGAGGCATGGGACCGGGAGGTCTGGAAGGCCAGCAAGCTGGAAGCCGTGTTCCTGACCAACGAGTTCGACGACTCGCTCGACGGCTGGGACACGGCCGCCTATGTCCCGTGCTTGCGGACCGACGACCTGGTCTTGAAGCTGAATGATCCCATGACGATCCCGCGGCTACGGCTCACGACGGATATCGACGTTGAGGATTACGCAAGCCTGCGACTGGCGATCGGCCGCGTGTTCGAGCGGTTCGTCCGAGCGGGTGCGAGGGCCTGCGCGATCAGCCTGCCGCCCGACTTCGCTCCGCGGCGCGCTTCGCCGAGACGAGCGGCCACCCCGATCCGCAAGGCCATCCACGGGATGGAGCTCCGTCCTGACGAGCAGGAAGAGGTCCGGTGCGCCGTCTTCTGGATGCTGGCGGAGTTCTGCGCCGAGTTCCGGCTCCCGTTCGACCTGATGATTGGTCCGGTCCGCAACATTTATCCGGGGGGAGTGGCCGGCGGGCGTGACCTGTTCGATCGTCGCGTGAGCCTTTACGAATACCGCGAGTTGTTCAATCATTTCGCGAGTGTCACCTTCCCGGTCTCGACCCTGGCCCCCGACGCGGCCGCCGAGTTGGTCGCCTATGCGTGGATTTTTCCCAACGTGTTGCCGATGGGCCATTGGTGGTATGCCAACGTACCGGCTTTCATCGCCACCGACCTCCGCGCGCAGGCTCCAGGCCTTGCCCAAGGTCAAGCTTCTCGGATACTATTCCGATGCGTACAAGCTCGAATTCATCGCGCCCAAGTTCAACATGTACCGTCGGATTCTGGCGGACGTTCTCGCGGAGGACGTGATTCGAGGCCGCGGTTGGTCGGTCGATCAGGCGTTGCAACTGGCAAGACTCATCCTGATTGACAACCCGAAGCGGATCTTCGCTGGAGTCCAGCCAACTTGAGCGGATTTGATTTGACCGGGGCCCGATCGGAAGGCATGTTTCGGGTACGCGATGTGATCGGTTTCGGGGTCGGTGTCCGTTTGGTCACCGTCGCCCCGGTTTCCGGTTCTCGGTAAAATAATCGACGTCGGGAAGTGATGGGATCAGAGCAGATCAAGGAGTTCAGCCGCCATGATGAACGCGCACCACAATCTGACAAAATCGGCGGTCGTCGTCTTGGGACTCGCCTTGGCGGGTGGCGGGACTGCCCACGCCCAGACGACCGGCGGCCCGGGCCGGTCCTCCGGCTCCGGGTCAGGGACTGGCGCGGGCGGCGTGATGGGCGGTGTGCAGCGGAACCAATCCGGCTCGATGTCGGGCGTGGGCCCTGGCTCGACCGGATCAGGGACGATTCTTCGCGGCCGCCCTATTGCCCCGCTCCCTGGCGCCAGGGCCCGCGAAAACCTCGTGCCCTTTCGGCCCGGGCGTCGACGTCACGTTTCCGAACGATCCCTACCTGATTCCCTTCATGACGATGGAGCAGCCCGGGCGCAAGCGGATGGGAAAGCGGCGGACAAGGTGACCGAGGAACTCTTGCGAAACGCCCGCTTGATCAGCCGCCGGGCGAGCGGAGCTTGGCCTTGCAACGAATCGCCAACGGCGCCATCGCCAGCGGCCAGCTCAACCTGGCCCATCACGTCCTCGAGGAAGCCACGACCGCCTCGTCCGAGATCACCGTTCCGCTGATGCGTGACCAGCGATTGATCGCCATTGTCACATCGCTGAACTTTCTTGACTGATGCGCTCTTGCGTGCGGGCCGTGAGAACTTAGATCTCATCGAACCGCTGCCAGTGACAGAGAAAGCCCAGGCAGTAACAGCGAATCCGCCAGTTCCAGCTCGCTGCGCCACCGGCTGAAGCGTTGCCTAAGCGTCCCGACATCAACGTGACGATCCGGATGGCCCGGCTCGAATGGAACCGGGCCGTCTATCTCTGCCTCGAACATCGGCAACCCCACCTATCGCAACGAGATGCTGTACAAAGTGGCCGAGAGTGTCGCCTCGGGAAGCGCGAGTCTCGCCATCGACTTCAGCAAGGCTGTCGGACGTCGAGACAACGGCCAACCGGCAAGGTCCGTCGACCGCGGAGCGAAATGAAGCGTACCGGAAGCTGGCCGACACATTCCTGGTCGATGCCTGGGACGTCGCGAACAAGATCGATCGGCTCATCTGGAAGTATCGGGCCATGGTTCGGATCGCGCTGTCGGCCGCCGATTCGCGGCAATACGTGCGAGCTGTGGAGCTGTCCCGAGGGATCGATAACGCCGAGGCCCGCGCCGAGGCCATGTTGATCCTCGCCGAATCCGAGTGCCGGCAGAAACAGAACAAAGCCGCATCGACCGCATACGAACTGGCCGCCGAGGCCGTCGCCTCGGTCACCCAAGAGGGACTGCGAGGCGTCCTGGCGGGTTTCTTGGTGGACAGCCTGATCGCAACCGGCCGATTCGAGGACGCGCGTGCCTGCATTGGGCTCTATCCCGAGAATTCTCAACGACTTGTCGCTCTGGGAGCCATCGCCGAGTCGCAAGGACGGCGCGGCCTGGCCGAGTCGGCGCGTAAGTGGATCAGCACGGACATACCCGAGCAATATCGACCCACGCTCTATCGCCGCGTCACAGCAGGCGTACTCTGGGCGATGGAGCAGAACCGTGGGCGAGATAAGGATTTGCTCAGCCGTCCCGAACCGTTGCCGGTTCAATAGCGAATGAGCCGGATCCGCGCGGAGGCAAGCCGGCAGGCGGCGTTCAAACGCAGGACACGGCTTCCCGGTGGGCCCGAGCGCAGCGATTCCCTGCCTTTCGTGAACTGAGCATGTCCTACACCGAGGCTCAGCAACATTTCGGCGGTCGCCTGAATTCCCGCCCGGGTTGCCCCGGCGCGGAGAATCGACCGGACCTCTTCGATTCGTGACACGCCAGCGGTCCCTTGCCTCGATGACCGGATCGGCGGATGATGAGCTTGTCGGGATATCCGAAACAACTCGGAGGCTCACCATGTCCGAACCAAAGGACCTTGTCGAACAACTCCAGCGGTCAAACCGCCGCTGGAAGACGCTGGCCCTCGCCGCATGCTCCGTCTTGGTTCTCGCGGCCCTCTTCGGATTCCTCGCAATGTACCGTGAACGGATGCAGGCCCAGCGGCTCATGCGTGATATGGACCGAGCTCTGGCGAATGCTAACAGGGCCATGAATTCGGGATTGCCGAGATGACGCACGCGCCCTTCTCGCGGAAACCCAGAGTCAGTGATCGATCGACTCAGTGATGGGACATTCGGAAATCCCTGATTCAATCGAGGTCGACGATGAGATTCAAGGTTGCTTCGTTCCGGTCACCGCTCCGGCGCGCGTTCGCCGTTCTGGCCGTGATCGCCCTCGCCCCGCATGCACACGCGGCGTGGATCTGGGTCGAGGGCGAGAAGCCGGCGAAGTCGACGATGCACCGGCATCCGTACTGGTATGACCAGGTCAAGCGCGACCAGCTCTCCGGCGGCGACCTGATCAGCAACTTCCACGACCAGCCCGGGGAGGCCTCGTACCGGTTCAACGCCCCCTCGGCCGGCGAGTACGAGCTCTGGGTGCGGGCCAACCCCGTCCAGGCGAAGCTCTCGTACCGGCTCAACGACGGGTCCTGGACGCCGATCGACGTCGACAAAGGGCTCGACTCGACCAACATCGCCGCCGACGGCAAGCCCGACCTGCGCTTCCTCGCCTGGGCGAAGGCCGGCAAGGTCTCGCTGAAGAAGGGAACCAACGCCATCCGATTCCGGATGGACAGCCCGAACAGTAACCACGGCTACCTCGACTGCTTCGTCTTCGCCAACGAGCCGTTCACTCCGCGGGGCACGCTGAAGCCCGACCAGCTCGCCGCGGCCTCGCGCCGCGTGGCCGAGGCGAACAAGGGCTGGTTCGTCTTCGACCCGAAGCCCGACCCGTTCTCCGCGTCGAGCGGCATCGACCTGCGGTCCTTGAACGAGAAGACGGCCGGCGACGGCGGCTTCATCGGAGTCAAGGGCTCGCAGTTCGTCCACTCCAAGACGGGCGAGCCGGTCCGGTTCTGGGCCGTCAACGGGCCGTCGAGCAAGGGACGCGACGACCTGCGCACCGAGGCGCGGATGCTGGCCAAGCACGGCGTGAACCTCGTCCGCGTCCACCACGGTTACTTCGACGAGAAGGGCGACGTCGACCTGGCCGCGGTGAGGCACGCCTTCGACGTCGTCGAGGCGATGAAGGCCGAGGGGATCTACAGCCACTTCTCGATCTACTTCCCGCTCTGGCTGAAGCCGAAGCCCGACACGCCCTGGCTGAAGGGCTACGACGGCCAGAAGACACCCTTCGCCGCGCTCTTCTTCAACAAAGAGTTCCAGCAGCAATACCAGGAGTGGTGGAAGGCCCTGCTCCTGACGCCCAACCCCTCGACCGGCACGCGGCTGATCGACGACCCGGCCGTCGCGGGCCTGGAAATCATCAACGAGGACTCGTATTTCTTCTGGACGTTCAACCCCGACGCGATCCCCGACCCCGAGCTGCGCTTGCTCGAGGCCCAGTTCGGCGACTGGCTGAAGCGGAAGTACGGCTCGATCGACGGGGCGCTCGCGGGCGTGGGGCGGGCAGAAGATCGACCGCGACCGCCCGACCGAGGGGCGCATGGGGTTCCGGCCGCTCTGGAACATGTTCAGCGAGAAGACCGCCCGCGACAAGGACGCCGCCCGGTTCCTGGTCGAAAGCCAGCGCGGGTTCTACCGCGACACGTACCGAGTTCCTGCGCGGGCTGGGCTTCAAGGGCGTGATCACCGCGTCGAACTGGATCACCGCCAGCCCGCAGGTCCTCGGGCCGCTCGAGAAATACACCTACACCGTCGCCGACTTCATCGACCGCCACGGCTACTTCGGCTGCCACAGCCAGGGCGAAGCGTCGGAGTGGTCGGTCCGCGACGGGCACACCTACGCCGACCGCAGCGCCCTCCGATTCGACCCCGAAGAGCCCGGCAAGCCCAAGGTCTTTGTCCACCCGGCGATGGACCCCAGCTACGACGGCAAGCCGTCGATGATCTCGGAGACCACCTGGAACCGACCGAACCGCTACCGCTCGGAGGCCCCGCTGTTCTACGCCGCCTATGGCGCCTTGCAGGACAGCGACGCCATCGTCCACTTCGCGCTCGACACGGCGGCCTGGTCGGTGAAGCCGGGCTTCTTCATGCAGCCCTGGACGCTGATGTCGCCCGCGATGATGGGCCAGTTCCCGGCCGCCGCCCTGATCTACCGCAAGGGGCTGGTCGCGACCGGCGACCTGCTGGTCGACCTGAACCTCAAGGTCGGCGACCTCCTCGACCTCAAGGGCACGCCGCTGCCCCAGGACGCGGCGCTCGACGAGCTCCGGCTCAAGGACGTCCCGAAGGGGACGACCCTCAAGCCGGGCAACGTGATCGACCCCCTCGTCCACTTCGCCGGGCGCACCAACGTCAACTTCACCGATCGGGGCGGCCCGCCGAAGCTGAAGGACCTGAAGCCGTTCATCGACCGCAGGCGCCAGGTCGTCGCCAGCAGCACCGGCGAGCTCCGGCTCGACTACGGCAAGGGGGTGCTCACGATCAACGCGCCCGCCGCCCAGGGGATCAGCGGCGCCCTTCGCGAGGCGGGGACGGCCGAGCTGAAGGACCTCACCATCTCGTCGAAATTGGAGCTCGGGCACATCGTCGCGGTGAGCCTCGACGGCAAGCCGCTGGCGACATCGCGGCGCATCCTGCTCCAGGCCATGTCCGAGGAGAAGCCCACCGATTTCCGCACCGAGCCCGCGCCGGGCGGGGACAAGAGGATCACCAGCATCGGCCACGACCCCTGGCTGGTGAAGGAGCTCGACGGCGTGGTGAAGTTCAAGCGGCCCGACGCCGTCCAGGCTCAAGGTGACCGCACTCGACTTCAACGGCGACCCGGGCAAGTCGATCGGGACGGCGAGCGAGATCCGCCTGGCGCCGAGCACGATCTATTACCTCATCACTCCTTAAGCGCCTTGGAATCCAGCCCTAGTCCTGCCACATTGCGGGGCGGACTATCGCCGCGTCCAAGGTGTTCCGCCAACTCTTGCACGTGGAGGAGGACTTCGTCGATGCCAAGGGCTACGACTACGCCAAGCGGGCGATCCTGGTCGCCACGGCCGGCAGCCACGACGTTCGGGGCTTAACTACTCGATGACCTCTTGTTCAAGTAAGATATCGATAAATTTAGGCTTGATCCTTGTTGATTTACTGACTCCATCCCGAATGCGCGTGAGCAGTTCCTTCGATACAGGAGCTTGCACGATTAGATGGCCGCCATCCTGCAGCACCTTCAGTTTTTCCAATGTGGTCATTCTTGCCTCGTTATAAGCGATGCAAGTCTTGTGGCTCACTCTGGGATGGTCGCCGACGCCGAGCAGGCATACATCTTCCTTGTAGTCCTCGTAAGTGGTCATACTCACCAACACCACCCGCGCGGCATCCCTGTCCGGGTCAGAGATGACCACCCACAAGTGGGTATCAACACCCCGGTCTCTGATGGTGAACGTGTCACCGGCCTTCATGACTCCGGTCCGAAGACGTCGTCGAAGACCTGCCGTGCCGCCTCGTCTCGCTCGACCATCTGCGACCATTCCCGGTTTGTTCTGGGCGAGGAGTATATCCTGCCAAGGAATCGGGCTTGCACTGCCTTGGAAATGATCGGCCCACTCCTTGAACTCGTGGGTCTGCTCGGAAAGCTCCCAATCGTCGATGTTGCGATATCTTTCGGTGACATCGGCGAGCTTTTCCACGATCCCCTTGGACAGCTCGCCTCGGCCCGGATCTGCCACGAGCTCGACCGCGTACCCCTCTGTGTGGATGAAGTCGTCCCATTCGCCGGCCTTCGACCCAATACCCTTGATCAGGCCGTAGACGGTCGCAAGGACGGGGCCATGTTTCATCGCATCAGCCCGGTCGCCGGTAATCGATTCTCCGTTGTCGGCCAGCCACTCTCGGTCGGCAATATAGAGCAGTTTGAGCAGACGGAGGTAACTCATTTTCTTGTGGTCGAGACGGAGCAGGTACGCGCTCGCCTGCAATGTCCGCTCGAACTTGAAGCGAAAGTGCATGCCTTCTCCTTCGATCTTGAACTGATCAATAATATACTATGGGCCACCGGTCGGTCAAACCACAGATTCTGGGAGTGCGAACGCGGCCGATGAGCCACTGGGGCTTAGTTCACGGCCTGCCGGCGCGGGAAGGCTTCGCCTCCTGCCGGTTCAGTTCGCTCAGTGCGATCGCGTATTCGATTAAGTCGGATTAAGTCGAAGTTCGTGCCTGGCTCGAAACGCGGGGCCGCTCAGGACGACTTCGGAAAGAATGGGGCATAACGCTCCTTGACCAGGCGGATGCCCGCGTGCATCGCGTGGATGTCGGCCCCCAGGACGAACAACTGGCATCCCCAGCTTCGCATCCGGGCGGCATACTCGGGACCTCGGCTGAAGACGCCCCAAGGTTTCTTGGCGTCGGCGCAAGCTCGTGCGATAGATTCGATTGCGGAGAGGCATTTCGGGTTCTCGAAGTCGCCCGTAACACCCAGGACCTGGCTGAGGTCGGACGGACCGACGAACAGAAGGTCGACGTCGGGGATCGCGGCGATCTCGGCCACCGACGCCAGTGCACCGGCGGTTTCGATCTGGATGCCGACAAATACGGCGGCATTGGCCTGGGCCGTATACTCGGCCAAGGGTACCAGTCCATACCGGCCGTCGCGATTTCCTCCGTTGAGTCCGCGCTCGCCTCTTGGCCAGAACTTGGCCCAGCGAACGGCTCGCTCGGCCTCTGCCGGTGAACCAACCATACTGATCATCACTCCCCCGGCGCCGGCTTCCAGCGGGCGCATCACCGAGGCGTAGTCGGTCGCCGGCAGGCGGACGAAATGGTCCATCCCGTAGCTCCGGGCGGCCATCGTCGCCAGCTCGATGTCCTTCATCGTAAGGCCGGCGTGCTCGAAGTCCAGCCAGAGCGCATCGAATTCACCGTGTTCACCCAGGATCTCGATCAACTTGGGTGAGAGGAGCTGACCGAATCCAAAAGCCCGTACAACCTTTCCCTCATGCAACATTTGCTTGATTCGTGGCATCCGTCCGCTTCCCTCCCCCTCGTGAATCGTAGAGAATAGTCATGAGCTTCCAAACGGGCCCAGAGCGGATCGCTTGCTCCCGATCGCTCGAAGCTACCCGTTGGATCGTGCGGAACCAAGGGGTTTGTCACCCGCACTCGTCAGATCCGGCGAGCCGAGGAGATGTCGATGTCCATGCGTTTCACCGTGTTGATCGCCGACTTTCTGGATGAGGTCTCAGTCGAGTCGGCCGTCCTGGGCGATATCGCCAAACTTGTCATGGCTCAGGCCGTCGACGAGGCCGAATTGTGCGACCACTTGCCGGACGCCGATGCGATCATGCTGTTTCATGACATCTCCCTGGTCGGCGAGTCCAGCTTCGCTCGGGCGCCCAAGTGCCGATGCGTAGTCCGAGCCGGGGTCGGGTTCAATAACATCGACCTCGAGGCGGCGACTCGCCACGGCGTGGTCGTCTGCAACGTGCCCGACTACGGCACCGAGGAAGTCGCCGATCACGCGATCATGTTTCTGCTCGCCCTGGCTCGCCGGCTGGTGCCGTCTCTGGAGGCAATCCGTTCCGGAACGTGGGACTACCGGACGGCGCTGGGAGCGCCGCGCCTCCGCGGCAAGACCTTTGGCGTCGTCGGCTGCGGCCGCATCGGCACGGCGACGGCCCTCCGCGCCAAGGCACTCGGGCTCGACGTCGTCTTCTACGATCCACTCCTTCGCCAGGGGATGGACAAAGCGCTGGGGATCCGCCGGGTTTATCAGCTCGACGAGCTCCTCGAGCAGAGCCAATTCGTGAGCGTCCATTGCTATCTCGATGAGACGACCCGCCACCTTCTCAATGCGAAGACCTTCGCGCGAATGCGGCCGGGCGCGTTCTTGATCAACACGGCTCGCGGCCCGATCGTGGATGAGAACGCCTTGCTCGACGCCCTCGACTCGGGTCATCTCGCCGGCGCGGCTCTTGACGTCGTGGAACACGAGCCACTCGACAACGAACGGCTACGCGTGCATCCCCGCGTTCTGCTGACGCCGCACACGGCCTTTTACAGCGTGGAAGGCTATATCGAGCTGCGGACCAAGACGGCCGAGGAAGTCCGGCGCATCTTGCTGGGTGAAACGCCGCGAAACCCAGTGAACGTTGTTCCACATAGAAGCTGAGTCGCGCACGTGTAGCCGTTTGGTATGGAATTCATCCATCGCGCGGCAATTTGGGACATCGCCAACGTAGGCTCTTCGACACCGTTTTTTCCTCGAGCCAGGGCTGGCATCGGTGCTCACAGAGCACCCTAACGTGTGAACTGTCCCAGATCATGCAAGGCCGTTTAGCGAGGGAGACCGCTTGGAGACAACGATTGTCTGGCGGCTTTACGTTTGGCTCGCTCGGCAGGCCCGGTGGGTTTGGTGAGCTTCTCGCGCTTCTCTGCCTCACTCATCAGACTGAGCGGGTCAAGGATCACAACGTCACCGCTCTGGAGACCTTGCTTGACCTCGACGTACTTTTCGTCTGCTTGTCCCAGGGTCACTTCGCGCCAGTCGAATCCGCCGTCCGGTTTCTTGACGGCCACGTGGTACTTGCCATCGAACTCGAGCATAGCCTGGTCGGGCACGCTGAGCACGTTGTCGGCTTGGTAGATGAGGATCTCGACATCGGCCGTCATGCCGGGCCGGAGGCCGGCCAGCGGCTCATCGATGGTCACGTGGGTCGTATAGAACTTGATGTCCTGGTTGGGGAAGATGACGGGGTCGGGCAACGGAGCGATGTCTCGCACCGTGCCAGATAAGACTGCGTCGGCGAAAGCGTCGACACGAACCCGGGCCTTCATTCCCGGCAAGAGCTTGTCGACGTGCAATTCTCGGACCTTGGCGTTCACCTGCATCCTGGTGATGTCCGGCAAGCTGAAGATCAATTGACGTTCGCGAACAGTCGCGCCTTCCTCGATCTGAGGCATGGCGGTTGCCGAAGTTCCGGCCCGGATCATTGCCATAGACGACCAGTCCGTCGCCGGGGGCCTTGATGTTGCAGTAGGCGATCTGTCTTTCGAGCTTCCGCTCCTTGCTACTCTCGAGATCCCAGGCTGCCTTCATGCGAGCTCGTCGCGACCGTTTGCGCTCGACAGCGATCTTCAGAGCCTTCGTTGTCTTGCCTCGAGTGTACTCTTCGAGCACCTTCCGCTTGGTCTTCGCCAGGTCTAGCGTGATCTTCTGCTGCTCGAGGGTCTGTTCCGCGGCCGCGATGCGGTCTTCGATGTCGAGCTTGGCCACGATGTCGGCGGACGTGCTGGCCGGCCTCGCGGCCATGCGCATCGTGCAACTGCTTTTCGGCGGCTCGCGTCCGCGCCAGTCGCGCTTCGGCCCTCTGGATGGATGACGTCGCGGTGGAAATCTCGCCGGTGAGCATTTCTTTTTCTTGCTGATAGATACCCTCGGCGTATTCAATTACGGCGATTTCGGCGACCTCGCGGTCGAGCTTGGCGCCTGCGTAAGCCGACTCGGCTCCCTTGGTTGTGATCCGCTGGTTGGTCAAGCGATCGCGTAGCGCGGCCGAGTCGAGCTCGCAGACGATGTCGCCCTTTTTGACCCGCGAGCCTTCGGGCAGGATCCTGATGATGGTCGTAACGCCCTCGACCAGGCAATACGCGTCCTGATTTCGGAGGATTCGAGGGACCCGCGTTCGACCACGGTTACAGAGAACTTGCCGGGTTTGACCTCCAGCACGGGCAAATTGTCCGTGCGAGCGGCTTTGTGGTCTCCTTCAGGGGGCGGCTGAGTGCTCGACGCCGCGTTCTGGACGAGCAATCCCACGCCGGACACACTCGCGCCGATGACGAACAGAACCGAAGCGACTTTAAGCCATGAGTTATGGACATCGATCTGAGAACCTCCCGTGCTAAAGACGCGGCAAAGCCGCGGACGATGGTTTGTGCCGTTGATAAATTGAATGACGGCATTGGTCGTGGATTCCACCAGGGCCGGGGGAATCAGAGTCGTGGCGCCATCCGGTATGAGCCCGGCGCCAATCGGCCCGACGTGTGATCCCAGGCCGCGGCGGATAAGCCGTTGGCGAAGTCGTTCACGCCCGCGAGATTGCCGGCTCTTGACCGTTCCGATCGGCCAGCCCAGGTGCCGCGCCGCCTGCTCGTGGGTGCGTCCTTCAAGGTCGCACAGCACCAACGGCGCTCGGAAACGCTCGGGGAGCCGTTCGATCTCCTCGTGAAGCACCCGACCCAGCTCGTCTCCATCCTCGGAATGAACGTCCTTTGCCGCCTGTGCCGCACACCGTTCGTGCCGGCGACGACGAGCAGCCGCCAATCGGGCACACGACGCCGTTCGGTAGGCGACTTGATGGAGCCACGGGCCCAAGGAATCCCGCACCCAGAGCGTCCGTGCGCTTTTGACCAGGACCAGAAAAGTGGCCTGGAAGGCATCCTGCGTGTCGTGGGGGTCGATCAGAACACCACGGCAGACGCGCATGAACCATCGGTCCATGACGCTCGACCAGGGCTGAGAAGGCTTGCTCGGCGGCCTCGCCGCGATCGGTCGCAAACCGCTCTAGGAGTTGCCCATCCGTCAAGTCCCGGGTCGTCCCCGCGCTGAACAGCGTTCGAAGCTGTTTGAGGACGACGCCGTTCCTCTCGATCCCCATGGGTGTGATTCTCCGCCGCCGTGTCCTTTCCGAAGATATGAGTAATGTTACGAGACCGGCCAGCGGTTCCGAAATTCTTAAATGGTCCTGGTGAATGGTTTATTTGGGGGCGTTCTTCCTGGCGGCGGGCTTGGTGGGCGTCGGTGGCGAGCCGAATTTCTGGTGTTTCTCCGCTTCGCTCATCAGGGACGATTGGATCGAGTATCACGTCGTCGCCGCTCTTGAGCCCTTGCTTGATCTCGACGATCTTTCCATTGGAGACGCCCAGTTCAACTTCGCGCCACTCGAACCCGCTCTCGGGTTTCTTGACGGCGACATGGTCCTTGCCATCGAAAGCGAGGACCGCCTTGACCGGCACGGTGAGTACATCGTCGAGATTGGTGACGAGGATGTCGACTTGGGCCGTCATTCCGGGTCGAGAGTTCGAAGATACGTTTTCGATCTCGACCAGCGTGCTATAGACTTTCGGGCCTCCGAAACGAGTGGGAGCGTCGGGCCTGGGCGCCACGGTTTTGACGACGCCGCTGAATTTCTGATCTCGGAACGCATCGATCGTGACCTTGGCTCGCATGCCAGGTCTGATCTGGTCGACCAGTGCCTCGTGCACTTTGGCGTTCACCAGCATCGGGGCGTTTAAATCCAGCAAGCGTGAGGATCGGTTGCTGGAGGTTGACCGATGCTCCGGCGTCCAACTCTTCAGGGGCGCCGATCCGCCGGTTTGGATTGTTGTGCAGGACAATGAGGCCGTCGAAAGGAGCGTGCATCGTGCAGTTCTCGATCTGTCGGCGGAGCTTCGCTTCCTTGCTCTTCTCGAGCCGCCAGGTCGCCATCTTCGCCAGCTCCTCGGCCCGCTTGCTGCTCAATTTCGCCTTTCAGCTCGTCGATCGTTTTCTTGCTGGTGTATTTTTCGAGGACCTCCAGCTTGGCATTCGCCTGTTCAAGTGCAGATTTGTTCGCGCTCGAGTCTCTGTTCGGCGGCTTCAAGGCGGTCTTCGATGTCAAGCTCGGCGACCATATCGGCAGCGGTGGCGGCTTCGGCTTTTTTGGCCAACGTATCTTTCACCCGGTTCTGGACGAGCCGAGTCCGTTCCAGCCGTGCGTTCGCCTTCTGAATGGCCCGCTCCGTTGAAGCGATCATGGTCTTGAAAGTAATCCGATCTTGCTTGAGGATCCCTTCGACGTACTCTGTGAGCGCGATCTCGGCGACCTCGCGAGCAAGCTTGGCGTCTAGATAGGCGGCCTCGGCTGACTTCGTCGGAGTCGTCTGGTCAACAAGCGCGGCCTTGAATGCCGCCGAGTTCAGCTCACAGATCAGATCACCTTTTTTGACGCGGCTTCCATCGGGCAGGATCGAAATGATGGCTGTGGGAGGGCCCTCGACCTGGCTCCGGAACTCCTGGAATCGGGACGTTTCGAGTGAACCCCGCTCGCGCACTTCGAACCGGAGATTGCCGGGCTCAACCTCCAGGACCGGCACGTCGTCGGCTGGGGCGGCCTGGAGGTTTTGCTCTTGGGGGGCTTTAACGCCCGCAGGCGCACTCCGCACAAGCATTTCCACGCCGGAAGCCGTCGCTCCGGCGATCAGAAGAACCGAAGCGACTTTCAACCATCGTGCGATGAACATGGTTCTGATAACTCCCTCGGCTAATGACGCGGCGGCGCCCGGGACGGTTGCCCGAGCCGTGACAAGTTGGATAACGGCATTGGTCGTCGAGTCGAGCAGGGCGGGAGGAACTAGCAACGACGGGCCAAACAGCCCGGCGTTTGGTCCCAGACCGCGGCGCAGGAGCCGTTGGCGAAGGCGTTCCCTACCGCGCGACTGCCGGCTCTTGACCGTTCCAATTGGCCAGCCCAGATGTCGCGCCGCCTGTTCGTGCGTGCGCCCCTCGAGATCGCAAAGCACCAACGGCGCTCGAAAGAGCTCGGGGAGCCGTTCGATCTCCTCGTGGAGCATCCGCCCGAGGTCGTCTTCCATTTCGGAATAAGTTTCTTTCCCAAACTTGGAAGCCAACTGTTCGTGCCGGCGACGTCGCGCGGCCGATTTTCGGGCATCCGACGCGGTCCGAAACGCGACTTGATGGAGCCAGGGACCCAAGGAATCTCGCACCCAAAGTTTCCTCGCCTTCTTGACGAGGACCAGGAAGGTGGCCTGGAAGGCATCTTGGGTGTCGTGGGGGTCGACCAGCACGCCGCGGCAGACGCGCAGAACCATCGGTCCGTGCCGCTCGACCAAGGCGGAGAAGGCTTGCTCCGCGGCATCACCCCCGTCGGTCGCGAACCGCTCCAGGAGCTGCCCATCGGTCAAGTCCCGGACCGTCCCAGCGCTGAAAAGCGTCCGAAGCTGTCTGAGGACGGCGCCGTTCCTCTCGATCGCCATGGGTGTGTTGCTCCGACACCGTGTGCTCTCCGAAGATATCAGTAATGGTACGAGACCGGCCATCGGTTCCGACATGCTAAAAATGAATAGCCGGTCGACCGCCGCGCTTCAGTCTGCAGATTCCCTTCGTTGTGTTCACGAAATGGGTCGTCTATTGTTGAGAGGATTTCTTGGTCAACCAACCGAGCACCTCCTTGATTGCAAGTATCGCCATGTCGACAGTTCCGTCGGTCGAATGTCACTGAAGCCGGCGCCGGAAGTACCCGCTCGCGAATCGGTTGGCTGCTCATCGTGATGCTGACGGCCGCGCTGACGGGGATTTCGACCTTTCAATCGCTCCGGCGTTATCAGGAGTTACGGAGCGGCTGGTCGTGGGACCTGGCGTATTACAACCAGTGGTTCTGGGCCTTGACCCAGGGAGACGGCATCGTGACGTGTCCGTCCGGTGTCGGCGTATGCCCAGGAGGGGCCGTCGATCTGGAAGATGAATTACCTGGCCCCAATCCGCCTGGCGCTGGCGCCGATTTGGTGGATTGCCCCCGATCCACGCATCTTGATCGTGATCCAGAACGTCATGTTCTGGTGGGTCGTTCCGGCCGCTTATACCCTGGTGCGCTCGGAATCAAGGTCCGAATCCGTTGCGTTGTCGGCCGCGGCGCTGGTGCCTCTGACTCCGTTATTCTGGCCACTGGTCTGGAACGATTTTCGTGAATTGCAGCTCGTTGGGGCCTTTGTTCTCTGGGCCGTCCAGGGTGTGCGGAGCCGCTCGGTCGGTTTGAGCGCCCTGGGCATCGCCGGTATGCTCGCCTGCCGGCAAGAGTTCGCCGTGATGGTCGCGACATTCGCGTTCTTGCCCCCGCGTCAGCCCGAGTCACTCAGCGCGTCGCTCCGCTGGCGACAAGTGCTGCTGCTGGTGGGACTGTTCTGGTTGTTCTTCGGGTTCTTCGGCTATCTGAGATTCATGGTCGGCCGCGGTGCACCCGATGAGTTCATCGATCAGTTCTTCGGACCCAAGGCATCGCTGATCGAGACCTTGCGGACTTCAATCGAGACGTTGCTCTTGGGAATGGGGGCTTGGGCGCTCCTGGCTTGCCTGGCGCCTCGGGTTGCCCTGCTGGCACTTGCCTTGGATCTGGGGGCTGTGCAGCGGGCGGTGGGCCATGCGTTTCCTGTCAACGGGCGACTGGCACCACGTCCGTTACGTCGTGCCGGCAGTCGTCATGATTCTGGCCGCGGGATTGATCGGCTACGCGCGGCTCGGCGTCTGGTTGTTGCCCAGACGCGGCGGCCGGGTCGGGCTGGCGCTTGGTCTGGGCGGTCGCGGCCTCGATCTGCGGCGTGGGACTGCGCGACGTGTCGGCGCGGCTGGCCGAGGTGCCCGTCACGATCGATCACGCGGAGGCCGAACAGATCTGGTCCTGGATTAATCAGGTCGGTCCGGGCGATGCGGTGATCGCCGATTACGAGGTCTCCGCTCCGCTCTCGTCACGGCGCCAGCTCTATAGCTACATCCTCGATGCGAACTTACCCGAAGGGCTTTCCCCACCTCGGTCCCGAATTCCACTGGCTCTTCATCCGCAACGATTATCTTTCCTGAAGATCTTGCTGGATCAGGGGTTTGAAGTCGTCCATCGCGGCAAATATCTGACGATTGCGCGTCGCGGTATCGCCAATTTGGCGCGAAATTCGGATTTTTTTGATTTTGCGCGAACAAGAACTCTCGATAAGATGTCTACTGACCGTAACGCTCGGCGATCGTCGTCTCTTCAGACAAGATCGAGACGCGCTCGCCGACGTCGAATCCCAAGTATTCGGACTTGTGATTGAAGAAAGACCGGGTGCGTCGCCCGGTCACATCGATGTCTCGGGAGCCAGAATGGACCCCATGACTCGGTAACTTGATCGAGGGACCTGCGTGTCCCTATCCTCGTGACGCAACGGCCAGGGCTAAACACCAGAAATAGGCTGTTGCCTCACCTCCAGATCCCGCCCTTCCACGGCGGATGTGAGGGTCTTGCCATGTTGAACCGCACGAACCAGACACTGTCGGCTTTGGCGCTTTCCAACCGGCTGCTGAATCTCGGGACGCGGTCGCTCGCCGCCAATGCGAGCGTCAACGATGGCGATCAGACCCTTCGCACCCGTCACTCCTATCATGGCGTCATGCGCGATGGGATGGTGTGGTATGACGTGTTTTCGAATCCCAAAACGAAACATGCGATTCCAACCATTCCGAGCTCATCTTCCCAACCGCAGCAATGCCAGCCAGTTAGCGTGATATTGCAACGAGTCGTTACCACCGTTGGTGTTCGCGTCGAACTCGAGCCGAGGCCGGCAGACCTCGTCGATCGACCTGAACCCGATCGTGGAGGATCGTGAACCCCGGTTCCGACCGAGCGCGCCGGCGAGCGAAACACGGCGAAGCCGGCGTTTCGATCGACGAAGCGTTTGAGTTCGAAATCGTTACGGGAACACGGTTCCAAGCTCGCCGCGTGGCGAGCTACCAGAGACTCGGCCGCAATGTCGGCAACAACATCGGGAAAGTGAGTGCCGATCGCCGTTTTTCGTCTCCGTGATGATTGACGCGTCCGCAAAGTTGCATCTGATCTGACCGAGCCGCGCCCGGAAGGATGCCGAGCGATGATTCGTTCGGCTCCCTGATGGTCGAGGTGGTGTTCAGAACGTCGAGACGGCTCCCAGTCGGGAACCAGGCCAGCTCGGTGAGAACGCGGTCGTCACGCAGACAACGAAAAGCGAGTCGAAACATCGGCTTCTCCGCGGCTGTTCGAGATCCAAGCCAAGCATTCGGTCGGACTTGGTCTGAACACCGCGCACGCGCCGTCTTATTGGTCGCCGTGCCGTCGACCGCGCATCGATTCGAAGACAATGCCGCTTCCCGCGAGCCAAGCTCGCGGGATGGCCATGGTCGGATCGCATCGCATCGCGGTCTCTTCGGCGCCGAGCGTGACGACGTCCATGAGGTCGCCGGTCTCAGCCCTTTCCCCTGGCAAACAAAGAGAAGCCAGGCTCAGGACGAGAGACGGGAGAGCCCCGAACCGGGGAAGGTGGATCACGTGTTGATCGCTTCGAGCGTTCTGGAGATCGAGAACAAGAGCTGGGCCGATCTGGCGATCGTGGTCCGGCTGCGCAGGCAGGGGACCGGGAGGCGTTCGGGGAGCTGGTCGAGCAGTTCCAGCCCACGGTTTACGCGATCGCCTTGCGGCGATTGGGCAATCCGAGCGATGCGCTCGAGATGACCCAGGAGATCTTCCTGCACGTCCTGCAGCGCATCCGGCAGTTGCGCGAACCCGAGCGGTTCGCCGGCTGGCTGCGACAGGTCGCGGTGCGCATGGCGATCAACCGGGCAACCCGTCGGCTGGCTCCCTCCACTGTCGAGACCGGTGTGCTCGAAGGGGCCTATGAGTCCGGCGACGAGCCGCTCGACCAGTTGATCAGCCGCGAGCGTGCCGAGCGGCTCTGGGAAGCGCTCGGGCGTCTCAAGTCCCTGGATCGCGAGGCCCTGGACGCCTTCTACATCCGCGGTCACTCCCTGATCGAGATCGCCGAGTTGCTCGGCGTACCGCTCGGGACCGTCAAGCGCCGGCTGCACACCGCCCGCAAGCGGTTGAAGCGGGTGCTCGAAGACTCGGTCGCCGACGCCCAGGAATGGACCGACGGCCAGATGTCGGAATCTGACGACGAGGGCGAGGAGCTCGAACTCGTCGCTGCCGGCGCGGAAAACGCGACGGCCTGGTAATGACAGTCAACGAACGGCGGGCACGGAGGCCCGCCCATTCGCGCGGCCGGTCGTGCCGGCCGGCCGCGTCAGCTCTCAGGGGGCCTCGATGTCGAAGGTGTTGCTCCCGGACTGCACGTTGTAGACTTTCTGGAAATGCGGGGTTCCCACTTTCTTCTTGGGCCGAGCCGGGATCGCGACGGTCACTCGGTTCTCGCCGATCAGCGTGGTCAGCTCATAGGTGCCGTCCTTACGAATCTCGCCCATCCGTGCGGTCTCGGTCGGCCGGTTAATATTCGTGGGGTCGAAGACGACCTGACCCTTGGTGACCGGCTTGCCCTGCGATGTGACGCGGCCAGTCACGGTGGCCTCGGTCTTCGACGACTCGGCGTAGGGCGCACCTGAGCCGCAGCCGCCGATGGTCAGTCCCCAGAGTGCCAAGAGCAGAGCCGAGCGCAGGGGCACATCGACGATTTTCGGGAAAGGTCGTATCCGTAGTCATGTCGTTGGTCGCCCTGACTGCGGCTTAATAACTGTCGGACGAAAGCACTTCGCCTCCGCTCATGGTCCCGAGGGCCCACCAGGTAGAAGGAGAGATGGAGTTCTTCACGGCGCGGACTGATCCGTCACACAGCAGGAGGTTTACCATGCCGGGATGCCGGCTGCTGGCTGTGACCGCGCCTCGCTCCCCGAACCAAGGGCCTCCAACCTCGCAGCTCTGGAGATTGGGCGTCATGATGTGCGTGTATCGAGTCTGCAACAGGTAGCCGAACACCCAGATCGATCCCGACGCTAAGCCGCCGCCGTCCGCCAGCGGTGTCGTATTCGGATTGGCGGCGAGACACATGGCGTAGTACCCGGGCGTGTTGGTCGCGTTTGCGGCTGTGCCGACCGCGAGACAGACTGACGTCGGAGTGCCTGGATCGATCTGGTTTGCGTTTCCAAGCCCCAGAATTTTCTCGCTGAAACAAGCGGTCGAGCTCAGTCCGTCAGTGATATTCGCGAACCGGAAAACCCGGGTTCCGGCGTAACCGAGCCCAGGCTCGGCCGCGATAAATGGACCATTCCAGCCGTCAACGACCTCTGCCGACTCGGGAGATGACCCGCTGTTGCCGCAATAGTTCGCGTGCCCTTCGACGTTGGTGAGCCGGTTGATGTCCGACGGGCAGAGGAAGCCGACGAACTGCGTCCTGACCACGGTCGTGTTGACCGGATACCCGGCAAAGACGGGCCCCATGCCGTTAACCGGAAAGACGTCCGCCAGGTTAAAAGCGTTATAAAGGTTTTGCTGCTCGAGGAACATCAGTAATGGGACGTGGGCCGACACGTCTTGCCAGTTGATGTACAGCAGCTGGCCCGGCGGGAGACAGTTGTTGCCGTCATGATACTGATGGCACGCCAGGCCGATTTGCTTGAGGTTGTTGACGCATTGCATCCGCCGTGCCGCCTCGCGCGCCGCCTGGACCGCGGGCAAAAGCAGGGCGATCAGCACGCTGATGATCGCGATGACCACCAACAGCTCAATGAGCGTGAAACCGCTCCGGCGCATTCTCCTCATCGGCGAGACTCCTCGATCGTGATCGGTGCGTCGCCAGTCCTCACGCATTCAGAGTCAGTTCAGGCAGGGTTCCCATTCGTGGCCGCCTCGGGAACCGCGGTAGTGACTTGCTCTTTCTCACTCAAATACGCGGACGCCTCGGCAAGGTATTGCCGAGCACGCCGCGACAACACCGCGTAATCCAACCATGCGCCCAGAATGATGGGCAAGAGGAGGATGCCCACCAGGATTAGTCCCACGTCTGGCCGGCCGAAGACCGTGAACAAAGTGAGAAAGAAAACGGCCAGGACAGAGGGAACGGCGGTCAACGCCCACGTCACGCGGCGATAGCGGGTGAGTTGTTCCTCGATTGGTTCGACACCCAGGCGCAACCGACCGAGCTTCCGCCGCCAGTGTTTCTGCCGCTCTCGCCAGCGTGATTCGAGTTCGCCTTCCCCAGCCGCAGTATTCGCTAGCGTCATGAAAGCGGCACTCCGGCGGCGCGCAATTGCTGGCGTCTCTCTTCCGGTCAGGAGTCCCGGAATTGATTTCCGGTCCATTCCCGAAGCATGAATTGGTGAGTTGCGTTACGCTGGCATCCACGACATCCGACATTCTAGTCGCCGCATCGCGCCCTTCGTAAACGAGATTCTTAGGCGTCTTGAGAGTTTGTTGCGAAGGTCCTTGGTTCTTTTTCGAGAATTCTGTATGACGCGAGGCAGTCGCTGCATTGATCGGGTAGAAGCGTCGTGTCAGCGGAGGAGAGGTGCAACTTCCATGATTGAGTGTAAAACGGGATCAGTCGAGCGACAGCTCGAAGTCCTCTGGACGTCGGGGACGTTGACGGGCTTGAGCGACGCTCAGCTTCTGTGTCGCTTCACGGATGCTCGAGGACGCGACGGCCGAATCGGCTTTCAAGGAGCTGGTTGATCGACACGGCCCGATGGTCATGGGGGTCTGCCGCCAGATCCTCCGGCATACGCATGACGCGGATGACGCGTTCCAGGCGACGTTCCTCGTTCTGGTGCGCAAGGCCCGTTCGATCCAGGTTCGCGAGTCGCTCGGCCCCTGGCTCTACAGCGTGGCCTATCGCACGGCCCAGCGGGCTCGGGCCGCTGCCTCGCGATACCGTCACGGAGGAGTCGAACAGGTGGAAGCTCTGGGATGTCCTCCCGAGGATTCCTATCACCTCGATCTCCGGCCTTTGCTTCACGAAGAGCTCGATCGCCTTCCCGACAAGTACCGCGCGCCGATCGTGCTGTGCCACCTCGAAGGCAAGACGCATGAGCAGGCAGCGCAACTCCTGCACTGGCCCATCGGCACGGTCAGCGGCCGGCTGTCGCGCGGCCGGGAACTCTTGAAGTCGCGCCTCGAACGACGTGGCCTGGCGGTTTCCTCGGCGGTCTTCTCGGCTTCGAGCCTGAATCTTGCCCAGTCCGTTCCGATCTCCGCTGGTTGAGTCCACGCTCACAGCCGCGACACGGTTCGCGGCAGCGCAATCGGTCTCAACTTCGGTCCTCGCATTAACTCACGGAGTATTGAGAACCATGTTCCTGAACAAACTGAAAACGGTTTCGCTCGCGATACTTCTGTCCGGTGCGGTGACTGGAGGCGTTGGCGTATGGGCGCGTCGGACCCCCGACGAGGCGGGACAACCGATTCAGGACGAGAAAACCAGTCCGCCCGATCACACAAAAGGATTCCATCCCACCCGCTCCGATCGAGCGCCGGAATCGCCGAAAAACGTCTCGACGCCGCGAATCCAACTTCGTCGGAAATCACACCAGACATCGCGCTCTTCGACGATCCGATCCCCGTGGACAGCAGGTCACTCCGATCGCCTCAACAGACACGATTGCACTCGCTTACAGCGGAAAGACGATCGGTAAAATCGCTGCGTACAGTGCATACACCGGAGAGTGGTCGTCCTATGACCTCGTAAAGCCGGCTGCAAGGCTCGATCAGCCCGATGGTCGGCCCTGATGGTGCGATCTACCAGACGGGAAACGATTTCTATGCCTTCAGTGCGCCTGCGGGTAAGTGGGGCCTGCTTCGCTTGCCGCAGGCCAGAAAGCGATAGCGACTTTTTCCCTGAAGTTTATCCAGGTCCGGCAGGGTAATCGGCTGTAATTTTTGGCTTGAAGCCTGGGAAGTGGTCGAAAGGTGTGACGATCACCCCACTTCCAGCGATGACCGGCAATCAGTGGATGGCCCTAAGGTGGTCGACCGGAAGGCTCGCAGGCCGAAGAATGATTCAGCCGGCCAGCTCCCGCAGCCGCTTGATCAGATCCAGGGTCTGCTCGGAAGTGAGGCTGTCGGGATCCACCTGTCGGAGCTCGACCAGAATCGGATCCGGGAGGGCCGCGAACAGGCTGTTCGGCAAGGCCCTTCCGGTTTTGACTTTGCGGCGGATCGGCCCTTCGGGCAAGCCGGGATCGGGCCCGTGCTGCTTCTCGAGGAACTTGAGGATCTCGCGGGCTCGTTCCAGCACGGGCGCGGGCACGCCCGCCAGGCGGGCGACGTGGATGCCATAGCTCTGGTCGGCCCCGCCCGGCACGATCTGGTAGAGGAAGACGATCTCCCCGTCTTTTTCTCGGACAGCCACGTTGGCGTTGCGAAGGCGAGGCTTGGTTTTCTCCAGCTCCACCAGCTCGTGGTAGTGAGTCGCGAACAGGGTCCGGCAGCCGATCGCGTCGTGGATGTGCTCGGTGATGGCCCAGGCCAGCGAAATGCCGTCGAACGTGCTGGTCCCGCGGCCGATCTCGTCGAGGATGACCAGGCTCTGGGCCGTCGCATTGTTGAGGATGTTGGCCGTCTCGCTCATCTCGACCATGAACGTGCTCTGGCCGCGGCTCAGGTCGTCGGTCGCGCCGACCCGGGCGAACAGCCGGTCGACAATGCCGATCCTGGCTCGCTTGGCGGGTACGAAGCTGCCGATATGGGCCAGGATCGCGATCAGGGCGACCTGGCGGATATAGGTGCTCTTGCCGGCCATGTTGGGGCCGGTGATCAGGAGAATGGCGCCGGTGTCGGGGCCGAGCTGGACGTCGTTGGGCACGAACTCGCCGCGGGAGAGCAAGGCGTCGAGCACGGGATGGCGGCCGGCCTCGACCTCGAAGACCGGCTCGGCGACGATCTCGGGGCGGCAGTAACCGTGCAAGGCGGCCAGCTCCGCCAGCGCGGCCAGCGTGTCGAGCTGGGCACAGGACCGCGCCGGCCTGGATCAAGCCGAGGGGCCTCGGCCGCGACCCGGTCGCGCAAGGTGGTGAATAGCTCGTATTCCAGCTCGCAGGCCCGCTCCTCGGCGCGGAGCACTTTCTCCTCGTATTCCTTGAGCTCCGGGGTAATGTACCGCTCGGCGTTCTTGACCGTCTGCTTGCGGATGTAGTCGCTGGGAATACTGGCGCCGCGAGCCTGCGCCTGGGCATGCGTGATCTCGATGTAATAGCCGAAAACCTTGTTGAAGCCGACCTTGAGATTCTGAATGCCGGTGCGGCGGATCTGCTCGCCCTGAAACCGGGCGATCCACGACTTCCCGCCGCGGGCGTTGACGCGCAGCTCGTCGAGGCCCGCATGATAGCCTTCACGGATCAGGCCGCCTTCCTTGACGGCCAACGGCGGGTCGTCGACCAGGGCGGCCTCGATCTCGGCGCGGATCTCCGGGCAGAGCTCGAGGGCCGCTTCGAGCTGGTTCAACCGTTTCGAGACTCGGGCCGTGAGCCGAGCCTTGACCTTGGGGAGCAGCGCCAGCGTCTTGGCCAGGGCCATCAGGTCGCGCGGAGTCGCCCGGCCAGTGCCAGCCCGAGCCGCCAGCCGCTCCAGATCATAGGACTGGCCGAGCATGCTTCCGCAGATCGCCGCGCAGCGACGACTGGTTGAACAGCTCCTCGACGGCTTCGAGCCGCTCGGCGATCAGTTCGGGAGACGTCAGCGGAGACGTCAGCCACTCCGACAGAAGGCGGGCTCCCATCGGCGTCGCCGAGCAGTCGATGACGCTCAGCAGCGAGCCCTCGCGCTTCCCTTCCCGGAGCGTGCGGACGAGCTCCAGGCTCCGCCGGGTCATCTCGTCCAGGGCCAGCGTGTCGGCGCGTCGGTAGGGAATCAGCCGGGTGATGTGTCCCAGCGAGGTCTTCTGCATCTCGCGCAGGTAGGCCGCCAACGCGCCGGCGGCCTGGACCTCCAGACTTCGATCATCGATGCCGAATCCCGCCAGCGTGGTCGTGCCGAACTGTTCGTACAGGGTCTTGCGGGCTTGCTCCGGCTGGAAGTCCCAGGAGGGGCGAACCGTGATCACGGTCCCCGACTGGCCGCGGAGCACGCCGGCCCACGGTGCATCGACGCTCAGCTCGGAGATCAAGGTCTCCGCCGGGTTGAGCCGGGCGACTTCGTCCATCAGCTCGGTTCGCAACAGGCCGGTCAGGGAAAACCGGCCGGTCGACAGCTCGACCCAGGCCAGGCCCGAGCTTGCCACTCACTTCGACAATCGCCGCCAGGTAATTGGCCGTCTTGGGGTCGAGCAGCTCGTCCTCGGTCAAGGTCCCCGGCGTGACGATCCGGACCACGTCGCGCTTCACCAGGCCCTTGGCCAACTTGCGAGTCTTCCACCTGCTCGCAGACCGCCGCGCGAAGGCCCGCCTGGACGATCTTGGCCAGGTACGAGTCGAGCGCCGGATGGGGAAAACCGGCCATCGGCAGCGCATCGGGCCCTTTGTCGCGCGAGGTCAGGGTCAGACCGAGCAACGGGGCCGCACGCTCGGCATCCTCGCCGAACATCTCGTAGAAGTCGCCCATCCGAAACAGCAAGATCGCATCCGCATCGCGGGCCTTGAGCTCGCGATACTGCTGCATCATGGGTGTCAACGACTCATTCATCGGCATCTGAAGCGGTCTCAGTCGGCTGGCCGATCGACGCCATGACCAACCCGAAGCGCGAGCGAGGGGATCGCAGCCAGATCCCTCGCACGCGCTTCGGGTTGGTATGGCTCGCGACTGCCTCGGCGCGAGAAACGCGCGCAGACTTCGACGTCCGTTGTGCCTGCCGGCACACGGCTACGCCGACGTCCTCGCGCGGGCTCGGATCCAAAACCAAGGAATCCTCGGCAGAGTCTGGGAAAAACAGCGGGCTCTCGGATCAATCGATCCGTCGATCAATACTTGTCGAGGGCCGACTGTTCGTCGCCATGAATCTCGAAGACTTGGTCGAGCCGGGTGATGCGGAAGACCTCGAGCAGGTCAGGGTGGATGCAGCAGAGTTTCAGCTTGCCTTTGACCGAGGCCACTTTTTTCTTGAGGTTGATCAGCTTGCCGAGCGCGGCGCTGGAAAGGTACTGAACATTACCGAAGTTCAGCAACAGGTTCTTGTGGCCTTCGTCCTCAACCAGGCTGTAGAGCTGGTCGCCCACCTCCTGGATGTTTTCCTCGGTCACGATCTTGGATTCGACGAAGCTGACAACGGTCACTCCGTCAACACTTTCGAGGCGGAGATGACGGCGAGGACCTTGCGACATCGGGGTTAAACTCCTGGCGAGAACGGGAACCGTACCGAATCGAAAATAGTTTACCACATCAGGGGCCGGTCCCGCACGCGGGCCTCTCTGCTGTTCTACCCGCATTTTGAGAAAAGAATCGACCGAGGCGAGAACCCAGCGCTCTCACCACACTTACCACAAAGCTTAAAGGAATCAAGGGTCCACCGACAAGGCGTGTCCGTCCCGGGAAAGGATGAAGGACGAAGGATGAGGGATGAACAGGGCATGACCTGGAATCGCCTGTCGTTCCCGTTCATCCTTCATCCTGGTCACTCCTTCTGTCCTTGTCAGATCAGAGCAGCTCGCGAGGGGGATTGCCGCCGTCGACCAGGCGGATCGGCCGGCCGTCGGGGGCATCGTACTTGGTCTTCGGGTCGATTCCCAGCTTGTGGTAGAGCACCGAGGCCAGGTCGGCGGGGGTCACGGGGTGCTCGGCGGGTGAATCGCCGTTGGCATCGGTCCGGCCCAGGACCAATCCTTCGGGGGTTCCCGCACCGAACATCAAGACCGAGTTGGCCCGGCCGTGATGATCCCGGCCGGCGTTTTGGTTGATTCGGGGTGTCCGGCCGAACTCGCCCATCATGACGACGAGCGTGTTGTCGAGCAGACCGCGTTGCGAAAGGTCCTCGACCAGGGCGGCGACACCCTTGTCGAGCGGAGGTGCCAGGTTGTTCTTGATCGTCGGGAAATTCTGGACGTGCGTATCCCAGCCGAGCTGGCCGGTGCCGCGATCGTTGATCGTGACGAACGAGACGCCCGCCTCGACCAGTCGACGGGCCAGCAGGCACGACTGGCCCACGGTTGTCCGGCCGAACTTGTCGCGGACCGCATCCGGCTCATCGCTGATCCGGAACGCGGCCTGGGCCGCGGTCGAGGTCAGGAGCGAATACGCTCGCTCGGAGAACTGGTCGCGGCTGGTGGTCAAGGACGTCGCCGGGACGTCGTGCGAGAAGTCGTCGAGCGTCTTGACCATCTCACGACGGCGCAGCAGGCGCTCGAGCGTCAGCTTGTCGGGCGGCGTCAAGTTCCGGACCCGGAAGCCCGCCTGGTTCGGATCGCCGGAGACGGCGAACGGGTCGTATGCGGGAGTCAGGTATCCGCTGGTCGCAAAGATCGGCGCCTCGGGGACGGCGACGTACGGCGGCAGCATCCCGGTCTTCTCTTCCCGCGTCTTGGAGACAACGCTGCCGATAGCTGGGATAGACCAGGGCCGGCGACGGGCGGTAACCCGTCAAGAGGTGGTGCGCGGCCCGGTCGTGGTCGGCCTCGGGCGAGGTCATGCTCCGGATCAGGGTGACCCGATCCATGACCCGGGCCAGGTTCGGAAGCACTTCACTGATCTTCAGGCCAGGGACCGAAGTGGCGATCGGCTTGAATTCGCCACGGACATCCACCGCCGCGTCGGGCTTGGGGTCGAAGGTGTCCAGGTGCGATGGCCCGCCCGCCAGCCAGATCAAGATGCAGTTCTTGACCTTGGCGGAACCGCCCGACTTGGCGCCGGCCACGGCTCGCAGCCGGAACCATTCGTCCAGACCCAGCCCGAGAAATCCCAGCGAGCCCAGCCGGAGGACTTCGCGACGGCTCGGACCACGCACACGGCTGCCGGCTCGGGATTCCAGGACATGCGTCATCCCCTTTCGATTCAAGTGAGGTCGTTGAGTTCAAGCCCAGCGCGGCAGCGACCGCGCCATTTCCTTCCGATACAAGCGTTCTAGTGATTGAAAGCGAACTCCCGCGAGTTCAAGAGCGCCCAGAACAGGTCTTCGGCCGCCTCGCGCTTCATGCCAGCCTGTTTCAGCTCGGCCGTCCAGTGCGAGAGTTCTTCGGCCGTGGGCGGGCGGCAAACCGTCCGGTAGTAAAGGTTTTCGACCAGCTCTTCGGGCTCGAGCTCGAGCTTGAGGGCACTGGCCAGGTAGCCGTTCAAGCTCGACACCTTGTCTTCAATCACGTCGCCGCCGATCAGGAGCAGAGCCTGCCGGAGCGAGAGCAACGGCGCGGGGGTTGACGCGCAGGTGCCCGTGCGCGAGCATCGGCCGAAGGTGTCGAGAATCGTGCTGGCCGTCAACGGGTCGGGGAGATCGATCGAGCGGCGGCCGCCCTTGTCGCCGGCTCGATAAATATTGGGTACGTTGGTCGCCTGAGCCAGGGCGTCGGCCATCTGGTGTGCGGTGAGCGGCCGCGCCAGTTGGTGAGAGAACAGACGCGATGTCACGCTCGTTGCCAGCCACGGTCCCCGACGACAGGCCATAGGTCTCGGAGATGGCGATGGTTCGGACCAGGTCTCGCAAGTCGTACTTGCTGGCGACGAAGTGGCGAGCCAGCGCGTCGAGCAATTCCGGGTGGACCGGCGGGTTGGCCCGGCTCATGTCATCGGGCGGATCGACCAGGCCCTTGCCGAACAACTGCGACCAAACCCAGTTGGCCATGGCCCGGGCGAAGTAGGGATTCTCCGGCGCCGTCATCCAGGCTGCCAGTGTCTTGCGCGGATCCTCGTTGGCGGCGATCGTCACGGCCTTGCCGTCGAGCAGCCGAGGCTCAGCCGGCTGTTTGGTCCGCAGATGAACGACCTGGCCTTTCGGATTGAGCTTGACCGTGAGGGCGACCCATCATCGGCCCCGGCCCGCCGCCGCTGCGCTCGACCTTGGCGAAGAAAGAGGCCAGGCCGAAGTAAGCGTCCTGGGTCCAGATGTCGAAGGGGTGGTCGTGGCACTGGGCACAACGGAGCCGAAGACCCAGGAACCGCTGCGCGGTCAGCTCGGCCTGGACGTTGGGCTCGATCGCATCCATCGCGTAATTGACCGGCCCACCCGTCTCGATGTCGTTCGGGTCTCCGATCGCCGTCAACAGCGTCCGAACGACTTCGTCCCAAGGCTTGTTCTTGCTCAGACAGCGATCGATCCACGCCTGGTACCGGTAAGCCCCATTGTTCTGCCGGGCGGAGCTGATCTGGAGCAGGTCCCCCAGCTTGATCCGCCAGAAGAGGACGAACTCGTGCTTGGCGAGAAGCCGGTCGACCAGCTTGATTCGCTTTTCCGGGTCCGTGTCGGCGAGAAATCGCCGGACTTCTTCCGGGGCCGGTTGCTGGCCGATCAGGTCGAGCGAAACGCGGCGGAGGAACGCCGCGTCACTCGCCGGCGGGCTGGGAGGCACCTTCAACGACTCGAGCCGCTTGAACAGCTCGTCGTCGATGAAGTTCCGTCCGTTTGAGCTTGGAAAAATCGAAGGTGAGATCGGGATTGATGACCGTCGCCAGCCGGGTGGAGACCACGTGCGATTGATACCGCACGATCAAATCGGTCTCGGCGCGGCGGAGCATGGCGACGCGGCCTTGCGGGGTGACGGAGGCGGCCGCGTCGTCGTTGACCTTGAAAGAGGCCATCCGGGTCACGTCGCGCTGATGTCCGTCAGCATATTCCGCCAGAACGCGAAGCTGACGCGAGCCGGGCTCGGCAAGTTGTACCGCTGGGGGCTCGACAATCAGTTTGACGACGGCACCGTGTCCTTTTCCCCGGCGTTCCGGGTGCACCGTCCCGAATCCAGTCCAGCAAGGTTTGATATTCCGGCGAGCCGGCCAGCAGCCGCGGACCGCCCCCGTGGGCGACGCGTCCGGACGCCTTGGCAAGAACAAGACTTTCTTCCGGCACTAATCGGGAGAGCCTGCGCTGGCCGTCGTCACGCGCCAGGGCTTGGAAGTCGCCGGCCGGATCGTAGCCGAAGAGCGAGAGATGAAAGCCATTCTGACCCTCGGCCTTGCCGTGGCACGAGCCCGTGTTGCAACCGAGCCGAGTCAGGATGGGGACGACATCCTCGGCGAAATCCCACGGACGAGTCGATCGCGGTTCCAAGGTAATCTTGGTGCTGGCGACGCTGTCGGCCAGCTTCGCCCGGACGGTGACGACTCCGTCCCGGATCGGCCGGAGATAACCGTTGGCTTCAAATCTTGGCCAAGTCCGGCGGCTCGACCGTCCATTCCACTTGGGTGGTCACATCGCGGGGCGACCCGCCGTCGTCTTGAGCTGCCAGCAGTTGCAAACCGGAATCGTCTGGCGTTATCGTAAACGCCTCGGGAGAAATCCGCAGTGGCTTGACCAAGGGAACGGCCGGCGTCGAAGCAGCGACTTGCTCTGGTGTCCCATCTTTCCCCCGGGGATGCGATGATGGAGGGCCGCAGCCAGCACTAATAATCGGAGAAGTTGCTACACTAGAGCCAGGCGTAGTTGGGACAGGATTGACGCGCGATTGGCAGCCCGCCCAAACGATCAGCCCGACAGCGAGACCCGCCGGCAAAATCAAGCGACGACGGGACATGTTCTGGTCTCCTCGGCTTGAGGACGATGGCTTGCTGAGAAAATGACAAACGTCAGTGATTTGATTGATCCTAATCGGATAGGATTGGAAACTCAAGCGAATTGCGGAAATCGGCCGACAACTTTTTCGGAGCAGGACTCATGGGCAAAGGCGACAGACGATCCAAGCGAGGCAAGATTTTTCGGGGGACATACGGGAAACGCCGCCCCAAGCCGGCGGAAGATCGGAAGAAGGCCAAGGCCGCGGAGACCGCGGCGGCTGCGCAGTCCTGAGGAGACCGGGCGCTGCGCACTCTTGAATGGACGAGTGCGACGCCCATTCACTCTCGCCGCGCTTGAATTGTCAGGATGATCTCTGTGGCCTGAGCTCGATCGTTTGATTAAAATCGGCATCTGGCTTCGGGGAACATCGATCTTCCCTCGAAGTATATGAGGTTTCTGTTCGGTTTGATCGAGATCGCGTCCATTGGCCCCGGTTGATTTGAATTCGCAATCAATCGGATCGGAGTGGAAGGGAGCTCCAACTCATGGCGAAGCTACGACTCCTGAAGACGGGACACGGTGACCTGACCTTGGCCGAGTGGGACAAGGATCGGCCCGAGACGGTCGCCGCCGCGGAAACCGCGTTCTCCGAGAACTTCACGTCGGGACGTCTGGCGTTCCGTCTCGACGGGCCGGGCCGGTCCACGCCGATCCGCCAGTTCGAGAGGTCGGCGCCGGAAATCTTGATCGTGCCCGCCATCCAAGGAGGGTGAGCCGAACCCTCCTCACTCGACCGTGGAGATCGTTACGAACTTGGAGAGCGCATCGCTCTCCGTATGAGGATTCCCTGCGCACCTGGTGCGGGATGAAATCGTCGTTTTCCAGTGTTCGCTGGGCGTCGTCATGATCCGTACGGGTTATTTGCGGTGGGAGATCGAAGTCGAGGACGTCCGAAGCCGCGACGACTCGCTGGCGCGCGAGGTCATCTTCCTCGCCAGACCGAGCTTATCGAACTGTTGCGGGTCAAGAGCACCGGTCATGCCGACGCGGCCGATCGGTTCGTCCGTGGCGAGGCGACTTACGACTCGGTGCTGCGTACCCTCAATCGACAGGGAGCGGAGACCGACGTGCGGGTTCCCGACGTCGGACCTCGGCCGTTTCGTTACTCGGAGAGCGACCGAGCGCGACTGCCCCGGTACTGGATGGAAAAGCTCCAGCGCGAGGCCGGCGCCTTCGCGCACGAGGTTGTGCGCACGGCCGCCTCATTCCCTCAGCTCGTGATTTCGAGTCCGGCCTTACGGAACGGCTACGCCCGGCTGGTCGCCTGGGAGATCTTCCGGGTAATCGAGGGCAAGAGCACGCCACAGCCGACCCGAGAAGACGAGCCGATGCGGCTGGACGCTTCGAATTACCAGGAGGGCGTTCCCGAGCTGGTCGCCGCCGAGCTGGTGCGAAACGTGGTCGAACCCAAGGAATTCCACGAGTTCTGCCAGTTCGATTGTTTGACGGTCTTGAACGGTGATAAGTACTATCGGATTCCGCGCCGGCCTCACGGCTTGATCGAAGTCTGGGATGCCAAGACCCGCCGCGCGCTCGCCCGGCTCTGCGTCGTCTTCGAGGACCCGGGAATGCCCCCCTCCGACGAGGTCGTCATGAAATACCTGCTGGCCAAACACCAGCCGGAGGTGCTCTGGCAAGTCGGCGTCCGATTCAGTCCGCCGACCGGCAGGTTCGAGGTGACGCCTCCTCGGCGCTGGACGGTCGATTAAGGCGAACGGCAGGAAATAAACGACCGGGGCCTTGCTCGTGGCCTTAGCAGCGGGCCCGGCACTATGGCGCCGTAGCGACTGGGCAAGATTGGGTGAATGTGGTAGACTCCGGTAAACCGTAACCACAAAGGAATGCACATGAGCACCGCCGCGACCCGTACCGGCGAAAACGAGGTGACGATCCTCGCCCGTTTTCTTGGCAACAGCGATGGTGAGCTTCCCAACGACGTGGCTCGTTACATTCTCGATCTTCATGTCAGCGAGCGGGATAAGGCCCGCATGCATGATCTAGTCGTGCGGAATCAGGACGATGCTCTAACGCCCGCCGAGAAGGAAGAGATGTACGCCTTCGGAAAAGCGACCACCCTGCTTTCCATTCTCAAGTCCAAGGCACGCCGTACGCTCGGTATCAAGCTAAAGACGAGAACCCACTCCTAACCTGCCCATGGATGCGGCGCTCACGCGGCTGGTCTGGCAACGGGCGAAAGGTCGCTGCGAATACTGCCCGATGCCCCAGGCGGCCGACGACGCCACCTTCGAGATCGACCACGTCCGCTCGCGGAAGCATCATGGACCGACCATCGCCAGCAATTTATGTTTAAGCTGTTACTATTGCAATTCTTTTAAGGGTTCTGACCTGACCAGCTTCGACGAGCGGACCCGCAAGATTACGCCGCTGTTCAACCCCCGCCGCCACAAATGGGCAACGCATTTCCGCTGGGAAGGGGCCTACCTGGTCGGCCGCACCGCAATCGGCCGTGTCACCGTCGAGCTGCTCCACATCAATGACGAGTACCGCGTGGAACTCCGAGAGCTGCTGATCGAGGAAGGCGTGTTCCCGCCCAGGTAAACGTTTAATTCAGTTCGCCACCCGGCAACTTCGAGGTGACGCCTCCTCGGCGCTGGACGGTCGACTACGGCGAAACGGTCGAAGATACTCTGGGATGATTATTTCGAATCGTCCGCCCACCACTTCCATAGCACCGCGCAACGCACCGATCTGCACGTCCGCACACCATCCAGACTTCGACCCAGTAGTGGTCAGTATACGCACGATCACGTATCGGTGAAAGTGAGCAACGGAAGCATCGGAGACATCGGGCAGTCGCGCAGTCGGAGGGCGCTGATCGACCGCTCGTAGTCGTTGGCGGCGTCGCGATGAAAGATGAGGGAGGCCTCGCGGCCTGTGGTGAGATGCGAGTGCCGGAGATCGAGTGGCGGGAGCGAGTGAGCGCCGCGATCGACCAAAAGGGTGCGGTCGAGCCCGCACGGCACGCAAGGTTATTCATGTCGATATGGATGCGTTCTATGCGACCGTCGAGCAGCGGGACAATCCGGAGCTTCGCGGTACGCCCGTCGCGGTTGGCGGCTCAAGCGAGCGTGGCGTCGTGGCGGCAGCGAGCTACGAGGCCCGCGGATTCGGCGTCAAGTCCGCCATGCCGTCGGTGACCGCCAAGAGAAGATGCCCGGAGCTGATCTTCGTGAAACCGCGGTTCCAAGTCTATCGAGCGGTGTCTCATCAAATCCGCGAGTTTTTCGCCGCGTACACACCCCTCGTCAAGCCGCTTTCACTCGATGAGGCCTATCTCGATGTCACCCGGAACCTCAAGGCCATGTCCACGGCAACCCAGATTGCCGAAGAGATCCGGGCGAGAATCCGCTCTGAGACCGGGCTGACCGCGTCCGCGGGCGTCTCTTACAACAAGTTCCTCGCCAAGATGGCATCCGACGAGCGCAAGCCCGACGGGTTATTCGTCATCACGCCGCGAATGGGCGCGGCCTTCGTCGAAGTCCTAACCGTAGCGGAGATGCCGGCTGTGACGGCCGCCTTATCGAGCGTCTCATCAGCACGGACAAAGAATTTCAGTAACCGTTCAGTCCCCCATCCGGCATCAATTATGCGTGAAATGGGCCAATAATCGTCAAGGACCTTGCAATTTCAGGCCACCTGTGTATCGTCGACTTACATGAGTGAGCCTTACGCGAGACCTTTGGCCCCTTGTCCTGAGTGCGGCCAACTCCGGGCTGCGTTGGACGAGGCCCTGAAGCTGATCGCTAACTTACGAGCCGAAATCCATGAGTTGCGGTCTCAACTGAACCGTAACTCCTCCAACTCCTCCTCGCCTCCTTCGGTCGATCCACCGGGGGCTCCCAAGCCGGTCATCAAGACACCGACCGGACGCAAGCCGGGAGGGCAGCCGGGGCATCCTGGACATTATCGCCATCGCCTCCCACCGGATCGAGTCAACAAGATCGTGCCGTATGTGCCCACGGTCTGCACCCACTGCCAAGCACCCTTGCCTGCCGCGCCCGGGCCTGCCGACCCCGAGCCAACCTGGCATCAGGTTGCCGAACTCCCCGAGCTGACGGCCGACATCACCGAACACCAAGGGCACGCGCGCACCTGCTCGTGCTGTGGCCATCTCAATCAGGCCGAGATACCCCCGGAGATCCGCGCTCACGTCATTGGGCCACGCTTGGCCGCGGTGATGTCCTATCTCAGCGGCCGTCATCACATCGGCCGGCGGGGCGTGGAGGAGATCGTCGAGACGGTCTTCGAGGTGCCGACCTCACTGGGCTCGATCTCCGCGTTGGAAGCCGAGATGACTGCCGCTTTGACCGACCCATATCAAGAGGCCCAAGCGGCGGTCCATGACGCCCCGGTGAAGAACACCGACGAGACCGGCTGGAGCGAGAAGGGGCAGAAACGCTGGCTGTGGGCCGCGGCGACTGCGACGGTGGCCTTCTTCGTGATCCACCTCCGGCGCAACTTCCAGGGCCTACAGGCCCTTTTGGGCGACACGATCACCGGTGTCGTCTGCAGCGACCGCTGGACGGCCTACAGCAAACTCCCCCTGGAACTGCGCCAAATCTGCTGGGCGCACCTGAAACGCGACTTTCAGAAGCTGATCGATCGAGGAGGACCTGCTGAAGCAATTGGCCGAGTGGGTCTGGATGTCGTGGAATGCCTGTTCGCCGACTGGTGGGCGTTCCGTCGCGGCGAACTGGACCGAGCGGGCCTGCAAGCCCGGTTGGATCCGATTGGCGCGAACTCCAAGGCGTTTTGGAGCGGGGTTGCTCCTGCGCAGATTCCAAAGCCGCGACCTTTTGTGCGAACCTCTTGGCGTTGTATCCGGCGTTGTGGTTGTTTACAACGATCGAGGGCGTCGAGCCCACGAATAATCATGCGGAACGCATCCTGCGCTTGGGCGTGCTGTGGCGCAAGAACGCCTTCGGTTGTCACAGCCCAGCAGGGTGCCGGTTCGTGGAGCGGATGCTGACGGTGGTCCAAACCCTGAGGTTGCAGAAACGTCCAGTGCTGGATTACCTCTATCGCGCGATCGTAGCTCGTCGGTCCGGCCTTCCGGCCCCGCAATTACTCGGCCAAGCTGGGGACTGAACGGTTACGAATTTCACTTCCAGAACTGGTTCAAGGCCAGGCTGGAAGAGATCGGCATGAACTTCGAGATCGGCGGGAGGAACAGCTATCATGATTTCCGAATGGTTGCCAGCACCGAGGGATACGAACTCAAGGGTCTGGCCTGGGCTGATGAAAACCAGGCATAATTCTGACATTCTCGGGTTACGCGTACTGGCGGATCTGTTGCGCTCTCGGTCAGGAGTTACTCTGCAATCGACATAAGGAACGCAGGACGGCAGGAAAACAGGAATCGCCCAGAGACGAAATGGCCCGGTTCAATCCACATCAAGATCTTCGTTAACTTCGTTTGCTTCTGTTCCAAGATTCTGTCTGCACCATGCGCCGACGATTCTCCCTGTTGCATATGCGTTTTGAACAGAAGGAAACGAAGGTAACGAAGTGCGTGCTAGGGGACTAATGTGCCGGTGGAACAAGGCACGGAAAATCTGAGTGATGTTTACGATCATCGCGGGCCTCGCCCGGTGAACGCGATCATTGAGAACGGCCGCAGTGTTACCCAACTTATGGGTTTTCTGGTCTCCTGCTTCTCCTGCGGTCCTCATGTGACCGCGAATGAGAGGCAGTTCTCGCAACAAATCTGCTCGGAAGCGTTAAGTGCGGCTGGGCCGAGTTTTCACCGGGCCAGGTCTGGCCTACCCCGGTCGTGATGCCAACTTCGACAGCAACAGCCAGGTTCCGGCAGGGCATCACAATGGCAGGACAATCTATTACGTTTTCGGTCGTTACCCGAAGAAGCCGGACGGCAAAAGCTATCCCGTGATCGACTTGGTGCTTTGCCACGGCGATTTTTTGAACGCCGACCATGACTACGTGCACAAAAACAAAAATGTTAAAGGCTTTGGCAGCTATGGCGACATCATGATCCGTGACCGGAAGATGTACGTTGTGCCGACACCCTTCCACCTGGTCGAGGGGGTAGCTCACCAACAAACGCTGATTCTCCCTGACGGGACACCGACGAATGATGACCTGGTTGACGTGGGAGAATTGCGGCGGCGCGAAGCTGCTGAGCTGATTGTCGGCTACTCTTTTGATCTTAAAACCAACGAGCTGATTCCCAAGAAAGTGCCGAACCCAGGGGCAGGCCGCGAGCATGTGTTTCGTGCCTGGCGGCTCAAAGGTTCCGTCGAAGATCGCGTAGCCATGCGTGCCATTAAACCGGAAACGATCACTTTCGATGCAGATGACGATGCCCAGGACGAATAGCATGCACCTGATAGAAACCGATGCGTTTCCGTTCGAGTTTATTTCCCATCTCGCCGAGCGTGAAAGCTGGCGTAAGGAAGTCCACCGCCCGATTTACCATGTGCATAAATGGTGGGCGAAACGCCTTGGCTCGGTGTTCCGTGGAATCCTTCTTGGCAGCATGCTCCCCGAAACAGCCGATCTTTCCACCAGCTTCTACAAAACGCTTGCGTACCGCGACACCACGGTCTTCGATCCCTTCATGGGGTCAGGAACGACCATCGGCGAGGCTCATAAGCTTGGGTTTACCGCCATTGGCCGCGACATCAATCCGGTCGCCGTCGAATCGGTGCGAACGGCTCTTGGAACGATGGACAGGGCCAGATTGAAAGCCGCCTTTGCGGAATTGTCGCAAGGCGTAGGCAAGCGAATCCTGACGCTCTACCGATCCAAAGATTCAAACAGGCCGCCCGTGTGACGTGCTTTATTTCTTCTGGGTCATGCAGGCACCATGCCCGGCGTGCCGGAAATCCGTCGATCTTTTCCCGTCGTGGATCATTGCCAGAAACGCCTACCCCAGCCGCAAGCCGGAAATCCAAATCCTTTGCCCATCCTGCGGCGACATTTTCCCGGGCTTACACGGGCAGGACACGGCAACTTGCCGCACCTGCCGCACCGCATTTAACCCGGAGCATGGCCACGCTAAAGGTGCCAAGGCGACCTGTCGGCACTGCCACCACCGCTTTTCAATCCTGGACGCCATCGCCGCGACCAAGGCACGACCGGCGTTCCGGCTTTACGGCAAGCTCGTGCTCACCCGCGATGGCACCAAGGAATATTTACCGGCGACCGCCGAAGACCAGGCGGCATACCAGAAGTGCGGCACGCAGTTACAGGATGACGCCAGGCGGCAGGCCATTTCGCTCCCGACGCTTGCCCTGCAAAACGGCTATAACACGCGGCAAGCGATGAGCTATGGATTCACCGCCTGGCGGGACTTTTTTAACGACCGGCAGTTGCTGGCTTTGGGATGGCTTGACGCCGCGATTTCCCAACTCGACGACGAACCGGCCCGGGCAGCTCTATCAACGCTGTTCTCCGGCGTGCTCGAATTTAATAACATGTTCGCTTCCTACAAAGGCGAAGGCACAGGTGCCGTGCGCCATATGTTCTCCCACCATATTCTCAAGCCGGAACGCACGCCGATAGAAGCGAATCCCTGGGGAACGCCCAAAAGCTCCGGGGCCTTTTCCAACCTATTCCGCAGCCGCCTGTTACGGGCGGTTGACTACCGTTTGGCTCCTACGGAGGTCAATGGCAGGGAAACCGCCAAAGGCAGGGTCTGTGCCCCGCCTTTCAGCGGAGAAATCGAGCGGCAATGGCCGAGTGATGGCAAATATAAACAGCGAGGGATTTATCTTTCGTGCGGCGATTCTGCCAGCACCGGCTTGCAGCCGCGAAGCATCGACCTCATCGTCACCGATCCGCCGTTCTTCGACAACGTCCACTACTCCGAGTTGGCCGACTTTTTCCATGCCTGGCAGCAGTTGAGGCAGACAACCGACGTGAGCATGACGACTCGCAGCCTTGCCGAAGTCCAGGACTCAGACGCCGACAGTTTTGCTGAGAAATTGCAGGGCGTCTTCCGTGAATGCGGGCGAATCCTCAAAGACGACGGCTTGCTGGTGTTCACCTATCACCACTCACGGGATGAGGGATGGACGGCGCTGGCCGAGGCGATACTTGGGGCGGGATTCGTGGTAGTAAACACGCAGCCGGTCAAAGCCGAAATGTCGGTTGCCACGCCGAAATCGCAGACGAAAGAGCCGATCCAGCTCGACATCATCATCGTGTGCCGGAAGGAGACGGTCGCCGGATCGCGGAGGCCTGCCGTCAACCAGGCTCTGGAATCTGCCAAAGCAAAGGTAAAGCGGCTCTACGCGGCCGGGTTCGACCTTTCGCGGAATGATCGGAAGATCGTACTTTTTGGGCAGTTGCTAACCACCATCACGAAGCCGGCCGACGCCGCACTCTTTGCTTCTTACGCGGAAACGGCGATAGACGGCATAAAGCAAGCGGTCCCCATTGCCTCCCCAATCCAACTCGAAATGTTTGATTGACAATCCGCTTGTGTCGCGACGGGTTCGTTAGTGCTCGCACAGCGATACCCGCCTAAATTCGCCAAGCTGCGAAATTGATGCTCATTCGTTCATGTGATGTCGAATCCCACGCATCACGTAACACGCTTTGGGAAAACAGGTGAGGGAGTGGACTTTGGTATACAAATAACCCCACCCAATCGACGGGGTCCGATCAGGTAAACGGTTTCTTGCGAAGCCTGGTACGCTGATCCTGCAACTCATAACCGTTTACCGGATCTGACACCCCGGACGTGCACGCCCGGATCTGTGGGAGCTCAGGGAGTAATCCCTGGAGCGACGCGCCCCGGAACGCAGTTTCCGCGCCAACTCATGTCGTTCTTCGTCAAGTTCGACGGTTACGATTGGTCCAACGACTATCGCCTCAATCTAGCGGGCACGGGCTGGTACAGCAGCGGCCAGCAATGGGCTCCGCAGAACGCCTTCGGTAACAGCGACGGACTGCACTTGATACTGAAGTCAGCGACCGTCGATCAGAAGTACACGGCTATGTCTTCGGGGGAGCTCGACCTCGTGGGGAAGGGTGGCCGTCCGTTCAATCCCGGCTACGGCACTTACCTGGTCGCCGCTAACACCAAGGGCGGCTTCAACAACTTGGCAAACAACCAGACGGTCGTCTTCGGCGCGTTCACGTATCAGAAGGATGCGGACCCCAGCCAAATAAACACGCAGCACGAGTTGGACATGATTGAGGCCAGCCGCTTCGGTACTCCCCCGGACGGCTGGATAGGTCAGGGGACAACGAACGCCCAGTTCACGATTCAGCCCTATACGCACGCGCCGGGCCTCGACTCGCTTTATGAGAACGTGAACGTGCATCGCATCACATTGGATAACAGCGACAATATCACGCTCACGATGGTCTGGAAGGGACAGAACCAGCCGGTGACCTTCAGCGCGTATTATGGCATCCACGATCTGGACCAGGTGAAGAGCATGGCACCAGCCATCACCTGGACCACCTCAGGCGGATCAGACCCCACAGCCGGCCAGAACCCGCTGATTCCGGACTCAGCCCAGCAAACGGTACATCTGAACCTGTGGAGACAGCCGCAGAGCCCTGGCCTCCCTGCCAATTTCGAAGCCGAAGCGACCATCAAGAAGTTCCAGTATAGCATGGACACAAACATACTTCCGGCGACGTAGTGAGTTCGGGATCCCGGGCCGGGTGGACCTGGGTGGTTGCCCACCCAGTCCCCTCCACTGATCCGGACGGTGGACGGAAAGACAGGCACAATCCGGCATCAAAGCTGCGTGGCAGCAAGCATGCGTCAGGCGACAAAAAACGCAATTCCTTTGCTTTGATGCACGAATGCTCGCACTCGGCAAAGTGCCTGTCGTTTCTGTCCCTCCGTGGGCAAGATCGCACTCGGCAAAGTGCCTGTCGTTACTGTCCCTCCGCAGGCAAGACTTGCCGGCGACACGCGTCGCGGAACGCCAACGAAAGCCATTGCAAGCGTTGACTTGCGGAGTGGCGGAAAGATGGGTTGTGCGCAGTTGTTCCGGCCGTGGCAATCGGACGGCTTGTGCGGGCTGCGCACAATGTTCCGGCACTCATCGCTTCTCGCGCCCATACATCCCATAGATTTCACGACCCGGGCACGTGAAATCTATGGGATGTATGGCGCGAGGTCAGTTCAACGGCGCCGGCGTGAGATCAATGCTTCGATAGATCCATGCTTGATCGCATCGCTGTAAGTACCAATAACTCTGCGATCCGGGCCCGAAGCCTTCCCTGCGTGTGCCGGCGCCGATGCGCGACCGGACGCGATGAAGAATACTCCAGGCGAAGCCCGCCTCCTGGCAGGCGTGGCGAAGCTCCGCAGCCGGAACGCGTCCGCCGGCGAGCGTCTCTCTGAGCCACTCCCGCAATCCCCGATTTCGTGTTCATCGTCCCGCGCGTGCTTCGCGAGCGCTGGTCGCAGCGCCCGTTCGACCGTGACCGTCGCCGGTTCGTCGGACCAGACGACCTGCGGGCCCCGGCCGCCTTGATCTTCGATCGTGTCGGCCAAAATCGGGGCGAGCGGCGCCGCGTTGGCGCCGTTATCGAGCACGAGCACCCGGCGGCAGGCTGGATCTCGCGGGTCGGGCACGAACAGAAAATTGGCGCGGCAGCCTCCCACATAAGCGACCGAGCCTGATACGCGATGCTTGACGTTCGCGGACCGGCCTTTGGTCATATGGCTGACGAGCACGAAGCATGATCGACGGGACTGCCGGGACTGCGGGCTAGCGCGGCAACCGTCGCTGGCGCTTGGGGTTAGTGCGATTTCCGTGCGACCGGCGGGAATCGCCGTTTCCTCGGAAATGGCGCCTATCACCGAAATGGCGCTCCAACCTGAGCAGCACTTGATTCGTAAACCATTGATCCACTGGTCTTTAAGTTACATAAGCGGACGATGATTTGGCACTTTTGCCTTCCAGAAAGCGCCATTTTGCGCCATTTTCGCATGGCCGTCGAGCTGGGGCGCTGGCGCGGATTTTCCGCTGTAAGTCGCGTTTGCAAAGCCGGTTGAGACGATTAGGTTAGTCGCGGGACAAGCTGGGGCTTGCACCGTATTTCAAGCTTCGGGGCAGAAAGTGACGCAAATGAGCCCCGATTTTGCAATTCGCGGTCGTAGCCGTGGTGTATCCGGTCGCAACCAGGAAGGACATGCAATGCGGCATCAGCCGATCCCCGGCGGACAATCAGGCGTAACCAGGTTGCCGGGACAATCGCTCCGTCAGCCCTCTCAATATTTCTTTGCCGGTTGCGTCGCGCATGACGAAAATGCGGGGGAGACCCTCCCCGGGAACTGCAATAGACTGCAATAGACTGCAATAGGCTGCAATTTTTCGCTGCTTGAGTGAATTGAGCGGGGGCGAGATATCTCCTACAACCGGCATCCCGGGCACAACCGGCTGCGGGCAAACGCCTGCGCCGCGAAACAGTGAGGCAGCACGCAGGAATTGATCTAGCAGGGATCGTCCGGCGCTTGCCCGCCGCCCCTCCTGAGCCGCGGTATTCTATTTCCTCCTGGCTGCCTTGAACCGATGCTTGATTCGTGGAAGCATCGAAGCTTTGGTTGGCGGGAATCGACCTCTATCATCAAGCGGCGGGGTTGTCGTACAATCGTAAACTGGCCGGGATCGAAATCTATCGATCGGGCGTTGCCATGAAACGAGAAAGCGGGGGGGCGTCCTCGGGTTGGGGGCGTTGGTAGCCGATGATCTGCGTGACGATAGGGCGAGGCCGGCACTCGTCGCTTCTGGAAGAGTGGAAGGAGGCGGCCGACGCGGGTGCGGACCTGGTCGAGCTCCGAATCGACTGTTTGCGCCGCGAACCGGATCTCAAGCGGATCCTCAAGGATCGCCTGACGCCCGTGGTCTTCACGATCCGGCGGGGGGCTGATGGGGGCCTGTGGCGGGGCAACGAGGAAAAGCGGCAACAATATATCCGCGAGGCGATCGCACTTGGTGTCGACTACATTGATCTCGAGCAGGACATCGCCGCCAAGATCCGCCGTTTCGGCAAGACCAAACGAATTGTGAGTTATCACAATACAAAAATCACACCGGTCGACTTGCGAGACATCGCTGAGAAGTGCGAGGAGTTCGACCCGGACGTGGTCAAGGTCGCCACGGCCGCCACGACCCTGGCCGAGGCGTCCCGGGTGCTCCACCTGGGTACGACCTCCAAGTTCCCAACGATCGCGATCGCCATGGGCGAAATCGGCGTTTTCACCCGGATCCTGGGCCCCAAATTTGGCATCCCTTCACCTATGCGGGATTCAATCCTGAGCGGGTTTTCGCCGCGGGAATGTTGCCGTTCCAGGTGTTGAAGAAAGATTACACGTTCAACGCAATCGACTCCGCGACCGAAATCTATGGTGTCATCGGCGACCCGATCGAGCAGAGCCTCAGTCCGGCCGTCCACAACGCGGCATTTCGGCACCTTGGCCTGAATAAGGTGATGGTTCCGTTCCTGGTCCCGAACGGCGAGCTGCCGGCCTTCTTGAACGAGTTGCAGTGGCTGAACATCAAAGGATGTAGCGTGACGATCCCGCACAAGGAGGCGATCGTGCCGCTGTTGCAGAGCAGGAGGGATCCGTCGAACGCACTGGAACTTGCAACACGGTTGTCTTTCAAGAGGACGGCAAGCGCGTCGGTTATAACACCGATTATCGGGCGGCCATGGACTCACTCGAGGTCGCCATTGGGGGGCAGGAAAGCGATGAGTCCGCGAGCGTTCTTTGCGACAAGCAGGTACTGATCCTGGGAGCCGGCGGAGTGGCGCGTGCGATCGCCTTCGGTTTGACCCGGCACGGCGCTCACGTCACAATCTGCAACCGCCACGATGAACGGGCCACCCGCCTCGCCGAGGAAACCGGCAGCCGAACAGTGACCTGGTCGATGCGGGCAAGCAATGTTCTCGATATCGTCATCAACGCCACTCCGGTCGGCATGTACCCCAACCTGGATGACACCCCGCTCCCTGCTTCGGCGTTCAGCCGGTCGGGCATGGTGGTCTTCGACACAATTTATCACCCGGAAAATACGATGATGCTCAAGCTGGCGCGTGAGCGCGGCTGCCAGACGGTTACCGGCGCCGACATGTTCCTGCGCCAGGCCGCATTGCAGCTCAAGCTTTATACCGGGCTCGATGCGCCGGTGGAACTGATGCGTGAGGTTCTGAAACGTAAGCTCCGACCGATCAAGGACGAATGACGCGCAACATCGGCTGCCCCCCAGGTCGAGGCGTGACGTTGATCGGCTACCGCGGGACTGGAAAGTCGACTGTGGGGCAGATCCTGGCCGACCGGCTCAACTGGCGGTTTGTCGATGCCGATCTTGAAATCGAGGCGCGTGCCGGTCGGTCGATCCGCGCCATCTTCGCCGATTGGGGGGAAGAGGTGTTTCGCGACTGGGAAGAAAAGACACTGGCCGAGCTGACCTCGACGATTCCCGACGCGGTCATCGCCACCGGGGGGGGAGTCGTTCTTCGGGAAACCAATCGCCGACGGATTCGCGAATTCGGATTCGTCGTCTGGCTGAGAGCGGACCCCGCGGAGCTGGCGTGCCGGCTGGCGGCCGATGAGCACGGACTTGCCGACAGACCCCCGCTGACCGTGGCCGGAACGTTGACCGAGATCGCGCAGGTCCTTGAGCGACGCCTGCCGCTTTACCGTGAACTGGCCGACGCCGTGATCGAGACGGGCGGCAAGACCCCCGACGAGGTCGTCGGCGCCATCCTCGGTACTTGGGCGCGCTGACCCAGACCGCTTGATTCCCAGCCGAATGCTTTCCGCGTTGACCGGAGGCGCTTCATGTTCCTCATCTGGCCGATCCTGGCGATCTTGGGTATTGCATTCTTCCTGATCGGCACGGTCGTCGGTAGCTTCTTGAATGTATGCATCTACCGGATTCCGTGGCAGAAAAGCGTGATCTGGCCCGGCTCGCAATGTCCGAACTGCTACGGTGCGATCGCGGCTCGAGACAATGTTCCGATCGTGAGCTGGTTCGCCTTGCGCGGCGAGTGTCGTGCCTGCGGAAATTCCATCTCCGCTGCGCTACCCGCTGGTGGAATCCCTGGTCGGTTTCCTTTTCCTGGGGGCTTTTCTCATCGACATCATCGCCGGCCCGCGCGGATTTTTCGGACAAGTGCCCGCGACACAACTGGTGGCGGCCGCCTACCATGCATTGTTCCTGGCGCTGCTGGTCGCGGCCACATTCATTGACTACGACTGGTGGGAGATCCCCAAGGAGATTACCGACACGGGAATGGTTCTCGGAATCGCCCTGGGCACCCTCTGGCCTCAGGTACGCCCCGAACCGGTCGGTGCCTTGAACTTCACTCATGTTCAGGGCTTCTGGGCCGGTTTTCTGGGGTTGTTGGTGGGAGCCGGATTGACCCAGGCCGTCCGGAAAACGGCGGGATTCGTCTTCCGGCGCGAGGCCATGGGGTTCGGCGATGTCCACCTCATGGGCATGATCGGTGCCTTTCTGGGCTGGCAAGGTGCCGTCCTGACGTTTTTCCTGGGTCCATTCTTCGGACTTGGCCATGCGATGTGGAAGTTGGTGAGATTTCTCAGAAAGAAGCTCGCGGGCGGGCAATCAAGCGCTGGCGACCGCGAATTACCCTACGGCCCATATCTGAGCATGGCGGCCGCAACGCTCTTTTTCGGTTGGAAATGGATCTGGGCTGGATGGGCCAGAGGGCTCTTCCACACGTTTTTCGTGGTATTCTGGTGGTTGTGGGGTTTCAACGTCGACTAGCCCCATTGACCTCTCGCGTTGGCGTGTGATCGCCACTCCTCGGGGTACGTCGAAGGTCAATGACGGGACGATCGGTTTCCCCAACGAGGTACACCCATGGCTTACGAATACAAACGGCGCAGACCGTCGATCATCCGCAATTTTTGGGTTTATCGGCGACTGATTGGCACGGCGATCCTGCTGGGCCTCATGCTCTGCTTCATCTGGGACAATGGCGCTCAGGTCACCGTTACCTTCCCGTTCCGCTTGTACGAGCTGCCCAGCACGCTCGGCGTGGTCATTTTGATGAGCATGCTGGTTAGCTCGGTTGCCACCATTCTGGTGATGAGCTTGATGGTTGCAATCCGGCGAATCCGCGCCACGCAAAATACGCAAGATCAGCCCAATCCCGTCGACCTGTCCGCGGACCGGCCGCCTCCCGACTATGCCTCAAAAACCACGGAAGGGTTTCCCAACGCTCACTGGTCAAACTGACGAAAATAGATAGGGAGAGTTGGAATCCGCACCGACCTCAGCCTGAAATCCGATGGGACACGGCATTGCGAACCCCAACAACACCCCAATCTGTTTCAGACCCGCGCCCGCGGCAACCGGGCAAGAGGTGCGCGAGAGAGACGTCCGCAGGCGGCCGTCCTGTTGGTTCGCCCAGTCATCCGTTTGCTTGATGGGTCTCGCCATGGCGGCGGGGTGTTCCGGCGGTCAGAGCTTTCTGACGGGCGGCCCGACTGTCGGCCAGCTCAAAACCAGCTTGAGCCATCTCGAGTACGAGAACCAGCAGTTAAAGAATTCAGTCGCCAAGCTCGGGCGCGAAAATCGATCGATCGAGGATCGTCTGGTCCAGGAGCAGCTCGATAACGGGGATCTCACCGCACGGCTTGACGACGCACGCAATCTGCTAAGAGATGGCGGGCTTGATTCGAATCCCCGGCTCGGCTCTCACCGTGACGATGATAGCGGAACCTCGCCTCGGACTTTACCAACGGGTCAGTCGTCGCGGAAGCGGCGCAAACCGCCGTTTGCCGTGATTCCGGGCCAGGTCGAGATCATGGCACCGGTTCAGGATGATGACACCGGCGTCCGGCGCAGATCCGCTCGGGACTCGAAGTCATCCAGCCGCTCCGATGCGGACGATGATCTCGATCGCCATACCTATCGAAGCGGGACACTCCGCTGGCTTCCAGTGGCAGACGCGACCGACGATGCTATCACCTTGTTCCGCTGAGACCGACCAACTGGACCGGTTTCGGCGATGGGCAGCGGAAACCGGACGGTGATCGTGGTTCCCCGGCCAACGACGGAGTCCATCAGGATTTGACCCTGAAGCTGAGTCACCAGCTCACGACAAATGGCCAGCCCCAATCCGCTTCCGTCGATTCCAGAGAAATCCTCGCGGGCCAACCGGAAGAACGGCTCGAAGACCTTGTCGTGAGCGTCGGCGGGGATGCCGAGTCCCGTGTCGGAAACGATCAACGACCAGGATTCGTCCTCGACCTTCCCAACCACGCTTACTTCCCCTCCCGACGGCGTGTACTTGAGGGCGTTAGAGACGAGGTTGCCGAAGATTTGCTGCCAGCGTGATGCGTCGGTGACCACCACGGAGTCCGGCGGTTCGGCCGGGAAATCCAGTCCACCTGCCGTGCGGCCGCGCTCGGTGCGAACTGGCGGTCGATCTCACTCATCAGCGCCCCAACCGTGAAGGATCCGAGACAGAGCGGGCGAGACCCTTGTATGATCCCAGCGTAGTCGAGATAGCTGCGCGTCAGTTTGAGCAGGTCGTCGCAGAGCGAGACCATCGTCAAGAGGTGGCCCCGTTGATCCGGAGTGATCGTGGACGGCGACTCACCGAGCAAGAGGTCAAATCCGGTACGCAGCGATGCCAACGGGCGGCAGAGCTCGTGACTCAAATTGAAAAGGATCGACCTGAGCTCTCCCTGGTCGATCAGGATGGAAGAACTCTCCTGGTGCTCGGCTCGTGAGGACGTTGGGGTCGTCTGGACATCCATGACCGATTCATCCCCTCACTCGGACCTCGGGTACGCGAACAACCACAATCCGATCCGACGTCCCAGGTGTCCAACCCGGTTCGCCCGAGCACTCCGAAGGATTGCGACGGCGCCGTTCAGGTGACGACGATCTGATTGGCCAGTAAGGGATGACCATCGGTCAGATCAAGCACCGCTTGATGGGCGAGCTGCTTCGCGTGATAGGTTCGTGAGCGGCCCTGCAGGATGATTTTTTCCTCGGAGTATACAACGTGGAGATCACGGATTCGACCGTTCGCAACACGGTTGATGTGGCCTTCAATGAGCTGCGCGAGTTCTTGATGATTTTTACCGAGTCCGAACGGTCGGAGCTCGGTCCTCGAGTTATACATCGACATGCCAGTCTCCCACTTGATCGGCTTCACGGCTGGGGCGACGCGAGGGCGTTGTGCTTCGCCGAACCAACGAGATTGGGAGGCCGTCTCGAAGAATCGCTCTCGAGAACTGGGAACAAACGACGACTCGACAATTGCCGAAATGAGAGTCGTTCGTACCATCCTTGATCCCAACCGACACAGATCGAGCACGAACCACGGAATTGGGTCGAGGGGAGAAGTCGCTCAAACAGAGCGACTCCTCTCCGATCGTTCCTAGACTAACGAGAGATTGTCACGCCGTCAAATACTTGCTATTCGCCTTGCGGCAATTCGTAATGCCGACGGAGCGGTCGCGCGGCCGCCGGTGCACTCGGTTGATTGGGTGCATCGAAAAGCTCGTCGGTCTGAATGATCGACTCGGCGAGCTTGGCCATCGGAATTCGCCGATCCTGGCTTTGACGCTGAAGGAACCGGAAGGCTTCGCTTTCGCTGAGATGCCGCCGGGTCATCAAGATCCCCTTGGCTCGCTCGATCAGCTTGCGCTCACGCAGCGTGGACTTGAGCTGGTCGACATCTTCCTGCAAACCCTTGAGCTCACGAGCACGAGCCACGGCAACCTGAACGGCCGCGTGCAAGCTCGCGTTTGTGGCCGGTTTGAGGAGGTACGAAATCACACCGTCCTCGACCGCCTGATCGATCAGGTCGGCGTGACCATGGGCGGTCAGGATGATCACGGGAGTGCCCGGATCCTCCACAATTTGCCTGGCGGCGGATAATCCATCCAGACCGGGCATCTCGATGTCGAGAAAGACCGCGTCCGGCAGAGCCCGCCGACACATCTCAACGGCTCGCTGGCCGTCGCTCACAACCGCGACGACATCATAACCCAGCAGTTCCAGTTGATTTTGCAGACCGACCGCGACTGGCTTTTCGTCATCCGCGATCAAAACACGATAAGGCCGAGTCATCGCCATAACCCCTCAAGGCACCGTCAGAGTGATGAGGATCATTCCACGCAGATCTGATGCCGTTTCAAAAGTTCCCTGAACCCCAAGCTGCGTTACTGCTCAAAACCGACCGACTCTCAATCAATACTACGAACAACCAATCACCGTTTGTAGCGTGTATGGGTGATCGATCGAAATGGCCGAAAGACGTTGACGGCATTTCCGCGATGGTCAGAATGCAATAGACCAAGCTTTTTGAATCGACCGGCCCGCTCCATGTCCGACCTACAAAACATTTACTACGGAGGAGTCCGACGAACGTGACTCGACACTCGTGGTCAATTCGTTTCTTTGATGATCTCGTCGTTGGTGATGAGTGGGAGAGCCCACGACGAACCGTGACCGAAACGGATGTCGTCTTGTTCGCCGGACTCTCCGGAGATTTCAATCCGCTCCACGTCGACCATTCTTCCGCCGACCGCAACCCGTTTGGACGGCCAGTGGCTCACGGACTCCTTGGACTTGCCATCGCATCGGGTTTGATGAGTCAGGCGCCACGCGTCGATACCCTGGCATTCCTGTCGATCCTCGAATGGAAATTCCACCGGCCGATCCTATTTGGTGACACGATCCATGCTCTTTCCACGGTCGAGGAACTGCGATCCCAAGCCAAGGGACGTCGCGGAATCGTAACCTGGCACCGCCAAATCCTCAATCAGCATGGCCATCGCCTCCAGGAAGGACGCACGCAAACTCTCGTGCGGTCACGATATGGAGCTTCAACTCGTGAGAATGCAACGATCGATCACAAGGATGCATCCCTGGAGGTAAACATTCCTCCCAAGATCAATGATTGAGGCGTCGCCAGTAATACAATCGTAGTCTCCGTGGTCCTGAAGACAATTGAAACCGAAAAAAAGGACCCATCATCGGCCCGCCGGTAATACTGAAACCCAGCCGCTCAACATACAGACTAATCGTTCGTAGGCACAAATGCGACCCTTTCTTGATCGATTCTCAGGAAATTCCACCGGAATCTCTTGAATTGCATGCCGATCTCCTCATGCGGTCCCGAGGATCTCGGATTGTCGCGGTCGCAATGAAGCGAGGGAAAATCGCACGATTGACGTTCCGTCCCGCGGAGTTCATCATGGCGGCGTTCACCGTGGTGGGGATTTTGCGGCGTCCCGATCCAGAAAGATGCCGGCGGCTCGGGCCGCGGTGTTGGGGAAACACTGAAGTGCGAGCGATCGGTCAATAGAATGTCTCTACCAGAAACTCGATCAATCGCGCTAGTCACCGGGGCGGCCCAAGGGATCGGGGCGGGGATTTCTCGCTCCCTTGCGGTGGCTTCCTACCGAGTCGCGCTCGCTGATGTCGAGGAACAACTGCTGGAACGGCAGGCGGCCGATCTGAGACAAATCGGCTTCGAAGTGATCGAACTGCCGCTCGACGTGACCAGACACGTGGAATGGGATCACGCGATTGCCGATCTGACGGCTCGATGGGGAGGTCTCGACCTGCTGGTGAACTGTGCGGGCATCAGTCCCCGGGGCACGGCGGAGTCGACCGATGAGGCTCTTTGGGATCGGACCCTGGCCATCAATCTCAAGGGTGCATGGCTGGGAATCAAAGCGGCAATTCCGCACTTGCGAGCTCGGCGAGGCACGATCATCAACATCGGCTCCACGCGGGCGACCAGGCCGATGCCCGGGTTGTTTTCTTATGTGGTCAGCAAGGCGGGACTCTGGGGTTTGACCCAGCAGGTCGCCGTCGAGTACCTTACCGAGGGAATTACCTGCAATATGATCGCGCCTGGGTGGGTCGATACACCCAACGAGCGATTGATCCAGGCTCGCTTTGGGCGGCCCGATTTCCCCGAGGGGATCCGCAACCTGACCACGCCCGACGAGATCGGCGCCGCCGTCGTGTACCTGGCGTCGCAACACGGTCGCAAAATCAACGGCGTGATCCTGTATCTCGATGCCGGGCTGCAGATCGCCGACGATGCGGGGATGGTCTATCTGCCCGATCGTAGCCGGCCTCCGTACGAGCAGCGCATCCAGGAACCCTGACAGTTTTCGATCGTTTATTCGGGGAATCACCCAAACGCAACCGGGGAGCGACCACCGTGAGCGAATTTGTTTATTGCCTCAACACCAGCACGATCCGGCCCACGCCCTTACTGGAAAAAATCGAGATCGCCGGCAAGGCCGGTTACAAGGCGATCGAGCCCTGGAACGACGAGGTTACGGCTTACCTCGAGCAAGGCGGCCGTCTTTCAGAGCTCAAACATGCGCTGGCTGACGCCGGTCTCGAGGTTGTCAGTGTCATCGCGCTCCACGGGTGGGTCACGTCGGAGGGGCTAGAGTACCAGCGGGTGCTCGAGGACAGCCGCCGCAGAATGGCGCAGGCCGTCGAATTGGGAAGCCCGTACATCGTCGCCAGTCCGCCACAGGAGGTCGTCGACTTGAACCACGCGAGTCGTCGATTTGGCGAATTGCTCGCAATCGGCACCGAGCTGGGGGTCGCGCCGTCGATGGAATTTCTCGGTTTCGCTGACGGTATCAAGAGCGTGGCGACGGCCTGGGCGATCGCCTCGGGCCCCGGCCATCCCAAGGCGACCGTTGTGGCCGATGTTTTCCATATGATCCGCGGCGGCGGCTCGGTCGACGACCTGCTCCTGCTCGAGGGAAAGAACCTCGCCTGTTTCCATATCAACGACCTTCCCGCGCAGCCCGAGCCCCTCACCCAGAGAGACGAGGATCGCGTGATGGTTGGCGACGGTATCGCCGATCTCCCGCGCGTGATCGCCAATTTGCGTTCAATCGGCTATCGAGGTCCGCTTTCACTCGAGCTATTTAACCGTTCATTATGGGAGCAAGACCCTCTCGAGGTTGTCCGGCGTGGTCTGGAGCGGATCAGAGGTCTGGTCGAGGCGTGACCGATCATTTCGTGACGTGTCAGTATTTGGCGAGGCCAGCGGCCGCATGATCGGGATCGACCTGTCGCACGACTCCGGCGGCTCCGTCGAGCATCATTTTGAGCTCGCTGTTCACGGCGATGAACTGCCACCCTTCGTCGGCGCGCCGCAGGGCGTCAGCCGCTGAAAAAACGTGGAGACCGCAGGGGAGCCGGTTGCGCTGGGCTGATTCGCGAATCCGGGTGAGAGTGGCCTCGAACAGCTCCTTGCTCGGCGGTGCCCCGTCGGCGCCCTTCATCGAAAAGGTCAGATCATTTGGGCCCACGAATACGGCATCGACTCCCGGCACGGCGTAGATCTCATCGGCGATCTCGACGGCCTTGATATGCTCGGTCTGAATCACAACGAGGATCTCGTCGTTGGCTTTCTCGTAGTATTCCTCGGCGGTCGCGCCGAAGTTGATGGCATGCATGCCACCCCCGACCGATCGATTGCCGCGGGGCGGGTACTTGGTCGCGGCGACGATCATCTCGGCCTCGCCGGCGTCCATCACCATCGGCGCGACGATTCCCATGGCACCGCAGTCGAGGACCATCTTGATGTATTCGTGCTTTCCGGCCGGTATCCGTGCCAGCGGTACGCAACCGGCATCGGCGATGGCTCCGAACATGAAAGCCGCCGTCTGGATATCGGTGTGGGTGTGCTCCATGTCGACGGTCAACCAGGGAAACCCGGCCCG
>CAWAAW010000097.1:0-62194 GCA_963779785.1 uncultured Planctomycetota bacterium
CCAGATGTGCAGCGTCGAGATGTGCCCGTGCCGGATCGACTTCTCCCGCCGCGCGTGTGGGCCGATTCGCTTGATGGGCAGATCGACTTCGATCAGGTGCTTGGGATAAGCCGTCATGTTCGCTTCCTAGGTCTTGAGAATGGCGTACGGAAGGGACCTTGTCACGCCCTTTCAGGGCACTGCGGATTGGTGTCGGTTTTATTCCCCAGGGCGATGCCCTGGGCTGTCTTGTTCATGCCCCTTCGCGGCGACGGCACAAAGGCATCGCCTCTTGAATTCCGCCTCGAAGGGGCTATCAACATGACGGCCCGGGGCACCGCCCTTTGGGGCGAAGACGCAACGGCGTCCCTTCTTGGATTTCGCCCCGAAGGGGCAACCACATGAAAGCCCAGGGCAACGCCCTGGGGATTGATCGGAAAATCAGAAAAACCCTGCCCTGAAAGGGCCGAACATGATGTTCACTCCCAGAGGAACCGCTCGTCATATTCGATTTCGTATCGATTCAGGAATGCCAGAAACTCGTCTTTGAATGATCGCGTGCGATGGTGTTCGTCTTGGAGCTCGATGTACCGACGCACCTCTTCAACATGGGATTGGCTGACCGAGAAAGCACCATAGCCGGCTTGCCAGTGAAAGTCCTGAAATTTCGGTCCCTGAGTCTTCATCCATTTGGACGACCCCTTCTTTACCTCCTAGTTCACCTTCGCCAAGGCGAGGTTCTTCGAGAGACAGAACAAGATGTGCACATGATCCGCGAGCGCTGCTGATCACAACCGCGGCCTGACTTTTCCATTCTTTCAGAATGCCGGCCTTGTATCCGAAGAGCCCGGCCCGGATTTCGGGCGAGAGGCAAGGCTCTCGGTCCTTGGTGCTGTAGATCAGATGGATCAGGTTCTTTGCTAGCGATTGAGGCATGGTGTCTGTCCCTGTCTCGCCCTTTCAGGGCTTTGGGGATTCGGGGTCGTCCTGATTACTGGGGGCGATGCCCCGGGCTGTCATGTTGCTGCCCCATTCGGGGCGGAGATGCAAGTCCTTGTCATGCCCTTTCATGGCCCTGCAGCTTGGTGTTGGTTTGAATTCCCCGGGGCGTTGGCCTGGGCTGTCATGTCCGCTGACCCGTTCTGGGCGTTAACGTACATTTTAACCACCCCAGCAGTCATCGCTTATAACGCTTATGCCCACGTTTCTGCCGCGAGACATCGCGGCCCTAGCCGGGCGTGGCAAGGACGTGAACGACTCGATCTGGGTGCCCTCTCGCCCTTGCGGCAGACGTACAGGAACGACTGGGGGATCAGGTCGACCAGGAGCGGGGAGTGGGTGGTCACGATCATCTGGGTTTCCCCCAGCTCGGCTCGCGTCAGGAGCAACTCGGCGATGAGTTGAAGCCGTCGCGGGTGAACGCCGTTCTCGGGTTCCTCCAGTCCGATCAGCGCGGGCGGTTCCGTGGCCCCCGCCAGGGCCAGCAGTCCCAGGATGCGCAGGGTCCCTTCGGACACGACCCGAGCCGGGATAAGCGTGTTTCCCTCGCGCAGCCGGAGCTCGACCTCGCCCAGACTGTTGACCTCCACGTCGATTCCGGTGATCGAGGGAATCACCATGTGAAGTGCTTTTTCCACAGCCCGAAACTGTCGTTCTTTCAGGGCGCGGAGGGTGTTCAAGAAAGCAGCGAGGTCCTCGCCCCTCAGCCCGATGTGATGCACTTCCTTCACCGGGTTTGATGCCCGCATCCGTTCCCGCGGCTCGAAATAGAAGGAAAGCCAGCTCTCGAATTCCTGGCGCAGCGCGACCAGGTGCGGATGGTGCGGCGGATAGAGCGGCCGCGAGAGGAGGGTATGGTCCAGGAAACACTCATGGTAAGTCGGGTGGGCCTGGCCCTCCATCCGCAGATGAATCCGGTCCTTGACCCGTTCCAGGAAGGGGCGACGCTTGCCGTTCGGCTCCCCTTTGGCGTTGAGGGCGGCCGCGTACTCGTCGGCGACTCGCAAGATACCCGAGCCAGGAAGGATCTCGACCTCGACCGATAGCGGAGAATCGTTTCCCGGATGAGCGACGAGCCGTTTGACGCCGAGCTTACTCCGGGTTTTTCTTCGGCCGGTCGCTTCATTTCCCGGATCTGTTGCTCGACCACCTTGACGATCGCCGGGGAAAGTTCGACGTCGGCCTGGATGGAAAAGCGCGCGGATTCCCGCTTCCGCAAGCCCGGAATGCCCTCGTCGCCAAAGGAAAAAGACTCGAGGGGCTTGCCCCGATACGGTGGCTCGAATGCCGCCTTGAGCGTGGGGCTGACCGCCATTCGAGACAGAAGCTGGAGCGCATCCAGGAAATTGCTCTTCCCCGCCCCATTGGGACCGAACAGGACGACCAGCGGCTGGAGATCGACCTGGACATCGACCAGAGATTTGTATCCCTTGATCTCAATACGCTTGAGCATTCCCGCACCCCATCCCGGTGACGTCGTGGCCGAACTCGGTGCCAAGGTTCTTACTGCACCGGACTTGCAACACCTCCTTTACTCTAACACGAAGCACTAGCGAGGGCATAGCCGCCGGAATCTTCGCTGGCGCTTCGGGTTAACTTCCTCGCTTGAAGGTTAAGTAGACGATTAAGCAGACAGGGAGCTTACGCTCCCCGCTCGCCTTGTTCGTGGATCCCGTGGCGAGCGGGGAGCGTAAGCTCCCTGTCTGCTACGCCCTTTGACCGTCAATCCAACACCCGTGGACCGCCGTTTTTTCCCGACCCCTGGACTCCCGCGATACACACTGGAAATCGGGAAGTGATTGCCGGCCTGATCCTAGATTGAAGAACATCACTGCCGCCCCAGTGCACGACTCGTCTATAGACGTTATAATCCTTGGCTTTCTCGTCGAAATCCAGCTTCTTGGGAATTTGAACGCTGCGTGACCGCAACGCCCATGACGATTTGACACCCGTCTGTGGCTTTCCGCCCGAGGCGTCGGCCGCGAGGATCTTCGCCGGGTCGATGTGATAATGCTCGACTTGGACCACCGGCACCCATCCGAGCCGGGAGGGGTCCTGGATCACGTGGAGTTCCGGCGTTCCCCCGCAGTTGAAGACCGCGTAGAGCCAGTAATCGTTCTTGAGCCGTCCGGCCGTCTTGTATTCGTTGGCGGTCAGGGCGATCTCGCCGATGCCTGCCCGTCCTTTGACCTCGATGAACCGGACCTCGACGAACGTCTTGGGATCCTCGGGGTGGGCCCGCCGCGAGATCAGGTCGAAGCCGCGGTTCTCGGATTCAACGCTCTCCACCTGCCAACCTCGCGCCTCTTCGTGCCGGGTGGCGAACTCGACGGCGATCCGCTCGATCTCGTCATCGCGGACCATCGGAGCCAGCGCGGGGGTTGTTCGGTCGGGGTGGGGAAGGACCCAGGCACGTCCCAGATGTGTCATGTCGGCGATCGTGCAGTGGCGCTCCATCTCCAGTTCACCGAGCCGGCCCTCCAGCCGTTCGTTCAACCGGTCCAGATGTCCCTCAACCTGGGAAATCAGCCCTTCGATTCCGGGGAAATTCTGTCCCTCGATCTGGCGGTTCAGATAGTCGGCCAGTTGAAGGTTCTGGTGGTCGATCAAGGTCTGGAGCGAGATTTCGACGTGGCGGCGGATCATGTCGTTCTGGTGCTCACGCTCACCGGCGACTTCTGTGAGGAAGGGTTGCAACGCTTTCTCCAACAGGACTCGCTCCACACCGTGGCGGTCGGGGAGTGCACTGTCGTCCGGTACTGGGGAGCCCGACGCGGCGGCGACCAGTCCGTCCAGGAATACGGTCGGCTGACGGACACTCATCGCGCCCGACAACTCGGTCTCGACCACGAACAACCGCCTGTGCAGACAGGTGCCCCGCCCGTCCTTGATCGAGGCAGCGAAGGCGTCGAGGCGGGCGGGTTCCTTCCTCTGGAGGTCGTAGAAGATGGCACCTCGGCGCAGATGATCCGCAACGCGGTCGACGACGTCCTCGCGCACGACCTCGAACAGCGGATGACCGGGTGTGACCCATTCCAGGGTCGGGTCCGATGAGAGGAGCGCCTTGTCGAAGGTGATCTTGGGATAGTCGATCCCTAGCCGGCCGAACCTGGGCTCCAGCCGTTGACCGATCGGTATCAAGGGACGAGGCACCTTGCCGACGCGGTAGACGTGCCCCCCCTTAGCCGGCGGCTTGGGGTGAATCCCCGATATGGGCGCCGCCTGGATGAAGAAATCCTCGATGACTTCGGGGACCAAACGTCGCTCGCGGGCTTCGACCGACTTGCCGATGATCGCGGCGAGGTTGAGTTCCTTCTTCGCCAGCCCCTCCAGGGTCGATTCGGTGATCGCCCGAAAACGCGCTGGGTTTATGTCGCGGACAATGCGAGCCTCGATGTCCGGGACATTCGTTCGACGGGAGTAGAGGTCGCGGAACAGACGCTCCAGCAAGTTGCCGGGGAAGACTTCGCCGACCACGTCGAAGACCTGGTCCGTACCGAGTTCTCTGCGGATCTCGCGCAGACGTTCCAGGAGCTTGGCGAGCACGCGTCCTTCGTTGGTGTTCACCGCCACGAAGTTGAAGATGAGGCAGTCGTGCTCCTGGCCGTAGCGATGGATGCGGCCCATGCGCTGCTCCAGCCGCACCGGATTCCAGGGGATGTCCACGTTCACGAGCATGTGGCAAAACTGGAGATTGATTCCCTCGCCGGCCGCCTCGGTCGCCACCATCACTTGCGCTTGTTCCTTGAACTCGCGCTCCGCGTAGATGCGGGTGCCCGGTGTGTCGCGGTCGCCGATTTTCATCCCGCCGTGAATCTGAGTGACCGAAAGTCCCCACTCGCGGAGTTTGCCCAGCGGCCGGCTGTCTTTACCATCCCCCGCAAGGTAATCCAGCGTGTCCTTGTGCTCGGTAAACAGCAGCAATTTGGCCTTGGGGTCGGCGAACGCGCCGATCTCTTTCAAGACACGGCGCAGCTCGGCGAGTTTGGTACCCACGCCCCTGGCCTCCAGCCCGAGTGCCTGGGTGATCAGGGCCGACAGCCGGGCGATATCCTCGCGGAGGACGGCTGGGTCGATCGAGATGACCTCGTTCTCCAGCTTGGCGAGGAGGTCGGCCTGCTCGTCGTCGGGAAGCTCGTCGAAGTCGTCGGGGATGCGCCTTCGATCCGCTGCCTGCGGTACGCCTCGGGGTCGGCCAGGATATCCTCGCGCTTCGCTTTCATGCGCTCGAGCGACCGTCGCACGGCATAGATGCTGGAGGCCATGCGGCGCTGGAGCATCGCCATGATGAAGCCGACGGCCCGCCCCGCCGCCGAGTCGTCGGCCGATGCGCGGATCGATTGATCCTCGACGTAGCGGGTCAGGGCGTCGTAGAAGTCGAATTCCTCGGCGTTCAGCTCGAACGTGGTCGTCTTGACCTCGCGCTTCGTGAAGAGCTTCTTGACCTCGCCGGTGTCAGGGTCGGGGAACGTGACCAGGGCCTCTTTGATCCGCCGCAGATAGAACGGGGCGCTGCCGCGCCGCATGGCGTCTTCCAGGCTCTTGACGTTGCCGTATACATCCTTGTCGAGCAGCGCCAGGAATCGGCAGAAGTTTTCGGCGTCCCCCTTGTGCGGCGTGGCCGTCATGAGGAGGTAGTGGTCGGTCATGCTGGAGAGAGACTCGCCAAGGCGGTAGGCGAGCGTCTTGCGGTCGTCGGCGTAGGCACTCATCTTGTGCGCCTCGTCGACGACGATCAGGTCCCAATGCGAGCGGAGCAGGCTCTCCTTGGCGTCCGCGATGCGAGAGACCCAGGAGATCGACGTGATGACCTGATCGCGGTCCTGCCAGGGATTGTGGCCATAGTTGGTGCGGAGCGTCTCGCCCCGGATGACCTCGAAGCTCTCGCGGAACTTGTCTTTAAGTTCACGCTGCCACTGGAACGTCAGGTTTGCCGGTGCGACGATCAGTGTCCGACGGACTAGGCCCCGCGCTTTGAGCTCCTTGAGCAGTAGTCCCGCCATGATCGTCTTGCCCGCGCCGGGATCGTCAGCGAGCAGAAAGCGGATGCGCGGCAACTTGAGGAAATAGTCGTAAACGGCCTCAAGCTGGTGCGGCAGCGGGTCGACGCGGGCGATCGAAAGCGAGAAGTACGGGTCGTACTCGTACGCTAGGGCAAGCCGCTGGGCTTCGATGCCGAGCCGGAACCAGTTCGGATCGCCATCGAACGACCCGCGAACAGGCGTGAGGCGGAGCTGGGCCAATTGTGCCGGCGTGAGGACGGGATCGCGCACCAGCCCTGACTTGCAGCCCTTGCCGATCAATTTGATCGAATCGCCCAGGGGAACGACCGCGAGTACCTCGACGGGCTCGGGAAATAACGGACCCGTGATGACCGCGCCAACGTGAATCTCATCAACGGTCATCGGTGACCTGCTTCATGCTCGAGAGGATTCGACGCTGATCCCCGACCAGTCTCAATTCCGCGACCAGGCGGCGTGGAAAGCACCTGATGCCAGGCTTAACAATAGGATACCCGAAAATGGCGGCGAATTCGGCATGCTTCAGAAACGCCTGTTCTCGGGTACTACTCCGGATCCGAGCTCGCCCCGATTGGTGCCGCGTTTTCGCTTTTACCAGGTGTCCATAAACGCACACCATAGAAAGCGTGAAATTCACTTAAGTCAATAGTGAACCTAAGGTTCCGATCGAAGTCCATCGCGGTAATGGGGCGGTAGACTTGACAAAATGGGCAGCTTGGGTATAATTAACGGGTAAGGAAACGAGATTTTGCGCGCATTCTGTTTTTCCGCCTACGGGCTCGCCGCCGCCTGCTCATCAGAACGAAACCGGCGTTCAAGCCGGGTGAACCTCTAAGGTTGGTTCTGACTTCCGGCTCGCATGAATCGATTCGCACAATCCTCAAATCACTTGACTCTTACGATTCTTCGCACGTCGGGCCATGCCAACCTGCTTCGGCCCCACTGGCGCTGGGAACCGCCGAGTGGCGCAAAACGGAGACGCGTGGAATCTCTGCCATCGCGTTCACGTCGGTGTAAAACCCGTGGCGCGGGTTTCCTAACCCGCTGGTTCCTTCCTTGACGGATCCAGGCGGTTGGGAAACCCGCCCCACACCATGAACGACCGGTGGATCACAGGCCAGAGCAGAACTCGGGCCGAACACTATTGCCCATCTCCAGGTGGCCCGGGTTCGTCTCGGCGGCGGTCTCGCGGCCTTTCCCGGTGGACGATCAGATTGACCTCAGATTCACAACGATCCATTGCGATTCTCGACGAGGACCCGCGCAAAAAGTCGCGGGCGAAATGGCACAAGGCCTCGAAAAAAAGCTGCCACCCACTGCCACTTTTTGCACGCTGGGAGCACTCGCTCAAGAGGCTCAAGTCCCAGCATGGCCTGGATTTACGATTGTGCAAGCCGCGTCCGCTGCCGTGTACCAGTAGAATAGCGCTTATGCCAAGCCGGACGCAGCACCGTTTGGCCAGCGCGGAACCGGTAGGAACATGGTTATCGCGCTTATGTGGCACGGTGCAAGAGGAGGGTACGGTTCGGGTTGGCTGAACTGTACCCTCCTCTTGAACCATGCCTGAAATGCTGCCAAGCAGTGCCAATGAGTGCCATCCACTGTTCCGACGGTTTCTGGATTTTGACCGGTAAAGGGGGTGGGCTGACATCACATCCCCGGTTGCCCCACAACGAAATTCCGGAGCCATCCTGCCGATGAGCGTCGGTTCGTGTACGATGTCTGTTTTTGAGATTGGAAATCAGGAAAATCCGGCAACGAGAATCGAGGAACGAGGCGTGTCGACCGTCTTTGTTTCATCGCATCCGATCGTGCAGCATAAGATCGCGGGCCTCCGGGATGTCCGAACGGGAGCGGCGGAATTCCGCCGGTTGGTTCGCGCTCTCTCGCTGTTGCTCGCCCAGGAAGCGACGGCCGACCTACCGACGACCGTGAGCGAAGTGAGGACCCCCCTGGGCCCGGCGGCGACTCGGACTTTGTCGGACGTCGTCGGGATCGTGCCGATCCTTCGAGCCGGCCTGGGCATGGCCGACGGCATCCTCGAGCTGATTCCGGAGGCGGAGGTCTGGCACATCGGCCTCTTCCGCGACGAAGCGTCCTTGCGACCGACCGAGTACTACAACAAGTTTCCCGCTCGACCTCGGGTCACCGTGGCGCTGCTGATCGACCCGATGCTGGCCACGGGCGGTTCCGCGGTTCGCGCCTGTGAAATCATCAAAGCGAGCCGGAGTGCCCAGGTTGAAGCTGATCTCGCTCATCGCCGCCCCGGAGGGAATCGCCCTCATGAACCGGGCGATGCCCGACGTGTCGATCTACGTCGGTGCCGTCGACGAGCGATTAAACGAAGTCGGGTACATCTATCCAGGACTCGGCGATGCCGGCGACCGGCAATTCGGCACACTCCCGGCTGTGAGTTGTGAGCTAAATGCGAATCCAATCCTCAATACGCGATCCCCCTTCGATCAACTCGGCACTCACCACTCACAGACCACCAGGATCAATCATGCGAGCGGTCGACATCATTCGCAAGAAACGCGATGGGCATGCGCTCACTCCGGCGGAAGTCGCCGCGATGGTCGAGGGGATCGCCAGCGGTGAAGTCGCCGACTACCAGTGGGCCGCACTCCTGATGGCGATCGTCTGGCGCGGCATGGACGCGGCCGAGACCGCCGCCTTGACCGATTCGATGATCCGTTCCGGGACGATCGTCGACCTGTCGGGGATACCAGGCTTGAAGGTGGACAAGCACAGCACGGGCGGCGTGGGGGACAAGACTTCGCTGATCACTGGCGCCGATCGCCGCGGCGGCCGGGGTGCCGGTGCCGATGGTGTCCGGTCGAGGGCTGGGACACACCGGCGGAACGCTCGACAAGCTCGAGTCGATCCCCGGGTTTCGGGTCGACCTCGACCTGAATCGCTATCAGGAGGTCCTGGCTGCTTGCGGTCTGGTCATGATCGGCCAGACCGCCGAGATCGCGCCCGCGGACAAGTTTCTCTACGCCTTGCGAGACGCGACCGCGACCGTCGAATCGATCCCGCTGATCGCCGCGTCGATCATGTCCAAGAAGCTGGCCGAGGGGATCGACGGCCTGGTGCTCGACGTCAAGACCGGCGGCGGTGCCTTCATGGAGAAGCTCGAGGACTCGCTAGCCCTGGCCGAGACGATGTGCGCGATCGGTCAAGGGCTGGGCAAGTCAGGTCGTCTCGCTGATCACCCGCATGGATCAACCTCTAGGCTGCGCAGTCGGGAATGCCGTCGAAGTCGCGGAGAGCCTGGCCTGTCTACGAGGAGAGGGCCCCGCCGACCTGGTGGATTTGTCGATTGAGCTGGCCGCCGAGATGGTTGTGATGGCGCAACGAGCCGGCTCCCTCGACGAGGCACGCGCCGTCTGCCGGCGAACGATCGAGGATGGCTCGGCCCTCGAGCGGTTCCGCCTCTTGGTTCAGGCCCAAGAGGGAGACCCGCGGGCCGTCGACGATCCCTCGCTTCTGCCGGCTCCTCGACGTCGGATCGTGCTCAATGCTCCCAAGACCGGGCTTCGTTCACACCCTGGCGGCCCGACCGGTCGGCCACGCGACCATGTTGCTCGGCGCGGGACGGGCGCGGATGGACAGCCCCGTCGATCACGCCGTGGGCGTGATCTTCCACAAGAAAATCGGCGACGCGGTGGTGATCGGCGAACCTCTGTGCACCTTGTACGTCAATGACGAATCCCGGCTCCCGGAAGCGTCGGCCCTGATCCTGGACGCTTACCACATCACCGATGAGCCTGTTGTTAGCCTACCCCTGATCGTCAAACGGATCGCGGGGCGTGCCCCCGGTCCCGATACAACGGCTTTGAGTAAGTCGCACGTGTAAAGGTTGTGATGGATGCGTAGACTGATTGTCGTTGCAGTCGGAATGGTTGTCTTCGGGCTATTCGCCCTGTTGCCTCGGGCTGTCCTGTCAGAGTTCGTGGATGAATCGCAAGGCGAGCGCCAAGAGCGACAAGGCGGCCGCCAAGACGGAGCCGCCGGCGAAGGACGTCGCCAAGCCGGAGGCCGCCGCCAAGGCAGCCACGAAGACGATGCCGCGTTTGAAGGCGGCCCGAAGCCCAAGGTGCTCGTGGGACCGGTCGAAACGCGCCGGGTCTATCAGATCTCGTTCGGCAGTTGGTCACACCAGTTTTCGGTGCCGGAATCGATCGATCTGCTGGATATCGCCGACCGGGCTCGCGGCGTGTTCGGCATGCTGGCGATCCTGGGAGTCGCGGTCTTCCTCTCGGAGAACCGGAGCGCGATCTCGGGTCGCGTTGTCTTTTGGGGGCTGGCGTTGCAGTGGGGTTTTGGCCTCCTGGTCCTGCGCGTTCCGGCCGGCATTCAATCGGTGGATCAGGCGGGCAAGGCGGTCGAAGTCGGTCCTGGACTGTGCACTCGAGGGAGCCGAATTCGTCTTCGGCAAGCCGCTGGTCGATCGCAACGGGCCGGGTCAGTTCGTCTTTGCCTTTCGCGTCTTGCCAACGGTCATCTTTGTCGCGGCCCTTTTCGCCGTGCTCTATCACATCGGCGTGATGCAATGGGTGGTGCGGGCGTTCGCCTGGGTGATGCTCCGGCTTTTCGGCACCAGCGGGGCCGAGTCGCTGAACGTGGCGGCCTCGCTTTTCCTCGGGCAAACCGAGGCGCCGCTCACGATTCGCCCTTATCTGTCCAAGCTCACCAAGTCGGAGCTCTTGACCGTCATGACCTCGGGGATGGCCCATGTCTCGGGAGGGGTGATGGCCGCCTACATGGCCTTTGGCGTCGAGGCCCGCCATATCTTGACGGCGGTGATCATGACGGCCCCTGGCTCGATCTTGCTGTCGAAGATGCTGGTGCCCGAGACCGGAAAGCCCGAGACGCTGGGCACGGTGCACTCCACCGAGACGTCGACCGACGCCAACGTGCTCGACGCGGCATCCCGAGGAACCCGCGACGGCCTGCACCTGGCTCTCAATATCGCCGCGATGCTGATCTCGTTTCTGGCATTGATCGCGCTTGTGAACATGGGACTCGGACGGCTCGGCGACGCGCTGAACTATCCCGGCCTGTCGCTTCAGACGATCCTGGGATGGGCGATGGCGCCGGTGGCCTATATGCTGGGCGTCGCCTGGGAAGACTGCCGGGCCATCGGTTCGGCTCCTGGGCACTCGCACCGTCCTCAATGAGTTGATTGCATACAAGGATCTCGGAGCCCTCAAGGACATATTGATCGACCGTTCGTTCGTGATCGCGAGCTTCGCACTTTGTGGGTTCGCCAACATCAGCTCGATCGGCATCCAGCTCGGTGGAATCGGAGCCTTGGCTCCCGATCGCCGGCATGACCTGGCGCGTCTCGGCGTGAAGGCGCTGCTCGCCGGGACATTGGCGAACTATCTGTCGGCGTGTATCGCGGGAATCCTGTTATGAGCACCACAACCGATGAGCCCCGATCGCAACCGGACCTGAATGCGCCGCGCCGAGGAGGCCGCCGCCGCGCTCCGCCCGTTGGCCTCGTCGGCGACGGCGGTCGCCATCGTGCTCGGCTCCGGCCTGAACGAGCTGGCCGGCCGGCTCATCGATGCCCGGAGTCGTCTCCTACGATCAGGTTCCCCATTTTCCGCGCACCACCGTGGCCGGGCATGAAGGGAAGGTGCTGTTCGGCAAGCTCGGCGGTGTGGAAGTCCGTGATGTTCCAAGGCCGATTTCATTACTACGAGGGGCACGACCTCGAAACGGTCACATTCCCCATTCGCGTGCTCCAGAAGCTGGGCGTACCGAACTTGATCCTGACCGCGGCCACGGGCGGAATCCGCGCCGATCTGCGAGCGGGGACCCTGGTCGTGCTGACCGACCACCTCAACCTGATCGGCGCCAATCCGCTCCGCGGTCTGAATGACCCGCGGCTCGGCACCCGATTTCCGGACATGACCGAAGTCTATTCAAAGCGGCTGCGGACCATCGCCAAGGAAGAAGCCAAGCGACTGGGGTTTGAACTGGTGCCCGGGGTTTACGCTTGCCTGCCTGGTCCCAGCTACGAGACTCCGGCCGAGATCAAGATGCTCCGTACGCTGGGGGCCGATGTCGTGGGGATGTCGACCGTGCCGGAGGCGATCGTGGCTCGGCACGCCGGCATCGAGGTCCTGGCGCTGGCCCTGGTTTCCAACGTCGCGGCCGGCTTGGCGGTCGGAACGCCGATCACGCATGAAGAAGTTCTGGATGCGGGCCGCAAGGCCGCCCCGACGCTCGCCCGCCTGATCGAACGGACCGTGGCCCGCCTGGTGACACCGGAGTCCTCGCCGTGACCTGAACCGAAGTGAGGCAGCTTTGCCAGCCGTTGCGTAGACGCGTTGCCGTTCTCAACAGGCATAATGGCGAGGTAGCTTGTGTTGCAGTCACGCCGGACGGCGCGATGGTCGCAGAGGTTCAAACTACTGGTATGAACCGGGTGGAGGTGCGATGATCGTATGGCCGGACCCGATTGGGATGGTTGATTGGCGTGGCAGCCTCCATCCCTTTGGGCAGCCGCGTCGTTCGGCTTGCGCAAGACCTCTTCATTCCATCAACGACTCAACATATTTATGAAGTACATTCAATGAGAATGTCATCGAAGGTCGCAGATCCCTTGGTATTCTCTCGGTGATTCTCCTCTGGGCCGCGCCGGCGTTCGCTCAGGGGTTTCAATTCGATTCATCGATGTCGCGGCCGGTGCTGGAGAACTATCTCGATCGGTCGATCTCGTTCACGGAACTTCTCCACGACGATCTGACTCAACCGCGTAACCGCCGGGGCGTCGATCCCCACGACAACATCCGGTTGATCCTCTCGTCCAAGGCCAAATTCGTCGGACGGGCGCTGATGGTCTGGGGGCGAGAGAAGGAACTCGCGGCGTTTCTCCAGACAGCGAAACCGTTCGCGAAAGCTCTTCACAAGGCCGATCCCCAGATCATCTTGCAGGCCGCCGCCTTTGAGATCGTGACCCGAGGAGTGGAATCCGTTGCCATTCCGGAGCACGTGTTCGCCGAGTTCGGTCTACCCGTCGAGCGTCGCAATTTCCGGTATCAGGACATGCTGTACGTCAGCGGACGGTTCGTGAACCATTGGGGCGGCCGTGGCTCGGTCCCGGACATGAGCCGGCTGGAGACCCGGATGTGGTTTTATTTCCTCGTCACGAACTACATCGACATCGGCATCGAGGCCATCCACTTCGGCCAAGTAGGCCTGATGGACAAGAATGACCCGGGACATGCTCACTGGATCGACATGCTCAACCGGGTCCGAGCCTATGCCCGCAAGCACGCCCGAAGACATTTCCTGGTCTGCGACGCCCACACGCCGACCGGGGGCTATGTCGAAAACGGCAAGCTTCTCTTCGACTTCCACTCGTTCCCCTTGCGGATCGTCGGGGTTTCCGATCATCCTTATCAAGGCATTCTTCAGGTCGGATATGCGGATGCGATCTTTTTGAAGAGTCGGGGCGGCGTTACGCCAAGCGGCTGGTCATGCGAGCATCTACCCTATCTGGTCGAGTTCGATAACTTCGGTCGAGGCAACCCCGGAAAGCCGAGCAAGTCCCCATTCATCTGGGGGTGGGATGAGATCACCTGGTTCGCTCTCATGCCCGAGGCCGAACGGAACGACTGGCTCCGCTACGCCTGGAAATGGCTGAAGGGGACCGACCCCAATGGCCACCTACAAATGCCCGGAAGCCGCGTAATGACGCCCGGCAAGCCCGATGCGCCGCGATGGTACTGGGCGAACACGCGAAGCGAAGCCTGCCCGCAAGGGTTTAACACCGAAGACACGATCAAGCAGCTTTGGGGGACGAAATAGGCGAATTTTACTCATGGTGCAAGTCCAATGATCCATCGTGACCGGAACCGCAGGGGGAAAACGCATGGACCTCGCTACCGCGCGGAACATACTCTTCTGGTGTACACTCATTAATTACGTGATACTGCTGACCTGGAGTTTACTAATGGTGGCACCGCACGGATGGCTGCATCGGCTCTCCATCCGGTTCTACCGTATATCGGCCGAGCAGTTCGACGTCATCAACTTCGCTGGCATCGTGCTCTACAAGACCCTGATCATCCTCTTCAACCTGGTCCCGTACATTGCTCTGCTGATCGTTGGTTGAGGATTCGAGCGCGTCTCGTCGGGTGATCTGCTAGCTCTGTCTGTCGACATTCCTCCTTCCCGTGGCAACTGCATTCGTATCGCGCTGAATACCAGTCCAAAACGCGCAATCCACGGAGCGTGTTCCAACGGCTAGGCTGGCCGGCTCCATCTTCCATGTCGAAGTGGACCTTCCCGGCGTGTGGGTTCTCAAGTGGCCACCGCCCGTCACTGTCCCGCTTTCGCTCGACCAGATCGATGGCCTCCGCGAGGCGCTGGTCGGGTTCGACCCCAGCGCTCCGCAAGTAGTCCAGGCCCCGCAAGACGTCGTAGTGCCAACGCGTCGGAAAGGAAAACTGCGTCCAGGCGGGATCGATCACCGCTCCGGTTGACAGCGACCGGAACATGCTGCGTTCCATCAGGTACTCCTGCCCGCGAAGGCGAGCGTCCATGAGGGCAGTCGTTGCGCCTTTCGCCTTCTCGTACTCCAAGAGTCCTTCAAGAACACAGATCGTCGAGTGGAACGACGATCGCTTGCTTGGCGGGGCGTAGCAGTTCCAGCCCCCGTCCTCGAGCTGTTCGTGGAGGAGCCGATCGAGCAGCCGATCGCTCGCCTCGCCGAAATAAGCACCTGACGCAAGGACTCTGCCGTTGATACAGGGCTCGACTTCGCCCTCGAAGAAGGGTGAGTCGCCGAATCCCGGTCCCCAGGTGCAATTGTCGCGAACGAGGCTAACGGCCCTCCGGGCTCGCTCGCTCGTCGGATCCAACCCCAGGTCCCTCAACAGCAGCAGAGTGTCTGACGTGGAGATCCAGCACCGAGGAAGCCAGGTGCCACCACCCCATTGACCATCGGATGCCTGAAGGTCAAGCAGCCGGGCACCCCATCCCTCTGAGGCAACCCTCGACCGTTCACGGGCCACGATCTCGTCGGATTCGTGCATGAGGTCGCGCATGACCTGCCAGCGGATCGAAGGGTCCGAATCCAGCAGCCACTGTATGACGGATTTCCTCTGCTCGCGAGTTTGCTCTTGGCGTGTCTTGGTCGTCACCTGCCGCTCGCTCCTTTTGCTTTGCGACGAGAGGGTCTTTGACGCGAAACATTTTACATCGCAAACGCGAGCAACGCTTACCTCATTTTGCTTTTACTGTCAGATCCTGGTCCGCCTCGAAGGCCGTATTCGTACCACGATTTGCCTGGGCGCAGGAGCTGTTCGTCTCGCATGTTCGGTAAACTCGAGGGCGAGTTGCGATTGAAACCGACGCACAGGGAATCTGCGTCGCCGACAGAGTCCGCAGGTATTACAATCGTGGCTCGGAGGGATCCGGTCCCACGAGAAAGTCGGTCAAAGTAACGGATTGGCTCACTTTCACGCTCTATCGGCATAAAGGTCGACTCAATGCGGTGGGTCGGCCGCATGGACCCCATTCGTGGCGTCGGGGCAACGATCCGTAGCAAGAACGGGCCAAGTGGACTGAAGGCGACTCCAATGGTAACTCAGGCCGACGTTCGCCGGATTGCCCTATCGCTGCCCGAGACCGAGGAGGCAGTTGACCGTTTCGCCTTTTCCGTTCGCAATAAGGGCAAACTAAAGGGATTTGTGTGGGTGTGGATGGAGCGGATCGAGCCGAAGAAGCCTCGCGTGCCGCAACCGGACGTCATCGCAGTCCGGGTGGCGAGCCTCGCGGAGAAGGACCGCATACTCGCCTTGGACCCGACAAAGTTCTTCACGGAACCACACTACAATGGGTTTCCCGCCATTCTTGTGAACCTGCCCACGACGACCATCCGCGAGCTCGAGACACTCATCAAAGAGGCCTGGCGGTGCCAAGCCCCGAAGGATCTCAAGCCATGACCGCCGCGGGGCTCGGACGCTCAGGTCGAGTTCCGAGGACACCGTCCGCAATTTCCGGGACGTCGCTCGTTCATCAGATGCGTATTCGTCGCGGCCCTCCAACGCGTCGGCCGATGTGACCGACTCGCGCCGGTCGCCTTTAGCGAGCAGGCGACGCGTCTATCGGGGCGACTGGATTCGAAGCGTTCGTTCGCATTCGAACTTTCCCGCTTCGCTTTCCACCGCGACTGCCGCGAGGGTCGTCAGGTACCTGCGATCGCCTTGCGCCCGTCGCCCTCGGGGTCGTCCTTCACGCGGCACCGGGTGTCGAAAATCATGGTCGGGAGCTTCCCCGGGGACACCGGCTGCCAGGCGGGCAGGCCGTTGTGACTCGGGTTGCCGTGGCGGGCGAATTGGACCCACGCCCGGCTGATCGTGGTGGCGAGGTCGAGCGCCTCGGGTAGGCCGCCGGTGAGGTTCACGCAGCGGTCGGCGTTGTCGAAGACAAACGCGATCTCAGAGCTGTGGAACGCCCCGGGGCGGCCGTCAAGTTGGGGGGTCCGCCAGGCGAACAGGTAGAGGTACGCCGGCGCCCGACCGAGCGCGGCCTTGCGCTTCGCCTGGTCAACGGCCCCTTGTCGGAACGTCGCCGTGGAGATTACGGAGAGAAGGTCGAACGGTTTCGCGTCGGGGTACTCCTTGCGGTACGCCGCGAGGATCGCGCGGGTCCGGTCCCCGAACCGCGGCTTCAGCCGGTCTTCCAGTTGCTCGGGAGTCAGGGCGTAGGCGTCGGGGTTATCGACGCCGTGGACGAACTCGTTGAGGTTGGTGCCGATCAGCATCGGCACGTCGGCGGAGACCGCGGGAGCCGATGGGTCGAAGGGGTGCGACGGGAGGACGTCGCCGTCGACGGTCGGCCCCCAGCCCATGCTGCGGACCATCGTCCGCAGGTCGGGGGCGGCCCCGGGTGGCGGGGCCGACTTGCGCATCGCCGCGAAGGTGGCCGTGGTCAGGCGTTCGGTGGGAATGGTGTGAAGCTTGTCGAGCTCCGACTTCGACAGGCCGAGCTCCGCCAGGTAGGCCGCGGCGAGGCGGCCGGTATCCTCGGGCGTGCCGGCATGAAGCATCGAGCCGCTCTGGACGATCGCCCGGTGGAACAGCCCCTTCGCCGCCGGCATCGCCATCAGCGCCCCGACCTTCCCGCCGCCGCCGGACTGGCCAAAGATCGTGACCTTGTTCGGGTCGCCGCCGAAGCGGGCGATGTTGTCGCGGACCCACTCCAGCACGGCCACCAAGTCGAGCAGGCCGACGTTGGCCGAATGCCTGTACTTCTCGCCCCCGAGTTCGGCGAGGTTCAGGTAGCCGAAGGCGTTGAGGCGGTGGTTGTGCGTGACGACGACCACGTCGTGGCGGCGGGCCAGGTTCTCGCCGTCATAAGATAGGAGATCGTGGCCCGAGCCGGCGAGGAACCCGCCGCCGTGCATCCAGACCATCACCGGCCGGTTCGCGGTGCCGTTGATCTCCGGGGTCCAGACGTTGACCCGTAGGCAGTCTTCGCCCTGAGGGGTCGCGTTCGAGCCGCGATAGAGCAGGAACGCATCCTCGTCGCCGACCATCGAGCGCGACCCACTGTCGAGCGGGTAGCCGACCGGGCAGATCGGCCCGTAGCTTAGCGCACTGCGCACGCGGGACCACGGCTCCGGCTTCTTCGGCGGCTGGAACCGCAGCGCCCCGCCCGTCGGAGCGCCATAGGGAATGCCCTTGAAGGTGAAGACAGAATTGCTGATGTACCCGCGGACCCTGCCCGAGATCGTCTCGACAATCGCCTTAGGGTCGGTGGCGACGCCCGGTCGCCCGGTCGACGCACCCTCCCTAGCCTCGGCCGAACTACCGGGGCGGAGCGAGGCGATCCCCGCCAGGGCAACCCCTCGGAGAAGGTCGCGCCGGCGGATCGGCCTGCCGCTTCCCTCATCGTTGCAGAACGCGCGTCCACTTTTCACGTCATCGCTCATCGGGCACCTCGTTTCTGGGGTGACTCACACTGGTCAGTTTCCGATCGCGGGTTTCCACGGTGACTGCTTGGCCAAGCAACTTCTCCAGTGGGTTGGGTCATCGGCGCCGGACTCGGCGTCAGCGCGCGACAACATCCCGGCTTCATCCGTCAGTCCGCGACTTGAGACGTTCGAGCAAGCCGGGCGACGTCGTAGCCGGCGAAGTTTTCGACGACTTCGTCGGCCCCGGCGTCCGACGAGCGCGGCGGCAGGGTGGGTCGTGGTCAGGCCGACGGCGTACATGCCGGCGGCCTTGGCGGCCTGGATTCCGACCGGGGCATCCTCGAAGACAACCGATCGGGCCGGGAGGCGCGTCCGCCTTGGCCGCCGCCACCAGGAAGACCTGGGGGTCGGGCTTCCCTCGGGTGATGTCTTCGAGTGACGCGATCGCGGCGAACCGGCCGTCGAGGCCGCATTCCTTGACGGTCAGGTCGAGGTTGGGCCGCACGCCGCTGGAGCCGATGGCGAGCTTGACACCGTGGGCCGTCAGGGAATCGAGGACCGCGCGCACCCCATCCATCAGCTGAATCTTGACCCCGTGCCAGGTCGCGATAGCACTCTTCCTTGAGATCCGAATAGCGCTGTAGTTGTTCGGGCGGGATCGAATCGCCGAGCAAGCAGTCGGAAGATACTCGGGTTGGTCATTCCGAAGGTCTCGTGGATGAACTCCGGAGTGAAGTTCAATCCGGTTCGTCGTGCCCATCTCGAACCATGCCTCCTGGTGGAATTCGAGCGAGTCCACAAGGACTCCGTCATGGTCGAAGATGGCCAGGTAGGCATCCCGGGTGGCCGGCACGATGTCGTCCTCGAGAATTCAGGTCAGGTAGGGGGTCATCGGTCACGTGGAAAGATCATGGCTGGGTGATCGTCGGTCTGGGTCCGGCACGGAAGCTGTCACGGATTCCGGGCCGAGACTGCACATCGATCGTGCGGAGCGAGGGTGCGGACGATTCCGATGGCCATCAAGTGTCCGCGACGTCTTTCATGGTGATGGTGCGCTGGCCGGGATCGGCGATGAGCAATTGCCGGAGCAGCGAAGCGAACGGCTCGGGGGTCTCGGTGGCCATCGTATCGGGATTGACCGATCGGATCTGGTCGAGGACCTGGAACAGGTTATCGGCTTGGAAGGCGGTATTCGCGAAGTGGCGAGCTCGTAGAGGACCACACCGAAAGCGAAGACGTCGCTGGCCATCGTGGCTGGCTCGCCTCGGGCCTGCTCGGGGGACAGGTACCGCGGAGTGCCGAAGAGTCCGTCGCCGGTCTCGGCGAGACCCAGCTCGGCCGTTTCGTCGGTGCGAAGCGGCTGACCGCGCCGCAAGCGTCGCGCCAGGCCGAAGTCGAGGACCTTGACCAGTCCATCGTCTGCGACCATGACGTTTTCCGGCTTGAGGTCGCCGTGCACGATGCCGGCGGCATGGGCGGCCGCCATTCCCGCGGCGATCTGGCGAGCGATCGACAGCAGCGACTTCCAGGGGCGGTGGGCCGTCGCGTCCGATCTTGGAGAGCGAGAGCCCGGCGATATACTCCATGCTGATGATCGGCACGCCGGCCGTGTCGTCGACGGCGTAAATGGTGCAGAGATTGGGGTGGTTGAGGGCGGCCGCCGCGCGCGCTTCCGCCAGGGCGGCACTCGGCGTCACCGGACAGTCGGGCTTGAAGACCTTGAGCGCCACCGAACGATCGAGCTGGAGGTCGCGAGCGCGATAGACCTTGGCGAACGTGCCCGAGCCCGCCTCGTCCTCGATCAGGTAATGCGAAAAGTAGTTGCCGGGCCGCAGCGCCTTGAACGGGTCGAACGTCTGGTGGTCGGCCATCCAATCTTCGCGGCACAGTCCGCCCGACTGAAGAGCCGCGAGCACCCGCAACACCTCTTGACTGCGCCGGCCGACGCTGAGGTTATGCACGACGTGGTATTGGACGAGTCCGTCGGGGTCGATGATGAACAACCCCCTCACCGCGACGCGCTGGCGTTCCTGGTAGACTCCGTATGACCGGGCGACCGACCCGTCCAGGTCACTGGCCAAGGGAAAGCTCAATCCTCCCAAACCCCCGCGCGAGATGGGAGTCGCGATCCAGCGCTCGTGCGACTCGACCGAGTCGCAACTGATTCCCAGCAAGTCGCATCCGTGCTCCGCGAACTCGTCAAATCTCTGCGAAAGCCCGATCAGCTCGGTCGGGCAGACCAGCGAAAAGTCACTTGGATAAAAGACCAGCACCAGCCAGCGTCCTCGATAATCCGCCAGGTCCACGCGGGATTTCCCGGGATCGGAAAAGCGCGTGCAGGGAAGGTTGAAAAGAGGGGCCGGATTGCTGATCAGTGTCGAAACGGTCGGCATGAGTCGTTGAAGTACCTCTGGAGTGGCCCGATCATTGTGTCGGGCATCAGTCGACCGGGCCACGCTGCTTCTGATCGCGAAACAATCGACGTACTATTTTACGGCTCCCGGGGTGTCGAGCAGAAGACTTTCGATCGCCGAGTACGTGGAGATTCCGAGAGGAAGTATGGCGCGAGCCGATGATGGGATCAACGTTGCGCCTTGGTGATCTCCACCTCGATCCGCTGGCCAAGCTTGAGTGGCGTGGGTTCGAGCAGGGCGATTTTGACCAGGAGCACGCGCGTATCGACGGGCCGGGCGGTATCTTCCGGCCGGAGATGTCTTCCGACGACGGCGTCGGGGATCTCTTCGACCGTGCCGCGCCAGGTCAGGCCCGGAAAACCTTCGGCCGAAACCCTGACGTCGGCACCCAAGGTCATTCCGCCGATGTCGAACTCATCGACCTCGGCCTCGACGCGAACCCGCGTCAAGTCAGCGACGGTCACCAGTCGCGTGCCCACGTCGACGGTTTCTCCGGGCTGGACGTAGCGGGCGGTGATCACGCCGTCGATGGGGGCATTGATCCGCGTCTTGGCGATGAGTGAGTCGTAGCGGCGTTGTGAGGCGATCGCTGCCTGCCGGCGGGCGCGGGCCGTGTCGAGGCCCCGCTGATTGATGTCGAGCTCGACGTCGCTGGCGGCTCGGCGGGAGATGAGTCCTCGGGTTCGCGTCACTTCCCGATCGAAGAAACGGATTTCGGCGTCGGCCTCCTCGATCCGGGCGGTCGCCTCGTCGCGCCAGGCCCGTAGCTCGTCGGAATTGAGCTCAGCGATCGGATCGCCCTTGCGGACGACCGACTTTTCCCGCACCGGCAGACGGATGATCCTGCCGGCGAGCTCGGCCGCGATGACGACCTCGGCACCGGGGTAGGTCACGAGCCGCCCTTCGGCGATCACGGAATCCGGCCGTCGCCTGGCGTCATTCGGCCCTCCGGTAGTGGGACGCGTCACCGGCCGGCGCCGACGACGGCCCTGGCGGCCGGATCCAGCCGGCTTGACTCGCCTGCCAGATCACCACGAGCGTCGCGACCAGTCCGACTCCGGCCCACAGGAGCCTTGGCAACACGGTTCTTACCCTCTAGCCCCAAAGAAGCCCGTCCTCGATCTGGAGGACCCGATCCGCGATCGCGCGCACCTTGGGGTCGTGCGAGACGATCAAGACGGCTCGGTTTTCGTCGTCGCCAGCCGGGCGAACAGGTCGAGAACCTGCCCGCCCAGTCGCGAATCGATGCTGGCCGTCGGCTCATCCGCCAGGAGGATCGCCGTCTGGCCCGACAATGCCCTGGCGATGGCCACGCGCTGCTTCTGACCGCCGGAAAGATCGCGCGGCCGTACCCGGCTCCGGTCCGAGAGTTCCACCGCCTCGAGCATTCGCTCCGCCTCTCGCCTCGCGGCGGAACCGGCGACCCCCTTGACATTGAGCGCGTATTCCACGTTCTCCAGCGCGGTCAGAGCCGAGAACAAGTGGAACTGCTGGAACACGAAACCGATCGACCGCTTCCGTAATTCCGGCAGTCGATCCGGCCGGCTCGGATCCACCTCCTCTCCGTCGATGACGACCCTTCCCGACGTGGGAGTCAACAGGCAGCCAAGGATAAAGAGCAGCGTGGTCTTCCCCGATCCCGACGGACCCTCCAGCACGACCACCTCGCCGCGTTCCAGTTGCAGGGAGATTCCTCTCAGGACGGGGACCGTCTCCTTCCCCTCGACAAAACTCTTGGTGACACCACGAGCTTCAAGAACGGCCATGTCGCGCCTCTCGATCAACTGCGGAAGACGATCGCCGGATCGAGCCCGGCGATTTTGCGGAACGAGATCAACGAGGCCCCCAGGCAGAGCGCGACGGCCCCGAGGAAGACGTCGCCGATCAGGATCGGCGGGATGATCAGCTTCAAGTCCATCTCGGCCATGAGCGGCCGGACCGCGTAAGCCAGCGCGGTCCCCACGCAGGAACCCGACCACGGCCGCGATGATCGCCTGCTCGGCGATGATCCGGTAGATGTCGGCGTTGCAGCCCCCAATGGCCTTGACGGTCGCGAACTCCTTGAAATGTTCGATCGTCGCCGTGTACGAAGTCTGGGAGACCACAACGACGCCGACCAGGCAGCCGAGGAAAACGGTCATGAACATGCTCAATCCCAGCCCCGTGTTCTCGACCCAGTAGTTGCGGGACCGCGCCGCCCACTCCTCCTTGGTTCGCACGTCGTTGTAGGGAAGCCTGCGGCGGATCTCCGCGCGGACCGTTTCGAGATCGGCGCCCGGGTGCCAGCTTCACCAGGATGTAGGTGGTCCGCTGCCGAAGGTCCAGGGGGGCCAGCGCCTGCGCCACGCGATAATCGAGGAACGCCAGCGGGTTGGTTGTAAAGGAGCGGGCCTCGCGGGTCCGGCCGATGATCTTGAGACGGAGACCCAGGAATTCGCGATAGTCGCCCACCGCGAACGGGCCGAACCGCCTCGCCGCCGATTCGTCGATGAACACGTAACGGCCGCGCCTCAGGTCCAAGGGATTGCCCGAGACGACGTTCCAAGGGAACTTCCAGCGCCGGAAATCTTCCAGGGCGTAGACGATCGTCGCTTCCTTGGCTCCGTTGGGCAGAGCCACCGTGCACGAACCAGACGATCAGGTTATCGGCCCGGAGCACACCCGGTACCGATCGGACACGATGGACGTACAGTTCGGGGAACGTATTCGCAAAGTCGATATTCGGCGTGTTCTTGGCGGTCACCCAGAGGTCGGCCTCCAGCCGCTCGATCGTGATCGAAGCGTTCTCCAGCATCCCCAGGAAGATCCCCACCTGGACGATGACCAGCATGACCGAGAACGCGACACCCGAGACGGTCGTCAGCGAATCGCGTCTTATCGTCCAGCAAGATCTTGGTCGCCAGGTGAACCATCGGACAACTGTTCCCCACTCGTTCGATCCCGCCGCACCTGTCACTCCGCACGCGCATCTCACGCCGCGGCCCAACTCCATGATTGTCAGAACCTGTCACGAGTTTTGATGCGACGAGCCGAGGTCGTTGAAGACCATATGGTGAAAAAAATCAACAAGCGCAATTTTTCCCGGATAGCCGCATTTAGCGTATTGATCGCACGCGGCGTGTCCGTGCCGGTTCCGTCACACAGTCCGGTATCTCGTAATTTCATCACGGATCAACACCAAGTGTCCTGAAGTTTCGAAAAGGAGAATGGTCTATGACAATTCGATCGCATGCTCGCTCCATGGTCCTCTGCATCACGGCGATGCTGGCCGTGACAATCGCCGGTAGCCACCAGGCCAAGGCCGATGGCATCACGACCCTCAATCCTGGCCTCCCGCCGCAGGGCGCGATCGGCGGCCAAGCCGCGTACATGACTGGCAACTCAGGTCCACGCCGATTATCCGGGCGTCCAGATTAACCAAGCCGAACATACCGGATTCAATTCCATCACGCTGATTCAAGGTGCGACGGGGCCTGGCGGTACGGGTGAGCAAGAAAACTTCCAATCCGTACTCAATGGCCTGGTGAGCGTGGGTGGCTCTCCCGGAATGCCCTTCACACTCACGGGACCCGTTTCCGTGATCGCCTATGGCAGAACGAACGACTCGGAGTTGGGTACATTCAATACGCAGATGCTATCCATGGATTTGACAGGGTCGATCGGCGGACACTCGGTTGAGGTCATGCTGGATCCGAATCAAAGCACATTGGGTCAGACGACGATCGCGGCCTCTGGCAGCATGTACCACATCACGAGTTTCTTCGATGTTTTTACGGAGATCAGTCTCGACCATGGTGCATTCGCTCCGCAGACCAATGGTCCGACCGTTGTTACCTCGGGAACAATTCCTGAGCCGAGCACATTCGTCATGGGAGCCATCGCAGCCACGGTTGGACTGGCATACGCGGTATCGCGCCGGCGGCGCGCGAACTGAGCGCGCCCAGCAATGACTTTTCGTCCAACTCGACTAACCGAACCTGACCTGGTCTGCGCTGCGCCAGCACGAGCGGCGCGGGGCAGATCCAATGCGGCCGCTGATGAGATCGATGAGTTAGGCTTGATGTCGATCGCGGCGGCTCAGGGAGGCGCGTGGTGATGCTCACTCGGGGTCGGATTCAACGGTTTTTCCTCGGTCTTTCGCTCGATGAGGCGACCTTCGCACGGCGAGGCTTTCGGGCCAGTGACGCGAGAGCTCGCCGGCGGTTGGAACAGATCGGCCGGACCTTTCTCCAGGGATATCACGCCGCGCTGGAAGAAGGCGATCTCGAGAACCTTTTGTCCCGGCTGCACGAGGTCGAGGCGGAGTCTCGCGGGTTCGCATTCGAAGGCGCGGCGATGGGGCTGTTCTTGCTGGATCAGCTCACGCCTTGGAGACGGGATCGGCTGAGGGCTTTTCTCGACGGTCCCGGGGCACCGCACATATACATGGGATACGTCGGCGCGGGCTGGGCACTGGCTCAGCTTGGCTCGAACGTCGCGCGGGCTCTGGCGCGGTTCGATCCCTTGTTGGGTTGGCTCGCGGTGGACGGATATGGGTTTCATCAGGGCTATTTCCACCCGCGCCGATCGGTCGACGAGCACCAGACTCCGAGGCATCGTCTCCGGTTATTCCTTGCGAGTCTTCGACCAGGGGCTGGGCCGGAGCCTCTGGTTCGTCGAAGGAGCCGATGTCGCACGGATCGCCGCGACGGTCGCTGGCTTCCCGGTGGCCCGGCGGCCTGACCTGTGGAGTGGGGTCGGTCTGGCCTGTGCCTACGCTGGCGGTGTGGACCGCGCACGCGATCGAGACGTTGATGATCCGTGCACGTGCCAACCGAGGTCAGTTGGCCCAGGGGGCTGCCTTCGCGGCCAAGGCGCGCGAACGGGCCGGCATACCGTCGACCCACACGGACCTGGCCTGCCGGATTCTCTGCGGCATGCCCGCCGAGGATGCGGCCCGCGCGACGGACGTCGCCCTGGTGGATCTCCCGGCCGACGGAGTGCTTCCCGCTTACGAGGTCTGGCGACAGCGCATCCAGGCGATTTGTACGAAAGTGCGCGTTGATCTATGAGAAAATGCTGTCAGTTCCTCCGCCCTCACGTGCCGCGGCTGGTTGCGCTCGGGATCATCGTGGCGTTGTACACGATGGCCCGGCTGCCCGATCTGTCGTACGCGGAACGGGCCGAGCTCGCGGTGCCGTTCAAGTTCGCCCGCCACACGCTGCCGGACTTCTCCGAAGGGTCTACTCGCACCGTCCGGCCGGTCCATCCCAGCCTGGAGCGGATCTCCGCGTGGATCTCCTCGGTTGGCGCGGCCGTCGCACTCGACGACCTGGATGGGGACGGATTGCCCAACGACGTCGTTTACGTCGACACGAGGACCGACCGGGTCATCGTCTCGCCCGTGCCCGGCACGCCGAGCCGTTACGAGCCGTTCGGGCTCGACCCCGCGCCGTTGCGTTACGACCCGAGCACGATGGCACCGATGGGCTGTCTGCCCGAGCGACTTGAACGAGGATGGGCTCACGGACCTGCTCGTTTATTATTGGGGACGGCCGCCGATCGCGTTCCTCCGTCGGGCCGAGGAGGGCTCGGTCCGGTCCAACCTCACGGGCGCCAGCTATCGTGCGCCGGGAGATCGCTCCGGAGGGCGGCCGATGGTTTACCAATGCGGCCACGCTGGCCGACCTGGACGGCGACGGGCACGCCGACCTGATCGTCGGCAACTATTTCCCCGACGACGCCCGCATCCTCGATGCCCAGGCGGGCGGCCGGGAGGCGATGCAGCATTCGATGTCGCGTGCCGACAACGGCGGGCGCAAGCACTTACTCCGCTGGACGGGCGGATCGCGAGGACTCGAGCCGACGGTCCAGTTCGAGGAGGCCAAGGGGGTGCTGGATGAGCGGGTGGCGTCCAGTTGGACCTTGGCGATCGGGGCCGCCGACCTCGACGGCGACCTCTTGCCCGAGATTTACTTGGCGAACGACTTCGGACCCGATCGGCTGCTGCATAATCGGTCGCGGCCCGGGCGAGTTCCATTTCGCACTGCTGGAAGGACGGAAGAGCCTGACCACGCCCAATTCCAAGGTGGTCGGTCGCGATTCCTTCAAGGGGATGGGGGTGGATTTCGGCGACCTCAACGGCGATGGCCGGCTCGACTTCTTCGTGAGCAACATCGCCGCCGAGTATGCCCTGGAGGAAAGCCATTTCGTGTTCGTCAGCACGGGTGAGACCGATCTCATGAAGCGCGGGATCGCCCCCTACGTCGACCAGAGCGAGCCGCTCGGACTTTCGCGGAGCGGCTGGGGATGGGACACGAAGCTCGCCGACTTCGACAACGACGGGGTCCTGGAAGCGCTCCAGGCAGTCGGTTTCGCCAAGGGGACGACCAACCGCTGGCCTGAGCTGCAAGAGCTGGCGATGGGCAACGACGAGTTCCTGAAAGATCCCGGAGAGCTGGCCCCGGTTCCAGGCGGGCGACGACCTGTGCGGGCATCAGCACAACGTCTTCGCGGTGCGAGGCGACGGGGGCCGGTACTGGGACATCGCGCCGGACTCGGGCTGGGCGAGCCGGGCGTCAGCCGAGGGATCGCCACGGCGGATGTGGACGGCGACGGCCGGCTCGACTTCGCGGTCGCGAACCAGTGGGCGGCCTCGTCGTTCTACCGGAACCAGAGCCGCGATCCAGGGACGTTCCTCGGTCTTCATCTCTTGCTGCCGGTCGATCCGAAGGGAATCGGGCCGACGCGATCCCGGCCGGGACACCCCGGCGCGGACGCGACCGGCCGGCCGGCCCTCGGCGCATCGGCGAATGTCGAGCTGTCCGATGGCCGGCGACTCGTCGCCCAGGTGGATGGCGGCAATGGCCATTCCGGCAAGCGAAGTCACGACCTGCATTTCGGACTGGGCCGGACCCCGCTCACGACCTCGCTCCGGGTCGCGCTGCACTGGCGCGATCCGGCTGGCCGGGTCCGGCATGAGACGCTTCAACTGAAACCCGGCTGGCACACGATCGTGCTCGGGCAAACCAACGCGACGGTGGATTAAACGATGACGAACTCCAATGGTTCTCTGAGACGGGAACGTCCAGAACGCCTGCAGGCACTTGTGGCGGTTCGCCGCCGCCATCACGATTCTGAACGTGCTGGGGCATTCGGTCCTGGGCTTCGAGCAGTCGTGGGCCCAGCCCTTGGTTGCGCTGGCCACCGCCTACAGCGTCGAGTTGATCCTGGAGGCGTTGAGCGCCTGGGCCGAGCGGCGCCGGCCGCATTACGCGGCGGGTCTCGGCTCGTTTGTCGAACTTCCTCCTGCCGGCCCACATCACGGGACTGGCCGTCGCGATGCTGCTTTACGCCAATGAACGGCTCTGGCCGATCGCCTTCGCGGCCGCCGTGGCGATCGGTTCCAAGGTCCTGATCCGCGTCCCGACCGGCCACGGCGCCCGGCATTGCCTCAACCCATCGAACGCCGGGATCGCGATCACGCTGCTGTTGTTTCCGTGGGTCGGAATCGCCCCGCCCTACCAATTCACCGAGAACTTGAGCGGCGTGGGCGACTGGCTCCTGCCGGCGGTCATCATCGTGTCGGGGACGTTCTTGAACACGCGATTCACGCGACAAGATGCCGTTGATCCTGGGATGGCTGGGAGGCTTTCTGCTCCAGGCGGTCCTGAGGAGTCAGATTCAGGGAACGCCCTTGGTGGCCGCGATCTTGCCGATCACCGGGATGGCCTTCTTGCTTTTCACGTTCTACATGGTGACGGATCCGGCCACGACCCCGGTCTCGCCACGCGATCAGTTCGTCTTCGGCGCGGTCGGTTGCCGCGGTGTATGGTCTGCTGATGCTGGCGCACGTGGTGTTCGGACTGTTCTTTTCGCTGCTGGTGGTTTGCTCGATCCGGGGCTTGAGGCTCGCGCTCCTGGCCGCGCTCCGCGCTCCGGCTCGTGCGCACGCCGAGTGGCCGGTGCCGGCTCGAGTGGCGAACGCGTCCTCGGCTGTACTGGAAGTTGCCGAATGATGTCGCAATCGATTGCCTTGGTCGGCCTGTCCTGCGTGTATCCCGATGCCCGCTCACCGGCCGAGCTCTGGGAGAACGTGCTGGCAGGGCGACGCGCGTTCCGCGAGCTGCCGCCGGAGCGGCTCCGCGTCGAGGATTACTGGTCGGCCGACCGAGGCGCCGCCGATCGAACCTATGCGGTCCAGGCGGCGCTCATCGAGGGTTACGAATTCGACCGCGTCGGCTTCCGGGTCTCCGGGGAGAGCTTCCGGGCGGCCGACCTGGCGCACTGGCTGGCGCTGGACGTGGCCGCTCGAGCGTTGAAGCGATGCCGGTCTGGAAGACGGTCCTGGACCTGCCTCGCGAGACGACCGGCGTCTTTCTGGGAAACACGCTCACCGGGGAATTCTCCCGCGCGAATGTGCTGCGGCTGCGATGGCCCTACGCGCGCCGGGTGGTCGAGGCGGCGCTGCGCGACGAAGGCTGGTCGACCGAGCGTATGCCGCGACTTCCTGGGCCGCCTCGAGACTCAGTTCAAGGCGCCGTTTCCTCCCGTGGGCGAGGAGACGCTCGCCGGAGGGCTTTCCAACACCATCGCGGGGCGAATCTGCAACCACTTCGACTTCAAGGGGGGCGGTTACACGGTCGATGGGGCGTGTGCGTCGTCGCTGTTGGCGGTCGCTCATGCCTGCTCGGCCCTGGCGGCGGGCGACCTCGACGTGGCGCTGGCGGGTGGAGTCGACCTGAGCATCGACCCATTCGAGCTGGTCGGTTTCGCCAAGGCCGGTGCCCTGGCTGCGGACTGGATGCGCGTCTACGACGCTCGTTCGGACGGCTTCTGGCCGGGCGAAGGTTGCGGAGTCGTCGTGCTGATGAGGCTGGCCGACGCGATCGACCAGGGCCGTCGTGTCGTCGCGGTCATCCGCGGCTGGGGGATCTCATCCGACGGACAGGGCGGGATCACGCGCCCGGAGGTCGAGGGTCAACTCCTGGCCATTCGCCGCGCCTATCGGCGAGCGGGCTTGGGCATCGAGACGGTGGCTTACTTCGAGGGGCACGGCACGGGAACGAGCGTTGGTGACGCGACCGAGCTCCGCGCGCTCGGCCGCGCACTTCGCGAGGCCGGCGCCGAGACTCCCGCCGGCCGCCATCGGCTCGATCAAGGCGAATATCGGCCACACCAAGGCCGCTGCCGGCGTCGCCGGGCTGATCAAGGCCGCCCTGGCCCTCGAGGCCCAGATCCTGCCCCCGACCACCGGCTGCGACCAGCCCCACCCCGAATTGACCGGTGATCGGCCGGCCCTGCGCGTGTTGAAGAAAGGCCGAGCCCTGGCCGGCGGACCGCCCGTTGCGGGCGGGCGTCAGCGCCATGGGCTTCGGAGGGATCAACGCCCACTCGTCCTCGAGTCGCTCGCCGGCGATCGCCGGCGCCAGCGCCTCAGCCCCGTCGAGGACGCGCTCCTCTCGCTCGACCCAGGACGCCGAGCTGTTCCTGCTCGGAGCGCGGGACTCCGCGGACCTCCGCCGGCAGGTCGACGATCTCCTGGTATTCGCCGGGCGGCTATCGCTGGCCGAGCTGACCGACCTGGCCGCCCACCTGGCCGGATCGCTCGAGCGAACGGGTGCGACCGTCCGAGCGGCGATCGTGGCCAGCCGCCCGGCCGAGCTGAAGGCGCGGTTGGAGTCGCTGCGGACGGTGCTCGATCACGAGGTGAAGACGGCGGAGGATCGAACAGACCGGGCATCGCTCGATCCGAAGGCTGGCGTCTTCCTCGGCCAAGGCGAGTGCCCGCCCCGGATCGGGTTTCTCTTCCCCGGCCAGGGGTCGCCGGCGACGCTCGACGGAGGAGCCTGGGGCCGCCGGTTCTCGTCGGTGAGGGACCTGTATCAGCACGCCAGGCCTGCCAAGGCAGGGTGATCCGCGCTCGACCGAGGTGGCGCAGCCGGCGATCATCGCCGCGTCCGTGGCGGCGCTCGCCTTGCTGCGCGATCTGGACATCGAGGCCGAGACGGCCGTCGGCCACAGCCTGGGCGAGCTCACCGCGCTCCACTGGGCGGGTGCGTTCGATGTCGAGACGCTGTTGCGCATCGCCGAGGCGCGAGGAAAGGCCATGGCCGAGCTGGCCGAGCGGTGCCGGCGCGATGGCCAGCCTGTCGGCAAGCCGGACCGAGGTGGAGGCCCTGCTCAATGGAGAACCGGTGGTGATTGCCGGCCTGAACGCCCCTCGCCAGACCGTGATCTCCGGACCGGCGGAGGCGGTTGACGCGTTCGTCGGCCGGGCGAAGCGACACGGCTACACGTCGACGCGGACTCGCCGTCTCCCACGCGTTCCATTCGCCGATGGTGGCTGGGGCCGTCGACGCGGCTGGCCCAGGCCGTGGCCCTCGAGTCCATCGAAGAGGCCGAGCCGGTCGATGGTCTCGACCGTGACCGGGGCGCGTCTGACGCCCGACGTCGACATCCCTCGATTGTTGCTCCGCCAGGTCACGTCGCCGGTCCGGTTCCTCGAAGCGATGTCCGAAGCGGCCAAGGACATCGACCTCTGGATCGAGGCCGGGCCAGGCCGGGTCCTCACGGGGCTGGTCGGCGGGTTGGATTCCGTCGCCGGTCATCGCGATCGAAGCGGGCGGCGAGTCCGTGGCGGGGCTGCTCCGCGCCGCGGGGGCGGCCTATCGCCCTCGGAGTCCCGTTGAATACCGCCATTCTGCTCGACGGCCGATGGAGTCGCCCGTTCCCGATCAAGTGGCGGCCTCGCTTCTTTGCCAACCCTTGCGAGCTGGCCCCCGTACCGGTTGTGCGAGACGAGGCCCCGGATCCTCCCGACTGGCTCACCGGAGCCGGGCGCTCGAGTCACAATCGACGCTGGTCCTGTAGCCGATTCGGTCCTCGAGCTGGTGCGGTGGCAAGTGGCGGCGAGGGCCGAATTACCGATCGGGTCCGTGAAAGATGATAGCCGCTTTCTCAGCGACCTGCATCTCAACTCGATCACGGTCAGCCAACTTGTCGTCGAGATGGCCGGCCGGCTGGGCTGCGACCCTCCCAAGGCGCTCAATGCGTTTGCCAACGCGACGATCGCCGAGGTCGCCGCGGCTCTGGAGGATCTCGCTCGCGCGGGTCGGAGCGATCGGGTCGAAACGTCCACATCTTCACTCCAGGGAGTCGCCCCCTGGTTTCGGGTCTTCACCACGACTTTGATCGAGCGCCCTCCGCCTCGTCGTCGATCGCCGGTCGCTCCCGTCGTCCGGGCGCTGGCATGTCGTCGCACTGCCCGGGAATCCGCTTGGCAGACCGATTGCGCGAGGCAATGCTCCGCGCACCGGCCGGGCCTGGCGTGATGGTCTGCCTACCACCGGATCCCGACGAGCGCCACGTCGGGCTCTTGCTGGAAGCCGCGCGGGCTCGACTCGCGGACCCGGATGCGGAACGTTCGTCCTTGTCCAGCATGGAGGCGGTGCCTCGTCATTCGCCCGCACCCTCCACCTCGAGGCATCCCGGGGTGCGACCTGCGTGGTGGACGTGCCCGCCGGTCATCCCCGATCGGTGGAGTGGGTCGTCGCCGAGGCCGAGGCCGCGTTGGCATCCCGGTTCACTGAAGTCCATTATGACGAAGCCGGGCGGCGGCGGGAGCCCGTGCTACGTTTGCAGCCCTTGATCAACGATGGAGCCCGCGTCCCTCTCGGGCCCGGCGACGTCCTGCTCGTGACCGGCGGCGGCAAGGGAATCGCCGCGGAGTGCGGCTTGTCCCTGGCACGCGAGACGGGCGTGCGTCTTGCTCTGCTGGGACGCTCGCACGTGGCCGACGACCGGGATCTTGCCGCCAATCTCGAGCGAATGGCCGCCTCGGGTGTGGGGTTCCGCTACCTGGCGGCTGACGTCACCGACGCCGACGCCGTTCGGGCGGCCGTGAAGGCGGCGGAGTCCGCTCTCGGGCCGATTACCGCCGTTGTCCATGGGGCCGGCGTCAACGTGCCTCGGCTGCTCGACTCGCTGGACGAGTCCGCGTTCTTGCAGACTCTCGCGCCCAAGGTCAAGGGCTGCCGACAACATCCTCGGGGCCGTTCGGGCGGACCAGCTCAAGCTGCTAGTGACGTTCGGCTCGATCATCGCCCGGACCGGGTTGCCCGGCGAGGCCGATTATGGGCTGGCCAACGAGTGGCTGACGCGGCTAACCGAGCAGTTCCAGAAGGACCATCCGTCCTGTCGCTGCCTCGCCCTGGAGTGGTCGGTCTGGTCGGGCGTCGGCATGGGGGACCGGCTGGGCCGGGTCGATGCCCTGGCGAGGCAAGGGATCACGCCGATTCCGACTGACGAGGGCGTCTCGCTGTTCCGACGACTCGTTTCTTCCGCGTTGCCCGTGGTCCCACTCATGGTCAGCGGGCGTTTTGGCATCCCTCCGGCGCTTGAGATCGAGGCGAGCGAACTCCCGCTGCTCCGGTTCCTCGAACGGCCGCTGGTCGATTATCCGGGAATCGAGCTGGTGGCCGACGCGACGCTCACCGGGGATTCGGATCCCTATCTCGACGATCATGTCTTTCGAGGGGAGCGCCTGTTTCCCGCCGTGATGGGCCTCGAGGCGATGGCTCAAGCCGCGATGGCCGTGCTTCGGGTGTCCGAGCCACCGGTCTTCGAGGACGTGCGGTTCGACCGTCCCATCGTGGTACCGGCCGGGCGATCGACGACGATTCGCCTCGCGGCCCTGGTGTCGGGCCCGGGCCGCGTCGATGTCGTTGTCCGAAGCGAGACGACGGCGTTTCAATTCGATCACTTCCGCGCCGTCTGCCTCTTCGAGTGGAGAGCGGGAGTGGAGAGTGGGGAGAAATCCGTTCACTCCACTCTCCACTCCCCACTCCCCACTCCCCACTCCCCGCCCCCCACTCTCAACTCCCGACTCTCCACTCGAAGGAGTCGCCGGTCGTCTCACTCGATGCCCGGACGGAACTCTACGGTTCTCTTCTCTTCCAAGGAGGTCGATTCCAGCGTCTGAAGGGTTATCGGCGGCTGCGGTCGACGAGTTGCGTCGCCGAGATCGCGGCGACCGAGCCGGTAACGTGGTTCCAAGGATTTTTGCCGATCGAGCTGGTTGTCGGCGACCCCGCAACGAGGGATGCGGCGATTCACGCGGTGCAGGCCTGCATTCCCCAGGCCACGATCCTGCCGATCGGGGTCGATCGACTCATTCCCGGCGTGGTTCAGCCGAGCGGTGTCCATTTCGCGAAAGCCGAGCAACGGTCGGAGCAGGGCGATCTCCTGGTCTACGACATCGATATCATTGATGAAGAAGGGAATGTCCGCGAGCGCTGGGAGGGACTTCATCTCCGCGTGGTCGAGCGTCGGGAACCCGCGAACAACTGGCCCGAGCCATTGTTGGGTCCTTACCTGGAGAGGCGGATGAGGGAGCTGCTGCCGGACCTGCGCCTGGCCGTCGAGGTCGAAAGGAACGGCGACGCGGGTCGGCGCACGCGCAGCGATCGACTGGTCCACAACATCGCTGGGCAACTCCGTGGCGATCGCCCGGCGCCCGGATGGCAAGCCCGAAGTCAATATGGCCTGCACGATCTCAGCGGCCCACGCTCGCGACTGGACGATCGCGGCATCGGGACCGGGTCCGATCGCATGCGACCTCGAACCGGTCATGGCGCGACCCGACGCCCTTTGGCGCGACCTGTTGGGCCACGATCGTTGGGAGCTGGCCAGGCTGATCGCCCTGGAAACCGGCGAGCCCTTGAACCAGGCTGCGACCCGCGCCTGGGTAGCGAGTGAGTGCCTGATCAAAGCCGGACTGGTCGCGACGGCCCCTTTGGTTCTGAGAAGCTCGGCCGCCGGCCCCGCGTTGATCCTCGGCTCCGGATCGTTCGTGATCGCGACTTTCCTGCTCACGAACCTTTTTGAAGCTCAGCCGTTGGTGCTGGGACTCCTGGCGAGGGACGATGATGCGCGCTTATGAGTATCGGCACGTCGTCGGCTTCGAAGAGACGAACCTCGTCGGTAACGTCTATTTTGTGAACCATCTCCGCTGGCAGGGACGATGTCGGGAACTTTTTCTGCGCGACCATGCGCCGAGCATCCTCGCCGAGATGGAGCGAGGCCTCGCTTTTGTAACGACCCGCGTCGCCTGCGACGATTTCGAAGAGTTGTCCGCCCTGAACGAGATCACGATCCGAATGACACTCGCGTCGCAGGCTCAGAATCGATTGACGATGGCCTTCGAGTATTATCGCACTCGAGGAGGCCGCGAGGAGCTGGTCGCCCGTGGCGAGCAGCAAGTCGCCTGCATGCTTCGCGAGGGCTCGCGGATGGTGCCCAGCCCGATCCCCTCGGAGTTGCGCGAAGCGCTGAGACCTTTCGCGGCCATGCCAATCTAAGCGCTCACGGTTGGCTCCGCACATGCCGGAGGCCGAAGCGAAATCACCCCCTCATCCGCCCTTCGGGCACCTTCTCCCCAGGCGAGAAGGGGACGGTTTTTACCACCTCGCCCCTTGGGGAGAGGTCGGCCAATGGCCGGGTGAGGGGGGTCCGCGTGTGCCAGCCAATCGTGAAGCTCTAATAGGTCCGCGCAAAGGGCAAAGGGGGATGGGCGGACGGGCCCGCGTCCTCCAGGGAAACCCGCCGACTCGCCTCCTTTGTAGGAGCCGACTCTGCCCGGCGACTCTTTCAATCGCTTTCCCCAGGGAGTGGCCCTATTTATCACTTTATGCGGCGATAAGTGAGACATCATTCCGCCAAAGGCCGGCGCTGGTAACGGCCTTTCGGGTTGTGCAGGGGATTCCGGTTGCGCCAACGGATTCGGGCGGACGAAAGGCTCGCCGAGCAGCCGAAGATGCCGATCCACGAGGCTTGAAGAGCGCACACACTTTGCAGGGTCGAGAAACAGCCATTCTGCGTCACCTGATGACAGGCCTTGGACTTACGTGTGACACAGGAATAATCGGAACCGCGGCGATCAGCCGTAACGTTCTGCTTCCCTTGTGGTTATGTGTGACACAGGCATAATCGTTAAATTTGGTAATCTGAAGAGGTTTTTGACATATCTCCCTTTAAGCCAAAGAGTTACGTGTGACACAGGAATAATCGGCAAAACTCGACTCTAGAGCGTGCTTTCCCGTATCTCGTTATCAACAAATGAGTTAGCCGTGACGCAGGAATAATCGTTACATTTTTAAGATCCATAATACGCTACTGGCGTTGGATTTAGGTGTGGCGCCGGTATAACCGGACATTCCGGGAGTCGCCAACGGGATGCGACTCGCTTGGCGTGGCCGCTCGAAATTCGCGAATATGCCGTGCGCGAGGGCGATCGCGGGACCTAGGCCGACCCCACCGGGGCAAGCACAGGGGTCGAAGTGTGTCGGGTCACGGTTTGGGAGGAACAGCCGGAGGCGACGACGGTAGCGATGACGACAGCTTTTTCCGCCACTCGCCCGCTTTTTCCTTCTTATCCCAAGAGTCGTAGAGGTGAATGACGCGCTCGGCGGCTTCTGAGACGCGATTTTTCTGGGCTGGCGGGATAAATCTCTCACGCTCCTTGAGCCCCTGGAAAGACGAAACCAACAAGGGCTCGGCTTCAGCGTACTTTTTCCCACCGGCAAGGCAGGCCCAAGCAGGCTCTCGGTGTGAAAGCGTAGCCAGTCGTCGGGCATCGTTTGCTTGCGGATCTCCAGGCACTCGCGGAGCAGCGGCTCAGCCGCGTCAAATTTACCGAGTCGAACCAGGAGCCAGCCGAATGAACCCATCGTGCCGACAGTGGCAGGATCGTTGTTGCTGAGCTTTCGGCGACGGCCTTCCAACACCTCGGCGAAGAGCGGTTCGGCCAAGTTGCATTTCCCTTGCGAGTCGTAGCACGTCGCCAGGTCTTGCATCGCCGAGAGCGTATTGGTGTTATCCGCGCCCGAGTTACGTCGGCGGACATCCCGGATGTGCAACAGGAGGGGCTCAGCCTCGGCCGGGTTCCCCAGTTCCCCGTGCATATTGGCCAGATTGCTCATCGCCTCCAACGTGTGCGGATGGTCGGGGCCGAGAGTCTCCTGTAAACCGTTCACGGCCTCATTCAAAAGCGTGGTCGCCTCCTTGAGTCTGCCGTCCATGGAGTACAAGGTTCCCAAGTTTTGCATGAACAAGAGCGTGTCGGAGTTTTTGTCCCCATAAACCCGTCGGGAGCGCTCGAGCGCCTCGACAAATAGGTTCTCAGCCTCGGCCAGCTTCTTCCGTCCGCGGTAGAACACCGCCAGATTGCTCATCGCGCTCAACGTGTCGTGATGGTCTGGGCCAAGCGAACGGCGCCTGCCCTCCAGCACATCTTTCCTCATCCGTTCCGAATCGGCCCACCGGCGTTGTTTTTCGTAGACCGAAGCCAGGTCATTTTTGGTATTCAGCGTGCCGGGATGATCGGGACGAAGCACACGAATCGAGACATTCAAGACCTCCTCGAAAAGCCGCTCGGCATCGGCCAACTTGTCCTGGAGAAAGTAAACTTCCGCCAGGTTATGCTTGGCGTTTAGTGTGTCCGGATGCTCTGCACCGCGCAGTCGAATCAAGCCTTCCATCGCCTCACGGAGCAATGGCTCTGCCTCGGCCAGTCTGCCTTGAGTCTGATACAACAGCCCCAGGTTGTTCGCTGCATTAAGGGTGTCGTCGTGGTGATTGCCCAGCGCACTTGCGAAGACCCGCCAACGACTGAACCCATAGCCTCTCCGCCTCCTTCGGCTTACCCTGGGTGAAATATACACTCCCCAGAGTGTTCATCGCCCCGAGAGAGTCGGGGTGCTCGGGTCCCCTCACCCGGTCGTAGCGTTCCTTTACCTCGAGCAGCAGTGTTTCGGCCAGTTGCAGCTTGCCTTGCGACAGATAAAGCATTCCCAGGTGATGCATCGTCTCCAACGTGACGGGGTCTTCCTCGTGGAGCGCATTGCGGTAGAGTTCGCACGGCGCGCTCGAGTTGAAGCTGCGCTTCGGGATAGAGGCCGAGTTGGTTGTAGGTTTCGCCCATTGCCCGGCGGATGGACGCTTCCACCAACGGCTTGCCGGTGAATTTGCCCTCGATCCGAGCGGCGGCGCGGTCCAGGGCCGTACGGACCTTGAGGTCGGGATCGGGCTTCGTGTCGGGTGTGGCCTGATTGTCCGCACTGGCCTGGGCCAGCACATCCTTGTTCAAGAAGTCGTTGACCGCCTTGGCGATTTCCGCCTCCGACTCGGCCCGCTTGCGCTGCGTCGTCGCCGTGGCCTCCGCGGTTCGCGCAGCCCGCTCGGCCCCGGTCGCCCGCACTGCCTGCCAGATGCTCACGGCGCTCCCCACGATCAAGAGCGCCAGGGATGCCGCCACCCACGGGTTGCGCCGGCACCAGCGTACGGCTCGCTCCGGGCTCGATGCAGGCCGTGCCTTGATCGGTCGACCCTCTTGAAACCGACGCAGATCCTCGGCCAGATCCTGGGCACCGGCGTAGCGCTTCCGCGGCTCTTTTTCCAGGCACTTGAGGCAGATCGTTTCCAGGTCGCGCGGCAGATCGGGCCTCAATCGACGCGGATGCACTACCTCGGTCGAGATCACCTGCTTCATGGTTTCGAAAGCCGAACCGCCCAAAAAGGGTGGCCGGCCGGTGAGCGCCTGGTAGAGAATCGCACCGAGGGAATAGACGTCGGCGGCCGGACCGGCCTCGCTGGAGTGCCCCTCGGCTTGCTCGGGAGACATGAAGCTAGGAGTTCCGAGAGTCTGACCCGAAAGCGTGTGCGCCGAGTCGGCGTCTAGCAACTTGGCCAGTCCAAAGTCGCTAACCTTCGAGGACTCCGTCGGCAGTCAAGAGGACGTTGCTAGGCTTCAAGTCGCGGTGCACGATCCCAGCCTGGTGGGCCGCGTGGACGGCCCGGGCCAGGGTTTCAATGAGCGCAGCGGCCTCGGCGTCGGTGAGCAGTCCGGTCGCGAGCCGCTGGGCCAGGCTGCCGCCCTCGGCATATTCGAGCGAGAAATAAGGCCGTCCGTCGAACTCGCCGATGGCAAGGATCGGAATGATGTTCGGATGTTTGAGCCGCGCAATTGCGCGGGCTTCGGCCATGAACCGATCGCGCTGCTCCTGGTCGACATGCTGGACCTCGGCAATCGTCTTGATCGCCACGATGCGGTCAAGGTTCAGGTCGATGGCCTTGTACACGACGCTCATGCCTCCGCGGCCCAGCACGCTCACAATCTCGAAGCCATCGATGATTCCAGACGGCTTATAGAGATCGATGTTTGACTCATTTCGGCTCGCCTGAGGCTCGGTGCTCGGCGCGATCGCCGCATCGATTCCGAACTGCATCATCAGCGAATCGGCGCGCTCGGGGAACCGCGTGAAGAACTCGTGCGGATCGGGATTCTCACCGCGATCGCGGCGAAGGAGATATTCCCGGTAGATCAGGTCCAGAATCGCCTCTGCGTCGTTTTGGAGGGCCGGATTGCGCGCGAGGTAATCTTCGACGGAAATGTCGCTCGCCGCGATTCCAACTCGATTTCTGGTCGTCGAGGGCTTGATCCAACAGCCGCTGGATCTCGGGATCTCGGCCCGCTTCTGCCTGCGCTGTCATGAGTTCTGTCCTCCGGGATGAGTCACGCGTCGGTGGACTTCTCCGTAGTCATCTCGTTCCTGACCCTCGCGAAGGCCCTCTTCAATCGCATCCGCACCGCGTCAGGTGTGCAGCCAATTCTCTGCCCGATGTCTGCCAATGGTATGTCGTCGAGCCAGAGCGTCACGAGCTCCAGTTCCTCTTCCGAAAACCGCTCCTGGATCGCGTCGAGCAGGTTTTGCTCGGCGACTTCCTGGTCAGGGCGCGGCGCGGAATCGATCCATCCTGCTTGCTCAAAATCCTCGACCAACTGGCGGCGTCTCACGCTCGATCGGCGAGCCTTCGTCGCGACGTTGAACCGAACCATCACCTGGAGGAGTCTTTCCAGATCGCCGGGGTGATCGAGTTGATATCGGTGTTCCATTAGCCCCCGAAGGAGGCTCCGGAAGACCGACTGGCATATATCCGACGATCCGGCTTCGCGGCCGAGCGCACCGCGATGACCGGGCTGACCCATCCGGAGGCGGACGACCCTTTGGATGAACGGCTCGAAGCGGCGCACCAACTCCGCCGAGGCGTCCTTATCGCCGGATCGGATCCTTGGGATGAGGTCAAGAATGTCGATTGGTTCGGGCATGGGCCGCTCAACTCGTCGATTTTTGATTTTTTTTGTTCGGTTCGGGCGATTCACCGCGGTATTACTGTTGGACCTTCTACGACAGAAGCAGATCGAATGCGTCGGCGACTGCACGGATGAGACACGAAGTGAGCTGCGTTTGGCACGCGCGGATTCGTGTCGCAGGAAATCCGAATGCAAGCGTTGACGGGGATCGTGCCGACATTTCGGCGGCCAATTACAGATACTTCGTGGCATCGCATTGTATCATCATCAGGGGCAAGCACCATGTCCAGAAGCCGTTCGACCTGGTTTCGACGCGGGAAAGCGTTTTCAAGCCGTCTGAATCGCAGGCGTCTCATGATGGAGGTTCTGGAGCCCCGCCAACTTCTGGCGACCGACACTTGGATTTCCCCAACTAGCGGCTCCTGGGACGTCGCCAGCAATTGGAGCACGGACAAGGTCCCGGGCCCGGCCGACGACGTGGTGATCGACGACCCGGGCAGCCCGACGGTGACGATCAGCTCGAACGTCGAGTCAGTCAATAGCATCACAGCCTCTGATCCGCTGGTCATCTCCGGCGGCGGCTTGACGGTCGCGGCCAACTCGACGATCATCGGCGGGCTGACAATGACGGGCGGGTCGCTGACGGCCAACGGCCTAGGGCTTAGTGTGGCTGTCGCGGGGACGACCACGGCTTCCGGGGCGAGCCTAAACGCCGAAAACGGTGCGTCATTGACCCTTTCGCAACTAACCAGTTACACGGGTGCCACGAACTACACGACGACCCTCCAGGCCACGGGCGCCGGCAGCGTGCTGGCGCTGCCCGAACTGGCCTCGATCGCCGAGCCAAACGCTTGCTGCTCTTACACCGACGTCCAGGCGCTGGCCGGTGGCGATGTCGAGCTGCCGGCCCTGACTCAGGTCAGCGGGGGGCCAGTGCAACTGGAGGGCGACGGGACGGGCAGCCAACTCAACGTGTCGGCGTTGAGTAGCTTCACGGGCAATGGGGACATAAATCATATGTCCATCCTGCAGGCTAGCAACAGCGGTACGGTGCGCGACGGCGGCCTGACCAGTCTGAAGGACGTCAGCCTGTCATTCGACCCCACCGCGACTCTGGCCACCGCGCAGATTGCCAGTTTCACTGGAGGCACGCTCTCGATATCGAGCAGTACGCTGAGCCTCCCGGCATTGACCAAGGCCGACGGTTCCAACTTCCTGGTCAGCGGCGGGGCCTCGCTGACTCTTCCGGCCTTGGCCAGTTACACGGGCTCCACGAACTACGCGACGACCCTCCAGGCCACGGGCGCCGGCAGCGTGCTGGCGCTGCCCGAACTGGCCTCGATCGCCGAGCCAAACGCTTGCTGCTCTTACACCGAGGTCCAGGCGCTGGCCGGTGGCGATGTCGAGCTGCCGGTCCTGACCCAGGTCAGCGGGGGACCGGTGCAACTGGAGGGCGACGGGGCGGGCAGCCGGCTCGACGTGTCGGCGTTGACCAGTATCGCCGGCGATGGGGACATAAATCATATGTCCATCCTGCAGGCTAGCAACAGCGGCACGGTGCTTGATTCCGACCTCTCGACGATTAATGGTGTGAGCCTCCTCGGTATCGAGCGGCACGCTGAGCCTCCCGGCATTGACCAAGGCCGTCGGTTCCGACTTCCTGGTCAGTGGCGGGGCTTCGCTCACGTTGCCGGCCTTGATCAGTTACACGGGCTCCACGAACTACACGACGACCCTCCAGGCCACAGGCGCCGGCAGCGTGCTGGCGCTGCCCGAACTGGCCTCGATCGCCGAGCCAAACGCTTGCTGCTCTTACACCGAGGTCCAGGCCCTGGCCGGTGGCGATGTCGAGCTGCCGGCCCTGACTCAGGTCAGCGGGGGGCCAGTGCTACTGGAGGGCGACGGGACGGGCAGCCAACTCAACGTGTCGGCGTTGACTAGCTTCACGGGCAATGGGGACATAAATCATATGTCCATCCTGCAGGCTAGCAACAGCGGTACGGTGCGCCGACGGCGGCCTGACCAGTCTGAAGGACGTCAGCCTGTCATTCGACCCCACCGCGACTCTGGCCACCGCGCAGATTGCCAGTTTCACTGGAGGCACGCTCTCGATATCGAGCAGTACGCTGAGCCTCCCGGCATTGACCAAGGCCGACGGTTCCAACTTCCTGGTCAGCGGCGGGGCCTCGCTGACTCTTCCGGCCTTGGCCAGTTACACGGGCTCCACGAACTACGCGACGACCCTCCAGGCCACGGGCGCCGGCAGCGTGCTGGCGCTGCCCGAACTGGCCTCGATCGCCGAGCCAAACGCTTGCTGCTCTTACACCGAGGTCCAGGCGCTGGCCGGTGGCGATGTCGAGCTGCCGGTCCTGACCCAGGTCAGCGGGGGACCGGTGCAACTGGAGGGCGACGGGGCGGGCAGCCGGCTCGACGTGTCGGCGTTGACCAGTATCGCCGGCGATGGGGACATAAATCATATGTCCATCCTGCAGGCTAGCAACAGCGGCACGGTGCTTGATTCCGACCTCTCGACGATTAATGGTGTGAGCCTCCCGGTATCGAGCGGCACGCTGAGCCTCCCGGCATTGACCGAGGCCGTCGGTTCCGACTTCCTGGTCAGTGGCGGGGCTTCGCTCACGTTGCCGGCCTTGATCAGTTACACGGGCTCCACGAACTACACGACGACCCTCCAGGCCACGGGCGCCGGCAGCGTGCTGGCGCTGCCCGAACTGGCCTCGATCGCCGAGCCAAACGCTTGCTGCTCTTACACCGACGTCCAGGCGCTGGCCGGTGGCGATGTCGAGCTGCCGGCCCTGACTCAGGTCAGCGGGGGGCCAGTGCAACTGGAGGGCGACGGGACGGGCAGCCAACTCAACGTGTCGGCGTTGAGTAGCTTCACGGGCAATGGGGACATAAATCATATGTCCATCCTGCAGGCTAGCAACAGCGGTACGGTGCGCGACGGCGGCCTGACCAGTCTGAAGGACGTCAGCCTGTCATTCGACCCCACCGCGACTCTGGCCACCGCGCAGATTTGCCAGTTTCACTGGAGGCACGCTCTCGATATCGAGCAGTACGCTGAGCCTCCCGGCATTGACCAAGGCCGACGGTTCCAACTTCCTGGTCAGCGGCGGGGCCTCGCTGACTCTTCCGGCCTTGGCCAGTTACACGGGCTCCACGAACTACGCGACGACCCTCCAGGCCACGGGCGCCGGCAGCGTGCTGGCGCTGCCCGAACTGGCCTCGATCGCCGAGCCAAACGCTTGCTGCTCTTACACCGAGGTCCAGGCGCTGGCCGGTGGCGATGTCGAGCTGCCGGTCCTGACCCAGGTCAGCGGGGGACCGGTGCAACTGGAGGGCGACGGGGCGGGCAGCCGGCTCGACGTGTCGGCGTTGACCAGTATCGCCGGCGATGGGGACATAAATCATATGTCCATCCTGCAGGCTAGCAACAGCGGCACGGTGCTTGATTCCGACCTCTCGACGATTAATGGTGTGAGCCTCCCGGTATCGAGCGGCACGCTGAGCCTCCCGGCATTGACCGAGGCCGTCGGTTCCGACTTCCTGGTCAGTGGCGGGGCTTCGCTCACGTTGCCGGCCTTGATCAGTTACACGGGCTCCACGAACTACACGACGACCCTCCAGGCCACGGGCGCCGGCAGCGTGCTGGCGCTGCCCGAACTGGCCTCGATCGCCGAGCCAAACGCTTGCTGCTCTTACACCGACGTCCAGGCGCTGGCCGGTGGCGATGTCGAGCTGCCGGCCCTGACTCAGGTCAGCGGGGGGCCAGTGCAACTGGAGGGCGACGGGACAGGCAGCCAACTCAACGTGTCGGCGTTGAGTAGCTTCACGGGCAATGGGGACATAAATCACCCATCCATCCTGCAGGTCAGTGACGACGGCACGGTGCTTGATCCCGGTCTCTCGACGATCAATGGTGTAAGTCTGATCGGGGATTCGACCGGCACGTTCACCCTGTCGGCCAGTCTAGGGCTCTCGATCAGCGGAGGAACGAGCACCGTCCAAGCCGGGACTCTGGTCGATCAGGGCAACCTGAGCGTTCAGGCCGGTGCCACGCTCAACATCGAGGGCGCCTTGACTGTCAACGGCTCAGGCATTCTGTCCAGCGCCCCGGGAAGCACGATCGAGATCAGCGGCAACCTTCTGGGCACCACCCAGAACGCCGACGACTTCAATCCCCAGGGGACGGTCGAGCTCGACAGCGGCACCGGCACGAGCAATCCGCCGCAGGAACTCGAGGCCATGTCGGACGGATCTCGGGGCCGTCCAGGCGGGTTTTGTCAACAATTTCGCCTACGGGACGATCAGCCTGACCAGCGAGCACGTCGGTCGAGCTGGTGGACCAGTCGCACAACACAACGCAGCACGAGCCCCGAGGCCGTCTATGCCAACGAGCTGATCGTGCCGAGCGGCGCCACCCTCAATCTGAACAACCTGCACCTCTACGTTCGCGGCGACCAGATCAGCGGCACGATCGTGGGTGGAACGGTCACCGTCGTCCCGTCGGGCGGCTCGATCGCTCTCAATACCCCAACGCCCGGGACGCTGACACCCGCCGGAGCGGTCGAGGACTGGACGTTTTACGGCACCACCGGAGAATCGATCACGGTGCAGCTCAATCCGGGTGGAGGGCGGCTCGGAGCCGGCACTCTCGCCGCAGCTCGGTTGGGGTCAGGTCGAGCTGCTCGATCCGAACAACGATGTCCTTGCTTCGGCCACAAGCAGCAGCAACGGGGCGGTCGCGACAATCAGCGGCTTCAGTCTCCCCGCCAACCAGACATACACGATCCAGGTTCAGGCGCCCGCCGCGGAGGTCTCCAGCACCGGCAACTATGTGCTCTCGGCCTACAACGTCACGCCCAACGTCTATCCCCTGACGGTCAATCAGACGACCACCGGCACGATCTACAGCGCCTACGGCGTCGATCAGTATGACTTCACCGGCAGCTGCCGGCGAGCAGGTTCAGCTGAACGTGATCAGCACATCCGGCGGCGACGTCGCGTTTGATCTGACCGGCCCGGGCGGATACACGGCCTTCACGGACCTCAGGCGTCCGACTCCGGCCCGATCACGTTGCCATCCAGCGGCAGCTACATCCTGACCGCGCACGGGACCGGCAGTCCAGGGCGGCGCCTACGCCTTCGATCTGGAGCAGACCTCGGTCACCAACCTGACGCTTGGGAACGCCGTACAGCGGCACGCTGGCCGGCAGCGGGCAGGCCCAGCTCTTCGCGGTGAGCGTGCCCGCGACGCAAGCGCTGCTGGTCACGCTTCAGGACGGCTCCTCGGCCGACGTCAATCAACTCTACGCCAAGCTCGGCTCGCCGCCGACCCAGGGCAATTACGGCATACAGCTTCAGCAACGGCGTCTCGGCCAGTCCGCAGTTGCTCGTCCCCTCGGCGGCGCCGGGCAACTGGTACATCCTGGTCTATTCCGTGTCGGTCCCCTCGGCCAGCACGTTCACGCTGTCGGCGGCCGGCGAGCCGATCACGCTGACCACCGTAGCCCCCGCTCAATCCGCCGACGGGGAGCACGGCCACGCTGACCCTGCACCGGGTCGGGATTCAACAACACGATCGTCGGTCGAGCTGGTCTCGAGCGGGCAACACCGTCTACAACGCCGCCAGCGTGACGCTCGACACGTTCACGCAGTTGACGGCCACGTTCGACCTGAGCAGCGTCCCGCAGGGGTACATACTCGGTCGTGGTGACCAACCCCGGCGGCCAAGATCGCAACGCTGGCGGCGGGCATTCACCGTGACGGCGCCGGGCGAGGCGCATTTTGTCTCGCAGTTGATCCTTCCCAGCGAGATGGGCCGGCACATCTCCTCGACCATCTATGTCGAGTACTCCAACACGGGCAGCGTGGCCATGCCCGCGCCGCTTCTGGTGCTCTCAGTCGGCAGTACGCGGACGACGCAAGCCGCTCTTGACGCTCAACCCGGCACTCGTGGTCTCCGGGTACTGGACATCCGCCATTCCCGAGGGCTACTCCAACAGCGTCGAGATCCTGGCCAGCGGCACCGAGGTGCCCGGCTGGCTCGAGCCGGGCGAATCGATCACGGTTCCCGTCTACTACGCCGGAATGCAGCAACCCTGGACCGTCTCGAGAGCAAGCTTCCAGTTCAACGCTCGACGTACTACACTCAGCACGACACGACGGCCATCGATTGGAGCAGCCTGCAAACGAGCCTCCAGCCGCCGGGGATCTCCAACACGGCCTGGTCGGCGATCTTCAGCGGCCTCGACGTCCCAGCTCGGCGACACCTGGGGCGGTTACGTGACGATGCTCGACGACGAGGCATCGTACCTCGGCCAGCTGGGCGAGGACGTGACGGACGTCAGCGAGCTCTGGGCGTTCGCGGTGATGCAGGCCGACGGCCTGACGCCGACGCCGGTGCTGGCGAGCGTCACCGATCTCGACGTGGCGGTCCCGGGGCAATTGTCGCTCGATTTCAGCGCGGACCTATCAGGAACCGATCAGCGCGCGCGATGCGCTCGGCCCGCTCGGCTACGGCTGGACCGACGACTGGCAGTATTCGCTGAGCGTCGGCCTCCGACGGAACCGTGACCGTCACCATGCCCTCGGGCGAGCAGCGCGTCTTCCAGCCCGACAGCCGCGGCAGCGACTACTTCGACCAGCCGGGCGACTACGGCATCCTCACCGAGGGCACCGGCGGCACGTTCACACTGCAAGAGACCGACGGCCAGATCGAGGCGTTCAACGCCGAACGGCACGCTCGACTACATCCAGGACACCAACGGCAACCGGATCACGGCCGGCTACACGGGCGGCCAGCTCACCAGCCTGACCGACACGCTCGGGCGCATCCCTGACGATCGCCTACAACGCGGCCGGGCCTGATCGCGTCGGTCACCAGCTCCGACGGCCAAACGGTCGAATACACCTACGATTCCGGCGAGCACCTGATCTCCGTGACGAGCTACGACGGCGAGGTGACGCAGTACACGCTACGATGACTGGCTCGGACCCGGCGACGCAAAACGCGCTGGCGTCGATCACGAATCCCGGACGGAACGTCTCAGAGCTTCACGTACAACGCGTCCGGCCAACTGACCGGCACTTCGCAGGCTGGCGGCGCCGATCCCGTGACCTATCAGCTACAACGTCGGCGAGGTGACCGTCACCGACGCGGCGGGCGACGCCAGCCAGTATTTTTTCGACGAGAACGGGCTGCCTGGTCAAGACCGTCGATCCGCTGGGCAACGTCACGTTTCGCCACTTATGACAGCAATGGCAACCTGACGAGCCTGACCGGGCCGACCGGTCTGACGACGACGCTACGCATACGATGCGAAGGAAACCTGATGAGCAGCACGGACCCGCTCGGCCAGACCACTCCTACACATACACTCGGCTCCGACAACCTGCTGCCAGCGTCACCAACGCCCAGGGAGACACCACCAAATACAACTACAACGCCAGCGGCGACCTGACCTCGACCGAGTACCCGGACGACACCGTCGAGACGGCGACCTACGACGCGCTGGGCGATCCGCTTGTCGCTCACCGATCCCAGACGGCCAGGTCACGCAATTACACCTACAACGCCGCCGGACAAGTCGCCAGCGAAACGCTGGCCGGCGGCTCGACGATGACGCTACACCTACGATGCCCAGGGCAACCTGATCAGGCGACCGACTCGTCTGGCACCACCACGCTCACCTACAATTCGGCCGACGAGCTCACGAGCGTCGCCTATCCCGACGGCCTGTCCCTCCAGTACACCTACAACGCGGGCGGCCAGCGCACCCAGATGGTCGAGATGTCGGGCTCGACAGTCACCTACACAGTCAATTACACCTACAACTCGCTCGGCCAGTTGGCCAAGCTGACCGACGGCACGGGCGCGCTTATCATCTCGTACACGTACAACAACATCGGCGAGCTGACTCGCGAGGACAAGGGAGACGGCACCTACACGACCTACACGTATGATGCCGACGGCAACATCCTGGACCTCGATCAACTACGCCGCCAACGGCTCGGTCGACAGCAGCTTCGTCTACACCTACAACGCGCTGGGCGAAGAAACCAGCATGGCGACGGTCGACGGCACCTGGACCTACGGCTACGACAACGACGGCGAGCTGGTCACATGCCGCGTTCGCCTCGACCGAATCCGAGCATCCCCAGCCAGAACCTGACCTACGTCTACAACGCGGCCGGCGATCGCACCGCAGACGATCATCAACGGCGTGACGACGCAGCTACACGAGCAACAGCGTCAACGAATACACGACCGTCGGCGGTACACGACCTACGAGTACGACGCCGACGGCAATCTGGTCTCGATGACGGATGCCTCGGGAACCACGACTTACACCTACAATTCGCTGAACCAGCTCACCGGCGTCAGCTCGCCGACCGGGAGCTGGTCTACCAGTATGACGCGCTCGGGAACCTGGTCGCCACGACCGACGAACGGCCAGACGACCGACAACCTGGTCGATCCGACCGGGCTGGGGAACCTGGTCGGCCAGTACACCAGCTCGGGAAGCCTGATCGCCGGCTACACGTATGGCTTGGGGCTGGTGAGCCAGGTCACGCCCAGCGGGACGAACTATTACCAGTTCGACGCGCTGGGCTCGACGGCGGGTTTGACCAACGCGACGAGCGGATTGGTCGCCAGCTACAGCTATCTGCCGTTCGGCGGATTGCTCGCCAGCACGGGGAGCGTCGCCAACCCGTTCACGTTCGTCGGCCAGTTCGGCGTCTCGAGCGACGGGAGCGGGCTCTACAACATGCGGGCACCGGAGCTACGATCCGACGACGGGGCAGTTCGTGTCGAACGATCCGCTCGGCCTCGCTGGGGGCGACACGAACGTGCGACGGTACGTCGGGAACGACCACTCAGGCGTCGATCCGTCCGGTCTCCAGAGCTGCCCGTCATGGCAATGGCGGACTGGATAGCGACTCGTACATCCGTTCAGCGATCTGGTGGGACTTAACGGTCACCTCGGACCCTCGCCTTCGGATTCGCTGGGCAGAACGGCATCGGGCTACCGGATCCGATTGGCCTCGGCATCCGATTCCGCAGCACACTTCCGGGAGACCAACGGGCTGGGTAGAGCCTGAATCCCAGTCGGCACTGCACGACCATCGGTCCTATCACAGGTCTCGGTGACCACTCCGGCTTAGATTTCTGTTAGCTATCGACGGAACCTGGAGTTGGGCAGACAGCTGCACTACTCGGCAACTCACGGGCCGAGGTGGACTCCCCCAGAGCAGCGCACCCCGACACCCCCGCCGCCAATGGTCGTCTGCAAGCCGCTGTCGAAGTCCGACACTGGCTACGGCTTCTTCAGTGGTTCGCTCGGCAGCACCACGATGTGCAACAGCCGCCGGCGTGCGGCAGCAGCGGCGGCGGTAGCGCTATCGCTGCGGTGGCCTACGACCCCAACTCCATGATCGGCCCGACGGGCTATGGGCCGGAAACTTCGTCTCGGGCTCGGCCCTGACGCTCTTCCCCTACCAGATCGACTTCGAGAACTCCCCCACGGCCACCGCCCCCGCTCAGCAGGTCGTGATCACCGACACGCTCGACCCCAACCTCGACCTGAGTACCTTCCAGTTGACCGAGATCGGCTTCGGCGACACCGTCCTGACGATTCCGCCGGGCAGCCAGGATTATCAGACCACGGTCCCGATGACCTACAACGGCGTGACGTTCGACGTCGTCATCAACGCCAGCCTCAACTACCAGACCCGGCAGTTGACGGTCACGTTCCAGTCGATCGATCCCAGCACTCAGCTTCCTCCCGAGCGTGCTGACCGGCTTCCTGCCGCCCGAGAACGGCACGGGCCGCGGCGAGGGATACGTCAGCTTCGTGATCTCGCCCAATGCGGGCCTGGCCACCGGCACGCAGATCCGCAACGTCGCCAATATCGTGTTCGACGGCAACACGCCGATCGCCACCGACCTGGTGAGCGACGAAGACCCCAGCCAGGGGATCGATCCGACCAAGCAGGCCCTGATCACGATCGACAACACCGTGCCCACCAGCACCGTGGCCGCCCTGCCGGCCACCGAGAGCTCGACGAGCTTCACCGTGAGCTGGTCGGGAAGCGACGGCGACGGCTCGGGGATCGCGTATTACAACGTCTACGTCTCCGACGACGGCGGACGTTCGACATCGTTCCAGATGAACACCACCGAGACCTCGGCGACCTTCACCGGCCAGGCCGGGCCACACTTACAGCTTCATCAGCATCGCGACCAGCAATGTCGGCATCAGCCAGCCGGAGCCGAGCACCGGCCAGGCCACGACGCAGATCCTCGCCACGTCTCCGCCGGCGCAGCCGGCTCCTCCCGTGCTCGTGCCGGCCGACGACAGCGGCATCAAGGGGGACAACATCACCGACGACGACACCCCCGCCTTCTCCGGCACGACCCAGGCCAACGCGACGGTTCAGCTCCTGAACGGCACCAAAGTCCTCGGTACGGCGACGGCCGATGCCAGCGGCAACTATACCGTCTCGGTGCAGAGCTCCGTCAGCCCCGGCACGTACCAGCTTACCGTCGTGGCGAGCAATGCCGGGGGTGCCAGCCCGGCGAGTAACCCGCTGTCACTGACGATCGTCGCCCCTCCGGCAACCCCGAGCGCACCCACGCTCCTGCCCGCCGACAGCAACGGCAGCCCCGGCGGCGAAACGACGTACCTGACGAGCCCGTACTTGACCGGGACGACCTTCGCCGGCGCGACCGTGCAGCTCTTGAACGCGAGCGGCACCGTCGTGAACACGACCCAGGCGAATAGCTCCGGGAGCTATCAGGTCCAGATCCCGGCCCGCTGGGCGTCGGCTCGTACCCGTACCGCGTCGACGTGATCGACCAATACGGCGACGTCAGCAGCCCGAGCGCCACGCAGACGATCACCGTGGTCAACACGCCCACGCCGCCCCCACTGGTCACAGTGGAGTCGTTGCAGGTGGAAACGATCAAGGTCGGCAAGGGGAAGAAGGCGAAGAAAGAGACCGTGCTGGTCCTCGAGTTCAGCGGAGCGCTCAACGCCGCGTCCGCCGACAACGCCAACGCCTACGAACTCGCGCCGGTCATCAAGGTCAAGGCCACGGGCAAGGGCAAGCACCGAAAGCCGGCGACAACCAAGCTTGGCACGCCCGTGACGCCGGCCTCGGCGGTCTACAACCGCGTCGAACAACAGGTGACGCTTACGCCCCGCGGCAAGCTCACCTCATCGAAGCCGGAGGAGCTGATCGTCAACGGCTGCGCTCGTGACCGACATGCTGGGCCGCGAGATCGACGGCAACGACGACGGCCAGCCCGGCGGTGACTACATCGCCACCATCAGCGGAACTCGAGTGACGGCTGGCGGAATCCCCCTGGTCCGAAGCCAGCGGCAGCCGGCCAGCGTCGCGGACGTGGTCGACGCCTTGCTCGAACGGGGCGAGCTGGCGGGTTTGAGGGACGCCCACCGCTCCGAGCGTGTGGAACGTCGCCCAACGTCATGAATCGGCTTGCATCACATTCGCCGACGAGTCCTCGCCGCGGGGCTCTACGGCCATCATTACGGCCAGACCAAGAGCGGCTTCTTCATCGAGGTCACATCGTCTCAACGAGATGTATGCTGATCAAGACAACTTTCCTATCGTCGTCATCGACCCTGTAGAATGTTACGAGCAGACCCCACTGCCGGCGGAGTTTCTCGTCCTCCGCGTCGAGCAAATCCTCAATGACGTATTCGAGCCGGCGCAAGTCACTCTCATCGAGGTCGGCATCATCGGCGACTTTGTCTCGCCACAAGACGTTGCCGTTCTCGTCGCGATAGACGAGGATCCGTTGGGCCCAATGTCTCTTGTGACGCGGGTCGCGCCTGAGGTCATCGAGCCTCTGGATGTGCTGATTCACTTGTTCGTGTCGCCCGGCATTTCCTCTCGAACGCATCTCGGCCTCGATGACCGCGAGGTCTTCATCGAACCCATCCGCGGCGAGGATTTGGTAGTGACCGGGATCGGCCATCGATCCGCCTCCGAATTGGGGATTCCATCACGAACGCCTCTGGACAGCCGCGATCGACCATCTCGGGTTCGGTGCGTTCGGGTTCCGATCGAGCTAATGCCGGTCCGCCGGAACGGCTGAGCTGAGGAGCTGGCGTCATTAGTCGCCGACCGCTGCCGTTACCCGATCCGCGGGCTGAACTACTCGGCGGAGGACGTCATCGAGAGTCGGGGCCGGCTCGCGGCTGACAACGGCGCGCTGCGGATGGCGCACCGCCGCGTGCAAGGCGTGGCGCTCGCCCGGTGGGACCAGGTAAGCGAAAACTTGTCCGGCGTCGGGGTCCACGACGGCCAGCTCACGATCAAGATGGTCGCCGACGAGGGAAGAAAGCACGATGTGGAGGGCACGGCCGCGGTCGAGTCCCTCCAGAGCCGCTCGGAGACGAGCCGTCAGTTCCTCCAGGGGTGCGTCATCAGCCTGTCCAGGCAGCCGCACGTCCGGCTTACGATCGTTAGTTGCTGACACGGTTCAAGCCTCCTGGTCTCATCATCAAACTAAACTAAATGCTACGAAAAGCGTTCAAAAAAGGGAAGTGAGACCTCGGCTGTGCGGAGGATAAGTGCCGGCGTTTCATTGCGCGACAATGGAGTGTCTCCCAATCGGCGCAATAGCAAGAACGCGTCGCGATGAACACTTTAGCTCGGTGGGCCATACGAGTAGAAGTGTGACACAGCAGCCATCATCCTAGGTCCGAACGTACCCGCCGACCTACAGCGCACGGGCCTGACCCAGGGAGACCAGCGTCTGCAAAAGCTCGGAGACGAGCTTGGTATTGGCCCGCAGGAAGAGCCGGGCCAGTTGTTCGGGAGTCAAACCGCTGGAATGCTCGGCGAGCACCGACCGGACGGCCTGGGCTTGCTCGGGCAGGGTCTTGGATCGGGATCAGCGATCGTAACGACTGGCAGGCTGTCTGGCTGATTCTCACGCTCGATCACAGCCTCCAGAGAATCGGGCCCGCGCTTGTTTCGGTTCCCTGTAATCAGCACGAGTCCTTCTCGCTGGCAGGTCGTCCAGATCACGGCATCAGAAGCGTTGTACGGCAACCCGACGTTTCGGAAGTTCACGACGGACAATCCGAGGCCGTCCCAGATTTCGCGCCAGGCGTCGGACGTCCAAATCGCGACGATGGCCCGCCGCTGCTTCCCCACGTTAATGTCCGCCAGAATGCCCCGCATCCCGGGCCTCCTGGCTCCTGATTTCGCGGCGCTCGCGGAGCATGGCCTGGAGTCGCTCATGCGCGGTGTCCAGCTTGGCCTGGAGCTCGGGCGGGTTCCCCCTCGCGTCGCGCGCGAGCATTTCCGCGTAATCCGCCATCACCTCGTCCCGATGCTCATCGATGTAGCGGATCGCCACCTCGACCTCTTGAGAGCTGAGGTCGAGCGTGTCCGCGATCATGTCACGGTGCCATCCGTGCTTGTGGTAATCGAGAACGTCGTAAACCGTGATCCGCGTCCCGGCGATCTCGGGCCCTCGTCCTCGGTCGATTATCTTGGCTTCGAGCATCGTTCACGCCCACAATCCGTTAATCACATTCGACCCAAACGAGCGTTCTACGGCTGGCACGAACCGAGAGGAACAGCGAAATTCCGCTGCGACCTCGACTTCGCCGTCCGATTTTCGGCGCGGTCGCACGACCCGCGCACAACACGAATGCCGATGCCTCGCGTAACAAAAGCGGATCGTCCAAAACATCCACGAAGACCGCGTCAATAGCAACTTCGCATCAGCCTACCCTTGCGGTACCAGGTCACGATCACTCCGCGATCAATGGGATACAAGCGGCCTTGGCCTTGCCAAACGCGGGAGGCGGGCTGTTGGGATTCCTGTCCAGGGTCAGCCGAAGCCATCCGCTAGGGTCCAGGGGGTAGACCGAGCGGATCACGGTCGACGCCTCGTCAAGCGATCTCGCCGGCTCTTTCCCCCTGGTCATTCTCCGCGGCGGAAGGTGATGCCGCCGCGCCGCTTTGGGATTTTCGGCCAACGGGTCGCCGGGGCCAGCCGCAGGAGTCGCCGATGGCGCGGCCAAGGCGGCCGAAACCTTGGCCAGTAGTTCGCCGATTATCGCCGGCGACAGGGTGCCGACTACCTGTTGCACGCAGGCGACTGGGATCTCGGCCTGCCAGCTTGCCACGGCCGCGCACCGGCGCCTCAAGCCAGATCGGGCCTTCCCTTGCGGGTCCCAGGGCAGCAAGACATGGTCGTCGGGCAAGGTGGCGGGGAGCCGGGTCGTGATCGCCACGACGCGCACCAACTTCCCGGGGGCGATCTCCGCCGTAGGCGTGACCACGACAACCGGGCGAACCTTGGCGAAGCCGTTGGCGTCCTCCAACTCCGCCCAGGCGATGCTGCCGAGGCGCGGCAGGCGGGTCGGGCTCACGACGCCGGTTCCTCTTCCGGCTTGAAGGGGTTGTCGTCCTCGTCGTCGAACCACGATTGTGGCGGCCGAAGGGTGTTCTGCGGCCGGCTCCAATCGATTTGTGCTGCCGACCTCTCGACTTCCTGACGTGCCAGGATTTTCCGGACCAGCTCCAGGTGCTCCAGCGGGATGACGGCCGCGAGGTCCTCTCCGTTCCGGCGCACGATCACCGGCCGGCCCGCGGCGGCAACCTGGCTCAGCACTTCGGCATAATCAACGGCCGCCTTGGGTTCGTCCACGCGGCTCGGCTCTTCCAGTAATGGCTGCGACATCATGATTCGCTCCGTGCAAGGGACCTGGTGACGGGTTGTTTCCGCTCGGCTGCGGCACGTGATCGAACATGATTCTACCAGAAAGCAGTGACGTTCGGCGTAAAGGCGAAGAACAGGCGCCGCACACGCGGCTAAGGAGCCACGGATGACTCGGGCGGCGCGTGGTACGCGAAGCGAATTGCTCGTCATCCGTCGCCCGCCACGTCCCAGCCCCGACCTCGTCAAAACTTAGGCGGCGGGCTGTTGGGATTCCGGTCCAAGGTGAGCCGAATCCAACCGCTAGGGTCCAGGGCAGAGACTGAGCGGATCGAGAAACCGGGAAGCGTGGACTGGTCGAGGGTGAACTCGATCGGTTGTGAACGAATTCGTGCCCTCATGGCGACCAAGACGATCCCGCCGGAGAAGCGTGAAAGGGGCGTCGCCTTGGTTTCATCGTCGGTGATCGCCAGGACCTCCGCGTTGAGCCCCGGGTTGAATTCTTCAACCTTCGCCCGGATATGCAAGGTCTTCTCCGGCGCATCGACCTGGTAGGATAAGGCAATCTCGGCTAACGGTATCTTGATCCGGTAAATCTTGGCGGGCGCGCCGACCAGGCCGCCTCTCGCCTCACCTTCGGGAGCGGGGACGTCGAGCTGAAAGTCATGGATCAAGGCGACCAGGAAACCTCGCGCGTCAACGCTGAACTCGGGGGGTTGTTGCGGTTTCGTGATCCGCAGGGCCGATACCTTGGGATTCTTGGCTTTCCGGGCGTCGTCCACCGCGCTGAGGTAAGCCGATAGATCGGTATTTTGCCTCAGGGTGACCGCGTCGCGGGGCGGCGTTCCCGCCGGCACATCCTTGGTGACGATCATCAGGTTCTGGACCGACCGGATCGGGTCACGCTCGAATGCTCCACGGATCAGGCTGGTGAGGAGCGAGCTCAGATGAACATTCGCCGTAACGCCCGTTTCGAAGGTCGTCAGTTTGGCCGGCTCGGGGGCGTCGGCGCCGAGCTGGGGGGTGCCCTGCCACTGGAGCAGGCCGCCGACGAAGACGCCCTCAGGCCGTGATCGAAGCGCGAGCTGCGTGATCAGGAAATCCTTGATTGATAGGGTGTTGTTCCCGATCAGTCCCTTGGTGCGGAGATCGGTATTGCGCCGCTCAGTCTCACCCGCGATGCGCTCGAGTCCCTCCTCCATGGCTTCGGCCGGGATGCGCTCCGAAAATTGCCGATTGCACCCTGGTAAACCCTGTTGTTGATCGCCTGCTGATTCATTCCGATCAGGCCGGCGACGAATCGCCCAAACTCGCCTCCGCACATGGGCTGAGACGAGATCGCCGCGTCGATGTTGTGCTGGTACGACGGTGTGATCTGAAGTCCTGAGTCTCTCAAAACCGTGGTGATGGTTAGCTCGGCCCAGTCGTACGAGGTGGCGTCAAATTGGTAGAGCTTCGCCGCCTGTTTCCCCCGGGCATCCGAGGCGATCTGGTTTTGAAAGTCCCAAATGGGCGTGACGCTGGTAAAGAGCTGACTGTTGAAAAACGCGATGCCGTCGTCGCTGGGCATCAGGCCAAAGCCCGTCTTGGTGCCGGCGGTGACTTGGGACGTGTAGCCTTTGCGCAATACCGGTCCTGTTTCGACGAGGTTGGCATCGAAGACGGGAGCAACCGTCTTGACATCGGCCGTAATGTCGAGATTAGGCCGATTGAACAAGTCGTTGAGGCGGCTCTGCAGCTCCCCAGACGGCCACCAAGGTCGACTTTGATCGCCCTTGCCAAGTAAGCTCAACGACTGATGGATGCGGTTGAGCGCGGTCTGCCGCTGAGGCACCGTCGTGGCGGCCTCGTAATCGTGGAGGGCGTGTCCCAGGTCATCCTGAACGAAGTTCACCCAGCGCGATCGATTGGCGAGGATATTCGCGTCGGTGGTTGCCGGCAAGGCTTGAACCGTTTCGCTCAATCGCTGTCTGGCCCAGGCGAGGCGGACCCGAGGTCGAAGCCATTGGCGGATCTCCTGGCGCAGATTGGCCGCCGGCGCCCACGTCACCGCGCTCAATCCGGTCGAGATCTGATAAACCCGATTCAGGGCCTCGAGACGCTCGCCCTCACTCTCGGCTTTGGAATAAGAACCGAGGTCAGCCAGCAACGCGTCAAAGAGCGCGTTCCATCCCGGTGCGTTGGGTTGAGCGGGTGCCCCCGGACTTGACCAGGATCGACGGATCTCGTCGATGGTCCTTTCTACGCCCAGATAGCTCGGCGATGCGGGCGCCGCCCACAAAACCCCGCCCACCGACCCGATAGCCACCGCCAGGACTGCGGTTATCAGCCTCACTATCCGTCGCATGCATCATCTCCGTGGTTGGGCTTGCGCTCGATCTTCAAGCCTGGATGACTCGTGCATCGTCTGCAACACGAGTTCAGGTTGACCAAAAGACCTGCGGCTTTGACAACACGAGTGATTCTACCCAAATTGCCCACAAGGTCGATATCGACTGGACCTTGCGGATAATCACGAAGATACGGATTGCACAAATGATGCCGAAGGCTGGCCGTGGGGAACTCATGTGGTTGGCGCCACGGATCTTCCCCGAGGGAGTAGGACAGTCGCCTGGGTCCCGTGTTACAATCAGAAGCTGCTCCGGTGGCGGCAACTGGGGTGCGTGCCTGGCCGATCTCCACCGCGGACGCATCCCAAATGGACTCATCGCTCGATCATTCGACTCATCTCTCAATCTCGGGAACCGCCAGGAGAATTCTCCCATGCTTTTTAATCGTCCAATACACCTCGGCCTGACGCGAACAGCGTCAGCGTTTATCATCGTGGGGATACTGATCATCTTCACGGGCTGCGACTCATCGCCTTCATCCGCGACAAACGCCGGCACGACCCGGCCTGCGGCGGGCGAAGGGGATTGACTCGGCAAGGGCAGGGGGCACGGGTCTTCCCGGATTGGCGAACTCGAGTCAATCCGGTCAGTCCAAGTTCGTCTCGAAGATTGAGGGCGATCGCGTGACGGTGATCGCGCCGATTGTGATGAGCAAGCAAACCGAGTCGAGTCCGTTCCGCTTCGCGGAAATCGCCCGGGAGGCGGGCATTGACTTCGTCCACTTCTCGGGCATGAACGAAGAGAAACACTTCCCGACCGCCAATGGATCGGGCGTGGCCGTCTTCGATTACGACAACGATGGTCTACTCGACATCTATTTCGCTTCCGCGACCCTCCTGCCGTTGGGAACAGCCGAGAAGGGCCCGAACCGGCTGTACAAGAACCTCGGCAAGAACAAGTTCAAGGACGTGACCGAAGCGTCGGGTCTTGGCTACCGGGGCTTCTGCCACGGCATCATCGCGGGCGATCTCGACAACGATGGCGACCAGGATGTCTTCCTATGCAACTACGGATCGAACGCCTTGTATCTGAATAACGGCAACGGCACGTTCAAGGACATCAGCAAGCAGGCGGGCATCGACACGCCCAACTGGTCGTCAGGAGGCGCCCTGTTGGACTACGATAACGATGGTTTTCTCGATATTTACGTCACCAATTACGGCCGATGGATTTATCCCGACGACCATCACCCCGTCAGCACCGCCAAGAAGGGGGTCCGGCTTTACGCGTCGCCTCGCTCAATCAAGACGGTCGAGCACTTGTTTTATCACAATAACGGCAACCTGACGTTCACCAATGTGCTCAACAAGGTCATCACGACCGAGCAAACCGTTGTGGATCCGGTGACCAACGTCAAAAAGAAGGTGCGAGTGCCGAAGGCGCGCGATGACGGGCATGGGTTTGGCGTCGTGGCGGCTGACGTCAACAACGATGGATTGATCGATCTTTTCGTCGCCAATGATATGAATCCGAACTTCCTCTTCTTGAACCGGGGCGATGGGACCTTCGACGACATTTCGGAGGTTTCGGGTGCGGCGTACAATATCAACGGAGCGCGCAATCCGGGATGGGAGTGGATGCAGAGGACGTCGACGGCGATGGGCTCCCCGAGCTGTTTGTCACCAACTTCGCCAACGAGTACAGCACGCTCTACCAGAACTATGGCAACGGGTTGTTCAACGACACCACCGCGTTCTTTGGCCTAGCGTCTGACACGATGCCGTGGGTCAAGTGGGGTTGCGCCCTGTCCGATTTTGACAACGACGGCTGGCCCGATTGCTTCATCGTCAACGGTCACGTCGACAACAACCGCCGCGAGATCGACCAGCCGGTCGATTACGAAGAGATCCCCCTTCTATTCCGTAACGACAAAGGCAAGCGATTCCGCCTCGCGACCAAGGACGCCGGGCCGTACTTCGACACCAAGCATGTCGGCCGCGGCGCGGCCTTCGGGGATATCGACAACGATGGCGACATCGATATCCTCGTCAACCACAAGGACGGGCCCGGGGCTCTGCTCCGCAACGATACCAAGTCGAATAACCATTGGATTAGGTTGGCGCTCCAAGGCACCAAGAGCAACCGCGACGCCATCGGCGCGAAGGTTGAGGTCACCGTCGGCGATCGAACGATCCATCGCCAACGCAAGGGTGGTTACAGCATGCAGGGGACCAACGATCCGCGCGTCCTGGTTGGCATTGGCCCCGTAACTGAGGTTAAGAAGGTCGTCATTCGCTGGCCCTCGAAGATCGTCACCACGCTCGAAAACCTTAAGGTCGACCAGGAGTACAAGGTCATCGAGCCCAAGACAAGCACTGCGCCGTCACAGGAAGAACCCAAGAAGAAGCCAGAGCCAGCCAAGTGACCTATTGCGGAAACAACAGGAGACTTCCCCAACTCTCGAAGCAGTCTGGATGAAGGAGGAGAGGCAGCCTTTACTATGCCATGTTTCTTCCATCAACGGCAACCGGACGAATCAGGGCTCGTGCAACCCTAGGTTTTCCATCAGCCCGGTGCGGCCTTACCGGATCCTCTGGCGGCCGGTTTGCCTCTGAGTCGTCGCGTATCTGGACCTGGATTATCATCGAGTGGTCTAGTGGCAGGGTCTACCGGCTCTTGATGACGGTACGGAGATAACTTCCGGATTTGGAGTCAAGTGCACGGTGCGAACGTCTTTCTTTTGCCCCGGAGGGGTTTGGGTCAATAGCCAGGGGCGGCGGCAGCCGCCCCTGGACGAAGGGGCGCACCAACAATTAAAATCTGCCCCGGCGGGGCGGGAGATTCCTTTTCCAGGTTCATTCTCCCAGGGGCGGCCGCTGCCGCCCCTGGCTATTAACCTCGGCCCCTCCGGGGCCAATCCAATTCCATCCTATCGCCAAACCAGGAAGTTATTGCCAGCCTGATCCTTGGCATCGGGCCAAGTGTCGACACTGCGGAGGTTGCCATGATCACGCTTATCGAACAATATCGGCGGTGGTTTACGTACGAGAAGGATAGCCATCGCAAAGTCATCGCCTCGTTCGAGACCGTCCCCGAGGGAGGACGCGGTTCTGAGCCCTTTCAAAAGGCCATGAATATCATGGGCCACATCGTGGCCGCCCGGCGGCTATGGCTTCATCGCCTCGACCCTTCGATCCAGGGGGTCTCAGTCGTCTTCCCAACGGGACTGACGCGAGCCAATCTCTTGACCGAGCTCGAAGCCATGGAGCGCGGCTGGTCGAGTTACTTCCAGCGTTTGGACGACGCGGAGATTGAGCGGATACTCGTCTACCAGCGCGATGATGGACAGTGGTTTCGTTGCGTGGTCGCGGACGTCCTCACGCATATTCACGGCCATTCGTCATACCATCGCGGCCAGATCGCCACCCTTGTCCGCGCGGCAGGCGGTGAACCGGCTGTGACCGAGTTCATCGTCTGGAGCCGCGAGTCGATATCTCCTCCCTCCGCGTAACCTCTCTTGCCTTGCCTCCGATGGAGTCTACACCGATGTCACCGAAGCCTGCTCGTTTTGGTTTGGTCGTTGCTCTGAGTCTGGTCGCCGCACAGCCAGCAGTGGCCCAGTATGCTGCTAACGCCGCCAATCAGGGCGGCGATCGCGCTGAAAAGCCCGTTAAACCAACGGGCCCGGCGGCCAAGAAGGCCGACGACCTGATCCGGGGCTACACGACCCGGATCGAGAAGGAGATCGAGCAAGAACGTAAGGAGCTCGAGCGGCTCCGCACTGAGCTGCACGAGCTGATCGACGTGCGCTTCGAGATGGCCGCGGCCATCGCCGAGCTGCGCGGCGACCTGGCGACGAAGGGAACGTACAGCTCCGATCCCGTCAACTACGTACAGACAGCCACTCGGGACCCGAAGTCGTCGCCCCCAATCGGACAACCGCCGTCTGTCGTGTTCCGTCGCGACCTGTTCTACGGCCTGGGCACCGCCCTTCCCAAAGACCCCACTCCGGAACAGCGTGAGCAGCTCCGCCGGCTCGCACCTCGGGCGGACTTGAAGCGCATGATCGATGGACTCCGCGCCGAAGTCGAAGAAACGCGGACCGAGGTCGACCAGTTGGCCTACAAGCTGCTGGAGCTCCGCGCGGGGGTCCCAGCCTCGTTCCAGGGATTCGGCGGCGGGATGGGTTTTGGTGCACTGGGCGGACCGTGGTTCGGCTCGATCGGGATGCAGGGTGGTATGATGTAATAGGAATACGCGATGCGTGTTTTTAGTGACTATATCATATTAGTCGTCGTAGGCTTTGTGCTGTCGATCGCAGTCGGATGGCTGTTGCTTGCAGGCATTTTGCTGTTGGCGGTTCATTACATTGTACACGTTGCAGCCACTGCCGTTGACGCCGTTATCGGCGAAATCGGACAAACCTTCGCGATGGCGTGCTTGCTCTTCGCCATCGTCTTTCTGTGCATTCTGCTGATTGGACTCATGTCGAGCTCGCCCCTTGAATTCCTTTGGAATCTGCTCCAATTCCTGGGCTTAGTCGGGTCATGACATGAGAAGTTGGCAAAGATGAGGGCCCGTCGCAGCGTCAGCCGCCGCGGCGAGCCCTTGGTCATTTCATCGCCTTACCCGTTGTAGCCACACCACCACGCGATCGGATCGAAAAGCATTTCGGCGGGATGGCGATCACTCGATTCACTTGGCGCTGGGCGGCATGATCACGGTGTCGATCACGTGGATCACGCCGTTGGAGCACTCGATGTCGGTCTTGACGACCTTGGCACCGTCGATCGTCACGTGCCGTCCTTGACGGCGACCTTGGCCGAGTTGCCCTCGGCCGTCTTGACCTCTTTGCCGTCGAGCTTGAGCACGTCGGCGGCCAGGGACTTGCCCGGGATGACGTGATACTTGAGGATCGCGACCAGCTTTTCCTTGTTCTCGGGCTTGAGCAGGTTGTCGAGAGTCCCCTCGGGAAGCTTGGCGAACGCTTCGTCGGTCGGGGCCAAGACGGTGAACGGCCCTTCGCCCTTGAGCGTGTCCACCAGGCCGGCGGCCTTGACCGCGGCGACCAAGGTCTTGAAATTGTCGGCGCCGGCCGCCGTGTCGACGATGTCCTTCTTGTCGTCGCCGAACGCTGGGATCGCCAAAGCCACGACCGCGAAAAATCCTAGAAGCTGCGCATGCGTCTCCCCTGATTAAACAGTTGTTGAAGTCTGTCCGACGTTTTTTCGGGACAGCCGGTAGTTTCATCGAAAAAACCAGCCGTCGGACGTCACTCGTGTTATAGGCGGGATTCGCAAACGTCAAACCGGCAGCGGCCAGGGATCGATCTCCTTTCGCGGCCGGAGAGATCGTGTCGCTAGGGAGTCCGTCCCCGTCCTCTGGCCTAAGATCCTCGAATTCCCGCGGAAGGGCGCTGGGGACTGTGGCACAAGTTAAGTAGTCGCGGTGGCTCGAAAATCGGCGCGATTCTGGCTTGGATTCTGATCGCGATCGGCAGGATCAACATAAAATGAAATGATATTAATCGGTATTTGCGAGAGCGGACGGGGACGCCTGGAAGTTGGGGAAGGGCGATCGATGGGTACCGTCGGACGCCGCAAGCATGAAAGAATGCTGACTTGGGATCGTGCTTGCCTCGGGATGGGCTGGG
>CAWAAW010000098.1:0-272244 GCA_963779785.1 uncultured Planctomycetota bacterium
AGGAGCTCGACTTACGTGTGACGCCTGAATAATCGGAAATGGCTGTCGTCGTCTCGATGACGGAGTCGGAATCTATGGGTGCTGTCGAGATTGACGGATAATCCGGCTGTTTGTCCGTGTGAAATGGGGATCAGAACGTTGTTTACATTGGTCTGATTCGTAAGATTCGTGGTTATCGTTATTATGTACTTTCAAGGTCACTTGCATGAACGGAGACGGGGCACGTAATCATCTCGGCCACGAGAGGGACCCATCCGGCTTATTTACTATGAATAACATAACATGATTTAAAGAGTTTCGGCCCGGAAATTGGATACTGGCATGATGCACGGACTGTACGCGGATGCGATAATACTCCCGATACGATGATCGCCCCGTGGGCGGGCTCCAGCACCGTGGCTGCCCGCGCCGGGGACCTCCGTTCCCGGGAGCTACCCATGGCCGCCTCCACCGACCGCCACCTCCTGTTCGGGTTGATCGCACTCCAGGTCGGGCTCATCGATCAGGCCCAGCTTGTCGCCGCGTTTCAGGCGTGGGCCCGAGACAAGTCCCGGTCCCTGGCCGACCATCTGGCCGACCGGGGCGGACCGGATGCCGAGGGCCGGGCCGTCGGTCGAGGCGATGGTGGCTCCTGCACGTCAAGCAGCACGGCGGCGACGCCGAGCAAAGCCTGGCCGCGATCGGCGCCGGTCGCTCGACACGCGAGAGCCTGGCCGCATCGCCGACCGCGACATCGAGCGGAGTCCTCGCCCATGTCGGCTCCGGCTCGAGCCGAAGCCGTGAGCTAGCCGACCGCACTGCCACCTATGCCGTCGGCACCGCGACGAGCGACGGCCAGCGGTTCCGCGTGTTGCGGCCGCACGCCAAAGGGGGCCTGGGGGCCGTCTTCGTGGCGCTCGACGACGAGCTGCACCGCGAGGTGGCGCTCAAGCAGATCCTCGACTGCTACGCCGATGACCCCGTCAGCCGCGCCCGATTCCTGCTGGAGGCCGAAATCACCGGTGGGCTGGAACATCCCGGGATCGTGCCGGTCTACGGCCTGGGCACCTACACCGACGGCCGCCCCTACTACGCCATGCGGTTCATCCGCGGCGACTCGCTCAAGGAGGCCATCGAACGATTCCACAAGGACGAAGCGCTGAAGAAGGAGCCTGGCAGGCGTTCGCTCGAGTTGCGAAAGCTCTTGCGGCGGTTCACCGATCTCTGCAACGCAATCGAATACGCCCATTCGCGAGGCGTGTTGCACCGCGACTTCAAGCCCGGGCAACATTATCGTCGGCAAGCACGGCGAGACGTTGGTGGTCGACTGGGGCCTGGCCAAGCCGCTGGGCCGGGTCGAGCCGGGCCAGCGAGCCCGGCGAGCGCACCCTCGTCCCAGTCGTCCGCGAGCGGGTCGGCCGAGACGCTTCCGGGCAGCGCCCTTGGCACGCCCGCCTACATGAGCCCGGAACAGGCACGCGGCGAGCTTGACCGACTGGGGCCCCGCAGTGACGTCTACTCGCTCGGCGCGACGCTCTACTGCTTGCTGACAGGCCGGCCGCCGTTCGAGGGCGATGAGATCGGCGAGGTGCTCCGCAAAGTGCAGCGGGGCGAATTCGCATCGCCGCGGCAGCTCGATCCGTCGATCGACCAGGCGTTGGAGGCGGTCTGCCTCAAGGCGATGGCGATCCTGCCGGAGGATCGCTACGGCTCGTGCCGGGCCCTGGCCGAGGACATCGAGCGGTGGGCGGCCGACGAGCCGGTCTCGGCCTGGCGCGAGCCGTTTGGACGCCGGGCTCGTCGGTGGGGCAGACGACACCGGTCCGCGGTCATTGCGGTGGCGGTCGCGATGCTGGCCGGACTTGTCGCGACTCGCTGGCGTCGCGGCCGTGCAGACCCGATCCAACGCCTTGCTGAGCAAGGCCAAGCGCGAGACCGAGCTCGCACTGGCCGACACGAGGGCGGCGAAGAGTGAGACCGACGCGGCGCTCTCCCTGTCGGAGGAGTCTCGTCGCCAGGCCGAGTCGATCAGCGCGTTCCTGATCGAGGCGCTCCGTAGCCCCGACCCCGCGATGTCCGGCCGCGACGTCAAGGTCGCCGACGTGCTCGACCGAGCGGCCGAGGCGCTCGACAAGGAATTTACCGGGTCGGCGGCGACCAAAGGGGCGCTGTCGCACGCCCTCGGCTCGACCTACAAGGAGCTGGGACTTTATCGAGAAGCCGTGAAGCGATTCGAGCAAGCGCGGGCCGCGCGCGAGGCCGCGCTCGGCCTCAGCCATCCCGACACGATCGACTGCCGTCAGGAACTGGTCGAGACCTACTCTCGTCAAGGGCGCCTGGCCGATGCGGTCACCTACGGCGAAGAGACGTTGACGTTGAGTACCGACAAGCTCGGACTCGATCACGTCATGACACTGCGCAGCCAAGGGAGTCTCGCCGGCGCGTACCAGGCTGTGGGCCGTCGCGCTGACGCGGTGGCGCGTATTCGAGTCGACAGTCAAGCTGCGTGAAATCAAGCTCGGAACGGACCACCGCGAGACGCTGATCGGCTGCTCGAACCTCGCCAACGCGTACCTGGATACTGGCCGCTATCCCGACGCGATCGCCTTGTTCGAGTCGACGCTCAAGCGGCGGGAAACCAAGTTCGGGCTCGGCCACCCCGATACGATCAAGATTCGCGGCCGCCTCGCCAACGCCTACCGCAAGGCCGGTCGCTACGCCAAGGCGATTGCGCTCCTGGAGTCGGCCGTCGAGGCGATGGAGACGAAGCTCGGGCCCGACCACATGCATACGCTCAACGCCCGACTGTTGCTCGCCTCGGCCTACCAGGACGCCGAACAGTATGCGGATGCTCTCCCGTTGATCGAGACGACGCGGAAGCGGCTCGAGTCGAACTACGGGCCCAACCACCCCCAAACGCTCCATGCCCGCGGCCTTCTCGCCCTGGCCCATCTGGTTGACGGCCGCACCGCCGAGGCCTTCGCGGAGTATGAGGGAACGCTCAAGCTGCGGGAGGTGACCCTCGGTCCCAATCACCCCAACACGCTCGATAGCCGCGCCAACCTCGCCTACGCCTACGAGATGACCGGGCGGACCCTTGAAGCAATCCCCATGCGCGAGGCATTGTTGGGCCCGCTCAAGTCAAGTTTCGGAGCCGATCATCCTCACACTCTGGTCAACCTCTACAATCTCGGCGTTGCCTACAAAAACGCCGGGCGGCATTCCGAAGCGGTCGCTCTCCTGGCATCGACTCTCAAGACAGCGAGGGCGAAGCTCGGTCCCGACCATACCACCACAACCTATTGCTGTGATCACCTCGCCCATGCCTATGAGTTGGCCGAACGCTGGTCCGACGCCAAGCCCCTGCGTCGCGAGGCCGCGTCCCGCGTCCGAAAATCCGTGCCGCCGGACAGCCCGCTTCTGGCCAGTGAACTCGCCTCGCTCGGCTCCAACCTCCTAAAGCAGGCCAAGTGGTCGGAGGCCGAGTCGGTGCTCCGCGAGTGCCTGGCCATCCGTGAGAAGGCCATCCCCGACGAGTGGCGGCGATTCAACGCGATGAGCATGCTTGGTGAGGCGATATTGGGCCGTGGCGCTTATGCCGAGGCCGAGCCCCTCCTCGTGCGGGGTCACGAGGGGCTCATGGCGCCAAGGCGAAATTGCCCTCGGACCTGCCCTTTATCCTCCGCGAAGCCAGTGCGCGGATCGTTCGGCTCTACGAGTCGTGGGGCAGGCCGGAGCAGGTTGCCGCATGGAGGATCAAGCTTGGTTTGGCTGACTTGCCAGCGGAGGTATTCGCCAGGCCATGAACCTGCCTTAGAGGGCCAAAATCGCCCGACCACGTCCGGACCAGGTGAGGTCCCCGGCCAACGGAAAAGACGCCCCACCCGCCGGCTGGTTCGCGCGAGGAATCGCCGAGACGCCGAAGAGTTAACCACGAATCATACGAATCGGACGAATCAAAGAAAGAGTGCAGGCAACAGATGATCCGCGGACAATTGGATCGACCAAGAGGCCAAGAGGATATCCATCGGCTTCGAAGTAGGGATAATCTTACGTACTCTGATTGTCTTTCCATTCGTCCGATTCGTTAGATTCGTGGTGACCCACTTTGGGATTCTTTCGAGGTCAGCTTCATGGACCGCGACGCCCAGAACCTGGCGGGTCCCGAAGGGGGCTCAACTTACGCGTATGATCTGTTCATCGTGCATGCCGCGGCCGACCGCTCGTGGGTCGAGGGCTACCTGAAAGTCGAAATTGGGCTCGAACCCGGCTGTGTGATCACGCCGCGCGAGTTCGACCCAACGGCCACCGTGCCGGCCGAGTTCGAGCGCGCCGTCACGTCGAGCCGGTTCACGTTGCTGGTGCTCAGCCCGGCGTTCTTCTCGGACGACTGGGCGCGGTTTAGCGAGGAGCTTGGCTCGTTCGCGACCGTCAAGGTCGGTCAAGTACGGCTGCTGGCGGTCGACCGGCAGGCGTGCGGCCTCCCCTTGAGGCTCGAACTTCGCGTCCGACTCAATTTCACCGACCCCGACCGACCGGGTTGGGACGAGGAAATGGTCCGGCTCCGCGCGGTCCTTGATCGCCCCGCGCCGGTGATCGAGGTCGTGGAGTGCCCGTATCCGGGGATGGTCCCGTTCCGCAAGCAAGACGCCCGGTTCTTCCACGGGCGTGATGAGGAGATCCAGACCCTCTTGTCGATGGTCCGCCAGCACCATTTCCTGCTGGTGATCGGTCCGTCGGGCTCGGGCAAGTCGTCGCTGGTGATGGCCGGACTGATGCCGAGGCTGGACGACCCGAAGCATTTTCCTCGCGGCACCTGGCGAGTGCTGACGATGCGCCCCGGGGCAAGTCCGCTCGACGAGCTCGCTCGCGTCGTCGGAAGTGCACCGACGACTCTGCCGCCGCAGTCACCGCGATGCTCGACGCCGAGCCCGTTGCGCGACGGTTGGTGCTGGTCGTCGACCAGTTCGAGGAGTTGTTCAGCCAGGTCAAGGACGCGGCGATTCGCGAGGCGTTCATCGGCCGCCTGAAGTCGCTCCGGTCCGATCCGCGTTGCCTGGCGATTCTGACGATGCGAGCGGACTTTTACGGCGACCTCATGAACAGCCCGTTCTGGCCGGTCGACAAGAGCCAGATCGTCGACATCGCTCCGCTCCGGGGCGACGCCCTGCGGAAGGCAATCGTCGAAGCCAGCCGAGGCGGCAGGCGTCTTCCTCGAAGAGGGATTGGTCGAGCACCTGATCGCCGACGCCGCGGACGAGCCCGGGAGTTTGCCGCTCTTGCAAGAGGCGCTGGTGCTGCTCTGGGGCACGATGTCGGGCCGTCTGTTGACCCGCGCCTCGTATGACTCCCCGTAGCCGAGACGGCCGGAGTGGGCTGGCGGTGGCGATGGCCACCAAGGCCGACGCCACGCTCGCCAATCTGCCTGCCGAGAGTCAGCGAATCGCTCGTCGGATCTTCCTGAGACTCGTGCAGTTCGGCGAGGGCCGTCCCGATACCCGCCGACAGCTCAGCATGGACGACCTCCGCGCGGCGACCGATCCATCCGGCGTCTTCGACGAAACGCTCCAGATCCTGATCACCAACCGCCTCTTGACCCCCAGCGCCGATGACTCTCGTGGCCTTCGAGTGGATATCGCGCACGAGATGTTGATCGTCGGTTGGCCGGCGTCTCAAGAGTGGGTGCGGGTCCGTCGTGACGCCGAGAAGACGCGCCGTCGCCTCGCCGTCAAGGCTGAGGAGTGGGTCCGCCTCGGGCGGAGTGGTTACGGCCTCCTCGACTTTGTTGAACTCGCCGAGGCTGAGGGGTGGTTGGGTGGTCCGGAAGCTTCTGACCTCGGTATCGACGCCGATGTACTGGCCTTGGTCAGCGCGAGCCGCGACGCCATCAAACGCGAGGCTAGAGAGCAGGAAGTCCGTCGGCAGCGCGAACTTCAGGCCGCCAAAGATCTGGCCGCCGAGCGGGGACGTCGGATCAAAGTTTTATACGGCTCAGGCGTCGCTCTGACGCTCCTCCTCTTTGGGCTAACGGTGGTTACCGTCTGGGCAGTCTGGTCTCAACGAGAGGCGAGAGAGCAGACCGCCGAGGTCTTGATGGGTGCGGGATCGACAGCACTCGCCACTGGTCATTCCTTTGACGCGATACATCGGTTCGCAAACGCGATCAGCATCCTGCCGAATTCCTCTCCTGCTCGCGTCGTGATGCGGCAGAGTCTGGGATTCCTGGCACGCGAGACCCCCCGACTCGAGGCGATCGCCAGGCACACAAGCTTGGTCAATACCACGCTCAGCATGGACGGCAGCCGCGTCGTCACCGCGTCGCTGGACCAGACGGCGCGGATCTGTCGGGCCGATACCGGCGGCCTCCTCGCCGAGCTCAAGGGACACACAGGAATTGTCACGTCCGCCGCATTCAGTCTGGACGGCACTCGCGTCGTCACCGCGTCGTGGGACCAGACGGCGAGGATCTGGCGAGCCGACACTGGCAGCGGCGTCGCCGAGCTGAAGGGACATACCGGAATCGTCAATTCCGCCGCATTCAGCGCGGACGGCACGCGCGTCGTCACCGCGTCGTCTGACAATACCGGCGCGGACCTGGCGAGCCGACACAGGCGCCCTCGTCGCCGAGCTCAAGGGACACACGGGCGGGGTCACGTCCGCGGTGTTCAGTTCGGACGGCACGCCGCGTCGTCACCGAGTCGTCTGACAACACGGCGCGGATCTGGCGAGCCGACACGGGCGCCCTCATCGCCGAGCTAAAGGGACACACGGGCGAGGTCAATTCCGCCGCGTTCAGTTCGGACGGCACCCGCGTCGTCACCGCGTCATCTGACAAGACGGCGCGGATCTGGCGAGCCGACACGGGCGCCCTCGTCGCCGAGTTCACAGGGCACACGGGAACAGTCAATTCGGCCGCGTTCAATAAGGATGGCACCCGAGTCGTGACGGCATCGAACGACCATACAGCGCGGGCCTGGAGCGTCGAGCCTGTTTCTGGCGACCCATCGGTGATGCCGCTCTGGGTCGAGGTGCTCACCGGCACCGAACTCAAAGGCGGGGTCGTTCGTTCTTTATCTCTCCAAGAGTGGAGCAAACGAAAGGACGACCTCCGGGCCAGGGGAAAAGATGCCCCACCCGCCGATTGGTTCACGCGAGCGATTGTCGAGTCGCCGGCCCGTTGACGAAGCCCGGAAATCGCCGGACATGGATAAGGGTTAACCACGAATAACACGGATCAGACGAATGAGAAAAGCAGTAGGCGGAACAGACGGTTAGCGGACAATTCGTTTGACCAAGAGGCCAAGTCGGTACGTGGTAGCCTAGTAGTCAACGATTATGCTACGTTTCCTGATTGTCTTTTCATTCGTCAGATTCGTCAAATTCGTGGTTACTCTCTTTGGGTTCTTTCGAGGTTACCTTCATGGACCGATACGCACAGAGGCCCGTCGGTTCCGAAGGGGCCTCAGTCAACCTTTATGACCTCTTCATTGTGCATGCCGCGGCCGACCGCGCGTGGGTTGAGGGCTACCTGAAGGTCGAACTGGGGCTCGAACCCGTCCGCGTGATCACGCCGCGCGAGTTCAACCCGACGGCCAGACTGTCCCGGCCGAGTTCGAGCGGGCCGTCACTTCGAGCCGATTCACTTTGCTGGTGCTCAGCCCGGCCTTCCTCGCCGACGAATGGGCGCGGTTTGGCGAGCAACTTGTCGCGTTCGCCAGTGTCGAGGCAGGGTCGAAACCGGCTTCTGGCCGTCGACCGGCAGAAGTGTGACCTCCCGTTGAGCCTCCGCTTCCGCGTCCGGCTCAACTTCACCGACGCCGACCAGGCCGGTTGGGAGAATGAAATCGCCCGGCTCCGCGCGGTGCTCGATCGGCCCGCGCCGGTGATTGAGGTCCTGCGAGTGCCCGTATCCGGGGATGGTCCCGTTCCGCAAGGAAGACGCGCGGTTCTTCCACGGGCGTGATGAGGAGATCCAGAACCTCTTGACGCTCGTCCGCCAGCATCGTTTTCTCCTGGTGATCGGTCCGTCGGGCTCCGGCAAGTCGTCGCTGGTGATGGCCGGACTGCTGCCCAGGCTCGACGACCCGAAGCATTTTCCTCGCGATACCTGGTGCGTACCGACGATGCGCCCTGGGGCGACGCCGCTCGAAGAGCTTGCTCGCGTTCTCGGGGGTAGGCCGGATGACCCTGCCGCCGCGATTTCCGCGTTGCTCGACGCCGAGCTGCCGGCGCTTCGGTTGCTGCTCGTTGTCGACCAATTCGAGGAGCTGTTCAGCCAGGTCAAGGACCCGGCGACCCGGGAGGCGTTCATCGGACGCCTGAAGTCGCTCCGTGCCGACCCGCGTTGCGTGGTGATCCTGACGATGCGAGCGGACTTTTACGGCGACCTCATGAACAGCCCCCTCTGGCCCGTCGACAAGAGCCAGATCGTCAACATCGCTCCACTCCGCGGCGACTCGCTGCGGAAGGCGATCGTGAAGCCGGCCGAGGCGGTAGGCGTCGTCCTCGAAGAGGGCCTGGTCGAGCGGCTGATCGCCGACGCGGCCAACGAGCCCGGGCCGTTGCCGTTGCTTGCAAGAGGCGCTGGTGCTCCTCTGGCGCACGATGTCCGGCCGCCTGTTGACTCGCGCCTCATATGACTCGCTCGGCCGCGACGGCCGGAGCGGGCTGGCGGTGGCGATGGCCACCAAGGCCGACGCCACCCTCGCCAGTCTTCCCCCGAAGAAGAGAAGCGAATCGCCCGGCGGATCTTCCTGCGACTGGTCCAGTTCGGCGAAGGGCGGCCCGACACCCGTCGCCAGCTCGGCGTGAGACGACCTCCGCGCCGAGGCCGACGCCGAAGATACCGTCAATGACGTCCTCAAGCTTCTGATCGACAACCGCCTCCTCACCCCCAACGTCGACGACAGCCGCGGTCGTCGCGTCGACATCGCCCACGAGATGCTGATCGTCGGCTGGCCCGCGTCTCAAGAGTGGGTGCGGGTCCGGCGTGATGCCGAGAAGACGCGCCGCCGGCTCGCTGCCAAGGCCGAGGAATGGGTCCGCCTCGGGCGGGGTGATGACGGTCTCCTCGGCCTCGCCGAACTCGCCGAGGCAGACGCTGGTTGGCCGGTCCGGACGCTTCTGACCTTGGTATCGACACCAACTTGTTGGCTTTGGTCAGTGCCAGCCGAGGCGCCATCGACCGCAAGGCCCGAAAGGAGGAAGACCGTCGCCGGCGCGAGCTCCAGGCCGCCCAGGATCTGGCCGCAGAGCGGGGGCGGAGGATCAAGGTATTATACGGCTCAGGAGTCGCCTCAGGCGCTCCTGCCTTGTCGGGCTGACCGTGGTCACCATTTGGGCGATCAAAGAAGAAAAGGAGGCGAGGGATCAGTCAGCCGAGGTCTCGATCGTGTGCGGGATCGACCGCACTCGCCAACGGTCATTCCTTTGACGCGATGCATCGCTTCGCCGTCGCGATCAACATCTTGCCGGACTCCTCCCGCTCAACTGGCAATGCGCCAGGGTCTGGGATTCCTGGCACGGAAGACCCCACGACTCGAGGCGATCATCGAACACACCCGGGCGGTGAATTCCGCCGCGTTCGGCAAGCCGTGACACCCGCGTCGTCACCGCATCGGACGACAAGACGGCGCGGATCTGGCGAGCCAACACGGGCCAATTCTCTCAGCGGAGCTCAAGGGACATGCAGGTCAGGTCAATTCCGCCGCGTTCAGCGAGGACGGCAACCGCGTTGTCACCGCGTCGTGGGACCAGACGGCGCGGATCTGGCGAGCCGACACGGGCGCAATTCGTCAGCCGAGCTCAAGGGACACACAGGAAGAGTCAATGACGTCGAGTTCAGCAAGGACGGCAAACTCATCGTCACCGCATCGTGGGACCAGACGGCGCGGATCTGGCGAGCGGACACGGGCGACCCCATCGCCAAGTGCGTCAAGGGACATACGGGCGAGGTCAATTCCGCCGCGTTCAGCGCGGATGGCCAACTACGTCGTGACCGCATCGGACGACAAGACGGCGCGGATCTGGCAAACCGACACGGGCGCTCGCATCGCCGAGCTCAAGGGACACACGGGCGGCGTCAATACGGCCGCGTTCAGCGAGACGGCCGTCCTGTCGTCACCGCATCGAGTGACGGGACGGCGCGGATCTGGCGAACTGGGACCGGCGAGCCCTCGTCACCGAGCTCACGGGGCACGGGGCGGGTCAATTCGGCCGCGTTCAGCGCGGACGGCAAGCGCGTCGTCACCGCATCAGTGGACAAGACCGCCCGGATCTGGCGAGCCGACAGGGCGCCCTCCTCGCCGAGCTCAAGGGACACACCGAGCGGGTCACTTCTGCCGCGTTCAGCGCGGACGGCACTCGAATCGTCACCGCATCGCGTGACCATACGGCGCGGATCTGGCGAAGCGACACGGGCGCCTGCGTCGCCAAGCTCAAGGGACACAGGGCCGGGTCAATTCGGCCGCGTTCAGCGCGGACGGCAAGCGCATCGTCACCGCATCGGACGACAAGACGGCGCGGATCTGGCGCAGTCGAACCGGGAGGCCTTGTCGCCGAGCTCAAGGGCCATACGGTCGGGGTCAATTCGGCCGCGTTCAGCGAACGACGGCAGCCGCGTCGTCACCGCATCGGCGGACAAGACTGCGCGGATCTGGCGCGAGCGAAACCGGCGCCCTGTCGCCGAGCTCAAGGGACACACGGGCGGGTCATTTCGGCCGCGTTCAGCGAGGACGGCAGCTCGTCGTCACCGCATCGAGGGACAGGACGGCGCGGATCTGGCGAGCCGACACGGGCGTCTCGGTCGCCGAGCTCAAGGGACACACAGGCGTGGTCAATTCGGCCGCGTTCAGCAAGGATGGCCAGCGCGTCGTCACCGCATCGTTGGACGAGACGGCGCGGATCTGGCGAGCCGACAACGGCAAGCCTTGATCGCCGTGCTCAAGGGCCACACGGGCGGGGTCAATTCGGCCGCGTTCAGCGAGGACGGCCAGCCAGTCGTCACCGCATCGATCGACCAGACGGCGCGGATCTGGCGAGCCGACACGGGAGCCCTCGTCGCCGAGCTCAAGGGACACACGGCGGCGTCAATGCCGCCGCGTTCAGCCGAACGGCACCACGTCGTCACCGCATCGGACGACGGACGGCGCGGATCTGGCGAGCCGAACGGGCGACCTCGTCGCCGAACTCAAGGGACACACGGACCAGGTAACGTTCCGCCGCGTTCAGCATGGACGGGACTCGCGTCGTAACCGCATCATGGGACAAGACGGCACGGATCTGGAATTTCGAGGTCCTTTCTGGCGACCCCTCGGTGATGCCGCTCTGGGTCGAGGTGCTCACCGGAACCGAATTCAAGGGTGGTGCCGTTCGTCCTTATCTCTTGAGGAGTGGAATCAACGAAAGGACGAACTCCTGGCCAAGGGAAAAGACTGCCCCACCCGCCGACTGGTTCACGCGAGCGATTGTCAAGACGCCGAAGAGTTAACCACGAATCCAACGAATCGGACGAATCAAAGAAAGAGTGGAGGGAACAGGAAATGAGCGGACAATTGGATTGACAAAGAGGCCAGGAGGGTATCCGTCGGCTTTGAAGTCAAGGATAATCTTACGTATTCTGATTGTATTTCCATTCGTCTGATTCGTCAGATTCGTGGTGACACTTCAATGCCCAAACTCGATAACGCCCATGCCCTGATCGTCGGCATCGCCGACTATGCGAATATCCGCAAGCTACCCAAGGTCCGGGATGCCGAGGACCTGGCCGCGGCACTCGTCGATCCGGAACTCTGCGGGTATGACCCGAAGAAGGTGACTGTCCTGCTGGATCAGGATGCCACACAAGAGAAGATCCGCGCGGGGCTCGACGCCCTCAAGCAGGGTTGCGACGCGAACTCGACCGTCTTTCTCTACTTCTCGGGACATGGGGGTCAGATCAAGGAGGGGGCGAACAAAGGGCAGTACCTACTGCCTGTTGAGGTGGTCTATCCGGGCGACGATGACCTCGCGCGTACAGCCATCTCGGGCCAAGAGTTCACCGAGGCACTCCGCGCGATCCCGGCCAAGCGGTTGACGGTCGTGCTCGATTGCTGCCATGCCGGAGGGATCGGCGAGCCTCGCGATCTTGGCGAGACGGAGCCGGTCGCGAACGGGCTTTCGGACGGCTATCTCAACGGTTTGAAGGAAGGGACGGGGCGGGTCATCATCTCGGCCACGCGGGGGACCGATCCGGCTTATGTCCGCGACGGGGCGAAGTACGGCGTGTTCACGGGCCACTTCCTCGAAGGGCTCCGCGGAGCCGCGCGTGGCGACGGCGGCGTGATCCGCATACTCGACCTCTATTCTTATGTGCAACAGAAAGTGGTCGCCGACCAGCCGAACCAGCGGCCGGTGCTCAAGGTCGAGCTGGAGGAGAACTACCCGATCGTGCTCTACCGCGGCGGCAAGCCCCCCGCGCCCGAGCCTATAGAGCGGCTGGATGACGGGTTCAAATACGACGTCTTCCTCAGCTACCGCCAGCAGGAGCCGGATAAGACCTGGGTGCGCAAGACGCTCCTGCCCAGGCTGAAGGCCGAGGGCCTGAAGGTCTTCATCGACTACGTCGACTTCGAACTTGGAGCGCCGATCGTCACCGAGATGGAGCGGGCCGTCGTCCAGAGCCGCTATACAATCGGCGTCCTCTCGCCCAACTACCTGACCAGCAACTTCACCGATCTCGAGAGCATTCTTTCCGAGCACCTCGGCCTGGAGCAGAGCCAGAGGCGATTCATCGGTGTCATGCGCGCCCCGTGCAAGCCGCGACTGGGCATCCGCGCGCGATACTACCTCGACATGACCGACGACGACGAGTTCGACGCGGCCATCGCCCGCCTGGTCGCCCAGGCCCGGAAATCGCCGGATGTGGAAAAGTTGGTCGTTGCCAGTTCCTAGTTGACCGACCAAGCGTAGCCGTCGAACGTGTAGCCTCGGGAAGTAAAGAACTGCACATCCGCGTTGGCGGCGGAATACGCATAAGCACCGGTTTCTGAGTTGTAGAATCGTCGGAAGTTGGTGGATCCGACATTGGGAGGAAGGGCCGTAAAGACAATCCCCTCGCCGGAGAGTTGCGGGTTTGCCGAGTCAGCGGCGGCTTCTTTCCGGTCGATTGTGTAAACTTGCGTGCGGGTGGTGGTGTTCAGGAAACCGTACACCGGCACCGAGCCGGCCCGGGTCGGTTGCTTGAAGCTCGCGCCCAGGAACACATAGGTGGAAGGGTCGTTTGCGAGGCTGATGGCCTTCGACAGGTCGGTGGTGTAGAAGGTGTCCAGGGTGTTCAGATTGTCCAGCCTGTAGACGAGTCCCCTGCTCGTCATCGGCTTCGCGAGCGCTGATGTCGACATCCCTTTTGCGCTTCGAATCGACGTGCGGCGTGTCCCCACCTGGCAGATAGCCGAACCGTGCTCCACCTTGGGTATTGGTTTGCCCGAGCTCTTGTCCATAGGGATCGGAGGTGCCAGTCGCTGTCAGCCAAAGTTGGTAGGTTGTGGCGTTGGCGATGCCGCCATGAACTTTGACGAACACCGGCAGATCATGGGGATTGGCCACACCGGCCACCGGGGCGGCGGTGGTGTCGGTGTACTCCACGGCGTTGCCTCCCTGGTCGTAGGTCAGCCAGGGTGAGGGCGTGTGGTTTTCCCCCACGCTGACGACATTCGCGCCGTTATCGGGCTGTTCATGGTCATAGGGCGGCTGCCAGACCACCCCCTCGTTGTAGTTGGAGTAGGCAACCCCGTGCACCAGATTGGACTGGATCACATTTCCCAGTCGATCCACCGTCGGCTTGGGTTTCCCCGTGTGAAGAGCGGTGGGCGGGTTGTTGCTGACTGTGGGGTAATAATAATAGTGGGTGCCATTGCCGGTGGCCAATGGAGAATAGTAAGCCGCCTTCACCCATTCGTTCTCGCTGGGAATCACATAGCCGGAGGTGCTGAGACGTTGGAAGTAAGGGTAAGACGAATCTTGCAGATCGTACATGCCGGTCGAGATGTCTGTTGATAACGTTGCGTATCGCGTCTGCAAATGCACGGGAAAGCCGAGTGGGCTCTTGCCTTGACTGTTGTCGACCGCCACAGTGGTTCCGTTGTACAGGCTGTTCACGAAATAGGCAAAGTCGAACATGTTGCCATTCACGAGGGGCTTGTCAGCCCAGTAACTGGCAGCCAACTGATAATGGGTGCCGGGTGCGGCATTCTGCACCAGGTTGATCTCGCCTGAAAACGGATTGAGCACCGGCGAAAAAGCGTTCACCCACAGCCTGACCCCTGTGTACGGCTGAACGGGATTATCGCCGTTCGGGTCGACCTTGTTCAGAAAGGTGACGTATTGCCCGGCGGTGATCTCCGTCTGGCCGATGCCGTAGACGTACGGAACGCCGCCGATCTCTTGATAGGCGCTACCGTCAGGAGACTGGGCCGGCACCGTGGCTCTCGACGGCGGCACAAATCCATTGATCCCGACGGATGCGTTCCCGGGTGATCCCACATAGGAAAAATGAATCGCGATATCGTACGCCTTAGTGTTACTGACTGCACTGTCTCGCGCCGCACTACCGACACCAAATGTGTGATTGTGTCGCGGGGCGATCGCGATGATCGGTTTAGGTACGGCTCGGATTGCAAAGGAGCCAATCCCGTGAACCGGCGAAGCTGCCAGGAGACTGCGGTTTTCCAGCGCCTCGACCGTAAGTCCGATCTTGCGGGGCTTTTTCGACTCCGCTTTTTTCATCATCGCAGTGCCTTCTCTTGAAAGCGACCGATTGCAGCGGACGTCGGAAACCAACCGACTCGGGTTCCTCCGCATTGCCGATCGACATTAAACCTATAGGACATCTCCGGCAAATTGCCAAGGATTCGCGCCGAGCTCGACTGGCTGACGATGGTCCAAACCCGACCATGATAGTTCGCTCGAACCTAGCCACCGAACGGCTCCGCCAGCCGGACGAGACGGCCGGCGTCGATGGGTTGGCGCAACCGGATTCCCCTGAACGGCCCGGGAGGCCGTTACCAGCGCCCGGACCTCGGGGGTATGATGTCTCACCGATGGCTGCGTAAAGGATAGCAACTCGCAACTGGCATAGAGCAAAGTCGACACATGGGCAAGAATGAAAGTCCGAAACCGAGCGATCAACGGCCTGCGAGCTCGCTGTACGATGTTTTCATCTCCTATGCGGACGCCGATCGCGCGTGGGTCGACGGCTTCCTGATCGACGGGCTGGAGCGGGCCGGGGTGCGCTGCCATCGCGAGGCGGCTTTCGCCCTCGGCGTCCCCAGGCTCGAGGAATTCGAGAAGGCCGTCCGATCCAGTGCCCGGATCTTGATCGTCCTCTCGCCCGCCTACTTCTCGAGTGAGACGGCCTCGTTCGTCGACCTCCTGGCCCAGACCTATGGACTGGAGACATCCACCTGGCCCGTGATCCCCCTCCGGCTCGAACCGGTCGAGCTGCCGACCCGCCTGGGGATGCTCACGTCGCTCGACGCCACCGATCCCGACGAACGCGAAATCGTGCTCGAAAAGCTAAGTAACCTGTTCCAGCGGCCGATTCCGGCGGCGCCCGCTCGTCCCTCGTGTCCATACCCCGGCATGCGGGCGTTCGCCCTCGACGACCGCTTTCCCTTCTTCGGCCGGGAACGCGAAGCCGAGGAAATGCTCCAGCACTTGCGACAGAGCCAGTTCCTCACCGTGATCGGCGGGTCGGGCAGCGGCAAGTCGTCGCTGGTCTTTGCCGGCCTCGTGCCCTTGCTCAGGAAGACCACCTTGTTCGGGCCTGGAACGTGGCTGGTTCGGTCGATGCGGCCGGGTGAGCAGCCGCTCGACGAGCTGGCCAAGGTCTTGGGAGGCGCCGACCCGGCCGATCCGCCTCCGCCGTCGCCCACGCGCTCGAAGCCGACCCGGAAGCCACCCGGCTCCTCCTCGTCGTCGACCAGTTCGAAGAAGCCTTCGCTCCCGGCAAGGAAAAATCCGAGCCCCTCTGTCGGGCGTTGCACGCGCTGTTGAGCGTGGAGAACGTCGCGATCGCCATCACGGTCCGGGCCGATTTCTATGCCGAGTTAATGGGCACATCCCTCTGGCCCCAGATCAAGGCGAACCGCGTGGATGTCGGTCCGCTCGACGAAGCCAATCTGCGCGAAGCGATCTACCGCCCGGCCGAAACTGTGGGAGTCTATGTGGAATCGGCCCTGGTCGAACGGCTCGCGTCTGATGCGGTCGAGGCGCGATCGCTGGGGATCTTGCCACTGGTCCAGGAAGTCCTGGTCCAGCTCTGGGAGAAACTGGAGCGGCGCGTCCTGCCGTTGCACGCCTACGACTCGTTCGTCTTGCCTCGCACGGCGTACGATCAGCGGCTTGAGGGCCAGCAGCGCACCGGGCTCGAGATCGCCATCGCCCGCCATGCCGACGGGGTCTTGAAGCGGCTCGAGGTCGAGAATCCGATCCAGGTCGAGATCGCTCGTCGAATTTTCGTCCGGCTGGTCCAGTTCGGCGAGGGGCGATCCGACACCCGGCGACAACAGGCAGTCGCGCAACTGCGCGCGGGCAACGATCCCGTCCGCTTCGAATCGACATTGAGCGCGCTGGCCAGGAACCGCCTGATCACCCTGACCGGTGATCTCGAGACGGGCCGGCGTCGGGCCGACATCGCCCACGAGGCCTTGATTCGAGGCTGGCCCCAACTCCAGCGCTGGATCGAGGAATGTCGCAAAGCCGAGGAAATCCGCCGCAAGCTGGAGCGGAAGGCTCAGGAATGGATCGACGCCGGTGCCGGCACGGAAGGTCTGCTGGGACTCGGCGCCTTGGCCGAGGCCGAAGGCTGGGTCGCCATTCCCGACGGCAGAGATCTGCCCGATGACGACCCGATTTGCCGATTAATCGACGAGAGTCGAGCCGAGATTCATCGAGCCGAGATCGAGCGCGAGGCCGCACGCCAGCGGGAGCTCGACCACGCCCGGCAGCGCGTCAAGATCCTCTTGCGGTCGGCGGTCGTCCTGGCAATCCTCCTGGTCGGTCTCGTCGGCGTGACCATCTTCGCCGTCCATGCCCGACGGCAGGCGAAGCTCAGTCAGGCGGAAGCGGAGAAGCAAGCGCAAATCGCCTCGGACAGTCAGAAGCTTGCCGAAGCCAAGGAGGCAGAGGCCAAGCGGAGCGAAGCCAGGGCCAGACAGATGAGTGTCGATCTCCTGATCGAATCCGGATCCGATGAAATCGGCAAACGATCGAATTCGACGGCGCTGACGCTGTTCACTCAAGCGCTGGGACTCCAGGCCGACTCTTCGACGGCCCGAGCGTTCAGTCGCCAGCGGGTCGGTATGTTGGGGCGGAAGGTCCCTCGGCTCATTGCCATCCTGGAGCATGGTAGTTCGGTCAGCGCCGCCGTCTTCAGTCGGGACGGGACCCGTGTCCTGTCGGTGGGGCGCGGCAACACGGTGCGCGTCTGGGATGCTCGCTCGGGCAAAGCGATCGTGGAACTCAAGGGACATACGGACTGGGTCACCAAGGCGACTTTCAGCCCCGACGGCTCGCGCATCGTGACCGGCTCGACAGACTCCACGGCCCGGGTCTGGGACGCCGCCTCGGGCCAGTCGGTCGCCGAACTCAAGGGGCACAAGGACGCGGTCTCCTCTGCCAGATTCAGCCCCGATGGCACCCGTGTCGTCACAGCTTCGGAAGACCACACGGCCCGGGTCTGGGAGGCCGGCTCGGGCAAGGTCCTCGCCGTGCTCGAAGGTCACACCGCGGCCGTGTCGTCCGCCGCGTTCAGTCCCGACGGCACCCGCGTCGTCACGGCCTCGGTCGATCACACGAGCCGGGTCTGGGACGTGAGCTCCGGCCGGACTGTCGCCGATCTCAAAGGCCATACAGACACCGTGGCGTCCGCCCTGTTCAGCCCCGACGGTACCCGAGTCGCCACCGCCTCCCTCGATCGGACGGCGAAAGTCTGGGACCCCGTCTCGGGCAAGATCATCGCGGACCTCCGGGGGCACCAAGACTATGTCCTTTCCGCCGTGTTCAGTCCCGACGGCGCCCGAGTCGTCACGGCGTCCCAGGATGCCATGGCGCGGGTCTGGGAGACGAGCTCGGGCAAGAGTCTCAGGATACTGATGGGGCACACCGGTATCGTCTGGTCGGCCGGTTTCAGTCCCGACGGCCGATTCGTCGTCACTGGATCAGCCGACTTCACGGCCCGGATCTGGGACCCCGACTCGGGCACGGGCCTGGCCGAAGTCAGCGGACACCGGTCGATGGTCCATGCGGCGAGTTTCAGCCCGGACGGCACGCGGCTGCTCACCGCCTCCGCCGATGGCGCCGCGGATCTGGGAGATCGCCCCGCGCACGACCGTCACCACGCTCACCGAGCATACCGGCGAGGTCAGGTCCGCGGCCTTCAGTCCCGACGGTGCCCGCGTGGTGACCGCCTCGGCCGACAAGACCGCCCGGATCTGGGATGCCGCGTCCGGCAGGACGATCCTGGTGCTCAAGGGGCACACGGCCCCCCTGATCTCGGCCACATTCAGCCCCGACGGCGCCCGCGTCGCCACGGCCTCGGAAGACCACACAGCCCGAGTCTGGGACGCCGGCTCGGGCGAGACGCTCGCCAGGCTCGAGGAGCAAACCCAAACGGTCAACTCGGCCGCGTTCAGCCCCGATGGCCGACGCATCGTCACCGCCTCGGACGACAACCGGGCGCGGCTCTATGACGCCCGAACGGGCCGAAGCCTCGCCGTGCTCGAAGGGCACCAAGGCTATGTCGCATCGGCCAAGTTCAGTCCCGATGGCTCGCGGATCCTCACGGCCTCACCGATCGATGGGACGGTCCGTCTTTGGGACTCCGCGACCGCCCGGGAGCTCGGCAAGCTCGGGGAGAGCGTCATCCCCGTCTATTGCGTCGCGTTCAGTCCCGACGGCTCTCGCATCCTCGTCGCCGGCTATAGCGGATGGGCCCAGGTCTGGGATTCCGCCACCCGAAAGCGACTCACCGACTTCAAGGTGAACGCGGGGTTGATCCTTTCGGTCGCGTTCGACCTGGCCGGCTCTCGGATGATTACCGCCTGCGCCGACGGCGTCGCGCGAGTCCGGGATGCGTCCAATGGCCAGCTCATCGCCGAGCTCCACGGACATAACGCGAGGCTCTTCTCCGCCGCGTTCAGCCCCGACGGCCGCCGCATCGTCACCGCCTCCGAGGACAAGACCGCGCGAATCTGGTCGCTCGAGCCGATGCCAGGAGATCCCGAGGCCATCACGCTCTGGGCCGAGGTGCTCACCGGGACCGAGGTCGACAACCAAGAGGGCCTGACCGCGGCGGAGTGGAAAGACCGCCGTCGCCGACTCAAAAACCTAGGCGACAAGGCGCCTCCCACACCCTGGTTGGACGACGTGGAACCGTAGTAAGAGTTCACCACGAATCACACGAATTACACGAATCAGAGAAAACAAAAATCAAAATTCTGGACCGTTCGGATTCCGGAATTTACTAAATCTTTTGTATTTAGTTCAATAATGCGAAAATCTTCTATGTTTCTATTCGTGAGATTCGTGTGATTCGTGGTGAACTCTGAATGACTGTGGATCCATCAGCGGACGATTCGTTCGTGCTGAAGTTTGGCGTGCTCTCCGAAATTGACCAGGATGCCAAGGCGGCATCCCGTGGCCTTGAGGTAGTTGTGGACTTGCGCCCGGTGCTCGTCTGCCAGGCCAGAAACCGCCTTGATCTCGACGATGATCTTGCCGAAACAGACGAAATCCGGTTCATATTTTTTCCTGAGAGGTTGTCCCTTGTAGCTCAGCGAGAGTTCGGCCTTCGGCACAAATGGCAGCCCGCGTAGACCGAACTCGATTCCCAAACATTCCTGGTAGACTTCCTCAAGGAACCCGCATCCCTTATCGTTGTACACCTCGAAACACGCGCCGATGATAGCATAGGATTCCTCTTTGTACATGATATCCGGCATGCTGTGTTCCTCTTCATTGGAGCTACTTACAGTGAACCACGAATAGCACGAATCCTACGAATAAGAAAGACGGACAACAGAAATATATTTATTGATTTTGTTTTCATTCGTTGGATTCGTGAGATTCGTGGTTACTTCTTTCGGTTGGTTACAGTGTCCAGCCGTTGCGGTAGTGGGTATGGATGTATTGATTGAGCTCAGGTGCGTTCTTGACTTTGAGGTTGGCGCTGTCCCACTCCAGCCGTTGGCCTGGGCGCGGAGGGCCAATACGCCCAACAGCACGATCTCGGTGAGGGGGCCGGCGTAGTCGAAGTTGGAGACCGGTTTCGGGCCTCCCTTGCAGGCCAGGAGCCACTCTTCGTAATGGCCGGGCGAGCGGCACATAGGTCTGGGGGACCATCTTCGCTTGCTCGTGAAGCGCATCCGGCAGCAGCTCGGGCATGCCGCCGTGCGACCCGTGGTGCATCTTCCCCTTACTGCCGACATAGAGCACGCCGTTGTCGTGCAAGCGACGGCCCGGGGGCATCTCGGCGGGCGTCGGCGGCATCAACCCGCCTTCGTACCAGGTCATCCGCACAGGGGGAAGAAGGCCCCGGGCGGGGAACTCAAAGGTGATGATCGAGGCGATCGGATACGTTTCCCAGTTCGGTTTGTTGCCGTCCAGGAACGAACCGTCAAGCGTGGAGCTGGCTTCCACCGTCGTGGGCGCCGCAGGTGAAGCGCCCAGACCGGGTGATCAATAATATGACAGCCCATGTCGCCCAGCGCGCCCGTGCCGAAATCTCTCCAGCCTCGCCATTGCACGGGTGCGTAAGCCGGGTGATAGGGCCGTTCGTGGATCGGACCCAGCCAGAGGTTCCAGTCGAGCGTGGAAGGGACCGGCGGCGTTTCCGTAGGCCGGGGGATCCCTTGCTTCCACAAGCGTCCCGCGCGATCGGACCAGACGTGAACCTCGCGCACCTCGCCGATCACGCCGGCCTGGATCCACTCGTTGGTCAGCCGGGAGCCCTCGGTGGCGTGCCCCTGGTTGCCCATTTGAGTGGCGATGCCCGCCTGGTGCGCGGCCTTCGTCAGCTCGCGGCATTCGTGCAGCGTGTGCGTGAGCGGCTTCTGACAGTACACGTGTTTGCCCGCGCGGATGGCCGCCATCGCCGCGACGGCGTGGATATGGTCCGGCGTGCCCACCGTCACCGCATCAATGTTGTTGGCTTCCTTGTCGATCAGCTCCCGAAAATCCTTGTAGCGACGCGCCTGAGGATTGGCTCGGAAACTGCCGGCGCCGCGCTCGTCGTCGACGTCGCACAGGGCGACAATGTTGGCTCCATTCTTCTTATGAGTGGCGATATCGCCGCCCCCCATTCCACCGGCGCCGATCCCCGCGAGATTGACGCGCTCGCTCGGCGCGAGATACCCCACGCCCCCCAACACGTGCCGCGGCACGATCGTGAAACCAAGGGCGGCTACGCCTGTCCCGGCCAGAAAGGCACGCCGAGAATTGTTCCCAGTGGTCGAAGATCCGTCATCGATGGGGCTTGTCATGTGTGCTCCTTGTTGGGTTGCTCTTTGCTGCGACTAGCCTTCGACCTGGACCTCGATCCCGTCGGGGTCCGGGAAATACACGCGGTTCCCCTCCCGACGGGGCTTCAGCCCAGCGGCCTTCAGTGTCTCCTCGGCCTTTTCGGCGTCATAGCCCTTGATGGTGTAGCAGTAGTGATTCAGTCCGGCATGTTCGCCTTTGAATAGTGTCAAGAAGAAGCCGCCTTCTCCGCCGAGGAAGCAGTTCTCCTCGCCATTCTCCATGACGACCTTCAGCCCCAGATGCTTGATGTACCAGTCTCGGGACTTGGGCACGCTACTGACATTCAAGGCGACGTGATTCAGGCCCGTGGCTTGGAAGGTCCCGCCTTCGGCCAGGTTTGCCTCGGCCGTCCGTTGCATCAAGGTCATGGCCGCTCCGAGTCCCATGAGTCGGGAAACAAGCTGGCGGCGGGACAACGCGCCCCGCTGAAAGTCCTCTACGAGCGTCTCGGCGATGTCGGGTTGCATGATCGGCCTCTTCTGAGAGAGAAAGAATCGACAGCCATCATAAGACTCACCGCCCCTGAGCGTCTCACAAAGAGGATCTCGATCGCAAGAGACATGTCCTCGCGCGGCGGCAGCCATGTCCGACCGAAACAGCCGCTCTGTAAAGGTATGTCAAGAGCCGGGCGATTCTGCTGACAGGACGCCGGGCTATGTCGCTTCTCTCAGGTAGGCCGTCACGAAGTGTGGTGGCATTCGACTGACCCGTTCCGTGGGGCGAGCTATCGACCGATCGTGTGATCGTCGCGGCCCCACGTGCATGCCTTGATTTTCAAGAAGAGGAGAAGAACCGATGCGGAATTTCCTGACGAAGAGCGTTCCCGGCCTGCTGGCGATCACCGTGGTGGCGGCGCTGGGATACTTTGTGCTGACGCCTCCCTCAATGCCGCAGGCGCGGGCCGCGGCCCCCGAGATCGGTACTCACAACGCCGCGTGTTCGCTCTGCCGGCTCCCGCTCTATGGACAAAATGGCGGGAGCTCAAGACTGGGCCACGACACATACGGCATCGAGACCGCGTCGAGTGCGGTACACTAAGGAATCCGCTCTCGTCGGCGCGAGAACAGTCGCTCCGTTCCCGTTCACCGGAGCGACCAATCGATCATCGCGAGCGGTCCCGGCCTGGCGACGTAGCTCACGCTCGTCAGGCCGAGCATCGTGCGCAACTTGTCGGCGGGGACATTCTTGAGCGGTCCCGGGGCTGGCGCCTGGCCAGGCGCCGGCTGGGGGAAGCCGGTCGAGCGGGCGGTGTGGAAGGTCATGTTCCCTTCGACCTTCTGCGCGATCTGGTGGATGTGGCCGTTGAGCACGGTGACCGAGCCGAACCGCTTGAGGTAGCTCGAGCGCCTGCTGGCCGTCCTGCGTGCCCCAGCCCCATTGCGGATAAACCGCCCAGAGCGGGACGTGGCCGAACACGACGACGGGCGTGCTGTCGCCCAGTCCCGCCACGTCGGCCTTGAGCCAGTCGAGCTGCTCGTTGCCGAGGATCCCCAGGCCCTTGTCGGTGCCCTCGCTCGCGACGTTGACCAGCCCGACGAAGTGGACCCCATGGTAGTCGAAGCTGTACCAGCCCTCGCCCTTGGTCCCCTGACCGAACCGCTTCAGGTATTCCGACCCGTCGCCGATGACGTCATGCTCGCCCGGCACGCAGAAGATCTTGCCGACCTTGGCCTCCTTGAGGATCTCCGAGACGGTGTCGAACTCCTTGGGTGTCGCGAGGTGGGTGAGGTCGCCGGTGTGGATCAGGAAGTCGGGTCGTTGCGGCAGCCTGTTGATCCCGGCCACGGCCTCCTCGAAACGTGGCGGTCACAGTCGACTTGTACGGGTCCTTGCCGAAACCGATGTGGCTGTCGCTGATCTGGACGAACGAGAAGCTGCCCGCGCCTGCCTGCGCTGGCGGCCTGGCCGAATGCCCGCGACGAGAGGACCCCGCCGCCGACTGTCCAGACCAGCCCCGTACCGGCCCAGGCCATGCATTTCAGGAACCCGCGACGATCCACGCCATCGCCCGTCGTGATCGGTCTGTGATGCGATCTGCCATCGTTTGAGACTCCTCTTCGACCGTTCTCCGCGCGGATATTCGACCCGGCCGCGCCCTCCGTTGAGAGGTTTCGACCCCTCGCACCGAATACACCGGGATGGCCGCGCCGGATGACTCTGGAGAGGGAAATTCTCAGCCCATGACAGATCCATCGTTCGACACGATCGCCCCGCAGAGAGGACACACGCAACACCTTTCCAACGCGACATACTCGAGTGCCTCATCGAATTCCCATAGGACGGGTCGTCGTCGACTCCTCGTCCGAAAAGGAGGGAGAGACGTCCGGCGCTTCGGGCGTCTCCTCCGGGTTTATCTCGATCGCCGGGAACAGCCGGCGCGGATCGGTGCGTCGTGAGTGAGGAATGTAGCTCATGGTGATGCTCCTGATGGGTTGTTGGACTGTGGTGTCGCATTCGATATCAGAGATCCTCGGCGGCGAGCGAGATGAGGGGCCGAGCGGTCATCCCTGACCGCTCGGGGGAGGATAGCCCCTGATGATGGAGGACAGCCCGTGATGATGATGGTCTCGTCTCCCCGGGACTTAGTACACCGGGCCGTTCGTCCTGGATTGGTCTCTCCCCGGATCGATATTTCAGCCCGCGGGGCGCGGGAGGTCCATCAGGACCCGAAGCGGACCCGGAGGCACTGCGCAAGTCCATCGTCGACGGTGGGTCCACCGTGTCGTCGCAGTTCCGGTTCACCGACCGTTGATCCATTCATGCTCAACGTCGCCCGTCATGCCAGTTCGTCGATCAGGTCGAGTTTCCGCACCTCGGCGAGTGCACGGAGCTTATCCAAGGCGCGGGTCTCGAGCTGGCGAACGCGCTCCTTGCTGATCCCCAGCTCTCGGCCGACCTGCACGAGGGTCTGCTTGTCGCCGGCGATTCCGAAGCGGCGGACAATGATCGTCTGCTCCCGGCCGTTGAGGTAACCGAGCATCTTTCGGATCATGGACCGAGATTGCTCTTGGTCCATCGCGTCCGCGCGACCACAGTCGCGGTGATCGGCGAGGGCCTGCAACACCTCCTCACAGCCGGTCGCGAACCGGACGCGGAGGCTCCGATCTCTGGGAATTCGCCGGGCAAAGCCGTTGATGATCGCCCAGGTGGCATACGTGCTGAACCGGTTGCCGCGCCCGAAGTCGAATCGCTCCGACGCCTGTATCAACGAGACGTTACCCTCGGAGACCAGGTCGAAGAAATTCTGGCAGGGCCCGGCGTACTTCCTGACGATGTAGGCGACCAGCCCAAGGTTGGAGCGGATGATCCGGTTTCGGATCGCGCCGGCCTCCCGGAGGAATTCTTCGATGCGGTCGAGGTCGGCGGAGACGGCCCGGCTCGGGTTGATCGCATCGCGGAGACGGGCGGCCTGATACTTGAGGAAGTTCATCCTGCGGAAGAGGTGGACCTCCTGCTCGCGCGTCAGCAACGTGGAGTCCTGGAGATCGGCATCGGATAAGGGAAGATCCTCTCGGGCCCTGGCCTTAGCCTGGTCCTTGCCGCGACCGACCGGCCCGGGCATCGGGCCGAGGATCTTGGCCGTGGCGGTCGCGTCATCGAAGTCGGGGTGGCCGACGAACTTGATCCTCGCCTCCAACAATCGACTCGCACGCATCTCGACGGCATGACGGGCGCCACTCGACTCGGCCAAGCCGAGCTCGCCATCCGCCGCCGGTGCGATCCCGAGACAGGATCGGCCGTCAATCTCGTTCTCGGCCGCCACGCACGCCACAATCGGGGCACAGACTTGACGCCCCGGACGCACGGGCCGTGGCCTTCGCTCGATCATCGCCAGGTTGGAAGCCATGGATCTAGTCCTCAGGGGACGCCAAGTGCTCGCCCTCTCGACTCTTCTTGGTGGATGCCGGATACGTGGAGACGCATCTCGGCGGCGCCCTCCGGCGCGATCGCTCAAACGGCTGACGTCTCAATCTGAGAGGGATTCCAGGTCTCAGGTTCCGAATCGACTACATGATCAAAGTGCATCGGACTGAAGTGCACAGTTACACTTTTTTCGGCCTTCATGCGGCGCGCATCGACAATTTGTTGTCGACAGTTGCCTTACCTACCATGACCCACGACGGCATCGCTCGCGGCACCGTCGTGGGTCTAAATCACGTGAGGGCAATGCGCACGCCATCCTAGTAACCCGGGGGGACGAAGATCGGCGGAGGCATGGGCGTGGGCGTGGGGGTAGGGGTAGGCGTGGGCACGGGTACGGGTGTGCGTACGGGCGTGGGGGTGGGCTTAGGAACGGGGGTCGGCACGGGGGCCGCGAGCACAATTGGGCGGAGGATGGTCACGTAGTTGCTGCCGGCTTGGCCGTCGTTGGCGCCGTCGAGCAATGAGCCTGCACTGTCCGCGAGCGACTCGCCCTTGACTTCGAGCTGGACCGCCTTCGTGAGGGCGAAGGCCTTCTTCGGTGTCAGCGTCACCGCGTCGCTCGTACCATCGTACTTCGCCGACTTCAGCTTGATGACCGTCGCGTTCTTGGCGGTGAACGAGCCCTTCTTACCTGCCGTTGCGAGCCGGTAGGTCGCCACGTTGTCCGCCTCCGAGGCGTTCACCGCTCCACTGTAGTCGACGATGACCTCGGTCACCATGTTCTTCCGGTTCCCCACGATTTGAACGTCGGTCACCGTGACCAGAGGAGGAGGTGTTGGCGCGGGTGGGTGTTGGCGTCGGTGTCGGAGTGGGTGTCGGTGTCGGTGTCGGAGTGGGTGTGGGCGTTGGTGTCGATACGGGTGTCACGACGAATTCATGGCCAGCGTCGCTGAATGGGGCCCCCGGATAAACGGTCGCCGTGTCCACAGGCGTACCCGGGTAGTCTACGGAGTTACCATTGATCGATGCGGGCGAGTCCGCGCTCACGAATGAAAAGGTCAGCGAGCTGCCCGGTTGTACGGCAGCAGCCGAGCTGTTCGCAAGAAACTGAATGGCAAAGCCGTCAGTCGGGCCTCCATTCGTGATATTGTCCGTCCAGCCGGCCGGTGGAGTGACGGAGATAGGACTCGTGGCCATAAAATCTTCGCCAGGGACCCACGCGTACCAAAACGTACCGATGCCGGAGTTGCTCGTGCTGGAGTTGTTCAGCGTGAGTGTGTAGTTGAAGTTGGGTCCGTCAGCCACCGAGCTGATAGTTGCACTGGCGTTGATCGTGGCCATCAGAGCGCGCCCCTCCAGGGATTCCAACTGGGGGGATCGACGCAGTCTGGGCCGACGCTCTTTGCGGCGGCTGCCGGCCGTCAAGGCGCCGAGAAACTGATGTAACCGGGTTCCAAAAATCGATCGCGACATGGTGGTGCCCTTAGTAATGCGTCAGCGTTGCAGATGTGTACGCTGCGACTTGAATGTCGCCGTTGGTTGATGAACAGAGTGGTTTCGCAATCCAGCGAGTGAAGCTTCTCTTGCCCAGGACTATGACGCTTCGACCGGCTGAACGTGATCGCGACGGACGTCCGTGATCGACCCGCTCTATAGAAGAGTGCCGCGATGCTGAGGCTGCGGTTACGCCTTTTCGAAAGATTCCGCAGCGTCTCCATGCGTGTGCCAAGCGCTGTACCCGGATTTCGCGGTCATCATCGCCGCCAAGAGAAAGACCGAGTTGGTGCGGTGTGGATTATTTGGAAAATCCAGCCGGATTTTCGCAACCAAGAGGACGGAACGCGCTTCTTCTATAAGTGAGGAGAGAGTTGAATCGAGCCGAACGATCTTGTGCGAGTGGCTCCCAAAACTCACTGAACACGCTATCAATCCCGTGTGCCAACACAGTTCGCCGTAACATTTTGCCGTATGAAGGATCGTCAAGTTATCAACAAGCCAAAGGCGAATGGGATCGGTATCCGCCCTGGCTTTTTCTTGCACGGACCATATACCAGGAGATGCGCAATGTTCCGCAATCGTCCTTGCTCGCATCGGCTTCGGATGCGTCCTTCCCTGGAAGCAATGGAAGAGCGAGCCCTGCTTAATGCCGCGCTACCGCACGTCAAGCATCTGGCTGTGCACGCGGAAGTCTCCGCCGCCAAGCGCGCCCCAGCTCCGATTGTATCCAAGCTCCCATCCGCGCCGACCTCACGTATCACAACCGTGCCGGCCAATGGCGACGTAAACCCCTCCGGCTTGGCGGTTGTCCCTGCGGGGTTCCCCGGGGGTGGTCTGATCCACGCGGGAGAATACCTGGTGTCGAACTTCAACAACAGCACCGACACTCCAGGCACCGGCACGACCATCGTGGCGATCAAACCCGGTCAAAATCCGGCGACCGCACCTGTTTTCTTCAGCTCGCAAGCGGCCGGCCTCACGGAGTCATTGTCCGTCTTGCGCAGTGGATTCGTGATCGTCGGCAACGTCCCGACCACAGATGGCACATCTGGCACAATCGAGCCGGGCTCGCTCCAGATCATCAATCGCTTTGGCGTCGTGGTCCAAACATTGTCCGACGCGAACACCAACTCGAATCTCTTCGACGGGCCATGGGCCTCCGCGGTCAATGACAAGGGTAACACGGCGCAGTTGTTTGTCTCCAATGTCGAGAGCGGCGCGATAACGCGAATCGACTTGAAGGTCGTGAAGAAACATGGCCAGGCCGAACTCAAGGTCGTCAGCACGACACAGATCGCCTCCGGCTACACGGTCAAGACTGCCCCGATCAGCGTCACGACTGGCGGCGCCTACGTCCAGACGAACCTCGTCTCGGACGGCGCGGTCCAGGCGCAGCAAACCGACACGAACTTGCTGGACCCGTGGGGATTGTCCTTTACGACCACAAGCGCGTTCTGGATTTCCGACCAGGCTGCCAACTTCGGTGGGTCTGGTGCCACGACCGTCTATAGTGTGACTAGCACGCAGCCCCCGACATCGTCCGGTGCGCAACTGGTCGTAGGAGTCACGAACCAAGGAAACGCTGCCCCGAGCAGCACCAATGGACCGACGGGACAGGTGAGCCCCACCGCGCCGGGGATCAAGGCAAGCTCGACGGCGGACTTCCAGCTAAACGGTGCCCAGGCCCAGTTCATTTTCGACAATCTCGACGGCTCGATCTCGGCATGGAACGGGGGTGTGAGCTCGACGATCGAGGCGACCGTCGCCGGTGCCTCGTTCACCGGGCTGGCGATCGGCAACACCTCGACCGGTGCTGCCCAGTTATACGCAGCCGACCAGAATAGCGGCAACATCGACGTCTTCAACAGCCACTGGCAGATGACCGGGAGTTTCACCGACCCGAATTTCGCGAGTTTTCCAAGCGGCTACGCGGCATTCAACGTCCAAAATCTCAGCGTCAACGGGACACAGACGTTGTTCGTCACCTTCGCCAACCAGGCGACCTCCGGCGGTATTGTGGACGAATTCACGACCAACGGTACCTTCATCAAAACGGTGATCGACGACCCGGCGGGACAACATCTGGACTCTCCCTGGGGGCTTGCGATCGCGCCTGCGAGTTTTGGCCAGTTCGGCGGCGACCTGCTCGTCGGCAACAACAATGGGCCCGGCGAGATCAATGCGTACAACCTCAACGGGGTCTTCCAAGGCACGTTGGCGCTCAACACGGGCCAACCTTTCGCCGCGGCCGACCTCTGGGCTTTGTCCTTCGGGAACGGCGGCCTTGCGGGTTCGCCGGACACGCTCTTTTTCACCGCCGGGCTCGCGAGTAACACAGACGGCCTCTTCGGAGCGATCTCGGTTGAACCTGTCGCCGAGCCGAGCACGGCCGGCTCGGGTTTGACGCAGCCGAACTCAGCAGCGGTGATCGTTGGCCCGGGCGGGCTGGCCTACGACTCGAAGAACGATACGCTTTACGTCGCCGCAACGGGCAACAACGAAATTTTCGCCATCAAGCACGCGAGCAAGACGCATTCGGATAACGGCTTCGGTGCCCTGGTCTACCAGGATCAGGCGCACCTCCGCGGGCCGATCGGCCTGGCGCTGGCTCCCAACGGCGATTTGCTCACAACCAACAACGACGCGGTCAACGCTGATGCGAACCAACCGAGCGAGCTGATCGAGTTCACGCCTGAAGGTCAGTTCGTGGGCGAGCTTTCCCTCGACCCTGCACTGGGTGCCGCGTTCCAGATTGTCGTGCAGAGCACCCACAAAACAGTCACCATCGCCTCGGTTAATGACGATCTTGACACCGTGGACTTCAGGACGATCACCACCTGATCGGCGGCAGGCCAAGTCGGGGCTGATTAAGAGTTGGCCTTGGCCGTAGTGTTGTGAGCCCCGGTCCAGACCGCTTTTTGTTGCGTCCTTGACCGTGGCCGGCGCTTCCTTTCCCCCCTTCGCAAGGCGGGAAAGGAGCGCGCAACGGAATTGGGATGAACACGAAGCTTGTACAAGGCCAACTTTTCATCACGTCTCAATGGCCGGACAAGGCGCGGTACTGGCGCTTCAGCTCATTCATCTCGTCCTGCAACTCCTGGTAGCGCCGACGGAAATTGGACGACGACTTGGTAGGGATGGCTCGAACGCCTGCCGGCACGAGGGAGCGGAGATAGGCAACCAGCTCGCGCGCCTGAGCCTCGTCGAGCTTACCGCTGAACGCGGGCATGGCCGTCCCCTTACCATTCAGGACACTCGCTTCCAACTGGGCGTCGCTTCGTCGTTGGTGCCAGTCGGGCGTGCTGAAGTCCGGCAGCGCGGGCAACTGGGCCCGCGCAGCGCTTCCACGACCATCTGCCCCGTGGCATGCGCTGCACAATCGCTGAAAAAGGGCCGGGGTTGCGTCCGGCCGAACGGCTGGTGGGGTTGCCTCCGCCAGCGTCCGTGGCCCGGGCGGTGTTGAGGGTTCCTCCTGCTCCTCCTCCTCTTCCTCCTGCTCCTCCTGCTCGTCCTGCTCGTCGGCCACGACCTGCTCGCCGCCGCGGAAGTTCCGGACGAAGGTGACCAGACGAACCACCTCCGTTGGCCGGAGCTTGTCTTTCATCGCCGGCATGAATCCCTTCCCCTCTCGGATCGAATCCTGCAAACGGCTATCATCGCGCGTGCTTTGCCACTCGGGCCTGGTGAAATCGGGGATCGTTCGCATCAGTTCGCGAGATGATCCACCGCGGCCGTCGGTCTCATGGCAATCGATGCAATGGGTGCGATATAGCTCGATCGATCGAGAATCGTCAGTCCGGGTTCGATCGGCGTGCGGGTTCCTCGAACCAACCGAGATCGGACTGGCGACCTGGGAAGGAGTCGATTGCCCGGCGACCTGCGCCGGCAGCGCCGTAAGGCCAATTATTATCAAGAATAGGCACGAAGCCCCGGACACTCGGGCGGTGTGTGGTGTGTGTTCTGTGGTGCGTGTCGGCTGTCGAGAGTCGGGCGACGGATGGCGGGAACGAGTCGCACGCCGTGAACCACCGACTACCCACCACCGACCACACACCACCTGACACGCACCATCAGATACGACGCGCGTACCGGGGACCGTCCCACGAACGAGGGTGCTCATTGGAAATCACTCTATTTTGAATGGAAAAGCCGCGCCGGAAATGGAAATGATCGAGGCACCTCACCACGACGAATCGCGTTCGCCTTCGCCGTTTCAGCGGGACCTCACGGCTCTTCCTGTACTCATAAAGTGCTCGGCCGCGCGGGCGTGGTTACAGCTTTTGTGCTCGCCCGTGTCTCAATTCAGGCGTGTTTGGCGATACACCAACCCCCCGCCGAAAGGGAGGGAGACGTGCTGGCCTGATTCTCCCCCTCTTTCGGAACGGGGGTCAGGAGGCGTGATTTGGCCCGGCGGCGGCTCGTGCTCAATCCGACCGAGAGTGGCTTCAGTCGGCCTCCGCGCGGAAGGCGCTGTGACAGTCGATGCAGGTCTTCTGGAGCTTCTGATAGGACTGTGTCGCCCGGGGTCGGGATGACCCCGGCTCGGCGATGACCTTGGCGAACTCCTCCGACGCCCGAAGGAAGTCGTCCACGTTCCGGATCCACTCCTGCTGTGGTTTTTTCTGCTCTCGGGCCGGCTCCGTGAGCATGCGGGTCTCCTTGCCAAGCCGGATCAGAGACGCGACGTCCGCGGCCAGCTTCTTGCGGCCGGCCGCTTCGAGCGCGGAGGGGATCCGAATCCCCTTGCCGATAGCCCTGTTCTTGGCGTGGACTTGCCCCATGATCTCCTGGATCGATGAGTCGTCGCCGCCCCTGGCCCCGTGCGCCAGCCCAGCAGGCAGCAACACGGCGAGCAGTCCGGCCAGGGCCGGCATTTGTCGAAACTTCGTTTTCATCACAGCTTCCCTCATCATGACGTCTTGATCGGAATCGCGGGGCGGTTCACTGGAGCGACCAATCGATCATGGCGAGCGGCCCCGGCCTGGCGACGTAGCTCACGCTCGTCAGGCCGAGCATGGTGCGCAGCTTCTCGGCGGGGACGTTCTTGAGCGGGCCCGGGGCGGGCGCCTGGCCGGGCACCGGCTGGGGGAAGCCCGTCGAGCGGGCGGTGTGGAAGGTCATGTTCCCCTCGACCTTCTGCGCGATCTGGTGGATGTGGCCGTTGAGCACGGTGACCGAGCCGAACCGCTTGAGGTGACCGAGCGCCTGCTCGCCGTCCTGCGTGCCCCAGCCCCACTGCGGGTAAACCGACCAGAGCGGGACGTGGCCGAATACGACGACGGGCGTGCTGTCGGCCAGCCCCGCCACGTCGGCCTTGAGCCAGTCGAGCTGCTCGTTGCCGAGGATTCCCAGGCCCTTGTCGGTGCCCTGGCTTGCAACGTTGACCAGCCCGATGAAATGCACGCCGTGGTGGTCGAAGCTGTACCAGCCGTCGCCCTTGGTCCCCTGGCCGAACCGCTTCAGGTATTCCGACCCGTCGCCGATGACGTCGTGCTCGCCCGGTACGTAGAAGATCTTGCCGACCTTGGCCCCCTTGAGGATCTCGGAGACGGCATCGAACTCCTTGGGCGTCGCCAGGTGTGTGAGGTCGCCGGTGTGGATCAGGAAGTCGGGTCGTTCCGGCAGCCTGTTGATCCCGGCCACGGCCTCCTGAAACGTGGCGGTCACGCTCGACTTGTACGGGTCCTTGCCGAAACCGATGTGGCTGTCGCTGATCTGGACGAACGAGAAGCTGCCCGTCCCCTCCTGCCCGGCGCCCTGGCCGAATGCCCGCGACGAGAGGACCCCGCCACCGACTGTCCAGACAAGCCCCGTACCGGCCCAGGCCATGCATTTCAAGAACCCGCGACGATCCACGCCATCGGCTTCGTGATCGGTTGTGCTGCGATCTGCCATCTGTGAAACTCCTCTTCGACCCATCTCCGCGCGGATTTCGACCCGGCCGCGCTTGCCGTTGAGAGGTTTCGACCCCTCGCATCCAATACACCGGGATGGCCGCGCTGGATGACTCTGGAGAGGGGAAATCCGTTCCGCGGCGGTCGCGGCGCGCAGAGGGAGCGATCATACACCGCGCCGTCCGTTCCGGATTGTCGGTTTTCGCAGACTTGGGGCTGCTATCCCCATGTCAGGGCCCGACTGTCCGGTCAGGATCGGCCGCAATCCTGACCTGGTCTCGCAGAGTCTCGATCGACAGGCGGTCGACCTGCTCGATCAGTTCCCCGACCATCGCTCCGAGTCGTTCCACCAGAGGCCGGGCCTCTTCGAGCTGGCCGCGCGCAGCAAGGTCTTCGAGGTCTGACGCAACCGTCCCCGCCACGGTGGAGAATGCCGTTATCGTACCGTGGAGCTTGTGAGCGGCTTGGTGCAACCGCGGCGCATCGTGATCTCGAAGGGCGCAGCCGGCCTCGGCCAACAGGGATGGGGCATTGGACTGGAAGTTTCGGCCCATCTCGTCCAGCAACTTGGCGACGCCGCCGCAGACAGCAAACAGGACGACTGGGTCGAGCAGGTTCGTGTGGTCGCCGGCATTCGGTGGGGCTGTCGGAGATGCTCCGCCGGCGTCGACGACCCGGTCGATGGCCGCGAAGAGGTCTGCCGCGCGAATCGGCTTTGAGAGGTAGTCGTCCATCCCTGCTGCGAGGCACTGCCGCCGGTCTTGTTCCCGCGACCGCGCAGTCAAGGCGATGACGGGCAGATGGCCGCCGGCAGTCTGCTCCCGCTCCCGCAGCACCCGGACGACCTGGAAGCCGTCCACCTCCGGCATGTGTACGTCCAGGAGCAGCAAGTCGAAACCCCCTCCGTCGGTCATGTCGAGCGCTTCACGGCCGTTGGTCGCCAGCCGCACGCTGTGGCCCCGCGTTCCCAGGAGCTGCTCCAGGTGCCGCGCGTTGAACTCATGGTCCTCGGCGACGAGGATGCGCAGCGGCACCGCGAGCGGGGGCTGGGGGGCTTGCCACGCCGGGGGCCGGTTCGTCTCCGGTGCGGCCGATGACGCGATAAATCGTGTCGAGCAGCTCATCCTGCTGAACGGGCTTGAGCAGATGGGCGTCGATGCGCAACTCTCGAAGACGGGCCAGGTCGCCGGGGCGGTCTCCCGAGGTCAAGAGGACGATGCGACTGCCCGACAGCTCGGCTCGCTGCCGGATGATCGCTGCCAGCGCGAGGCCATCCATGTCGGGCATGCGGGCGTCGAGCAGCACCAGCGCGTACGGCCGGCCCAGGGCGACGCCCAGCCAGAGAGCTTTCATGGCAGCCGCCCCGTCGCCCGCCGCGGTCGGCTTCAGCTTCCAGCGGCGCAGCCACTCCTCCAGGATGTGCCGGTTGGTTGCGTTGTCGTCGACGATGAGTACCGGCAGGTCACGCAGCAACCGCGGCGGCTCGGTGCAGACCGGCTCCGGCGGATTCACCCGCCGGCCAAACCGCGCCGTTGACGGCGAAGGTGCTGCCCCGGCCCGGCTCGCTCACCACGGTGATCTTTCCCTCCATACGAGCCACTAAACGGGCGGCGATCGTCAGTCCCAAGCCCGTGCCTCCGTACTTGCGCGTCGTGGACATGTCCTCCTGCTCGAAGGCCCGGAAGATCTTCTCCTGCTTGTCGCGCGGGATGCCGATGCCGGTGTCGCGCACCGTGAACAGCAGCCCGACTTCGGCCGCAGGCACGGGCTCGGGATTGACCTCGACCCGCACGACGACCTCCCCGTCTTGCGTGAACTTGATGGCGTTGCCCACGAGGTTCAAGAGCACCTGCCGGAGCCGGCTTGCGTCGCCGAACAGCGCGTCGGGCACGTCCGGCGCAACGTCCGAGACCAACTCCAGCCCTTTCCGATGGGCGCGCACGGCGAGGGCCCGTAGCGTGTCGGAGAGGACCGCCCGCACCGAGAACTCGGCCAGGTCCAGCTCGAGCTTGCCGGCCTCGATCTTGGAGAAATCGAGCAGGTCGTCGATGATGCCCAACAGGTTGTCAGCCGCCGACTTCACCGTCTTCAGGTACTGCCGCTGGTCAATCGTCAGCGGCGTGTCGAGGGCCAGCTCGGTCATGCCCAGGATCGCGTTCATCGGGGTGCGGATCTCGTGGCTGACATTGGCGAGGAACTCGTCCTTGGCCCGGTTCGCCGCTTCCGCCATCTCCTTGGCCTCCCGGAGCGCCGCCTCGGACTGCTTGATGTCGGTGATATCGACGGTGGTGCCCGTGACGCGACGCGGCTTGCCCGCGTCATCACGCTCGGCGACTCCGCGGGCCAACACCCACCGATACGACCCGTCCTTGTGACGGAGCCGATACTCGGTCTCATAGTCCTTGGTTTCGCCGGATAGATAGGCCGCGGTGGCTCGCTCCACGTGCGGGCGATCGTCGGGGTGCACGTACTGGTGCGGATCGGCAGGATCGAACGTTGATTCGCTCGGGACGTAGCCCAGTGGCTCCCAGCAATTCAAGAACGTCACCGATGCGTTCGAGTTGTCGCCGTCGGGCAGATTCACTTCCCAGATGCCGATGTTCGAGGCGCGGATTGCCAGATCCAGGCGAACCTGTGCCACGCGGACGCCTCCTCCACGCGCTTCCGCTCGGTCACATCCAGCGTGACGGTGAAGATGGAGTTGGGACGGCACTTCTCACCCATGAGTGCCGATACGCTATTGTTGACCCAAACCTGTGACCCATCCGGCCGGATGTACCGTTTCTCCATCTGGAAGGGCGGTCCTCCATTTGCGAGCTCGTCGAAGAGGGACAAGTTGCGGGCCAGATCATCAGGGTGAGTGATGTCCTCGATTCGCAGTTGGTACAGTTCGTCTTCGGATCGCCCGATGATCTCGCAGTACCGCGGGTTCGCCTGGATGAACCGGCGGTCCAGATCGACCCGTGCAACCCCCACGATGGTCTGGTTGAAAAAGCCGCGGAATCGCTCCTCGCTCTCGCGCAGCGCCTCCTCCGCTCGTTGGCGTTCCAGCAGGTCCCGCCGCAGACGCAGTTGGGTGACGACGACATGGCTCAGCGTGCGCAACGCACTGCGCTGCTCGGCACTCAGCTCCCGCGGCTGGCGGTCGATGACGCACAGCGCCCCGAGAGCATGCCCCTCCGAAGTCACGAGGGGCGCCCCCGCGTAGAAACGGATTCCGGGAGCGGACGTCACCAGCGGGTTGTCGGCAAAACGCTCGTCCGACAAGGCATCGTCAACGACGAAGAGGTCGTTCTGGAGTATCGTCTGCGTGCAGAAGGAGATCTCCCTGGGGGTTGCAGACAGGCTCACTCCGACCTTGGACTTGAACCACTGTCGCTTGTCATCGACGAAGCTGATGATCGCAATCGGAACCTGGCAGATGTACGAGGCCAGGGCGGTGAGCTCGTCGAAGCTCTCCTCGGGTGGGGTATCGAGGATCAAGAGCGAGCGCAAGGCCTCGAGCCGCTCCGCCTCGTTATCCGGCATACGCATCGTCATCGTTCAATCGTTCCTTGCGACCTCGTGTCTCGTCATCGTCTTTCGCGGCTGCTGCAGGCAATCCGCAGGACCGCGCTTCCGGGACGGAGTCGCTCGCCACAAGAGCGAATCGCATGCCAATCGGACTGACGAACCGGCCAGGGCGGGCAAAACGGCTCTGCCGCCGGTTCGACCGATCGTCCCGCACGGCTGGCTATTGGCGATCGCCACAAAAGCGAATACAATGCCAGATATGCTGCTGAAATGTCCAGTCATTCGCCGGCAGTACCGTCCGAGAGCATGCGCGGTTGTGTGGCATCTCTGGCTATGGGGAATTACGGCCGAGCGCGCATCGGTCGTTGGGGCGGATCGGCGATCCGGTCGTTTTCTCCCCTTTGAACCAGAAGTAAGCGAACGATGGCCCACGTTTTGCTCATCGATGATGATCCGACGTTGATTCCAGCTCAAGTTCGTCAGCTCTTTCCCACCCCGGATCACCGCGTCGAGATTGCTGGCACCGGAGCGGCGGGCCTCGAACGGGTCCAGGCCGAGCCGCCGGATGTCATTCTCCTCGACCTGCGCTTGCCCGACCAGTCCGGACTGGAGGTCTATCAGCAGATCCGCAAGGTGGACGCGCGCATTCCCGTCATCTTCATCACCACGGGCAAGATGGCGGACACGGCCATCGAGGCCATGAAGCAAGGAGCTTACGATTACTTGTTCAAGCCGCTCGACCTGCACCAGCTCAGGCGCGTGGTGGGCGAGGCACTGGACGTCGTTCGGACGATGCGCGAGCCGGCCGTGGTCGTCGAGACTCCGTCGGAGGAGGATGTTGCCGGTGCCATCATCGGCGCCTGCCCGGCCATGCGCGAGGTCTACAAGGCCATCGGCCGCGTCGCCGCCCAGAACGTCCCGGTGTTGATCACGGGCGAGAGCGGCACCGGTAAGGAGCTGGTCGCCCGCGCCATCTACCAGCACGGCTCCCGGGCCCGTGCGCCCTTCCTGGCCCTCAATTGTGCGGCCATCCCCGAAAACCTGCTGGAAAGCGAGTTGTTCGGACACGAGAAAGGCGCCTTCACCGGGGCCGACCGCAGGCGCATCGGCAAGTTCGAGCAGTGCAGCGGCGGCACCATCCTGCTCGACGAGATCGGCGACATGCCGTTGTCCCTCCAGGCCAAGATGCTGCGCCTGCTTCAGGAACAGGCGTTCGAGCGCCTGGGAGGCAACGAGATGCTGCGGACCGATGTGCGGCTCATCGCGGCGACTCATCGCGACTTGAAAATATGGTCAGAGGAGGGGAAGTTCCGGCCGGACCTGTACTACCGCCTGAATGTCTTCACCATCCACCTGCCCCCCTTGCGGGAGCGAATCGACGACTTGCAGCCTCTGGTGCAGCACTTTCTGAGGCGGTTCAGCCACGACCTCGGACGGGAGGTGCGCGAGGTCGCCCCGGAGGCGCTCGAGCGTCTGCGCCATTACACCTGGCCCGGAAACATCCGCGAGTTGCAAAGCGTGCTCAAGCAGGCACTTCTGCACGCCAGCGGCCCGACTCTGCTCCCGGCCTTCCTGCCCGCCTTCCCGGACGAGCCTAAGAGACCCGAGACGGTGCCTCAGTCCGCGGCGGAGGATCCCGGCCTCGATGTGTTCATCGGCCGCTGCCTCGGCTCCCATACCAGCGACCTTTATGCGGAGACCCACCGCCAGGTCGACCGCGTCTTGCTGACCCGCGTCCTCGAAGACACGGGTGGGAGCCAACATCAGGCCGCCCGCCGCCTGGGGATTGCCCGCGACACTTTGCGCCGGAGGCTCCGCGAGCTGGGACTCCACTTCACGCGCCAGCTCGAATCCGAAGAAGACTCTCAGTCCTGAATCAGAATTCCGCCCGCGTCCCTCGTGCCTGACGTGCAAGCGGCCGTACCAACAGCGGCGTGGGTCGATTCTTAGGCCATCGCCGCGAAAGCTGCCCAGTCGACGACGGCAACGCCCCCGGCGTGCCGACTCTGGGCCGCCTTGCTATTCCGCGCTGAGCCTCGCCAGCCGGTCAACCCCGAAACACCTAGGAGACACACGACTTGCGGCGTCTCGTCGCTCGCTTGCGGCCGCGCACCGCGGCTCCGTGACCTCTTCGGCACGGCGATTGCCTCAGCCTCTCCGGACAGAGGTCGTGCACGACAAGGTCCCTCCTGAAAAAAAGGCGAGGTCAACACGGCGGAGCCGGTCCCACGTATCGAACCGAAATTCCGCCTGAATCGGGTCCCCCGGCCGGCACTCCGCCGGCGCGGGGTGGGCGAATCGGTCGCAGCCGCGGCTTCGCGGACCGATCGTGTCGCCATTGCCACCAGACAGTCACCCTGAATGGAGCGTCCCACCGTGACGAAGTGCGATCGAAGCGACGAGCAACTGATCGACCAGTTCCTGACCGGGGCACGCGACGACGCGGCAGACGCGTTCGAAGTCCTGGTGAAACGGCACGGCCCGATGGTGATGGGGGTCTGCCGGCATATCCTCAACCGGCATCAAGACGCCGAGGACGCCTTCCAGGCGACGTTCATGAGCTTGGCCCGCAAGGCCACAACGATCCGGGATCGCAAGATGTTGGGAGGCTGGCTCCATGAGGTGGCCTATCGGAACGCGATCCGGATGAAAGCCAGCGTTTCCCGATTTCCTGAGCTGACGGAGACGGCCGACCGGGAGACATCGGGCGGCGAGCCCGAGCGCGCAGCCGCCTGGAAGGAACTGGGGCTGCGCCTCCATGCCGAAGTCGACCGACTGCCTCAGAGCTACCGTGCGCTCGTGGTGCATTGCTACCTCGAAGGCCAGACCAACCAAGAGGTTGCCCGACGCTTGGATTGTCCCGTCGGCACGATCAAGGGGCGGTTATTCCGCGCTCGCGAGATGCTGCGGAGGCGGCTGAGCTGCATCGGGCTGGATCTCGAGCTGGTCGGAGAACGCGCGGGTTAAGGCGACCGGAGGGCTGAAGAGCACCTGGTGGCCGCTCCCCTGCCCACCCGGTGTCAATGCGACAGTCTCAATTTCTCAGCTCATGACCGATCCATCGTTGGACACGATCGCCCCGCAGAGAGGACACACACAGCACCTCTCTAACGCGACATGCTCGAGTGCCGCATCGAAATCCCGGAGGGTCGTGTCGTTCGTCGACTCGTCGTCGGAGGAGAAGCGAGAAAGGTCCGGCGCCTCGGAAGTCTCCTCGTCGTTTGTCTCGATTGCCGGGAGCAGCCAATGCGGGTTGGAGCGACGTGCGTGAGGAGTGTAGCTCATGGTCGATGTTCCTGATGAGTTGTCGGTTGGAGCGTGGTGTCGAACTCGGGATCGGAGATCCTCGGTGGCGAGCAAGATGAGGGGCTGAGCGGCCATCCCTGACCGCCCGGGGGAGGATTGCCCCAGATGAATGAGTGTCTTGTCTCCCCGAGACTCAATACACCGCGCGGTCCGTCTTGGATTGGGCTCTTCGCAGATCGATATCTCGGCTCAGTATCCAAGCGCAGGACTCGACTGGCGAGGTGATGCATCTCAGGTCGCTGCACCGCAACCGCAGAGCAATTCCCGATTCCAGGAACGTGGAAGGCAGGAGAATCTCATTTGGAATCGAGAATCCGGAAATCCGCTGCGGAACAATGTGCGTATCCTACCGTGGGACAGGCCGGAAATGACTTCCCGGTTTGGCCATTGGGAGGGCATTGGGTTCGCCCCGAAGGGGGCGGGGTGCAAGCCCTCCCGAGTTGAATGGGTGATTCCCGCGCCGTGCACTCGACTCCAAGTCGGGACGTTATTTCCTACCTGTTCTTAAGACATCAGGAGCATCATCATGAACGTTCGAGAACCGCGCCTGTCCCTTCGGCGACAGCGCGTGATCATCTGGGGCGTATCTGGCCTGGGGACTGCGACCGCCTTCACGCTTTGCAACACCGTGTCGAGCCTCAACACACTGGGAGCCATCCTGGTTCCCGCGACCCTCGTATCAACGCTTGTTCTCGGTGTTATGTTGTCCAATCGCATCAGGGCCCGGCAGCGGTGGCTGGTTGCATGGGAAAGGTACGCAACGGTGGATCTGTCGCGAAATTCGTTCCAATCCGTCGAGGAAGAGAGACCTTTTTCCATAGTGACGGTTTGAACGAATTGAGCCTGTTCGTCGCTCAGCAGCCCCGTTACCGGGCGCGGGGCAACGCCGTTAAGTTGAGAGGCCGACCCCTGCTGCCTTGTGCGGCAGGGCTCGAAAAAACCTCCGATGAGGCAACTCACATTGTCCCCGCGGCTTCCCGCCCGGAGCCGTGTCCATACCCCCGACGAAGCAAACCGATGCTCATCGCGGCCAATCGTGATAATTGATACCGAAGACCACCGCACCGCCGAAGAAGCCGGTGACCGACACGAGTGCCGCCGCGACAAACAGTATCACTCGGAACCACACTTGGGTCCGGCCGCGAGTTGGATGTCGACTCAGTTCACTCAGCACCAGTACCAACACAGCAAAGGCGACGGTGAGGGTTCCGACCCAGCGATGCACCATCATGACCCAGGAAGCGTCGGTGAAGCGGAATCCGCCCAGGAACCAACCCAGGATCCCGGCGACGACCGCGGTGAGGGTCCCGAACCAGACGCAGAACCGCGAAATGGCGTCGAAGGCCGGTTTGCCCGTGGCCAGTCGCAGGAGTTCCGCCACCGCTGCCGCGGTTAGTAGCGCGATGGGGAAGTGTACGAGCGGGGGATGGAATTTCCCGAGCCAGCGGATCACTTTCTGGAAGAATCCTGTTGGCGCGTCAGGCCTCCTCAGGTTCGGCCAGATAAGGCCCTTCTTGATCCCCGTGACCTGACTTTCCCGGGCCGGGGGCCAACGAGCGGATGTACGTCACCAGGCCGAGCGCCTGCGTCTCACTGATCTTGCTGCGCGCTGGCGGCATTTCCGATCCCTTGCCATCGAGAATGCTCGCCATCAGTTGCGCGTCGCCCCGCCGCGCTTGCCAGGAGGCGTCTGTGAAGTCGGGGGTCTCGGGCATGCGGTCCCGCGCCTCGCTCCCCGCACCGTCCGCGCCGTGACACGAAACGCAGAGCCGCTGAAAGAGTGCCCGCCCCGAGTCAGGGGGATTGACGACCGGACGAGAAGTGGCCTGCTCCACCGGCTGCCAGGGCTGGTTCGCCGTGGGTCTGACGACAGAGGAGACGTCGGGTTCAGTCGGGCTTGAGTCCTCCTTCTCATCCGCATCCTCGGGGATCTGGAACCTGCCGTCTCGGAACCTCCGGACCAGCCGGACGATGCTCTCCAGCTCGTCTGCCCGGACCTTGGACTTCATCGCGGGCATTGTTCGTTTTCCTTCGATGATGGATCGTGCCAGATCGAGATCGCCGCGTGTGTCTTGCCATTTGGAGTCGGTAAAGTCGGGAAGCCGCCGCATCATTTCGCGGCCGGACTCGCCTCGGCCGTCCGGGTCGTGGCACTCCACGCAGTGGGCGCGGAACGCAGAGATCGCTCGGTCGATCCCGGCGTCCTTCGACCCCTCGCGCGGTGAGGGGTACGGGCTTGGCTCTGCTCCGCGTGCAAAGGGCGAATCCCATGGTCCGCCGGCCAGCCAGGGCACGAGCCATACCCCCAGGGAAAAGATGATCCCCGTAGCCCGTGCCGACGGGAGTGTCGGGAGAAATATGCTCAGAGACATGATGCGAATCTCCGTTAAGAATTTGTAACCTGATCGGGCCGGCTGGCTCTCAGTTCACTAGAGCTCCTCCGGAGAGCAGCGTCGTACGGATCCATCAGTTTAGAGAGGCTCGTGCAGGGCCTTCAGTTACACGTGTTCTCGCTAAGCCGATGGCGCGGACCGCCAGCCCGGGTCCAATGGATTCGGCCAGGCGATCACAGTCGGGCCGTGCCGGGTGCGTGAGCCCGGCCAAGGTGGGATCAGTCGGGAATACACTGGAATCCCCGCGTCGATTCGGCCCCGGGCGGGAATTCCGGAGGAGATGATCAGAAAGCCACCAAGTCGAGCCTTTGCTCTTCGGCGGCCTTGCGGAGCTTGTCGCAGGCGCGGAGTTCGAGCTGGCGAACCCGCTCCTTGGTGATCCCAAGTTCCTTGCCGAGCTGAGTGAGGGTCTTCTTGATGGTGCCTTCCAGGCCGAACCGGCTGATAATGATCTGGCGCTTGCGATCGTTGAGCCGGCCGAGCATTCCGCGGATCGCATGCTGGCACTGCTCCTGCTCGAACTCGGGCAGACACTCGTCGTTACGGTGGTCGGGGGCGGCCTCGAGCGTCGCCTCGTAGCCGGTGACGAACCGGTGCGCGCCGCTGGTCCTGCCGCGAGTGCTGTGACAGGTGGTTCATAATCGCCCACGAAGCGTACGTGCTAAACTTGTAGCCTCGGGAGAAATCGAACTTCTCGATCGCTCTGATCATCGAGACGTAGCCGTCGGAGACCAGCTCGGCGAAGTCCTGGTCAGGGCCGATGGCCCTCTTGACCAGCGAGACGACCAGCCGGAGGTTGGCGACGATGATCTGGTTCTTGACTGCCAACCCTTCCGTCAGGAGAGCCTCGACGCGGTCGAGGTCCGTGGCCGTGGCCGTGGCCGGGTCGAGCGCGCAGCGGAGCCGGACGGTCTGGTGCTTGAGGAAGTTCATCTTTCGGAACAGGTGCACCTCCTGCTCGCGAGTCAGGACCGGTTCGCCGTACAGGCTCGCCAGCAATGGGGGGAGGCCCGCGGGGGACTGGCGCCGAGGGACGTGCTGGCCCATGGAGAAGGCGGGCATCGGGCCGAGGATCGTGGGGTGCGTCGCGGGATCATCGAAACTCGAGTGGGGGACGAACTCGATCTTTGTCTCGAGCAATCGACGCGCTCGAACCTCGGTAAGCGTCCGGGACTGGCCGACAGGGCTCCTGCCCGACGGTTCGAATGGTGTCTCTTCCGGTAACCCGAATGGTACTGCCACGATCGCCGCGGCCGCGCGGTCCGGATCGAGGCATCGTGAACCCGTCGTCATCATCGGATACTCCTTGTCGGCAGTCTGGCCGGGGCGTCGGTACAAAGGGGCACAAGGCCCGCGTAGGCGGGACCGATCTGCCCTCGAGGCACACCGTGTGCGCGCGTAGTCGTCATGCCGACAGATCCCGATGGGCCGTCCCGTGGCGATCACGGACTGCGGCGGAAATGCCGCCTCAGAGCAGCCCCGCGCCGATCCATCTATACTCAATGAGGCTCAGCCGGGGCCTTCGGTTACACGTGTCCTCGATCAGGCGATGCGGGACGAATTCGATCTTGGTCTCGAGCAATCGACCCGCCGACAGCCCCGTATATCAGTTACCTCGCGATCAAGCACTCGCGTGGTAGGAGGAAGGCCGATGACCGATGGCCCTGTCCCTGGTGTGGACTTGAGCCATGATCTCCTGGATCGGTGGGTCGTCGCCGCCCCTGGCCACGTTCGCGATCTACGCGGCCAGCAACACGGCGAGGAGCCCGGCCAGGGCCGGCGCTGTCTGAGCTTCGTTTTCATCACCGTAACCCTCCTCATGACGTCTTCATGGGAACTGCAAGGCGGTTCACTGGAGCGACCAACCGATCATGGCGAATTGTGGTGTCGAAACGATATTACTGGACCTCGTTGGCCCGCTCGCGGACCACGAGGACATTCCGGCAGGACGGGCCTCCTTCAGCGTACATTTGCGCGGATGCCTTCGCCGGTGATCGTCACCGCGTTGTTGACGTCGGCACCGCGGGCCGACGCGAGAGCGAGGAGGAGGGCAATGGTGAGGGCAACCAGGGCCGGTACCGAAGAGGACTCGCGCATGATCGGAGATTCTCCGTAGAGGGTGGAATAAAGGGGCAGGCTGGCCATCACGACCACCCGGGGAAGACAGGCTTCAAATGGGTCTCGTCTCCCCGGAATTGAATACACCAGGCCGGCCGGGCTGGATTGGTCCGTCCCGTCTTCGAGACCGTTGCGGAATCCCAGGCAGTCGGCGAGGGGATCATGCGGATCGCCCGGCCGTTCGCGCCGTCGATGGCCGACATCCCCGACAACTGTGCCGAAGGCCCGAGGGCGCGGTCGGTCCGGTCGGATCCGAAAGCGAGCCGGAGGCACGGTCCAGTTCTGGGCCGTACCTCCGGCTGATGCTCTCCGGTCATCTCGTCGACTCATCGAGGGCCCGGGTCGGGCCGGCGGATTATTGGGCCGGCCAGCGGATGACCGGAGGCCCGGTCGGTGCGGCTCCGGCATCGGCGCGATTCCCGACCGGCTCGAGCGTGACCTGGAGCTGATCCGGCGGAGTCGTCAATTCGGGGCCCTCGGCGATGATGAGGCTGCGTCCGTCGTTGTCGAGCTGCGCCCGGCCGAGCAAGGTCCACCGTCCTCGATGAGATGCCCAGGCCCGATATTCATACCCCTCGGGAGCGGGCGGCAGGTGGGACAAGGTGAGGACGGCCAGGTCGAAGCCGGGCACGACCGCGGTAGTTGCCGTGAGCCGCCGGGTCGGTCCCGGGCGCAGCGCCCAGGCGCCTGGGCACGACGTCGCTGTTGGTGACCAGGCTGAGGGCGCGGCCCTGGCGTCGCAGGGCGGCCTGGTGGGCTTGCTCGCGGAGGCCCGCGAAGGTGAGGAGGCCCGCCAGGATCAGGCCGGCCGTGACCAGCGGGGCGAGCCGGACGCGCAGGCTCTTGAGGCCGGACCGGATCCGGCTCTTGGCCGTGCCCAGCGGCAGGTTGAGGAAGTCGGCGACTTGCTCGTTGGTCAGGTCTTCGAGGAAGGCCAGGCTGAGCGCCTCGCGCTGAGGAGCGGGCAAGGTCTCCACGGCCGCTCGAACGGCGGCGCGGCGATGCTCGCGCCAGACGGCCTCGGCGGGGCCGGGGTCCGAGTCAGCCAGGTTTTCCGACCTGGTGCCATCGGCATCCGACGTCGCGCGGGGTCTCCGTCCGCGACGACGCAGCTCGTTGATCACGCGCGTATGGGTGATGTGCGAGACCCAGGCGCGGAACGTCCCCCGCGCCGGGTCGAAAGTCGCGGCTTTCTGCCAGACGGTGAGGAAGACCTCCTGGGTGATCTCCTCGGCGGTGGCCTGATCGAGCGACCGGGCCGCCAGCCCGAAGACCAGCGAGGCATAGCGGCCGTGGAGCGGCCCGAGCGCCTCTCGCCGGCCGGCGGCGAGCTCGCTCATCAATTCCTCGTCGTTGCGGTCCCCGTTCGTCGACGTTGTATTCACCACGCCTATTGTCGCCAGGTTCTCAGCCACGGGTCTCAGTCCTCACCGGCCAAAAACGCAGTACCGCCTCGCTCGAGGGTCCTCCGGAGACCGGCCCCGCGCCGATCCATCTTTCATTAATCGACGAGGCTTCGGCACCGGTGAGCCGATGCGGCTCGAGCATCCGTCGTCATGCCGGCGTCGCCGCAGCCTACAGGGTGTTGATGAACGCCAGGACCTTGGCCTTTTCTGCGCTCGTCCAGGTTGGCGAAGTTGTCGCGGGCTGCCTTCCCCTGGCCGTCGTGAGCTAAGATCGCATCCCGGATCGTCCTGGCGCGGCCGTCGTGGAGGAAGCTGGTCCGGATCCGGGCGCCCCAGAGCGGGGCCGTCCGCATCTGTTGGCTCGTGGCGGGCGGTTGCGCGATCCCGTCGTTCAGGCTCCCCATGTCGTGCACCAGGAAATCGGAGTACGGAAAGAAGTCGACTTCGTTCAGGGCCGCGACTTCGTTGGGACCGGTCGTCATCTTGGGGACGTGGCAATTGGCGCAGCCCACCTGCGCAAATAAGCCCTCCCCTTGCTCGCGCCGAGCGCGAGCGGGCGCAGTTGCGGCGGGGGCGCCAGGAACGTCGTGTGGTCGTCGAGCTGCATCACCGTCGCGGTGGTGTCGTTGGGATTGGTCAGTGCCGGATTCGCGGCCAGCAGCGCGGCGTCGCCCCCCGGGGGATTCTCGTGCGGGAAGAACGGGGTCGTGATGCCCATCTCGTTGAGGAAGGCGTTGCCGCTGAAGGTGAGGACCGTGCCGATCTGGCTCTTCCATCCGAACCTGCCGACTACCGGCTGACCGCTGAAGATATCGGTCAGGACCAGGGCCTGGCCGGCCGTCTCGGGGGTGAATTCCTGCTGGTACTGGGCGAGGTCCATGAGGGTCTGGTCGGGCACGGCGTCGACCAGGCCGAGGCCGAACAGCGGGTTGGTGCGGCGTTGGGCCACGACGTTGGCTTCCGGCGGGACGACCTCGCCGACGAAGTCGACGCCGTTGAACAGGCCGATCCCCTTGGAATGGAGCAACTGGCCGTCGAACTGGGTGAGGGAGTTGAATACGCCGTCGATCACCTGGCCGTAGCGGGTCTCCAGCGTGTCGCTGCCGCCGCCGATGGCGCCTTGGTCGTGGCACTTGGCGCAGGACGTATTGTTGAATACGGGCCCCAGGCCGGCCCTCGGATCGAACTCGCGCTCGAAGACGGCCTTGCCGGCCTGGAAGCGGGCCAGGAGGTCGGGGGTAAGCCCCGGCAGAGGGTCGCCGAATCGCGGTTGGGGTTGGGGCTGGCTGCCCATCGTCACCAGGGCGAGTGCGGCGACGGCCGGCCCGATGATGCCCACGGACGCTAATCGTCTGGATGTCATGATCTTGATGCTCCGGTTTGGGGTTTGACCTCTCGAGCGCGACGGCCGCGAGCCGTCTCCTCGCCTGGTCCTAATACACCGGGTTGGCCGCGTCGGATTAAGCCGGTGCGAGATCCCGGAAGCCCCGATGGGAGGCGCGTCTCTGTCGGCTGCGCCGCAACCGCGGAGCAATTCCGGATTCCAGCAACCCGATTGGCAGGAGATTTTTCTCTTTGCGTCGAGGATTCGGCAATCCATCGCCGAACGTTGCGCGTATATCCTGCGAAGCGACGGGATGAAGATCGGAAAGGCCGCGATTTCTTCAGGAAACTGTAACCTCCCCACCGAGTCGCGGCACTATCAGGATACTCCTCGCCCGGTGATGAGTGCGAGACCTCCCCTCGGGGGTGCCGCGAGAGTCGGGGCCAACTTGTTCCCAGGCCGATGCGAGCGGCCCCCGTTCATCCCGAAGCGTTCAACATAGATCGTGCGACCCGAGCTCCCGCGGTTTGTAACCTCGGGAGACGGTCGCTCCACCGACTCAGCAGAGCACGGATTCTTTCAACCAGGAGAGCAACCCGATGAAACGCAGAATCTCCCGTCGATTCCAGCCCACGATGACCCCGGGACTCGATCAACTCGAATCGCGCCAGCTCCTCTCGAGCGGCTTCCAGGTCGTGTCGAGCCCGACCGTCACGGGGTCGGGCTTCAACGCGGTCTCGGCGGTCTCTCCCACCGACATCTGGGCCGTCGGCTCTCAGCCGAAGGCTCCGCCGGCCAGGCGCCGCTGATCGAGAACTTCAACGGCACGAGCTGGTCCCAGGTCAATTCGCCCGCGCGAGCGGCGTCGCCGACCTCAACGGCGTCAGCGCCTTGTCCAGCAAGGACGTCTGGGCCGTGGGCAGCGACAACGGCAATCCGCTGGTCGAATTCTTCAACGGCACGTCCTGGAGCGTCCAGACGACGCCGGCGATTTCGGGCGGGGGCACGCTCAACGCGGTGACCGCCATCTCGCCCACCGACGTCTGGGCCGTGGGCAACACCGGCACCGGCGACGGACGAGGCCAGCTCATCGAGAACTTCAACGGCACGAGCTGGAGCGTCGTCCAGGCCCCAGTCCTCCCAACGGGAGCGTTGACGGGCATTTCGGCCGTCTCGAGCACCGACATCTTCGCCGTCGGCGGCGGTGGAAAAGATGTTCCCAACGAAGTCCTGCAATTCAACGGGACGACGTGGAGCGTGCTCTCGAATCACGCCAGACGCGGTGGCCGTCGACGCGATCTCCGCCACCGACGTCTGGGTCGTGGGCAGCGGTCAGGCATCTGGAATTTCAACGGGACGACCTGGACCCAGGCCGCCTTCTCGAATGGCAACACCGCCAACGACTTCGACGCCATCTCGGGCACCGCGTCCAACAATATCTACGCCGTCGGCGACGGCTTCTCCAGCACGAACGGGCTGGAAACCGGCTTCGGCACGATCGCGGCGCAGTTTAACGGCACGAGCTGGAGCCCCGTCACCAGCGCGCAACCCGGGCAACAACCAGGACGGCCTCACCGGAGTGACGGCCTTCAGCAACGGGCTCGTCGTGGCGGTCGGCAACGCATCAACCACGACTTCGCCCTCTCTCCCACCACCGCGAACTCACTCATCGAGTCGGCGACGTTCACCATTTCCCCGCCGGTCACCCCGATCGCCACGACCACCGCCCTCACATTCACGCCCGGCTCGGCGACATTCGGCACGCCCGTGACGTTCACGGCCACGATCACCCCCGCGAGCACCGGCTCGGCCCAGCCGACGGGGAGCGTCGCCTTCTTCGACGGCTCGACCCTGCTGGGGAGCGGGACCGTCTCGAATGACGTGGCGACGTTCACCACCACCGCCTTGCTCGGCGGCACCAGCTCGATCACCGCGACGTATGGAGGTGACACGTAACTATGCGGCCAGCACCTCGCCGAGCGTCGCTGTGAAGATCACGCAGGCGACGACGACCACCGCACTATCCTTTTTTCCCGCGTCGCCGGTCTTGGGTCAGGACGTGACGTTGACGGCGACCATAACGCCCGCGACCACCGGCCCGGTCGTCGCCGACCGGCACCGTCGAGTTCTTCGACGGCTCGACCCTGTTAGGCGACGGGACCGTATCGAACGGTGCGGCCACTCTCGTCACCACCGGCTTGTCCCTCGGCGCCAACTCGATCACCGCGACGTATGAAGGTGACAGTAACTATGTCGGCAGCACCTCGCCGGCCATCACGGTGACCGTCGTCCAGTCGGCGACGCCCCCCTCGCCCAGCTTCCAGATCGTGACGAGCCCGACCGGTCACGGGACGCTCAGCGCGGTCTCGGCGGTCTCCGCCACCGACATCTGGGCCGTCGGCTTCAGACACGAGCTCCGAGCCGGCGCCGCTGACCGAGAACTTCAACGGGACGAGCTGGTCCGTGTTCGCCTCGCCCACCCCGGCGGGTGCGTCGTCCGCCGATTCGGCGTGAGCGCCTTGTCCAGCAACAACGTCTGGGCCGTCGGGCAGCACCTCAACCAACGGGAGTCTTCACGCCGCTGGTCGAACACTTCAACGGCACATCCTGGAGCATCCAGACGACGCCGGCGACCGGCAGGCAAGCTCAATGGGGTGACCGCCATCTCGCCCACCGACGTCTGGGCCGTGGGCGGGCACGGGCTACGCGGACCTCATCGAGAACTTCAATGGCACGACCTGGAGCGTCGTCCAGGTCTCCATCACCTGGCACCAACGGGCCGTCCCTGGGCGGAATTTCGGCGGCCTCGAGCACCGACATCTTCGCCGTCGGCGGCGACGGCTCGAAGGGTAATACCCCGCGAGATCCTGCAATTCAACGGGACGACGTGGAGCGTCGGTCCGAATATTCCAACCGGGCAGGCACGTCACGCCGTCGACGCGATCTCCGCCACCGACGTCTGGACCGTGGGCGGCGGCCGGCATCTGGAACTTCAACGGGACGAACTGGACCGAGGTCGCCTCCGGGATTGAGTGGCGACTTGTTCGCCATCTCGGGCTCCTCGGCCAACGATATCTTCGCCGTCGGGCGAGACCATCGGGACCATGGATGAGACGCTCGTCGAGCAGTGGAACGGCACGAGCTGGAGCGCCGTCACCAGCGCCGGCGCGGGCGAGCTCGCGGGAGTGACAACCCTCAGTAATGGGACCGCCGTGGCGGTCGGCGCCGTGGGCATCGAGACGAATGCGACCACCGCGGCGCCCGAGTCCCGTGTTTCGGACGTCCATCCGGACGCCACGGTCGCACCGCCCGCGACGAGCCCCGTTCAGGTCCCGGGCAGCGATGTCGTGGGCGTCGTTCCCAGCGACACGGTCCAGCCGCCCGCGGCCGGAACGACCCGGCGACGATAACACCCTCCGAGGAGTGACCACCCTCGGCGACGGGACCGCCATGGCGGTCGTCGACGCCAACCCGCGAGGAGGCTCATCGAGATGAATTGAGCCAAAAATGGATTACCTCGGCAGGACAGATCCTTACGTAGGTCGGGCCTTTCTATCCCGGCCTACTCTCTTGCCGGCGTGTCCGGTCGGGACGGTGAAAGGGAGGCGGTCGCACGCCCGAGAGCTGCCGCGGAAACTCAACCGTCGATCCGGTCCATCCATCCGGAGGACATCCTCCCCCCATTCGAGAATCACGACATCCCTTGTATCTTTGGCCAATAACGATCAAGACCATTTCGGAGTCGGCTCCATGAAATACCGCGCGTTGCTCACGATCCTGTTCATCTCGACGGCGATTGGAATCGGCCTGGCCGTCAGTCAGGGCGCGAATTCATCTTACCTTCGGGCAGCACTCTCAACCTTCTACCCGTCGCAAGCCGCCGGTTCCTCTTGCCATTGACGCCATTGGGATCGACCAAGACCTCGAACGTCAGTCGATGGCGACTCTGAAATCCGTCGCCGAATGATGCACGCACCGTGCCGAGGAGCAATGCGGTAGAACGCTCAAAGAGGCGAGCCTTCTCCGGTATCTGTAACCTCGCGACCGAGTCGCGGCACTATTAGGGTACTCCTCGCCCGGAGATGAGCGCGGGCTTCCCTTCGGGGGGTGCCGCGCGAGTCGGGGCCGGCTTGTTCCCAAGCCGATGCCAGCGGCCCCCGTTCATCCCGAGCGTTCAACGATAGATTGCGCGACCCGAGCTCCCGCGGCCTGTCGCCGCGGGAGACGGTCGCTCCACCGACTCGGCAGAGCACGTATTCATTTAACCAGGAGGCAACCCCATGAAACGAATAAACGAAGGATTTCCCGTCGATTCCGGCCCACCATGACCCCCGAGCTCGATCTACTGGAATCGCGCCAGCTCCTCAGCACGGGCTTCCAGGTCGTGCCGAGCGTCTCCGGCTTGACCCCCGCCGCCGTCGCCGCGATCTCCCCCACCGACGTCGTGGCCGTCGGCTCCGGCACCCTCGCCAACGGCGACAAGGGCGCCCTGATCGAGACCTTCAACGGCACGACCTGGTCCGCGGCCACCGTGCCCGCGGAAAGCACCGGCGTCCTCAACGGCGTCTCCGCCTCGTCCAGCAGCAACGTCTTCGCCGTGGGCGATACCGTGAGCAGCAGCGGCGTCTCCACTCCGCTGGTCGAATTCTTCAACGGCAAGACCTGGTCCGTCCAGGCGACTCCGACGCTGACGGACGGGGGCGGTTTCAATTCGGTGGCCGTGGTCTCGCCCACCGACGTCTGGGCCGTCGGCAGCAGCGACACCAACCAGCTCATCGAGCACTTCAACGGCACGAGCTGGAGCGTCGTCGCGTCCCCGGACGCGGGCGATCATGGCACTTGCTCAGCATCTCGGCGGCCAACGCCAACGACATCTTCGCCGTCGGCTCCGTCGGCGAGGGGGAGCACCCCATCGCCGCGGCCCTGCAATTCAACGGCACGACGTGGAGCGCCATCGCCAACGGCCCGAGCGGCACCCACTCCGTCGACGCGATCTCCGCCACCGACGTCTGGGTGGTGGGCGGGGCTGGGGGGAGTACCGGGGCGGCGGTCTGGAACTTCGACGGCACGACCTGGACCGAAGTCGCTACCTTCGACGGCCAGGCGACGGCCGTCTCGGGCTCCTTCAGCAACGACGTCTATGTCGTCGGCGAGGGGGACCTGGTCAATCAGTGGAACGGGACGAGCCTGAGCGTCGTCTCGGCCACGGGCACGGCCGGGTTCACCGGGGTGGCGACGCTGAGCAACGGGACCGTCTTCGCGGTCGGCGGCAACGGCATCGAGGAGGCGACGACCACCCTCGCGCCCACCACGATCCCGACGACCACCGCCCTCACCTCCTCGACCAGCTCGGCGCCCTTCGGCGGGTCGGTGACGCTCACGGCCACGATCACCCCGTCGAGCACCGGCTCGGCCGCGCCGACGGGTTCCGTCGCCTTCTTCGACGGCTCGACCCTGATCGGGGGCGGAGACGTCTCGGACGACGTGGCCACGCTCGTCACCACCTCCTTGCCCGTCGGCACCAACTCGATCACGGCGAGTATACCGGCGACACCAACTATGCGGTCAGCACCTCGAAGGCCGTCTCGGTGACCACCACGCACGCGACGACGTCCACCGCGGTTTCCTTTTTCCCCGCGGAGCCGGTTTTGGGTACGGACGTGACGTTGACGGCAAACCTCACGCCAGCGTCCACCGGCCCGGCCTCGCCGACCGGCACCGTCGAGTTTTTTGACGGCTCGACCCTCTGGGCAGCGCGACCGTATCGAGCGATGCGGCCACTCTCATCACCACCGCCTTGACCGTCGGGACCAACTCGATCACCGCGACGTATCAAGGTGACGGTAACTATGACGCCAGCACCTCGCCGGCCGTCACGGTGACCGTTGTCTCGTCGGCGACGCCCCCCTCAGGGCCGTTCCAGGTCGTGACGAGCCCGACCGTGTCGGGGGCAAACCTCAGCGCGGTCTCGGCGGTCTCGCCCACCGACATCTGGGCCGTCGGCTTCCAGGGCTCCGGCCCGACGACGCTGGCTGAGAACTTCAACGGGACGAGCTGGTCCGTGGTCGCCACGCCAAACCCAGCGGGGGCGACGTTCGAGACACTCAACGCCGTCAGCGGCGCGTCCAGCAACGCCGTCTGGGCCGTCGGCGATAGCGTAACCGACAGCAGCGGTGGCGACACGTCGACTCCGCTGGTCGAATTCTTCAACGGCACGTCCTGGAGTATCCAGGCGACGCCGACGCTGAGGCTGGGGGCGTGTTCAATTCGGTGACCGTGATCTCGCCCACCGACGTCTGGGCCGTCGGCAACAGCAACGCCAACCAGCTCATCGAGCACTTCAACGGCACGAGCTGGAGCGTCGTCGCGTCCCCGGACGCGGGCGATCATGGCAACCTGCTCAGCATCTCGGCGGCCAACGCCGACGACATCTTCGCCGTCGGCTCCATCGGCGAGGGGGAGCACCCCAGCGTCGCGACCCTGCAATTCAACGGCACGACGTGGAGCGCCGTCGCCAACGGCCCGTCCGGCACCCACTCCGTCGACGCGATCTCCGCCACCGACGTCTGGGCGGTGGGCGGGGCTGGGGGGAGTACCGGGGCGGCGGTCTGGAACTTCAACGGCACGGCCTGGACCGAAGTCTTTACCTTCCCCGGCCAGTTGACGGCCGTCTCGGGCTCCTCGGCCAACGACGTCTATGTCGTCGGCGAGGGGGACCTGGTCGAGCAGTGGAACGGCACGAGCTTCAGCGTCGTCTCGGCCACGGGCACGGACGGGTTCACCGGGGTGGCAACCCTCAGCAACGGGACCGCCATGGCGGTCGGCGGTAACGGCATCGAGACGAACGCGACCACCGCCGCGCCCGCGGTCAGTGTCGCCAAGACGGGCGGCAGTGTTTCGGCCACCGTGGCCACGACCACCGCGGCGACCAAGCCGGCCAGCAGTGATTCGGGCGTCGTTCCAAACGCCATTGCCGTACCGCCCGCCGTGGTCACGACCATCGGCGGCACCCTGGAGGACCCGGGCTCGACCCTCGGGACCAAGAAGCACGGGCTCACGAGCTGAATTGAGCCTGCCAGTGTGAGAGAGAGGCCGTGTTCGATGAACGTCGGGCGGTTGTGCCGGAACACAACCGCCCGACGCCGAGCCCTCCGCCGCACAATAGCCACTGAGTTGAGCCCAACGCCCTGACGCTGGCGACGCTAGTCTCGGGGCTTGAGATTTTGCAGATGTCCTTTTCTTCACCATGCTGAAGATTGATCTGCGCGGAGCTGCGAGAGCCAAGAGCCCGCGCCGAACCTCCCATCACCCAAATCGAACAAAAACGGCTCGCGGTTCGTCAATAGGACAAGGATCGTCCCGCCTTCGCGATCATGCCCCCGAACCCGCCTAGATTCTCCTTCACTCAATCGAATGTCCAACAAAGACTTACATCGAGTCTGTCCAAAAACGAGACATCCTCGGAACGAATGTCACGGAGTTGCGCCAGGCGGACGAACCGACGACCGAGGAAAGTCGATTACTGAGGTCGCCGATGAGCGTCAAGACGAGTGACAGCAAACGGATGCTTGCACAGGTGGACGAGGCAGCTCTGGGAGTTGCCGACTGGGAAGGTTCCGATGTGCCGGCGGTTCGCGACGATCTCCGCGCACTCCGCGACATCGTCGAAGGGACGGCCCGTGGCACGGGAGAGGAGTTTTTCCGGTCGCTGGTGCGCCGACTGGCTTCGGCCATCGACGTCCCCTACGCCGTCGTCGCCGAGTTCGCCGACGTGCACACGCGCGTGCGCACCGTCGCCTTTTGGGCGCGTGATCGGATCGCGGACAACATGGAATACGATCTTGCCGCCACTCCCTGCGACGCCGTCGTGCGCGGGGGATTCGTCCATCACCCCACGGGTGTTTCGCAGAACTTCCCAAACGCGACCCCTCTGGTCAGTCTGGGCATCGACAGCTACATGGGCGTCCCCTTCCTGGACGGCGAGGGGAACGTTCTCGGTCATCTGGCCGTCTTTGACGACGGCCGATGCCTCCGGAGCCGCGACGGTTGTTCATTTTCCGGATCTTCGCCGCTCGGACCACCGCGGAGCTGGAACGACTCCGGGCCGAGAAACGGCTCCTCGAGAGCGAAGGTCGCTATCGCGATCTTTACGAAGAGGCGCCGGTGGGCTACCTGTCCGTCAGCGGCGAGGGGCGAATTCTCAGCATCAATCGCCGGGCGACGCAGATGATCGGTCACTCAGAGGATGAGATGAACGGTCGTTTCCTCTTCGACTTTTTCGCCCCCACGTCGGCCGCCAAGGGACAGGGGCCGAGCTTGCTGAGCCGATTTCTTGCCGGCGAGGAATTCTCCGGGTTGGAAGTGCCGATGCATCGCGAGGACGGCCGCCCGCTCTGGATCAGCTTGTGGATGAAGCCCATCCGCGGCCACGATGGCCGAGTTCAAGCGAGCCGTGCCATCTGGGTCGACATCACAGACCGTGTGCTCGCCGAGGCCGAACGCGCCGCGCTTGCATCAGCAAAACCTCTATCTGCAGGACGAGATCAAGGCCACGCACAACTTCGAAGCGATCATCGGCAATAGCGCCCCGCTTTGCGCGGTGCTCGACGACGTGCGGCGCGTGGCGCCGACCGATGCTTCCGTGCTCATCACCGGTGAGACCGGCACGGGGAAGGAGCTGATCGCGCGGGCCATCCACTCCACGAGCAAGCGCGCCGACAAGCCGTTCATCAAGGTCAACTGCAGCGCCCTGCCGACGGGCCTCGTCGAAAGCGAGCTCTTCGGCCACGAAAAAGGGGCCTTCACGGGCGCCATCGCCAAGCGCATCGGCCGCTTCGAGCTCGCCGACGGCGGCTCCATCTTCCTCGATGAGATCGGCGAGCTTCCTTCCGAGGTCCAGGCCAAGCTCCTGCACGTTCTGCAAGCGCATGAATTCGACCGCGTCGGGGGCCACTCCCCGATCCGCGTCGATGTCCGCGTCATCGCCGCCACCAACCGCGACCTGCTGAAAGCCGTTCAGGAAAAAGCCTTCCGCGAGGACCTTTACTACCGGCTCCACGTCTTCCCCATTCATCTCCCTCCGCTCCGCGATCGCGCCCAAGATATCCCGCTCCTCGTGCACTTTCTCGTCAACAATTTCATGGGACGGATCGGCAAGCGCATCGAGAGCGTCAGCCAGCGCACCATGGAACAGCTCCTCCAGTATCGCTGGCCCGGTAACATCCGCGAGCTGGAAAACGTCCTCGAGCGCGCTGTCATCCTCGAGACGGACAGCATCCTCGAGATCGAACCAGGCATTCTGTCCGCGACGGACGCGGTACCTCCGACCACGGAGCGCCCAAGTCTTGAGACCGTTGAGCGGGACCACATTTCCGCGGTTCTGCACGAGACGAACTGGGTCGTTGACGGGCCCCGGGGCGCGGCCAAGGTCCTGGGACTCCATCCCAACACCCTCCGGAACCGTTTGAAAAAGCTGGGAATCGAGCTCGCCTCCCACCGCCCGCGGTAGCCGCCACCACCGGCGGTGGCGCTGCCTGCTCCCATCGCGCCCGACGCGCGCCGTTCGCGCATCAATCGGAATCGTGCAAATCCTGTCGGCTCAGGCAGATAGGCAAAAGCGCAATTGCGCGCGCCCGATTGGCACGCGGGTCGCTTTATCGCCTGGCACGGCCCTTGGAGAAGTGAACGATGATGCGGATCACGCGAATGGTTGGCAATGACTCAGTCGAGACCCTCAAGCTCGAAGGGAAGCTTCAGGGGCCGTGGGTTGATGAGGCTTACGATGCCTACGCTCTCTCCGCGGCCCAGGCGTCCCGCACCTGCCTGGACCTTTCCGGCTTAACCTTCGCGGATGGCGAGGGGGCAGCCTTGCTTCGTGAACTGATTCGAACCGGCGCCCAGGTCGTGGGCTGTTCTTCGTATATCGCTGAGTTGCTCCAACCTTGAGCAGGAAGTTGGTGAGTCTGATGAAACCAATTCGATCTGATGAGCAATTGATCGATACGTTCCTGACCGGAGTGAAAGAAGACGCGGAGACCGCGTTCGAGACGTTGGTCAAGCGGCACGGACCGATGGTACTCGGGATCTGCCGGCACATCCTCCGTCAAGACCAGGACGCGGAAGATGCCTTTCAGGCAACGTTCCTCGTGCTGGCGCAAGGCAGGCACAATCCACAATCATAAGATCTTGGGGTTTTGGCTCCGCGAGGTGGCCTACCGAACCGCGATCCGAGCGCGGGAACGTCGCGCCCGATCCACACCGCGGATCGAGATTCACGAGGTGGAAGAATCTCACTCGGGGCCCGAGCACGCTGCGAGTCGCAACGAGCTATGGCTGCTCGTCCGCGCGGCCGTCGATGGCTTGCCCGCGAAGTACCGCTTGCTGGTGCTGCACACCTACATCGAAGGCAAGAGCAACGAGCAGGTCGCCCGGCTGCTCCAGTGTCCGGTCGGCACAGTCAAGGGGCGGTTGTCGCGGGCCCGCGACCTGTTGCGAGTACGCTTGAGCCGGCGCGGCTGGGACCAGGACGAGGTGCGATATCGATGGGGATGATTGACCCCACTGCGACGCCGAGATTCTCCATGGAGCAATCCCTGCGGCGAACCGGCCTGTTTCCCTCCGCAAGCGGGCGCCATGATCCCCCGCCCTCGCGAGGATGAGGAATGGGACGAGAATAAATAACTTCCCGGTTTCTCTCACGGTTTCTGGCTGGCACTGGTCGTACTCGACCAGTGTGTTGCGACGGGGCAGTTCGAAGACACTGGTCGGGTACGTCCGGTGCCAGCCGGCGACAATTCGCGACCCGCCTCGACAGCCATACGCAGCCGTTCAGCGGTGGACCAGACACACGGGCCTCTCGCCGGAAAAATCGTAACCTTGTCGTCCCGCCTCGACTCTTTCTTTGAGGAACATCGATTGTCTCGATGACCTGATGATGATTCAAGAACCAGAGAAGAAGGCAAGACACATGACACGATATGGAGTTATTTCTTCACGGGCGACCGCGATGTCGGTCGGTGTTATGGTGGCCGTGCTGGGGATTGTGGCCTCAGCGCAAGCCGGACCGACTTTTTCGGTCACCAACCTGATCACAAACAATCAGGCGGACAATCCGGCCCAGACCACGGACCCGAACCTGGTCAATCCCTGGGGCGTTTCGTTCGGACCCACGACTCCCCTCTGGGTTTCAAACGAGGGAACCGGCGTTGCAAGCCTGTATAAGATCACCACAAGTAACCAAGTGAGTATTGTGACGAGCTCAGATTTCCCGGTGATGATTCAGGGCGGTGGAGTGACCGGACAAGTCTTTAACCCATCGTCCACTGCGTTCAACGGAGACCCTTTTTTGTTCGTCACCCTGGGCGGAGCGATCGAGGGGTGGCGGCCGGCGCTGGGAAATACAGCAGAGCTCCTGTCGCCAACTTCCTCGAATAGCTACGACGGCTCGACGCTGGTGACAGTCAATGGCAACGAATATCTCCTCGCCGCCAACCATGCCACCGGAAATATCGATGTCTTCAATGGGACTGCCACTCAGCCCAACTTGCCCGGGAACTTCAAAGACCCTAACCTCCCCACCGGTTTTGTTCCATACAACGTCCAGGTCTTGAACGGCGTTGTCTACGTCACCTACGAAAACGGCAATCGGGTATTGTGGATGCTTTTAGTACGTCTGGGGATTTCGTCGCACGGGTCGGCACCGGGGGATCGCTCGACCAACCGTGGGGACTGGCCATCGCGCCGATCATCGTTCGGTCCCCTCGCCGGCGATTTGCTGGTGGGTAACAAGGGTAGCGGGGAGATCAGCGTCTTCAACCTGACCAACGACACCGCCCTTGGCACATTGAATGGCACGAACGGGTCGCCGATTGTGATCCAGGATCTTTGGTCGTTGACCATCGGCAACGGCACCAACGCCGGCAGCACGCAGGATATTTACTTCACGGCCGGTACCGGCGGCTACAAGGACGGACTTCTCGGCGTCATCCAGCTCCAGTCCGTCCCCGAGCCGAGCACGGCCGTCTTGGGGTTGATCTCGGTGGCATTGCTGGCCGCGCGGTGGAGGTGGAAGAAACGCCGGTACCGGGCGGCCGCTTGATCGACTCGCACCGTTCGCGGTGATTCATCGCCGAGGAGAGATCTCGGCTGATCTGAGTACATGGAGGCGGCGGTCGCGGCGAGGTTTGCCGCGACCGAACCGCCGTCTCTGTTGCCGGAAAGGTGAACGACTACCAATCTGGATCAGGCACGGAGCAAACACGGATGAGACGCAAGACAGATCAGATTCAATATCCCACTTCTCATCCGTGTATCATCCGTGGCTCATTTTTGCGTGAAGTTCGTCGGGTTCAGCACCTTCTTGGAGCGTGATGTGTTTCATCAGCTCGTCGGGCCGCAGAAAGTAGGTCTGGAGTGCCTTGCCTTTGCTGAATAGCTTCTCGGCCTGGTCGTCGAAGTGGCCGCTCTCTTTGTGGTCGCTCTCGCCAAGCGGAATGACCGCGTACGACTCAGGCGGATTGGTCATGATCACGACCTGAGTCGACGACTGGCCCGTGTGGCCGATCATTTGCTTGCCGTCGGCGGAGGGACGCGAAGCTGATCGCTCTGGGCGTGGCCATGGCCAGATCCTTGAGGCTGCCTCCTCCGACGGGCCAGCTCCGGTCGCCTCCTCGGCGGCCGACCCGGAAAAAACGGCCGAACGGGACCGCGACTTCGCCGAACACGCTCCTGGTCGCAGACGCTCCCTTGCGTAAGGATTCCAGGAGCTGCGTGTCGGTCAAGCTGGAACGCGGTTCGGTTTCACCGGCTGCGAAACCACCGAGCGCCTTCTTGAACTCGTAATAGGCCATCGCACCCGTTGAATCCGGATCGGAGCGGCGATTCCATTCCTGGATCAACGTATAGAACTGCTGCGTGTCGCCCGATTTGTCGGCGTCCGTGGCGGACTTCCAGGCCGCTTTGAGCCGTGCTTGCCAGTGCTCGGCGTGCCAGACTTGCGTGCTGAAAGCAATGCCGATGGCCTGGTCGACGGTCACCTTGTCCGCCGCTTCGAGCAGCTCGTTCATCATTTCGTGGCGCTGGTGGGTCGGGCGTGTTGGCGAATCGTTGTAAAGGTAGGGGTGCGCGGCGAACTGCTGCATCACTGGCTGGTCGCGATTCATCATCGCCATCGGCGAGCAGTTGCAGTTCTGCATCCAGCCGCAGGGCGGGTTCTCGATCTGAACCAGGTCCGAGATCGGGTAGATGCCTTGCCACTCTGTGGCCGAGGTGTTTCCCGGAATGGGCCGGCTGGGATCGACGCCCGGCGCTCGGATCGGGACTCGCCCGTTCCGGAGGTAGAAAATGTCGCCCTGCACGGTGGCGACCATGATGTTTTGCGCCATCAGTTGGCGGTGGGAGAGGGCTCGCTTCATTTCAGTCAGGTTTTGGGCCTTCATCATTTCATAGCATTGGTCGGTCAGTCCAATCTCGTTGTAATAGGGAATGGCCATCGCGTAGGCCTTGCCGTTCTTGGACGCCACGATTGGCCCGTGGTGCGAGAACGCGATCGAAACCTCGCGGGGCACGACTTTTTCACCGTCCTTGACGTGGATCGTCTCCTTGCGAACGGTGAGATCGCGCCACTGGCCGTCGTAGCGATACTGGCGAGAGTTCGCCGGGTTGATCTCTTCCTCGAAAATGTCCGAGGTGTCCGGGCCGCCGGTGGTCATGGCGACCGAGCAATAACGGCTGTGTCCCAAGGTGGGCAGTGGTACTCCCAGCAGCGAGACGCCGGCTACGTTGAACTCGGGCGTGTAGATCCTGACCTCGTAGAATCGGATCGAGCCATACCATTGCACATGGGGGTCGATCACCGCGATGGCGGCGTTCATGGCTGTGCGTTGGGGCGCGATCAGCATCTCGTTCGAGCCACGATAGCTCTGTGGCGCGAACGGGATGCCCGCGCGGCCGAGGTCGCTGGCAGCTTCGCCCATCGGCCAGTTCCAGATGACATAACGACCCAGCGCGACCACGTCCCAGGGCTGAATTTCCTGAGCCCACGAGGGAACCTGCTCAGGATGCTCCTTCATAAAGTGCTTTATGCCATTCTGGTAGGACTCGATGACCGCGCGCATCTTGGGGCTGATCTCGTTGTACCGGGCCTTGCTGATCTCGGCGTGCCGCATGGTGCGCTGGGTCAAGTCGTCCGGGAACAAACCTGGCCCGGAGATTTCGGCCATTGTCCCGTTGGCGCGCCGATAATTCTTGAGCAGCTCCTCAAGGCGGTCCTCAGCCTGGGCATATCCAGCGGCGTAAGCGGCATGTTCGAGCGTCGGGGCGAAAATGTGGGGGATGCCGAACTCGTCGCGATAAATCGTTGTGGATTCATCGGCGGCCGATCGGGCCGGCACGGCGAACAGCCCGGGAATCACAAGTGCGCCAAGCACAACGACGGATCGTCGCATCATATGAGGTCCTTTTTTTCGGAGAGTTCCAGAATCTTTTTAGCCACGGAAAATGAAGTAAAAATGTCATTATTCTCTCTTATCTTCACTAACCAATGACTAATCAAGCATAATCCGGCTCATTGCCGCGTTTCCACTTGATGTTGCAGCCGATGCTTGGCCGCTGGTCGTCGGTCGGGGGTTTACCGGCGAGTACGGCATCGAGGGCCGCTCTCAGGTCTTTGCCGGTGACGGGGATGGGGTTGCCGGGCCGGCTGCCGTCCAACTGGCCGCGATAGGTCAGTCTTTGATCCTTGTCGAACACATAAAAATCGGGCGTGCAGGCGGCCTTGTATGCGAGAGCGATTTTCTGAGTCTCGTCGTAGAGATAGGGGAACGTGTATCCGACCTCGGCCTTCTCAGCGGCCATTCGCGCTGGACTGTCCTCGGGATGAGTCGTCACGTCATTGGCGCTGATGCCGACGACGGCCGCGCCTTTCTGCTGGTACTCCTTACCTAGCCGGGCCAACTCGTGGCGGACATGCTTGACGTAGGGGCAGTGGTTGCAGAGAAAGATCACGAGCAGTGCCGGGGCGTTCTTGAAGTCATCGAGCGAGACGAGTTTGCCGTCGGTATCGGGCAGTTTGAATCCAGGGGCGGTCGTCCCGAGGGGCAACATGGTCGAGGGTGTGAGCGCCATTGGTGTTGGTCCTCCACATGGTGGAAATTATGGATGACTCTTTGATACGAGCAGAGATTGTAATGGTCGGGGAATTCCTGATCCGATCCGAAAAACCAGTTTAATGTCAATTCGACCAAGCGGGGAGCCCCTCGGCGACATCGTTGATTGGTCGAGCCTAAAGCGAATTCGCGCCAGTGCGGAAGCCGGGGCGCGGATCGATGATACCACCAGCCGCTGGTATTCATCGAGCCAGGCGAAAAACACGAACCGTGACGCTCTTCACGGCTCAATCAATCCTCTTTCGACGGAACTTCCTGGAAATGCCCGGTCTTGGCATCGAAGGAATAGAGCCGGCTTCCTCCAACCACGAGAGCTGTACCAGACGGACCCTTCTCAGCACGTGAGCTGGTTCCCTCCTCCACTTCCAGAGTCTCCCAGGTTCCCGTCAGGGCGCTGAAACCATAGACATGACGTCCATCGACATAATCGGTATAGACCGCGAAGTCATCGGCGACGAGGGGATTTCCGCCAAACCTTACGTCAGCAGCCTCACTCAAGGCTTGATGCGACCATCTGCCGGTCGAGGAACTGAACGCGTACGCATGGCGACCGGAAAGATAAAGTGCGAGATGAGTGCCGACAGTCGGGCCGAACTGTCCTTTGACCGGTTCACTCAGGGCCTGCCGGCTCCATTTTCCCGCCTTGGCGGAGAAGACGGCGATCTCCGTGATCTGTTTTCCGCTAAAACCCAGCGCGACCAAGTCCGCTGTCGGTTTACTATAATACGCAGACCTGAACGCCTTTGGGAGCTGTGTACGTATGCCAGGTCTTGGTCTCGGGGTGATAAGCCCATACCTTCGTTTGACTGGAATTACCCAGCGTGAGAATAGGCTTCGGCGCCTCAAAGAGTGATTTCGGGCGTGGAGTCGCTTCAACTGGAGGATCCGGAGTTGGCGTCGAGGCCGGGGTCTGCGCGCGTGTTGATGGTCTCGCTCTTGGTCTGGGCAGACTCGGGTGTGGCGCTTGGGTGCTCATGGGCGGACCCTCGTGCGAGCAGGCCCAATCCCACCATGGTCACGCCTACCGCCAGAGTCAGCGCGATCGCCGTCTTGATCTTGGTCAACAGCATGGCTCTCAATACTCCTTCCGCTAAAGCCGTCACCGACGTGGAGACGGCCCCAGCCGTCAGCACGTTGCCCCGATGAGCGTGCAACACAGTCTCAATCGTGGATTTCATCAGCGCCGCAGGCACAGACTTAGGTGCGACATCCCGGACGATCGCCGGTCCCGATTGCCCACCCGAAATGAGGCCCCGGCGGACCAACCGGCCACGTAGCCGCTCTCGCCCGCGCGCCAGCCGGCTCCGGACCGTCCCCACGGGGCAGCCCAGTTGCCGCGCAGCCTCCTCGTAAGAATGGCCTTCGAGATCGCAGAGCACGACCGGCCGGCGGTAGTGGTCTGGCAGCCGGTCGACCGCCTCGTGGAGGGCTTGGACGATGTCGTCGGAGATCCCCGAGCCGGAACCTGCTCGGCTTCCCGCCATTTCTGCCAGATGCCGCTCGGTCGCACGCCGCCGACTGGATGCAACTTTGACGCGAACCGCGGCCCGACAAGCGACCCGATGAAGCCACGGTCCCAGCGACTCCCGTACCCAGAGCGTGCTACTCTTGCGTGCCAGGATGAAGAACGTCGCCTGAAAGGCGTCCTGGGCATCGTGATCGTTACCGACGATCCCAAGGCAGGCGCTCAACACCATGGGACCGTGCCGCTCGACCAGGGCCGCGAAGGCGACCTCGGCAGCCTCGCCGCCCCGGCACGCAAACTGTTCCAGGAGTTGACCGTCCGTCAGTCCGGAGACGATCCCCACGTTGAACAGGGTGTGGAGATGGTGCAGGACAGTCTCGCTCGCTCGATCTCCCACACGTCAGCCTCCCTGGCGACACCGTCGGTTTCCCCCATTAAAGCAGCCCAGACGGCAAAAGGTTCCCACTTTTTTGGGGACCGCTCCGAAATCTCGTCTTTCCGATCGAGTAGGCTGTACAGGGTAGGCAGTACAAAGGAAGGTGGTCGGAGCTGTTGCGCTTTGGCTTTGCATGGCGCAGCAACTCGATGAGAGGCCACGCAAACTTTGAACTTTCATGCTTTCTTGAAACCGCCCTTCTGCCTACTCAGGCCCGTGACTTGACGCGCCCCGACAGGATGCGACAATCCTTAATGAACGGATTTCACCGAGAGAGAGGGGTCATCGCCCATGTCCAAGTCTTACGTTCCGATTCGCGTTTGGCGAAACCCCACTGACCGACCCGCGGTCACTGGGCAGCTCGGCGCTGTTCCATGCACTCTTGGTGCTGGTGGCATCGCTGTCGGTCCTGAACGCCGCGCTGCCGATGGCCACCGATTCACGCCCCAAGGCCCTCTACGCCGAGGTCGATCCCGTCGACAACCGCGCCGACGTGCCAAGCATGCCCGGCCAAGGAGGCGGAAGTCCAGGGGATATGGGGGCATTGGGAGCTTTGCCGTTTGTGGCGACTGACGGAACCACTCCTCAGGGGGCGAGCCGCGACCCGGTGGCGGATACCTTGCTGGCGGAGATTCTGCCCAGCGTGCAGCCCAAGCCGGACGAGTCGCGCCAGCGCGCCTTGCCGGGCCCGCAGACCACGGGTCAGGGCCTGATCCCCGGCTCGGGCTCGGGCGGTGGCGGGGGAGTCGGCGGTGGCTCCGGCGGCGGCGCCGGCCGCGGGATCGGACCCGGCACCCAGTTCTTTGGCGCCCGCGATCATGCCCATTCCTTCGCCTACGTCATCGATTGCTCCGGCAGCATGGCCACCCGAAACTCCCTCGAAGTCGCCAAACGCGAATTGCTTGCCAGCCTTAGCCAACTTCCCCCCGATGCCCAGTTTGCCGTGATCTTCTACAATCTACAAGCACGCATGCTGACCGATCCTCAAGGACGACGGGGGTTGATGGCGGCGACGACATCGAACAAAGCGAGGGTGCAGACCCAACTGGCGACGATCACCCCCGATGGAGGCACCGACCACATGTTGGCTTTGCGGACTGCGTTAGGGCTGAAGCCCGAGGTCATTTTCTTCTTGACCGACGCGGACCTGATGACCAACAGCGACGTCAACGAGATCTTGGCGGAAGTCGGTGCGACGCGGATCCAGGCCGTCGAGTTCGGCGCGGGATCACCCTGGGCCAGCAAACTCCGTTGGCCCGATTGGCGACCACGACCGGCGGTTCCTACCTCTACATCGACGTGAGCAAGTTCCCCAGGTCGGAACTGGGATTTTAGAAGAGGAGCACGGCATGTAAGGATACGGAAGCCGTATCGAAGATCCGGCATCCGTCCTTCTGACGACCGTCAATCCGGCGTGGCGCAATCCACGTCGCGGATCTCTTCGATCCTTCATCCTTCATGCTTTCATCGATTTTGGCTCTAGGCCCTTTCCCGACGGCCGAGTGTCGTGTTTAATCGCTTGGAAATCGCGGGGCTAGTCGGTTTTGAATCCCGAATTCCCCGCCGGAGTGCGGAACAAGGACCGGAGGCGTCTGCATCCGCGTCCGCGTCCGATCGTCGGGCCAGGACCGGAGCAAGCAAGCGGACCCTCCGGTCTCGTGTCCCGTGGTGAGGCCGGTGCCGGCTCGAGTGCGAGCGCCGGCACCGCGAGAGTGCGGCCCCTGGCTGTCACAACCCCGTTCCGATCGATTCGATTCGTTCACTGACAAATACCCTCTGACCGATTCCGGCAGTGCCCAACCCGCATTCGGGGACTGTCGGGTGCTCGATTCGAGTACCCGAAAGCCGCTCGTTTGCCGAGAACCTAGCAACTCTTGAATCTGGAGACAACGATCATGCAGCGTTGGCGATTGATAAGATTCGTGACATTCGCGCTGGTGGTGCTGGCGGCCCCGGTTGGCTGCCGGCGCAGGAGCCGGCCAAGAAGATGCTCCGGCGGCCGCGAGCCCTGATCCGGCGGCCGGCAGGCCAAAGCCGCGGCTGCCGGCTCCGGCGCCGCACCAGCTCGACCGGCTGCCCCAGCCGCCGAGAAGGAATTCCAGTGGTTCGCGTTCACGGTCGACCCGGCTTACGGCTCGTGGAGAAAATCGCGCTTTGGGTCGTCCTGGGCATTGCCGTCGCGGGGTTGCTCTACGCCGTCGGGCTGGTCAGCCAGGTGATCGGGGCCGATGAGGGGACGGAGCGGATGCGCGAGGTGGGCGCGGCGATCCGCCAGGGGGCCAACGCCTATCTGGGGCGGCAGTTCAAGGCGATCTTCCCGCTGATGATTGTGCTGACCGGTCTGGTCTGGGCGACCGCCGGGACCGCCAAGACCCCGGCGCGGTGGCTGTGGGCCGGGCGGCCGCCTTCTTCATGGGGGCGACCTTCTCCTGGATGGTCGGCTTCGTGGGGATGAGCCTGGCGGTGCGGGGCAACCTCCGGGTCGCCGCCGCCGCCCGGACCAGCTATGGCGGCGCGTTGCAACTGGGCTACCGCACCGGCACGATCACCGGCATGCTCACCGACGGCCTGGGCCTGCTGGGGGGCACGATCATCTTCATGGTCTACGGCGAGCACGCCTACGAGGTGCTCCTGGGCTTCGGGTTCGGCGGCACGCTGCTGGCGCTCTTCATGCGAGTCGGCGGCGGCATCTATACCAAGGCGGCCGACGTCGGCGCCGACCTGGTGGGCAAGGTCGAGGCCGGCATCCCCGAGGACGACCCGCGCAACGCCGCCACCATCGCCGACAACGTCGGCGACAACGTCGGCGACTGCGCCGGCATGGCCGCCGACATCTTCGAAAGCTACGAGGTGACCATCGTCGCGGCCATGATCCTGGGCTACGCCAGCTTCGGCCACAAGGGAGTCATCTTCCCGCTCTTGGTCCGGGCCATCGGCGTGCTCGGCTCGATCTGGAGCACGTATACCGTCAAGGCCGGACCCGACAGCACCAGCGATGAGGCGCTGCACTCGGTCCACCACGGGTTCGTCCTGGGCTCGATCTTCAGCGTCGTGGGCTTCGTGCTCCTGGGCTTCGGCTATCTCCACTTCGACAAGGCGTATTACGCCGAGTACCCGCAGGCGCTGGGAGGGGCCGACCTCGACCCCGGCTTCAAAGCGCTTGAAAGACCAGTTCGAAGCGACCAACCGCGAGCTCCGCACTCAGAACCCCGTCGAGTACAAAGCCAAGCTCAGCGGGTTCATCCGGCCTACGACGGCGACCTGTTTGCGAACGCGCTTGCCGTGGTGGGCCAGCTTCGGCACCAACTGGCTGGACATGCGCCCGGCCTGGACCTGCTTGATCGGCATCATCCTGGCCATCACGCTCAACAAGGTCACGAGTTACTACACGCACACCCAGTTCGAGCCGGTCAAGTCGCTGGCCAAAGCCTGCCAGACCGGTCACGCCACCAACATCATCCAGGGGTTCGCCGTCGGCTACGAGTCGGCCGTGGTGGCGCACCCTGGTCATCGCGGGGGCGATCTTGCTGTCGGTCTTGATCTACGCCGGGGCGACGCCGATCTTCGTGGCCTACGGCGTGGCGATGTGCGGCATCGGCATGCTCACCCTGACCGGCAACACGATCAGCATGGACGTCTTCGGGCCGGTGGCCGACAATGCCAACGGCATCGGCGAGATGGGCTACGACCGCGAGGAAATGGGCGAGGAGAACTACAAGCGGGCCCGCCAGATCCTGGCCGACCTCGACGCGGTGGGCAACACCACCAAGGCCGAGACCAAGGGGATCGCCATCGGCAGCGCGGTCATCGCGGCGGTGAGCCTGTTCGCCAGCTTCATCGCGATCATGGCCGTCGGCAGCGAGGCCAAGATCGACAAGATGACCCTGTCGCAGTACACCGTCGAGGCGGGCAAGCTGTCGATCGCTTATCCCTAGGTGTTCGTCGGCGCCTTGATCGGCGGCGTGGTGCCGTTCTTGTTCAGCTCGATGCTGATCCGCGCGGTCGGCCGGGCGGCGTTCTTGATCGTCAAGGAATGCCGCGTCCAGTTCCGCGACCAGGAGATCTGGGCCGGCACCAAGAAGCCCGACTACGCCCGCGTGGTCAACATCTGCACGGCCACGGCCCAGTCGGAGCTGATCGGCCCGGCGCTTCTGGCCATCCTGGTGCCGATCCTGGTCGGGATCTTCCTGGGCACGCAAGCCCTGGGCGGCTATCTCGCCGGCATGATCATCGTCGGCCAACTGCTGGCCGTGTTCATGGCCAACGCCGGCGGCGCCTGGGACAACGCCAAGAAGACGATCGAGGACGGCCTCTACGGCGGCAAGGGGTCCGAGGCGCACAAGGCCGCGGTCACCGGCGACACCGTCGGCGACCCCTTGAAAGATACGGCCGGCCCGGCCCTCAACCCGCTCATCAAGGTCATGAACATGGTCTCGCTCCTGGCCATCGTGCCGATCATCGACCTGGTCGGGGTCAATCTGGCTCTACGTGGTCGGCTTGCTCTGCATCGCCGGCGTCGCCTGGGCCGTCTGGCGGAGCAAGACCGAGAGCAAGGAACTCCGTGAGATGGCGGCCGAGCTCGGCCGGCAGCGCCGACGCCGGCAAGAGCCTCGAGGCCGTCGGCAGCGGGCATTGATGTCTAACCCCTTCAAATTCCCAGTACGGCGCGGGTCTCGACGACCGCGCCGTACTTTTTTTCCTGGCGCTCGCCACATGGTGCGCCGCTTCCGCGATTAGATCCGGCTGTTCCGCAAATTCGGCTCATCGTTGGGGATGGGTCCGGCCGATGAAGATTACCAAATAAGACGGATAGTCGCCGTTGGGACTGCGCCGCTCAAATCAGAGGGCCGAATGGATTCGCTCGGCTCCTGCGATCGGTCCCTCCGCACTCGGAGGATGTGTCGCGGAACGATCGATCGGCGGTCTCATCGGCACCGATACGGAAAGGATTTCGGTATGATGAAGCTCCGAAATGCGGTGATGGCCGTGGCCTTGGGCACCGGCGTGATGGGGTGTTCGTTCGCCCATTGGTCCATCTACCACTGCGACGAATGCGATGACTTTCCCATGCCGGCGCAGGGCCTCGAATAACCCGATGATGCCCGGCACCTACACTGGTCCCCCACCCAAAGATATGACTGGATCGAGCCCGCCGGCGACCACCGCTCCGGCTTCCGCTCCGGCTTCGGCTCCGACGATGCCGGCCGATCCGTTCAGCTCTTCCCCACCGGCGGTGCCCTCGGCTCCGCCGGCGCGGCACCGGTGAACGGAAGGATGAAGGATCGGAAGGATGAAGAAAACCGGAGAAGTTCGGTCGATTGAATCTGCATCCTTCCTCCTTCACTTTCCTCATAACGGAAAGGAGTTCGCGATGGCGAGGATCGCTCGTGCCTGGGCGGCTTTATTGCTCGTGATCATCGGGTTGGGAGTCGCCGGTTGCATCCATACGTGGACGCAAACGTACGATGACTTCCCCCCGATCGGATTGGAGTCCCTGCACCAACACCAGGGCAACCCCGGCGATGGCTGAGCGTGTCGGTTGTCAGTGTGTCAGTTGTCAGTTGCAAAGAGCCCTGGATGCGTCGTGATTAACAACGGACAACTGACACACGGACCACGGACAATTGACAACTACTTCCGTGGCATTTCCGCCAGAACGGTCTTTCAATGCGACGGCGCATCTCGGCGACGGAGTTGAATCGGTCGGCCGGTTCCTTTTTGAGACGGCGCTGGACGATCGGCGTCGACGCTCTTGGCCAATTTGGCGTGGCGCGAGGGAACCGACGGCACGATCGATGGGGGCTGGTACAGGGAATGCTGACGGCCGAGGGCGTCCATCGACTGGCCCTTGAAGGGAAGCTCGCCGGTGATCATCTCGAAGAGGACCACACCGAAGCCATAGATATCGGCTCGAACGTCGACCGACTTGGGGTCGCGGAACTGCTCGGGTGCCATGTAGGCCCCTGTGCCCAGCCGCGCGCCGGTGCGTGTCAACCGAGGGTCGGCCGTCTCGAAGGTCGGATTCGACTCGCTGGTCTCTTTGTCGACGGTGGTCGGGGTTGGCCGAATGTTGCTCCGCGCCGGCGTTTGATGAGGACCGAGGAGGCACCGGTCCGCGTCGAGGACGAAGCCAGAGGCTTGGCTCGTCGGCCGATCGATCGTGCTGGCCGTGGTCTGGCCGGCCGGCCCGTGCGCTTCCAGTCTCTGGGATCGGTCCAGACGATCGCCTGCGGAGCGGCCGAATCATCCAGGGGGATCGAGCCGTCGGGGAGCTCGGGACGCACGGCCACCATCTCCTCGCAGACCCGAGCCAGGCCGAAGTCGGTGATCTTGAGCGTGCCGTTCTCGGTCACCATCAGGTTGCCCGGCTTGATGTCGCGATGACAGTGCAGCCCCTGGCGCATGGCGTGTTCCATTCCCACGCAGAACTGGTATCCGAACCGCAGCGCCTGCCTCAAGTCGAGCCGGGGCGTACCGATCCAACGGTTGAGATCACCCCCCTGAATCAGCTCGAGTACGACGTACGGCCGGCCCTCGATGATCTCGACCGAGTAGGCATGGACCACATTCGGGTGCTCGCCGAGCTGCACCCATAACCGGCACTCCGCGGCGAACCGGCTGACCCGGATGCGACTCCGCAGCAGTTCTTCACGCAGCGTCTTGAGGGCAACCACTTTGGGGCCAGTACTCGCCCACGTGGTCGTTGACCACGTAGACCAGGCTCATCCCGCCTTCGTGGATATCGAAGACCTGAAACCGGCCGCCGATCCAGTCTCCCACCGCAAAGGGGCCTGTCATGAGGGGCTCCTCCGTTTCCGCTCGTTTCGTTCCGTCTCGTCGCGTTCCGCTTTGGCTCCGCGCGTATCCGCCCTGGGCACGACTCCGAGATGGCCGGTTCGCTCATTAACTATGATACGTGATCGGGAAGAGCAGGTTCACCACATTTAGGTTTTCGGCGACACCGCCGAGATATTTGGACCGTGAATTGTTCTCGGAGAGCCGTTTGATCGCTTTTTCGGTGCGCGGTCGGAAATCAGGAGCGGGCACCCGCCTAAGGGCGGAGTCCCCGGCTCGCCGAACTGTCGGGCGCAGAGCCGCCGGTAGAGGCCGTCGCGGTCGGCCAGAAGCTGGGCGTGCGTGCCCACCTGGACGATCAGGCCGCCGTCCATCACGACGATCCAATCGGCGTCGACAATCGTCGACAGTCGGTGAGCAATGATCAAGGCGGTGCGGTGATGGAGCAGGTTGGCCAGCGCGGCCTGGATCAGGGCCTCGCTGGCGGTGTCCAGTGAGCTCGTTGCCTCGTCGAGGATGACCAGGGCGGGATCCTTGCAGAGGGCGCGGGCGATCGCCAGCCGCTGCCGCTCCCCCTGGCTGAGCTTGTGGCCCCCCTCGCCGACGATGGTGGCGTAGCCCTCGGGTAACGCCGACGCAAATCCGTGGACCAAGGCGGCGCGGGCGGCCGCTTCGACCATGGCGTCGGTCGCGGCGATCGTGCCATAGCGGATGTTGTCCGCCAGGCTCAAGCGAAAGACGACCGGGTCTTGCAGGACCACGCCGATCTGGCCGCGGAGCTCGCGGGTGGGGATGCGGTGGATCGGCACGCCGTCCAGGCGGATCTCACCCCAGGTCGGGTCATAAAACCGCATCAAGAGATTCACCAGGGTGCTTTTGCCGCAACCGGTGGGGCCAATCAGGGCGATCTTCATCCCGGGCTCGACCTTCAAGCGGATGTCCCAGACCACCGGCTCGCCCGAGCGGTAGCCAAAGCCGACCCGGTCGAACTCGACCAAGCCACGAGCCCGCCCACCGGGACCCGGTAGCACCAAGACCTCACCAGGCTCTGGCTCGACCACGTCCGGCTCGAGGTCGAGGATCTCGCCCAGGCGGTCGACACTGGCGGCCGTCTGCTCGAAGACATACGCCAGGTCGGCCAGCCGCGCCACCGGCCCGAAGACCATGCCGGCAAGGGCCGCCGTCGAAATCACGCCGCCGGGCGTCAGCCGCCCCTGAAGGACCTCCCACGCCCCGACCGAAAACACCAAGGACGTCCCCACGCCGCCGATCGCCACGGCAATGTTGGAAAAGGCCGCGCCATACTGGCTCTCCAGCACCCTCGGCCCGTGCGCGTCCTCCAGTTGGGCGGCGAAGTCGGCGATCTCGTCCGGCTCGCGCGCATAGGCCTTGATCACCAGCGCCCCATCCAGCTTGGCCTTCAAGTTGCCGAAGATCAGGTCCATCTTCTGGCGGATCACCGTGTTCGTGTCGCGAATCCGCCCCATGAAGTAGCGGAAGTTGAGCGCGAACAACGGGGCGACCGCCATCACCACCACCGCCAGCCGCCAGTTCCGTGCCAAGAGCAACGCGGTGATGGCCACCGTCGTCCCCAGGTCAGTCAGGATCGTGAAGGTCTGGCCCGTGACAAAGACCTGAATCGCGCCGACGTCGTCCATCAACCGCGAGATGATCGCCCCGCTGGGATTCTTATCATAGTACGCCAGGCCCAGTTGCTGGAGCCGTTCGTAAAGCAGATGCCGCAGGTCGCGCACCACTCCCTGGCCGACCCGGCCAACGACCAGGCCGTTGATCCAGACCAAGACCGCCTGCACGCTGAATACGCCGAAGAGCAAAAGCGCATAGAGCGGCAAGGCATCCCAGCGGTTCTCGGTCACCACGCGGTCGACCATCGCCTGGACCAAAAGCGGAACCGGCAAATTGAAAAGGCAGGCCAGCGTGGTCAGTACCAGCGCCAAACTCATTCGCCCCCGGTAGGGCGTCAGCCAGCCTCCGATGCGGCGCAGTGTGTTCACGATCGGTCGTCTCGCCCTCTCCGTCCCCAACATCCTGATATTCCAGGATAGACGATCCGGCCGATTTCGACAGCGGAGTTTTCGAAGAACTCTTTCACCACGGAGAAAACCGAGAGGCTAACCACGAATCGAACGAATCGAACGAACAGGAATATTATATCTATATTGATATTTATAATAATTATTTTAATGTCTATTCGTGTTATTCGTGTCATTCGTGGTTAACCGCCTCTCTGCCTACTCCCCAATTCGATCGGTTTTTGATAGGGTCGAAAACCGAGTGAACGAACAGACGGATCGATCGTTGAGACTTCACCAAAAAGGAGCGAAACTTCCATGACAACCACGACGCCTAACGTTGCGCTCGTTTCTCCTTACCGCAATTGCCATTACGGCTTCGTTTTCCCTGGTCGCCGCGACCAGCGCGCGCGCATCCGATCCGGGCCAGGTGGACCAGAGCAAGACCAAGAAATGGCAGCAAACCGACAGTGGCCTCCAATACCTCGACGTGAAGGAAGGGACCGGGGACAGCCCAAGAACGGCCAAATCTGCCTGGTGCACTACACCGGCTGGCTCTGGGAAAACAACGCCAAGGGCAAGGAGTTCGACAGCTCGGTGGGCCGGGGTGAACCGTTTACGTTCCCCGTGGGACGTCGGCAAGGTCATCAAGGGTTGGGATGAGGGCGTCGCCACCATGAAGGTCGGCGGCAAGCGCGAACTGTTGATTCCCGCCAAGCTCGGTTATGGCGCCCAAGGTGCCGGCGGTGTGATTCCCCCCAATGCCACCTTGCTATTCGAAGTCGAGCTGCTGAATGTCATGAAGAAAACCGACAGCGGACTCCAGTACATCGATATCAAGGAAGGCGACGGGGCCACTCCCAAGCCCGGCCAGACCTGCGTCGTCCATTACACCGGCTGGCTCTGGCAGGACGACAGCAAGGGCCGGAAGTTCGACAGTTCCGTAGGGAAGAAGCCGCTCGAGTTTCGCCGTGGGGATGAAGAGGGTGATCGCAGGTTGGGACGAGGGCGTCGCCACCATGAAGGTCGGCGGCAAGCGGCAGTTATTGATCCCTCCCAATCTCGGCTACGGCGCTCGCGGATTCCCCGGAGCAATCCCCGGCAATGCCACCTTGTTCTTCGAGGTCGAGTTGAAGGATGTGAAGTAAAGTAGGCAGTACGGGGTAGGCAGTAGAGAGTAGGCAGTACGCAGTACGGAGTAGGCAGCAAAGACAAACAAGACACGTTTGCGTAAGCCAAGCCCGTTCGGTTGCGCGAGACCGCCAGCGACAGACTTCCCGCACTTTCGTGCCTACTCTGTACTGCCTACTGCCTACTCTCTACTGCCTACTTCGGATTGACTGTAATCGTAAAGTCGGTATAGATAGCCCTCAACTTGAGCAAATCCCAGCTTCAGTTCTTCAGATTCTCTCAATTCGATCGTGGTTCCCGGATGACATGCATGCCGGCGGCGAGGGCCCGCGGCTGGGGACCGATATCAAATCAAGTCGCGCGATCGTTTCCAGGGAAGGGCGCCGTGATGACACCAATCCTGTTTCGAATTCGATTTCGGTCGCACTTTGGGACTGATTCGGCGATATCCCTGGTGTTGGGTCTAAGCCTGAGCCTCGGCTTGACCTTGCCGACGCACTGCGAGGCGGCCAAGCTCAGCACATACTTGACCGCGAAAGACCTGGCTCGACCCGAGGTGCTTGACCAGAACGGCAAGCTGCTTCCACTGGATTCTTCGCAGAATTCGCATTCGGCGCTGCCCAGTGGGTCGAAGCCGACCTACGCGGCTTTTCCGCTCTACGGCGGCGAGCATCTGCCTGTCGGGATTACCACGATCGCTGCCGGGTTCGCAGGCCGGGGAAACCACGGTCGGCCCCCTGGACTTCGACTCGACGATCAAGGCCAACCTGACCGCCGCGCTCGCGGCATCCGCGACAGGAATGGCCGTCGTCGACACACCCAAGCAGAACTATCTGGTCGAGTACCTGCCACGTTATGCCCAAACCCTGTCCGGCACGACGACCCCTTCGCAAACCAACAATCGCGTGCAGACATGGCTGGCCACGGTGGCTGCCGGCGTCGGCAACACGATGACCACCGCCCAATTGACCAAGTCGAGCTCAAACAGCTCGGCCGACGAGCTTTCGCGCCTGCTGAACACGGGATCGAGCACGTTGACCGACTGGACCAACAAAGGCATCACCGAGTTGGAGAAGGTTCTCGATATCAACAGCTCGAAGGCGACGGCCACGAAGCCCAGCCTGAACCTGGAGGCCCAGGTGATTGAGTCGCCGCAGCCGCTGCCGTCCCCGATCCCCGAGCCGAGCACCTGGCTGATCTTCAGCCTGCTCCTGGGCGCCGCCGGGCTCCGTCAGAGGCTAAGACATTGAGAGGATACGATTGAGCCGCGCCATTCTTAACGATCCTCCAGCGACGGGGCGCTCTCAGGTTTCGTATCGGTGACTACCGAGGTTATGGACTTGCTCAGGCTAGCGGCGGCCGGCGCATCCGCGAATCCCATTCACGGTACCGGGCACGCCAGCACCAGCGCGGCGACGGCCCAGCCGCTGGCGGCCATGGAGATGAACTGGTCGGGACCGTGGGGAAAGCCGCTTTCGAAGTACGGCTGGAACGGATGGCTCCGCGACTTGACGAACCACGAGCCGTCGTCGCGCTGGGTCCGGATCAGGTAGTCCAGACCACGGCGGTAGGCGGGAAGGTCGGTGGGAATTCCACCGGCCAGGTGGAGAGCGACCAGGGCCAAGCCCGTGGCATAGGCGTCGCTGGCCTTGGCGCGGATGACCGCGGCGGCGCGGCTTTCGGTGTCTTTGGCCTTGTCGGGCTTGGCTTTGGCCGGCTCCGCCCCGGGCTCGAGCTGGCTCCAGCCGCCGTCGGGCCGCTGGGCCTGGAGCAGATCCTGGGCGGCCGCGGCGATCACCTGGGGAGAGCGCCGGCCTGTTTCAAGCTCCAGAGGCCGAAGGCACGGTCCTCGGTCTCCTTCGGCTTGGCTTGCTCGAGCCATTTCAGAGCCCGGTCGCGCCACGGGGCCGTCTTGTTCGCCGGCGGAGCGAACGCGAGCAGCCCTCGGATCGCCAGCGACGTCGCGGTGAAGTCGCTGGACTCGGATGGAGGTCGATCGGAATAAGCCTGCCAATGGTCGCGTTGGCCCGGTACAACGTTCAGGTAATGGGCCACGGCGGCGGTCGTCTCATCGGCCGCCCAACCGGCGGCCTCGAGCGTCCAAAGAGCATAGCCAGCCCGGATGACGCCGCCAGGTTGTCCTTTGCCCTCGCGATAATCGTCGATCGCCCCGTTCAGGTCGGCTTCGGTGTGCTCGGCGATGGCACGTAGCGTCTGGGCCTCGACGGCAAACCCGCGCTGGCGGGCCAGCGAGAGGGCCACGGCCGGCACTGCCTGGTTGTGACAGGAGAAGCAGTCGCGGTGCTTGGGATACTCGACTGCGCTCGCCTTGACCAGCAGGGGCAACGCCTTTACGACCGCCGCACGGATCGTTTCGGGGCGGCAATGCTCACTTCCATCAACGGCCGGCTTCCCCTCGCCGGCAGCCGCCGCCCGGCCGGCGCCCGCGACGATCGTCCAGGCCAAGCCAACGGCCAGTGCTACCAGTGGTCCCCACGTCCGAATTCTTGTCCGCCTTCGCATGGATGCTCTTCCTTCGGCTTGCGAATAACAGTCGATTGTGTATTGTCGCACACCGAAAAGGCTGGTGCTACGACACAGCGGGACCTCATCGCCAGATTCAAGAAGGGAATCAGTCCGTCGTTGTTCTCCTTCCTCCGCCGGATGAACCATAATTCATCGTGAGGGATGACCGCCCTCCTCCGTTGACGAACAAATCATCAAGGGATGACCGCTCGGGCGTCGAAAAACAGGCTAATGTGCGTCGTATCTCGCCGCCCAACCACCGATCGAGCTTGACCCAGGGCTCACTTGACCCGGGGGCGCCATGCCACTCTTCGACCTTCGCGAGCCAGTCAGTGCTGGGAGTCACGGCGTTGGAATGATACTGGCGCTGTCGGTGACCTGGGCCCTCTGGCAACGGTCTGGCAAGTTGATCAATCCCGGCAAAGTCGAGCCACGGCGCGGCTCGACGCGATATCAGCGGATCAAGGGGTTGTGCTTGTTGGTCTTCGGGATCAACTTGATCCTCTGCTACGGCATCAGCGCGACCTACCATGCGGCCCGGGTCAGCAGCGAATCGCTGGCCCGGCTTCAACGGCTGGACCATGTGGGAATCTACTTGTTGATCGCGGGAACGTACACGCCCGTGGCCTGGGCCATGATGCGAGGGGCCTGGTGGTGGGGGACGCTGACGACAGTTTGGACCGTCGCCCTGGTCTGTGCCGGCTGGGTCTGGGGCGTCGGCATCCTCCCGCCCGTGTTATCGACCCTGGTCTACCTGACGATGGGCTGGGGTTCGGTGTTTTGTTACCGAGAGCTGGCGCGGACTTACTCGCACCGGACCCTGTCGCCGCTGCCGTTGGGCGGGATTTTTTACAGCATCGGCGCGGTAATCAACCTGGCGCACTGGCCGGTTATGTACCCCGGTGTGTTCGCGGCTCACGAGTTATTCCATTTCTTCGTGATCGCCGGCAGCGCCTGCCACGTCTTTTTCATGCATGAGGTAGTCGTGCCGGTTTCAGAGCCGGCCCCGTTGCCATCGCCGTCGCCAACCGCGAACCGTCCACATCCCACAAGCAGGCTCATCCCGGCGATCGCTTCCCCACGCGGGCGCTCCTGGCAGCCGCATTTTCCTCGGCGCACTCATTGGGGCGGAGTCATGCGGATCTCCCGCACTCACCACCAACACGAAAGATCTTCCGTCGGACAGCCCGCCGGTTCGGCAGATCCGCCCCGAATTGCTTGAGCGCAAATCCATCTAAGGCGGAATAATCCTTATTTATTCACGCCTATCGCCGCGCGTTTCTTTAAGTAAACACGATTGACACCAAAAGAAGCGCGTTCTACGTTTCATTACATTGTGCATGCGGAACGGCATTGTGCCCGCCAACCCGGCGCTTTGCGCTGCCATGATGCATCCACGATGTGTTTTCTTCCCGCCACGGATCTTGCCCCCAGGGAACGACATACCATGACTTTTCACCGGGCTGAGGGCCGCGAGGCTAACTCGTCGTCCCCATTGCAGATCTATTTGCACGACATCAATGACACACCCCTGCTTTCGGCAATGGAAGAGCGCGAACTGGCCACGCAGGTGGCCTTGGGCGATCCGTACGCTCGTGAACACATGGTCAAGGCGAACCTGCGGCTGGTGGTCAATATCGCACGGGGTTACCTGGGCAAGGGACTGAGCCTGGAAGATCTGATCGAAGAGGGGAATCTGGGATTGATGCGGGCTGTAGAGGGGTTTGACGGCATGATGGAAACGCGGTTCAGTACCTACGCCAGCTACTGGATCAAGCAATCAATCCGCCGCGCAGTCATGAATCATGGCAAACCGATCCGGCTGCCGGCGTACATGGTGAGCCTGCTCTCGAAATGGAGACGCGCCACGGCGGTTTTGGCCGACCGGCTGGGGCGGCCTCCCTCGCACGATGAAGTGGGCAAGGCCCTGCGACTTTCCAAGAAGAAGATCGGCATCGTCGCCAAGGCGATCCAGGTCAATAACTTGACGCCACACGCGGAAAACTCCGAGGATGAAGGGCCCGGACTCGACGAGGTCTTGACCGACGACCGCAACAAGCCTGCGGACACCCAGTTGATCGAGGCCGATGATCTCGACCGAATCTTCCTGCACCTGGGTGCCCTCGATGACCGCGAAGCGTGCGTCATTCGCATGCGGTTTGGCCTGGAAAGCTCACAGCCCATGACTCTGCGCGAGGTCGGCGAGAACCTCGGTCTGACCCGCGAGCGGGTTCGCCAACTTGAAAGCCAGGCACTCCAGAAACTGATGCACGCCCTGAGCGAAACCGGCGGCAAGATCGGCAATTAATAACCAAGAACAAAATGAACCGGCAGGCGATGGATTTCCGTTAATTTGCCGTGGGAAAGGCCGGGAAATCACTTCCCGGTTTGTCGACAGGAGGGAATGGGATTGGCTGTAAACGCCGCCCAGTCCCGAAGACGCCGCGCAGGGCGAGAGCCACGCGCCGAGTATGGCCCGCACGACGAGTATCAAAGCGATCAGCACCACAGCCTGCCGGATCGCTCGCCAGAGCAGCGGGACGGCCCGAGCAAGGAATGCCAGGAACGCCATCATGGCTCGATGTCCGCGATCGACTCGGCGAGGAGCTTCTTGAGCCGCTCGAGGTCGCCCGGGTCGATCTTAGCCTCCTGGGCGAAATGGATCAGAAGCGAGGCGGCGTTCCCTCCGAAGACTTTGTTCAAGAAGGATCGGCCCTGGTCTCGCACGCAACGGCGCCGGCTGACAGCCGCTTGATAGACGGACCGCGCCCCCGCTCCTTCCCGCCGCAACGCCCTCTTCTCGACCAGCCGCGAGAGCAGCGTGCGGACCGTGCGGTGGTTCCAGCCGCGCGGCGCCGCGACCCGATCGATGACCTCGGCCGGGGTCACGGACCCACGCTCCCAGACAACCTCCATCACGTCCCACTCGGCGTCTGAGATCCGCGGTGTACCTTCGCCCATCGCTTGCGCCTCCGGCCTTCACGCCGTCTCTGCACCGCCAACGACCGTCATCATGATCACAAGCGTAGTCACTCGTCAAGCCGGCTCCATCGGCAGGCGGCGAGGGGTGGGAGTGTCTTCTGAGGACCGGCGAACATCCTGGCAACGCGACCGACTCCCGTGACTATTTGCGTGCGGGGATGTTTGCTTCTCCGCTCGAACTCCGTTACGCTCAGGGGGCTCGTTTGCTCCGACGCTTCGTTCTGTCTTGTTTCGGAAGGGCGGAAATATGTCTGCGAATTATGATCCAATCAGCGCCACGTATATAAAGCGAACCTTTATCGGTGCGTCGACCCAGCAATTTGAGGGTGACCATTATCTCTGGGGGTCGAGCGGTGAGCATCCCGGAGTCAACGATGGTGCCGGCTACCGCGATTTCCCGGTCGGTTGGGAGACGACCGAGTTGGACAAGCCCGAGAAGGCCATGGTCTGCGCCGCGGTTTGCGCCGTTGATGGGAAGCGTGTTTGCACCGGCCGCTACTACACCTACCCGGGATGTCGGACATTCTCGGCGGCCGATAAGGACCTTCTGGACTATCTCAAAGATCTTCGCGCGCAACGAGATCGCGGAGTCTCGCCCGAGAATTGGCCGGCGTTTTTCGGCAGATATACGCCTCGCGTCGCCAACTGGAAGAATGACGCCGACGTCATGGTCTACGAACAAATCTGGGGTCAAGATTGTCTGGGAGTGCGACACTTTGACTGCATCGGCTTCATCAACTTCGTGCTCATCAAGCAAATCGCGGCTCAGTCGAAGGATGGCCAGCTCAGCATTCAATGGTATATCGATAATCTTGAGGACGCCAGCAGGCAAGAGCCGATGCCTGGCGACATCGTCGTGCGTGGCGCACACCATATCGGCATGCTGGCCGACACGCGGACGGTCGTCCACGCCTTCCAATCGACCGACGGGGTGATCAAAGAGGCTTACGATCCTCGACTGACTTCATCCGACAACGCCGCCAACGGCGGCACCTCGAAGAGTGGCAACTGGAGCAAGCGCCTGAGAATTCCCGACAATCGCCTCTGACCAGATCAACGGCTCGCACTCGAGCTCCCTGTGGCGCCAAGAATGGAAGACGGCTCATTCTTAACTGTTGAGAGTCAGGAAAGTAATGTGCACTCCGAGGGCCGTCCCCATACCAATCCGAAGCGCGAGCGATGGGACCGGCGGTGCGTCCTCAACTGTCCTCGGCCAGCGCCCCTCGCTCGTGGGTCGGGTTAGTGTAGACCCAGAAAAAGGGTCGGAAACCTTTACTTGATTCAAGGGGCATAACAACGGCTCCCGACCCCTTTTTCTTCGGCTCAGTTTGAAAGAATACCTGAAGAATCGACGAACAACGTGAAACCTTGCGGCTCGCCCTTGAGTAATAACAGACAGTCTAGTCGGTTTCATCGGCGGGTCGATCTCAATCAGCCGAGAGCAACCCGATCGCGAAAGGAAAGAGAGCCATGCAGAGATTGGCTGTTCGTGCAGTTGCGTTGGTGTTCGCCGGCCTCGTGTGCGGACAAGCTTGCGCTCAGAGCGTCCCCGTTGCTGAAAAGAAACCAGTCACCGTCGACGCTCTGCAGGCAGAGATTCAAGCCCTGAAAGCGCCGAAAGTGGCTTGGCGAGAGATCGAATGGAAGAGCTGTTTGCTCGAAGGGCTCCGCGAAGCGCGAGCCAAACACAAGCCGGCCCTGTTGTGGGTCTTCATCGACCGTCCAATTGACGACGAGCGCTGCTGAGGTTATGCCGCACTCACCCGTGAGGTGATCTTCTCCAACGCCGACGTCATTCGCCGTGTGAACGCCGATTTCGTGGCCGTGGCCCTTAAGGCCGGACTGATCAACTACCCGCCCGACAACGACGAAGGCCGGCTCTATCGCGAGATCGGACGCTCGAAGATCCTTCCCCAGGGAGTCTGTGTCGTCAACTCTGCGGGAAAAGTGCTCGACTGGGTCTTCATGTTCGACGACGACAAGAGCGTCCTTGACTTCCTCGATCATGCTAAAAAGAGGTTCGCCGAGTTTCCCGACGCGAGTAAGCCGTTCCCCGCCGAGCGATACAAGGGGTTTCCGAGTCAGAAGCTCGCCAATGTCGACGACGACGGCAAGGTCACGCCGATGGTCGAGCGCCACCCCGAGGGGGAAACCTGCCCGGCGAAGCCGCGCGTCCCGCAGGGAACCCTCCTGGCGCGGGTTTTTGGCCGGGCATCGATAAGGATGGCAAGCCAGTCGCCGACACGGTGCGCCAGGAAAACTATCTCGAGGACCGCTTCCACGTGCCCGTCGCCAGGCAAGAGGGGTTGGCGAAATCGCTCGCCGCCGCCGGCACGAACCGCTTCAAGATCGACGACGATCTGGCGACGGTACTCATAAGCCATGCGTTCATGGGGGAACTCGACTTGAACCCCCTCGGCAACCTGAATGGCAGCAAGTGCGAGCACATGGACTGTGCGTTCTGGGGTCAAAAAATCGAGGCTGATGGCAACGGTCCTGTCTGGGTCCGAATCGATGGCGAATCAGAGGTCGCGGGGGTCGCGGGCCAGGGCCAAGACGACCACGGCGCACGTTGGCAGCACCGGGTCAAGCTCACCTGGGACGGGCTGATCGAGATGACGGGAAACCGGATGACTCGACTCCTTCTCCTGGCCCGCGGTACCGAGAAGCTAACGCGGGGAAACAAAAACGAGGGATTGGGTCGCCTAGGGGGAGGCCAAGCCGTCTTCATTGACGTGGACAGCGGCGTCCGTTACGGCATTATCGGCCAACCGGTCGCGGTTGAGGAAACCAGCAACGGGCATCAGGCGCGGATCCCCGACGAGGCCCGCAAAATGCTCCGGCACGAGTTTGGTGGCCCCTTCGTCGTGTCACGCGACCAAGTCCAGGTGGAACTGCAGTTGACCAAGGAGCAGATAGAGAAGCTAAACCAATTCCTTCTGGAATTGTTGCCCGACGCGGTGCAGTTCTTTCGAAAGATGGAACGCTTGAACGGTCAGGAGCGCGAGCAACAATTCGGTGCCTATCGACACAAGGCACGCAAGAATCTTGTGGCTCTCTTGAAGGAAACGCTCAATGAAGGCCAGCGCACACGTGTTGCGCCAGTTGGAATTGCAACGCGAGGGGCTTCGTGATGGGGAGATTTGGGAACTTCTTCACCTTAAGGAAGACCAACGGAAGCAATTCATGGGTCTCATCATGCAGGCGCATCGAAAGATTCAGCCGCTGCTCGAAGAGGCAAAGAAAACCGGCAACCTCAAGGAGGTTCAAGGCAAGGTGATCAAGATCCGCGATGACCTCGAAGCCGATCTACGCGCCAGGCTGAAGGATGACCAGAAATCGCAGTGGAAGGAAATGTTGGGCAAGCCGATGGACCCGGCGGCCTTGTTTGATTTGTAGTCTCCGCTTGGCAGGAACTGGCTTGATGCGGAGGTAATAGGAGGGTGGCAGTTCATTTTGCGCGTCGGAAAAATGAACTGAGACCAGGGATCGGACACGACGCGGTCGGCAGCCGCGTCGATCCAGGTCCGGTCGCTGGTCTGGGGCTAGCTCATAGGTTCGCATTCGGATTGGGTCGGAGGTTGAACTGATGAAAAGCGCCCTCGTGAATCGCCGTGATAATCGTAACGTTTAGTCACCCGTGACTTAGTCGACGGTGACGGTCCCCGAGCGATCATCCTCCAATGCTTAATAAGTGAAGACGATGCGATGAAGCGCGGCGGCGACTGGTTAGGCTCGGATTCTTTTGGTATCCTTGGGCTGTGGATGACTGACAATTGTAGGCAATAATACCCGGTGACGGCGATCTATGGACGTCTTAGCTGCGCGGCTGGACAAGAAGCTTCGGGAATGGAGCCCGGAAACCGCTGAACAGGTCCGGTGTCAGATCGACGAGATCATCGAACTTGCCGATCGGGACCTCCTCGACATCGGCCGGTCTCGTACGGTGGAGCAGGAAGTCTTGGACCTCCTTGATGAACCCACGACCCGGTGAAGTCTGGACGGCCGATCTTGGCTTCGCTGCCAAGTTTCGGCCGGTCGTCATCGTCTCGCGCCAAGACCCGGACCCGCCTCGGACCTTGGTCATTTAGGTGCCGATCACGACCCAAAACCGCGCGAGTCCCTACGAAGTGATGCTGCCGAAGGCCAAGTTCCTCCAACTCGACTTGGTTGCTAACGTCCGGGGGATCGGATCATTACCGACGGTCCGACTCGGCCGGAGAATCGGCGCATTCCCGACGGAAACCACAAACGAGATCAAGAAGGCCATCGCCTGGGCGCTCGAACTCGACGTATAGGCAGTTTGATACACTATGCGACGGACACCGACCCATCGCATCGTTTTTGATGGAATCGCGGCCTATCTCGGTGCGTCGGTCCGCTGGGTCAGGCCGTTAGGGGGCTCGCGGATTCCGGCGCGGAAGAGATCATCGATGCGTATCAACATTTCGAGTCTGTCTCGAAGCGATCGGCAGCCTCGTCGATCCACGTTCGCTCGCCAGTCTGAGGATGAATCATGGTCATTTCCCTTGGGCCCCGAATGGATGGTCCGGGAACGCCAGATCCATCATCAGGAGCTGGAATCGGGGATGTGAACGGAGCGGGTCGAGGAGAGGTTCGCGCCGAACCTCATCCGGACGGATCGTCCCCTTGAATTCGCCGGTCTCACGGCGCGTTGTCGAGGAGTTCCAGCGTGCGATCGAGGTCCGGTTGGGCAAGCTGTTGGCGTTCGGCCAGTGGTTTTTCCTGGTCCTGGAGCGCCAATCGCGCCAGGGCCGCGTGGACGCAAGCCGCGTCGTAGTAGGTCATCCAATAACCAGATCCGTAGCCCGTCCTTTCCCTGAGAGTGGTGCCGACCTGCTTGCCCAGGTGCGCCAGCGCCGAAAGGTCTCCCAGACGGGCTTTGGTCAGTGCGTGGAAGAGCTGAAGCAATTGAGGGCTGGCCTCCGGATCCACCTGGGGAGCCTCATGCTGGATGGCGAGCATCTCTTCGTAGTCAGCGAGGGCCTCGGCATATCGCCCGAGACGCGCAAGATCTCGGCGCGATTTGCGAGATTTGCCCATAGATCCCGCCGAGCCGATAGGCGACCGAACTCCGGGTGCGCGAGGGATCGGTTTATTTCGATCGCGCGGCCGGACCACACAGTCGCAGCTTGCAGATCGCCTTTCACTAGCGAATGGTACTCCCTTATAGCAAACATGTGCGCAAGATTTGATCTGCAATGAATGCATTGAGCGTGTTCGGCCACGAGACCCGCAAAGATGGCGAGACCCCGCTCGTCCGCGTCTTGACACTGGGCGAATCTCCTGTCCTTGAGGTAGGCATCCCCGAGATACCGGTAGCAGTCACCCATGCCGACTCGATATTTCTTCACTTTGGGGTTTTGCCGTACGAGCGCCTCGAAGATCGAAAGTGCCCTCGAAAGATTCGCCTCAAAGCCGGGCGCGTCGCGTCGCATCAACCGGGGGTACGCAGAGGAGCACAACAAATGCCCGAGTAGGTACTGGCAGGCGATCGAATCGGCGTGTTCCTTCACCAGCTCTTCCGCAAGCCCCAAAGCTGCCCGGTTCTCCTGATCGGTTTCATCGAGGCGGCCAAGACGGCTGTAAGCATCGCCGAGCAGGCCCTGGCACTCGGCCTGCCTTTGGGGATACTCGACGGCATCGGGCCGCTCGCGGGCCAGCACGACCCAGATCGCTACGGCCTTTCCGGCTTCGGCGAGGCAGTCCTGCCAGAGGTTGTTGCTCATGAAGAATGTCGCCAGCCCGAATTCCGCCTGGGCCAAGGCATGGCGATAGCTCGGCTCGGCGGGGCGGTCGGACGCCAGTCGACTCAGGACGGCAATGGCCTGACGGTAGGCCGCTTGAGCGGCTACGCCCTGGCCGAGGCGATGGCGAATCTCGCCGACGCGGATGCCGATCAGACCGGCCTCCATTCGCACACGCGGGTCGTTGCTCTGCGGCAGGGCGAACCGCTCGTAGAACGTCAGCGCCTTTTCGAGGATCTCCCGCTGGTAGTCGTCCATCTGCTCTTCGTCGTCGAGCTTGGCCGCTACCTGGGTGTACATCTCGTCGACGACGGTGCGTGCGACCGCGAGGTTGCGCTCGGCGAGGTCGCGCTGGCGGGCGACCAGCACGTTGCCGACGGCCAGGGCCGCCACGGCCACGATCAGGGTCGCGGCCAGCCCGGTTACCAGCAGGCGATGGCGGCGGCCCCAGCGCCGCAGGCGACGGCGAATCGGCTCGCGCCAGGCCAACACCGGCTCGTCGGCCAGCCAGTGCTCCACGTCGTCGGCCAGGGCACGCGGGGTGCGGTAGCGCTGGGCTGGGTTTGTCGCCATCGCCTTGAGGCAGATGGCCTCCAGCGCCGGATCGATCCAGCTCTTGAGCTTGCGCGGCGATGAGAAATCACCGCGGTCGACTTTGCGGAGCAACTCCGCCAGGTCCGGGTCGTTAAAGGGAGCGCGGCCAGTCAGCAGGCAATACAGGGTCGCGCCCAGGCTGTAGACGTCGCTGGCCGGACCCAGGTCGGCGATCCGGCCAGCGGCCTGCTCCGGGCTCATGTAAGCCGGAGTCCCCAGCCGAGCCCCCAATTCGGTCCCGCGCAGGTCGCTCCCCGATTGAGGGACGAGCGTGCGATCGTCCATGGTCGCCGACGCCGGTGCGGCCTCGGGCCGGCCCACGCTCTTGGCCAGGCCCCAGTCCACTACCAGGGTCTCGCCGAACTTGCCCAGCATGATGTTGCCTGGTTTCAAGTCGCGATGCAGCACGCCACGGCTGTGGGCGTAGTCGATCGCATTGCAGACGTCGAGGAACCGCCGCAACAGCTTCAACAGCGCCAGGGTCCGCTCGCCGGGTTCGCGACCTTTAGCCTCGGCCTGGTGGAACTGTTCGATGGCCGCCTTGAGGTTGTCGCCGCGGATGAACCGCATGGCGTAAAACGGGCGGCCGTCGTCATAAGTCCCCAGGCCGTAGACCGGCACGATGCCGGGGTGCTCGAGCCGGCCGGTGATCTCAGCCTCGACCACGAACCGGGCGCGCTTATCTTTGTCTGTAGAGTGATCGAGCTTGATCCGCTTCAGAGCGACGATCCGGTGCAATTGCTGGTCGCGGGCGACGAAGACCTCGCCGAGGGCGCCGCGGTCGTGGAAGCGGACGATGCGGAAGCGACCCTCCGCGTCGGTGGACTGGCTTTCTTCGTCCCAATCGGTAGTGCTCTCAGCGTGGGCGTCGTCGCCGTCGGAGTCAGCGAGGCGGAGATAGAGCAGGCTTGCCTGGAGTTCAAAGTCGGGGATGTCCTCGAGTCCGTCGCGGACGGAAGGGACGATACTCAGGACGCTGAGGCTGCGTTCGGGGTCGAAGCCGTGCTGTTGGAGGTGCTCCTGGACCAGGCCCTGTAGCAGGGCATGTCGTGCCGAACTGAGCACGCCGCGGTCGAGCAGGATCTGGTTCAGGGACTGAGACTTATCGGCGATCCAGGCGTTGAAGGCTGCCAGCAGGGTGTCGCGGTCAATGAAGCTGTTCTGGAGCGCCAGCAGGCCGAAGAGCAGGCTCTGAACGGCGTCGGTTCGCCGCTTGGCCGGCGGATCGACATGAACTTCGTGTCCGAAGACGGCATCGACGGCGGCGCGGTCGTCCGGGAACCGCTGGCGGTACTCTTCGGGTCCAGGCATTTCGCCGGCGCTCTTGCGGAGCTCGCACTCGACACGCAGGAGCTCCTGGAGCAGAAGGGTGCGCCGAGGCCCGGCCTCCTGAGCCAGGAAGTCCTCGATGCGGGGCCGGTCGCCGCCCCGTTTCCAGTCGGACTCGAAGCGATCGGCCGCCTCGTCGATCCAGGTCCGCTCGCCAGTCTGGGAAGTGGCTCATACGTTTCCCTTTGGAATCAATGACTTTCGTGAACGCAGACTTGTGCGTTCGGCTGAGCTCGGTCGCATGCGATCCCCCTATGGCCTCACGAACGCGTCGACCGGCATGCGCAGGTCCATCAGGAACAACCGGAAATCCTCGCGCTTCTGGAACGACTCCGGTAATCTGTCGGCGGAAAAACTCTTGACACCGAGCTCGAGCGCGTGACGGAACATGGCCACTGCGGTCCTCGCCTCGATTTCCCGATCGACTTCCGACACCCCTGACCCGACTCTGCCACAGACCGACCAGAGAGACCGCGTGACACAAGGCGGAAACAAGGCAGTTATTCGCTGAGTTCCGCCCAAGCTTGTCGGCGAGGCCAACGGCGCGCCGGGCAGCGCCGACCGCGGCGGCCGTATCGCCAAGTTGATCGAAGGAGAGAGCGAGGCCACGCAGGACCGTAGGCAGGAGGGCCGGCTGGGGGTTCGGCTCGCCGAGCCGTTGGGCCATCTCCAGGGATGCCTGGTCGAGCTTGAGGGCCTCGGCCGGCCGACCCAACTTGCGGAGAATGGTCGACATCTCTGACTTGTCGGAAAATCTGGTCGATCCGGTAGTCGGGCTCGTCGGGGTGTGCGTCGGCCAGCGTCTGGAAGACCGCCGCCCCTCGACCGAATTCGTCCAGCGCCTCGGCCAGGCGGCCCAGGCTCTCGAGCGCCGCGCCCAGGTTGTTGTGGGCGTACCCGAAGGAGACCTGAAGTTGAACCTCGTCGGGGTGCGCACCGGTCAGCTTCTCGAACCTTGACAGGGCCTCGCGGTAAACCGGCAGTGCATCGGCAATCTTGTTGGACCCCAACAGCGCATTGCCCATGGTCGTGAGGACCCTCGCTTCCTGTGTCTGGAACCGAGATGACGGCAGGATTCGCGTTGGCCAACCGCTTCCAGGCTGCCCGCGATCGCTCAAGTAGCTTCATCGCCTCGTTCATCCGGCCCAAGGTTGTCAACTCTCTCGCGGTGGTCCTGAGGTCATCCGCCAGGCCCGCCTGGAGGTCAGCGTCCTCGGGGTGGGCGTCGGCGAGCTGTTGTCGGATCGCCAGGGCACGCTCCTTAGCCGCGACGGCCTACCTCGGGATGGTTGGGGTTGTTGGATCCGAGCCAAGTTCCCATCATCGTGTGGCAGACCGCCAGGTCGATCTGGTGGCTGATCAGGGTGGGATTCGCTTCAGCCAGCGATTCGAAGATCGTTCGCGCCCGCTCCAGCCGAGCATTCGCATCGTCCCGATTGCCTTGGGACCAGAGCAGGTCGGCGGATCGGCGGAGGGCTAAGCCCAAGGCGGCCCGTGATTCATCGGCCAGCGGACCCGGCGCGACCGGCGCTTCGACCAGTCCCCGTGCCTCCTCCAGTGCAGCCAATGCCCCAGCTTTGTCTCCGGTTTGCTCCTGCAGGTTCGCGACGGCGATCAGTCCCCGCGCCAGCTCGAGCACGGCTTCGCCGCCGGCTTCGGATCGCGCCGCCAGTTCCCGCCGCAGCGCCAATCCCTGGCGGCGCAGCGCCAGCGCCTCGGTCTTCACACCGATCTTCGCGGTCAGATCCGCTAATTCGTCGTACGCTCGAGCCAACTCCGCTCGCGACGCCGGGTCGGACTGGCTTCTGAGCAGTCCCTCGAGCTCAGTATAGAACCCGGCCGCGCCACGCAGCAGCTTGGTGCGGAGCTTGTCGAACTCCTTCTCCCTGAGCAGCAAGTCCTGGCTGACCTCGTCGTGAAACAGCTTGATCGCCTTGATCGCCAGGTTGAACCGCTCGTGTTCGCGGTCGCGGGACGCGGTGAGCTCCTCATTACTCCGGGTGACTTCGTCCTTGGCGGCAACGAGTTGGGTATTGGCGACATTTAAGCGCTTCGTTGGCTCGCTTGAGCTGGCCGTTGGCGCGTGCCTGCACGGCTGAGACCGCTCCCAAACCCACCAGGGCCGCCAGCATCGCGGCGGCCACGCCCACGACCGCGGTGCGATGCCGCTTCACCCAGCGAAGCAGACCCCGAGTCCAGGGTTCGCGCCAGGCCGACACCGGCTCGTCGGCCAGCCAGTGCTCCACGTCGTCAGCCAGGGCACGCGGCGTGCGGTAGCGCTCGTCGGGTCGGTCGCCATGGCCTTGAGGCAGATCGCCTCCAGCGCCGGATCGACCCAGCCCTTGAGCTTGCGCGGCGGCGGGAAATCACCCCGCTCGACCTTGCGGAGCAGCTCCGCCATGTCCTGGTCGTTAAAGGGAGCACGGCCGGTCAGCAGGCAGTAGAGGGTTGCGCCCAGGCTGTAGACGTCGCTGGCCGGTCCCAGGTCGGCGATCCGGCCGGCGGCCTGCTCGGGGCTCATGTAGGCCGGGGTCCCCAGCCGGGCCCCCAACTCGGTCCCGCGCAGGTCGCTCCCCGACTGGGGGACGAGGGTGCGATCGTCCATGGTCGCCGATGCCGGTGCGGCCTCGGGCCGGCCCACGCTCTTGGCCAGGCCCCAGTCCACCACCAGCGTCTCGCCGAACTTGCCCAGCATGATGTTGCCAGGCTTGAGGTCGCGATGGAGCACGCCCCGGCTGTGGGCATAGTCGATCGCGTTGCAGACGTCGAGAAACCGCCGCAACAGCTTCAACAGCGCCAGAGTCCGCTCGCCGGGATCGCGACCTTTGACCTCGGCCTGATGAAATTGCTCGATGGCCGCCTTGAGGTTGTCGCCGCGAATGAACCGCATCGCGTAAAAAGGGCGGCCGTCGTCATAGGTCCCCAGGCCGTAGACCGGGACGATGCCGGGGTGCTCGAGCCGGCCGGTGATCTCGGCCTCGACGACAAACCGGGCGCGCTTGTCCTTGTCGGCGGCATGATCGAGCTTGATCCGCTTGAGCGGCGACCATGCGGTGCAGTTGCTGGTCGCGAGCGACGAAGACCTCGCCGAGTGCGCCACGGTCGTGAAAGCGGATGATGCGGAAGCGTCCCTCGGCGTCGGTGGCCGCATTGTCCTCGTCCCAGCTCGCGGTCCTCTCGCTGTCGGTGTCTTCGTCGGTGTCAGCGACGGCGGAGATGGATCAGGCTGGCCTGGAGGTCGAAGTCAGGGATGTCCTCGAGGTCGTCGCGAACCGACGGGGGCGACAGTGACGACGGCCAGGCTGCGCTCGGGGTCGAAGCCGTGCTGCTGGAGGTGCTCCTGGACCAAGGCCAGCAGTACGGCATGTCGAGCCGGGGTGAGCGCGCCGCGGTCAAGCAGGATCTGGCCCAGGGACTGGGACTTATCGGCGACCCAGGCGTTGAAGGCGGCCAGGAGGGCATCGCGATCGATGAAGTTGTTCTGGAGTGCCAGCAGGCCGAAAAGCAGGCTCTGAGCGGCGTCGACTGCGCGGCTTGGCCGGCGGATCGACATGAGCGTCGTGACCGAAGACGGCATCGACGGCGGCGCGGTCGTCCGGGAACCGCTGGCGGTACTCCTCGCGTCCAGGCATTTCGCCGGCGCTGTTGCGGAGCTCGCGCTCGACACGCAGGAGCTCCTGGAGCAGAAGGGCGCGCCGAGGCCCGGCCTCCTGAGCCAGGAAGTCCTCGATGCGGGGCCGGTCGCCGCCCCGTTTCCAGTCGGACTCGAAGCGATCGGCCGCCTCGTCGATCCAGGTCCGCTCGCCAGTCTGACGATGAATCATGGTGATCCCCCTTTGGCCCCGAAGGGATTGTCCGGGAATGCCAAATCCATCATCAGGAGCTGGAACCGGGGATGGGAACGGAGCGGGTCGAGCGTCGGATCGCGCTGGACCTCATCGAGCCGGATCATCCCCTTGAATTCGCCGGTCGTCGCGGGCCTTGTCGAGGAGTTCCAGGGTGCGATCGAAGTCGCGTTGGGCAAGCTGTTGGCGTTCGGCCATGGGTTTTCCCTGGTCCTGGAGCGCCAATTGCGCCAGGGCGGCGTGGACGCAGGCCGCGTCGTAGTAGGTCATCCAATAACCAGATCGGAAGCCCGTCCTTTCCCTGAGAGTGGCGCGGACCTGCTCGCCCAGGTGAGCCAGCGCCGATAGGTCTCCCAGACGGGCTTTGGTCAGCGCGTGGAAGAGATGAAGCCAACTGAGGGCTTTCGTCCGGATCCAACCGAGGGAGCGTCATGCTGGATGGCGAGGATCTCTTCGTAGTCGGCGAGGGCCTCGGCATAACGCCCGAGACGGACCAAGATCTCGGCTCGATTTGCCAGAGTCCCGCATAGATCCCTCCGAGCCCGAGAGGCGACCGAACTCCGGGCGCGCGAGGAGCCGGTAAGATTTCGATCGCGCGGCCCGCCCACACAGTCGCAGCTTGCAGATCGCCTTTCACTAGCGAATGGTACTCCATCGCATGCAAACATGTGCGCAAGATTTGATCTGCAATGAATGCATTGAGGGTGTTCGGCCGCGAGACCCTCAAAGATGGCGAGACCCCGCTCGTGTCGCGTCTTGACACTGGGCGAATCTCCTGTCCTTGAGGTAGGCTTCCCCGAGATCCATGTAGCAGTCGCCCATGGCGACTCGATATTTCTTCGCTTTGGGGTTTTGCCGTACGAGGGCCTCGAAGATGGAAAGTGCCCTCGAAAGATTCGCCTCAAAGCCCGGCATGTCGCCTCGAATGCACCGGGGGTCGCGGAGGAGTACAACAGATGGCCGAGTAGATACTGGCAGGTGATCGAATCGGGGTGTTCCTTCACCAGCTCTTCCGCAAGCCCCAAGGCTGCTCGGTTCGCCTCATCGGTTTCGTCGAGGCGGCCAAGACGGCTGGTAAGACATCGGCGAGCAGGCCCTGGCATTCGGCCTGCCTTTGGCGATACTCGGCGGCGTCGGGCCGCTCGCGGGCCAGCACGCCCCAGATCGCCACGGCCTTCCCGGCCTCGGCGAGGCACTCCTGCCAGAGGTCGTTGTTCCTGAAGAATGTCGCCAGCCCGAATTCCGCCTGGGCCAAGGCATGGCGATGGCTCGGCTCGGCGGGGTAGTCGGACGCCAGTCGACTCAGGACGGCAATGGCCTGACGGTAGGCCGCTTGAGCGGCTTCGCCCTGGCCGAGGCGATGGCGGATCTCGCCGACGCGGATGCCGATCAGACCGGCCTCCAGTCGCACACGCGGGTCGTTGCTCTGCGGCAGGGCGAACCGCTCGTAGAACGTCAGCGCCTTTTCGAGGATCTCGCGCTGGTAGTCGTCCATCTGCTCCTCGTCGTCGAGCTTGGCCGCCACCTGGGTGTACATCTCGTCGACGACGGTGCGTGCAACCGCGAGGTTTCGCTCGGCGAGGTCGCGCTGGCGGGCGACCAGCACGTTGCCGACGGCCAGGGCCGCCACGGCCACGATCAGGGTCGCGGCCAGCCCGGTCACCAGCAGTCGGTGGCGGCGGCCCCAGCGCCGCAGGCGGCGGCGGATCGGCTCGCGCCAGGCCGACACCGGCTCGTCGGCCAGCCAGTGCTCCACGTCGTCGGCCAGGGCACGCGGCGTGCGGTAACGCTCGTCTGGGTCGGTCGCCATCGCCTTGAGGCAGATGGCCTCCAGCGCCGGATCGATCCAGCCCTTGAGCTTGCGCGGCGGCGGGAAATCACCCCGCTCGACCTTGCGGAGCAGCTCCGCCATGTCCGGGTCGTTAAAGGGAGCACGGCCGGTCAGCAGGCAATAGAGGGTCGCGCCCAGGCTGTAGACGTCGCTGGCCGGGCCCAGGTCGGCGATCCGGCCGGCGGCCTGCTCGGGGCTCATGTAGGCCGGGGTCCCCAGCCGGGCTCCCAACTCGGTCCCGCGCAGGTCGCTGCCCGACTGGGGGACGAGGGTACGGTCGTCCATCGTCGCCGACGCCGGTGCGGCCTCGGGCCGGCCCACGCTCTTGGCCAGGCCCCAGTCGACGACCAGGGTCTCGCCGAACTTGCCCAGCATGATGTTGCCGGGCTTCAAGTCGCGATGGAGCACGCCCCGGCTGTGGGCGTAGTCGATCGCGTTGCAGACGTCGAGGAACCGCCGCAACAGCTTCAACAGCGCCAGGGTCCGCTCGCCGGGATCGCGGCCTTTGGCCTCGGCCTGGTGAAACTGCTCGATGGCCGACTTGAGGTTGTCGCCGCGGATGAACCGCATGGCGTAAAACGGGCGGCCGTCGTCATAGGTCCCCAGGCCGTAGACCGGGACGATGCCGGGGTGTTCGAGCCGGCCGGTGATCTCGGCCTCGACGACGAACCGGGCGCGCTTGTCCTTGTCGGCGGCGTGATCGAGCTTGATCCGCTTGAGGGCGACGATGCGGTGCAATTGCTGGTCGCGGGCGACGTAGACCTCGCCCAGGGCGCCGCGGTCGTGGAAGCGGACGATGCGGAAGCGGCCCTCCGCGTCGGTGGCCGCGCTGTCTTCGTCCCAATCGGCAGTGCTGTCAGCGTCGGCGTCTTTGCCGTCGGTGTCAGCGAGGCGGAGATAGAGGAGGCTGGCCTGGAGGTCGAGGTCAGGGATGTCCTCGAGGTCGTCGCGAACCGAGGGGACGATACTCAGGACGCTCAGGCTACGCTCGGGGTCGAAGCCGTGCTGCTGGAGATGCTCCTGGACCAGGGTCAGCAGCACGGCATGTCGAGCTGGAGTGAGCGCGCCGCGGTCGAGCAGGATCTGGCCCAGGGACTGGGACTTATCGGCGACCCAGGCGTTGAAGCCGGCCAGGAGGGTATCGCGGTCGATGAAGTTGTTCTGAAGAGCCAGCAGGCCGAACAGCAGGCTCTGGGCGGCGTCCGCTGCGCGGCTTGCGCGACGGATCGACATGAACATCGTGTCCGAAGACGGCATCGACGGCGGCGCGGTCGTCCGGGAACCGCTGGCGGTACTCGTCGAGTCCAGGCGATTTCGCCGGCGCTCTTGCGGAGCTCGCGCTCGACTCGCAGAAGCTCCTGGAGCAGCAGGGTGCGCCGTGGCCCGGCCTCCTGAGCCAGGAAGTCCTCGATGCGGGGCCGATCGCCGCCCCGTTTCCAGTCGGACTCGAAGCGATCGGCCGCCTCGTCGATCCAGGTCGGGTCGCCAGTCTGGGCGCGGCTCATAGCTTCCCCTTCGCATTGAGGCCGAGACTGGGCTGTTGAAAACTTGCGGGTGCCGTTTCCGCGCCGATCCTGATTCCATTGACCAAAGCACCACCGTTCGGCGCGGGTCTCCGACCCCGCCGGAGTGCCTGACCGAAGGTCGCCCGCGCTGATCGTCGGCCCTGGCTTCATGAGAATTTGTGCTCTCACAGCATACTCCGAACGACGGAGACCTCGGGTCGGGCACTCGGTCGGGGTCAGGAGACGTGCGCCGAACTGAGTCGAGCTGCGCCGATTCCGTCCGCTCTGCGTCGTCTGCGGCGCAGGAAGAGCATCAGCCCCATCAGTCCTGTAGCCATAAGGGTCCCCGTGCCGGGTTCGGGGACCGCGAGTGCTTCGAAGCCATGGTAATTTCCGGCCGCGTCCAGGTACCAACCGGCCAGGTCCCCACGATCATTGATCGAAGTGATGTCGGTGCCTGTTGCGCCCGAAAACGGAACATCGATTGTGGTAAACCGGCCGTTGTTCCACAGATACCCATTAGGGGTCCCCGAGGCGTCGACATAGTAGCCGGTTACGTACCCTTGGTTGTTGATCCCTTGAGCCGACGTGTAACTCACTGTCCCGGGCGCGTCCAGCGTCGTGAAGTTGGTGCCTGTCTTGAGGTAGCCATGGACGACTCCAGCGCTATCCTGGTAATAACCCACGATCTGTCCGGCGTCGTTGATGCTGTAGGTCGCTGTGCCGAGTTTCGTGGGGTCCGCCCCGGGTGCGCTGAAGAACGAGTAGCTGCTGCCGTTCCAGGTCCATCCGACACCGCCTTGGTAGCTTGAATTGAGGAAGGGGTCACCTAAAACCACCCCGTGGTTGTTGATGCCACCGGCCAGGTTTTCCAGGTAACCTGGCACGTCGGGAAGATAGTTCCAGGAGGAGGTCGAACTGTTGTAGACAGCCGCGTGATAAATCAGATCCGATCCGTAGTAGGAGACAGCAATTTGGCCGGCAGTGTTGTTCTGGTAGAACTCGGTGTCGACGGCACCCGGTACGGACACAAGCGTCGGCACACCGCCGTTAAAAATGACACCTGTACCGTAATAGTTATTGTTCGGGTTGATAGCGATGCCCGTCACGACTCCGCTGTCGTTGATGCCGTAGAGCAAAGTCTGGTAGGGTCCTCCGGCGTCGAGGGTCACGAACTTGTAGGATCCTGCTTGCGCTACCGGTGAGCCAGCAAGGCACAACACCAGGAAAACCCCGCCAAAGGCGCACACACAAACGCGGCACTCACGATGCTTGGACATGATGACCCTCTCTTTCGGTGATTTTGATGCGATCGGAAACTTCGGCCTCGCGTCAAACGGCAGACTGTACGTACTCGACGAACCGCCGTCGATGACTTCCCCGAACTTCTCGCGACTTTCTCGCACTTCTCGCGACTTTCTCGCCCGGCCGGTCTGCCATACTTGGGCGTTCCTGGCCCGTTTCCAGTCGGACTCGAAGCGATCGGCCGCTTCGTCGATCCAGGTCCGCTCGCCAGTCTGAGGATGAATCATGGGGATTTCCCTTGGGCCCCGAATGGATTGTCCGGGAACGCCAGATCCATCTTCAGGAGCTGGAGCCGGGGATTTGAACGGAGCAGGTCGAGGAGGGGTTCGCGCCGAACCTCCTCGAGACGGATCATCCCCTTAAATTCGCCGGTCGCGCGCGCCTTGTCGAGGAGCTCCAGGGTGCGATCGAGGTCCTGTTGGGCAAGCTGTTGGCGTTCGGCCAGTGGTTTTCCCTGGTCCTGGAGCGCCAATCGCGCCAGGGCCGCGTGCAGGCAGGCCACGTCGTAGGAAGCCATGAAGTAGGAACTGTAATACGCTCTACCTTCATGGCCTGCGTGCTTCACAGTGTCGCGGACCTCGTTGGCCAGAAGAGCCAACGCCGACAGATCTCCGAGACGGGCCTTGGTCAGAGCATGAAAGGCCCGAAACAATTCACCATCTTTGACGCTCTTGGTTAACTCCACCACCTCTTCGAAGTCGGCGAGGGCCTCGGTATGGTGGCCGCGACGCATGAACGTCTCGGCTCTCTCCGCGAGGGTCTGCGCCAGCAGATCCCGGCCATCACGCACGGTTGTGGGGATCCCGGCGCGCCAGCGACCTGAGCAATTGGATCGCACGACCAGCCCACTCCGATGCGGATTGGCTATCGCCTCGAAAATGGAGAACCTCACACATCTTCAGATAAGCTTTCCCGAGACACGCGGCGATCTTCATATCCTGGGGATGGTCGGCGGCAAGCCCCTCCAGGATGGGGATCGACCGTCTGAGCGCCGCCTCAGCCTGGGGGAACTTTCTCGTCCAGGCGAGGGCCTCCCCTAGAGAGGCGAGGCTAAGGCCAAGCTTCAATTGATGCTTTGTCACCCCCGGGTGATTCCGGTCGAGCTTCACCAAGATCTCCACTTCCTGTTCGAATGTCGCTACACAGCCAGGAAGATCGTTCAGACGATTCGATTGCAGATGTCCGTAACCGGGCAGAATTGCCGCCAGCGATTCCTGGTAGTCGCTCACCTCGGGGTTTTCCCGCGCCAGCCGTTCAGCAGCCGCCAGGGCCTCGCGGAATTCCGTTTCGGCGTCCTTGACGCGCATCTGAACTTCGTATTGGTGACCCAGACGGCCGTGAGCATCCGCAAGTTTCGACCGATACTCGGCGATCTCGGGCCGCTCCCGCGCCAGTGCGTCCCATAGGGCCACAGCGTCCTTGAGCTCCCGTTCGGCCTCCGGCAACCGCTCTTGGTCGAGGAGAACATCGCCCAACTTTCGATGCGTCTGGGCAAGGGCATCCCGATAGATCGGCTCGGAGAAGTGACCGGACACGAGCCCGCTCAGGATTTCAATCGCCTGCCGATAGGCCTGCTCGGCTGCCGCGGTTTTACCCAGCCGCGACCTGATGGCTCCCACGCGGAGGCCAGCGCGGGCCGCCTCAAGTCTCACCTGCGGGTCAAGGCTCTGCGGCAAGGCGAACCGCTCGTAAAACGCCAACGCTTTCTCCAGGATCTCGCGCTGATAGTCGTCCATCTGATTTTGGTCATCGAGCTTCGCGGCCACCCCGGTGTACATCTCGTCGACGACGGTGCGCGCGAAGGCCAGGCTGCGCTCGGCGCGGTCGCGCTGGTGTGCGACCAGAACGTTGCCGACGGCTAGCGATGCCACGGCCACGATCAGGGTCGCGGCCAGCCCGGTCACGAGCAAGCGATGGCGGCGCCCCCATCGCCGCAGGCGGCGGCGAATCGGCTCGCGCCAGGCCGACACCGGCTCATCGGCCAGCCAGTGATCCACGTCGTCGGCCAACGCACGCGGCGTGTGGTAACGCTCATCTGGGTTTGTCGCCATCGCCTTGAGGCAGATGGCCTCCAGCGCCGGATCGACCCAGCCCTTGAGCTTGCGCGGCGGCGGGAAATCACCCCGCTCGACCTTGCGGAGCAGATCCGCCATGTCCGGGTCGTTAAAGGGAGCGCGGCCGGTCAGCAGGCAGTAGAGGGTCGCGCCCAGGCTGTAGACGTCGCTGGCCGGGCCCAGGTCGCCGATCCGGCCGGCAGCCTGCTCGGGGCTCATGTAGGCCGGGGTCCCCAGCCGGGCGCCCAGTTCGGTCCCGCGCAAGTCGCTGCCCGACTGGGGGACCAAAGTTCGGTCGTCCATGGTCGCTGACGCCGGTGCGACCTCGGGACGGCCCACGCTCTTGGCCAGGCCCCAGTCCACCACCAGGGTCTCGCCGAACTTGCCCAGCATGATGTTGCCAGGCTTCAAGTCGCGATGGAGCACGCCTCGGCTGTGGGCGTAGTCGATCGCGTTGCAGACGTCGAGAAATCGCCGCAACAGCTTTAATAGCGCCAGGGCCCGCTCGCCAGGATCTTGGCCTTTGGCCTCGGCCTGGTGAAACCGTTCGATGGCGGCCTTGAGGTTGTCGCCGCGGATGAACCGCATCGCGTAAAACGGCCGGCCGTCGTCATAGGTCCCCAGGCCATAGACCGGCACGATGCCAGGATGCTCGAGCCGTCCGGTGATCTCGGCCTCGACGACAAACCGCGCCCGTTTGTCCTTGTCCGCCGAGTGATCGAGTTTGATCCGCTTGAGGGCGACGATCCGATGCAATTGCTGGTCACGGGCGACGTAGACCTCGCCGAGTGCGCCGCGGTCGTGGAAGCGGACGATGCGGAAGCGTCCCTCTGCGTCGGTGGCCGCGTCCTCCTCGTCCCAATCGGCGGTGCTTTCGGCGTGGGCGTCAGTGCCGGCGAGGCGAAGATAGAGCAGGCTGGCCTGGAGATCAAGGTCCGGAAGCTCCTCAAGGTCGCCTCGCACCGCGGGAACGATACTCAGGACGCTCAGGCTGCGCTCGGGGTCAAAGCCGTGCAGCAGGAGATGCTCTTGGACCAGCGTCAGCAGCACAGCGTGCCGAGCCGGGGTGAGCGCGCCGCGGTCAAGGAGGATCTGGCCCAGCGACTGGGACTTATCGGCGACCCAGGCGTTGAACCCGGCCAGGAGTGCATCGCGATCGATAAAGTTGTTCTGGAGAGCCAGCAGTCCGAACAGTAGGCTTTGGGCGGCGTCGGTTCGCGGCTTGGCCGGCAGATCGACATGAGCATCGTGGCCGAAGACGGCATCGACGGCTGGGCGGTCGTCGGGGAACCGCAGGCGGTACTCCTCGACTGCAGGCGTTTCGCCGGCAATCTTACGGAGCTCGCGCTCGACACGCAGCAGCTCCTGGAGCAGCAACTGCGCCGTGGCCCAGCCTCTTGAGCCAGGAAATCCTCAATGCGGGGCCGGTCGCCGCCGCGTTTCCAGTCGGACTCAAAGCGATCGGCCGCCCCGTCGATCCAGGTCCGCTCGCCCGTCTGAGAGTGGCTCATCGCTTCCCCTCGAATTGAGCCCGATGCTCGTCACTCACTCAATCGTCGCTGCTCCCCCAATAAGCCCGGATTCGCTCCAGCTTGCGCTCAACGGTCCGGAGCGTGCATTCAAGCTGCTCGGCGATCTCCGCGTTGGTGTAACCCTCGAGCTTCCAAACGGCGATCTGGTGCAGGCCAGGGTCTTTCAGCATCTCGAATCGGCGCTCGAGGGCTTCGTTCAGCAAGGCCGCCTCGGCAGGTGTCGGGCCGTCCGAGTCGATCTGGTCGAGGATCGTGGCTGGCGGGTCACCACCGGACCGATCGGCCGCCGCCTCGAGGTTCTCCCGACGAACGTCCCGCTTCCCTTGCAGGTGACGATTGGCCGTGTTGCGGGCCTTGCGCAAGGTGATCCGCACCAGCAGGTTCCAGAGCTCATCTCGATTCGTCAGGTCGAAGTCGCCCCGGCGCTGGCGCGAGCAGAAGCTCTTGTACATGCTCTGCAAGACGTCTTCCTCGTCTTCCCGACAGCGGATCCGCGCGGAGAGGTGGTTCCGAGCCAACACCAGCAGCTCTTTGAAATAACGCCCCCAGACCAGGCGAGCCGCGGCTTCGCGAAGGGCAGGATCGTTCGAGCGCAAGTCGATGATCAGTCGCGTCACGGAACCGTGGGTTCCCATCACACCTCTTATCCTTTTAGGAGACGCGATCTTCGGCAGCAGTGCATGTTCTGAATGGTTAATCAAAATACTACCGGAAAACGCGACATGATATCGGGAAGATTTTTCAATGACGGCACAATCCTGGATTCCAGGGCTTAATCCCTGAGCCACCAGACAGCCGGTTATCAGGCTCGGAGGCTCAGAATGCGCGATTGTGGGCTTCGAAGACACGGCCAGAGAGAATAGGACGATGTCAGTTTGTCTTGCGCGTCGGAAAGATGAACTGATATCAGGGATTTTCCAAATCACAAGCCCGACGGGCTTTCCGATCCACGAGGATCTATTCAGTTCCTATTCCGTTTCTCGTCGGCAGCGCATTCGCAATTAATCCGTACGATCGCGTCTCCATCGTTTGGCAATACACGCGATCGAGTTATCGCGACTTTGAGCAAATCGGCGGATTTGTTGTCTGAAAAATGCGCCGATGACAATGACTCAGGTAGTGGGGAAGCGCGCATCGCTCTCCACAATGAAATGACGTTACGGGCGTATGCAGCCGTTCGCAATACAGTCGGTTGCGTATTCGGCTACGACTCATCGGGTCAAGCATCGAACGGAGAAACTTGACACAAAGCATCTTGCGGCGGTCATGATCGATCGAAACTTTCCGCAGCCAGTTTTTTCTATAACGCCAAATCCGGCACGGAGTTTCTTCGGCCCAATCCAGACGTATCCAATTTCTTCACAGTCCAGTTTCTGGGAATGCACGACAACAACATCGTGGTCAGCTCTGGAGAACTATCAGGCTTCGTGATGGCCGGTTGCGTGATCGGCCGCGAGCGTGATGGAGGAACATCGAGAGGAGTTGCAACAATGATTAAATTCATGCGCAGTATCATCGGATCGGCGGCCTTGGCGTCCGTTATGGTAGCATCCCCAGCCCACGCCGGATGGGAATTCACCAACTTCAGCTTGGGAGGGTCACAGGGCGCCGATGGCACAACGATCAACGGAATCAACAACAACGGCTCTGTCGTCGGATTCGGTTTAGACAGTACCGGAACGGTTTTTACCAACTTTGCCGGTCTTCCCGGTACGCCGACGATCCTGAACATAGGCGGCTCGACGAACGCCTCAGCCAATGGCATCAATGACCTCAACCAGGTCGTCGGGACGGTCAATGGTGGGGCCTTCTTACTCTTCAACAACTTCCAGAATCTCTCCACGCTGACTCCCGCAAGCGGAGCGACGTCCGAGGCGGCGTTCGGGATTAACAACAGCGGGTTAATTGTGGGCCAGTACACCACGACCAGCTCCTCCCTGACGCCCGGCTTTGTCTACAACGACGGGTCCTACACGACGCTGCAGCCCGTGGCACCCGTTAGCGGCGTGCTGGTCGTGAATGCTCAGGGGATCAACAACAACGGAATCGTCGCGGGATTCTACTCCACCGACAACACCACCACGCCCGTCGATGGTAACGAGCCTCAGCATGGTTTCCTTTACAACGTCAATACGAACAAGTACACGCTTGTACCAGACCCGACAGTCCCGAGCGGGCAGACGTTCTTCACAGTGCAGCTCCTCGGAATCAATGACAAGGGCATCGTGGCAGGCTACGTGCAGGACGCCAATGGCGACCAGTTCGGGCTGCTTTACAACACCAACACCAAGACCTATACGTACTTGAATGACCCGGATGCGGTCTCGGTCAACGGCATTGTGACCACGCAGATTACGGGCATTAACAACTCGGGCGAGATCACCGGGTTCTACGTCAATTCCAATGGTCTCGCTGAGGGTTTTGTCGCGACTCAGAGCGTGCCCGAACCCAGCTCGGTGCTGTTGCTCGGCATCGGCCTGACCATCGGTGTGGGTTATGCTTGGCGCCGTGGCCGGAAGAAAACCGGCGTTTGATGAGTCGCTCGTCGATCGAGCGGACTTCGATCGAGATTCAGAAAGAGAACGGGTCGGGTCGTCCCCGGTGGCGATCCGGCCCGTTTTCGCTTGTATTTCTATCTGGCTCAACAGCCCGCTTCGTAGGCCACCCTTTGTTCGGCGAGACTCTCCGGGCATCCGAAGGGTCGCTGCCTCTGTCGGCGGCTGGACCAGCGTCGAAGCTGGCAGACTCACCTGCTCAAAGCCCCCGGCGCGGTGTATCATGGCGTGGGAGGCCCATCATGCCGGAAAACACGACTTACGCCTATCTCGGTCCGCGGCCGGGATCGCGCTATCAGCAATATTTCTTCACCGGACGCAACTTGCGGGCTGAAACACTTTACCGCGCCACGATTGGGCCGGAACCGATGACTGCCAACGAAGTGGCGGAGGATTACGACGTCCCCGTCGAGGCCGTCATGGAGGCGATTCGATACTGCGTTCACAATACCGCGCTCCTTCAAAAGGAACGCGAGGAAGACTGAAACGAAAGCCAGTCTCTTGGTGTCGATGAAGCTCCCCCGTTGAGCTGAAGTGCGCGAGTCGGTCCATGAGGATTCATCTCGACGGTGATTCGGCTTCCCGCCGACTTTCGGAGCTGCTCCGCAAGGCCGGACACGAGGTGTCGGCCCCAACGGACCTTGGAATCCCGGGAGCGCCTGATCCCGTACATCTGACCCAGGCGATCCGGAACGACGGGGTCCTGTTGACGCGCAACGCTCGAGACTTTGCGTTGCTCCACACCTTGGTTCTAACCTCGGGAGGCGGCCATCCTGGAATCTTGCTCGTTCACTTCGACAACGATCCCACCCGCGACCTAAGTCCGAAAGGCACCGTGACAGCCATTGCCAAGCTCGTTGTCGCCGGTGTTCAAATTTCCAATGAGCTTCACGTTCTGAATCAATGGCGCTGATCGGCTGTTCGAGAGATAACCTTTGCTTCGTTCGGCACCTGTCTGACACCTTTTTCTCCACGCAGCCTTAGGAATAGGAGGCTGTCAGTTCGTTTTGCGCGTCGGAAAAATGAACTGAAGTCAGGGATTCGTTGGGTGTCGTCGGCATGATGGACTCCGGGGCCGGCTCTGGGTTTTTCTAGGCGCTGACCGAATTTGCTCTCGTGCACAAAAATTCCACTAACTTTCAAGACGCCCACCGTAAACGACACCGAACCGGATTTTTTCCTTGCAATTGTATCGCGGCGCCGCCTAATCTCTCAGCGTGATGCGTGAGGAGCACTGTTGACAAGTTTTGTACTTTATCGGCCTCTGTTTTGTTGGGCAAGGCACACCGTGCAACTCGACGGATCACGACGATCAATGCAGCCGGGAACCGTTCCTCGAACCGATACTGGCGTGGATCAACCCGGACGTCGTACCGGAGACGTTCATCTTGGCGATGTCGTCTCTCCCTCTCTCACATGGTCGGCATTGATTTTCGTCCCAAAAGGAGGATCGAGATGACTGCTTCTTCGAAGACAGTGGTTTCCCTGTTGAGTGCTGTGTATCTCTTCAGCGTCGCGTCCGATGCGCACGCTGGCGCGCACGTCCTGGGCCAACTTTTTCGGGTTCGGCGGCGGGACGGCCTCGATCACGGCCGCAGCCACGGGTGCGGTGGGGACTGCAAGCCTGACCGGGCTTGGCCCAACAACGGTGACTGCGCCCTGCCGCCGGGTGCCGCGGCCGGATCGTTCGCAACCGCGAACTGGGGGCCTGTGTGGACCGCAGGTGTGGCTGCTGTCGGCGCTGTCAACGCGGCAGGCGGACGCGACGGATACGACGCGTTAGTCCTGAGTCCGGTGAGTTCCAATGCCGCCTTCTCGGGCTCGTTGACCGGAGGTGTGTTCACGATCACGGGCAGTTGGTCCTCGACCGCCGGCATCTCCCTCCAGGAGGTCGCCCTCCTCAATGTCAACCCCGCCTCGATCCCGTCTGGCTTCCTGGGCTCGGTCGCCGACTTGATCAGTTTGGGCGTGATCACACCGGCGGATGTCCTGTACCAGAACGATCAGACGAGTGCCTTCAACCAACCGTCTTTCACTGCGACGGTGACGATTTCGCCGAATATCAGCGATCCGGATACCAACCTGACCCTCCTCACAGACGCTGCGGCTCCCGCCGTCCCCGAGCCATCGACCCTCGTGATGCTCAGTACGGCTCTGTTGGTGGGCGGAGGTCTCTGGTGGCGCGGTCGGATTGCAACCTGAAGGTGATCCTGGTGTGAAGCGAAAAGCGGGCCGGGTCCAATATTGATTGATCAGGTAGGGGTTCTAGATTATGGCACCGCCATGCTAATACCCGGGCCTGTCCCGCTTTCCCTCCCCCAACGAATCATTTTAGATGGATCTGGAAGTAATGGACGACTTGGGGCTGGTTTTCGTTAAGCTTGCCCAGCAGGTCGACCGGCCGTGTACCAGGGACCAGGATCAACTCAATCGCGCTGCGAAATGGGCCCAGGCGGACTTCCTCGCCAATCTCCCGGAACTCGCGCGGCAGATCGAGTGGCTGTGTCCCGCGCGGATTCGCGGCGAAGCAAAAGACCTTGATCTTTTCCATCCGGACCTTAGCGCAGGCGCAGCGCGAAATGAAAGGCTGGCGTCGGGGCTGGATGTCGATTCCAGTTCGGCGCAAGAATTCGCCGCCCACTTGCCGCCGCGAACCCCTCGGTCGTTTCGGCCACCGCCCCGGCCATAGGTCATCGTAGCGCCGCGGTGCCTCCGCTGCAATGACTCATCCGGATCAATCTTTCAGCGGCGTTGGCCTGGGTTGAGTTTGTTCGGCGCCGAACACCAGACGCTCGCCAGGATGCTCGCCCGGTGGGAATTGCGAAAGGCCATCCTACTCGTCAACCCGTTCAAGCTTCCGACTCAGGACGCTGGTCAGGTCAGACAACCGACTGCGTTGCCGGCCTGCCGAATCGAAATTGCCCGCGTCGAGCCACGCCTCGAACGCTTCCCGAAGAGCCGGCCATTCGGTGTCGATAATCGAATGCCACGCCGTATCGCGGCTGCGACCCTTGTAGACCGTCGCCTGTCGAGTCGTGCCCTCGTAGGTGAATCCGAGCCTCCGCGCTGCCGCGCGTGAGGCCGCATTCAGGTCGTCGCATTTCCATTCGTATCGGCGGTAGCCCAGTCGGAACGCCGTGGCCATCATCAGATACATGGCCTCGGTGGCAACCGCTGACCGCTGCAGCGCCGGCGAGAAATTGACATGACCGACCTCGATCGAACCGGCTGACGGCGTGATCCTCATGTAACTGGCTACGCCGACCGGCTTGCCGTGGTTGAGGATCGCGAAGAACAAGGGGTCATCGGCCGCATAAACGGAATCCATCCAGTCTCGGTAGCTTTCAAGGGAGTGGAATGGGCCACAGGATAGGTAGGTCCAGCCAGCGTCGTTTCCGGCATATGCCTCGTACAGGGCAGCCGCGTGGGTCGCCGGCTCGAGGGGTTCCAGCCGGCAATACCGACCAACCATCGGTTCTCTGGGCGGGTGGGGGGGCGGCGTCCAACCCGGCAGCGCGAAACCGATCGGTTGACCAAACTCGTTTACGGCGTGATTCATGGATTCACTCGCCAGAGTAGAGGCAGCACTGTGGCCACGCTTTGTCGCGGACATTCTCGCATCGCCGTGCCGTCCTGGGCCAGTGGGCTCTCACCGACCGGCGATCGGCGGTGACGTCCTGCTGCCTCGATTCGGGCGTAGAGGTGAGATCACGAACCCGGAGCGAGACGCACCGGCGGGCATCATCCTCAACTGGTCGCGCGGAGGCGGTTGGCCGCTACAATGAGGTGACCGGAGTCCACCGCGGCGGCGACGTGCTGTCCGGCCATCTCCGGTTTGAACTTCGGAGGGACGAACCATGTTTGTGTCGTTGCTTTTAACGCTTCTGGTGGGGCTCTCCCCTGCCAGCTCCGCAGAGTTCCAGCCGCCGGTCCGGCTCAAAGCGGACGGCGTGCCGGTCCGGGTTGAAAGTCCCGGTTACGCGGCGCCCTGCTGGGCCGACATCGACGGCGATGGCAAGAAGGACCTTCTTATCGGACAGTTCAATGAGGGAAAGATTCGCGTTTACAAGAATCGCGGCGACGGTCGGCTCACGGCGCCCCAATGGCTGACGGCCGAAGGCGCGGTGGCCGAAGTGCCGGGTGTGTGGTGATGCACCAGCTCGACTCCACAGTTTGTGGACCTCGATGGCGACGGACGGCGCGACATTCTTTCAGGGTCGTATTCCCGCATGGACCAAGCCATGGCGGGGTTGTTCCAGATCCTCTACGGCAAGGCAGACGGCACATTTCGTCGGGCGGAAGTTGTAAAGGGCACGGACGGCGAACCGCTCATCATCCCCCTCAACGGCCGGCAGATGACGGAGAACATTTGCACCCGGCCCTTCGCGGTCGACTGGGATGGTGACGGGCACCTCGATCTCGTGGTCGGTAACTTCGCCGGCACGTTCCACCTCTTCAAGGGGCAGGGAAAAGGCAAGTTCCCGCCGGTCCCTGAGGAGATCAAGGCCGGTGGTCAGCCCCTGAAAATCGAGGGGAATCACAGCGACCCCTTCGTGGTCGACTGGGACGGCGATGGCGACCTCGACCTATTGAGCGGATCGAGCGAGGGTGGGGTACAATGGGCAGAGAATCGCGCCGGGCCGGGGAAGCCACCGCGATTGGAGCCCTTTCGATCGCTGATCGAACACGGCCCGCAGCTCGAATACGGGCAGATCCTGCGCGATGAGGATCTCAATGGACCCACAAGCTGCACGCGAATCTGGGTCGATGACGTCAACTCCGACGGCAAGCTCGACATCTTTGTCGGAGACATGACGCCCCTGATCTCCCCGACCGGTAAGCTCACCGAACGCGAGTTCAAGAAGAGATTCGCCGATTGGAACAAGTCGATCGGTGAGGCGGTCAATCAACTCAATGCGGCAGCCGACGACGAGAAGAAGCGAGACAAGGCGCAGCAGCATTACCAGGAGCTTTACAACCAGCGAAGCGAGTTTATGAAGGAGGACCGGACCGGCTTCGTCTGGCTCTACCTGCGGAAATGAGCTTGCTTCCGTCGCGGGCCCTGACGTAACTTCGATCGCTAGTTACAGCGGTTCACTCTTAAGTCGCGCACAGCGCGACCGCGGGCGCATCATACTAGCCCGAAGCGTAAGCGAGGATTCTGGCGGTTATCGCCTCGCTTACGCTTCGGGCTGGTATGGCCCTTGCGGCATGCGAGCGTGAATCGCTATAGGCTTTCGGTCTTCTCCAGAGGCTATGTCAGGGCCTGTTAGTCTGACCCATCGCTGCCAGAGCGGCCGAAGTGAGCGGTCTGGGATTCGCCGCCGGCACCGGCCGGATCGCCCAAGAGAACAACTATGAATCCCGTAAGGCTTCTCAAGGGGCAGCCGAGGTTCTTCACCGCCGTCCTGGTGGGCGTACTTCTGTGGTTCCTCTTGCCGCACCACTGGCGGACATCGACGCGCCTGCTGATCGCGTGGGATTGCGCCACCGGTCTCTATCTGATCCTGGCGGCCGTGATGATGGCCCGATCGAACATGGAGCGAATCCGTTATCGCGCCGCTTTGCAGGATGAAGGGCAGATCTTGATCCTCCTCCTCGCTGCCGTCACCGCTTTGATCAGCCTAGGTGGCACGATGACGGAGATGGCCGCGGCCAAGTCGCTCAAAGGCGACGGCGGCTGGCAGCATATCGCACTCGCGGGCCTCACCGTCCTGCTATCGTGGACTTTCGCCCACACAATCTTCGCGATCCATTACGCGCACGAATACTTCGCGGGACCGGAGGATGAAATGGAGGAAGGACTCGAGTTTCCGGGCCATGAGCCGCCGGATTACTGGGACTTCGTCTATTATTCGTTTGTCATTGGCACCGCCGCCGCCACCGCCGACGTCAACGTGACCTCCAAGAATATGCGCAGGATAACGACCCTGCATTGCGTGTTCGCCTTCTTCTTCAACACGACCATACTCGCGCTGACGGTCAACGTCGGGGCCGGTTTCTTTTGAAAGAGAGGGTAGAGGGTCGCCGGCGCTGGCGGCGAGACAAGTCGGGCGATGGTTATCGCGTCGGGTGCGGGTTTGTTCGGCGGCATGAGCTCCTCCCAAGGCACCGCCTCGAGGCCAGATCGTTGCGGTGCTGCGTCACTTTTCCAGGAACTCGACCAGGCGTCGGTAGGTTTCTTCGGCGGTTTTCCACTTTACCGTGCGTGCGGGATGCGGGCTGGGTGCGCCTGCGGGAAGAGCGTGGGAGACGCCCATCGCCGCGCCCGAATCAATGCTTGCCGTATTGACGATCGAACCGATCATTTGGACGCCGGTTTGTCCGGCTCCCGAGTGGCAGGAGCGGCAATCAGCCGTCAGTCGGAAATACCGGCCGCGCGATCCCCAGTCTCGGGCCGTTTCATTTTCGAAGAGCACGCGATAAACGGGAAGATCGTCCGGCTCGCGGTGCAAACCGCCGTGTTGCATCCCGCCATCCGCCAGCGCGAGACGTCGCTTGAGGGTGTACTTGGCGGCATTCACGCCGTTCCCCAGGTTGGTGCTGGGATCAGCGATTCCGTCGGTGTTCTTGAAAATCAGCAGATCGGACCGATTCGACCAGTGGCGTTGGAACCAATTGCAGGTTCGTATCGAGCGCGATCAGAAATTGCAGAAGCGCGACTTCTGTCCCCGCTGGTAGTTTTGGTGCATCCGGCGTGAGCGCGATGCTGCCGTGCTGTGCCGAGGCCCGCCAGTCAATCCCTCTCGGCATCGAGCTCTCGCAGGTAATTCTCGAGCTGCGATCGCCCTTTTGGGAAACGACAAAAGACGCGGAAGTAAGAACGTCCCTGGAAGGCCCGCATGTGCAGGAACACATAGCGTCGCTCGACATCTTCCGAACGCTGCGCCTGGTAGAAGTCCAGTTCTTGCCACTCGTCGTCGCCCGACAAGAGGCGCGGCGGGAGGTAATCGCGCTTCGGATCAAAGTCGTGCGTCGCGGCGAAACCGCCCGGATTGAATGGCCATGGGAATAATTGTCGGGAAGCTTGGCCAGCGTTTCGGTCGGGAGTGCCAGCGATTGAATCGCGCAGGCTAATTTGCGGCACAGCTCGTCGCGGCGGTGACGAGTTTCGAGATCGCCACGGCGCGCAATGTGACGGACCATCAGAAAATCGAACAACGTCCACAGGTCGTGCTGGAGCAGCACTCGTTTGAGAGGATCCGTCGAGAGTTTCTCTCCGCCCTGTCCGAGGAACTGATCCAGCATGCCGTTCGAGCTGCGCGACATTCGCCGATTCGTCCCAATACGTTGTGCCTCCCCAACCGAAAAACTCGATCCGGTCCCCTCCTTCGATCCGCGCGACAGGAGGCCCGCCTCTTAGGGAAGGGAGCAGACTGGGGCGGATGGTGACGCCGCAAAGAGTCGATTCCAAAGGTGCTGTGGATCGGCGTCGAACAGTGGCAACGGGTCGTTCGAGCGGAGCGATCCGGCCAACTCGCCGGTGTGGTAGTAGGCAGGATCCTGTTCCTCGAGGTCAGCCGCCGGGATCGGAGACGGCGTCAGTACCGTCAGCAGCGTCCAGCAGACCGGAATCAGCGCAGTTCGCATGTCAGTTTTCCCCATTCATTTGTCCGCCTCGCTCGCTGGATTGTCGAGACACTGCGGATCCGAATCAATCGGGGAGAGAATTCGGGCGTGGTTCAACAATTCGCGTCCTCTGGTAACACGTTTTTGGAGTCGTCAAGCCCATCATACTAGCCCGAAGCGTAAGCGAGGGTTCGAGTTCGCCTCGCTTACGCTTCGGGCTAGTATGGCCCGAGTGATAGCTGACTTTGAATCACGCCAGAATTTGTTGACGAGACATTTCGCAACCCTGTTGGGCAGACCTTATTTGAGCTCGAGCTTCAGCGAGGGGACCATGCCCGACTCCGGAACCGTGACGGTCGACTGGGCCCTCAGCGTCGGCCTGACGATTCCAGTGCGGCGTTGTTGTTCTGGTGTGCAGGGGAGCATAGCCCTCGGCATGGACTTCATAGGTGCCGGGCGGGATGCGCTCGGTAAGGAACAGGCCCCGATTGCCGACGATCTCGGGTTTCTCTTGCGGACCGTCGTTCGACGACACTCTCAGCAACCGCGCGTCGAGCAAATGCGGGAAGTGTCGCTCGCTCGGGGGATCTTCGGGCGACGCGACCTTCCGGACGCTGAGGATGACGCCGGTGAGCTTCGTTCCCTCGTCCCATTCGACGGATCCGGCAAGGCGCGTGCCGGTCGTCCGCACGAACGAAATGGGAGTCGTCTTGTCACTGACCACTTCGACGAACTGTCGATCCAGAAAATATCCCTGCCCGATGTTCCCGTGGCGGATCATCCGGCTGCGTGCGAACTGGTACCGGCCCGGGGGAAGCGAGGTGAGCTCAACGGAGCCCTGATTTCGAATCGGAATGTGGCGAACGATTTCGAATCCCTTCCACGCGGCGACGTCGTGCATGACCGACTGCACGAACACCGACGCTTCTTCGTCGCTCCCTTTGATGTCGTAGTGGATTTCCACTCGTGTGGGAGACGGAAGGCGGATGACCGTTTCGGCATCCCCCTCCGGCAGCGGCACCGGCCAAGCGTCGAGCGCTGGGCTCGATATGGCCAATCCCGGAGTTGCGCCTGCGGATGCCTTCGGATCGCCGTCCGGACGCCCCGGTCCCGCGGCAACGCTGAGAGCCAGATTGAAACGCCCCTCGGAATCGGTCTTCGCCCCGCGGACGGTTCGGTCTTCCTCTCCGTCGAATGAATTGACGGCCCGCCCACCGGCGAGAGTCATGCCATCGGACCTGACGGCGAATACTGAGGCATCCTTCACAGGCTTCCCGAGATGGTCGAGGACGCGTCCGCGGACAATTCGCCCCTTCTTCAGCCGAATCACCGTTTCGATTCTGTCCTTTCCGGCGGGGGGAGCCTCGCTGAGAACTGGCTGCGGTACGTAGCCGTCTGCGAGAATGCGCGCCGTCCAGCCTTCGTTCCACTTGATCGTCGCGCTGAAACCACCCGACGTGTTGCGCGTTTCGCTAAACCCCCAAGTCACGTTCTTCGGATCTTTGGGATCGAATCTGCCCGCCTGGGTGATGAACGCCTCGACCGGCTTGCCCGTTTCTGCGTCGACGACTTTGCCGGCTACCTCGACCGATTGCGGCAGCACCGCCGGTCGATCGTTCTTCGTGCCGACCGGCGGCTGAGCTTGAACTCGCGTGGACCACAGACAGGCCAAGACGAGGGCCACCGGCGCGGCGCTCCGGACCAGGAAACCAACGAACGCTGTGCACGGATAAAACATGGGCAGCCTCCTCCATAGCGAATTTCAGTAGTTCCCAAATCAGTCGGTCAGGTTGGAGATTGGCGGAGATCGGCGCAAGGTCCTTCCGACATATGGCGTTTTGACAAAGAGCCAATCCCGGAGTGAACCGTGCGTCCACCCCATGGTATCCTGAACCGTCACCAGGTCCATCGGTCTGCCACCAGGCAACTGCAGGAGCACGTCCCGTTACGGGACGACAAACGCAAATGTCTGCCGGGGTAAGGCCGGTGGTATCTGCCGGTTGCACGGGAAAACGAACGGCCTTAACTGGCGATCGCCTTCATTAGGGAACGCACAGCGGCGTATGATCGATGAGGTCATTGTGCCGATTGTGAGGCACCTTCTAGCCGCCGAACCTCCTTGTCTTGCGGTTGTACGAAGTGTAAAGGGTGAATATCGGGTTCGGACTAGCGATCGTTGATCAATCGATTCAAGACTTACGTCAGAACCGAAGTGTTATGGGTCAACTAGTATCGAGAATTGACAGTTCCTCATCGGCTTGTAAGATCTTCAAGCGGCTATGAGCGCTCTAACCGAAATCATCCTTGATGGCACCCGGATGCATGGCCGAGTCGTCGCTCCTCCGACCCCGGGCGAACTGGAGCGCCTCGTGGCGACGTTGAGGCAGCGGAGGCGTGGGACTCTCTATCTCATGACGGCTGGGGATCGCTTCTTCATGACGGGAGTCGCCTCGCGGGTCTGGCTGGCCCATATCTACGGCGACGCGCTTGGGTCGCTATGGCTGTCGAATCCTCCACTTAACAGCCGAAGCAGCGCGACGTTCGATTGCGGCGGTACGCCAACGAGGATCCAGGCCATGTTGATGTGTCGAGCATCGGATGCAGTCCGCGTGTGCCGTGAGTTCTTCCTCGACCCGGAGACTATCCCTTCAGGAAACTGGATCAACGAGTACTCCGGGCTTCCGGTCGGCGGTGGTCCTGCCTTCCCTGCGATCGCAGCGGATCCACCTGCGCCCGGGCCGTAAACCCTGAATCATAGTTGGCGCGGACAGTCGGGCGCGGGACGATGGCGGGACGTGTAACGGGTAATCCGGTAACGAGATTCTCCACTGATACATGGTGCGATGCCAGGCCAACTCTCGAAGACATCCTGGTGGCGCCGACTCCGATTCAGCGTGCGGGCGCTGCTGTAGTGATCTTCATCATCGGTTGCTGCCTGGGCTGGGTGATCCACCGCGCTCAGGTCCAGCGTGAGGCCGTCGCGGCCATCCGACGAGCCGACGGATCGGTCATATACCACGACCAGTCGAGGCCAGGCTCCGGCGGTACGCCTCGGTGGCCGAAATGGGCGGTCGAGATCCTCGGGGTCGATTACTTCGATGATGTCAGGTCGGTGTTCCTGGAGTTTAAGCAGCCGGACCTCGGAGCGGAACTGGCCCACGTCGGACGTCTCCGTCGCGTCGAGGAATTGTACCTTTCCGGGTCGCATGTGATGGACGCGGACCTGGCACCGCTGGCAGGCCTGCGCAGCCTGAAAAAGCTCCAACTCGATGGTACCGAAGTTACGGACGCCGGAATGACGCAGCTTGAGGGGCTGACCGGCCTTTGGTTCCTCGACCTGGGCGGTACAGAGGTCGGTGATGCCGGGCTGGCCCACTTGAGGGGATTGTCCGGCCTCACCGACCTGTTGCTGGACGGCACGAAAGTTGGCGATGCCGGGCTGACCCACTTGGAGGGATTGACCCGCATCCGCTATCTGCGACTTGGCGATACCGCAGTCGGGGCCGAAGGCATGGCCCATCTGGCGAGGCTGGCGGGACTCCAGATCCTCGTCCTCGGCGGAACTTCGGTCGATGACGCGGGCCTGCGACACCTCGAGGGTTTGACTGGGCTCGCGCGGCTGGAGCTCGACTCCACCCGCGTTACCGACGCCGGGCTCGCCCGCCTCGCAGGGCTACCCCGGCTCCAAGGCCTCGACCTCCGGAAGATCGAGTTGAGCGATGCCGGATTGTCTCACCTCGAGCGACTGACTGAGCTGCCCTGGCTGCACATCGATTCCACCCGAGTGACGGATGCTGGCCTGGGGCACCTGAAGGGATTGTCCTCGCTCCAGTCGCTCCACCTCAGCCATACTGGGGTCGGTCAAGCCGGCCTCACCGTCCTGAAGTCCTTGGCTGGTCTCAAGGAGTTGGATCTCTATGACACTCGGATCACGGCTGAAGGGGTGAAAGAGCTTCGGAAAGCGATGCCTAAAGCGACGATTCATCGCTGATTTAGCGACGGTCAGCTCCGTAAAGCCTCAAGGATAAACGATCACTTACACGAACACACTGGCGAACCCGCCTTCGGCGTCAGTCACGTGAAATCAGTAACGCCAACGCTCGTCTGTGTCGTTCGCTAAGCCCTTCAGGATTGGCGACTTGTGCCTCAAGGTCCGCAGTGTAGTGTATCGGGCGGAGCAAGGGATTCCGTCGAGCAACATAGGTGGGCGACAAGAGGTAGTTCGGCGTCAGCACCATGCCACCGAATCGCAGCACATGGTCAATGATGGAAAGCAGCTTGTCGGCGCACCTCGTGATTCCCTTGAAGGAAGGCGAAAAGAACAGCTCAAGCTCTCCAGCCTCGACCAGCGTCATCATCCTCAGAAGGTGATCGTCCAGCCTCGGATCGATTCCGCTTGCAACGACCGAATGATGCTCAACGTGACTCACGGCGGCCGGTAAATCCGTCGGCTCACATTTCGCGCTCGGCAGATCGCAGGCAATTTCGCTGTCCGACGAATTACCTAAAAGCGAGAGAACGTGCCAGGCATTCGGAAATCGGCGGGGCAAGTCGCCGAAAGCATCCTGCTTGGGCTCAACTTGAAAAGCGTCGAGATCGGCTACCTCGAAGTATTTGACCGCTTCGGTCGTAATCCAGGGCATCCGGTCATCGGGAAGCAGTGGTTTCCGGGATTGCAGCGCTTTGACATACGGAGTAAATGCGCCGAGGTCTTCAATCAGGCTGTTTCTTACCGCAACAACGACCAGCGAGCGGATTTCTAATCTGGCAGCGCGTGGTTCCCAGAAGGAAGCCTCTTCGGTGCCGAGAACGAGGACCGTGCGGCGAAAGGGCTCGTCGTTCCAGTGTGACAGGATGGATTCCAGCCTTTGTGTCACGTCGTCTTCGACAATTTCCCATTGGCGTTTGCTCAGGCCAAGGGACCGAAGTTGGGGCACGAGTACCGCCTGCGTGTATTTTTGCACAACGTTCATTGTGAAAGCTTCCGTGAACTGGCTGTGGATTCATTTTAGATGTTTGAAAACAATATCTCTGATTGCACGGCGGTCGTACTAAGGAGATCAGATTTGTAATCCATTCCAGCACCATGGGTTGCGGCCAATTCAACGGAATTGCCTTTAAGGAACTGGCCCAGTCCGACCCCAAGGCGGCTGGCTCGATCTTACGATCGGCCAGCATCGATGGACTCAGCACGAGGGTCACAATCCCCCTGATCGTCACAAAGCCCCAATCTCTTCACTGCGATCTTCCTGTCAACTTGCCTACGTGGCGCATCATTCACAATTGGGTATTCTGCTGCGGAGCCAATCGTGGTTGGTTGCCGGCGTCGGGCGGGATCATCAAGATGGATGACTGGCGGACGATCTCATTGCTCGAAACCCAACCGAGAGTCGATCGAGGTCAGATGGATCGGCGGGGCGTGACACGGAGCGCGAACTACCAAGATAACGCGACGAATGTGCGAGTCGTGCCGGAACGAGTGGTCAGGCCGATCAGAAGGGCGCTGTTCGGTCCAGCCCGGTGCGAGTGGTGTTGCGGGAAATTGCGAAACGAACCCAGTTTGGGCCCAGCCGGTTTCTAACGATTCTTCCGCTTTCGGCGCCGCCCAGGAGCGGACGTCGCGAGTGATACTACAAAAACTGCGAAACGAACCCAATTTTGGCCCAGCCGGTTTGTGATGATTCTTCCGCTTTCAGCGCCGCCCAGGAGAGGACGTCGCGAGTGATACTTCAAAAACTGCGAAACGAACCCAATTTTGGCCCAGCCGGCCCGCAACATCGTTCGAGTCGATCGAAATCCTCCACCCGAAGCCTCGATTTTATCGAGTGTGCTGGATCTAGCAATTACCGGGGTGGAATCGGTTAGAATGACGGGAGGGTCATGTCGGCGACGGTCACCTTGTCGGAAGGACGAAGGATGAGTCAGAACTCCGGCCTCGACGCCCGTTTCAACCTTCATCGTTGGTCCTCGGTCCTTGGTCCTGACTTGGTCCTGATCCAAGATCGGACTCAATCGAAATATTAGGCCGATCGCCCCGAAGAACCTGTGTGGCGCGGTCGAACTCGAAGGCAAAGCCAATCGAAACGACCGCCACTCACCAACGAGTTGCCGACGATCTAGGGGTTCCGGGTAAACAGGAGAACTTCAGCATGGTGTGCTCAATTGTCAAGAAAGGGTTGCTGGGGGCGGCTCTGGGTGCTGGGACGTTGTTCCTGGTATTCGGAACCGCAGCACCGAGTTACGTCAAGACGGCCTTCCACAAGGGCCGCCAGATCGCCAAGGACGCGGTTGACCCGCAGTTCGACATCGACCGGGCGCGAGATCAGATCGCCGAATCTGAAGCCGATGATCGAGAAGAACATCGAGACGCTGGCCCGTGCCGAGGTCGAGGCCGAGCATCTCGAGCGCGAAGTGATCACGGTCCAGGCCAACCTGGACGGTGAAAAGAAAACGATGCTGTCGATGCGGGACAGCCTCAAGACGGGTGACTTCCGTCTGGCTGGCCATGTCGCCGACACCGCGGACGAGGTCAAGGCCGAGCTGGCCCACCGCCTGGACCATTACACCTACACCTCCGAGCTTCTCAAGAGAAGCAAGCCGAGCTCAAGGCCAAGCGGAAGATCATCAAGGCGGCCCACGAGCAGCTTGAGAACCTGAAGACGCAGAAGACGACGCTGCTGACCAAGCTGGCCAACATCGAGGCCCAGCTCGGCTGATCGAGGCCACCCAGGCCAAGAACGAGTTCCACTTCGACGGCAGTGCCCTGGCGAATGCCAAGCAGACGGTCTCGGAGCTGGAGGAGAAGCTCGAGGTCCTGGCCAAGCAGGCCCGAGTTGGAAGGACGCTATTCCGACGAGCTCAACGGGACCACCTCGTCGACCTATGTCGATCCCTCCCGTGACGTGGTCAAGGAAGTCGACGACGCTCTCGGTCAATCCGCCCGCCCGTCCAGCAGCAAGACAGGCGACAAGAGCCTGTGATGGTTCAGTTGCGAGTTGCCAGTTGCGTGAGTTGTAAGTCGAGTTGTGAGTTGTCGGTTGTTAGTTGTCAGTTTCGCGATCGACGTCGGCCTTCAAATGACTGGCAACTGGCAACTGGCAACTAGCAACTATTTAACGTCAGGAGATGACAATCCCCATGGTCAATCCGGGCGGCGAGTCAACCATGTTGGGACATTGGCGCATCGTGTTGCGGCAAGCTGAGGAAGCCGCCCGGGTCGGGCGGTTTGAAGAAGCGTATGCCCTGGCGAATCGGCCCGACGTGGCGGACCATCATCACGCGGTGCAGTTGCGAACCAGGCTGGCTCTGGACCTGATCGCCCGGGCGACGCGACGAGGCGCGGTCGACGATCTGGCCGGCGCGATTGAAGACTTGGATCTGGCCGAGCGAATTGGCTCGCCGCCGGATTCACTGGCGGCGGCCCGGCTCAATCTGGCCGACCGGGTGGCCGAGGAAGTTCGCGTCGATCTGGATGCCGGCGAGCCGGCGCGGACGCTGGAGCGGATCGAGGAACTGGCGCGGCACAAGATCAGCGGCCCGGCGTTGCGGCGGACCCGCGAGATCGCCGATGCCTGGCAGACCGCGCTGGCCGAAGGACGGCGCGGCGAGTTTGGCCGGGCGCAGGAGCAGCTCGACCGGGCCGAGCGGCTGGCCGGCGGGGCCGGGGCGATTGCCGCTCAGCAGGCGGTGGCCGCGGCCAAGGTCGAGCTGGAGAATCGCCAGAAGGGGGCTGCCCCCAAGATCGAGGCATTGTACGCGGCGCTTTCCGACGGGAAATGGCCCCAGATCCTGGCGGCGGCCGAGGCCGTGCTGGTGGTCGTCCCCGAGCACCCGGCGGCGCGGCAGGCGCGAACCCGGGCCTGGCAGCAGATCGCGGCGATCGGCCCGGCCGGCGCGGCTCGCTGGCCCCAACGGGACGCGCTCGCGGCTCAGGCGCCAGGCGATCGGACCGGCTCGACACCGAGCGCGAGCCGGGCGGAGCCGGAAACCCAGGGCATTGTCTGGCTGAACACCGGGCTGAACCGAGGAGGCGGTCCCCCGCCGCCCGGAATCGGCCCGGGGGACGCGACGCGGCCGGAGTGACCTCTCCCCGGCCGCCCGCGGCCCCGCGAACTCCCGTGCCGCCGCGGCCCGCTGGCGCGGGGCGACGCGGTCGGCCCCAAGGGCCGGTTCCTCCTCTGGGTCGACGCCGTCGGTGGCTATCTCGTCTGTCTGGACGACCGGATCGTCCTGGGCCGGGCCGGGTCGGACAGCCACGCGGATATCCCCTTGATGGGCGACCTGTCGCGGAACCACGCCACGCTCATTCGCAACGGCGAGGGTTACCTGCTGCAAGCCCATCATGCCTCGTTCGTCAACGGCAAGCCGGTCGTGGACCAGGCCCTGCTCCGCGACGGTGATGTGATCCGGCTGGGCTCGACGGTCGAGCTGGAGTTTCGCCAGCCCAGTCCGGTGAGCGCGACCGCTCGGCTGGCGATTGTCAGCAGGCACCGGCTCCCCCTGGCCGTCGATGGCGTGCTCTTGATGGCCGAGACGTGCATCGTGGGCGCGGCAGCCCAGGCGCACATCCCGGCCCCCGTGCTCAAAGACCCGGTCGTCTTGTACCGACAGGCCGGCGCCCTCTGGTGCCGCGCCGCCGGCGCCTTCGACGTCGACGGCCGAACCTGTGCCGCCCGCGCCCCTCTGACGTTACAATCCAGCGTGCTGGGCGATGGATTTTCCTTCAGTCTGGAACCATTGGGAAATCAGTCCGTGTAAGAAATGAAGCTCGGAAACGAATCATTTATCTGATCCGGGTATCCGAGTAGAGACTGCAGACGGCGGATTCACGGTGGAGTTGCTTATAATGAACGCGACGGCTGAAGAACTGCCTGGCGCGGACATGAACCACATGGACGAAACGGTCGTTCACGAGCCCAAAGACCAGTCGGGATCGGGGCCCGAAGACCCCATGGGAAGCTCAGACATGCCCAAAGCCAACCATTCGCTCCAGCAGGCACAAGGCCGCTACACCTTCGGTTCGGGCGCCCGCCCGCTGGATGGCTATACGATCAAGCGAGCCATCGGCCGCGGGGGCTTCGGCGAGGTCTATTACGCCACGTCCGATTCCGGCAAGGAAGTCGCGCTCAAGCTGATCCTCCGCAACCTCGATGTCGAGCGGCGCGGGGTCAGCCACTGCATGAACCTGAAGTGCCCGAACCTGCTTGACCATCTTCGACCTGAAGACCAGCGACGCCGACGATACCTTCGTCGTCATGGAGTATGTCGCCGGTCCCAGCCTGGCCAGCGTCTTGAAGCAGTACCCCAACGGGCTCCCCTTGCCCGAGGTCCGCCACTGGCTCAAGGGGTTGGTCGAAGGGGTCGCCTACCTCCACGACCACGGGGTCGTCCACCGCGACTTGAAGCCGGCGAACCTGTTCATGGAGGAAGGGATCGTCAAGATCGGCGACTACGGACTGGCCAAGCTGATCACGCCCAGCCAGGGGAGCGAGCATTCCGAGAGCATCGGCACCTGCCATTACATGGCTCCCGAGATCGGCTCGGGCAAGTACAACAAGCCGATCGACATTTACGCCATGGGCGTGATTCTCTACGAGCTGCTCACCGGCCGCGTTCCCTTTGAAGGCGAGACGGTGAACGAGGTGTTGATGAAGCACCTGACGGCGCGGCCGGACGTGTCGATGCTGCCCCAACCTTATCAGACGATCGTGGCCAAGGCGCTGGCCAAGGACCCGAACCATCGGCCAGTCGCGGGTCTATGACCTGTTGCCCCCCGAGGATGCCCCGGCCGCTCCGGAAGTCCGGATCATCGGCGACGGCAAGAAAGTCGGGCGGGAACCCGGGCGCCGGCGCCGGCCGGCCCGACCGGGACGACGTGCTGCGGATCGAGGCCGAGGAACCGGTCTTCTACATCGGACCGGAGACCCGTCCGCCTCGCCGTCGCGGTCAGGCGGGCAACCTGATCGCCCAGCGGTTGCGAGCCAACTGGGAGGCGCTGCGGAGTCCGGGCCGTTATCAGAGATCCGGGCCAACCGATCCGGACCGCGTACACGCCGGCGCAATCCGCCGGCCAATGGCGCGGGCGCCAACGCGCGGCGCTCGACCGGCTCCCTCGCCGCGCGCCGGTTCCCCGTCCGGCCGCCGCGCAGGCACCCGCACCGCCGCCGCCGACACCGCCCCCATTGCCCAGCGGCCGGGTCCGCATGGCCGAGCTGACCAACTCGATGCTCTGGGCGGCTCCGCTCCTGGCGATCTTGACCGTCCCCACGATGGCGCTTCTGGGCATCGACCCGTCCAATAACCCTCAGCAACTGGCGTATCTCTACGGCATGTCGCTGCTGGGGACCTGGACCGCCCTGATTCCCAGCAAGGTCGTCGAGACCCGCAAGCTCGACGGCACCAGCCGGCGGTTGATCTTCCTGGCCGCCGGATTGCTCTTGGGTGTTGTCGGCATCCTGCTCTCGCATAGTCTGAGACTCGACCTGGACCTCCAGCAAGAATTCTTCGATGCGCCCTCGGAATCTTCAGGTGGTCTATTTCGGGGCTTTGTACGCGATCATGGGGGGATGGTCTTACGTGACGGCCCGCGATCGCTCGGCGCGGTTCCAGATCAGACCGATCTTGTGGACGACCATGCTCTCGGGCGTACTCATGCCGTTCTGGCCGTACACTCGTCCGGACGGCATCGCCATCGCCGTGCTGATCGCCATGGGCGTCCAAATGGTCAGCCCCTGGAACGAAGCGGCCTCGCTCTACACACGGTATGTTCGCGTCTCGGCAAAACGCAAAGGGAAAGTGGCTTGAATAGTTGCCAGTAGCTCGTTGCTAGTTCCTAGTCGGCAGTGAGAAGACCATCGTTCGCAACTCACAACTCACTGGGAACTGGGAACTGACAACTAGGAACTATTGGGATACGACTACGATGAAACGTCTCTTCCTCATGATCGTGCTGGTGATGCTGGTGTACATGGTTGCGACATCGCATCGGCGGCTGCAGCGACCGGCCGTTGCGCCGCCGGCGCACTGGCCCGCGGTTCGCCATCGGCATGACGGCAATGCCGGTAATCGATTCGTCGCCGAGGCGCGGGAGCGCGGCAGGCCGGACGAAGTCCGCCAGGCCTTGATGAGGCCCGGAACGAGGTCCGCCAGGCTTTTGATGAGGTGCGGGACGAGGTTCACCAGGCCGTCGATGGCGACGACGATTCGTGGTCCAGACCGAATCCTCCGCGATTGAGGCAGGCGGAAGGGCTGCCCGTGCCGATCGTGCCGGGGACCCGGGTGACCGTGGCCCAGACGAAGCCGCCGGCGCTCCGCGAGCTCCGCCAGTTCGACCGGCTCGTCGGCCCGACGCCGCTCTCCGCGCTCCCGGCTGCTCCCGCTCCGAAGGTCGCGGCGCCGGTTGCTCCTCCAGACTCGTGATCGTCAAGGGACAGATCTCCGCCACCGAGGAGCGGGCCAAGGCGGACGCTCGCAACGCGCTGCGGAACGAGGTCGTCGACTGGCTCGATTCCGAGGTTCCCGGTTCCTGGTCGCCTCCATCGCGGCTGATCGACGCCATGATCCTGGAGACCCGAATCAACCCGGTGGTCAAGGACTACGGCACCCTCTACGTGGCGGAGCTCAAGGTGGATTTCTCGCCGCAGCGCCGGCAAGCCTTGGTTGAAGTGTATCCGCCGCGAGCAGGTCCGGCAACGGCTTGGCGGTGCTGGGGGGCATCTTGGGGTTCGTGCTGATCTGCCTGGCGGCCGTGTCCGGTTACATTCGACCGACGAGGCGACCAAGGGCTATTACACCAACCGACTGAGAATACTGACCGCCGCCGGCGTCGGCGCGGCGGGAGTGATCATCTACCAGATGCTTGGTTTAGAGCCAGGGCACTGTCGACCGGACTACGAGGGCTTGTTCTTGGCGCGGTGGCGTTCGTGAGGCTCGCCCCGACTTGATGGGCAGGAAGGGAGAGGATAGGCAAACGCCCTGGGGATCTTTACAATCTACGTGGAGATGGATCGAGTTGCGAAAACCCGTCCCGGGGCGAAACGAACTCATGGCCGCCACAGAGACCGATACGTTGCTGGTCCGGCAGGTGCGCGCGGGCGACGCCCTGGCATGGCGTCAGCTCATCGAGCGGTTTGAGGGGCGGCTGCTGGCCTTTGTCGACAGCCGGCTCCGCGATCGCGCCGCCAGCGAGGACGTGGTTCAGGAGACATTCATCGGCTTTCTGACCAGCCTGCCGCATTATGACGAGAAACGGGACATGGAAGCCTACCTGTTCTCGATCGCGGCCCATAAACTGACGGACCATTTGCGCAAGCAAGGGCGGCGGCCGGTCGACCAGTTCGGCTCGGACGACCAGGGCCGCCCGCTCGAGGAGGTACCCGGTGGCGCCCGGGCCGCATCGAGCATCGCGCGGAGCAGCGAGCGGCGCAGGGCCGAGGAGCGGCACCTGACCGAGGCCATGGGCCAGTTGGTCCGCGAATGGCTGGCGCGCGGCGACTACGACCGGCTCCGCTGCATGGAGCTCCTGGTCGTCAAGGGATGGGCCAACAAAGACGTTGCCAAGCATCTGGACGTCACCGAGCAAGCGGTGGCCAGCTACAAGTTTCAGACGATCTCCCGGCTCAAGGAGATGGCGCGCCGCGCCGGGGCTTTCCCTGGAAGAGCTGGGCGGAGGATGACCGATCATGCAAGGTAAAGTCTGGAACATGGGCAAGGATAAGAGCAAGCCAGAGCCCGCCGATGCCGCCGCGGCCCAGCGGCTCCGCGGCCGAGGGCACCAGCCCCGAGCCCGTGCCGGCCCCGATCGATGACGCGATCCTGCGCGACTACCTGGTCGATGCGTTGACCCCCGAGGAATCCGCACGTGTGGAAAAGGCGCTGCGCGACTCGGCCGAGCTCCGCGCCCGACTGGAGGAAGTCCGCCAGAACCGGACCGATGGCCAGTTGCACACGTTGGGCGCCATCTGGCACCGCGCCCGCCTGACCTGTCCCAGCCGCGAGCAGCTCGGCAGCTACTTGCTCGATGCCCTCGACCCCGACCTGGCCGCCTACCTGAAATTCCACATCGAGGTGGTCGAGTGCGTGTTCTGCCAGGCCAACCTCGATGATTTGAAGGCCCAGTCGGAGACCGAACACGCCGCCCACGCCTCGAAGACCCGCCAGAGCCGGATCCTTCAGTCGAGCCAACACTTGCTCGGCGAGGACAAGCGGCCATGACGCGACGATCCCGGGGCCGAGAAGTCGCCCTCCAGGTCCTGTACCAGGTCGAGCAGAATCCCGGAATCCCCCCCGAGGAGATTCACCAGTTCATTCAGCGGCGGCTGCTGGCCGAACGTAAGCTCTGCGAGTTCACCGAGGGGCTGATCGCCGGCGTCAAGGAACACCAGGTGCGACTCGACGCCATGATCTCCCAGGTCGCCGAGAACTGGCGGCTGGACCGCATGGCGGCCATCGACCGCAACATCTTGCGCCTGGGGGCTTTCGAGATGCTGTTCTGTCCCGATGTGCCCGCCAAGGTCGCCATCAACGAGGCACTCGAGCTGGCCAAGCGGTACAGCACCGCCCAGTCGAGTCGGTTCGTCAACGGGATTCTCGATCGGGTGCTGCAATGGCAAGTCGAGGAGTCGAAGCCGGAACCCGAAGGGGAGCCGGCCAAGCCCGAGACCGAGGCTCAGGCCGAACCCGCTCCGATCGAGCTACCTCGAGATGAAACCAAGACCGAGTCGTACGCCCCCGCCGCGAGCCCGTCGTCCCCGCGCGTCGGTGCCGATTTACACGTGCACACCACGCATTCGGACGGGGTCTGTTCGCCCTGCGAGGTGGTGGTCGCCGCGGCACGGGTTGGCCTGTCGGCCCTGGCGATCACCGACCACGACACGGTCTCGGCCCTCGCGGTGGCCAGGCCCGAGGCCGCGCGGTGGGGCGTCGAGCTGATCGCGGGAGTCGAGCTGACTTGCGTCTACAACGACCGAGAGTTCCATATCCTGGGGCATTTCATCCGCGACGATGATCCGGCGCTTGTGGCGGCGATGGCGGCACTTCGGGATGGGCGGGTCCGTCGGGTCGAGGCGATGGCCGCCCGGCTGGAGGCGCTGGGGCTGTCGATCGATCTGGAGGCATTGAGGCGGGCATTCCCTCGCGCCACTCTGGGCCGGCGCCACCTGGCCGATTACCTGACGCGGACCCGCCAGGCGGCCAGCATGCGCGAGGTATTCACCGCTACCTGGGGGACGGAGGACCGGCCTGCGTCGCCAAGCCCCGGCTCGACGCTCGCCAGGCGATCGCCTTGATCCGAGGGCGCCGGCGGCGTCGCCGCCCTGGCGCACCCCCCTCACGACCTCCGGCAATCCACGTTCCAGGCACTCGTGACCGACGGAATGCGGGCCGTCGAAATCGACGGACCGGGCTTCTCCAATGGCAAGAGCCGGCGGCTCCGCGACCTTGGCCGATCGCCTCGGATTGGTCGGCATCGCCGGCAGCGATTTCCATGCCCCCGACCGCGCCGGCCGCTGGGTCGGCGCCATCACCACGCCGGCCGACGTCCTGGAACGCCTCCGCCAGGCCAGACCAGTCGAGCCGACCGAGACCCCAGTTGGGGCGAGACACAAGCCAAAATCCACCTACGGTTAGCTCGACCAAGACGGTAGAATCTTCCTGATCGGCAATCGGGAATCGGGGATAAAGGACGGAAATGGCGATCTCAGGCTTACTGGAACGTTTCAAAAAAGGGTTGGCCAAGACGGCCCAGCTCTTCAACATCCGCTCTTGGTTCGGCCGCAAGGTGGACCAGTCGTTCCTGGACGACCTCGAGAGCCGGCTGATCCAGGCCGACGTGGGCGTTGGCTCCACGGCTCGAATCATCGACCGGGTGCGCGAGGCGTATGCCGACAAGACGGCCGACGAGAACCTGCTGGCGCTGGTCAAATCCGAACTCAAAGCTTTGCTGGATGACCCCAGGCCGGGAACGCTTGCGGTTGTCCCCCAAGCCGCCGACCGTTTATCTGATCGCCGGCGTCAACGGCTCGGGCAAGACGACCTCGATCGCCAAGCTGGCCCAGCATCTCAAAGATCAAGGGAACACGATCCTCCTGGCCGCTTGCGACACGTTTCGCGCCGCGGCGGCCGACCAGCTTTCGATCTGGGCCAGCCGTGCCGGCTGCGAAATCGTCAAGGGGGCGCCGGGCGCCGATCCGGCCAGCGTGGCTCATGACGCCTGCCAGCGGGCACTGGCCCGCCATATCGACGTCTTGATCGTCGACACCGCCGGCCGGCTCCATACCCAGACCCATCTGATGCGCGAGCTGGAAAAGACGCGCAACGTCATCCAGCGACTGATCCCCGGCGCCCCTCACGAAGTTCTCCTGGTGATCGACGCCACCAACGGCCAAAACGCAATCCGCCAGGCCGAGGTCTTCACCAAGAGCATCGGCTGCACCGGCGTGATCCTGACCAAGCTCGATGGCACCGCCAAGGGAGGCGTCGTCGTCGCCGTGCGCCAGACCATCAACCTGCCGGTCAAATTCGTCGGCGTCGGCGAAGCCCTGGACGACCTTCAGCCGTTTGACGCCGATACCTTTGTCGAGTCATTGTTTGTATGATACCGATTGATACTCTGGTTGAGTCGCTGTGTGCATGAGATTGGTCAAAGATCTCCGCCTCTCCGATGAAATCGTTGCCGCCCGCTTCCCACCACCGCTATAATTGCCCTGCAGGTGGTCCGCGCTGATTCTTCTTCTGGACCGTAATCCTTCCTTGGCCGGCTTGGCGGCTGTCTGAGCGGCTTGGCAAAAGACGCCTCTTGTCCGATACGAACCAACCGAACGGCGAGCGGGGGCACGATGAACTTGACACGTCTCTGGACGCAATTTCTTGACGAGCTGGGGAGTGATCCGTTCATGACCCTGGGGGTTTCGGCGGCGTTGGTGGCTCTGGCAACCACACCGCTGGCGTTCGCCGTCTTGGGCCGGCTCGACTGGTTCAAGGCCCGGCGCGGACGGATCCTGCAACGGCCCGAGTTCTCGTCGATCGTCGTGGGGATGATGCTGGTGATGGCGATCCCGGCGATCTTCGCCGCCTTGGTGATCAAGAGCCGGTCGTTCGACCGCAACCGCTACGAGTTCGACCCGAACCGAACCTGGTCGGTGCTGGAGCAAGGACGAGAGTACAAGAGCGTCCAGGCGGCCGACGCGGCGGTCAAGGAGGAGATGAAGCGGCTGGCGCTGGAGCGAAAGAACCTGGTCGACAACGTCAAGAAGCTGGATGAGGCCATGCTGGCGCTCCGGGGCGCGGCGATCACCTCGCCGGCGGTGGCCGAGCGATTCCCGAAGGTGTTGCAGTCGCTGGCCGGAGTCCGCAAGAGCGTCGGTGTGGACGGCCCGCAACAATTGCTCGATTACACCGCGCCACCCGTCGAGCTGCGAGCACTGGCCGCCAGCGGGGCGGCAACGAGTACGACGGTCGCGCTCGCGCCGGCCGTGGCACCCACCACAACCGTGGCCACCTCCCCTGCCCCGCCGGCCGGCAATGGGCTGAGTCCGGCCCAGGTCGAAGCCGAGATCGCCTCCGTGCCCGAGCCGCAGCGCAAGCTCGCCGCCATGCTGCCGCTTCCGGACTTGCCACCCGAGCTGGACCGTGGGCAAATCCGGCGAGCGACACCTGGAGACATTCAACGCCGAAAACCTCTACGAGAAGATCGACGGCCGCGCCGAAAGCTTTCTCCAGTATGGCGTTAAGGGAATGGCCTATACCTTCTATCACCCGACCGGCGACCCGTCGAACGAGCTTCAGCTTTATGTTTTCGAGATGGCCGACACCTTGAAGGCACTGGGCAAGTACGGCTCGGAGAAGCCCGAAGAGGTCCAGACCGTCGCGATCGGCACCGAGGGCTACACCGCCGCCGGTAGCACGCTCTTTTACTCAGGGAAGTACTACACCCAGATCGTCTCGACCCAGGACGACCCCAAGTTCTCGGCATTCGCGCTGGAGCTGGCCAGGCGCGTGGCCGCCCGTCAGCAGGCCGGAGGCGCCGCCGACTCCTTCCGGCGGCACGCCCAGCCCCAGCCCGGCCGTGGCTGAACCGGGACCCAGCCCACAGCGACCGCCGAGGCCACCAAGCCGGCACCCGCTGACACCAAGCCGGCACCCGCCGAGGTCACTCCGGCGACCTATTTCGCGCTCTTGCCGGCCCAGAACCGGCAGGGGGACGCCAAGTACGTCGCCCAGGACGTCTTCGGCTACAGCTTCCTCTCCGACGTGTTCATGGCCGACTACAAAGAAGGAGATGTCGGCTGGCAGGGGTTCCTCCGCCCCTACCGCGACGCCAAGGAGGCCAAGGCGATGATGGAGAAGTACATCGCCGGCGTCAAGAAGGACGGCGCCGAGGTAAAGACGCTCACGGCCGAGGGGGCCGATGAAATCGTCGTCAGCAACAGTATCGGCCTCGTCGACGTCGTCTTCCGCAAGGGGAACACCTTGGCCGGCGCCAACGGCGCCACCAGCGCCGCTCCGGCCGAGGCCTTCGCCCGCGCACTGGCCAAAAGCCTGCCGGCCACCGTGCCCGTTATCGATCAAGGAAAATAACAATCATCGCCGTAGGTCAGGCTTTCCAGCCTGACATGGAAATAGTCAGGCTGGAAAGCCTGACCTACACTCATCGAACTGACCTGGTGGCTTTTCTCGAAAGAGGACGAAAATGGGCGAAAAGATGACGCGGACGCAACTGAAAAACCTGGAACGGCTGGGTGGGGTGAACCCGGCCGATCAGGCTTTTTCCCGACGGCAGTTCGCCACCCAGGTTGGCGGTTTCGCCTTGGCCGCCGGCGGTGCGGTCGCCGGGGGTTTATTGCTCCGGGACAACTGGGGCATGGAAGGGGTCAAGCCGCCGCCACCAGTCCGGCTCAAGAACTACTCGGTCGCGCTGCCGGTCGGCAAGCCGAGCATGATCGTGGTCCGTTCCCGGCCGATCAGCCTGGACCACGCTTCCAAGGAAGAGGAATTGAAGGCCCGAGAGGAGCAGGCTTTCACGATGGTCAAGGCGGCCCTCGACTCGATGGGAGGAGTGAGCCACTTCATCAAGAAAGGGGACGTGGTCGTCATCAAGCCGAACGTCGCCTTCGACAAGAACCCCGACCTGGCCGCCACGACTCAACCCGACACGGTCTCGGCCGTGACCCGGCTCTGCCTGGGCGCCGGCGCGCGCAAGGTGATCGTCGCCGACAACCCGATCAACAACCCCGAGAGCTGCTTCTACAAGACCAAGGTCGGCGAGGCCGCCATTCGCGCCGGGGCCGAGCTGATGTTGCCCAAGGACAGCTACTTCGAGAATCTCTACGTCGGCGGCGAGACGATCACCAGCACCTGGCGCATGTTCTACCGCCCGTTCCGCGAGGCGACCAAGGTCATCGGCATCTCGCCGGTCAAGGACCATAACCTCTGCAAGGCAACCGTCACCATGAAGAACTGGTACGGCCTGCTGGGCAATCCGCGCAACCAGTTCCACCAGAACATCCACGGGATCATCTCGGACTTCGCCCTGATGATGAAGCCGTCGCTTGTGATCGCCGACGGCCGCAAACTGCTGATGCGCAACGGCCCGACCGGCGGCAGCTTGAACGACGTCAAGCGGGGCGACACGATGGTGATCGGCACCGACCCCACGGCCGTCGATAGCTGGTGCGTCTCCAAACTGCTGGAACGTCGCCGCGACGAGATCATTTATCTCGACAAGGTGATCAGCCGCGGCCTGGGCCAGGACTGGCGGCCCAACTGGACGCAGGAGATCACGGTATGAGTCAAGCGGCCACGGGAGCATTGCCGAAAAGCCGGCTCACCGCCAGAAAACCAGGCATCCGCGAGCGGTTCGGCCCGGGCTCGTCGGGCCGATTGATGACTCCGGAGCAATTCGATGCGATCCGGCCGGAACAGTGCCAGCGAGGCTGTCGTTACGAATTGATCAACGGAGTGCTGATCGTGACCCCACCAGCCGGCGCGGGAGAGCGCGTTCCGAACGATGAACTGGCGTACCTCCTCAGACAATATCGCGAAACCCCTGAGCATGGGTGGGTAATCGATGAAACGGCTCCAGAGCAAACCGTCCCAGCGACTAACCGCCGTAGGGCCGACCGGGTGATCTGGACGGGACTGGGGCGCGTGCCCGATTTGGAAACGGATATTCCCTCTATCATCATCGAGTTCGTCTCGAAGCGCCTGCGCGATGCCCTCCGCGACTATGAGGCCAAACGAGATGAATATCTCGCCGCCGGGGTGAGAGAGTACTGGGTCATCGACCGTTTCCGTCGTGTCATGATCGTCTATCGACAGGGCTCAAGCGGCCCCACTTACGAAATCGTGACTGAAGGCGATACGTATCAGACGCATCTTCTCCCCGGATTCGTCTTGCCACTTTCCCGATTACTGGCCAAGGCCGATCAGTGGAAGCGGCCACGGAAACCCCGCCAGCCCAAGCAATCCCCCAAGCCGCAGTCCCCCCGCCGGAGAGACCGATGGTTAAGATCCGACGAGCCTATGAAGTCCTCTTCCTGGGACTCTTCCTCTTCTTCCTGTTTATCACCGACCTGCGCTACCTCCAGGGGTGGCCGGTGTCGCTCTTTCTGGAAGCCACGCCGCTGGTGGCCGTCGCCACGGCGCTGACGACTCATACGATCTACCGCAATTTGGTCTGGGGACTGGTGATCATCGCCATCACGATGATGCTGGGCCGGGTCTGGTGCAACTGGATGTGCCCGTTCGGCATCCTCCACCATTTCTTCGGCTGGATCGGCAACCGGCGCAACACCAAGCAAATGATCGAGGTCAACCGGTATCGCAAGATCTACGCGCTCAAGTACTACATCCTGGCGGTGATGATCGCGATGGCCGGCTCTCTGGATCATCCCCACGACCATCGACGCGCCGGGCCAGATCTGGCAGGCCTACCGCGGGGCGGAATTACGGCAGACGGGCGTGTCGCGGGTCTTCGCGGCCGTCGGGACCGGCATCTCCCGCTCCGCCGAGGAGCACAAGCCGATACAACAGCTCGCTGCAGATCGGCCTGCTGGACCCGATCGCGCTGACGGTCCGCTCGATGACCACCAGCGTTCTGCCCACCGTGCACAAAGCGACGGAGAGCGTCTACACCGAGCCGCGCGAGTACTGGCAGGCGTGGATCGTCGGCCTGATCTTCATGGGATTCTTGGTGGCCAACTGGTGGATCCCTCGGTTTTTCTGCCGGGCGATCTGCCCGCTTGGGCGCCTTGCTGGGAGTTTTCAGCCGGTTCGCGATCTGGCGGATCGACCGCGACCCAGTCCGCTGCACCGACTGTGATCTGTGCCTCAAGAGCTGCGAGGGTGCGTCCGACCCGCAAGGCGACTTGCGCAAGAGCGAGTGTTTCGTCTGCCTGAACTGCATCGAGGACTGCCCACACGACGCCCTGTCCTTCCGGTTCCTGCCTCGCAAGGCGAGCGAGGTGGCCTTTCCGGCGGTCGGCCGGCGCGAACTGCTGCTCTCAGGGCTCTTCGGTCTGCTCTTCTTCCCGATGTCGCGGCTCTCGGGCGGGGTGCGCAAGAATTTCAATCGCGGCGTGATCCGGCCGCCCGGCTCGGTCGCCGAGGATGAGTTCCTGCGCCGTTGCATCAAGTGCGACCAGTGCATCCGCGTCTGCCCGACCAACGTCTTGCAACCCGCCTTGTTCGAGGCCGGCCTCGAGGGCCTCTGGACCCCGATCATGATCTCGAAAATGGGCTGGTGCGAGCTCAATTGCACGCTGTGCAGCCAGGTTTGCCCGACCGGCGCCATCCGCGAGATCTCGATCGTCGAGAAGCTGGGAATCGGGCCGTTCGAGAGCAAAGGGCCCATCAAGACCGGCACCGCGTTCTACAACCGAGGGCGCTGCCTCCCCTGGGCGATGGACACGAGTTGCGTGGTTTGCGAAGAAGTCTGCCCGGTCAGCCCCAAGGCGATCTTCACGCGCAACGTCGAGGCCACCAACCGCTGGGGCGAGATCATCGAGCTCAAGCAGCCGTACATCGACCCGGTCAAGTGCATCGGCTGCGGCATCTGCGAGCACGAGTGCCCAGTCAAGGACGACCCGGCCGTCTACGTCACCGCCATCGGCGAAACCCGCAGCAAGGACCGCTCGCTCCTCCTCTGGCTTGGTCGACGGCCAAGGGCAGGATCTGGTGTCGGTCTGAAAAGGTGTTCGAGAATTCTTGTAGGGTGGCGCCGAACCCCGATTTATCGGGATGAGGCCAACCGAGAGCCTTTGATGTCCTACAGTGAATTCACACTCGAATCCGTCGAACGGTTACTCGGGGTGACCACCGGAGAAGCCGACCTGTTTCCGGACTTGCCAGCCGCCCCAGTCCCCGACTGGCTCCGTGGCTCATTGGCGCGTGGGACGCGACTCGCCTTGCTCAGCGAGAAATCGCGGAGCGAATTCATCGTCGTCCCGATCCTCCTGGCCGCTCGCGAGCTCACCGACAATCGATTCGCCATCTTCTCCGGTCAGCGGCTCGACGTTGATTTCGACAAGGGTTTGGCTGGGGAGTGCGACTTCATTCTGGCGATCGGTCCCGCCCTGCCCCCACTCCATGCGCCGGTGATGACCGTGGTGGAAGCCAAAAAGAATGATATCGAATTGGGGTTGGGACAATGTATCGCCCAGATGATTGCCGCGCGGCGGTTCAACGAGGCGGCGGGGCAAACCGGTTCCTCGGTTCATGGTTGTGTGACAACCGGCGAAACCTGGCAGTTCTTGCGGTTGGCCGATCAGGTCGCTCTGATGGATCGACCACGGTATTACCTGGACAATGTCAGCGGAATCCTGGGAGTCATCCGCGCGATCTGTGACGACGTCATGAAACCGATCTAACGGGCCTGTGAGCCACCCTAGCATGAACCCCTCTAAGTCGGGGTCGTGGATTTGAACGAGGAGCATAGGGCTCGGATGGAGCATCCAAGCCTCAGCCCTCCGACCGGTCTAATCGGCTCACTCCAGAGATTGAATGACCTTCGCCCGCGGCTCCGTCGACGGTCGGCGGTCGTCAAAAATGGAACAGCCATCGGACAACGGTAATGAACCCGATCAGTACGAGCGCCAAGACAACGAAGAGGACGAGCCGCGATCGGCAAAATCAACCGCCAGGGAGTCCCCGCCTCATCGGATCGACTTGGATGGGAATCGGGATCGCGGTTTGTCCGGACGTCGCGATGTCGACCCGATGGCCGTACGGCTCCAAGAGCTTGATATTGCGCGTGTTCGCCTTGAAGCCAATATCAAAGACGTCGCCCAGGATCGGGATGCAGCCGATGGCGGTGTCAAGCAAGACATTCGTCATCATCCGGGCTGCCACGGTCTTGGGTACCTTGTACTGACGGAGCGCGACCAGTACGAGGGTGGCTTGAACCAGACCGGTCAGCACGTCGCCACCAACCGGCAACAGGCCCAGAAGGGCGTCGAGCCCAACGGAGATTCGGGTGCCCGGGATCGCGAGGGCCCGGTCCATCAGCCAGGCGACCCGTTCGAGGTTGCGAGCGATGGCTTGGTCTCGAACCGTGTTGAGCGGTCCCGGTTCGGCGAATCGGTTGGTCATCGGCTCCCTCGGGACGCCATCAAATCACGGCACACAACCTCGCGTTTTTGGTTTTTCGACGCTGTTGGGTTAGCCGAGGCAATACTCCGACCAAATCCTTGCGAATTCATCCTCGATCTTCGATTTAGCAAATTCAATGCCTCCCGCAAGATTATCCAGCGTCGACCGCTGTTGTTCCGCCGTCGGATCACGGGATTCATTCTCAGGGTGATGGACACGAGTCGCGTGGTGTGCGAAGAAGTCTGCCGGTCAGCCCTAAGGCGATCTTCACGCCCAACGATGAAGCCACGAACGGCTGGGGCGAACCATCGACCTCAAGCAGGCATACATCGAACCGCGTCAATGCATCGGCTGCGGCATCGCGACACGGTGCACGGTCCATTAAGAACGACCGGCGCGTTCGCATCCACAGAGGCGACAGCCAAGTTCAATCACGCCCCGCTCGCCTCGTTGTCCACGGTCCAAGTCGGAACCTGTATCTCGTTATCTAATTTTTACTTAGAACAAACCCCGTGGCAGTGGAGTGGCACTTTCCATGTGCAGTCCATGGGGTGGTCTTCGGTCCCGCATTGCTCTCGGCCAACGAAGACACGGTAACGGCCGTTACGAAGAGAGTCAATCTGGTGTAAGGGTCGAGCGGCGATCATTGGTGTGCAATAGCCACTTCATGCGGTCCAAAGCGGACCTTGTGTCGCCTGTTTAATTCCGTTTAGAACAAACCGCGTGGCAGTGGATGCGTTCCATGGCGAGTTCGGGGGAGGTCTTTGGTGGGCCTCTCCGTAGTATCCCCAGGGGTCTATCGGGTCGCTGGGTTGCGGTCATCAAGGCGGCTACCACATATATCTAAAACCTTGTGTCGTCGAATTCCGTTCGCTCGCCGGTGTCACCATAAGCTGGACCTTGCCGCGATTCCAGCTAGCCTCCGGCCGGATTGTCGGGGATGTCAGGTCGTGCTTGTGACCGTGGTGTTAACGGATCGGCTTGGCCATCACCGGGCGAGGGTATCGGCGGTCATCGACACAACCACGGCAGGTCGTGGGACGTGCGCTGCGCCCCAGCGCACTCGTCCCTATATATACAGTGCTGCGTTTTTTTAAAAATAGATTCGCGCCTACTTATGATTGAGCGAAAAAATTGGTCTAAGTTGCTGCCTGATCTCGAGAAAAAACTTCTCTGAGAATTCCAAAATAGTGCAGTAAGTAATTGAGCGTGCGGAGATCGTTCGACGCGGTGTTGAGGCCCGCGGGCGCGGCTGTCGCCTCATGGCAAGCCACTTCCCTATGATGTGAAGGTCCCGCCGCGATCGTGACTGGCTGGGTGGATGCAGTGGCGGCTCATGGTGTATGCCCGTCACTCGCGTCGTCATTTCGGCACATCCGGTCACGTGTAGTAGGGGCGGTCCCAGGCTTTTCCCATCCAGGATGCCGACGATCTGGTGACGGTGCTCACGTGTGCTGAGCGAGACGAACGAATAGATCAACACATAATCGCTCCGATCCACATTTCAGGTTCCCGACCGCTTTTGCCGCTCCCGACCCCTTTTGTCTCCGACCGGGGACGACAACCGGCACGGTTCAAACTTGTGGCGAAACGAGTAACAGCCTGCCGGTGGGGCGGACATTCCTGTCCGCCACCGGGGCCAGCGGCGGACACGACTGTCCGCCCCACAGAACTGTCACCCAACTTTGAACCATGCCCGACAACCTGGGATCGCTCAAACTTAACTGCCTGTTGCGGCTTGGGTTAAATTCATGACAGGATAAGCCGAAAGGGGATCGCGCCGATCAGGCACCGGAGGCCAACAATCAAAAGGTTGGCTACGCACGGAGAGGCCGTCGTCAACGCTTCTCAGGACGCGGGTGCAAGCGCGATTTCCAGCCTGTGTGTCTGGGTGCGATCGCTGTCAGCGGGTGATAACCTCCTGCCACAAGACCCCGCCCGAATCCCGACATATTTCCGACAATTCAACGGGCTCGCGTGTCTTTGGATACTTTCACCCAGGCAAAGCCGTTGCCGCCGCCCGCATGTCGATGTGTGCGAAATCCGAGCTGGGATCTGGCCAGCTTAGAACCTGCGCGGAGTCGACCTTGGCTGTCTGGAACCCTCCTTCATAACCATACTCCCTGCGCCGCTCCGGCTGGCGGGAGAATCGCGTGGGTCTCGTTCCCGCGCGCGACGGTTCGTTTGCTACAATCGGTTTGGTCAGTGGTCTTCACCATAGTCGCTTGAAGGACGATCGCGATGCCTTCTCCGTTTCCCGGCATGGACCCGTACCTGGAAACTCAGCCACGCTGGGAGATCTTCCACGGATGGTTCATTCACAAACTTGCGGAGCTGCGCTGCCCAGGGCCGCCAGCATGGGTTGCTGGATCGATGTGGAACGCGACGTTTACGGGGAAGATCCTTCGGGCGCAACGGTGTTGATCGGCGAGGCCGACGAAGTGCTGACGATTGCTTCGGCCGAATCAACTTGGTCGGGAGACGTCGGTAGCGTGGCGACGCTTGCCGTGCCTCGTTCGATTCGAGAAGTTGTCGTCGACCCTGAGGAAACGCACCAGCACCGGCAGCACTTTCTCGTCGTGCGTGAAAACCAGAAATGGCCACGCGCCTTGGCTGTCGTCGAGTTGCTCAGTCCCGCGAACAAGGCGGGCAAATATGCGGGAATCTACAACACCAAACGGGCCAGGATGCTCGCCTCGCTGACGCATTTCATGGAAATCGACCTGCTTCGTGGCGGCGATAACCCATTGCGGCGCCACTTCCCCGATCTGGCGCCCACGCCGTATTTTGTATTCGTGGCACGCAAAACAGACATCGGGCGCACTGAAGAGGGGTATCCGTTTCGCCTGCAAGACGAGCTGCCGGCTGTGGGGCTGCCGCTCTGGGGCGATCGGCCCGACTTGCCGCTAGACCTTGCCGCGGCCTTTCGCTCCGCCTATGACCTGACAACAGGCGGCAGACCGATCGATTACAAGACCGAGACGGTTCCGGGACCCTCGCTATTGCCTGAGGACGCGACGTGGGCTGCGAATCTGTTGAAGACAATGCGATAGGTCCGCTGCCTCCTTCCTCCGCTCCTTGTCATGCCCGCCGAGCCCTTTCCAAATGTGGCCCGCAGATAGTCTTTTGCGACATGGGCGTCCGCCCTACCCCGTGGACAATTTCGCCGATCGTGCAACAGGGAAGAAAAGCTGGAAACTTGGTCTGACCCCAGATCGAGACCTGCTCACAGACGCATGTCCGTCGCTCGCATCGTCGTTGCGGCACATCCGGTCACGTGTAGCAGCGGCGATCCCAGGCTTTTTCCATCCAGGATGCCGACCATCTGGTGACGGTGTCCGCTGTGGCGAGCGAGACGAACATAAGGCTCAACGCATAATCGCTCCGATCCATATTTACTGACCCCTTTTTGTATCTCCCGACTCCTTTTGGCTCCGGCCGGCGACGACAATGTGGGATCGCTCAAGCTTAACTGCCTGTTGCGGCCTGGGTTAAACTCATGACAGGATAAGCCGAAAGGGGACCGCGCCGATCAGGCACCTGAGGTCGACATTCAGAGATTGGCTACGCAAGTAGAGGCCGTAGTCAACGCTTTCGGGGACGCGGGTGCAATTCCCGCCGCCTCCACTCGTCGTGCTATAAGTCGTTTGATTTCAATCACTTGCGCCAATTTGGGACGCGGGTATGAAACCCGCCGCCCTTGAGTATATCAAACTACCGATATTCATCGTAGCCACATCAGCAATAACAACTTAAGATGTTGTTGTCGGTACGGATCCAAGTCAAGACGTGTCGTTTCTCACCAGCATCGCCGCCGAAATCCCGGCCAATGCCCGACCCGCCGCCGATCTTTGATCCGCGCTGTTGCTTACGAACGCTCGGTTTTGTCTATCAAGCCCGCTAAGCGCCATCACCGGTCGTCTGGGCGTTGCAGCGACGACCAACCTCGCGATCGTCAACGGGTGTGGGGCAACTCTGGAACGGTCGCTCGGGTACGGCGTCCCAGTTCGTGGGTTCAAATCCCGCCGCTCCAACATTTCTCCGCACAAGCCCATGGTCGTTTTCGACGGTCGGCTTTTTGCCGGAAGGCACGGGCATTTCACGCGGCAAGCCGAGTTCAAACGCCGTCTTGTTTTGTGAGGGTTTCCGGGACAAGTTCGCTGCAAGTCGTTTGCTTGCCTCAAATTCCTGTGGTTCAAAAAATGGGCTTCCCGATGATTTCGGAAGTCGATTCTGATAGAATCCGCCATGTTCCAAGGGAACGGCGCCCCTGCCCGTCTTTCTTGCGGGAAACGACTGCCAACGTGAACGACTCAAATCCTCACGATGTGACGCAGGACCATCAGCGAAATCCGATCCAGACGGATGAAGGTTCGCCCGCCAAACATCTCCAGCGGATCGGTCGCTACCGCATCGAGAAGGTGCTGGGCAAAGGGGGCTTCGGTCTCGTCGATCTGGCCCAGGACGAGCTACTGAATCGGCCGGTCGCCGTCAAGGTGCCGCACGCCAAACTGATCTCGAAGCCCAAAGATGCCGAGGCATATCTGGCTGAGGCTCGCACGGTAGCCAATCTCGATCATCCCCGCATCCTTGAAGTCTACGATGTCGGCAGCACAGTGAACTGTCCCTGCTACGTCGTTTCGAAGTACATCCAGGGGACCGACCTCGCTACAAAGCTGAAGCAGCAGCGACTCCAGTATCGGGAAGCGGCTGGACTGGTCGCCACCGTCGCTGACGCTCTGCATTACGCCCACAAGCAGGGACTCGTCCACAGGGATGTGAAGCCGGGCAACATCCTGATCGGCAACGACGGCAAACCGTACGTCGTTGATTTCGGGCTAGCACTCCGGGAAAAAACATCGGTAAAGGACCGAAGTACGCCGGGACGCCGGCCTACATGAGTCCTGAACAAGCCCGGTGGCACAGTGTCCGGTTAGCGGGTAAGGTCCTACAGCGGCTTGAAATCCTTCAGTACGTCGTGCATGGCAGCGTGTTCATCGAAGAGTTTCGAGTACCTGGGCGAACTGACGACCTTGCGTAACCAACTCAAGGCCGGCCTTTCAGGTACGTCTCAAGAGCCGGGGAAACAAGAAGGGCCGAGCGTTTCCGAACTGTCAGAGCAGATCAAGGCCATCAAAGCCACGAATAACGTCGAGGTCAGCCCCTCGGCGCAGCATCAGATGCATTCCTCCGCCGAGGAACCGATCACCGCCCGCATCCGCCGTCGGACGGGGGGGGGGGGGGAAAGAAAGAGACCGGGGATGCATAAATCGATGCAGAATTCCTCCCTCGATGCCGCCGTTTCCAGGAACGCATTATCCGTGAGCGGCAACGCCAGGACGACGGACCGAGCCCACCTTGATTCAACTTGTCGTCAAAACCCTGTCTGTGGCTATGCACTCCACACAATACAGCGTGGTTTTGTCAACTCAGCGTGGTAGAGCGTCGCAGGCTGGTAGGCTGCTAGGCTGAGCGACACGCCGGTATTGAAATCACGGCAGCCAAGACGACGTGCAGCATAGTCCATGAGATAAAGCGCGAGCCAACCAAAGCGCTTCGACTTGTATACCCGCATTACGATACGCGCATCCGAGCCATATTTTGACCGAAGATCGACAAGCGTGCTTTCGACCCATCCATGCGCATCCATGCGTCATCAACGATCGCAACTATATTTGCAGTTGCTATGATACGTGGCAGGCGAACTTGAAACTGTGACACCGGCTTGCCTTTTTCTTGATACCAGGTGTTGATAACCTCTGTGGTCTTTTCTTGACTGATCCCCTCTAAAGCCAAAGATATATGTGCGTGGATTCAATTGCTCCATCGTGGCTTGTGCGGCCTGCTCGGGGGTCAAGGATTGTTCGCTGCTTAGCATCTTGCGGAATGCATCTAATTCCTCGACGCTGGCGACGTGTGGCGACAATGCCATCACTGAATGGCAATTATCAAGTGCCTCTCTGAGCTTGGTAGAGTCGATCGTCGACTTTACTTCAATCAGCGCCGATAACACCCTCGACAAAATACAAGCTGCCGCCGCCCTCTGTGCTCAGCATTGGGAATCTGGGATCATAAATAACAACATCTATTTGCTTGGAGATGCCGCCTTCCGAATCAATAATCCTCCCCATCCCGATATGAACGCCGGAAGGGAGAAATCAACGGAGTACTTTCAGACACGCAAAATCGCCGGGCATCGCCAATCATCGTGCCTTGACCGAGAAGCCCCGCTAATTGGGCTTCTGTGGCCAGCACTTCCTCAAGTTTGTCAAACCATTTGCGAACGATCATGCTGCTCAAACTACGTCTCCTTCAGGTGGCCAACCATAAGATGACCGGTGGATGGATAATGTTGTTACCGCAGTGGCCACGTGCTGAGGAGTCAAAGCGAAACCATTCTCAGCATGCCACGTGCACTCAACCAATTCGATGGTTAACGACTTCCCGGTACCCGATCGATCGAGAGTTCATCGCCACAGTAGGACACGAGCCTCTGGATCGAGCAAGTCCGCGAGCATTTGCCCATCGGGCGAGCGCCATGCACCACGGCGCCACTCAAGTACGCCGGCCTCTCGCACGCGGTCCAGCCCCTCGTTCGCCTCAAGCGCAACCGAATCACTCAGCGTGATTCGGTCCGGCCCGCCATCGAGATCGGCTGCCAGGAGGCCGCGGCTTGGGCTCCGCACGATTGGTCGCTTTTGCCATTTGCGGAACTCCCGAGCTTGCTCGGGAAGCAGTCGGTCAAGCAACGCGGCACGATCGTCGATGGCAGTGATCGTCGCACAGCATTCCCACGAACAGGGAAAGTGCCAGGTCATCCCCTGACCGAAGTACATGGCAAACGGGTTCGTTTGCCACGGATGAATCCTTGGCCTCGAGTCGGCGCTTTCGGAAGCGAGCAGGAGGGTCGCAAGATCCCCTTGATGCTCAGCGCAGGCCCGCTCCCAGTTTCGATCGAAAAAGGCACAGCAGCAGGGAGGAATCCCGAGATATGACCCTGCTTGGTCCTCCTCGTCGGCGCGGAGGGCACTGCGGAGCGGGTCCACCGAATTGAAAACGTAGGCATAGACGAAACGCGCCAGGTGGCGGCCGGTAGTATTCGAACGTCCCTGAGGTCAGGTTCGAGAAGGTCCCCTTGAGGTGCTCGTGACGAGTGACCATGACGACGCGTGAAAAGAGTGGGACGAACTCGGGACTCAGCGCGCGTGCCAGTTGGGCACCCTCATCGAGGGAAAGCGAAACACGCGACACTTTGGCACCTTCGAGAGCGAGCAGGATCTCGGAATGGCTGATTGGGGGAAGGTTCATCTGGGCAACGGCTTTGCGCAATCGCATGGACGGGGGGGCATGCCGCGGCGGCTCCCGAACGTCGTCTTCCACCAGTGCAAACTCAGGGGCGACCTCCACCAAGAAGGCGCGCCACTCTTCCCATAGATCTGGCGAGGCCGTGCCGCGCAACGAACGGATTCCCTCAATGCACAGAGCCTTGACATCATCGGCCCGATTCCGAGCAGTGGTCGCGGCCAGATTGGCGTCCCACTGGTCATCCGCGAGAATCGCACGCCACAGGCGCAAAACTTCGAGGTAGGACACGAGGCCGTGAACCAACTTGAGACACGGCCGAGGCTGCTGGAAGAAGGGTGAATAGGCGGCAGGAGCGAGCTTTAGCTGATCGACGAGCTCGGGGCTGCCGGCGAATTCGACGTCGAGGAGCTGATGACTGGCCTCATGGACGAGTTGGTCGCACACATGCGCCGGCGGATTTCCGAACCGCGCCACCACACACCCTGGCCATTCGCCGATCGACAGCGATTGAAGTAGTCCGCGCTCCGCCTCAAAGCTTGCCACGACCGACACATAGCGCAAGACCCGCCTATGCTGCTCTGGAGCGACCCTGGCAAGAAGTTCCAGCCCATCCGCCAATGGCAACGCCCATTCCTCCGGAGACTTTGACAAAGCACTGGGGCCGTTGCCAATCAGGTGACGCAGAAGCGGGTTGTCGCCAAGCAAAAGCAATCCGTCGCATCCGACAAGGGAGAGCTTCCGCTCGACGCCATCACGGTCAATCGCAACGATGTTCCTGCCCTGGCCCGGCACCAGATACAGGCCATCCAGCGAGCGGGCGATTTCGATCGCGCTCATCAGTTGGCTGGATACCAACATCTCGGGCCACCGCGATCAGGCCGGTCGCAAGCGCAGCGTCGGGTTTAGGCCCGCCGTGGCGAACCTGGTTAGCGAGTACCGCTACCCACATTGAATGGAAGGACAGACCGACCAGGCGTTCGAGGACATCTCCAACGCATGCCTGTGATAGCTGCGAAGCAATCTCGGCAAGCGGTGGCGGCCCTTCCATGGCGAGGCGCAGACCGTGGTCAATCCCCCACAGCAATCGAGCACGGGCATTCAGAACGTAATTAGATCCGAACATAGACTCACCTGAAGATGGCGCTGCCGGTGAGCGGCCACACCGGCGTTCACTTCGCTTCTGTAATCGGGTTCGACGTGCGCTCCTTCGGCCAGCTCCGTAGCGATTTCTTTTAATTCGGACATCAGCCGCGTGCCGTGCTCCGTTGGCAGGGCATATCGCGCGAGCAGTTCCAGTCCGGCAAGTACCTCGCACGATCGCCGGAATGCAACCTTCAGCGCCTCTGTGGGCGAAGCCAGTTCGAGTGGAGGATTCTTTGCCCATTCGAGCCAGAGGTGAACAACGCAGGTGAACACGAAGCAGCCGTGGAGCACCATCCGTAACGGTCGAGGATCACGCCGCCACGGGGAGTAGTAGCGATCTTCTGTCGGAGAGTCAGCTTCGAAGAGTGGCAGCACTCGCTCAAGGCGAAAGAGTTTTTGATGCATTGCCTCGTGCACGAAGCATTCGGCTATGTCGAGCGGAGACTGGATTCCAGGCAGAAAGGCATAGCCGAGGGCCTCCTCGGTGCTGGCGCTACCAAATATCTGTCCGAGGCCGTGGTAGAGAGGAAGGACATCGCTGAGATAAGAGAAGCACTCAGCGTGCAGCGCTGAGTCTGCGGCTTCAGAGCAGTCGAGAGCGCGAGCAAGCGTAGGCAGCCATTCGGCGACGGCGTTGCGAACCCGAACTATGGGTGCCGTCGCCCCAGCATGCGGATTGCAAAGCCCTGAATCGTAGATCGGGATATTTAGGTATCGCTCTCCGTGGCGTAGACCAAGCGGCGGCTCATACTGCCAGTCGACCGGAAACGTCAGTCGCACACCCGTATTCAAATCCACAGATTGCATAGCGCTAGCTCGTCCAGATCGAATGACGATTTCATCGTTGCCCACATAAAGACCCCATTGCGCGTGACAGTCTGCGTCGGCAGGAGTAAGCCGCCCGGCCTGCCCAAACTCCAATCGTTGGGGCAACTCGGGCGTTGCTAACGTAAGATCGACCGTACAGTTCCTCGTGTGCGCAGCATCGTAAACCCATGCCTCGAGTAGCCGCAGTGAATGAAGCTGGGTCAACCGCTCCGGTGCTAGACGGTCCAGCTCGAAGTGGGCGACGTCGCCCGCGTTTACGTCGACGCCGTTGCGGTAGGCGCGTAGCAACGCCTTCGTCGTGGTGCACCAATGACGAAGCCGTGGCGTGTCGGGCACCTCGCCCGCTACCAGGCTATCAATGCCATCGCTCAGCGAACCGCCTGAATGTTGTCGGCAGTAGCCGCGCCACAGGCGCCAAAGCTCGCATGTCTCGATGGCATGAATTCGCCCGGAGGCAACCAGAACGTCGCTACTGGCGAGAAACGAGGGTAGGGCGAAACTCATGGCTCAGCCTTCTATTTCAGCCTTCATGCTGCGCGTGGCGATATCGCCACGGATTCGCTCGATTAGATGCTGAATGTCATTGCAGTACACCGACGGAGCAAGAAAGGACCCGCCCCCACGATAGCGGTGGGGGAAGTAACCGCCGCCGCACACTTCACGATACGGACACGCAAGGCATTGGTCGCAGAGCTGATCAGCGCCAGCCTGCCGAATGGTATAGGCGTTCTTTTCCAGGACCGCATCGATAGGGGAGTCGATGATCGATAGGTGCAGCTTCTGCTGGCCATCGCCGCAACTCTTAAGCGTATCAACGCCTTCGAGAGTACCATCGGTAGCAACGACGAGTAACTGCACCGCTGCCAATCCCAGACCTTCAAACAACCCTTGCGCCCCAACGAGCGTACGGATTATCTGCTCAAAGTATCGTATTCGCATCCAACTGTGGCGACCAGCCAGCCATTCGCCCCAGATCGCCGCGTACCACTTGCCGTAAGCAATGGGATCGTCACACGGCCGAGCGGGCGGGCGTGTCCAGTTGTGATGCGGTAACAGGAAATCGACTTGCGGCACCGCGAGACTGGCCAGGAAGTCGAATACTTCAAGCGGGTCCGACTCAACGTCGATGACGCTCAGCAGACCATTGAGAACGCCCGCATCTCGCAAAGCGAGAATCCCAGAATACGTTGCGTCGAAGCTGGAGCGACGTGCATGATCGAGCCGGTGTCGGTCATTGACACCTGCTGGGCCGTCAATGCTCACGCCGACGCCGATCCGGTTATTCCGCAGGACCGCAAGCATGTCGGAATCGACAAGCGTGGCGTTCGACTGCATGGTCAGCTCAACGGGGCCGTGCGGCTCGAGACTTTCTCTTACTAGCCTGGCAATCGCGTCCACACGAGCTGCTCCCGCCAGCATGGGTTCTCCGCCGTGGAGCGAGACCATGATGGTATCGGTTAGCACGTGGGCTCGTCTGTGGTCGAGTATCCGATCAACCGCCTTCGCCGCGGTTTCGAGCGACATGAACTTTGGCTGGCGCCGCCAACTGTCGTCACCAAGGTTGTATTCGTAACAATAGTCGCAGTCGAGATTGCACCGACTGACGATCTTCAGGATAAATTCGTTGGCTGGTAGTGGACTCATGCAACGAACTCCAGGAGACGATCGGGCGCGGCGCTGACGCGCCTCATCTCGCGGGGTGCCGCAATCCTTCCTCCAGCGACGGGACGGATCGCCTCGGCGAGGGTCGTTTGCGCCAACTGCTCGAGTCCGTATTCCCGAAGCCGATCGAACACTGCCCTTCCATGACGCGCCGCGGCCGAGCAGTCGAATGCACAGGGATATAGCTCACCGATGAACGTGGGAGCGCCCCAACTCAGCGGAAGGCGATTCGCCCAGCACGGGAACGGGCCAACGCCGCTTCGGGCAAGCGCCTGGCGTATCCAGTTGGCGGGTTCTTTGCTATAGCCTTCGTAAGCCGCAACGCAACATGAGGATATCCGAGCAACAGGCCAGCCTGCACTGCGTTTCCGCTGGCTTCGATCTCGCAAATCATCGAGGCGTCCTTTTGGGACTTTGCGTACACGACGACATCGAGGTGTGCGGTCGCCGACGACTTATCGACGCCGATGCAGATCCAGTCGGCCACGCGTTTGAGGCCCACCGTACGTGACTCGGCTGCTAATCCAAAAGAGCTCGCCCATCGATCGAGCTCAGCCCGCACGCCCGCTGAGACGGCAAAGCGCACGGCTGACTTTTCACCCGCAGCGAACATGACAACATCCGCGATCGTCGCGGCGGAAATCTCAGACTGACGCGCTAGGAGCCGCAAGAAGCCAGCTACGACTAAAGGCACTTGCTCCACATTCACAGTGTCACCATGCATCCAACCTCGACGTCGGTCCGAATCACCTGTCGGTCAATGTGGGTAATTTACATGACGGTTGGTCGAAATGACCAGCGGGACCTCTTGGCTAACTGCCGGTAAGCGATTGGGCTAGAAGGACTTAAGTTCACGACCCTCGAACAACCGCTGCCCTAGAATTAGGCAAGTACTTTCGAAATCGAACCTGGTGACGAACCACGAGATGGGCATCTGGCGTGCATAGGCGGAAGAGAAGAATCGCGGCCGCCCAAGGAAGTTTGCACAGAAAACAGCCGCTAGCGGCTGCTTTGCCCACTCTTACGTACGGCGACGATTACTTATCCTTCGGCGGCTCAAGAGCCTCGACGTGCGCAACAGAGGAGTTGTGTCCGCCCGTTGAGCCATGCCCACTTGTGTGGGACGAATGGGAGCCACTCGGCGTGTTCTTTTCCTCGTCGATCTCGCGATGAATGCGTGTCAGAACCTCGGATTCGTGGCGCAATAGATCGCTCAACGACAACTTCGCACTCATAGTCAGAGCCCCAGGAAGAAAGTTGAGACAAACCATCCCAAGCTGCTCGCCATTCGCCAGATGCCCTTCGAATGCAACTGGCCTGGGCCACTCGTGGTGCCGAGGTAGTTTGATACGTGGTTCTTTGGTTCAGAACGACTGGCCCGAACCACGCTCGTTGAATCAACCGTGCGCGACATCTGGTTAGCGCCAAGTGACTACTAGATCGTATCTTCCGTCAGGTGTCAACAGGTTGGGAATCACTTGCGGCTCGGGGGGAGGTCGACCGCTGACCAGAGGTCTGGAGAGAAGCGACACCAGGTAAACCTCGCAACAACCTCAGAACTGGCAGCAATCATCCAATGGCGCCATCGTGTGATGAAGTTTCGTCAGCCACTTGTGGAGCGACTCGATCTTTCGGGGCTGACAGGCCAATGCATATCGCCTGTAGCCGGGTTGGGTCGGGTTCGACGTATTCCGCTGACAGATCACTTCGCCGCTAATAGCCGATCCTGTAATTTCAACAGAGTCGTTGCCGCTAGTCCTCCCCAAGAGCGATGCGTCTTTTTCAGGCTGGAGAAGTCACCAAGCGGCAGCCGAATGCACGACACCGTGCCAACACGGCAGCTCTTGGCCCTGCCGGTCAGTCGCGTTCGGCGATGATCAGCTGGGAGATGGTTCCCGCACGAACTTTACCGCCGCGCCAGAGGTCAAAGGCCCGGGCACGTTGGAACCCTGCCTCCCGCAGGGCCGCGAGCATCTCTTCAGCGGTCCACGTCTGAAGTATGAGCGACCAGCCATGTGATTCGGCCTCTGGTCCAAGCCCGTGCCGGCGGAGCCAGCGGTAGGTCACCCGCCCACGGTTACTATCGAGTTGCTCGTAATCAAAGATCGCAATCCAGCCATCCTCAAAGCAGAAAAGCTGGCTTGTACTGCCCCAGCCGGTCCCAAGATCCTGTGGGTCTAAAGTCTCGGCAACGAGAGTCCCACCTGGAGCCAGAATTCCCCAAACGTGCTGAAGAACCTGCGCTAGCGCCACGGCACTGCCAAGGTGGTTGAGCACTTCGCCCAGACACACAACGGCATCCACCGGCTCAAAGGGCATGTACGAGCGAATATCTCCCTCCACAAACCGGACGTAGGGATAGAGGCGTTGAGCTTCAACCAACATCTCAAAGCTGACGTCAAGTCCCAACACACGATATCCGCGCTCGGCCAGTGCGGCCGTCAGATGGCCGGCACCGCATCCAACATCCAGTAAGGTCCACTCTGGCAACCGGCGCTTGGGCAGCAGTTGCTCTAGCCGAGTAAGCAACACCTGCTCTCGGCCTGGGGTTGTAATCTCTCGGTACTTCTGTGCGTAAAGGCGCTGATGCATTCATCGACGGCTTCCCAACTTCGTTGCCGTGCTGTCAGACCTCTTATTCTAGGGAGTTTCCCTCCCCAGTAAGAACGATTACATGCCAGCGATTCTCCGCCGCTTCTCACTGGCTAATGGCTAAGAAATTAACCCTGTGTGCGTTTTTTGCACGAATCCTTACCGTTGACCATCAAGGGTTCCTCTTGCCGCGTCCGACCATGCCCAGCCATTCATTAATTGACTCTGCCAGCCTTTGAGCACGCCATTGACGGAATTCTTCGTATCGATCGGCTTTGAGTCGATCACCTGCGGCTTCGCCGAAGAACTGGATCGCAGCCAGTTTTCGCTGGTCTGGAGTTAACCTCGCCCATGCTTCATCCGGCCGCAAGTCCCCGAGCGTTGAGTTTGTGGAGCGACTCAGCAGTGCGTAGTTCACAGGGCTGTTCGCGTTGCTGGTGTCATCCAAGTCTTCGGCCAAAACGCGGCGCGCAAAAAGGTGATGGACCGTTAAGTCTCCGCCAGGAAGGCTCGCATTACCACGGCGAGCCAACGTATCGACGAGCTCGCCGTTCAACCAATCCTTGGCCTTCTGTCCTACGAGCCAGGCGTGCATTACTTGCGTCGCCGGCCCCCAGGGTTGGGAAACTCTGTTGAGTTCATCGGGAAGGATTCGTCGAGACTCATTCCGATTGAGCGCCTCCATCAGCGCCTTGTGAGGGTCCCTCTTGCATTCCCGGACGGCTCGATGGAATCGGTTTATAGTTGTTTCGACCGACCCCTGGAAGATGCCGCGTAGCGCGACGAGGCATAACCAGCGCCGGTATACTTGCTCGGCATCGGCGTCAATCTTCGACTCGGCCTTGTCGAAGGCTGCGGCCAGCACAATAACGGCGTTGGCCGATGGCACCAACGCCCGGCGTGACCATCCCATTTTCACATCAATGAATCTAAGCGCACTGTGGAGTGCACTCGCGGTTGCACGCCAAGAGTCGGCCAATGTCCGCCCATGTGGTCCCAATCCGTCCATCCAATCGGGCTTCAACGATTTGAATTGCGCCGATTCCCGATGAAACAGAACAAGTGCCCGAAAGGCGAACGAAAAGCCAAAACCCAACCGCTGTGGAAGCTCCTCGGTGACAAACTCCCGCATGCCTTTGAGGACATCAACGGCTGGTCCACGAGCTAGCTCAGCCGCCCTTACGTCGCCCTGTCTCAGCGCGACGCCTGCCTTGTTCAGCCGATTGAACACCTCAACGGCCTCTTTGTCCTTGGCTTCGGAAACAGTCGTGCAAGGTACCTGTAAGTCAAGCATCTGGCCGGCTCGATCAAACCGTTCGAGCGATTGCTCAATTCTCGCTGTATCCCAACCGGCAATCACGCGTAGGTCGTCCTCCGTCCTCTTGCGGAGTTCGTGATGCGGCCCCACAAAAAGTTTATCGACGGGAATGAGCGTTGGATCACTCCTATCCACCCGAGCTGCCACGGACCTCTTCCCGGCATACGTAACGAACAGCATCGAGTCTCGCGCGTGGACGTCATCAGGCGCTGCCAGATCAAGGTAACATCGTAGTGGCGAGCCGTCTCTGTCTTCACCGGTGTATAGACCAAATGCTGCCTCGAGGCTCGTTAGACGTTGCTGACCGTCGATGAGGTAGCCCAGGAATTCGGCTTTTATCTTTCGTAACCGTTCAGTCCCCCATCCGGCATCAATTATGCGTGAAATGGGCCAATAATCGTCAAGGACCTTGCAATTTCAGGCCACCTGTGTATCGTCGACTTACATGAGTGAGCCTTACGCGAGACCTTTGGCCCCTTGTCCTGAGTGCGGCCAACTCCGGGCTGCGTTGGACGAGGCCCTGAAGCTGATCGCTAACTTACGAGCCGAAATCCATGAGTTGCGGTCTCAACTGAACCGTAACTCCTCCAACTCCTCCAACTCCTCCTCGCCTCCTTCGGTCGATCCACCGGGGGCTCCCAAGCCGGTCATCAAGACACCGACCGGACGCAAGCCGGGAGGGCAGCCGGGGCATCCTGGACATTATCGCCATCGCCTCCCACCGGATCGAGTCAACAAGATCGTGCCGTATGTGCCCACGGTCTGCACCCACTGCCAAGCACCCTTGCCTGCCGCGCCCGGGCCTGCCGACCCCGAGCCAACCTGGCATCAGGTTGCCGAACTCCCCGAGCTGACGGCCGACATCACCGAACACCAAGGGCACGCGCACCTGCTCGTGCTGTGGCCATCTCAATCAGGCCGAGATACCCCCGGAGATCCGCGCTCACGTCATTGGGCCACGCCTGGCCGCAGTGATGTCCTATCTCAGCGGCCGTCATCACATCGGCCGGCGGGGCGTGGAAGAGATCGTCGAGACGGTCTTCGAGGTGCCGACCTCACTGGGCTCGATCTCCGCGTTGGAAGCCGAGATGACTGCCGCTTTGACCGACCCATATCAAGAGGCCCAAGCGGCGGTCCATGACGCCCCGGTGAAGAACACCGACGAGACCGGTTGGAGCGAGAAGGGGCAGAAACGCTGGCTGTGGGCCGCGGCGACTGCGACGGTGGCCTTCTTCGTGATCCACCTCCGGCGCAACTTCCAGGGCCTACAGGCCCTTTTGGGCGAAACGATCACCGGTGTCGTCTGCAGCGACCGCTGGACGGCCTACAGCAAACTCCCCCTGGAACTGCGCAAATCTGCTGGGCGCACCTGAAACGCGACTTTCAGAAGCTGATCGATCGAGGAGGACCTGCTGAAGCAATTGGCCGAGTGGGTCTGGATGTCGTGGAATGCCTGTTCGCCGACTGGTGGGCGTTCCGTCGCGGCGAACTGGACCGAGCGGGCCTGCAAGCCCGGTTGGATCCGATTGCGCGCGAACTCCAAGGCGTTTTGGAGCAGGGTTGCTCCTGCGCAGATTCCAAAGCCGCGACCTTTTGTGCGAACCTCTTGGCGTTGTATCCGGCGTTGTGGTTGTTTACAACGATCGAGGGCGTCGAGCCCACGAATAATCATGCGGAACGCATCCTGCGCTTGGGCGTGCTGTGGCGCAAGAACGCCTTCGGTTGTCACAGCCCAGCAGGGTGCCGGTTCGTGGAGCGGATGCTGACGGTGGTCCAAACCCTGAGGTTGCAGAAACGTCCAGTGCTGGATTACCTCTATCGCGCGATCGTAGCTCGTCGGTCCGGCCTTCCGGCCCCGCAATTACTCGGCCAAGCTGGGGACTGAACGGTTACTATCTTTCTCTTCTCTTTGGGGTCGAGATTGCCGGCCGTTGGTCGCCACAAGTAGAAGCCGCCAACTGGAAATCCTCTCAGGAGAGAATCCAGTAAGTTACGGATTTTTTGAGGTTTCCACACATAATCCCGCTGAAACTGGGGCAGAAGGATGGCGCCATGGTTGAATTCAAGAACTAGCTCGTGCAGCGAGCGCGTTGTCGTTTGGAACTTCATGCCGCCATTCTCCACAGCAGTTCTGCCGCATCCCGTTCGTGTTCGCTTGTCCGACTCACGGATGGATTCTATTTCGCCCGACTACTTGCGGGTAGCGTCCGCCCTAGCCTTCGGATCAACGCCGCGGCCGGTCACGCCGGCCAGATCGCAGACGCAGAATGCCTAAGCCACCGGTTGAAGTACGAGCCGCACGAACTCGACTACCCGGTCCTCTTCCTCTACCGGCACACAGTCGAGGTCTACCTCAAGGCGGCGCTGGACAACCCGCCCGAACACCACGACCTGAGCAGGCTGATCCAATTGCTTGAAGCCGAAAGTGGGAAGAAAATTGCTGGCTGGGTCCGGGACCCGCTGTGGGATTTCCACCAAATAGACAACATGGCGGCGGTGTTCCGCTACGCCGACCCGTCGGCGGATGGCGAACTTTGGATCGACTTCCGCCAGCTTCGGGCTGTGATCGACAAGCTCGTACAGGCCATCGAACAGTACATGGAGCAGAAGCGGCGGAATGATGGGTGACCCTCCCCGCTGAATGCACCTTTGAGCTCCCCCGACATCGCGTCGGCGGCCATGATGCGCTGCCGCCCCACCTAGATAGTCAGGTGTCAACCGGCTGGCCGATTTGGCAACAATTTGGCAACAGGATTGGCAATGTCAGCCCAATGCCGCTATAATGTACGTGAGTGAAGGCGGCATCGTAACTGCCTTGAAACGACCGGCTTTAAGTGTCACTCCAACATGTTTCCAATACCACGGAAATGGCAGACGTACCGGACTCAAAATCCGGTCCTCGCAAGTGGGTGTGGGTTCAAGTCCCACCTTCGGTAGTGAACTTGGCTCGTTCCTCTCGTCGACGAGACCGCCGCGCCATACCCCGACACGCCAAGAGAATCAGGAACCGGTCCAACATTTGCGCAAAAAGCTTCAGGAACCGGTCGAGATCTGTTCATTAACGGGCCGTTTTCCGCACCCGGAAATGGCCGGCAGCACCCCCCTTGGCCGAGCGCTATCCTGACGTCCCCTAATGGCAGCCTCAACCGTCCGCTTTCAAGCTGTGCTTCTGGCGCCGGGCGGCTGCTTCAGCGGCCTGCCGGGTGCGCTCGCTTTCGGCCAGGTAGTGCTGCCGGGCTGATTGCTCTTCGGCGGACAGGCTCTTCGGCCCTCGCGCCATCTCCTCGGCCAATTTCTTGAAGTCGCGAGAGAGACGCATCAACCTGTCGGAATCGTCGGGCCAGAGTTTTTCGCGTTCGTGCAACGCGGCGGCGGTGCCGGACCAGTCACCGCGGCGGATGCCGCAATCCAGGAGCAAATCGTAGCAGCCGTCAAGCCAGATGCGGAGATACTCCACCTCGGGCGATCGATCCAGAACGCGGCGTTGGACGGACACGGCTTCCTGGAACGCGGTCCAGGCTTCGTCGCTGCGGCCCAATGCAAGCTGGGCCTTGCCGACCTCCACCCAGGCGTGGGCGAGTTGGATGCCGCCCGTGTGGGCATTGGGACGGGCCTGCCAGTAGTCGGCCCAGAGGCGGCGGGCGTGATCGGCCTGTTGAAGCGCGGCGGCAGCGTCCCCGAGGTCCCGCAAGCCGCGCGCAAGCTCCCAGGCACAGACGGCCATGGAGAAATCAACCTCGGGATAGTGCAACGGGGAAGGCGGCGTAGTCGGTCGTGAATTTTGCTGCGCGCCGGGCGACGGCCAGCGCCGCGGGGCGCAGGTCCGGCGTCGGAGAGCGCGTGAACGAGTTGACACATCGCATTCTCGGCACGCATGGCGTGGGGCGGGTCCGTGCGCTTCGCCTCCAGGTAAGCGACCAGCGGGCGCACATGGTCCTGGTAAGTCTTTTCGGCCAGATCGGGCCGGCCTGCCTTGGCGTGGCAGCGGGCGAGCGTACAGTACACGTTGCGGCAGCATTTCGCTAAGCCAATCGCCATCGGAAATATGTTCGCGGAGCGTGTCCAGGAGTTTGCCCGCCCGCTCGAACGCCGCGACTGCCCGGGCGTAATAGGGATCGGACGGACTCCCCCCGGCGAGCCGGCCGTAAGCATCCCCAGCGAGAATGAGGAGCAGGGCATCCTCCGCCGTGTCGGGCTGACTTCCGTTCGTGCCGAGCGTTGCGTAAAGGTCGGCCGCTTGCTGCCAGGATTCGCGCGCCAGCTCGGCCGAGTGTGTCTGACTACGGGCGTTGCCCAGCACCTGGCAGATCAAGGCCAAGCGCTTGCGGAGCACCCGATTCGGCAGCAGAGCCGGGTTGCTGGAGGATCCCTGGAATTGTTGCTCCAATCGCGCTTTCAGCGCTTCGAGGGACGGCCGGCACACTTCCGCGAGCGAACTGTTGTCCGTGATCCGCTGCAAGTCGTAGCGGCACCGCGTTGCCTTCGCCAGGACATCCAAATTGTCAGGCTGCTCCTCTCCCAGTTGTTCCCAAATTTCGTCGGCTGAAAGAAGCCATTGGTATCCCAGCGCGGATTCCTCCTGGCGTAAGGCCAGGCCGCCCCGCCAGTAGCGCGTTGTGCCCAGCCAGTACCGAAAGTCCGGATGGGCCGCCACGCGAGGCGACGGCGATTCCCACAATTGCAAGGCGCGGACGAAAGCTGTTGCCTCTTCGGCGGATTGGCCCAGGCTAATAGTAGCGCGTGCCCAGGCGGCCGTAAACGTTTGTAAGGGCAATCCGCAACTCGATGTCTTCGGGATTGTTCTGAAGCAGCTCCCGGCAATGCTCCGCGGCCTTGAGCAGCGGTTCGATGCTGGGAGGCTGAGGGAAGTCGTCGATCAACGGCGTGACCTGGGCTGGATTGAATCAGCTCGCTCAAGACCTGACGGGCCTGCGCCGCGTTGGCGACGGCCTCGCGGCGGGCCGCATCGGTCTGATGCCACTGGTAGAGGATGCCCGAAAGACCGCCGATCAGGACCAGCGCCAGCAGCGCCGTGAGTCCGGCCGGAATGGGATTCCGCCGGCACCAGCGCCAGCCGCGGGCCAGCGCGCCGATCGGCCGGGCCAGCACCGGCTGACCATTCTCGAAACGCTCCAAGTCATCCGCCAGCGCCAGGGCGGTCGCGTAGCGGCGCGACGGCTCCTTTTCCAGGCACTTCAGGCAGACCGTTTCGAGGTCGCGCGGCACGGACGGGTTGAGCAGGCGCGGCCGGGCCGGCTCGGCTTCCACGACCTGCTTGAGGGTCTGGAGCGGAGTGTCCGCCCGGAACGGGGGCCGGCCGGTCGAGCAGCTCGTACAGAATGGCGCCGAGGCCGTAGACATCGGTACGCCGCGTCGATGGCCGGCGTATCGGGCCTCGGCTTGCTCGGGGGCCATGTAACTGGGCGTGCCCAGCACCGCTCCCGAGTGCGTGTGGCCGTGCGTGTCGAGCTTCTTGGCCAGACCGAAGTCGGCGACTTTCGGAGTGCATGGCAAGTGGTGTTCGCTCCACTCACCATTCGCCAGTCCATCACCGGCCAGCAGAATGTTCGCCGGCTTCAGGTCGCGGTGGATGACTCCCTTCTCGTGGGCATAGTGCATGGCCCGCGCCAGGATTTCGACCAGCGCGGCGGCCCGGCGGGCCGGCAGCGGAATGCCATGGAGGCAGCTGCGCCAAGCTTTGGCCGTCGACAAACTCCAGGGAGAAGAAGGCCGGCCGTTGGCTTCGCCGACTTCGTAAATCTGGACGATGTTGGGGTGGTGCAGCCGCGCCACGGCCCGGGCTTCCCGGTGGAAGCGTTTGCGCTCCGCCTCGCCGGTGTCGTCGCCCATGCGGAGCACCTTCAGGGCCACGATGCGGTCGAGACTCTTCTGCCGGGCCTTGAAGACGACTCCCATGCCGCCGCGGCCGATCTCTTCGAGCAGATCATAGTCGGCAAAAGTCGACCTCGCGGGCAATTGCTCGGGGGCGCGGCTGGCGTCTGTTCGACAAGCTGGTCTGCCTGGCGGAGCCGTTCCAGCAAGGCGGCGTGCTCGGGGTACTGCCGGAGGTGCTGCTGCCAATCAGGCGACTCGCCCAGCTCCTGCCGCAAAGAGAACTCATGGTAGATCAGCTCGGCGGCACACGCCGGCTCGTCCGCCAACTCGGGATGCTGCCGCAGCGTCTCGTCCGCGGGGATGCGCTTGCCGGCGATCCAGTCGCGGCGCTGCTCGGCCAGGACGGCATCGAGGAGACGTTCGGGCAGGCCATCGGCTTGGGCCGGTGGGAGGAATGAGTGAAAACCACCGTTTTGCCCGGCGCGGTGCAAGTTGCCGACCATAGCCTTACCCCTTGTCCCCTAGCTCGGTGAGCACCGCGGCAACCGCCCGGTTGAGCCGCATTCGCAAGGCGTCGGCCCTGCCGCCGACTTTCGCGGCAACCTCTTGCCAGGTGAGGCCCTGTGCTTTCAGGTCGAGAAGCAAACGGGCCGATTCATCGAGCCGGCTGCGGATCGCCGCGGCGAAGTCCTGGTCCTCGACGCGTTTGCCGACATCCGGCTCGGGACTGGCGGGTTCCCATTCCTCGGGAAGACTACCCGCATGGCGGCGTTCCTTGCGCAATCGCGTCTGGACCTTGTGGCGCACGGCGGCAGCGAGGTAGGCGCACAACTCGGCCGAGCTCGTTTCGGCGGGCTCGCCGGCCGCGGGTTGGCGCAAGAAATCCTTGAGCAGCGATTGGAGAATGTCCGTGGTGTCCACGGCGCGGCGCAACCGCCCGTCGAGCAAGCGCAAGCGGATGACCCGACGCAGGAACGGATCCAACTCTTGCAGCATCGCTTCCACCGCACCCTCGTCGCCGCCCTGGATCTTGGCAAGGAATTCTTGCAATTCCGGCGTGGGCATGTTCGCTGCCCCTTGTTTCGTGCGAGAACTATGCAGAGGTTTGGCGGCTCGTCGCCATAACCCATGGTATCGCCGGTCACCAGAAACGCAAATGATCGCTCCCGAGCATCGGGGCGGGGGCGATACATGGCCCGTACCCTGGGAACGCCGGTACGCGTGCCAGCGTTCTAGGGTGCATCAGCGTCACCTACAGAAAAGCTCTTACACACAAACGAATTGCTCCTCTCTCTGACACCCAGGTAGGCCTGCAATCTGGACGTTGTCGACCGGACTGTGGCCTTCAACTGTCGGGAGAATTCGGTATGGTGTCCCCCGAACCAAGAGGATCCAACAAGATTGCTACGCTTTCAACCGGAGGAATTCGACGATGCAATTTTCGAGATGGCAGCAGGTGAAGCGATTCGCGTTCGCGGTGGCGGCGATCGGTTTGACGGTCGGGGCAGCAGCCCAGGCACGGGCCGGCGTTGTGTTCAGTGACAATTTCAACAATGGGGTCGATTTCGGCGTCAGTAATCCGTACTGGCTCAACAATAGCAACTGCGATGGCTACGTCGTCACAACCACCAATAGTCCCGCGATCTTCCCGGGGTTCCCTGGCTACTTCGACCAGAACTCACCTTACAACAGTCCATATTACATTGAGGGTCCTGCGCCCGGGTCAACACATTTCCTATTCGATGGAACGTACGGGACTACTCCGTCGCGGGCGTTCTACATCAGCGATACGACCTTCACCGTCACAGCCAACACGAATTACACCGTCAGCTTCTACCTGACGAACCCCGACTTGGAGAATACCGCTGTGATTCAACCCGAAATCGGCGGGCAGGAATTGGGTTCCGGGGTCAGTACCACGGGGCTGCACCAAGCCGGCTGGCAGCAATTCACGATCAGTTGGAATTCAGGGAGCTTCTCGGGTAGCACCTCGCTGACCCTCAACGACCTCGTAGTGACCGGTGCGGGCAACGACTTCGGTATCGATAACATCGTGGTTTCTTCTGCAGTTCCCGAGCCGTCCTCGCTCACTCTCGCGATCGTGGGGGCGCTCGGGATTATCGGCTACAGCGCGGCGGCGGAAAGCCAGGAACTGAAACGAAGAGGTAAGTCGAGCACGCAACTCGGCAGCGACGTAGGCTGATTCGAAGTTGCACTTGACAGCTAGCTTGCTTTACCGAGGTTTATCCGGTAATGACCTACGTCGATGCTTGAATGACGCAGAGAAGCTGGAATCGCGGCAAAATTGCAGCGCTCGCAGGGCCGGCATTGGCGTCGCGTCGCCTGGGATCGGTAGGAGTTAAGCTGCTCCGAAGCGGTCACACCCGCGGCCGAAGCGATCGTGGGCGGCAGAGTAGGGCGCAGGAGCCGTTCTGAGGCTCCTTTCGCGGACGGCCTCGGGGGCCGAACACCGACTCCAACCTCAGTCGTTTACTAACCGCGGCCTGCCAGGACGGCAAACCGTACGGTCGACCCGCGGAATGCTTCGTCGCACCGCTTCTTCCTCTTTTGGGCCGAACGGACGGTTGACTCGGTCCGTCCAGTCGCGAGGTCGGTCGATCGGCCATGGTGTCAACGCCGGGCGGTCCGCATCATCCTTGGTCCGAGCATCGCCGAGGCTGCCCCACCGCCGGTCCTCGGCGCGCCCACCAAGTTGGCCCGCAAGGCGTTCCGCTCGACATCGCGGCACACTGTGAGGAAATGCTCGTCCGATCGCACGGAGAACGACTTGAACCGACCACGATAGAGATGACCGGTGCCGGCCGTTCGGTGGTGCGCATGCCACCGCTGGGTGTGCGTCATGGTGAGCCAGCTCATGAACCGGAAGAGGTCGCCATCCTCGTGGGGCCAGAGCAGGACGTAGAAGTGGTTGGGCATCAGGCAGTAAGCCAGCAGTCGCATGTGATGGCGCACGACCGCCTCCGCGAGGACGCGCTGGGATGCCGCACAATCCTCGCTGGTCTGGAAGATAGCCAACCGGACGTTGGCCCGATTCAGGGCGTGGTAGATGAGGCCACCTTCCGCCGCTCGTCGTGGTCTTGGCATGGCCTGAGAATTCGGGAATGACGAGCGGGGTGCCAGGGACGGCTACTGACCCCTTTCCTCTGCCCAGGGGACCGGGCAGGCCCTTTGCGGGGATTGAAAGCGGGACTGGACCGGTATTGAATTATAGGGTAGCTCAATCTGCCAAAAGCGAACCCGTCCCGCCTTCCCCCTCCCATCTGCCAAAGGCGAACCTGTCCCGCTTTCCCCCTCCACGTCCCATCTCAACCCGACTTCACGGCTTGCTTCGAGCCCAGACCTGGATGATGCGTCCAGAGTCTGGCGGGGCGGTGAAGTTGTCGGGACGTTGCTTCGAGGAAGAGCAAATCCGGAGGTGTTCGCCTTCTTGCCAGTCGTAGATCCCGAGAGATTTCACGGGTTGCTTCTTGGTGTTTACGCCCTCTCGATCGATGAACTTGGGCGATTTCGATGCGTCCAGCGTCCAAGTGCCCGCGTGCCTGACTTGCCGCGGGTCTCTGACGGTGTAGCGATCCCCCTGGAAAATAAGGAACACTTTCTCGGCAGATTTGTTTGAAGCTTGGACGGTCTGGCCGTCCTTGCGGGTCCTGAGCAGGACCCACGTACCCGTGAGCTTCTCGGCCTCCTTTCCCTGCATGATGTCAGCCTCCTGCTGTGCTGACAAATTCGGCATACCGAGCATCTCCTTCTGATGGCGGAGGAGGCCGTAGAGACCCTGATAGACCGCCGCGACCTCGGGCGAGCTGCCGGGGTCGGCGAACAGAAGGCGATAATACCGCATGAACGCGAGCAGTTCGGCGATGCTCGTCGCCTGGTGCTCGCTGACGTCGCGGATCAGCCGCTCGGCGTAGGTCTGCTCGGCGAAGATCCGCGTCGCATCGTCAAGCAGGCGGACGAACACGCGGGCCTGGCTCCGCTGGTTGTCCCGGTTCGGAATCGCGTCATCCACCTTCTTCGAGAGGAGCCCGACAGCGTCACGGAGCCGGTCCAGGTCACTCGCCTGGAGCTCGGTTCCTTTACGACACTTGTTCACAACCGAGTTCACGGACCGTTCGTAAGCGTCGCACTCGGCATCGATCTCGGGCCGCCGGAACCACACCGGCCAATGGTCCTTGACCAGCATCCGGTCCACCGCGACCGTGCTCTGCATCAGCGACGAATGCTTCTTGTCGGCGATCTTGAAGGCCAGGCTGGTCAGCGACATGTTCGTCGGCAGGGCGACTTGGGCGGTCCGCCAGGAAGACGGGCCGATGGAGGGATCGGCCAGGTCGATGGCCAGGGCGTTCAGGGCATCGCCGGAAGTGATGTCGTCGGGGGTGGGGCTGGTACGCCAGCGCCTCTGGGCCTCCAGGAACTGGCGCTTGACATCCGCCTGGACCTTGTTGCCGAGCTTCTTGTTGTGCTGGTAGTGCTGGTAGCGCTCCATCAGGGTGTCGTTGTAGAGGCGCTGGACCTCGCGGTTGAACTCCTTCCAGGTCTCGACGTTGATCCGGTCGGCCCGCGCTGTGTTCAGGTTGTACCAGCCGGCGCCTTCCAGGAACGCGCCCTGACCGCGCAGGATGTCGCCCTGCGGGGTCTGGGCGCCCGTGGTGTTGAGGACGCTGCCACCCCGAGGAAGGTGGCCAGCGACAGGGCCGAGAGCATCGTCTTGTTCATGGCGGTCGCAACTCCATCGTTTCGATGTGAACGGCCGGGCGCGGCTTGGGATCTGGCCGTCCGGCCACGGTCACTGCACCTGACCTCCTCAGGGCCTCACGTCTTCGGCGGGCACCTCGGCGGGTCCGAGCTCGAACTTCTGCCGCCTGAGCAGGTCACACAGTGTCTCGTAAGTCGCCCACGACTCGGCGGTATCGTCGGCTTCGGCGAAGAGCAGGCGGTACTTCCTCATGAACGCGAGCAAGTGGCCGACGGTCGTCGCGCGGTGGCGTTCCACGTCGCGGATTAGCTCCTCGGCGAACTCGCGGTCGAGGAAGATCCGGGTCGCCTCGTCGAGCCGATCGAGAAAGGCGCTTGGCCTGCTTCAATCGCCCACCGTCCGCAGGCACGATCCGGGAGGCTTTCTCATGTAGGGCCAGCAGCGCGTCGCGCACGTCGTCGACGTCCTTGGCGCGGAGGGATTTATCGCCGGCGCATTTGGCGACGACGCCCGCAACCGCCCTCTGGTAGGCGGCGCGTTCCGGCTTCAGCTCGGGACGGCGCAGGGAGAGCGGCCAGTCCTGTCCCGACATCCGGCCGACGGCGACGATCCCGCGCGACTGCGGAGTGAGGGTCTTGAACTGCGGCGCACCGGCGAAGCGGAAGGCGAGCGCCTGGATGGTCACTCCGGGAGGCAGTTCCACTGCGGCTGCCGCCCACCGCGCCGGCGGGATCTTCGGATCGGCCAGGTCGTCGACCAGTGCATTGAGCGCCATGCCCGAGCGGATGTCGTCCGGCGTCGGGTCCTCTCGCCATCGGCGGCGGACTTCGGCCAGCCGCTTCGCGGCGTCCCGCTGGTGCTCCGATCGCAAGGCCGTCCGGGCGGCGAAGTGGCTGGCCCGCTCGTTGAGGTACCGCGCCAGTAATCGGCCTGGACGGCCCGGTTCCAGGCGGCTTGCGCCTCGACTTCGATGGCGGCGGCCCTAGCCGCGCCGAAGTTGTACCAGGCCATCCCCCGCAAGTATTGCCCCTGGGCCCGGAGCGCGTCGCCCTGAGCGGTCGCCCCGCCGAAACCCTGGGCGCGGGCGTCCTGGCCGGGGATCAAGAATGCGGCGACGATCAGCACCGAGGCAAGCACCGAGTACCTGCTCATAGCAAGGCTCCGAGGGGATGACGGAAAGGGTCGAGTGCCCGTCGAAGTCGGACCCATCCGGGGAGCACCAGGGATAAGACGCCGGGGAGTCCGGATTCTTGCGCCGAGATTCCTCGAAAAATCCGGCAGCCCGCCGCGCCACCTCTTGATTGCGAAACCTCTGGTATCATGGAGGCCCTGGTCACATCCTACCGGACGGAATCAACCTCGGCAAGCGCCGACCCACTAGCCCTCGAGTCGGTTTCCTGACGGATCTTTGGTAGAATCCCGACATCGAGCGCATGTGCGAATTCGCTTTCTCAGCATCGAAGAGGCGGCCGTGGATAGTCCGGGGCGTGAGCCGCGGGAATGCCTTCCCGACCAGTTCGGCCGGTTCCGCATCATCCGGCGCCTGGGCCAGGGCGGCATGGGCTCGGTCTACCTGGCCGAGGACACCGAGCTAGGTCGTAAAGTTGCGCTGAAGGTCGCGCACGTCGATACCGCCGGCAACCCGGAGATCCTCGAGCGGTTCCGTCGCGAGGCCCGCGCCGCCGCTCTGCTCGATCACCCGTATCTCTGCTCGGTCCACGAGGTGGGGGTGATCGACGGGACTCACTACATCATCATGGCCTACATCGAGGGCCAGAGCCTGGCGAAACTCATCGATGGAAAAGCCGGGTTGCCCCCACGGCAGGTTGCGGCCCTAATCGGCAAGCTGGCCGTCGCCTTGCACGAGGCCCACCAGCGCGGCGTCTGCCACCGCGATCTCAAGCCGTCGAACATCATGATCAAGCCGACGGCGCAGGGGTAAGGAGCCGGTGATCGTCGATTTCGGCCTGGCCCGCCGCGAAGACGTGGCGGATAAGCTGACCAAAAGCGGGCAGATCGTGGGTACGCCGCATTACATGGCGCCCGAGCAGATCCGGGGCAATCCGGAAGAGGCCGGGGCCTCGTGCGACATCTTCGCGATGGGCGTGATCCTGTACGAGTTGTTGACGGGCCGACTGCCGTTCGATGCACCGACAAGCCTGGCGATCGTCGCCCAGATCTTGACCCAAAAACCGCTTCCCCCCTCCGCGCACCGACCCGACCTGGACCCGCGTCTCGAGGCAATCTGCTTGAAGGCAATGGCCAAGGAGCGACAGGAGCGGTATGCGTCGATGGGCGAGATGGCCGCGGCGCTGACCGAGTACCTCCGCACACCAGCGACCGCGTCGGAATCGGCGGGATCAGAGGAGCCCGACTCGGCATCGCCTCACCCTCAGGTTGCGCAATCGGCTAGGCCGGGCAGCGACACACTGATGGGCCAACTTCTGGATCCGGTGGCGGGTCGGCTGCCGGCCGCTCCCGACTCCACCGCCAGTGATCATCACAGCGCGGCTCTACCGCAACTCGGTAGCAAGGTGCTCCAAGAGAGCCGATCTGGCGTCGACTCAAGCGCGATAAGCGTGGCGCGCTGGGACCAACGGTCCAGGGTAGCTCCGACGCGCCGCTCGCGCTGGTTTTGGCCAAGAGTGGCCGTCGCCACGTCACTGATCGGGCTCGGCTTGATGTGGGCTACCAACCTGTTCACCGTCAAGACGCCCGACAGGGCGATTGTATCGAAGTCACCTCCCAGCGCACCGGCGCGACCCCACCGCCATTGGTTGTCATGGGGCCGGCTTCGTTCCTTACCAACTCGATCGACATGAGGCTCACATTGATCCCGGCCGGTGAGTTCCTGATGGGCTCGCCCGCGGATGATGACTGGTCCGTCGACAACGAGGAGCCGCAGCACCGCGTGAGGATCACCCGGCCGTTCTACCTGGGCGCGACTGAGGTGACCCGCGGCCAGTTCCGGCGGTTCGTGGACGAGGCCGGCTACCAGACCGAGGCCGAGAAGGATGGCAAGGGCGGGCGCGGCTGGAACGAGGCGGCCAAGAAATTCGAGCAGGACCCCCGATACACCTGGCAGAACGCAGGTTTCGAGCAGACCGACCTTCATCCGGTGGTCAACGTGAGCTGGAACGACGCGGTGGCCTTCGCCGAGTGGCTGAGCCACAAAGAGGGCAAGACCTACCGGCTGCCCACTGAGGCCGAGTGGGAATATGCCTGCCGGGCGGGGACGACAACGAGGTATTGCACTGGGGACGATCCGGAGGGCCTGGCGGCGGTGGGGAACATCGCGGATGGTACGCTGAAGGCGAGGTATCCGGACTGGAAGTACGCGACGATCGCGGCGCGGGACGGTTATATCCACACGGCCCCGGTGGGCTGCTACAACCCGAACGCTTGGGGGTTGTTCGACATGCACGGGAATGTCTGGGAGTGGTGTACGGATAGGTTCGCGGGCGATTACTACAAGCGTTCGCCGGCAGATGACCCGCCGGGGCCGGCTGGGACCTCGAGCCGGGTGTTCCGCGGCGGCTCCTGGGAGCGCACCCCGCACTGTCCGGTCGGCGACCCGCTTCTGGAGCGCGCAGGGAGGACCGGTCCGGCGGCAAGGGCTTTCGCCTGGCGTCAGATCGGTCCGGACCCTCCGCTGACTCCCAGGAGCGCAAAACGCCAGATGATATCGCGCGTCAGGTCCTCGATTCCCAGCGCCATGTCCAGGCCCGCAAAGAGGAGGCTACAGAACCCGACCAGGCGGTCAAGCGGCCGATCATCGCATCGGTATCGAGCCGGATCCCTCCGGCGGGACGATCACGCCGCGCCGTGTTCCGCGTTGGCACGTGGACCGTTGCGGGAGAGGAGCTCATCGGGACTGGAGTGGACCATTGCTTGATTGGATTCGGCGACGAGGCCTGGACCGACTACGACTTCACCATTGAAGTGCGCAAGAGCGCGAGTCCGGACGGCATTGGTCTCGACTTCCGAATGAGCGAGGGGCATGGTTATATCCTGGGGGTCGGAGTTCTCGGCAACAAGCACAACCTGCACCATTGGTCGAGGTCCACGTCGGGCGACCGTTCCGAGATTCGATCGAAGCCCGCCACAATTCCGCCCAACCGGTGGCACAAGTTGAGAATCTCGGTGCGCGGGTCGCACATCCGGGTCGAAGCTCGGGAACCAGTTACTCTTCGCTCTCAAGGACGAATTCAGCCTGAGAGGAAGAGTCGGGCTTCACTGCTTTGACTGCACCGGACGGTTCCGCAACATCATGGTTTCCGCGCCTGATGGCACCGTTCTCTGGGAAGGTCCGCCCGATCTGCCCGAGAACCCATGAGGCGAGAACTCGATGTGCTCGAACCTCGGCTGCGCCGCGCCGGAGTGCGTCGGGTTCGGCGCAGGGCAAACTGGGGGGCAAAAAAGGGGGCAGGGGCAGAAAAGGGGCAGGATCCGTTCTGAGGCTCCTTTCGCGGACGGCCTCGGGGGCGGAACACCGACTCCAACCCCAGTCGTTTCGCAAGCGCCGCCTGCCAGGACGGCGAACCGTACGGTTGACCCCGCTGAATGCTTCGTCGTACCGCTTCGCTCCTTCCTCTCTTGCGCAGAACGAACGGTTGACTCGGTCCGTCCAGTTGCGAGGTCGGTCGATCGGTCATGGAGTCAACGTGGGGCGGTCCGCATCATCCTTGGTCCGAGGAACGCCGAGGCTGCCCCACCGCCAGTCCTCGGCGCACACCCCCAAGTTGGCCCGCAAGACGTTCCGCTCGACGCGGGGCCAGAGCAGGACGTGGAAGTGGTTGGGCATCAGGCAGTAACCCAGCAGCCGCATGCGATGGCGCACGCACCACCGCCTCCGCGAGGACGCGCTGGAATGCCGCATAATCCTCGTCGGTCTGGAAGATAGCCAACCGGGCATTGGCCCGATTCCGGGCGTGGTAGATGAGGCCACCTTACGCCGCTCGTCGTGGTCTTGGCATGTCCTGAGAATACGGGATCACGAGCGGGGCGTCGAGAACGGATCCTGACCCTTTTCCCTGCCCCGATCGATGAATGCGCCACTCCCGAGGATCCATCCCTGGGACGCCTCCTTCCGAGGCAACTCCGGCGGCTCGGACTCGTCGGATGCGTCAAGGTCTAGTTCCAATCGACCATATCGAGGGCTCGTTCCAGAGCGACGATAACGCGGCTGGATCAGAGGACTCTTTTCCTTCCAGGACTCGACACGTCGGTTGATCCCCGGGATCGACTCAGGGCGGCCATAGCCCAGACATTCGCTCAAGCCGCCGAGCTTTGTCGTAGTGTATCGATGATACAGTCACACGGCGATCGAGCGGGCCTCGACATGCACACCGCCAGGCCCTCGTGGAATTCCTGATTCAGGCGCATTCTCTTCGATTGAGACCGCGACGCCAACGAGCTGGGCGAAGTTCTCTGCTCGCTCCGCGGAACGGGCGCGAAACAAGACATGACGCGTAGAGCGATGCCACCGGCTGATTGGCCGCATGGCCGATTGAAGTGGAGTGGGACGGGAATGGCGATGGGCGGAGTCGGCGGATGGTGCGAAAGCGGCGCAGGCGGCCGTCCGACATATCGGCTGACCCGGTCGGCTCTGTTACGAGGGCTGGGTGTGGTCTACGTATCGGCGTTCGGCTCGCTGGCCGTGCAGCTCGACGGGCTCATCGGGTCAGGAGGCATCCTGCCGGCGGCGGAGTTCCTCGATCGCGCGGCGCAGGTCCTCGGCACGGGGCCAGCGACCTACTGGCGACTGCCGACCCTGTTCTGGCTCGATGCCTCAGACCGGGCGCTGCACGCCGTTTGCTGGGGCGGTCTGGGGCTCGGAGTCCTGCTGATCGCCGGCATTCTGCCCGGCCCGTGCCTGGCGCTGCTCTGGCTGTTCTACCTCTCGTTGACCGTGGCAGGCCAAGTGTTCCTCGGCTATCAGTGGGACGCACTGCTGCTGGAAGCCGGTCTGCTGGCCTTGCTCCTGACCCCCTGGTGCCTCCGCCTCGACCGCTCCAGCGACCTGCCCGGGCCGTTCGCCGTCTGGATGTTCCGCTGGCTGGTCTTCCGCCTGATGTTTCAGTCGGGCGTGGTCAAACTGACCAGCGGCGACCCGGTCTGGTGGACCTGGAAGGCTCTCGACTATCACTACCAGACGCAACCGTTGCCGGTCTGGACGAGCTGGTATTTCCACCAGATGCCGGCCTGGTTTCAAACGCTATCCCTGGCGTTCATGTTCTACGCCGAGCTTGTCTCGCCGTTCTTCATCTTCGGGCCAAGGATCTTGAGGCGGATCGGGTTCGTTAGCCTCGTGCTGCTTCAGGTCCTGATCGCGGCGACCGGCAACTACGGGTTTTTCAACCTCCTGACTGTGATCCTCTGCCTGTCGCTGCTCGATGACGATGATTGGTCTTGGGCAGCTCTGGGGTGGCGGAAGAAAACCGAGAGGGTGATTGGCATTTCGCCGCCGCCCGCAACGCCGGCGGGCACCCGAAGGGTCGCGCAACCGAAGCCCTGGTCATGGCCGCGCCGGGTGGCTCTGGGTATCGTGGCGGGAATCATCTTCGCGGTGACGGCGGGGCAGACGCTGGAGACAGTCTGGCCGGGAGTGGTCGTCCCGGTGCCGGTCCAAGTCATCGGCCAGTGGCTCGAACCGTTGCGGATCGCCAATTCGTATGGCCTGTTTCGGGTAATGACCACCGAGCGCCCCGAGATCACCGTCGAGGGGAGCGACGATGGCGTGAGCTGGAAGCCGTACCGATTCCGCTGGAAGCCCGGCGAGCTCGACCGCAGTCCGCGGTTCGCGGTGCCGCACTTGCCCCGCCTCGACTGGCAGATGTGGTTCGCCGCCCTGGCTGGCGATTGCCGCGCCGCGCCGTGGTTCATCCAGTTCGAAGAACGCCTCCTCAGAGGCACGCCCGCAGTCCTCGCGCTTCTCCGCGAGAACCCGTTCCCCGACCGACCACCCCGATACATCCGCGCTGCGCCTGTCCCTCTACACATTCAGCCGACCGGGCTCGAACGATTGGTGGGTCAGCGAAGAACGCGGACTGTTCTGCCCACCGATGAGTTTGCCGGCGGGCAGTGGATGACGGGGTCCGGAAGTGGCTGCCTGACTTCGTGGGGGCACGAGCGGGGTGTCGAGAACGGCTCCCGACCCTTTACTTGCTCCTTGGTAAGAATCTGGTAGGACGGCTGGCCGTGCGAGCCCAAGGCTGTTACAATCAACCCCATGAACGCCAGCGACGTACTGGGTAATTCGCCAACAACTTAAACGCCACTCCTACGTCAGCCCAATGCTGCTACAATGCGGTTGGCTGGAGGATGAGCTACTGTAGACTGCCTGCATTTGAAGGTTCTCAGGCGTCGACCGGTACCGTTTCCAATCGACAAGGAACGATTGGCGTCAGGTCCGATCCGCAATCACCAGTTCTTGCGGAAGAAGGGAAAACCGGCTGTCCATGGTGCGCCAGCCCCAGAAAGGTCCGACATGAACGCGCAGCGCAAGCTCCGAACCGGTAAGCCGGGTATTGGATAAACGCTTGCTCCAGCAGTCCGTAGCTGCCCTTCAAGCGCGATTGGGCTTGAGCCACGACCCCACAGCAACCGGTGAGCAAGCGCAGGAAATGTCGCTACGGGACGGAGTAAAACCTGAAGATCGGGTCGGCTCAAGCGAGATTCTCCGAGTGCGTCAGGAAGGTAAAGAGCGGACCGTGCGATGATTCAGATTCTCTGGGATGCAAGCGCTCTGGTGAAGCGCTACGTCGCCGAGATCGGAAGCCAAACCGTAAATGCGCTGTTCATAGCGATTCCGCCCGCTCAAATGACCACCACCATCATGAGCTATTCGGAAACGTTCGCGGCACTCTGGCGCAAACAGAACCAGAGCATTCTCTCCAATGCCGCGTTCAGCACGGCACAAGCCGCACTCGGCAATGAGGTGGTGGGTAACGCGGATTTTGTGGTACTGGGGTTGGAATTCGACGATATCCTCAACGGCATCGAGCTGATAGAACGCCACAGTTTGAACTCGACCGATGCTGCGATACTGCAGGCGTTCCTGCGGTACGCAACACCGCTGGCGCATCCGCGGTCAGTGTGCTCGTCGCCTCTGACCGATGGCTCTTGCGTGCTGCGAAATCCGAAGGCCTTGAAGTGCTTGACCCGGAAATCGTCCCCGCGGCGGATATCCCGCTTTTCTTGGCCGCGTTATGATCCGTCGTTCATTGTGGATGGAAGACAAACAGCCGTTCGCCGCAGGGCAGAAAAGGGGGCAGGAGCAGAAAAGGGGGGTTGGAGTTCGCCTCGCTTACGCTTCGGGCTAGTATGGCCCGAATGATACCCGACTTCGAACCATGCCCTGGTTTGCAACCAGGAGGTTGCCGGCTCGATTGCGAAGCAGGCAGGAGTCTCGTCCTCACGGGAGGACCGGTCGAAGCCACTCCGGGATGGGTTCCTGGAGTTGACGCAGTTGCCCGTGATCGAAAACGGCCACCTGACGGTAGGGGACATTCAGGTCGCTGTTGTCGTAAATGATCACATGAGGTAACCGCGCGATGGCGGCCTGGAGATTGGCGAGCGTTCGAGAAAACCTCGACTGGAGCTTGTCGTCGGGAGCATCATGACCGCCTTGAGAAACGCGCATCGCCACACGCTCCGCCGACTGATCGGGCCCGGAGAGGCCGATGTAACACAACACGACGACGTAGCCGCACCGAACGGCTTCTGCCAGAAACGCGACCTTGTCGCCCACAGGATCGAAGAAGACCGTCTCAAAGACAAAACTCTCCCCACGACCGATCAGAGCCTTTCTCAAGGCATCCGCCAGACGAGCCGCCTTGTACGGTTCGACTGCGAGTTCCGCGGCCAGCACATCCGCGTTGACGATTCGCAAGCCGGCTGAGGCGAGGTGCGCGTGGAAGAACGAGGTCTTCCCGGCTCCATTCGGACCGGCGATCGCCACAATGATCGGCCGTCGATCAAACTCGGCGAACTCCATCAGGGGCATGGGACCGCCTGGAATTCCCGACCGACGAATCGGCCCACGGTTCGCGTGCCATCGCTATCGACCCGGACCAGCAGGCCCGGCGAGCCGGGAACTGGCTGGTAGTGCGGAAACGGCCGCGACTCGAGGTATTCCACGACACGCCGGCCCCCGCGGCCGAATCCACCGAGGCCAGACACTCCGACAGCGGGACTGCCGCCCCGGCCCGCCGCAGGGCGAGTGCTCGGGAGCCTTCGAGCAATGGTTCGATCGCTCGGCCGAGTTGCGCCCAGAACTCGATCTGACCAGCAATCGAGCACTCTGCGATCTCTGCGGTCAGCCGAGCATCGAGGATGAGTTCGTCTGATATCTTCACGGGTTGGCTCATGACGTGACAGTAGCATTTTGCTACCAGCCTGGCAAGTCATCGATACGATCGGGTCAGAACTCCGCGAGGGCGAGCCTGGCAGACTGCGGATCCGTCGCGGGTATCAGTGTCACGGCACCAAAACCTTGAGAACCGATTGAAAACCTGGGGGAATCCTTACAAATCCTGGAATCAGCTTGCTTCTTGCGGAAAACTCCTAAATCCTTATTATGTATTAGGTTATGTCATGAACGAGCGCCTGGTTCGCAACTAGGAGGTTGGCGGTTCGATCCCGGTCGTCTCCATTTAACGTCAAGCGCCCGTTCAGATTACGCCATCTTGGTGTTACTGCGAGTTTCCTCTCGAAGTTGAGCATACGATTGAAGAACCGCGGAATTCTCCTTTAATTCTGCGGATTTTTCATGGCGCAAGCGCCTGGGAAAGAAGCCTGGCGCTTTCATCGTCTGCAAATCGTGACCAGCGGTGCCCGTTGCACATTAAACCCGCTCGGTTTGTTTTGCTTCGGACGGAAATGGTGAAACGCCCCGACCGAGTTATCGCAGAACTCGGGAGGAGTTTCTCCGATGCGAAAGCCCCGCGAGAACGATACGCCCGACGAGAAGGTCGCCGAGATGGGGGTCGTCGCAGGTGATCGGCTCCATTATCATTGAGGCGGGAGGCGCGCATGCGATACAAGGTCGTGCTCCACCGGAGTGAGCAAGGAATCCGCGTTTCCGTACCCGGGCTGCCTGGCTGCTGGTCGGAGGATGATACCAAGGACGAGGCGATCGAGAATATCCGCGACGCGATTCGCGCGGATCTGGCGGCCTTGGATGACCAGACCTGAGCGCGGCACTCCGCGAACTAAACGTGATGGAAGAGGAGCAAGATTAAGAGAAGGATTACGATTAGGAAGAGAATTACGAGCAAGATGAAGATTAAGATTAGGACTTCGTCGTGCTTCGAGAATCCGACTGGCTCGGTGAAATTCCACACGCGAAAACAACAAGGGCAACGCCGCGACCTGACTCCGACTCCTAGAGCGTTTAGCGGTTGGATTGGGCACGCGTGGTAACCCCCCCTGCCCCCCCTTCGCAAGGGGGGGACACTTACTCTTTCTCATGTTCATGAGGCCGCTTCTCGACCCGTCAATCGAAGCTTGACGGCATCGTAGAGATCACGAGGGAGGCTCGCCTTGGGATGGATTGCTGGTGCGCTCGCATTCGCCGTCGTTGCTCTCGCGGGTGACGCAACGCCTTCGGCAACGGACGTCGAGTTCAACCGCGACATCCGGCCGATCTTCTCGGACCGGTGTTACCCGTGCCACGGGCCCGACGGCGCCAAGCGGAAGGCCGACCTGCGGCTGGATCAGGAGTCGGCCGCAAAGGCCATCCACGACGGCCGCCGCGCGATCGCTGCCGGCGACCTCGAGGCCAGCGAACTCTACCAGCGGATCACGGCCGAGGACGATTCGGAGCGGATGCCACCAGTCAAGTCGGGGAAAACCCTCAGCACCGCCGAGATCGAACGAATCAAGCGCTGGATCGCCGAGGGGGCAAAATGGCAGCCGCACTGGGCGTTCATCGCGCCCAAGAGACCACCGACTCCCCAGGTCCGCCAACAGGACTGGCTCCGAAATCCGATCGACGCGTTCATCCTGGCCCGCCTGGAGCGCGAGGGGCTGGCACCGAGCCCCGAGGCCGAACGAGGCATCTTGATCCGCCGCGTCACTCTCGACCTGACCGGATTGCCCCCCACGCCGCGCCGAGGTCATGGCGTTCGAGAACGATGCCGGCCCCAACGCTTACGAAAAGGTCGTCGACCGGCTGCTGGGTTCACCGGCCCTCGGTGAGCGGTTGGCCAGCCGCTGGCTGAACGCCGCCCGGTACGCGGACACCAGCGGCTATCAAACCGACGGCCCGCGCATCATGTGGCGCTGGCGCGACTGGGTGATCGATGCGTACAACCGCAATCTGCCGTTCGACCAGTTCACGATCGAGCAGCTCGCCGGCGACCTGTTGCCCTCGCCAACCCTCGACCAGAAGATCGCGACCGGGTTCAATCGCAACCATCGCGGCAACAGCGAAGGGGGGATCATTCCCGAGGAGTACGCGGTCGAGTACGTCGCCGATCGCGTCGATACCACGGCGACCGTCTGGCTCGGCTTGACGCTCGCCTGCGCCCGCTGCCACAGCCACAAGTTCGACCCGATCTCACAGGAGGATTTCTACAAGTTCTTCGCCTTCTTCAACAACGTCCCCGAGAACGGACGAGCGATCAAGCTCGGCAACTCGCCCCCGATGATCAAGACACCGACCCCCGCGCAGCGGCAACAACTCGACACACTCCAAGCCCGGCTGCACGACCTGGAGCGGCAGGCCCAGGCACGCCTGCCTGAACTCGCGACGGCCCAGGCGCAATGGGAGTCGTCCCTCCGCGAGCGCCCGCCGTTTGACTGGTTTTCCGAAGATCGATCTCGTCGCTCGCTTTAGCCTGGACGGAACACTGGTCCCGAATCAAACCGAAGCCAAAGGTCGAACCGCACTTCCGCGACGGCCAGCCCCAGTACACTCAAGGTCCAATCGGGTCGGCCCTCGCTTTCGACGGCGAGCGTTCCTCGACGCCGGCGACGTCGCCGGGTTCGGCTTCTTCGACAAGTTCACGCTCAGCGCCTGGATCAAGGCCAACGGCTCGCAACGGGGGACCATCCTCTCGCGGATGCTCGACCAGCCGGAAGCCGAGGGTTACAGCGTTGTCCTCGACCAGGGCAAGATCCAGGTCAACCTCGTGAAGCGCTGGCTGGACGACGCGATCCGCGTCGAGACCGCAGCGGTCGTCCCCGACGAAAAGTGGACGCACATCGCCGTCACTTACGACGGCTCGCGCGTCGCGGCCGGGGTGAAGGTTTACGTCGACGGCAAGCTCGCGCCCATCAACGTGCTGCTCGATGAGCTGAATCAGACGTTTCAGACCAAGGAGCCGCTGCGAATCGGCGCCGGCGGCGGACTCGGAAGCCGGTTTGTGGGTGCCATCGACGAGCCCAGCGTCCATGCCGCGGCCCTCGACGCCGGTGACATCCAGGTCCTGGCGACCAAGGAGTCGATCACCGAGATCCTGCGGATTCCCTCGGCCCGTCGTACCGAGGGCCAGGCGCGGAAGCTCCGCGAGCTGTTTCCTGGCGACCGATGCTCCGGACTCGGTCCGCGAGCTGCACGCACGAATCCGCTCGTTGCGGACGGCGATCGACGAGCTGGCCGAGAGCATCCCCACGACGATGGTCATGGAGGAGCTGCCGACCCCGCGCGCGACCCATGTCCTGTTCCGCGGCCAGTACGACCAGCCCGGGCCTCGGGTCGAGCCTGGAATCCCGGCCTGTCTTTCCTCGGGCACGGCACCGGCGAAGCCGAGACCGGCTGAACCTGGCCCGCTGGCTGGTCGATCCGGCAAACCCGCTGACGGCGCGGGTCGCGGTCAACCGCGACTGGCAGATGCTCTTCGGCACGGGCTGGTGAAGACCGTCGATGACTTCGGCGCCCAGGGCGAGCCTCCGAGCCACCCGGAGCTGCTCGACTGGCTGGCGACCGAGTTCATCCAGCTCCGGCTGGGACGTCAAGAACTTGCTCCGGCTGATGGTCACGAGCGCGACATACCGGCAGTCGTCGCGCGTCAACGCGAAAGGGCTCGATCGCGACCCCGAGAACCGCCTGCTGGCGCGCGGGCCTCGGCTGCGGCTGCCGGCCGAGATGATCCGCGACCAGGCGCTTCGGCTCGCCGGGCTGCTGGTCGAGCGAACCGGCGGCCCGTCCGTGAAACCGTACCAACCGCCCGGGCTCTGGAACGAGCTGGCCGACGCCGAATACGTCCAGGACCATGGCGCGAATCTCTATCGCCGCAGCCTCTACACGTTCTGGAAGCGGACCGTTCCCCTCCCGCCATGGTCGCGTTCGACGCCCCCGGCCGTGAGACCTGCATCGTCCGAGAATCGCGGACCAATACGCCGCTCCAGGCACTCGACGTCCTCAACGACGTCACCTACGTCGAGGCGGCGCGTGCCTTCGCCGAACGGATGATGAAGGAGTTCGGAGCGACGCCCGAAGCGCGGCTCACCGCGGCATTCCAGGCCGCGACGGCGCGGCGGCCTCGGCCCGAGGAAGTTGCCATCCTGCTCGGAGGGTTTTCATGACCAGCTCGCCCGGTTCCGTCGCGATCCCGGGCGGCGAACGCACTGGTCGATGCCGGGGAATCGACCCGCGACCCGCGTCTCGACCCGTGCGAGCTGGCGGCCTACACGACCATGGCCCAACTGATCCTCAACCTCGACGAGACGATCACCAAGGAGTGACGCGCCATGGACCCGTCTCTGGAACGCGAGCAGCACCTGACGCGCCGGCATTTCTTCGGCGAGGCCGGCGCGGGGCTGGGCACGATCGCCCTGGCGTCGCTCCTTGACCGCGATCTCTTGGCGGCGGATCGCGGTGGACATCGAGCCGTCGCGGGCGCGGGCATCGAGGGATTCCCCAACTTCGCTCCCAAAGCCAAGCGGGTGATCTACCTGTTCCAGTCCGGCGCGCCCTCGCAGATGGACCTGTTCGATCCCAAGCCGGGTCTCGATCGACTGCAAGGCACCGATCTGCCGGACTCGATCCGCAAGGGACAACGGCTGACGGGCATGACCTCGCGCCAGGACCGATTCCCGGTCGCGGCCAGTCGGTTCCAATTCGCGCGTCATGGCCAGAGCGGCGCGTCGCTGAGCGAACTGCTGCCTCACACGGCGAGGGTGGCCGACGAGCTCTGCTTCATCAAGTCGATGCACACCGAGGCGATCAACCACGACCCGGCCGTCACCTTTTTCCAGACGGGCGCCCAGCTTGCGGGGCGTCCCAGCATCGGCGCCTGGGCGTCGTACGGCCTGGGGAGCGAGAACCAGGACCTGCCGGCCTTCGTGGTCATGATCTCGCGAGGATCCGGCAACCCCAACGATCAGCCGCTCTACGACCGGCTCTGGGGGAGCGGCTTTCTGCCGACCACCTACCAGGGGATCAAGTTCCGCTCGGTCGGCGACCCGGTGCTTTACCTGTCCAACCCCGCCGGGCTTTCCGCCGCGGCCCGGCGCCGCATGCTCGACGACCTGTCCAGGCTGGACGCGCTCAATCATCGCCGAATTCGGCGACCCGGAGATCCTCACGCGCATCGCGCAGTACGAGATGGCATTCCGGATGCAAACGTCGGTCCCCGAGCTGATCGACCTCTCGGGCGAGCCCGACCAGCGTCTTCGAGCTGTACGGCCCCGACTCGCGCAAGCCCGGGACCTACGCCGCCAACTGCCTGCTGGCGCGCCGGCTGGTGGAACGGGGCGTTCGGTTCATCCAGCTCTTCCACCGCGGCTGGGACCAGCACACCCACCTGCCCACCCAGATCGCCGGCCAGTGCCGCGATACCGATCAAGCGTCGGCCGCCCTGGTCACGGACCTGAAGCAGCGCGGCCTGCTCGACGACACCCTGGTCATCTGGGGCGGCGAATTCGGCCGGACGGTCTACTGCCAGGGCACACTGACCGCCCAGGATTACGGCCGCGACCACCATCCGCGCTGCTTCACGATCTGGCTGACCGGCGGAGGCATCAAGCCCGGCATCACTCACGGCGCGACCGACGACTTCGGCTACAACATCGCCAGCGATCCCGTCCACGTCCATGACCTGCACGCCACGATCCTGCATTGCCTGGGCATCGACCACACCAAGCTGACGTTCCAGTACCAAGGCCGGCACCACCGGCTGACCGACGTGCACGGCAAGGTGGTCACACAGGTGTTGAGTTGACTCGATCCGATCGATCAATCACCATACGGATTCCACCTATGAACACGACAGAAACGCAAGCTTTGCCTGTTCTTCGCGGCCGTGGCCACCGGTGCGGCGACCGTCTTCGCCGCGGACACCAAGCCGAGCGTGGTCGCCGAAGGCTGGACGACCTCCGCGCCTCGTGAGGAAATCCGACCGAAGTTCTCGTATGACGCCCAGGGTGGGCGAGACGGAAAGGGAGGATTTGTCATCGCGGCCGATGATCGCGAAGGACTCGACGGGTGGTGGACGAAGACGGTTCCGGTACACGGAGGCAGGTACTACCGCTTTCATGCCGCGCGCAAGATTGATCGCGTGGCGTTGCCTCGTCAAAGCGCGGTCGTGCGGATCGTCTGGCAGGACGACCGCGGGCGTTCGGTGCCGCTCGATGCTCCCGCCGTCACGGGTTACTTGAAGGGATGGACACCGACGGCCGAACCGGAATACCCGACCGACAAGCAAACCGATGCGAGCGGTTGGACGGAAGTCTCCGACACGTACCTCGCACCGTCGAAGGCGACGCGCGCGACGATCGAGCTTCATCTGCAATGGGCACCACCGGGCGGCCGGATCGAATGGAGCGAGGTCTCGCTCGCGGAGACCGCTCCACCCGCGGGCCGCAAGGTGCGACTGGCCGCGGCTCATTTCAGACCGAGTGGCAAATCCGCCGCAACGAATTGCCAGGAGGCCGCGCCGCTGATCGCCGAAGCCGCGAAACAGAAGGCGGACTTGATTGTCCTCGGCGAAACACTGACGTACTTCGGCCTTGGCAAGTCCATGGTCGACACCGCCGAACCGGTGCCCGGTCCGACGACCGAGTACTTCGGCGCGCTGGCCAAGCAACACAATCTGTACATCGTGGTCGGCATCGTCGAGCGCGACGGGCATCTCGTCTACAACACGGCCGTCGCACTGGGGCCGGACGGGAAGCTGGTGGGCAAGTATCGCAAGGTCTGCCTGCCTCGCGGCGAGGTCGCGGCCGGCATTTTTCCCGGTCACGAGTATCCGGTCTTTGACACGCGGTTCGGCAAGCTCGGGATGATGGTCTGTTACGACGGCTTCTTTCCCGAAGTGGCTCGCGAGCTGACGAATCGCGGAGCCGAGGTCATCGCCTGGCCGGTCTGGGGCTGCAACCCATCGCTCGCCAGTGCCCGCGCCTGCGAGAACCACGTCTATCTGGTGAGCAGCACGTATGAGGACATCTCGCGCAACTGGATGCTGACCGCCATCTACGGCCACGACGGCCAGCCGATCGTCCATGCCGAAAAGTGGGGCACGATCATCGTCACCGAGGTGGACCTCGACCATCGCCTGCAATGGAACAGCCTCGGCGACTTCAAAGCCGAGCTGCCCAGGCATCGGCCGCCGGGCAATCGGATTAGAATCGCGGGACACCATCGTGTCCATATCCGAAGAGCAGCCGCAGGCCGTACCAGACGACGACCGCCGTGGCCAGACAGCTTGCCGCCAGCAGGGCTCGTCCCCATCCAGGCCGATGACGCTCGACCACTTCGCCGATGATGATCACCAGGCCCATGACGCTGAACTTGAACCCGGTCATCCCCGCGATATTCCACCGCGAGAAGAACCACTGGGCCACCGGATTCGACTCATAAAACGAAGGACCGCGCCGTAACAATGCGTAAGTCACCAGCAGGTCGGCCGCGCTCAGGGCGATCAGCCAGGTACTTTCCCGCTCCAGTACACTCGATTCCAGGGCACTGGCGCGAAAGAACCGTCGCCAGTGAATGGGGCGGGGCCGTCGCGCGGGTGCCACTCGATCCTCGCGTCCCGCGGCGCTCTTTGGAGTGACGCGGTGTGCAATCGCCGGCTCCGGCGGCAGTTCGACAAGCGGGTACTCGGGCGGCTCAGGCTGTTGAGCACGATCCCGCGAGGATGGGACGGTCGAGGCTGGGATGCGCTGAACGCGACCGCAAGCCGGACACCGAGCCTTCCTGCCCGCAAGCTTATCAGGGACGGAATACGCTCTTGCCGCATTGGATGCACCGAAGTGTGTGATTCATGGCTGAATTGTCAGTGTACACCGGAGCGCTGCGATAGTGCAAATCCGTGCTGGTGGGTGGATTCGAACGTAGCCGAACCGTTCCCGAAGAATGCCTCCTGCTGGATGACACTCCACTCGCAGCCTGGGATCTGATACGTTGCACTCGTGAATGGCGACGGATCCATGAAGATCCGATCGATGAAATGATGGAACGAGAGAACGGCGCGAGACTGAAAAACGCGGAAAACGGAAAACTTGTCGAAGACCGCGCGGAATCCAGAGATTTTTTCCGTCAGAGGATGATAGGTGGCTTGAATGGACGGCGAACCGACCGACGAGCCGCCCTGGAACGAGTACCGCGCGTACCTCGCTCTCATTGCGCACATTCTTCTGAACCGAAATTCCGACGCAAGGTGGATCCGTCAGACGTCGTGCAGGAAGCTCTTCTCAAAGCCCATCAGATGCTTCACCAATGTAAAGGAAAGACAGAGGCCGAGCGCAGAGCCTGGCTGCGCACGATCCTTTTGAACACGCTCAAGGACCATTACCGCACGTTCTCCGGACCGAAACGGAACGTCAACCTGGAGCAGTCCTTCGAGGCGACGCTCGATCAATCGTCGGCGCGATTGGAGGAGTGGCTTGGCGATTCCCGCGACGGTCCGGAAGCTCAGATGATGAAGGAGGATCTGCTCGATCACATCGCTCGGGCGATCAACCACCTGCCGGAGAATCAACGGACCGCCCGTCGAGCTTTTCCACATCCATGGATACACCGTGGCGGAGATCGCCAGGGAAATGGGCCTCTCGCACAACGCGGTCGGCGGGCGGATCGAGCGGGGAGTCAAAGCGATCCGCAAGAAGATGAACGAAAGCTTCGTGATCCGCGACGCAACTGCACGCTGTTTCGGAGTGAGCGTGTCCAACCATGAGAGACATGCGGGAACGACTGCTGGGAGAACGAGCCGCGCCTACACGAGGTGGTCACGTCCTATCTCGAGGCGGTCGGCGACGGCCTGGTGCCGGACCGTCAGGCCCTGCTGACCGAGTATGCCGACGTCGCCACGGAGCTGGAGGAGTTCTTCATCGCTCAGGACGACGTGGCCAGTCTGATCGCGCCGCTGCGCATGGTGGCACAACTGGCATCGCTGCCGCTCGTCGGTGGCGAGGCCGCGTCGTCCCATCTCGAAGACGAGATCGGGGCGGCGCGGCGCCGGCAATCGATCCCCGGCTGGCGGCGGTGCTCAAGGACCGGGGCTACGAGCTGCTGGATAAGGGCGTTCCCGGCGGTGCGGGGGTCGTCTACAAGGCCCGCCAGCGCCGGTTGAACCGGCTGGTCGCGGTCAAGACGATCGGCGTCGGCCGCCAGGTCTCGCCGACCGACCTCCAGCGGTTCCGCAACGAGGCCGAGACGCTGGGCGGCCTGAGCCATCCTCATATCGTGCCGGTCTACGAGGTGGCGGAATCCGACGGCCGGCTGTTCTTGTTCATGCCGTACCTGGAAGGAGGCAGCCTGGCCGACGCCGCGGCTTCGTACCGCGATGATCCCCGCGCGGCGGCCAAGCTGCTGGCGACCGTCGCCGGTGCCGTGGACCATGCCCACCGCCACGGGATCCTGCATCGGGACCTCAAGCCGTCGAACATCCTGCTCGACCGGGATGGACAGCCGCACGTCTCCGACTTCGGGCTGGCCAGGCGGCTGGACGCGGACAGCGACCTGACCGTCTCGGGCGCGATCGTGGGCACCCCCAGCTTCATGGCCCCCGAGCAGGCCCTGGGCCACGCACGCCGCGGCGCGCCGACGATTTCGACGGACGTATACGGCCTGGGTGCCATCCTGTACGCCCTGCTGACCGGCCGGGCGCCGTTCCGGGGCGAGACCCCGCTCGACACCATCGAGATGGTGCGAAACACCGCCCCGATTCGCCCCAGCACGCTCAACCCGCGCGTGGATCGCGACCTGGAGACGATCTGCCTGAAATGCCTGGAGAAGGAGCCGACAGCGCGCTACAGCTCGGCCAACGGCCCTGGTGGACGACCTGGAGCGTTGGCTGCGCGGCGAGCCGATCGCGGCGAGGCCGGTCGGCCCGATGGTCAAGGGCTGGCGATGGGCGCGGCGCAACAAAGCCGTCGCGGGCCTGCTGGGCCTGGTCGGGGTGCTGCTGATCGCCGGGATCGCAGGCCTGGTCGTCAGCAACAGGATGCTGATGCGCAAGAACGCCGAGATCATCCGGCAGCGGGATATCGCCCGGACTCGGCAGGAAATGACCCGCGGGGCGGTTGATGGATTCTTCACCAAGTTTGTCGATCGATGGTTGCGGTTCCAACCGGGTACGGAGAAGGCAGCAGCAGCGAACTGCTCGAAAGGGCGTTGGCATGCTATGAGGAACTAGCTCGGGAAGATGATTCCGACCCGACCGCGAGGGAAGAGATTGCGAGGGCCTCTCTGCGAGCGGGCAAGATCCGCGCTGTGCTGAACGAGTCGGGTCCGGCCGAGCAGGCTTTTCGCCGCGCGATCAGCATAAGCGAAGGCCTGATCGCGACCGATCCCCAAGCGACCTCGTCCGATTCGATCCGGCTTGACGCCTATTTCAACCTCGCGAAGTTGTTGGCCCTCACCAAGTCAAACGAGGATGCGGAGAAACTCTATCAACACGGAATCGTGATCTGCCAAGAATCATTGGCCAAATCCCCTCACAATGACGAACTGCGCCTCTTGCTTGGCCGTCTCGAATTTGGCTTGGCGACTCTGCTCCTGGGAATCGGCCGCTCCGCCGGTATTGGAGCCGCTTTTTCGTCAGACCATTGAACTTCAGAAACAGCTCGCGACCGCTGCGCCGGATTCACCCGAGCGCCGCGAGGAGCTCGCCTCGAGCCGAAACACACCTCGGTCAACTGCTCTACTGGAGCGGACGAGGCCCCGATGCGGAAAAAGCATTCCGCGATGCTCTCGCGGTCCACGAGAAATTGGCAACGGATTTCCCTGCCGAGCCGGACTATCGAGACGACGAGGCGAGAACCCGACATAGCTTGGCGATGATCCTGAATGATACCCGGCGCATTGACGAGGCCGAGACGCTGTATCGCAGGGCCATCGCGCTACGTGAGCGGCTGGTCGCCGATTTTCCATCCACGCCCCGATACCGCCAGAGCCTGGCCAGAAATCTCGCGGGCCTGGCCAGCCTGCTGGGCACGACGGACCGGTATCGGGAGGCCGAGCAACCGCTTCGGCGTGCTCTCTCGATCGAGGACGAGCTGGCGGCCGATCATCCGAAGATTCCTGACTATCGCAAGGAGGCCGCTGACTTTCTGAACAACCGGGGTCTATTGCTGGCCAAGGCCGAACAGCTCGACCAGGCGGAACAGACGCTCCATCGGGTCGTGGAACTCCGCGTGGAATTGATGAACCTGTACGGTGGCGAAACCCCCGAATATCGTAGTCGAACGGCCATCACGTTGCACGACCTCGCGGATGTGCTCTGCCGGCAGGGAAAATACGACGAAGCTCGCAGCCTCGCAGAGCGGGCGATCGCCCTCCACCAGGCCGCGCTGAATTCGAGCCCGAGGGAGCAGTGATGTATCTCGATCGGCTCCGCGGCGATCACGTGCTCCTGGCCGAGACTCTCTTGTCCCTGGGCGATACGGCGAAGGCGTCTGAAGCGGCGGAGGCCGCCATCCGGATTTTCCCCGACGCTCGGGAGTCGTTCTATTACGTCGCCGCCGCGTGGGCCCGCTGCGTGCCGAGGCTTGAGAGAAACCGGAAGCTCGATGACGCCCAACGTCGGGCGCTGGCACGCTCCTTCGGAGATCGCGCCGTGGAGTCTCCTGCGACTCGCCATAAAGAAAGGCTACGCCGGGACGGCCAAAGCGCTCCAAGATGATCCCGATCTCCAATCGCTCCGTCCGTTCGACAGCTTTCAGCGACTGATCCAGGAATTGGATAAGAAGTAATCGCCAGTCACCGGACTGATCACCACCCAATCGTCCTCGACAATCGGCAGTCCTCCAGCACCTGAGGAAAGGGCTCCCATGTCTCGGCTTCATGCGATTAACCGCCGTTTATTGTCTCCGCGCCGGCTGGACCCCCGCTCACGATCCCGACGGATCCACCGGATTCGGTTCGAGATCCTGGAGGATCGGCGTCTTCTGTCTCTGCCGCCCGTCACCTGGGTAGCGACCTCCAGCGGCAACTGGGACGTCGGTTCGAATTGGAGCACGGGCCAGGTGCCTGGATCGACTGACGACGTGGTGATCAATCCTTCCGCGGCGCTGACCGTCACCATCAACTCGAGCGTCCCACCGGTGAACAGTCTTCAGAGCGGAAGCAACGCGACGCTTGCTGTTTCGGGCGGTTCGCTCACGCTGGCCGCCGCGTCGGAAATCGATGGTGCCTTCACTCTCAGCGGAGGTACCCTGACCGCAAGCGGCACGCTCACCACGAACGGCGACAGCAGCTGGACCGGCGGAACAATCAACGCGAACGGCAATCTGGTCAATGACTCGAACGTTGATGTACCCGCTGGTGCCGGGCCGACAATCGGCGGCGTGCTGACCAACGACGGCACGATCTCAATTACTTCGGCACCGAATACCTTTGCCAGGCTGTACGTGAGCGGCCTGACCCTCGGGGGAACGGGGCAGTTGATCCTCGACGAGCAACAAGGGGGAACCGCCATTAGTCGACTTCTCCGGGTCCGATCCGACGCTCACCGTCGGGTCGGGCCAGACGGTCGAGGGCTCCGAAAGGGTCGGTGTGTGCAGACTCCGGCTCCGTCGTCAACCAGGGGGTCATCCAGGCGGACGGAGGGTCTCGAGTTTGATACGCCGATCACGAACCAGGGCCAGATGAGGCGCATCAACGGAGGGACGCTTCTTATCGACAAGTCGGTGGATAATAGCCAGGGCCAGATCTCGGTGAATGCGCAGCACCGCTCGACAACACGGGGACCATCACCGGCGGATCGTGGACATGACCGGCGGCACACTGAGCAACGGCGAAAGCGAATACCCCGGTGCCATCACCGGAAGCACCCTGACCCTGAGCGGCGCGACCATGGTCGGCAACGGAACCATGAGCGGCGTGACCATCCCCACAGGATCTGACGTCTGATCGCCAGCAACTCCAAGAGGGACCACGCGTATACGATCGGCGGTACGTGGACCAACAACGGCACTATCTCGAGTTAATTCGGCACCGAGTCACGGCTATGTCCAGGCTGCATGTTAGCGGCCTGACCCTCGGGCGGAACGGGGCAGATGCTCTTCGACCCGAGTCAACAGGGGGACACCGCCTCAGTCGACTTCCCCGGCTCCTGGCTCGACGGTCACCAACGCCGCCGGGCCAGACGGTCAAGGGCTCCGGCAAGGGCTACTCGGCGACGTACAAGAGCCGGCACGGTCGTCAACCAGGGGGTCATCCAGGCGGACGGAGGATCTCGAGTTTGAATACGGCTTCGATCACGAACCAGGGCCAGTTGAAGGCCGTCGGGGAAGGGACGCAATCTATATCGACCAAATCGGCCTGGATAATAGCCAGGGGCAGATCTCGGTTGATCAGCGCCAGCACCGTCGACAACACCGGGACCATCCAGGGGGATCGATCAGCCTAGTAACGGCGGCACCCTGAGCAACGGCGAGCGAATACCCCGGTGCCATCACCGGAAGCACCCTGACGCCGGGGGCTCGACGCTTGATCGGGCAACGGGACGCTGAGCAATATGACCATCCCCGCGGGCTCGGAGGTAGATCTCTCCGGGACTCCCAGCGCAGACCTTCACTGGTACGTTGGCCGATGAGGGCGTCCTGAACATAAAAGCCGGCGCGACGAATCTATCAGGAAGCTCCCTCGAAATCGACGGCTCTGGTGTTATCGCCATTGCTCCGACTGCTTCCCTAACGGTCGGCGGGAATCTCGTTGGAAACACGCAGAATGCCGAAGCGTTTGTTCCCCAAGGCAATGTGCTTCTCAACGGATCGGGTACGGCGTCTGCACCAGAGCTCTTCGAAGTGATGAGCCAGGATCTCGGGAATACCGCGGCGGGATTTCAAGACAACTTCGCTTATGGCACGCTGGCCCTCGGCGACAACACATACGTCCAACTCGTTGACAATGCGACGAATTCCCCTGGAACGGGCGCCGAGGCACTTTACGTCAATGCCCTTGTTGTGCCTGCCGGGAGCACCCTCAATCTCAACGGGCTTCACGTCTACGCGCGGGTGGCGCAGATCAAGGGAACGATCACGGGTGGGGCTGTGAATCAGCTCGCGGCAGGTGGTCCGATCGAACTCAATTCGCCGGCTGCCGGGTCAATCAGCCAGGCCGGCCAGGTCGATGATTGGACATTCTACGGCCAGGCCGATCAAATGGTAGCCGTCGTGGTCGATACGGGCAGCCAGGGCTCGATCACACCGTTGCAGCCGAGCCTGAATTACGCCCAGGTGCAAATTCTGGATCCGAGCGGTAAAGTCGTCGCATCGGCGACCAACACTCAAGCGGGGGCTGATGTCACGCTCCTCGGGGTCCAACTGCCGGCCGATGGTACGTACCAGATTCAGGTGCAAGCCCCGCCGGGCCAGTCGGGAAGCACGGGCTTTTACGTGATCACTGCATGGAATGCCCCGGTTCACCAGAGCCCGTTGAACCTCGGCGAGACGGTCACGGGACAGTTGGCTACGCTCTACGCCGTCGATCAATGGAACTTCACCGCCTTCGCCAACGAGCAGGTCCAATTCAACCTGGTCAATTCATCAAGCTCGGCAATTGAGTTCGATCTGACCGGGCCAAACGGCTTCAGCGGCTTTTCGGGGCTGACAGGCAACTCGGGACTCGTCACGCTTCCAGCAGCCGGGAATTACGTTGTTACGGCTCATTGGCGCAGCCGCCCATTCCTGAGGAGACCGGAGCCTACGCTTTCAGCCTTGAGGAGACGACCCAGACCAATCTGACACTTGGCACCCCTTATCAAGGCACGCTCGCAGGGAGCGGGCAGGCGCAGCTATTCATCGTCACGCTCGCCAACCCCGGCGCCCTCGCCGTCGAACTTACCGATACCAACGCCAACGACGAGAATGAGGTATACGTTTCTCTCGGCACCGCCCCGACCCGCGACACCTTCCAGTATCGTTACACGAGCACTGGGGCCGACCAGACATTGGCCCTGGCCGCTCAGCCGGGTACCTACTACATCCTGGTTTACAACAACCTGGTGACCTCACCCGGGAGCAACTATACGTTCCTCGTGCAGGGAGGTCCGTTTGTTTTGACGGGGTCGACGCCCGGCAAGGTGGGCGACAGCCAAGCCGCCACCTTGCTTGTGAGCGGTGTCTTCCCGCTCGCGTACCTGTCGGCGACTTCTTACCAGATCCAATTCATCTCGGCCGGCGGCACTGCCTACCCGGCTTCGCCACTGTATCTCTCGCCAACCAGCCTGGGAATCGGCTCCGGCGGCACCGAAAGCGTCAACGGAACGATGACCATGGCGGGCACGCTGCCCGCCAACGCACTCGCGGCTGGCAGCTACTCGGCGAAGGTCACCGACGACCAGGGCGACTCCCAAACCTTACCTGATGTCCTCACAGTGACCGCCGGCGGCGCCGGCGTCTTGAAGACCAGCATCAGCATGCCCGACCCGATCGGCTATCACGAGGCGTCGACGATCTACGTGACCTACAGCAACGTCGGCACGGCGCCGATGGACGCCCCGCTATTGGTCTTGACGGCGACGCAGAACGGCGAGCAAGGGGCTTTCTTGTCGCTCGATCCTTCAGATGCGGGCCTCGGGTATTGGACCAATACCACGCCCGCCGGCTTCAGCCAGACCGTGCAGTTCCTGGCCAGCGGGGCGATTCCCGGCATCCTCGAGCCCGGCGAGAGCATCACCGTGCCCGTCTATTACGGAGGCTGGCTCCATTCCCAATGGGACTTCTCCCGGCCGCCGATCTACTTCACGCTGGGCGACCTCGATACCACCAACACCCAGACCCTCGAGTGGAGCTCCCTCAAGGCCGGGCCGTTCAACCGCGGATCGCACAAGTAACCCGGATCAGAAGGACAAAACAGGGCGAATTTTGGATGTCGTGCCAGACCATGTCCCCCGCTTTCGACTTGATTCTTCGCCGCGATAGGACGATACCTCACCGACGTCTTACCCGGATGACCCGCCGAAAGGCCTCAGCCGGGTTATCTTTTTCTAGCCAAATTTGTAGGATGGAAATTGAGGAGGTGGTTACCATGTCCATCGAGCTCACAGAGCAGCAACAACAGACCCTCGACGCGTTCGGGAAGACACCCGTGCGCGTGATCGACCCGCGAACAAGTGACACCTATGTGCTTATCCCGGCAGCCGAGTATGAGGCCGTCCGCGAAGCCTTGGAGGACGAACGGCAGCAGAGGGCCATCCGAGCGGTGGCACTTCGCAACGCCGCGGGCCGGTTGGGCGAGGAGCCATGATCCAGCCCGGCGAGGTATACATGGCCGACCTCGACCAGGCGGGGCCGCACCCGGTGATCATCGTCTCCCGCGCCGAATTGAACCGGGGGCGATATGCCTTGGTCGTGGTCTGCACGTCGGCCCGATTCCCCGCACGGAGCACTCTCCCAAGCTGCGTGCCGTTTCGGGCGGGGCGCTTCGGTTTCACGGTCGATTGCGTGGCCCAATGCGACAACATGCTCTCGATCGAGAAGGCCCAACTCGACTTGGCGGCCGGTCCGATCGGCGTGCTTGATGACATCTCGCTTCGCGATGTCATCAAAGCAATCGGCCATGTCATCGAGTCGGACTGCGAACCATTGTAGACTGGGCCCACCAGTGAACCCCACACGGGGAGCGACCTTCACCGACCAGTTCGGCGTCGGTCGCTGGCATGCCGCCGTTGGAAGTCAGTCGCGGTACTGACGGAGAGCTGGTCATCAATGATGGCGTGACGCAGGCGACGCGCGTCGCGAAATTGCTTCCTGGCACGTCGGTGACCGTGGAAGTCACTGGCGTGTTACCTGTGCCAGTCGGCGGGTTGCCGACCGTGAGAGACCGGCTATGACTACCGAAGAAACGCGTGCGGAGCTGTTGGAAGCATTGGCCGAACTGGGCCATGCACATCCGAATTGGAGACTCGGTCAAGCGCTGTCAAATCTCGCGATGGCAGCAGGACGCTTGGATGCGGGAGGTGTGTGGGATCTCGAAGACGATGAGGCCCTCGCAGCCGCTCGGCGACTCCTTGGCAGCCGCGTGCAGGGCGCAGCGGCAGGACCCTTCCAAGGAACGTCGGATGAAAACAAGTGATCAGTATTATAAATGCATCGATTCAAGTGAAGACGACCAGACCTACATTGGCAAGTGCCCGGACTTGCTGACCGGCATTCATGGAGATGATCCCGTCAGGCTCTATCGTGAATTATGCGACGTCATTGACGACGTCATTCACCATTTCGCGGCGGAGGGGCGACCACTGCCTTGTCCCCGCATCCGACCGATGCAGGAAGTCGTGTAAGGCCGTCCCAATACGAAAGACGGGGAGTGAATGAAGACACTGGTCGGGTCCGAGCCGTGGCACCCAGAAATGCGCACCAGTGCGACCTGCCGGAGAAGTCACCATCACCGCCGTCAGGGATGCCCCAACCGGCGCGTGCCAGGCTCGGCCCCCGATCCTCAAGCCGGCCGACGTCGACGCGCTGCTGGAACTAATCGACGCGATCGAGCTGACCAGGAACGGACGAGACGGGAATTAGCCACGGATGAAACACGGATAAAACACGGATAAGAAAGATAGACATCGAATCTGGTTTGTCTTGTCTCTCATCCGTGTTCAATCTGTGTTCAATCCGTGGCTAATTCTGATCGGGTTTCCATCCCTGGCGCGGGCGTCAAGCTCGGCCAGGATCGCTTTTCGATGGTCGTCATCCAGGACGGGTCGAATGCCTCTGGCAGGTATCTCATCATAGGTTTGGCCATCGAGGCGCGGCCGGTCTTGCCTTTGCGGGTCCCGCCCCATTGTTTGAAGAAGAACGGGACGCCGGATGTTTGGCAGTGGTCGCGGATCGCGGTCACCCAATCTTTGTTCATCGGCCGAGCCCCGGGACCGCTCTCACCGCCGACGATCACCCAGTGGATCCCTGTCAAGTCGAATGGCCCCAGGTCTTCGAGCAAGGGCTCGACCGACAGGAACCGGGTTCGGGCGGGCGACGCGCGAAGGTCATCGACGCGGGGCAAACCGTCGCGGCGGTTCTCGACGCTCACTCCCCACCAGATCTGCTCAGCGGTCGACGCTTGGCGCAACTTGGTTTGCAAAAGCTCTCGCAAACGTTCCGACCGCTTGGTCAAGACCTGGTAGGTGTGCCAGTCAGCCCGAAGCATGACCTCGACGACGTCTTGGATGTACGCGTCGGGGACGTCCTGGTGAAACAGGTCGCTCATCGAGTTGACGAACACCATCTTCGGCGTCCGCCAGCGCAGGGGGTCAGCCAGCTTTCCGGGTACGAGCCGCAAGTCAAAGCCCTGTTCGTACGGGTGTCCGGCGACCCCGCGGAACCGCTCGGCGAACGTCTCGGCGTAGCAGTGCGCACAGCCAGGGCTGATCTTGGTACAGCCCCGGATCGGATTCCAGGTCGCGTCGGTCCACTCGATCCGAGAATGATCGCTCACCACGAACACTCCGCTTGGCTTCGCCACCGCCATGAGCTCACGACACCGATTTTATCAAAAATCGTGTATCCTTGCAGAGGCGAAGCCAAAGGGGCGCTGAATTTCGTGGGTTGCCGACTCAAAGTTCTCTGCGTGGTGTCATTGTCCAGACGTTATTTGTGGTGCGCTTTCGATCGTTTCCTGTCTCGGTGGTGTTCTAAAATAGAGAGAGCTTCCGGGTTGATTTCGTGGGACAGGTTGCGGGAATCGTCGCGCGGACGAGGGCGAGCGATCCGTTTTTGGCCGATGTGAAAGCCGCCGCAGCGGTTGCACTGGAAAGACACTAAACGGTAGTTTTCCTTGGCACAACCGGTCGCTCGGTTCCAGATCTCCAGGGCAACGCGCTGCTGCTCGGCGCCGCGACGATTGGTCATGGAAAACTTTGCCGCAGGCGGCATCGGGGCGAGCGAGGATCAATTGGGACATCGCCATCGTGAATCAGCCCTCTCATTCCAATTCAAGGTACAAAGTGATGGTGAACTATCCTGTCAAATCGAACGGTTCTCACTCTAGTAACGTCGCGGTTGGAGCGCAGTGACAGCTTCCGCTCCGCGAAACCACTCGTGTCTCAGAAAAGCAACGCATATTGATCGTCACGATGCCTCCGAGCCCAACGAGGTTCCCCGAGCGAATGAATTGAATTCGATTTGATGCTCATGTTCGGAGAAACACAGCTCACAGATTGGCGTCGTTGAATGTGACGGAGCAGGCGATTGTGGTTGCGGGATTGGTTGTTGATGTTGTTGGTACGCTTCCGGTTAAGGAAAGATTGAGCGTGGTGGACGAAGCTGATAGAGTGGTCTTCGACCGGCCACGACGTCGTGCTAGTGAACTGGCAGTGACGACGTAGTTTGCAGGACATCTTATGCTTGATCCTCAGTCGTCACGATTTTGGCAGGCGACCATACTTAGCGGTCTGATGGACGCTCAGGCCCTCACCGCCTGCTGGAATAGGATTCCGCCGGAGAAGCGGGACGAGCCGGAGCACATCGACCGCCGGCTGGCGCGGCAGGCCGTTCAGGCGAATTCCCTGACCCTCTGGCAGGCGCAACAACTGCTGGCGGGACGCACCAGCGGGTATAAGGTCGATCGCTATGTGCTGCTGGACTTGCTCGGTCAAGGGGGAATGGGTCGGGTTTACCTGGCTCGGGACACTCGGCTCAACCGGCGGGTGGCACTGAAGATCCTGTCGCCCGAACGGATCAGCAACCCTCGGGCGATCGCGCGATTTCAGCGAGAGGCGCGAGTCGGTGCTCAGTTGCAGCACGAGAACTTGGTGCGCATGTACGACTTCGGCGAATCCAACAGCCGGCACTACCTCGTGATGGAGTACATTGAGGGCAAGACCATCGGCAGCTTGATTTCCGACCAAGGGCCGATGCCCCCGGCCACGGCGGCCGCGCTAGTCCGGCAGGTCGCCCTGGGACTGGAGCACGCCCACCGCAAGGGCCTGATCCACCGCGACGTCAACCCTTACAACATCCTGGTCACGCACGATGGAACCGCCAAACTGGCCGATTTGGGGCTGGCGATCGACTTGGCCAACGAAGATCGGGTCACGCGCGACGGGTCCACGGTCGGCACTTTCGACTATGTCGCGCCCGAGCAGGCGCGGAATTCGCAGTCCGCCGACATCCGAAGCGACATCTATTCGTTGGGATGTACGCTGTACCATATGATCGCCGGCCACGTTCCTTTTCCGGGCGCCAGCCTGCCCGAAAAGCTGTTCTCGCATCAGACAATCGAGCCGACTCCGCTCTCTGAGTTGCGCCCGGACTCTCGCCAGCACTGGCCGAGGTCGTGCAACGAATGATGCGTAAGTTGCCCGACGAGCGGTACGCGACGCCACTGCAGGTGCGCAGGCGCTAGAGCCGTTCTGCGAGGAGTACCCCAGCGGCATCCTCGAAAAGGACCCGCCGCGGACACTTCCCAAACCGCTGCCCGCGTCGCCGGCGCCCACGCCACGGACTGGCCAAACTCAGACCGCCGAGGCGATTGAGCACGCGACCCAGCCACAACCGGATTCGCTCGGAACAGTCGCCGGGCACAGTGACTTGAATCCCCACCCGATTGCGGCAACAAATTCCCGGGCCGCGGCTGTCGAGCCCGATCCCGCGGCCGCCCTGCGCAGCCCCGTTGCCGACGCTGTTGATACTGATGCGGATGTCCCGTTCCTCCTCGACCTCGGCCCCGACCCCTTGCTAAGCGAGGGGCTGTCGCGGTCCAAGTCCCGACCGGTCTCCAACCTCTCGGCGACGGCGGCCGGCCAATTGCCCCCGCCTCCCTGGCACACCCAGATCCGGCTCTGGGGTTCGGTCGCGATGGCTGTGACGGTCACGGTCCTGGTTATATTCCTGGCGACACGCGGCCCGTTCCGCAATCTCGCAGGGGAGACCAAAACGGGCTCCTCCTCGAACCCAGACGCCGCAATCCATCCGGCTCCCTCTGGAAACACCCAATCCACGATCGATCGGCCGGCCGAACCGGCCATCGTCGTTCGATTTGAAGACGGGGAAGAGATCGCTACGAACAGCCTGGTCGACGCGATGAATCGAGCCATGGGAACCCCCGGCTGGGTCGAGCTGCGACAAAACGGGCCATGGCACCTGGCCGGCGATCAAATGCTCGCCTTCGGTTCAGGACGCGGCCGGCTCAACATCCGCGCCGCACCGGGGGTCATGCCGGTCATCGAAGTCGCGATGGGAGGTCCCCAGCCCTTTCTCGAGACCGGCTCGGCCGTCTTACTGGAACTCTCCGGGTTGACGTTCGAGGTTCGCTATCCGAATCCGAGGGCTCCCTCCTCTCCCGCCCCGCCGCCCTTGATCGCGGCCGCCGGCAGGACAACCAGGATCGACCACTGCGCCTTCAGAGTCGTGGGCAATCCTGGCCTCAAGGACTCGCGGGCGATCTTCTGCAACGGCGGCGAGCTGGAGGTCGATTGTTGCTGGTTCGAGGGCTTCGACACGGCGATCGACATCGATGCCGTCGATCGGATGCCCGCGCGGATCCAGCAGACGATGATCGTTGGGGCTCCCGCTCAACCCCAGCCGGCGAAACCACGCGGCTGGGGCGTGAAATTCCGCGCCAACTTGGGTGCAGGGCCGACCGCGGAGCCTCAGCACAGTCACCTGACCCTGGATCACTGCACCTTCGAGGGAGCGGGCCTGCTCGACCTGACCGGCTGCTCCCTCGTGCTGCCGCTCCAGATCGCGGTAAATCACTGCGCCGTCAGGACCGACGCGCTCCTCGCCTTGAAACCCATCAAGGATGGTGACCCCCTGGCCAACCAGATCCATTGGCTGGGCTCGGGTAATCAATACGACATCCTGGGGCGATGCTGGATCGTTCTATCGGCGAGTCAGGGAACCCCGGCATTCACGATGAACATCACCGACCTGGATAGCTGGTTGCGCGTCGCCACCGGGGATAAAGACGCGATCCCCACCAAACTCGATTTCTTGACCGATCCCGCGGCGCGGTCCGATTCCTTGCAGCCGCGCGACTTTGCAATCAAAGCGTCAGGAAAACCCCCGGCCACGCCGGGCGCCGACCCCGACCTGGTCGGCCCGTGGCGCGAACGCTATCGACTGATTCCGCACGGCGGGCTCTTCGTGCACGCACGCAACGCACAACGGGTCTCTCCTCGATGCATGGTGAATGACAACGACGCGGTGGAGCGTTAAGATTGTGTTTGCTATTGACGTTAAACGAGGTGGTATCTCAGCTTTTGACTCAATCAAAACCCGTTGTCGGGTTGTTGATAAGACGACGCTGGGCTGAGGGGTCAGGGCGTGCCTCCATTTTCGCCCGGACCTGCCCTATTTCAATGACCGCATAAGGACCCATTCATGGCCTTGCAACACGTGGAGGATTCCACACTGTCGGACTCGCCCGCGAAACGGATCGCTCACGAGCACGATTCAGGCCATCGGGCCAGCGCGGCGGCTTTGGTTCTCGGTGCCTTGGGCGTGGTCTTCGGCGACATTGGCACCAGCCCCTCTACACGCTCAAGGAATGTATGCATGCCGCGGGCGGCGAGGACGCGAGCGTTGCGGATCTGTTCGGGATCCTCTCGTTGATGTTCTGGGCGTTGTTCATGGTGGTGACGGTCAAGTATTTGATGTTTGTCATGCGGGCAGACCACCACGGCGAAGGCGGGATTTTCGCCTTGCTGGCGATCGTTCCGGAACGGTTCCGAACGAGTACAGGACGGAGTGGCCGGGTCACCGGCATGGCGCTCCTGGCCGTGATCGGCGCCGTCCTTATTGTATGGCGATGGAGTGATCACGCCAGCGATCTCGGTTTTGAGCGCGGTCGAGGGGCTGAAGGTCGCCAGCCCTGGGTATGACCTACGATTGATGTCCTCAGTGAAGGACGTGAGTGGCATCCCGACCGCGGGCGATAGTCTGATTATCGTGGCCGACGTGGATCATGTGCTACACTTCCGCATCTTCGACGGTGATGGCAAGGTGGTCGTGGACACTGATGAGAAAAAGCTGACGAAACCAGCTCGGCGGATCGAAGATCTCAGGAAGCAACTCGAGAGCTTGTGGCCCTCCCAACAGCCGACCGGGAGCGAGGGGGCCCGGGTCATCGCCTCAGTCACATCAATCGTCGGCTACACCCCCAATTCTCGACTCTCGTGGCTGGTCTTGCCGCTCACCTGTGGCATACTCGTGGTTCTGTTCGCGATCCAGAAGCGCGGAACCGGAGACGTGGGCAAGCTATTCGGTCCGGTGATGGCTGTTTGGTTCGTCACTATGGCGGGGCTCGGCATTTATCACATCATCCAGAAGCCGGACATTCTGTACGCACTCTCACCGCATTATGGGGCGTTCTTTTTCTATCGCCACGGACCCCACGGCATGCTGATCCTCGGCTCGGTCGTGCTGGCGGTGACGGGCGGCGAAGCGTTGTACGCGGACATGGGCCATTTTGGGATCCGGCCGATTCGACTGGCGTGGACCACCTTCGTGCTGCCGTCCTTGGTGTTGGGCTACCTGGGCCAGGGCGCCTTAATCCTGCGCGTGCCGACGGCGGTTGAAGAGCCTTTCTACGGGCAAGTGCCCACGGGCCCGTTGACTTACATGCTGGTCCTGCTTTCGAGCGCCGCCACCGTGATCGCCTCGCAGGCCTTGATTTCGGGAGCCTTCTCGCTGACCCGGCAGGCGATGCTCTTGGGCTATCTTCCGCGTGTGACGATCAAGCACACGGCCTACCACACCGAGGGCCAGATTTATATCCCGGAGGTGAACAGTCTGTTGGCGGTCGGCTGTATCCTTCTGGTATTGACATTTCGCGAATCGGTAAAACTGGCCGCGGCTTACGGCATCGCCGTCACGGGAACCATGGCGATCACGTCGATCCTCTACTACATCGTGGCGCGGCACACCTGGGGCTGGAGCCGTTGGCGCGCCGGGGCCCTCCTTGCCCTTTTCTTGAGCTTCGATATTCCGTTTCTGCTGGCCAATCTCTTCAAGTTTTTCGAGGGCGGTTATGTGCCGATGCTCATTGGCGCAGCCTTGATCGCCGGCATGTTGATCTGGAGCCGCGGACGGACCGCGCTCATGGAGCGATACACCAGCCAATACCCCACCCTCGACGCGGCCAAGCCGTTGATCAGTCGCTGGCTCTGCTCGCGCGTACCCGGCACGGCCGTTTTCCTTTCACCGAGCGCCGACCACGTTCCGCCGATCCTCGTGCACCACGTCGAGCGCACCCGGTCACTCCACGAAATGGTCGTCTTGCTGACCGTCGAAAAGACGACCGTTCCCGAAGTTCCGGCTGATTCGCGCTATGAGTTCACTTCGCTGGGCGACGGTTTCTACAAGCTCGTCGTCCGGTTCGGCTACATGGAAGAGCCCCACCTGATTCCGGTGCTGCGATCGGTGGCGGCACGCGAACATCTCTCCCTCGACTTCGAGAATGCCACCTACTACATCGGCCACGAGACGATCGTGGCCAGTGATGAGGGTGTCCTCAGCCGGGTTCCCGAAGCCATCTTCGCCTACTTGAACCGTAACGCCGTCCACGAAGAAAGACGGTACGGCATGCCAGCCGATCAGATCGTCGAGATCGGGACCCAGATCGATCTGTAATTTTATTCTTGTATTAGCCACATATGAACACGGATGAACACGGATCAGAATCGTCAAGAGACAATTTAAGACGGTTTTCGGAAAGCCCCAGTTTCTCTCTTCATCTGTGCTGATCTGTTTTACAAGCTTGAAAAATCTTGTTTTTTCAACAAGCTTTTCAGGCTGCGATCTTCGTAACGTCAACCTCTCGTAGTTTTAAGGCTGTAGTCATCGCATGATGGCCCTTGGGTGTTATTTGATAGCGTGTGGTCTTTGCTACCTTGCGGATCAGTCCATGCGCGCGCAGCAGCCCGAGACATCGCGTGATACGGGCCGTGATGGCCCGACCTTGTTTCGAGTTCGGTTTGACTCCCGCGGTCAACAGCTCTCGAAGGTCCCGGTTGCGGAACCCGTTGAGCACGTGTTCCCCGCGCATCACCGCTTTGAACAGGTCGGCCTCCTCCGGCGCGATCGGGCGCAACGGACGATACGTTCGCCCTTGCTTGATCACCGGTCGCGTCAACGGATCAAGAACCTCCCTGGTGGGAGCCGGTTCATCCACCACCGCCAGCGCCTCGAGATAGCGCTGATTCGCGGCGCGACAGACTTCCACGCGCCGGGCAATATCGGCCAGCCCTTTCCGCATCGGCAACCAGTACAAGCCGGGCTGGCCATTTCGGGTCGTCTCCCGACAAGACTTAAAGTCTCTCGGGTTGTTGATCGTCGTCTCGATCCTCAGTACGCTCCCTTGCTTGTCGTACATCTTGATCGAATTCTCACCGACCCGGTGTTTGACTCGGATTCCTTCGAAGAACTCCGCCTTCTGGCTGGTCACTTCCTCTGTCAAGCGCGCCGTCATCCGACGTCCCAGGAAGCGCAGCACATCCCGGGAATGGAAATGGTCCATCGCGTGCGAGACCAACCGGGGGTAAATCGCCTTCAAGGCGGCGGCGTCGCGGAACATCACGTCGGTCGCATACTCGGATTGGCGGAAGGTCCAGTAGTAACCGCGCAACTCCAATCCGGCCTCCGGCGCCAACAGCGGATTGACCCGACGCGCCAACATCGTGAGAAATCGCTCCCACTTGCGGGTCACCAGGTCGTCGAGCATCTCCTGGGCCCTCTTGAGATGATCGATCCGGACAAAGCAGTTGTCCCGTTTCTCAAAGCCGATGCCCGCTCGCTCCAAGCGACGCGCCAGGTACTCTCGGCCGTTCAGACAGACTTGGATGGAGAAAGGGAGCCACGTCTCCAGCCTCACGTGCATCAGCCCGAAATCGCGATCGAGGTAATAGAAGTAATAATGCAGGCATTTGCGCTGCGCCGAGACCAGTCTCAGCTTCTTCGACTTGGAGTCCTTGCGGATCGCGAAGCTCTGGCACACCTCGACGCAGCCCAAGACACAGATCAACCCTTCGGTAATCCGATCATCCCGGCAGATTCGCTCGGCGATCTTCTCCTTGGACTGCTTCGAGGATTCCAGGTAAAGGTAAGGACGTCCGGACTGTGCGACCAAATCCTGGACATGATCCTTGACGGTTTGGGAGAGCCCTCCGGCAAACCGGCCGAAATCCTTCAGCAGCACATCGTGATGACTCAAGAACCGATCGAGGCCATCGCGATAGCTAATCGACAAGAGTGTTCCACGAAAGAGGATCCTGTCAAAGCCGGAGAGAACACCGATCACGTTGTCCTGATGACGATCCAAGAAGCACACCATGTCGCACCTCCAGAGAATGTTTTGGCCGAATCCATCATCCGAGATGTGCCATGGGATGTCATCTATTTTGGTTGCGGCCGGTAGGCTGCGCTAGGCTGATTGCGACATTGGTCACGCGTATCAGGCCGTCCGGTGTTGTATCCGTCTGAACCGTCGCACCCATCCGCTTAAGGGCCGCCATCGTTTCACGAACCTGTTGATCGTCTGCCTGGGCTGCTCTCGGGGGCCGCGCGATCCCGAAAGCCAGCACCGCGACTCCGATGCACCGCACTGTTCCCAGCGTTGCTCGCATGGTCGGGTCCTGTAAATTGTCGATTATGAATCACGGTTTACGGCTTACTCGGCCGGCCAGGTCCTCCTCCCGATACCCGTACGGACGTCATCGAGGATTGGCGGGCGGTGCATCAGTGACGTATCGCTAGATTGGGCAGCGCCTGCTGCAATGCATCAACGGCTTCGCTTGTAACGGATGTACGCATAAGGCTCAATGATTTCAGTCCTGTCATACCTTTCAGCCTAACCACCTCGTCGTCAGTGACCGAGGTGCCGGCGAGAACCAGCTCTTGGAGGCCGGTCGCCGCAATCAGCCGAGTAAGCCCCCCGGCAGTGACTTTGGTCTTCCCGAGGCCCAGAATCTTGAGGCGCGGCAATGCGCTCAGGTGGGCTAATCCGTCGTCGGTGAGGTCTGCACCGCCGAGGCGCAGTAATCTCAGGCTCGTCATCACATTCAGGTGAGCCAGGTCGTCATCGGTGACACCGGTGCCGCCGAGGACCAACTCTTCGAGACGGTTTGACGCTTTCAAGCGTGCGAGCCCAGCAGTAGTCACCTGGGTGTTCCCCAAGCCGAGAATCCTGAGGCGTGGCAGCGCGCTGAGATGTGCTAAGCCTGCGTCGCTGCAGGCGGTTGAGCCGAGGCGGAGCTCTTCGAGGCCGGTTAGGCCTTGCAGGTGCGCCAAGCCGGCGTCCGTCACGTCGGTAACTCGAAGGGTCAGGCGCTTGAGGCTGGTAAGCCCCTGGAGGTACTCGAGCCCGGCGTCAGTTACGTGCGATCGCGACAGTTGCAAGGATCGGAGGCTTGTCAGATTCCCCACACGGACCAGATCCAAGTCGGTGGCCCGATCGTCGAGGTCCACGGCAACGACATTGTAGAAGTAATCGACGCCCAGACGATCGACGAGCCATTTAGGCCACGCAGGTCCCCCACTCGGCTTGCGAGCAGGGTTGGTGATATCCCACTCATATTCGACGTATCCGTCCGACCGCTGGATCGCGGCGACCGCTGTGCGCTGCGTGCGTGCGCTCTGGACGAGCCAGCCCATCCAGCCGCCGGTGAGCAGGACCAAGACCACGAGCGCTCGGAGGCTGATGCGAAGGAGACTGCTCGGAGGACGGCGGTTCTGGTTCGCGGACATACGATGCCCCATTCCTACGGACTTCCGAAGCTCAAGCCTTCGCCGTCGTGCGTGTCCAGCCAGATTTATTCACACTCGCCTTTGCGAGCGTTGTGCAACCCAAGCCGACCCCGGCGATGAGCGATCGATGCCGACGACAAGAGGCTATCGACGAACCCACGGGGGGCACTTCTGATCTCTGGATCACCCTCGCCAACTCGTAGCATCGTCCCACGGCCAAGTGTCCGCGCCAACTCTAATTGGCGCTTCACATGCGAAGGAATTCGGTAATGGCTACCGAGGACGGTTACACCGGTCTCTTTCTGGGCTGGATCACTTCGCTCGCCGTCTGCGACCATCCCCGCTCTCTTTTTCGGAAGCCGAATAGCTGAACCACCTTCTCACTGGTGCGCGGGGACCGGGGAGTCCATATCGTGTGAATCGCCGCTTGCGAGTGCCGGGCAGTCCTTGCCGGGATGGCGATACGGAAGGCGAGACAGCGTTTACCCGTTCGACCGGGTTCCCAGGCACCGCCAGCCCACCTTAGGTGCTCTGACCAAGTCAAGTCGGGCAACGCACGGTAGGACCATCCGGTCGTCGTTTTGTTATACCCGAACGGCCATGTGAAGCCACCGTCTGCCCCCCACCGAATCGGGTGGTGGGGGGCTGATCCAGTGATGGCAGCAGCCGATCTGAGCGTAGACGTCTTGCGGGGTGCTCGCCGCCGATGCCTCGGCGTCCTCAAGCAGCGCTCCCGTTGCAACGTCCCAAAGTTCGAGATCGTCGTCACCAGTCAGATGCTCTGCAATCAGAGGATGAATCAAGTTTCGCTCCTGGGGAACCCGGGAAGCTTCGAGCGCCCGAACGACTTCCAGCGACGCGCCTACACGCCCGGCGCTCAGATAAGCTTGGAATGGTTGTTCGGACTTTGCACCTTCTGACATCGTCCCGCGCCTGGCTGTCCGCGCCAACTCTACCTGAGACTTGTCACTCCGACCGCCAATCAGATCAAGCGCCCGTTGAGCTAAATCGTCAGGACGCGACACCGGCCCACTGGAGGAGTCGGTATCCCGACCAGAGCGCCGCGGGCACTGTGCTCAAGAACAGTCCGAGCCCAAGACCTAGCTTGAGGAGCAGTGGGCCGAAGCGGCGGGACAGGCCCGGCGCAAGCCTGCGAGCGGTTACCTCCACGATCCAACCGAGCGTGTACAGTACGTTGACGACGACTGGAGCCGCCAACAGGGCGAGTGGTTCCACCGCATCCTGCCCCGGCTGGAGACGACCACTCGTCGTTATCGCCGCGAAGAAGATGACCAAACAGAGGATGCCGTATGTCCCAACAATGAGATTGAAAGGCAGGCGGCGGAACTCCCACCACGCGAAAACTCCCATGGGAGAGGTGGGTTCCTTGGGGTTCGAGAAAAGCCACACCGCGAAGCGATGTGTCGCGTCCACCGTATACTCCATAAGGTTGGCCAAAGCGCAAGTCCTCGCTTCTACTCGGCCCAATCCAGCACCTGTCCGCGACGCCTATAGATCAAACGTAACAGATCGTGGCATGACCAGAATCAGTAGAAATCCTCCAACTGCTCGGCCGCGGGCAGGCTGAATCGCACGTTACCATCTTTGGCGTAAACCTCCAGTTCGTTGATCCGGCCATCAACCGCACGGAGGATAATTCCAATAGGCGTCCCCTCCGGCGAGCAACCGTCCACGTCCGCGAGATTCTCGGTGACGTGATCGACAAAGAGGGTTGGCTTCTCACATTCCAAGTAGATCGTCGGACACCCACAAGGGCACACACCGACAACGCGGAGAAGGTCCAGTTGAGGAAGGAAAGCCGCCGCTCTCGCCGCGTCGACGCCCGTGATCTCCGCCCCGCGTGTCAGCAGCCACTCCAGCAGGTTATGCTCGTCGACGCAGAGACCCCGCGGCTCAGATTCACGAGCGTTGTTGTGCTCCAACGTTAGGGATCTCCTCCGACTTGTGATTGTCAAGTCTGGTCTCTAATCCAGGCGTTACACCACGGTTCTGACGTAAGTCCTCGCTCGGTGCCTCAGATTCTGCTGATGCGATGGGGATATTCACCCCTTGCACATGCGACATCTGTAAAATGGCTTTTGGCGCGGTTGTCAGATGTCCAGTTGTCGCCCCGCGACCGTTCTTGAAGATAGCTTAATCATCGCCGTATTCCTTTTGGAACGTGACCAGGCGCATTTTACCACATTCGAGGTGCCGCATGCGTTCGACGGTGGCCGTCATGCGTGGAAACCGATCACATCCGTATCTTGGATCCTTGGAGATCTCGATTCGACGCTTGGTGATCCTGCGGCAGACTCAATTTCTGATAGAATCGGGGCTCATCTCGGAGGGCCGATCCGCTGAGGTTGGGCCGTAGCCGAAGGGGGGTGTTCTCGTGGCAGCATCGATCCATGTGCGCCACGATCGCGACGCGCGACGACTCGAAGCGGTGTTGCCCCACGGCCCGCGGGTCGCTGTGCTGGGGAGCACGGACTTCTGGCATGCCGACAGCGAACGCACTTGCTCCCAGGTCGGGCGGTTGCTTGCCTGCATTCCCGGTCTGGTGCTCCTCACCGGCGGGGTCGAGGGGATCGGGGAAGCGGTCGGCCGCAGCTTCTTCCAGGCGCGCCGTGATGCCGACCAAGAGCCGCGCGTCTATCATGTGCTCCCCGAGAACGAAGAGGCGTGGGATTACGGAGAAACGCTCTTCGCTGGTTCCGACATGACCGAGCGACGGGAGGTCCTCGGGCGGCTGTCCGCAGTGTTCTTGATTGTCGAGGGCGGGCCGCGGGCCGGGCACGAAGCGGACGTGGCCCTGCCCATGGCGCGGTCGTCATCCCGGTGGGCCGGTCAGGGGGCTATGCCGCAACCCTGTATGGTCGGATGAATCGTCCCCCAACCATCGACGCCGGCACGTGGGCGGTATTGGGGTCGAGCGAGTCCACGCCCGAAGAGACGGCGAGGGCGGTTTTCCGAGCCGTGCAGATGTGCGTGGGATTCCGCCAGCTAACCTGACTCTCGATAAAGCCCATCGCCGCGTGAGTTTTGGTACCTTGTGTAGGGGAGATCCCGACACTCCGAAACGATGTGAGAATTCTCGACTACGATGAAATCCGTCTACGTCCTCCTCGCGGCTTTATTTCTCGCTGGGCTTTCGTCCTGTCATAACCAGCCGCCAACGGGGGAGATCCCTGCCGACCGCAGTAAGGTTCGCAAGCAGGTGGTCGAGGTTGAGCCGATCGACAGTGGCGAAGTCGTTGCCGGACAGACGATCTACGTGCCGGCTTATTCGTCAGTCTATACGTCCGACAGGGCTCATCGCTTCGAGCTGGCGGTCACGCTCAGCATCCGCAACACCGACCAGGATCAGCCGATGATTCTCAACAAAGCCCGCTACTACGACCAGGACGGGCAGCTCATCCGCGATTATCTCAAAAAGCCGTTGCGGATCGGGCCGATGTCGTCGACGGAATTCTTCGTGAGCGAGAGCGATACAAAGGGTGGAGTCTCGGCGAGCTTCCGGGTCGAGTGGGTCGCCGAGCAGAGCGTCACCGCCCCCGTGGTGGAGTCGATCATGGTCGGGACCTTGAGCGGTCAGGGGATTTCGTTCACCTGCCCCGGCCGAGTCCTCACCGACCGAAGTCGCTCCGCTAAATAAAGTTGCGTGATTCTGGCAGGACAAGGCTCCGCGTTTCTCCGCATTCGCGCCGACGAGCGATCGGAAAAAACCGTGGAAAAACTGGGATCACGGCGCCCGGCCGTTGTCATCCTTTACAGGAACAACTGGCTGCGGCATTGCGAGTTCACGACGCATGGATTCAGAACGGCTCGGAATGTTGATCGATCGACTTGCGGCCGCGCTGGAGCTTTATGCGCGGCAGTGGTGCGATGAGCCCGAGGACGTGGTCCAGGAGGCGTTCGTGAAGCTGGCGGCCCAGCCGGCGACACCGCTCAACCCCGCGGCCTGGCTATTCCGGACCGTCCGCAACGGGGCGATCAACGCCGGGATCGCCAAGCGAAGGAGGCGACGGCACGAGGCCGAGGCCGCGGCAGGGGTTCCTGCCTGGTTCGAGACCGGCCCGACGGCTCGGAGCGGCGCGATCGTGGACCCCGAGTCGGCCCAGGCCGCGCTGGCCGTGCTGCCGTTGGAGCAACGCGAGGTCATCGTGGCCCACCTCTGGGGTGGGCTGACATTCGATCAGATTGCCGAGCTGGTCGGGTTTTCCGCAAGTTCCACTCACCGATTGTACCAAGCGGGCCTGATGGCCCTGAGAGAATACCTGGGGGTGCCATGTCAAACGAACCCGTCTCGCCCTCGCCCGATCCGGAGCTGAACGCGATCGAGGCGGCCCTCGGCTCGCTTGTGCCGGCTCGGAGCCGGATCGACCGCGACCTCGTGATGTTCCGGGCCGGTCAGGCTTCGGTGCGCCCGTCGCGATTGGGGCTGACGAGCCTGGAATGCGATCGCCGCCAGCTTCGCACTGGTTGCGCTCGGTGAGGGCGTATTGCTGGCCCATCGGCCTCCACCTCAGATCGTCGAGAGGGTGGTCGTGGTTCGCGAGCCGGCGACGATCCCGGCTCCACTCTCGGTCGTTCCGCCTCCCGAGCAAAGCGTGGCCGAGGTGCCGGAGTCGCTCCCGATCGAGCGTTCCCTCTCGCTCGGGCAGACGGCTTACGAGCGGCTGGCCGCGCAAGTGCTGCGTTACGGGCTTGATGGCCTGCCCGCTTCGCCGCCGGTCGCGTCGCTTCCGCTTCGGGGCCGTGGCCTGCTTCCTCCGGCCAGATGTTGCAAGAAGAACTCCGCAAACTTCTCGATCCTGGAGACCCCTCATGAAACGAACGATTGCCTTGCTCCTCTTGGTGGCCGCCAGGTGGCCGTCGGCCGCCTCGGCCCAGCCGCCGCCTGACCCTCGGCCGACAGTGATCACACTGCGGCCGGCCGCCGAGCCGGTCCCGGCTCTCAAATACCGGCTCGTCCCGGAACAAATCAAGCTCGTGCCGGGCAACGCCGCGATCTTCTATCATCGCGGTTTCGTCATGATGATGGAGACTTACTCGGGACTCGCGTTGACGGAGCAAGCGCGGCCTGACGCTATCGCCGACCGCGTCGCCGACCGCGTCGCCACTGGAGACTGGGTCACCGGCCCGATCGGTGAGATCCAGCGGGACAAAGCCCGGAAGTATCTCGAACCGTTCGAGAACGCCCTGAAGGAGGTCGAGCTCGGCGCATTGCGATCGACCTGCGACTGGGAATTCGACCAGCGCACGGAGGGATATTATTTGTTGCTCCCGGAGATCCAGGATATGCGGGGACTGGCGCGGCTGGTCGCGCTCAAGGCCCGGCTGGCGATCCTCGACGGCAAGACCGACGAGGCCATGCACTGGATCGAGACCGGCCTTCGTGATGGGGCGGCACGTCAGCCAGGGCCCGCTCGCGATCCAGGCCCTGGTCGGCATCTCGATTGGCAGGACTAACGCGCGTTGCCTCGAAGACCTGATTCAGGCCCCCGGCGGTCCAAGTCTTTACTGGGCCCTGGCCGATCGGCCCCGGCCGTTCATCGACATGAGACGTCCGATGGAAGGCGAGCGGTATGTCCTCGAGAAAATGCTGCCCGAGCTGAGCGAGCTCGACCGGGGAGCGTGGAGTCTCGATCAGGCGCGGCGATTCTCCGACACCCTGCAACGCAAACTCTTCGCCCTTGTCTCGGGACGGCCGATCCCTGGTGGTGACGGCGCCGTGCCGATGGACTTCCCTGGCCTCTCCCGCCGGCTCGGCATCGCCGCGATGGCCGCGAAGATCTACCCCGAGGCCAAACGCGCCCTGATCGCTCAGGGTCGCCCCGAGACACAAGTCGAGGCCATGCCCGTCATCCAGGTCGCCGCGCTCTACACGATGCAGGAATACCAGCGGTTACGCGACGACGCTTACAAATGGATGAACGTTCCCTACTGGCAGTCCTACAACCGGATCGAACAGGCCAATCAATTCACCGCGGAACGAGAGGCTCGCGAATCCACTCCTCGTCATGATCTACGACCTGCTGAGTCCGGCCCGCAACTCGCGCCCGGTCTGCGGCAATCCGGCTCGAGCGTGAGCTCGACGCGCTTCAGTGTATCGAGGCGATCCGCCTCTACGCGCCGCCCACGAGGGCAAGCTGCCCCCCACCCTGGAGGCGATCACCGATGCCCCGGTGCCCCTCGATCCCGCGACAGGAAAGCCGTTTCTTTACCAGATGAACGGGGATTCGGCGACCCTTTCGGCTCTGGCATCTCGCGGCTTTAACTATCCCCATGTCGTGGACGATCACCAGCCTTACGCAATCCGCTACGAGCTGAAGCTCGCCAAGTGATCGACCCACTCTTTGATTCACGGAGAACCTTCATGTTTCTTTCGATTCCGATAGCCGTCCTGCTCACCGTCGCCGCGCCGACAGCCGAACAGGCTGCCAGCACGAAGGCCGCGGCAATTGCCCCGTTCGTCGGCGAGGAAGTCGCCGTCGTCGTCCATATCGACCTGACGAAATGGGACACCCAGACCTTCTTCCGCCGTGTCCTCGGCAAGCTGGCCGACGAAGACGATCTGAGCGCCGGCACGAAGCTCGTCGACGACTCGGTCGCCGCGCTGAAGGCGGCCGGTGCGAAGGACCTGTTCCTGTTGCTCGACCCGGCCGACATTCCCGGCCTCCCCGCCGCGGTGGTGCCGCTGGTGGATGGAGCCGACGCCAAGGCGATTGCCACGGTCCTCTCGGGCGGCGCGCGGAGGAACCCCTTCCGATGGCCGGCTACCGAGACGATCCGCGGCGCCGTCGTTGCCGGTACGCCTGCCGGCTTGGCCAGCATTCGCAACGCCGTGCTCAAGGCCCGCCCCGAGCTGACCGCCGCGATGGCCGTGGGGGGTGATACCTCGATCCAGGTCGCGATCATGCCAAGCACCACCCAGCGGAGGTCGATCGAGGAATCGATGACGGTCCTGCCCCGGCAGCTCGGCGGTGGTCCAGTCACCACGCTCACCCAGGGCCTGAGCTGGATCTCCCTCACGTTGGCGTTCGAGCCCAAGCCGGTGATCCGCGCCGTCGTCCAGGCGAAGGACCCGGATGCGACCAAGGCCCTGATGAACCTCGCCCAGGACGCCCTCGACTTTCTGGCGAACTGCGAGTCGAAACGATCCGGCGCTGGCCCCGTTGGCGACGGCGATCAGCCAGATGAAGCCTCTGGCGCAAGGAGACCGGATCACTCTCGAGGCCGACCTGGAGAAGACGGCCGAGCTGGTGGCCGTGCCGATCCGTCAGGCGCGAGGCGAGCCCGACGCTCCCAGTGCACGAACAACCTCAAGCAGATCGGCCTGGCCATGCACAATTACCACAGCGCCCATGGCACTTTCCCGCCCGCCTTCACCAAGAGCCCCGATGGCAAGCCGCTCCTGAGCTGGCGGGTTCACATCCTGCCGTATCTCGAACAGAAGACGCTCTACGACGAGTTCCACAAGGACGAGCCCTGGGATAGTCCGCACAACAAGGCCCTGATCGCCCGGATGCCGGCGGTTTACCACTGCCCGAGCGGGAGCCCGACGCCGGCCAAAGAGGGCAAGACGAGCTATCTGACGCCTCGAGGACCCGCCACGGTCTTTCCCGGCGCCGAAGGGGTCAAAATCCAGGACATCACGGATGGCACCTCGAACACCATCCTCGTCGTGGATGCCAGTGACGCCGCCGCCGTCATCTGGACCAAGCCAGACGATTGGGAGATTGCCGTTGAGTTCAAGGTCCAGGGCCTGTTTGGCCATCACCCCAAAGGGACCAACTTCGGGTTCGCCGACGGTTCGGTCCGGTTCCTCAAGGAGACGATCGCACCCGAAGCTCTTGCGGGAGCTGATGACCCGCAACGGCGGTGAGATCATCAACTAGCGACGAACTATTGACCGACCATCACAACGATGCTGTAACGACGAACGAACGGGCGGTCCCCCGCTGTCGACGCGCGGCGCCGCCCTTTTTTCCAACTCCGTTTTCATCCCTCGCCGTCCCAGCACTTCCCTGGGCTGGTGAATAGTTGGCCTTGAACGGTCCATGACGTCCCTTGGCCATCACCAGCCTGACAAGTCCGAGATTTCAACGAACTGATGCAAGCGGTCCGCCTGTAGACCTTCACCGGTCGGGACAAGCCATAGCCAGCGTTTCAGAACAACCATTGACATTTGTCAGACACTCTCTTACAATTGTCGTTGATTGCAGGAAGCCCTGGTTTTCCAAGAGTTCAGCGTGTGAACGAGTATGTCCGCGCGGCGACGGCCGAACGGGTGGATCATCGTGCGCCCGGACCAGACACACCACGCCTTCACCGAGGTCGGTCAACGGTCGTTCTTATCTCCAAATGGAATGAGGAACCCCGATGTTGAGTTTATGCAAGAGCCTCGCCGTGGGAACGATCAAGGGACTCGGTGCGCTCGCGCTGGGCGGCGCGATCATCTGGCAGGTGCACGACCATTGCGGCGTGGTGAAATGCGTGGCCTATGTGCACGTGGTGCCGCCGGCGGTCGACGTCACGGTCGACGGCCAGACGTACCGGGTCGAGACGTTGTGGGACAGCCCGATCGTCTGCGAGCTCCGTCCCGGCCGGCATCTGTTGCGGATGCTTCGAAGCGGGCGTGTTCTTTTTGAACAGGAATTCACGCTTGACCCCGGCCAGGAAGTCGTGCTCACGGCCTGGGAAGAGTTCAAGGAGAAACCCGCTGAGGACCTGCCGCCAAAAGTTTCGTTCAACCATTCGCTTTCGCGATCGCGAGTCGATGGAAGCAGTCCTTGAGGGCCCCGAAGCTGTGGTCCAAGGAAGTCGAGAGCTATCTGCCCAGCGGGCGCGTGAGGCTGTCGTTACGCCGTTCCCGGCCGGTAAGCAACGCCTGAGTCTCTGGCGGAAGAGCTGATGCAGGGTCATCGGAGACGGACGATCACGTCCGTCTCGAACGATCGGAGTGCGCGCTCGCACCCGCATCCAGAGCAACGCGGGATCGCTCGTCCTCAGGTCGTGAAGGAGTTTTTCGCGTTGCGTCGATCGTACTCACAACGCCATGTCCAGGAGTTTGCCACGATGCGTCGATCATGCTCTCTAGGACCGAACTTCCAAACGCACACGGATGTCGTCCCCCGATGTGCGGCGTTCTCTGGCCGAGTCCGATTTCCGTTCCTGAGCTGGGGATCGGTGGCTGTGCTCTGTATCCTGACCTCGATGCTGGTCTATCTGGCGGAAGGGGCGACCCGAGACCTGGGCGAAGCAGACCACAACGTGCTCGGGCAACACATCAACTGCGTCGAATCGGTCGCCTTCGACCCCGGGGGCCGCTGGCTAGCCTCGGCCGGGGAGGACAGGGTGGCATATCTCTGGGACCTGAATCGAGGCGAGTTGGCCATGGTTCTGGATCGAGATCCGAAGTCCGCTGAGACGCTTGCAAACCGCGTGGCCTTCGCCCGAGACGGCTCAACTCTGGCCGTCGCGACATAATGATGGGTCGATCACACTATGGGACGCGGCCTTCGGAATTCAGAAGCACACCTTTCGGGCCAGCGTGCAGGGCGTCCGCTGTCTGGCGTTCTCGCCCGACGGTCTCTTGCTGGCGACAGCGAGCACCGATCACAGCATCGCGCTCTGGGACGTGGCAACGCTGAGCCGGCGGGCGGTTTTGCGCGGAAGTAACCGGCAAGTCAACGGGGTCGTGTTCTCGCCCGACGGCCGCACCCTGGCCTCCGCCTGCACCGATGGGACGGCAAAGCTATGGGACGTCTCGTCGGGAGAGAACATCCGAACCTTGATTGCGACGACGAAGCAAGCTTTGGTCAATCGTCTGCGTGGCGTACTCGCCCGACGGGCGAGTGCTGGCGACAGCGTCCCCCGAGTCGGGTGTCGCACTTTGGGACGCCTCAACGGGGCAACGGCTTGAGACACACGGCGAATCCGAGCTCGGTGCGATGACCGTGGCATTCTCGCCCAGTGGCCGGACACTCGTCTGGGGCACGGCTGGCGGGATGATCGAGCTCTGGAAGGCCAGCGGCAATCAGCAGCTCTCGATCTGGCGCGGCCACCCCGGCGCGATTGCGTCGTTGGCTTTCTCCCCTGATGGTAAGATCCTGGCCTCGGGGGGAAATGATGCCGCTGTCAGGGTCTGGGATATCCCGCGGCCGGACCGGTGATTTCGGAACGCCAGACTGGGTCATGATCTCCGTGTTCGTCGATGCACTGGATGTGAAGAAGTCGTGTCAATTGGACCGACCGGCTGCGTTTGGATCTGATCGTAGCTCCGTTTTCACCCCTGCCGCCCCGGTACTTCCCCGGCTTGGCGATTCTCGTTCTTGCTGATAGTGGTTAGCGACAGTGCTGATAGTGGTTAGCGACAAGTAATGATACAAAGGGGATAAGCGCCCGCGAAATCATCGCCTTCTGGTGCGCGGGGACCGCGGTGTTCCTCTCCTTTTCGACCTGTTGCGTGGAGAATCTGGTCTTCGGGACTGGCAGGCCCAAGAGGGCCGCGGCCTCGGCATGGAACTGTCGCAACTCGAAATCGTCCGGCCGATTCTTTTCGGTCCAGACGACGGCCTGGTCATAGAATCTCCGCGCCGCGTGCTTGTTCCCGTGGTGCCAATGGATCATGGCGAGAAAGAAGAAGTCGTGGGCTCCGCCACCGGTGAAACTCATCGATTTTTGGAAGGATTCGATTGCGGTTTTCCAGTCGCGGGCGCGGAACGCGGCCACGCCCAGAGTGTGGACGAACATCCATTTATTCGGCTCGAGTGCAACTGCCTTCTGCGCCAAAGCCAGCCCCTGAATCGGATCAAACGCGGGATCGCTGGGAAGACTGACCAACACCCAGGCCAGGTTGTTGTGGGCGAGGGCGTAATCGGGGTCGAGTATGAGTGCAAGGCGGTAATTCCGGGCGGCGTCGCGACGTTTGTTCTCGTTCAAAGCCGTCTGCCCTAGCGAGACGACGTCCCACGCCCAATCTTGCCGTTGTGCTTGGAAGGCTGGCCCCGAGAACCGCGCGGCCAGGCCGGCGAAATCGTCGGCCAGTTGCTGTCGCACTTCCTCCGCTTCCGTCACCTTTCCCTCGTCTTCGAGGATTCCGGCCAGGACCTGAACCGTCTCCGCCGGGACGGAGAGGTTGGCGAGCTCGTTGACCACATTTTCCCGGGCGCGACCGCCGGAGTCGACGTCCGGGCTGTCATCGTGGATGAGATCTCTCCATAGTTGGACCGAGCGGCGGTAATGCCGTGCGGCCTCGTCGCGGCGATTCATAAACCCGAGCTGCCAGCCCGAGCCCCACTTTCCGAGCGCCTCGGCGAAGTAGTGGCGGACCTTCGGGTCGCTGGGAACCTCAGCCAGCAACGTCTCGAACAGGGCGATCGACCGCTTGTAATCCGCGTTCGCCTGGTGCAACGGCACCGGATCAGGACCGTTCTCGGTCCGTTTGAATCGGCTCAAGACGGTCCGCGCAAAGCCGAGGCGGTTGATGGACCGGGCGACGATCGTCCGCGACTCCACGTCGACAGGTGGAAGTTCGCTGGTCATGTTGTAGAAATTGATCGCTCGCTCGAAAACCTGAAGCGCTCTCTCCCGGGTCGCCTCATCAATCGGACCCGAGAGGGAATTTGTCGCTTGCGCCATGGCCTCGACGGTGTTGAAGTCAACCAGGGGGTAGGTCTGGTTGATGTAAGTATGCAATATGGAAGTCACGGCCGCGTGTCTTGCGGGCCTGGGCCCAGGTCACAGCCGTGCCGATCATCAGAGCGAGCACGAGGATCGCGGCGGCGGTGGCGACAAGCTCTCGGTGGCGCACGGCCCATCGGACCGATCGCTCGAGCAGCCCGGGCCGTCGGGCCAGAATCGGCCGGTTGTCCTCAAACCGCCTCAAATCGAGGGCCAGGTCCTGCGCGGTCGGGTAGCGGCAGGATGGTTCCTTGGCCATCGCCTTCAAAACGATCGTCTCCAGGTCGCGGGGAACAGCCGGATTGAGCCGGCGCGGCCGGATCGGCTCGTCCAGGGCGATCTGCCTGAGCAGCTCCTGGTGATCGCGACCGTCGAAGGCCGGCCGTAACGTCAAAAGCTCGTAGAGCGTCGCACCCAGCGCGTAGATGTCGGTCCGCTGGTCGACGACCCCGCGACGGGCCAGGGCTTGCTCAGGGCTCATGTAGCGGAGCGTGCCGACCAGGTCGCCGGTGTGCGTCAGGCTGAGATCGCTCGGAAATCGAGCCAGGCCGAAATCGGTGATCCAGAGCGCACCGAGGGGGTCGATCAAGAGGTTGGCCGGCTTGATGTCGCGGTGGAGGATGCCCAGGCCGTGGGCATGGTCGAGCGCGTCGGCCGCCTCGGCGCCCAGGCGGGCGATGTGGCGACAGAAGACTCGGTCCCGTTGCATCGGCCCGACCGCTGTGCCCAGCAATGACTGTCCGCTCGAGGCAAGCCCAGAGCTTCCAACCGAAATGGTATCGGACTCAGCGCGTTCCTGATGATCCGAGGCGAACGGGGCCGCCGCCGCGGCGACGGCGGGTGTCTCACCGCTGGATCGCAGCTCCTGGAGGATGGCAGCCAGGCTGCGGCCCTCGACGAACTGCATGGCGTAGTAGTGAATCCCGTGGTCGCAGCCGACTCCAAATATCGGCACGATATGAGGGTGGTGCAATTGCGCGGCCGCCTGGGCCTCGATCTGGAATCGCTGCCGCTGCTTGGGGTCGATCGCCGCGGCGAACGGAAGGACTTTCAAGGCGACGCGGCGGCCCAGCGAGACTTGCTCGGCCTCATAGACGACCCCCATGCCTCCGCGACCCACCTCGCGGAGAATGCGGAAGTCGCCGAGTTGGGCGCGGGCCGGTATGACGTCGGACGGCTGGCGGGCCGATGAAAACGCTTGTGCATCACCGAGTTGCGCTCCCGCCTCCTGGATGAACTCGAGCCCCGAGAGGCATTCGCCGAGGGCCTCGGCGATCTCGGTATGCTGGGCCAAGAACTCGGTCCGCGACCAAGGATGACCAGACCGCAACGCCTCGAGATAGGCCTCGAGCGCGGCGATCACACGGGGATCGTCCCGCCCGAAACCGCTCGCGGACAACGAATGGAACGGTCGGGCTTCGGCACGGGTGGACTCGATCGAGCCAATTCGCGACGGGCCAATTGGCCTGCGGCCGGGTTGAGCTTCTTCCCTTGCCCGCTCGCCCGGGATTCTTTTCCAAATTCATCGGAGGTCCTCCAGCATGTGACGTAGCCGAGCCAAGGCCCGGAGCCACACGTTCTTGACACTATCCTCGGTCCGCCCCATGCGACGGGCCACGTCAGGGAAGCTCAATCCTTCAAGCTGCCGAAGAATGATCACTTCGCGATAATCGTCCGGAAGACTTTGCAAGGCATCGGACAAAAGGACGGCCTGCTCGCGACGGACGGCTTGCTGGCTGGGGCTGCTCTGGGCGGCGACCAGACTCTGATTCATGGCCAGCGACGAATGATCCAGATCGTCGGCCAAGCGCACGCTCCAGCCGCAAATCACGGCTGCTTGGTGCCCAGGTAGTGCCGCACCTGGTTCGCCAGGATCGAGCCGATCAGCCGGCGGACCCAGGTCAGAAACTCACGCTCGGAGCCCCCCCGAAACAGCGCGATCTTGCGGTGAATCTCCAGCCAGATCTCCTGGAGCAGATCTTCGACATCCACCTTGCTCTTGAGCCGCCGTCCCACCTGAAGCCGGACCAAGAGCCCCACGTAGTTGCGGTAACGCTCCAACAGACCGCCCCAACGCCGCGCCGTCGCCCGCTTTGGCCAAGACCAGCAGGAACTCGGGATCGAACTCGGAGTCGCCATCATGATTGTCGTCGTGGTGATTGTTCCAACTCATCGCCTCGGCCCCCGGAACCATAATAATGATCTGGGTCACGAGCCACGAGCAGATCGCGCCGAAATAATTAATTCTCGACGACGATTTGAAGTAACACACAAACCTAGGCCATGCCAAGGCCACGGACCAGGGGGAGTCTGTCCGAGTTTTCGTCGTTGGTCGTCTTTTATTGATCTCGGACCGAGATCCGCCGGAGATCGCCCTGCGTTGTGTTGACGGCGGGCGTGCTCGGTTCCGGACAATTGATCAGCCATCTCGTCGGGTTCGCGCGTACTCGGCACGGGAGCACCGGAGGTTGGCCGGAATGAGATCAGAGAGTGAGAGGGCATTCATTCATGAAGCTGATCATCGCGATCATTCAGCCCACGAAGCTCGAGGCCGTCAAGGAGGCGCTTTCGAAGGTCGAGGTATTCCGCCTGACGGTGATGGACGTCCAGGGCTTTGGGCGGCAGAAGGGGTATACCGAGGTTTATCGCGGGCACGAGGTCACCGTGAACTTGCTCCGCAAGATCGAGCTCCAGATCGCGGTGAACGAGGATTTCGTCGAACCGACGGTCAACGCGATCCTCGAGGCGGGCCGGAGCGGCCCCGATGGCAAGATCGGCGACGGCAAGATTTTCATCCTCCCGCTCGATGATTGCATCCGGATTCGGACCGGCGAGCGCGGCCCGGAGGCGATATGATTGGGTATCGGCGCGGTGATCTTCGACTTCAACGGCGTGCTGGTGGACGACGAGAACGTCCACTTCGCCTTGTTCCAGGAAGTACTGGCCCAGGAAGGGGTGACGATCACGGAGCGGGACTACCACGAACGTTATCTGGGCTACGATGACCGGAAATGTTTCGAGACGGCACTTGGGGATGCCGGCCAGTCCTCGGACCGGCAGCGGCTCGATGGGCTGATCGCCCGGAAGGCGCGGCGGTATGTCGAGGTCGCCGAGCAAGGCTTGCGGTTCTTCCCGGCGGCGGCCGAGACGCTGGGGGCCGTCGCGTCGCGGTGGCCGGTGGCGATCTGCTCGGGAGCATTGCGGCCCGAGATCGAGTACGCCCTGCGACGGCTGGGCCGGCTCGACCAGGTCGCGGCGATCATCTCGGCCGAGGACACGGACAAGTGCAAGCCCGACCCCGAAGGCTATCGCTTGGCCCTGGCCGCTCTGCAGGCTCATCGCCCGGAACGGCCGCGGTCCAGGCGCCGGAACCAACACGGGACAGCAGGAGACGCCGCTGGACCTCGCCGCCGGCCACTGCCTGGTGGTCGAGGACAGCCTGGCCGGGATCATCTCGGCCAAGGGGGCCGGGATGCGGACCGTCGGTGTGTCCAATACCTACACCGCCGACCAGCTCCTCGATGCCGGGGCCGACGTGGTCGTCGACGGCCTGGCCGTCTTGACCCCGGAGTGGATCGACCGGCGGTTCGCGTCGTGACTCGCATCGTCGCAGCTTCAACTCGGCTTCGTCCCGGCTTGCCAGCCCTCAACACTTGGCGGTCTGACAGTTCCGTGCAGCAGAGCCTCAGCCATCGCCTTGCCGTTGCGTCCTCGCGTCCCTGGCCGGACCGGCCGGTTGCCGTCGCGCTGGTGATCACCGACCTGGACGTGGGCGGCGCCGAGCGAGCGCTGGCCACGCTGGCCACGCGGCTGGAGCCCCGGCGCTGGCGGCCAGGCGTTTTCTGCCTCGGGGAAGCCGGGCCGCTGGCCGAGGTGGTGCGCCAGGCGAATCTGCCCTGTGAATGCCTGGGGGTCGAGCCGCCGCAACCCGGTGCAAGCCATCGGCCGGTTGGCGCGGAGCCTCCGCCGATTCGCGCCCGAGCTGGTGCAAAGCTTCATGTTCCATGCGAACCTGGCGGCTCGGCTGGCGGCGCCCTTGGGCCGGATCGCCGTGGGTGGTCGGCGGAATCCGCGTCGCCGAGCATCAAAAAAGATGGCACCTGGCACTCGATCGTCTGACAGCGCCGTTGGCGACCGGCTCGGTCTGCGTCTCGCAGGGCGTGTTGCGGTTCAGCCGCGACGTCGCCAGGCTCGACCCCGCGCGGCTGACCGTCATCCCCAACGGGATCGACCCCGCTCCCTTTGATCGCGCGCCGCGATTGCCGAGGTCGGCGATCGGTGTCCCGGACAACGCTCACCTGGCGCTCTTCGTCGGCCGGATCGACCTTCAGAAGGGACTGCCCGACCTGCTGCGACGCGGCCGAGCGGGTGATCGCCCATCGGCCCGACTGGCACCTGGCACTGGCCGGCGACGGCCCCACCAGCGGCTGGCTCGTGCGGCAGATCGCCGAGCGTTCCCCGTTGCGAGACAAAGTCCACTGGCTGGGCCGTCGCGACGACGTTCCCAGCTTGCTCCAGTCGGCCGATCTCCTGGTCCATCCCTCCCTCTGGGAAGGCATGCCCAACGCCGTTCTCGAGGCCATGGCGGCCCGCCGCCCCGTGGTCGGCACGGCCGTCGAGGGGACCGAGGACCTGGTCGTCCCCGGCCAGACCGGCTGGCTTGTCCCCGCTGGCGACGTCGCCGCTCTCAGTCGAGCCCTGATCGAGGCCGCCGATTCACCCGAGCGCTGCCGACGCTTCGGCGAAGCAGGACGCCTTCGCGTCGAAGCGGATTTCTCGGTCGAAACCACCGTTGCGGCCTATGAACGCCTCTGGTCGGCAATTCTGGGATTCGCCACGTAAGCAGTAGGCAGTGACGAAAGCCCGCTCGCCACCAGCCACCTCCGCCATCCGCGAAGCGACGCGTACTGGCTACTGACTTCTCACGTGTTGCCCAAGGTCTGCGCCGCGGCCAGCGTCAAACGTTCGACCGTGGACGGATACGCGAGGAATATTCTTGAGATCGCCGAGGTACATTCTTCTGGATTAAACACACTTAGTGCCTGATCACGGATTGCTTCGTTCAGCGCTCGCGTGAAATCAGGCGACAGCGTCATCCCTCGCTGAGCGTAAATGATCCCATCGTCGGCTCCAACCAACGAGATCCAGAGCAACGAACGTTGCTCGGGTAAATGATCGACGCCCGGTATCAGTTGCTGCCTCTCGGGTTGCAAGTGCCAAGAGTAGGGGACGTCATTCCATGAGATCGACCGGCCAAAACGATAGGCCAGTACGATCACCGGAGGTTCGACGATTAGCGCGAACTCGGCGTCACCGCGACGCACCTCGTTCACGATGCCGTCATCGATCTCTGAATAGAACAGGGTCAACTCGTGTCCCGCGGGGCCAAACGCAAAGTGGGCTCCGGCCGGCCAGGTCCGCCATCCCTGGCGGAACAGCTCGCCGACACGGTAAACGGGTACGAGCGGTTGGCTCGTCAGCGTTCCCTTTGGACCGGTTTTAGACGAAAAGGCTTGATTGAGATCTTGAAAATGCCTCATTGCGTTATCCGAAATCAGGATGTCGATCAAGCAGCATCGCTGCTAAAATAAGCACTTATTCCGAGGCTGGGTCGCATTCCGAGATTCTGGATCCAGTTTACCGATCAACGTCGGCCTCGCCTGCCCGCAACGAAACGCCACGACTCGTCGTGCGTTCAAGCTCTTTTTCGTAGGGTGATTAAGCGATCCGCGCTACGTGCTCGCACAACTTGACAATACGACGTTGGATTCTCGCAGCAACCGTAAGAACACACGACAAGCATCTTTCCCAAAGAAAAGCCTGGGAGACAACTGTGTCTAAGCCCTCATCGTGACTCGATCGTACGTCCGGGAAAGTCGGATTGTAGCCAAACTCCGAGTGACGGCGTGCGCGCTTTGCGTGAAATGATTGTACAATGATTGCACGGAATCTGCCACTACAGACTTTACTCCAACGACCGCCGTCTCGATTCATTTATTCCAAACAATCGGTGAGATCGTCAACCTGATGGATTTTTGCACTCCGCCGGCAGCGAAGATTTGTGGGCGTTCGCTCTCGGCCGGGTACAATTCATGCCTTACGATTTTTTGAACAATTACCCCAGCTTCTCAGGAACTTTCCTGGATTCGTGATCGATTTAATCTAATTTTGGCTATTTCTGACTTGGCGGCTTGCTTTTGACCGCTTTTTCCTCTAGTCTGAGATTTGGGGCAGAGGATCTGCCAAATCAATTCGTCGCGGTATATCCATGCATCCAAACCTGCAGAAAACCACCCTGGAAGCTTCTGTTATGAGATGTGGGGAGAGAGTCTTGCCCGGACTTGATTTCAATCCGGACTGCGTCGATTGAAATTGAGTGACGAGCGAATGAGTTTTCTTGGATTGGATTTCCGAGCATCATACCACGACTGATTGGTATCCACCCAACATGAAAACGAGGTCTTTGATGAACCTGTCGAGACAGATTCGTGATCTTCGCTATGCGAAGGGGTGGGGGCCTGACGAGTTGGCTAGTCGTGCCAAGATATCACGAACGGCTCTCTATCAAATCGAGCGAGGTAATACGAGTAAGCCTCAGGCTGGGACCCTAAGGAAGATCTGTCGTGCCCTTGGGGTTCCTCTGGAAAACCTACTGGAGAAGGCCATCGATTCGAACGAGGGCGTCCCGGTTGTCTCGCCGGATGCGACCATGGCGCAGACCGCCATGCCAGCAGTCGCGCGCGCAAGGGGGACGTCGCCGGATCGCGCCGAGGAATTGATGGAGAAGTTTCGTTTGCTGCTTGCCTCGCCGTTGGCCGAGGGGATCGCCCGGATCGTCGAAGAGTCGTTCCGCTTGCTCCCAATCATCCCTCCTCACACGTCGGGAGAGCCACACCGGTATGCTTCGCCCTCAGAAATCGACATAGCTCGCCGGGCGGGAAGTCGGTCGCACAACAGCAACTGAGTGGCGATTCGCGATCGCGTAATGAGAGGGATTGGCGGCTGGCCACCCTCGGCTGGAGCGCGCTGGGTTCGTGGCCGGCAATCATCCCCAGAGCAGAGTCCCGCGGGGACACGGCTTCATTGACCGATGATTGCGGGCTGGTTGAAATACCGTCGCAACAAGTCGGGCAGCTCGGCCGAGAACTTGCTGCGGGGCATCACAACCTGGCAGCCGGCGGCCTTGGCTGCGTCGAGGGCGTCCGCGTCGACGTGTGGGCCAAACGCGACAAACCAAGTATCGGCACCGGCCAGCTTCTGGAGAGCGATCAAGGCGCCAGTCTCAGCCACCTCGCCGGCTGTCAGATCAACAAACACGACCCGCGGATGCCACTTCTCGATGAGCGAAATGGCCAGCGATTGATCGCTCGCCACCACGATCCGGTAGCGGAGCGCTTCCGCGGTCCCTCTCACCTTGGTTGTGAAGATCAGATCGCGACAGAGCAAGAGCCCGGTCGGTTCAGGCGGTGCCGTCGAGAGTTCGGCCCCGGGGACCGGCTGCGGCTCAATGTGAGGAGGTTCCATGTCGGTCACCAGCAGGGAGCAAATCGTGATGAGTTGCTCGTAAGCGACGTTCTTCCTTCAGGCCACGGACGACTTCGATTAAGATTGTACGCAACTTGCTCCGATTATACGCTCCTTTTGATCGCCAATGGTGACCGGCGTTGTCGCGTCACGCGAGGAGCCCACCGCGTGTGGGCTTCAGATTTCGATTTCGACCTGCCGGACGAGCTGATCGCCCTGCACTCCGACGAGCGGCGCGATCGCTTGCGGTTGATGGTCGTCGATGACCGAAAGGGATGCTGGAAACGTCGGAGCTTCGCTGACTTTCCTGAGCTGATGGACCCTCGCGACGTCGTGGGTGATTTAGGCCTAATTGGGGCGCGCATCGACAAGTGTAAGCATGGCGTAGGGTTGGTCGAGCCGCGACTGGTCGGGGCGAGGCCCACCACGCGTGCCGTGGCGATCGGCGGGCCTCACGATGCCGAGCATCATTCAACCCCGCCTACGACCCAGTGCGACTCTTCCGCGTTAGGTCCGCGGATACGTGAAGTCGCTGGAGAGTCGCCGAAAAACCTCTGCGCGACGATGTCCAGGACAACAGCCGCCGGTGCCTTCGGGCCCGCTGTGTGACAACGGCGACGAGTTGAGCGGAACCGCGGGGCGCGACCGGCCATGCTGACGGCCTATCACAATCAAGTCGATTCGTTCGCCAACGGCCTGGGTTAGATCGATTGGGAAAACCGCCCGGGACTGAAACCGCCTGGCGAAGTGGATTGCATCGACGAAGAGCTGACTGTCCTCAGGACCGAGCTGGTCCCCTTGTACATCGTGGCGGGTAGATCGCGCGCCTTGACGGATATTTTCCATGACCTAGGTTCGAAATGGCGGTTGGCTGGCTTTGAGATGCACGAGCGGTTCCACGAGATCGGCACTCCCGACGATCAGGGCGAGTTCGGAGCCCGAACCGGCGCATATCCTACCCACACATGATTAAACCTATGATTCGGCTGGATTCGGGCCGAGCTGAGGGCGGGGCGTAACCATGGCAGGGCGTCTGAGCCGACCTCGGCTCCATCCACATCCGCGTCCACCGGGCTCGTCGGTCATCTGATTCGCTCGGAGCGCGGACCTGCTCCGGCATGGTCCGACACCACCCCGGGATACCGGCCAGAGGAGTTCTGTCTTGGTCATCGCACGTAGTCCGTTGCGGATCAGTCTGGGAGGGGGCGGCACGGATCTACCGTCCTATTACCGGGAGTTCGGCGGATTCCTGATTGCCGCGGCGATCGACAAGGCGGTCTACATCACGGTCCACAGGACGTTCGTTCCGGAACTGGTGGTGCGGTATTCCCAGATCGAGCGCGTTGGTCATCCCAGCCAAGTGCAGCACCCGATTATTCGCGAATCACTGCGCCAACTCGAGATCAATGAGACTAACATTGAAATCACCTCGATGGCTGACGTCCCCGCAGGCACAGGTCTGGGATCGTCCGGCAGCTTCGGCACCGCGCTGCTCAAGGCGCTGTACCGGTTGCAAAATAAGACCGTCACTCCCGAGCAACTGGCCGAAGCGGCTTGTTTGGTAGAGATCGATGTGCTGCGCGAGCCCGTCGGCAAGCAGGATCAATACGTGGCGGCTTGCGGCGGGATCAATGCCTATGAGTTCCGACCCGATGGCCGCGTCAAAGTGATTCCGTTGAAGCTCTGCGACAGCATGCTCCGAGAATTCGAACTTCGCGTGCTCCTGTTCTCGACGGGGATCGTCCGGCAGGCGCCCGAGATCCTCAAGGATCAGGATGACAGGACCCGCAGTCGCTGCGCGGAGATGATTCGCAACCTGCACGAGATCAAGCAGATCGGCCACGAAAGCCAGTCCGTCCTAGAAGCGAGCAATCTCGACGCCTATGGCCGGCTGCTCCACGAGCACTGGCAACGGAAGCGGACGCGCTCGAAGCTCATTTCTAACGCGCGCATCGATCACTGGTACGAAGTGGGGCGAAGGAACGGCGCCATGGGCGGCAAGTTAATCGGTGCCGGCGGCGGTGGCTTCCTGATGTTCCTGGCCGACGACCCCATGCGTCTACGGCGGGCCATGGAAGCGGAAGGGCTCGGCGAGTTGCGCTTCCAAATCGATTTTGGAGGGACCCGGATTTTGTAGCTCAATTGATATAATAGTTAACTATTTTATTATTCTATATATCTCTTTTTGAAGGGAACACCGAGATGTCCGGCGTCTTGAACCGCGAGAACCTGACCGTTGCCATGATCACGTGCAATGAGAAGGATGCGATTTCGAAGGTGATCGGCGACATCCGCCATGCCGTGCCGGACGCCGAGATCCTCGTCGTTGATTCGAGCTCCGACTGCACGGCCGAGGTTGCGGAAGAGCTGGGAGTGAAGGTCATCAAGCAATTCCCGCCGCGCGGCTACGGGCCGGCCATGGACCTGGCGCTGCGATCCGCCCGCGGCGAAGTTGTCGTCACGCTCGATTGCGACGACACTTACCCCGCCGAACAGATCCCGTTGCTCGCGCGGCTGATCCTGGAGGACGGTTATGATATCGTAGATGGCTCGCGACTAACGTCCAAACCCCGCGCGATGCCCTGGCCGAATTACCTGGGTAACTTCACATTCGCGCTGTTGGCATCTCTCTTGTTTCTACGGCGGTTGCAGGACCTGCACAGCGGGATGAGGGCTTACCGCAAGTCGCTTATCGACGAGTTGAAATACCGCGTTGATGGTGCGGCCCTGCCGGTCGAGCTGCTACTGCGGCCGATCAAACTGGGGAAACGTCTCAAGGTCGTGAACATCGACTATCGGGATCGCGTCGGCCAGACGACGATGCGGCCACTGCAATCCGCGTGGTGGACACTGAGGCGCATCCTCACAGTGCGGTACTCTTGAACGCGGACATAGGTGGGATTCATGAGCCTCGGTATTATCGGCGGCAGCAACGACTGCCTCGCCCTGGAGCGCTTTCCCTGGCACCCGAACCGAGTGCTGGAGAGGGAAGCGACATCGCCGAATGGCTCAACAAACCGACCGCTGGCGGTGCGCCGGAAGAGTCGCGTCGGCCGCCGCGATCGGTTAACTACCAAACCCAATTGATTACCCATCAGAACGCATTTTTTCAGGCGTCATCCCGACGAAGGCACCATTTCCATGGACCGAACCCACCTTAGCGTCCTCGCCGCGCTGCTATTGTGTTGGGGGCTCGTCCTCGGTGTGCAAGCAATGGCCTGCGATGAAACTGAGCACTGTCATGTCGCCTGGCTCATCGGACACGAGCACCAACAGCCGATCCGAGATTTTTTCCAGCACCATCAGCCCGTGCTCTGGGATGTTCTTCAGCTTTACTTCCGTCTGGGCGCCGATGGCCCGGAAGTTCTCTATTTCGGTCGCGCCCTTGTCTTGATCTGCACAGCCCTATCAGCTCTCGCTTTCTTGCTCCTTCCCGGCCGCTTGGCAAATCGGGACAACCAGGACGCACCCGTTCCTTGGTTCGCCGGAGCGCTCGCGCTCTTTCCCTTGATCGTGTTCAGCCTGATCTTCGGCAACATCCTCGTCATCCGCCCCGAGACCCTCTCGACCCCGCTGTTTCTGTATTCCCTCCTCCTCTGGCTCCCTGGCAATCGAACGTCCACACAAAATCGCCGCATCACACAGACGTTTCTTGCCGGGCTCCTCGTGGGAGCGGCGATTTACACCAGCCCGCGTTTTGTTTTCCTCGGTCCGGCGTTTTTCTTCTTGCCCCTAAACCGGTCCCGTCTCTTCGAGCTCGACTTCCGGCGCATACTCATTCTCGGGGGCGGAGCCCTGGCCTTTGTCGTTCTTTACTCCGTTCTCATGGCCCACTCGCTCTCGGAAATCGTCCTGAACCTCGAGTTCGCTCGCATGCTTAGACCGGTGGGCGATGGCTACTTTGAGACGGCCATGCCTCTTTCGACCTTGATGTTGCTGTTTTCGCTGTTCCTGGTCTTTCTGTGCGGGTTCATGACCGATCACGGCAAGAAACGCCTGTTGTGTCAGTCCATCTTCGGACTTTGTTTGCTCGGGATTGTGCTGCTCGCGGACTGGCCGTACATGCACGCACACCATTTCCTCTTCCTCGCACTCTGGTGGGGCGTGATGCTGGCCACGGCCGGCGTGGAATTCCGGCCGGAGTGCCGTCCGCCGATTCCCTCCCTGGTGCTGATCGGGGCGGTGGGAGGGATCGCGTTGTGTTTGGCGATCGTGGCGTCAGACATCGTGTCGGCGACAACGATCGTCGACCAGGTCCAGCTCAAGAGAGCCATCCTGGCACGAATCGACAAATCTGATCATGTATTATTTGTCGCGGATTTTCATCCGATCAGTGCATTGGACGCGAGCTACTATATCAATCCGATCGGGAATTATCCTGGTCGCCTCGCCACGGCAGTCAGACTGGCTCAAGCCAGCCGGCCATTGCCGGATTGCGACTATGTTGAGGACATTCGCGCAAAACGTCCGGCACTCATCGACGTTTCGCTTCTGGATTGCGTGGGATACGCAGGACAGCAGGCATACAAGGAACTCTTGAACGATTACAAGCAGATATTAATTACGGCGAACGCTCGCAGTGCTTTACGCTGTTTCGCGTATACGCTCAAGGCCCCCGCTCCCGGCCCGAGGAATCAGTCTCCATCGATGCCGACGAGCCGGGTCACGTCGGTGAAACCCCAGCAGGATCGGCGGGTTGTGTTGCGCCTATCGTCCGACCGGATTGGTCACTCACTCCAACGGATTCCCTGATGAACAACCGAGTCGTCGTCAAAACCGTCTTTGCCACGCTGCTTTTGAGTTGGGGGCTGTTCCTGGGTGTGCAATCAGGGCTAGCAACCGATGAAACCGAGCACTGTCATGTCGCCTGGCTCATCGGACACGAGCACCAACAGCCGATCCGAGATTTTTTCCAGCACCATCAGCCCGTGCTCTGGGATGTTCTTCAGCTTTACTTCCGTCTGGGCGCCGATGGCCCGGAAGTTCTCTATTTCGGTCGCGCCCTTGTCTTGATCTGCACAGCCCTATCAGCTCTCGCTTTCTTGCTCCTTCCCGGCCGCTTGGCAAATCGGGACAACCAGGACGCACCCGTTCCTTGGTTCGCCGGAGCGCTTTGCGCTCTTTCCCTTGATCGTGTTCAGCCTGATCTTCGGCAACATCCTCGTCATCCGCCCCGAGACCCTCTCGACCCCGCTGTTTCTGTATTCCCTCCTCCTCTGGCTCCCTGGCAATCGAACGTCCACACAAAATCGCCGCATCACACAGACGTTTCTTGCCGGGCTCCTCGTGGGAGCGGCGATTTACACCAGCCCGCGTTTTGTTTTCCTCGGTCCGGCGTTTTTCTTCTTGCCCCTAAACCGGTCCCGTCTCTTCGAGCTCGACTTCCGGCGCATACTCATTCTCGGGGGCGGAGCCCTGGCCTTTGTCGTTCTTTACTCCGTTCTCATGGCCCACTCGCTCTCGGAAATCGTCCTGAACCTCGAGTTCGCTCGCATGCTTAGACCGGTGGGCGATGGCTACTTTGAGACGGCCATGCCTCTTTCGACCTTGATGTTGCTGTTTTCGCTGTTCCTGGTCTTTCTGTGCGGGTTCATGACCGATCACGGCAAGAAACGCCTGTTGTGTCAGTCCATCTTCGGACTTTGTTTGCTCGGGATTGTGCTGCTCGCGGACTGGCCGTACATGCACGCACACCATTTCCTTTTCCTCGCACTCTGGTGGGGTGTGATGCTGGCCACGGCCGGCGTGGAATTCCGGCCGGAGTGCCGTCCGCCGATTCCCTCCCTGGTGCTGATCGGGGCGGTGGGAGGGATCGCGTTGTGTCTGGCGATCGTGGCGTCAGACATCGTGTCGGCGACAACGATCGTCGGCCAGGTTCAACTCAAGAGAGCCATCCTCACACGAATCAATAAGTCGGACCGAGGATTATTTGCTGCCGCATCGCATCCAATTAGTGCATTGGACGCGAGCTACTATAACAACCCGATCGGAGATTCCCCCGGTCGCCTCGCCACGGCAATTAGATTGGCTCAAGCCAGCCGGCGATTGCCGGATTGCGACTACGTTAGGGACATTCGCGCGAAACGTCCGGCACTGATCGACCGTTCGCTTCTGGATTGCGTGGGATACGCAGAACAACAAGCGTTCAAGGAACTCTTGAAGGATTACGACCCGGTATTAATCAAGGCGACCCCTCGCTGTCCTTTCTTCTGCATTATGTATGCCCTCAAGCCTCCCGTTCTCTTCCCGAGGAATCAGTCTCAAGCGTTGCCGACGAGCCGGGTCGCGTCGGTACACCTCAACAGGATCGACGGGTTGTGTTGTCCTTAACCTCCGACCAGATCGATTCTTCACTCCAACGGATTCCCAGATGAAAAGCCAAGTCGTCTTCAAACAGCTTGGATCTCCTAGCCCGGATTCAATCCGAGCGGCGATCGGCGACATCCTCGATCGCCTCGCGCTGAGTAGCGAGCTCGTCGGAAAACGCTCGCTCCTGAAGATTAATGCCATGTCCGATGAAGTGTTCCCGGGCCGCAATACGAGTCCTTGGGTCTTGGACGGTGCGTCTGAGCGAGCTTCAATCTCGGTTTTCGGGTACAGAGTTCCTGATCGTGGACGCCGACGTCGCCGGTGCTAGACAATTCGCTCGGGCGTGTGAGCAGTGGGGCTACAGCGCAATTGCAAAGCGAAGGGACGTGCGAATCCTGAACCTGTCGGAATCACCGGTGGCGACGGTAGCGACCTCGAACCTCAATTGTCCTTCGATGGAATTTCCGGAGATCGTGCTCAAGGCCGACTCGATCATCAATCTTCCCGTGGTGAAGACGCACGTCTTGACCGGCATCAGTTGTGCGCTCAAAAACCACTGGGGCTTACTGCCACGGCTACGGTATCAGTACCATCCGTTTGTTCATGAAGTGGTTGCGGAGATCAATCGTCAGATTCAGCACACGATTGCGACGATTGTCGATGGAACGATTTGCATGGAGGGAAGCGGGCCCAAGACTGGTGTACCTCGCGTGTGTAATGTCCTCCTTGCGGGCCGAGACCGAGTCGCGGTCGATGCGGCCGTGCTCGACTTCGTCGGGATGGACCCGGCACTTGCGCCTCACGTGCACAAGGCCGAGGAATATGGCGTCGGTCGAACGGCGTTTGAGATCGTTGGAGATGAGCTGGTTCGGACGCGGTTTCAGATGCCGAAGCGATCCTCAGACGTCGTCTCGCAGATCGAATCCACTTTGCGCAAGGTCCCCGGTCTGGGACCGCTCCTTTACCAGCCGCGGATCGCTCGAGTCCTCGGTTTCATCGGGACTCAATACAATTGCCTGGTTTGGATGAACTTGTTCGGCAAGAGACATCTCGATCGGCTTCAGCACGATCCACAGTACGGGTCGGAGTTCTGGAGGCTTCCCCGGACGAAACAGGCGTGAATCGCGGAATTCGCCAATGCGGGCTACGTATCGGTACAGCGAGACCCATTCTCAACACGGGGGCGATTGCGGTCGCATGACAAGTCCGCCGAAGCAGTCGCGACTCGGTCTGGTGGTTAACGGCTTGCTTGGTCTGCTGGCCTTCATGCTGTTGGGGCTCGTGATCTGGCAAAACAGCGATAAGCTTGGCGAGGTGCTGCGGCGCCGGTTGGACCTGCGCCTGGTTGGGGTGCGGGCCCTTACCGGGCCGGCTCGCTGTCTGGACGACGAGCTAAAGGCTGGGGAGATCGACGTGGTCCGTGACAAGGGGCTCAGCCTCACGGCTCGCGGATCCTGGCACACGCGGGTCTAAAGTGTGTGGTCTCGAATACCAGTGGCCCGCGAATGCCGCCTCCCGATGAGCGACGATGGCCAGCGATTCATCGCTCGCCACCAGGATCCGGTAGCCGAGTGCTTCCGCGGTTTCTCTCACCTTGGTCGTGAAGATCAGGTCGCGACATACCAAGAGCCCGATCGCGCCAGGTTCGGACGGCGGCCGTTCGGACGTGAGAACCGGCCGCGGCTTAATACGGTGGAGATACGATGTCGATCACCAACAGGCAGCCGATCGTTGCGAGTTGCTCGGGACGGACGTTAATGTTGCAGGTTATGAGCGGGCCTGCGTGGCCGGCAAGCGGCGCAGATTGCACGCAACTTGAATCTGATGATGCGCTCCCTCTGATCTCGCGGGGGCGACCGGTCTTCGCAGAGGAGCCAACTCCGTGTTCGCTTCGGAATTTGATTTCGACCTGCCGGACGAGCTGATCGCCCAGCACCCCATCGAGCCGCGCGACCACTCGCGGTTGATGGTGGTCGACCGCCGAAGGGGATGCTGGGAGCATCGGACCTTCGCCGAGCTTCCCGAGCTGCTGGATCCTCGCGACGTCCTGGTGCGGAACAACACACGAGTCCTGCCGGCGCGGCTGGTCGGGCACCGGCAGACGACCGGCGGCAAGTGGGAGGGGTTGTTCCTGCGCGAGCAGGCCGGTGGAACCTGGGAAATGCTGGCGACAACCCGAGGCCGGCCGTCGCCCGGTGAGCAGATCGTGGTCGGCCAGGGCCTCCACCTGGTGCTGGAAGCCCGAGGCGCGGCCGGCTCCTGGATCGTCCGGCCGTGTCGCGACGTTGAGCACCAAGACGAGCCGACGGTCGCACTCCTAGAGCGGCATGGCCAGACCCCTTTGCCTCCTTACATCCGTCGCGGACGCGAGTCGCCCGGTGATCGTCTCGCCTACCAAACCGTTTACGCCCGACAGCCCGGATCGGTCGCCGCGCCCACCGCCGGGCTCCATTTCACCGATCAGGTCTTCACTCGCCTGGACGCGAGGGGAATCACCTGGATCGACCTGACGCTCCACGTCGGTTTGGGCACGTTCCGCCCCATGGAGGTCGAGCAGCTCGAAGACCACGTGATGCACGCCGAGTGGGCCGAGCTATCGCCCCAGGCTGTCGACACCCTCCAGGCCCGTCGGCGCCAAGGGGGGCGGATCGTGGCGATTGGTACGACCTCGGCCCGCACCTTGGAGGACGGCGGCCGCGAGCGGAACGCTGCAACCGTTCTCGGGCGAGACCCAGCTCTTCATCCGGCCGGGACACGTCTTCCACGCGGTCGACGCCTTGATCACCAACTTTCACCTGCCCCGCAGCAGCCTGCTCGTCCTGGTCAGCGCTTTGGCAGGCCTCGACCTGATTCGGGCGGCCTATGCCGAGGCGATTCGAAATCACTATCGCTTCTTCAGTTACGGCGACGCCATGCTGATCCTTTGACCGGAATCGCCCCAAAAGTTGGCGACGATTAGACCGACAGTGGGGAACCTTACGAGTTGATCGGGACCCGGCTATGCCGCAGTGGACGATGTTCCGCTGCTTGAGGAAGTTCCACTGCTACTGCTACTACTACTGCCGGTGTTAAAGGTCTCGCCCAGTCGATTAGCCGGTGCATTGGCCGCGATCAATAGTCTGCCGGCGTAGATTTGCTGAATGCCATTGAGGACCTGCTCGCGTGACTGCGCAATCGCGCTGTCGGCTGCGGCTTTGTAGAGATCCAGGTCAGAGCCTGGCGTTGTCGGCAGGGAAATGGCCAGAAGCGACTTTCTGAAGGCTGCTGAAAACAGTGCCCTGGCCTGCTATACTCATGTATACATATTTCTGAATCGCGCCACGCTGTATGGGTGTGTGTGGCGGCGCGTTCTGCTGGGGTAGTTTGACTGGCAGGTTGTTGAAGTACACGACCAAGTTGGTTGCCATTTGAACGGTGCTGTTGGTGATGTAGTTGGGGAAGATCGACGCGGCGCTGCGTCGAGGCCGAGACGGGCACGGTCGCGGTCAGAATGGTCCCGATTGACATGGGAATCGAGCTCGAATCCGCGGTATTGATGGTGAGCGAGTTTCCTGAGCTGCCGGTCAGGGTGAAGGTGCCGATGGGGGGGGCACCGCCGACCGTCGCCGTTGCCACCACGGGCGTGCTAAACGTGCCCGCCGGTCCGAAGACTGAGGCATCGTCCACTTCGATGATCGGTGAGCCGGCTGCATAGGGCCGCCGTCACGGTCGCGGTAACCGTGGTCGTACCGGTTGATGTCTCGTTGAGAGACGCGACGTAGGAATCCAACTGCTGGTTGAATGCAGTCACGAACGCGTTGTATTCGGCATTGATCTTTTCGGTCGGTGTCAGCCGCTTATAATGCGTTTGTTGAACTTTGGCATGGTGGGAAGTCCGCGCGGCGATGGCCTCGACTCGAGCGGCTGAATGTTCTGGGTGCAAGCCCAGCTTGCCCACTCCGCTGAGCAACAACCGCTGATCCAACTGTGCCCCCCCTGCACTCGCCTCATCGATCACAGGTCGAAATCGGCGGTCACTCCGCCTGCGGTTGCGGCGTAACTCACTGAACTTGGCCATGATGGTTATCCCGCCTGATTTGATCGACCCCGTCATGAACGATTACTCGAACGTATCAACAATTCGGTCCCGCTTCGCCTATTCAAAGCGATCACGGGTTACCGTCGTTTGGCTAATTATCAACATGCCATGACTCGAGCGCTCATTGTCGATGATAACGAGCTTTGGTCGTCACCACTCAATTTGGAGGAATGTCGTTGTAGGGAGTATAAGGGAATGGGGCATAGGGCATGTTAGGGGGATTGGGGAAGTCGCGGGTCGGGATGAATGGCTGGACGGAGCCGGGAAGAAGAGTTGACGGCGTGTTTTCCGACCCAGGTGACATCTCTTCCTCGCTGAGCGGCTTGTCGCGGCTTTCGCCGGGCGCAGTCCCTCACCTTCCAGCGCGGGAGGTATTACGCTCTGCACTCGGGGTGGAAGTCCGCTCGTCAGGTTGATACGCCGGGGCAAGGTCGCATCGATCGGGGTGAACGCCCGAATCACCGTGCCGAAATTGAGCGCGACCCGCCGGAATAACTCGCGTGATAGTTGCTCGTCGCCGATATGGACTGGCCCGATTTTGACTCTGACATTGGTGAGCGAGTTCTGCGGCGTGACGGTGATATCCGCCGGGCGGCCGTCTGGCGCTTTGGCATGAACAAGAGCTTCGCCGTCAGGATGATGGGTGGGCGGCTCGAGAACCTTGTAGCCAAGATCGCCCATCGCCACGATCAGCGCACTTTCCACTTGCGGAGCTGGGTACTGAAACAGTTGAGAGGATGTGCCACAAAAGTCGTAATACGCATAGTCCGTGGCTGCGACGCCGGGTAAATGCCCGATCGAACGATACCAACCTAAACCACCGCAACCCAAGGTTGGAGCCAGAGAAATGACCGCCAGGATGAGCGGAACGATCCGTCGCATGATCTTCCTTTTTTGTGCCGCGAGGACGCGGTCGCTGCTCAAGCCTGATCCCGTCCTGATGATCAAGCCTTCTCACGCCGCACCGTCGATCAGGGTCCGGTCAACGCGCGGGAAGATACCCTATTTATGTCGATCGTTCAGCCGGGCGGTCTTCATTGTTTTTTGACCCATTTCGTGCGGGCCGGAAATCAATCAGTCGCGCGACAACGTGTGGGGAATTCTCCAGCAACAGGTCCCGTGTCTAAAAAGACGACCATGCGGCTACTTCTCCGAGTCCACGACGGAGCCGCTCTCGACGGTCGAAAACGTCACCGATGCCGTCCGCTCTCCGAGACCACAGAAACGCTGAGATGCCAGCTAGGGCCATTGGGGGGTGGCGCCAGGGTTGGGCAGCGTGACGCTGTAGCTTCCGGGATACACCTGGACCTGCCAGCGATAGGGCCCCTGAGCGGGCACGGGATTGAACTGGACAGTGTAGTCACTGCTTTCGCAGGTACCCGATGCGTTCGTGACCGTCACTTGAACGCCGTATGTGAATTGCGTGCGACTCGGATTCGTCGGATCCGAAGGAGTGCTGTATTGGAGCAATTGGATCGCTTGAGCCAGGGCGTTCATCGCTCCCTGGTCGCGGGTCTGCTGTAAGACCCGGTTCGTCTCGATCCGAAGAAGGCTGGCTGTCGTGCGGTACACTGTACTCCATAGGGCGAACAGCAGGATCAAGAAAATCAGCACAACTGTGAGCGTATAACCACGGCGGGGGTTCACATCGGCAGATCTAATCATGATGGGCTCACGCCGATCAAGGTATAAGTTGCCGTAAAGTAACGGAAGGAGATCGTGAACTGGATCCGAGCCTGGTTGCCATTATTCGGGTCGGGCTCGACGGAAAAACTGGTCACGTAATTGGCGACGGTCATCGTTACACCGGTGGATGAGTTGGATCTGAGACAGCAGATTTCCCTCGAGCTGATAAGTGATGACGATGAGATCCCCGGACGACGCTCCCTGGAAGTTCAGCAACAACACGTTGCCCTGGGAAAGGTCCCAGTCAACGAACTGATATTGGCTCAAGGTTCCGGTTCGTCCTGGAGTGTCCGCCAGGAACCCGCCAAGATCGCACGCGAGCGATTGGGCGGCCAAGATGGCCTCTTGGGTGATCCGAGCCCGGGCCTCGACTTCTAGGGCCGGCCGGCCAAACGTGGCGCAGGCGCTCGCCAAGAGTACTCCGAGCAGGGTCGCCAACACAGCCGCAATGACCATCTCGGTCACGCTGTAACCACGTCGGCGACTCGGTCTGGCGCATCGGCCTGGTCGAATCATGGCCTGTCTCGTTGCCTCGTCGAAACGCCTCGCATCAGATGAAGACTCTCGCGTCAGGGCGCAGTCGCGTCGACGTACGCAGTCACGCTGTTGCTGTAGGGGGAGGCGTCGAGCTCGACGACCGTCACCGGATAGGTGGCGGGTGCCGGCGTGGGAACAGAGAGTGGGCCGGGATCGCAGGCGTTGGTGTTCGACAGCCAGATCTGCCCGGAACCAGCCAGTTTCTGCGTCCAGGGGTTCGTCCACGGCACGATATAATAGGTGTTGGCTTCCAGCATCGTCTGGCCCGTTTGGGTCTGGATCACCTGCCCCTGTAACCGCTGCTCGAGCACACGGACCTGCCGCAGTTGCATCACCACCAGCGGGCATAGACCCGCCAGGCCGATCCCCAGGATCATAAAGGCCACCTGGACTTCAACCAGCGTAGAACCCTGGCGGCGGGCGCGTCGTCGTCGGAAGGAAACATTGGCCAGGACATCTCCGGCCCCGGCCAGCCGCGGGCAGTGAGATGGTGGACCAGGCTCGGAAACGGAAATCGATCCCATTGGACTCACTGGAACCCCGGGACAATGGTGATACTCGGGCTCCCCTGCTGAATGGAGCCGGAGAAGGTTCCGTCCGCGGCGATGGTCAACGTGCCAGACCAAGAAGAGGATCCGGTACGGGTCGCCGTGGCGGTGAACCAAGTATTATCACTGGTGCCGGTTGCCTGGTAAGTATAGGGCACGGTTGCCGTGGTGAGGGACGGATCGATCAGATTCGCGGCCAACAGCGTGGGCAAGTCGGGTGCGTAGATGCGGTTCTCGAGCCAGTAGAGCCGCTGGGCCGACCAGATGGCCCGCAGGTTAGCTCCGGCCACATCCGCCCGCGACTGTTCCAGCGACTGCTGAAAACGCGGGATCCCCATCGAGAGCAGCACGCCCATCACGACCGTGACGACCATCAACTCGATGAGTGTGTACCCCCGCTTCCAAGTGTGAGCGCAGCGCCTGCGGCGCGCAATCGCCGCCGCGGCGCCGATCGCCACGATGTCTGACTGCCGCTTTCTTTCCTCGGTCATGCTCGGATCTCCTGCGCGGAATCGGGCGATCGCGAGCCGCCGCGCATCGGAGCGGCCCGGCGAGGGAACCTCTCGATTTAAGCTTACTTCACACTACCGGCCATGTCGAACATCGGCATGTAGATCGCCAACATCAGGCCCGCGATCGACGTACCCATGAACATGATGGTGAGCGGCTCCAACATTTTCGTGACTTTGAGGATCATGCCTTCCATCTTTTCCTTGTAGAATGGGGCGATCTGCTCCATCACCGCCGGCAGTTGGCCCGATTCCTCGCCGACCTGGACCATGCTGACCAGCATGGGGAGGAACAATCCGGTCTCCTGGAGCGCCGCGTACAGCGGCTTGCCGGACGCGACCCGGGCGGCGACCCGCTCGAGAGCGTCGCGGTAGATCGGGCTGTTCTGGAAGATGCCCTTGACGGTATGCATGGTCTCCATCATGGGCACGCCGCTTTTGAGCAGCAGCGACAGGTTCGAGGCGAAGCGGTACATCGCCATCTCGACCATGAGTTGGCCAACCGTGGGCACGACCATCAGAAAGCCGCCGACATATTTGCGTCCCGTCTCGGTCTTCATGAATTTCTTGAAGCCAATGATCATCGCCACGATTGCGATCACGCCGTAAATGCCGTACTTGACGATGTAGTTCGAGGCATCGACCACGAACTGGGTGATGGCGGGTAGCTTCGCGTCCATATCCTTGAACATCTTGGCGAAGGTCGGCACGACCATCCAGAGCATGACCGTCACGGCGATCACCGCGACCGAGATCAGGATCATCGGATACATCAGGGCGCCTTTGACTTTTTTCTTGGTCTCGCGAGCATCGCGGATCTGCTTGTTGAGCTCGAGCAGAACCTGGGCCATTTTGCCGCTGACTTCGCCGGTTCGGATCGCTTCGATCCACTGGAACTCGAAGACCTGGGGAAAGGCCGCGGCAGCCGAGTAGAAGCTGCTGCCGGATGACACTTTGGCGACGATGTTCTCCAGGACCCGCCGAAGCTTGATGCTCTCGCACTGGACGGCCGCGATCTTGAGCGCCTGCAACAGCGGAGTGCCCGAGCTGACCAGTGTCGAGAGCTGGTGGAAGAAGGTCAGCGTATCCTCCAGCTTGGCGGCCTTGTGCGGTTTGCTCGAGATCCGCGCATGTGCGACAACCCATTCCTCGAAAGGCACATTCCACCCCTTTTTCCGTTGATCGACCCGGTCGAACCTGCGGCTCACCGCTGTCGCCTCCAGGCGCACGACTCGCCTTTAGTCAATTTGGTCCCTCATTGGAGCATAGGCCAGCAGTTGCCGTCTGTGCGCGCAACGGCTGTTGATCTCAATCATCATGCCGGCGCACCGGGCCGCCGAAATTCGCCCGCGCGATCGGTTTGGATTTGACGAGTGCACGACATGACCTAGCGTTGAGTGTCTCCGGCGGGATGTCACCGCGGGGCGACGACTCATCAGCCGTTAGCAGCAAGAGCGAGTCGTCAAGAGGTTATCCGGAATCCTCGAACTGCGCAGCCCGTCGCCGGGTCTTTCCTGGTAACCGTCCCACGCCAGCGCTGCGCTGGTCTCGCCGATAAGAGACGTTCGGCCGAGGTCGCGGACTCCGCGGAACCTGTCCTGTCATGTCGTTCGATCATGAGCATTCAAAGTCAAGAAAGAGATCGATCCATCATGCAACGAACCATCTCCAGAATGCGGACCCGTAAGGGGTTCACCCTCGTCGAACTCGCGGTCGTGATCGTCATCATCGGCGTGCTGGCCGCCTTCGGCGTCCCGAAGTTCCTCGCATCCGTCGAGAAATCCAAGGCACGGAATCCTTCAATTACCTGTCGGCCGTCCAGGCCGCTCAGGAGCGGTACTTGGCCCAGAACGGCGTCTACGCTACTGCCGTTTCACAACTCGACGTCACGCTTCCTCTCATGAAGTATTTTACGCCGGACGGCACGATCGTCACGAGCGCGGAGCACAGCATCGGCACCGACTTGGACAATGACAGTGACCCGGATCGCGTCGACATCGAGCTACGGAGGCTACACGGTATCTGGACTGATCAAGGGTTTAGCACTTCCTCGGGCAACTCGACGATCACGACTTCCCACAGATCTGCCCGGTGTCGCTCCCAGCAGTTGATCAGTAGCCAGATGCTGCGAGAGCAACAGCTCCCAACGTGACCTCAAGTTTTGCTGATCCTGACCCCTGTGCGGGCGGCCGGTTCCGGTCGCCCGCCTCCGTTTGAATCCAAACTGTCGGAAGACCAGGCCAGGGAATCAGGGAACGGACCGACCATGAAGGCACTGTTATCGCGGTGCGCCTTGCGGCGTTCGATCGGGGTGCGTGATCGAGGATCGGCGGATCGCAGTTTCCGTGGTGGCGACCACGCCGCTGGGCCGCCAGAGGTCTTCCACGACGTCCAGGCCTGCGACGCCGAGCCGCCGCAGGCCGTCCTCGACCGGCTGCTCGAGCCGTGGATCGAAGCCGACCCGAGCCAAGAAGACCGAGCTGGGGCCGTGGGTTCAACTCGGCGTGCCCGAGTCGCAGGTGTTTCAGGCGGTCGTGCCGATCACCCACGCGAACCTCGAACGCCTCCCCGCAGTCGTACTTCCTCGAGGCCGTGCAGGCGACCAACGTCCGGGCCGAGGAACGGATCATCGACCTGCTCAAGCTCGAGCTCAACAAGCATTCCATGGCCTGCGTGGCCGCCTCGCCCCGCGCCGCGATCACCTCGATGATCGAGATGATGGACGAGCTGGGAACCCGGGTCGGACTGGCCGAGCCGGCCCCGGCCGCGCTCTACCGCGCCGGCGCGTTTTACTGCAAGACGCCACGCGGCTCGAAGCTGACCGCGCGGTTCTTCCTCGGCCGGCAGCAGGCGATCGGCGTGCTGGCCGCAGGCGCGCAGCCGCTCTTCTGGCACACCTTCGATTTGCCCGACAGGCGACGAGGCGACCGCGATCCTGGCCGCGAACTCGACCCTCTGGATGCTGGGACGGCACAGCCGGATCACCCTGCCGATCGACACGGTCATCGTCCACGGCCGGCCCGAGCTGACGATCACGGCAGGACCCCGAGGCGTTCCGCCAGCGCACCGGTGCCCGGCTTGATCCGCTGCGCCGAGCCGGACTACGACCCGGCCGCCGCCGCCCTCGGAGTCGCCCTGGCCAACCGCTGGCCGACGAGACCGGACACGACCTGGCGCGCACCATCAAGCCGGCTGTCTCGATCCGCGAGATCTTCCCCTGGGGCGAGCTTGTCCTCCACGGCGCTCTTGTCGGGGCTGTTTCGCTGTTCCTGATCGGAACGGCCGCGCGAAGCCAACGCTCGCCTCCAGGCCGTCGGCACCCAACTGAGCTCATTCTCCTGGCTCAAGAATCAGGACCAGGCCAAGCTCGACGCCGAAAAGAAGGCCCTGCAGGAACGGTTGAAGGTCGTGGAAGCGTTTCGGGGCAGCCGCGTCGGCTGGTCCGTGGTGTTGCGGACGGTCGCGGCCGCGGTGCCCGAGAGCACCACCATCACCGGGCTCTCGGGCGAGGCCGAAGTGGAAGCGGCCTCGAAGTCGGCCTCGGGCAAAGCCAAGAAACAACTGATCGTCAATTTCGCGACGCCGATGTCCGAGGATGGGTCCGTGCCGCGCGAGATCGATGGCTTCCTCGCGGCCTTGCGCGGCGACGCCGGCGATCAAGCGGCACTTTCCGCTCATCGAGGTCTCCGGCCTCAAGGCCAATCCGTCCAAGCGTGGCGAGCGTCCGTTCGCCTCTTACAGCATCGTCTGTTTGCCCAAGGCCGAAACGATCAAGACAGCCAGCCGGCCGTTAGCCGGCCGACTACCCCGAGAGCCATCTCCCGAATGAACCAGAAGACAGCGAAAACCGATTACAAGGAGGTGATCCTGCAGCAGCTCCGCCAGCCGCTGAAGCTCCGCCTGCTCCTTTGCGTGGCGATCATTGCCGGCGTGGTATGTCCTGTTCTTCAGCCCCCTGAGCGAACAGACGGCCGCCACCACGTCCAGCATCAGCCGGGAGCGAACCGGGTCGCCACCGCGCGCCAGATCGACCAGCTCAAGAAGTCGATGGTGCCCTACCAGGGCCGCGTGCCCGCCGGGGCCGACGTCAACGAGCTGATGCGGCACGTGATCGCCCAGATGCGAACGTCACCGCTGAAACTGCTCGACCTGAAGCCCGAAAAGTCCAAGGACCTCGGTCCCTATCGAGACGCTGGGCCTCAAGCTGACTCTGGAAGGACGCTTCGCCGAGATCGACGAATTCCTGCAAGTGGGTCGAGACCGATCAGCGGCTCCTGCGGATCGACGCGATCAAGCTCGACCCGGACACCAAGGACCCGACCCGCCTCACGGCCCAGGTCGTCCTGCTGAGCCTGGCCGAGAAAGCCGGCACCAACCGCGAAAGCCAAGTCCGGAGGTGGACAAGAAAAAATGACCACAACCAAGCTGATCAAGCTGTCGCCCATGCTGATCATGGTCGCCTTCCTGGCTTACGCGGGCTACTCGATCGATGCCAGCGCGGGCGACCCGACGCGGGCCCGTCCGGCCTGGCCAAGGAACTCGACAGCATGCGTGCAAGAAATCATCGCGGTCGGTGACGCGGTCGCGGACAGTACGTCCGGCGCATCTCCGCGACCCGTTCCAGGTCGTGCCCAAGCCAGCGGCCGTCGGCTCCGACGCGAGGACGATGAATCGGCCGATCCCGCTGTCGACACGCTGGCCGAGATCGTCCAGGGATTGAGGCTCGATGCGACCTTCCTCCAAGGCCGCGACCAGATGGCGATCATCGACGGCCGGATCTACTCCAAGGGCCAGCACTTGCTCATCGACGGCGACTCCGGCCAAGTCTTCCGCGACAGTTGACCGTGGTCAACGTCCTGCCGGAGAAGGTCATCCTGCACGCCGACGGCCGGAACTATCGTGCTCGGCTATCCCGACCAGATCGGCAGCCGGCCGGACAAGGCACGGCCGCCGAGGCCGAATCGCCCCAGGACGGCGATGGCGGAGATCGATGCCGGCGGCCAGATCGCCATGTTCCAGAAACTGCTCAACTCGCCGCTCGGCGCGCTCGGCAAGAGCTTGACCGGCAACCCGGCCAGATCGTCCGCCGCGGTGGTTCCGGGTCGCGATCACGCCGTTCCGCCGGGTCGCGCACCACGAACCCGCGACACTCAGCCAGCAATCCTTAGACACAACTGCGATAACGGTACCATTGCACGGATTTGTCCCAAAACCTGACGTACCTCACTCCAACTCAACCGGCGATCACCGATGGGCAACGTCTTCGGAGACACCGAACTCCAGCCTCTGATCCTGGAGCTGCTGTCGCGGCGCAACTGGTTCAAGCCCAAGCAGCTCGAGGAGATCGAGGATCTGCTCCACAAGTCCAAGGGCGGCACGTTTGCCGAGGTGGCCCTGATCCGGGGCGGCTACATTTCCGAGCAGGAGGTCGCCGACCTTTACGCCGAGGACCTGTTTCTGCCGGCAATCCGCAACGACCTGGAAGCCGGCGTGATCGACAAGGAGGTGGGCGGCCTTCTGCCCCAGAAGCTGTGCACGGAACGGCTGATCTGCCCGATGGCGGTCCGGGACGACGTGCTCGACGTCGCGTTCGTCTCCCCCGAGGAGATGGGCGTCGTGGACGAGCTCCAGCTCATGACGGGCCTGCGGATCAACCCGATCATCGCGCCGCTTGTCGGTCGTTCAGTCCCGGCTCGACGCCCTTTACCGCACCGATCAGCACACCAAGGGCATCGGCGAAGGGACCGAAGACTTCGATCTGCTCGAGGGAGAGGACGGCAACGAAGACGAGAACATCCTCAACCTCGACGCCTCTCCTCCCGCGGACGCCAACGGCCGGATCGTCCGCATGGTCAACCAGATCCTCGAGCAGGCGCTGCGCAACGGCGCCAGCGATATCCACCTCGAGCCGTTCGAGGATGGCTGCAAGTTCCGGCTCCGGATCGACGGCGTGCTCCACGAGCTGCCCCCGCCGTCCAAGGCCGTCTTCATCATGATCGTCTCCCGCTTGAAGGTGCTGGCGAAGATGGACATCGCCGAGAAACGCATCCCCCAGGACGGCGCCATCGCGCTGCGGACAGGCGACAAGCGAATCGACCTCCGCGTCAACACGGTCCCCACGGTCCACGGCGAGAAGATGGTGATGCGAATCCTGGACAAGGGGGCCATCCCCCTCAACCTGACCGGCCTGGGCCTGGACGAGCGGCAGTCGACCGACCTGATCGAGTCGATCAACTCGCCGTACGGCCTGGCGCTCGTGACCGGCCCGACCGGCAGCGGCAAGTCGACCACGCTTTATTCCTGCCTCAATCAGCTCAATGAGCCCAAGGTCAACATCTGCACGGTCGAGGACCCGGTCGAGTACAAGTTCAAGGGAATGAACCAGGTGATGGTGAAGGCTCAGGTCGGGCTTGACCTTCTCCTCCGCGCCTGCGGGCGTTCTTGCGGCAGGATCCCGATATCATCATGGTCGGCGAGGTCCGCGACCAGGAGACCGCCGAGATCTGTCTTCGCGCCGCCTTGACCGGTCACTTCGTGCTGTCGACGATCCACACCAACGACGCCCTCTCGGCGGTGACCCGTCTTCAGGACATGGGCATCGAGCCGTTCTTGCTCTCGATGCGCGCTGCGGGTGCTGGAGGCCCAGCGGCTGGTCCGCCGGCTCTGCTCCCACTGCAAGGAGCCCTACGAGGTGACCGCCGAGCTCGGCGAGCTTCACGGGCTGACGCCTGGCGAGACCATCTACCGCCCCAAGGGCTGCCTCCAGTGCCGCCGCATGGGCTACCGCGGCCGCGTCGGCATCTTCGAGGTCGTCCGGATCACCCCCAGGCTCACCCAGCTCATCCAGAAGCGGACCCCCGTGGACCTGCTCCGCAAGGCGGCCCGCGAGGAGGGCATGAAGATGCTCTTCGACAGCGCGATCGACAAGGTCAGGCAGGGATTGACCAGCCTCGAGGCCGCGCTCGAGCGTCACCATGGCCGAGGAATCGTGAGCCGGGCGGGCTGGTTGATCTCAAGTAGGCAGTAGGCAGTAGGCGGTAGGCAGTAGGCAGTAAAGAGTGCCTGCTACCCGTAGCCCAGGCTGATGCGAAGTTGGGCACGACAGCAAGCATGCCACACCGCGGTTTACCCCGCTTCTGTTTTTCTTTCGGGCTCAGCGACGATGTTCGACGAACTTCGCATTTCGCTCGGCGAAAGCGCTTGTTCTCTCGCCAAGCGAAAGGCGACGAGGGAAGCAAACGAACGCGAGTTCTGTGGCGGATTCCAGCGGTCTTCTGTCACGCAGCGAAACAAGATTGATGGCGAGGTCGAGATGACGAAACCCTGGGCTTGACGGCGAATGACGTCCGTCGGCCACGACGACATCTTGTCGCGCTGAGCGCACACACTTGCGTAGGACGGAAAAATTCATTTCGGCCGTATGTCGTTGGCGCGATAAAACTAACGTGTGACGCAGGTATGTCCGAGGTCGGGCGCCTAGCAGCATCTCATTATAGCAATTGGACTTACATTTGGGACATGGCTGATCGATACGATCGGTTCGAAGCAGGAGTTGTGGCCGTATCTCATTACAACAATTGGACTTATACGGTTCGAGACAGGACCGGTTATCTCTCATCACCACATAGTGAACAAGGCTCTACCCGTTAAAGTCGAGGGCGACCGGTTATCTCTTTCGCGGCGTCAAGTCATTTCACCCGGCTCGTCAAAACGCTTTGGCGAAAAGTACCGCACCTATCAGCGGAAGGCATGGTTCAATTTCCCTAGCAGCAAGGTAACAGGTCGTTCCGGCGAGCGGGGGGCGTGAGCCCCCTGATCTCCAGGCATGACGCTGGGTTGCGTCATCAGGGGGCTCACGCCCCCCGCTCGCCGGTGTAACCATTAAAGCTGAGCCTTGCCCAGCGGAACGTGCCGAGAGGGACGCATTGGAAGGTCCGGACAGAATTTACGTCGAAACCAGAAATACGTCGCATTTGACGTACGTTAGGGTCGACGTACGTCGAAATCGACGAGGTCCGAAACCGGGAGGTCCGAAAGCGGGACAGGTCCCCTGGAGGGATGGGCTTTCACATATTGAATCGCGGCGTTGGCGCATGCAGTTGTTCGAGAAGACGGCGGATTACCACGCGTTCGAAGGCGGCCTGCGGGAAACGCGCGGCCAATCGCCGATGCGGATCTGTGCCTACTCGTTGATGCCGAACCGCTCGCATCTGCTGTTCTGGCTGGAGCACGAGGGAGAATTCGCGCGCTTCATGCAGCGCTTGACCATCACGCACGTTCGCCGCCGGCAGGAGACGCCGGGGATATGCGGGGCTGGGGCCACATTGACCAGGGTCGCTATCAATCGTTCCCTGTGGAGAGCGATGAGCACTTCTGGGTGGTCGCGCGATATGTCGAGCGCAATGCGCTGCGTGCCCAACTTGTTCTGCGTGCCGAGGAATGGCGATGGTCGAGTTTGTGGCGTCACGTTCACGGCACGGCGGAGGCGGGCTTCTTGTTGGCCACGTGGCCGATCGAGCGGCCGACGGACTGGGTCGAGCGGATCAATCGGACCGACGACGAGAGAGAGCTGGAGTCGCTCCGCCAAAGCGTGCACCGAGGGCGCCACTTTGGTCGGCAGGAGTGGCAAAAGCCGATCGCGAAACGATTGGGCCTTGAGTCGGCCTATCGTCCGAGTGGTCGACCGCCGAAGATGAGCCGTTTCGAATCCGCTCCGTAGACCGGCTCGAAAGCCCACCACGAGACTAACCACACAAGATCCGTCCTGCATCTTGCCCTTTTGGCTGCTGTGTCGCTTCTGGCCTTGGCCGGGGGTTGCTGCCGCTGTTCCTGGGAGCCACGAAGCAACCCAATTTACCGATACCGGACCTGTCCCGCTTTTTGCCCCTCGCCTAGGACTTGAGTCGCACGCATGCAATTACCACCGCCTCGACAACTCCGCCCGCCTGTGCTAAGCTGAAACCTCCAAGGAGAAACCATAGTATGACGATCCATTTACCCGCCGAACTGGAGCGGTTCGTCCATGACCAGGTTCTCGCCGGGCGCTACCGCTCCGAGGACGACGTCATCCGCGACGCGCTAGAGCAACTCCGAAGGCATGCTCCGACGCCGACGACCGCTCCCCGGATGACCGAAGCGGAGTTCAAGCAGCACCTGCTGAAATCCGGTCGCATTTCGAGCCTGCCGACCCCCGCCGATCCCGCATCCCGGCCGGTCTTCCAGCCCATCACCCTTGAGGGGGAACCCCTCTCCGAGACCATCATCCGCGAGCGGCGGTGATGGCAGCGTTCATCTTCGAGAAGTAGCCGGCATGATGCCTCCATCTTTCGAGTTCATTGTTCCGCCTCGGTGGTGGGCTCTCATCGATTCTGTTGAATATCATTGATTCCTCGCGACTTCCTTGCGTCGCGAGTCGCAAGGGGACAGAAGACTGGCATAGCGGCGGCAAGTCACAATTGCTTGGGGCCGTTGCAACGATGGTTAAGCGTTATGTCCCAACCTTGTGAAGCAGGTCGACCAAAGCCGATGTGACGTTGATCTCGCGCTTGGAGGCGACGAGGGCGATCGCCTGATCGGGATTGAGGCCACACGCCTCCATCAAATGTGCAGCAACCACGACCGCAGACCGGCTACGGCCAGCATGACACTGGACCAGGACCGGACTATGCGATGCGGCTAACCTCTTCAAATCCTCGATAGCAAGGCGGAAGACCCGAAGGTCGTTTCCCGGCCCATCGATCAGCCGGTAGGAGACCACCTCGGACAACCCGAACTGCGCGGCATGCTGCTCGGTGAGCGTGCCGTTGAGACTGAGGACGGAACGAAACCCTTGATGCTTCAGAAGCCTGCGTCCAGGACCTCCAAGTAGTTGCCGATGGCGACCTCGTCGGTGATCCAATCCACGGCCTGTTTCTCCGGCACTTCATCCTCGTTTCGGCTGGGCTGCATCAACCCCCGAACTGATCTGCTTAAGACAGGCTTGAGTGTAACATCTTCTCGCACCGAGCACTGCCTCTTGGACGATCTGTGTGTCTCAGCCCGCCTATACGACGAGTTCGGGCGGAAAGCGGGGCATAACAGCCCGGTTTCCGCCCCGCAGCCCCGGCGAAACTCGTCATATAACGATCCTATTCCGGTCTCCTGTTCCGTCGCCACTCATACCGCTCCCCCCGGCGTGATCAATTCGCCGGGAAGGACCACAATCCCGCCCCTCGAAAGGGCCTTGACCGGCGCAACCGCTTCTGCTCGGACTTGTCGGCCCAGACGATCCATTGGCACTGCGCCAGTGTCTTCCGCGCGCGTACCCAGCCGCGCCGCCCAATGGCGCGAGCTTGGTCGCGGATAGGTCCAAGGCAACGGCCAAATGGGGAAGCCACCACTCGTTCAGGCCGAGCTCCCCCACCCCGGGCTCCTCGTGGGTCAGGCCACAACGGCGCAGTAGTTGTTGCACCTGCCCCTTCGTATATACCCCCTGCTTCCTCGGCGGCCGGAACCCGGCGGCCTGGAGCTTCGCCGCGATCTGTCCCGCAGAGTATCCCTCGCCGCGCCATCGGACCAGATGCTCAACCAGCCGGTCGTAGCCGCGGAGATGCTCGTATCGACCCACCGGCCGGACGATCGTATGGTGGCTCGTCGAACCGCCCCGCCACTGGATCGTCGCCTCCACCTCCTCGCTATCGTTACGCACCTGGACGACGACCCGCTCCACCAGCAGCCGGATAATCTCCTTGCGGTCCGCGGCCGTGGTCCCGGGCGCATGCCAGAGGGCCGGGATGTCGCGGGACAGCGCCCGGATTCGGGCCCGCTCGTCCTCGCTCAAGGATGGCGGCTGTACCCGTAAGAATCGATCATATTCTTCTTCGAGTTCCTGCTGCTCGCGCATCGCCTCCTCCCAACGTCGCTCCAGCGTGCGTACAACCAACCGGTTCTCGGGATCGACCGCCTGGTACTGGCGCTCGGCCCGCTCCGCCTCGTAGCGAGCCCGCTCGAGTCGCTGCCGCCAGTGGCGATGGAGCCCCTCCCGCTCCCGATCGATGTCCGCGATGGCGGCCAGGCTCAAGTCCAGCGCCGCCGGCTCCAAGGCGCAGGACCTGATCCGACACCAGGCCATCGATCACCGCCGCTTTCAATCCGTAGCAGACCTTCTCAGTCCCCCTTTGCAGATGTGTTTCGCATTTATAATGAATATTGGATTTGCCGGGGTAGCAGGCGTGCAGGAAGCGGCCGCAGGTGCCGCACACCAGCAGTCGCGTCAACAACGCCGCCCCGGCACGGGGCGTCCCGGCCGTGTCCGGAAGCGAGCGGTTCTGGTGCATCCGCTCCTGATTCGCCAGGTAGCGCTCCCAGGTGATGTAGGCCGGGAGGCGATCCCGCTGCAACACCTTCCACTCCGACATCGGGACCCGACGTTGCTCACTCTTGCTCGCCCCCGATGCCGTCCGTCTGGCGTCGCACGGGCGTTGCCCGTAGGCATAGGCCCCGGCATACATCGGGTTGTGCAGCATCTGATTTAACGTCGCCAGTGAGGGCCGTCGCCATTCCAATTGGCCGCGCCGGGGACCGTCCTGGGCGCGCATCCCGAGCCGGATGCCATTGGCCAACAGGTAGCGGTGCACGCCGTAGATGGTGCCAAGTTCGTCGAACCTGTCGAAGACCGACTGGACCACGTCGCGGGCCTGCTCGTCCGGGTCCAGGGCCACTTCGCCCGACGGCAGCTTGACATATCCGCAGGGCACCTTGAAGAACAGCTCGCCGCGCGTGGCCTTGTTCAGCTTGCCGCGATCCAGGCGATTCCGCATAGTACATAATTCAAATTCACTCATGGTGCCTTTTAGCCCGAGCAAGAGCCTATCGTTGGAATCGTGGGGATCGTAGACGCCATCTTGGTCGGCCAAGAGCGTCCCGAAAAGGGCACAAACCTCCAGCAGATGATGCCAATCCTTCGACGAGCGGGACAGGCGGCTCATCTCCAGCCCAAATACGATCCCGACGTGGTCCATGGTGACTTCGGCGAGGATGCGTTGGAAGCCGAGCCGACTGGCCGACGTCTTGCCACTCTGCCCCTGGTCTTCGTCGATGATCAGGATGCGCTCCTTGGGCCATCCCAGGGCCACGGCCAAGTCGGCCAAGGCGTACTGACGCTCCCGTGACTCCTTATGTTCGAGAACCTGCTGCGGGGTGGACTGTCGGACATAGATGATCGCCCAGCGGTCGAGATGCCGAACGAGGATCTTGGTCGAGCGCGACCCTCGATGGTCCCGCCGGCCGCGCGGGACGGGCGAGGTCGTTGTCATGAGCATTCATGCGACACCTCCGGTGAGCTTGTGGGCGACCCCAGTTGCCGGGCCATGAGGCGGCTGAGCGCCCGCAGGGCCTTCCGCCGGGCCTCGACCGGTAGAGCCGGCCAGAGCCGGTTCATCGGGGGTTGCGTCGTCAGCGCTGCTCGGCGCAGGGGGGGACGGATTGGGTACCAGAGGTGGGCATGGTGATCCTCCTTGGTGGTCACTTTGCCGACGTGCCTGGCTCCATTCGGCCAGTTGTAGCAACGCCGACAGCCCGATTATGGGCGCGTCGCAGGAGGATCGGCGAGGTGGTACTTCGGGGGGATTGTGGTTAGCTCTTCGACGCCAGCGGTATCGTCAAGCGATATCTCACAGAGATCGGCAGCGGATGGGTCCAGGGGCTGGCCGACCCCAACGCCGCCCACGAGATTTTTCTGACGCGCCTCACTCGGGTCGAGATCGTTGCCGCCATCACCCGCCGAAGCCGGGGCGGGCCCGTGGCCGCTGCTGCCGCGCCGGCGCTCTTGGCCCAATTCCGCCACGATGCCGCCCACCAGTACACCATCCTGGAAATCGCACCCACCGTGCTGGCCGACGCCGAACGGCTGGCGGAAACTTATGGCCTGCGGGCCTATGACTCCGTCCAACTTGCAGCGGCCGCCGACCTGCATCGAGATCGCTCCACCCACGGCTTGAGCAGGCTGACGCTGATCTCCGCCGACCAGGAACTCAACGCCGCCGCAATCGCCGAGGGCATCGACGTCGATGATCCCAACCTCCACCCCTGACCATCACCTTCTTTAAAATATCCTTGTCCGTTAGTGGCATAAGGCGGCAATGAGTCCCTCGGCGCCGCCGCCCCGCCCAACCGAAAGCTGACCACCGGCCTGGATTCGGGGACACCATAACTAACTCCGGTCGATAATTGAGTGTCGCGGTAGGGAACGCCCTTGCGGGCGTCCCCCCGCACAGATCCGTGCGAGCGGAATTACCGCACACGGCTCTTACCTCGGGTATCTGGCGTCGAAACGCGCGTCTGGGAACGGGTGCATGATCTTGTGTCGGGGGATCCAGCGATCTGCGTGCGGCCGAAACCGTTGCCACGCGATCAGGCGCCGCTGGCCACGTCTTCGCAGTGCGCGCAGCCAGCTTCGCGTGATCTCCGTGCTAAAGGCTTCCAGAGCCGCCGTGTTGCCTGGCACTCCGTGGTAGTTGAAGTAACCTTGCACCACGCTGCGCAGCCATTTGCCTTGCTGCGGGATTGGCTCGTGACGCCGGAGCGCCAGTTCGCTCTTCACCTCGGTCAGCTTGGCTCGGAGCCGTTTGGTCGCAGTCTCCCGCTTCACGATGAACCCTTTGTTTCCGCGGATTTGCCCACAGATGTGGGTGAATCCCAGGAAACTGAAGGTCTCCGGCTTGCGTTCCCCACGCTTCCGTCGGTTCGCGGCGGCGAACCGCCCGAATTCGATCAGTCGCGTCTTGTCGGGGTGCAAGGCCAGGCCGAACTTATCGAAGCGTTCCCCCAGTTCGCGGAGAAACCGCTCGGCCTCGTGAAGATGTTGGAACCCCATGACGAAGTCGTCAGCGTAACGCACGACGAGCACGTCACCAGTCGCGGACTTAGTCCGCCACTGTTGAACCCACAGGTCGAAGACGTAATGAAGGAACACGTTGGCCAGGAGCGGTGACGCCACCGCCCCTTGTGGCGTGCCAACTTCGGTCTTCGTCCACTGGCCGTCCTCGATGACTCCCGCCTCGAGCCATTGCTGTACCAGGCGGAGAATCCTTCTGTCAGGGACCCGGTGCTCGAGGAACTTCAGCAGCCATCCGCGGTCGATGTTGTCAAACGAGACACCAACAGAACGCCCCCCTCCACAACCCGACTCATCCAGACCTGGACGAGATCGAGATAACCGACCCCTCTCACCCTCTCTTCGCGCGGCGATTCCGAGTGCGTCACATCAGCCGGCAGCCTAATAGCCCCGGCTATGTTTATGTCGCTTATCGCGAGTTCATGACGCTCCGAATCCCCGTGCCGGCCACGACACTCGCCACACCTTGTCGAAGCACGCCAACTCGAACCAAACTCACGGTGGAAGCGATCCAAGATCTCCTTTCACTCGTTGAGAGGTGCGAAGCGTCATGCCCATCCCACCCGGAGACATCTGGAACAGACTGCCCCCAGAAATGAAGCAGCAGATCCGTAAGGATATACGGTCGTTCTCAAGGAGGTTCTTCATGATTACATCCGATCTCATCAAGGCGATTCACCTCAGCCTCCTGGCGATCATTTACATCCGCCAGTCCAGCCCTCACCAAGCTCTCACCAACCAGGAGAGTCTCAGGCTTCAGTACGCCCTCAAGCAACTTGCCCTCGAACTCGGCTGGCGCGAGGACCAGATCCTGATCATCGACTCGGATCAGGGCCAAACCGCCAGCACCACCGGAGGGCGCCAAGGGTTTAAGGAACTCGTGACCATGGTCTCCCTCGGACAGGTGGGCATCATCCTCTCCATCGAAGTCACCCGGCTCTCCCGCAACTGCTCAGACTGGTATCCCCTGCTCGACATTTGCGGTTACCGCAATTGCCTCATCGGCGATCGCGATGGGATCTACGACCCATCCACGATCAACGGGCGCTTACTCCTGGGCTTGAAAGGCCAGATCTCGGAACTGGAGCTGCATACGATCCGAGGTCGGCTGACCGCAGGAATCCTCAGCAAGGCCCAGCGCGGCGAGCTGGGATTGACCCTACCCGTCGGGTTGATTCGCGATCCCCTGAAGCGGGTCTTCAAGCACCCCGACATCGAGGTCCAGGGCCGGATTTCCCTGATTTTCGAGACCTTCCTCCAGGTCCGATCGGCCGCTCAGGTGGTTCGCTCCTTCAACGACAACAACCTGTTGATCCCTCGCAAGGATGACCTCGGGGACGTCGTCTGGCGCCGGCCGACGGTCCCCGCGATCTGCTCCACCCTGGAGAACCCGGCGTATGCCGGAGCCTTCGTCTATGGGCGGACGCGCACCATACTGAAGGCGGGGTCGACATTTGAGCGTACCCAGAAGAAGCTTCCCATGGGAGAATGGAAGATCAGGATCAACGACAAGTACCCTGCCTACGTCGACTGGGCGACCTTCGAGACGATTCAGGCCATGCTACGCGACAATTGCAGCGAATACGACCGAAACAAGACCCGGGGGGTGCCCCGTCCGGGCAAGGCGCTGCTGCATGGCATGGTCCACTGCGGCGAATGCGGGCACCAGATGGTCGTGCAGTACAAGCCAAAGACTCACTATATTTGCAATCATCTACGACAACAGTACCAGGTATCGGTCTGTCAGTACCTCCCGGCCGATCCGATCGATGATTTCGTGGTCGGGGCGTTCTTCGAGGCCCTCTCTCCAGCCGAGCTGGATTTGTATGACGAGGCCGCCGCGGCGATCCGTCGCGAGGCCGAGGTGATCCAGCGCGCTCGGCTCGAGCAGATCGATCGGCTTCGGTATCAGGCACGCCTGGCCGAGCGACAATTCACGCGGACCGATCCTGAGAATCGGCTCGTCGCCGGCGAACTGGAGCGGCGCTGGGAAGTCGCCCTGCAGGAACTCCGACAGGCGGAGGATTTCCACCAACGCGCCCTCCTCAGCGAAAGCCCAGCTCCGACGATCCCGCCCGAGCTGAGGTGTGCCTTCGAGAAGGTTGGGCAGGATCTCCAGGGACTCTGGCGGCAGGGTCAGCTCGCTCAGGCTCAGAAGAAGGCGCTGCTCCGCTGCCTGATCGACAAGGTCGTCATCCGACGCATTGCCCCCGACTCGGTTGAGGCGAGGATCGTCTGGAAGGGGAGCGACACGACTACCGCGGAGATCCCTGTTACAGTGAACTCCTTGGCCCGCCTGTCGTCGGCCGGCGAGATGGAAGAGACGATTGTGAGGATGGCCCGACAAGGGAAGACGGATCGAGAGATCGCCGAGCACCTTACCCGACAAGGCCACCGCTCTCCGAAGGGGCCCGTCGTGCTGGTCAGCACGGTCCAGATTATTCGTCTGCGCCATCGACTCCTCGTGAAGCGGAGTCAATCGCATCCCCGCCGCATCCCGGGCCATCTCACCGTTTCTCAGGTCGCCGAGAGGCTTCAAGTCTCGAAGCACTGGATCTATGATCGTATCCACAATGGAACGATCGAAATCGAGCGCAATCCGGAGACCAGGCTCTTTCTATTCTCGAATGACCAAATAACAATCAAGTTACTTGAGCAACTCAAGGCAGGAAAGGCCCAGATGGTGCGTTTGTAGAAAGGGGTATCACGATGCGGGATCGACCGAACGCTTACCGCTTGAGCAAGAGACGCGATATTCGAATTACGGTGTGCGCGAATAGCGGTGTGCGACACGTTTTCTCGTCGACACCTTTTCTCGTCCACTCACGGCTGGCCCGAGGTACCTCTGATCACCGTGCGCTGCCGATCGAATTTCATCTGAATCGTCCAGAGACGACGTGAAGTTGCATCGATGGGTCGAGGCGATAGACCAGGGAAGGTCGGGTTACGGGCCAGTCTCCTCAGCCGACCAGAGCAGATTCTAAGCCCAGGACAACGCAGTTCAATTCCGTCAGCACGCCTACTACGCTCGGGCGAGGTGGTCGGGAAAGCGGAACGGGTGCTAATTCAGTGGGTTGGCAGCATCCGGGGGCCGACGTCCCATTGGCTACAATACGGCTTGGTCGGGTTAGTCTGGTCCATATCGGCCGGCGCCCCCCAGACAACTCGGTCGCGATGCTTCGCGGCGAGGCTGTGGTTCGACATGCGGACGAACGCGTAGTGCCAGGCGTGGCCTCCCGCGCCGGGCCGGTCGTCGACGATCAATAACACTTCCGGGTCGGTCGTCAGGACGAAGGCGAAGAGCGCCCCGTCGGTTTCCGACTCATATCGGAAGAGGGGCTGAGAGAGCAGCCGGAGTTGAGTGCCCCCTGTCTCCAGGTCCACCGATGCTTTGAACTCGCGCGCCAGGGCGCGCATCTGACGGAGCCGTTCGGCGGACGTCGACGCCGGCCTGGGGGCGCCGGAATCGGACTTGGAATTACGCCGGGGATTCGAGGCGCCCAAACCGTCTGACCGCTGCGAGTCGCGGTCAGCAGGACGGTTGCCAGCGAGTGGAACTCGTGGGCTTCGATGGTCCGCCCCTCCAACTTGGCCCGGTAGAAGCAGGCGACCGCCGCCGGCCGGCCCCCGGACAGCCAGAGCCAGACTAGGCCGTCATCGGTCTCGCGCACCGGGTTGGTCCAGCGCAGGGCTGGTTCGTCCCGAAGCGCCGGTGGCGTCTCCTGCTTCGAATGCAAGACGATCCGGTACTCCGCGGCCTCCCGCTTCCAGCGAGCGGTGAGTTTCTCGTCGAGCACCCGCTGCGCGCCCGCCCGGCCATCGCCGGTCGGTCCATCCTGACCCCGGGCACTCAGCCCGGCCACAACACCAACGGCTGCCGCCAACGCCCAAAATCGCGTCCCCGTCACGATCGGCATCGGTGAAATCTCCCACACTCGGCCAGTCGGTTCGTCTACAAATCATCACGCCCGACTACAACTATAGCCGGATGCGACAAGCCGCTCAAGGGGGCTCATTGCTAATCGTAGGCTTCGATTTTGCGAGGCGCAGGGAGAAAGCGGGACAAGGGAGAAAGCGGGAATAGTGCCACCCGGCCTCCGGACAAGCGTCAGACACTGCTCGGGCTCGCGCGCCGCCAAGCCGCTGTAACTGTCGACGGGGCGGCACTATTCCCGCTTTTCGCGGACCTGTCCCACTTTTCGCCCCCCGCACAAGTTGCCCCGCATGATTCTCAGGCTCGGCAGAGAGGGCAATTCGGAGCTTTGGGCAAAGCGTCGACAGCGGCCTGATGGTCGTCTATTCGCGCGACTTTCACGCGACCTTGGGCTGTAACGCGGACGACAATGGTGCCCGCGCACGGCACCTCGGAACCGGAACGCTTCGGGTCAGTCGGGTCGGGGGGCAGTACAGCTCGACCGGGTAGCAGATTCAAGTCTTTGTGGCATTTCGAGGTAATCTGTGTGCAAGCCACGACTGACCCTGCGTTTCGGTACGCCCGGATTGACTCGGGGTCGGGATGTCCGAAATTATTCTCCGTGCCGACGGAGATCAGAGCGTACTTTGACATGGTCGCGTCGGCCAGCTCCTTTGGCCCGAATTCGCGTTTTCCCCGCCGCCGAGCCGTGATGGGGCACGATGAGAACCTCGGTCCTTAAGTCGCGGTTCCGTTCTCGAAGACGGTTCCATCCCGAGAACGTCAGGTCGCCGCCGAGCAGCGCGATGGTCCGATCGGCGCGGAATCTCGAACCAGACGGATGACCGCGCTAGCGGCGTTGTGCTGACCGCGCCCTGGACTCCTGCCGCGCACCGGGGCATCGAGCGCCACCGCCGCGAGTTCGCTGAACGCCGGGTAAACGCAATAGAGCTGGAATCCTGCGAAGTCGTCCTCGAGAAGCGCCTTCCCGCAGTTGGATCCGACGTGTCCTTGGGGCAGACCAGGTCAAACGCGTGGATCTTCTTCTGGTCGCGCCAGTCTTGAAGAGGCAGCCAGTGCGAGATCTCGGTTGCGGGCCGATCAAGCACGTAATAAACGGTGCCGATCCTGCCGGCAAACTCTTCGACGACGGCCGTCAACCCTTGGGTATGATCTTCGTCATTGTGAGTCAGAACGATCGTTGCGATGAATCGAATTTGCATTTCTCGCAACCAACGGGCAAGCCACGTTCCGTCGCCTCCGACGTCAACAATCGCGGCGCACACCTTGGTGCCGGTGCCGACGATGAATGTCACGCACTGACCTTGTCCGACGTTCCCCACATAGAGCCCCAGCCCCATTCGACGCAAACCTCGCGATAGAGGTCATTTCGGGCGTAAGGGCCAGCAACCAGGCTCGTTCGCGAAGACCACGGGCAAACTTTCCAGCAATTCGGCGCGGGCCTTCTCGTCTTTTGGGTCCGGGACGGGTCTAGGGACTTCAATCCACTCAACGCGACTGTGGAAGCACCTGGCTGTCCCATAGTACCATTGACCGACCGGCATTTCGAGCAATGCGGGGGGGACGTCCCCTTTCGCGAGCGCCGCCTCTTGATTCCGCGCCTTATCGGGTCCGAAAATCCAGAATGCCCGCAATCCCCCGTCGGCACATCGCCCAAGGATTCCGGCCCCACATCGGCTGAACGAGCGGATTATCTAGCTCGTAGCGTTCCCAGTCCACGAGGTGATCCAGAATCCGGATCACACGCGCGTTCTTGGCGGTTTGCGCGTGGGGAGGAACGCGCCAGTTCCTCTGAACCCAACGGTCGAACCGGCGTCCGAAATCCTCCCTGGCCTTGGAAAGATCCTGACCTTCGGCGAAGAGTTCCCGGTGGTCATCAAGACCGATGGGCCGAAGCAGGACTCGATTCTGTTCCTCAACGATTTTGAAACTAAGGGGTTCCTTCAAGATGTAGGGGCCCTTATCGGGAACCGCGATGGACTTCATGCTGACACCCGACATCTCATGCCTGCGTTCCAGCCTCTTTCCGCCAAGCGTCTGTCTTGACTCAAGCGTTTTCCCGACGCACGTCCGCTTGGGTATAAAGTCAGTCGTCCGATCCTCGAACCTCGCATAGGTATAAAGTGCGCCGGGCCGATTCTGATTTCGGAGGCGAGCGGCGGACGCTTGCTTGGTTTCCTCGACCAATTCCGGAGGCATCATGAATTCCCGTCCGATTCCGAACAGTTTGAGACAACGATCTGTGTATAAGGACTTGAAGTGGCTCCCGCAACACTTCACCCCGGCCTCAAGCCAATCCTTGACACCCGTCATCTTGGCGTCCAGCGCGACCGATTCCGCCGTCCAGTAATCCCAATTCACGAGGTAACACACACGGTCCGGGTCGGGTGAAAACACCTCCTGAAAGACCAACGACAAGACATCACCCTTGCCTACCCCTTTCAAGTCGCACGAGATCGAAAGATTGGTGAACGCATTGTCGAGTTCCGCGGGGAGCACCGGGGAGAGATTGAAATAATCACGAAACTTAAAGTCGTTCTTGGGGATGAAGATGCGGTCCACATAGTGCAAAAAGAGTTGGGAGATCCGCTCCGGCTTCCAGGCGTCGCGATAAGTCGAAATGCTTCTGTGAACCGAGGGGCAGAATTTCTCCCACTGCGCCGTACGGCGGCCGCGGGTTCTCGACCGGAAGCCGGTTCACGACGAGGAGGTTTTCTCCGATCTGAACGGTCGTTAGCCCGTCTTCGGTCGCGAACCGGAATAGAGGCGTAGCTTGATCCGCGTCGCCTTCTTCCCAGTAGGCTTCGTTCTCGTCGGCCCCCAGCCGCGCCGGTTCACCGTGCTGGCGCAACATGCGACGCTGCGGGAAGTCGCCGTCGATTTTCCTGGCGAACTCACAAATGCGCAGCCAATCCCAGGTTTCCCCTTCAGGCGGCTCAAAAACGAACTCGCAGTAAACTTCCACGAGTGGAAGCTGCTTGGAACGCTTCGAAGGCCCTGCCATTTAAAACCTGTAAGACCTTTCAGAATCGATGCTTAAGTCAGAGCCCATTGTCAATGAGAGTAGGTATTATACCACAGCCTGTCAAGGCCGGTCGAGGGATGGGAGAGGGGCTGTTTCGGTCTCGCCCTGGCGACTGGAAATGCGACCCTCACCCAGCCTTCGGCCACGGTCTCCCAACAGCGGGCCGCTCTGGTGACGCGAAGCAAGGGGGAGCGGCGTCCTCGCACCGGCGGGGTTGCCGGACGGGTAGGCGCGATCCTATCAGCGCCCGGCCTGAGGCGGCGAGGATCAATGATTCACGAATCTGGCGCTGGCCGACGAGCCAGTTGATTTCCGGCGGCCGAACGCCGCACGGCCTCCACCAACTCATTCGGCTCGGCACGCCTCCAGTAGGCCGCCTCGAGGAACCGCCAGGTCACGACGCCCGCGCCATCCACCACGTAGGTGGCCGGGACAGGTAGCTCGTCGCGGTTGCCGGCCCCGTTGTGCTGCTCGAAGTTGAGGCCGAAATACTTCTCGTGCCACTCCAGGGCGTAGTCGGGGATCTTCCAGGCGATCCCGAGTTCCTTGGCGTAGCGGAGGCCGTCGTCGGTCAGCACATCGAAGGTCAGCCCATCCTTCTCGGCGGTCGACAGCGAGTCGTCCGGCTGCTCCGGGGTGATGGCCACAAGCCTCCCTCCGAGCCGCTCGATCTCCGGCAGGACTCGCTGCATTCCCCGCAAGGCGAGGTTGCAGTACGGGCACCAGCCGCCACGATAGAACGTCACGACCAGCGGCCCGGCGGCGAGCAGGTCATCGGACCGGACGAGGCGCCCGGTCTGGTTCGGCAGGGAAAAGCCCGGGAGCCGCTGCCCGACCTGCACGGAATCCCGCTCCAGCCCGGCCTGCACCAACTCGGAGAGCGAGCGATTGAGGGCGTCCACGAATCCCGGCGCCATCGCCCCGCCCGGGGCCTGCCAGAACCGGCGCGATTCCTCGAGGGCATCGGCGAGGCTGGTGGTGCCCGGGCTCCCAGCGGAAGGGCAGTTCGAGCCCCTCTTCCACCTTGGCGACCAATGCCGGGTCGTCTTTGTAGCTGCGGATCGTCTGTGACATGGCTGGCTCCTCAATTCAGGGAACGAACGCGAGCAGGTGATTCAGAAGATCGTCCGCAGGATGCCACCCTCGACGCGGACCGCCGCGCCGTTCGTTGCGGCGGCGAGCGGGCTGGCGAGGTAGGCGACCAGGCTGGCCACTTCGCTGTCCTCCGCCATCCGCTGGATCAGCGACGTGGGGCGGTGCCGCTCGAAGAACTCCTTCTCGGCTTGCTCGGGGGTCGCATTCGGCGTGGACGCCAGGCCCTGGAGGAATCCGACGATCGCCTCGGAACGAGTCGGGCCGGGGAGGACCGAGTTCACCGTCACTCTCGTCCCCTTCGTCATCTCGGCCAGCCCACGCGAGACGACCAATTGCCCGGTCTTGGTCACGCCGTAGTGGATCATGTCGGGGTGGACCTCCGCCGCGGCCTCGCTGGAGACGAAGATGACGCGGCCCCAGTTCCGCTCGAGCATGGCCGGGAAGTAGTGCCGCGCCAGCCGGATGCCGCCGAGGAGGTTGACCTCGAAGTAGCGCAGCCAGTCCTCGTCGGTGATGTCGGCGAAGGCCTTCGATTCGTAGATGCCCAGGTTGTTCACGAGGATGTCCGTCTCCGGGACCTGCTCGATCAGCCTCCTGGCCCCCTCCGCCGTGGCGAGATCGGCCTCGACCCCGTGGACGGTGCCGGGCAGCGAGGCGATCGCCTCGTTCAGCTTCTTGCCGTTGCGGCCGGGGATGGTGACCTCGACGCCTTCTTCGGCCAGCAGGCGAGCGATCGCCAGGCCGATCCCCGCCGAGCCGCCGGTCACGATCGCCGTCTTTCCCTTCAATTGCAGGTCCATGTTCAATGCTCCATGCAAGCTCAAGACGATTGGGCGGTTGTCGATACGGTTACTCGCGCCGACGTCGGGGATGACCCGCTCCCGCCGCAGCCGGGCGAATAGGTCGAAGAACGCCTGGTCCGATGTCTGGTATTCAAGAAAGCCGAGCCGGCGGCTCTTCGACATGTCGGTGATGCACTCGAACGGCCGCAGCAGGTCGCCGTCGGTGTGCCAGAACGAGGCGATGCGGTCGAGGTCGGGCTCGACCAGTCCGTGCCGGCGGGCGATGTCCGCCCAGATCGGCTTCGCGTCGGCCATCTGCTCGGCGAGCGGCGTGATCTCTGCCGGAGAACGGCACCGCCTCGAGCCCGAACCACTCGGCGAGGCGGCCCCACATCCAGCTCCAGCGGAAGACGTCGCCATCGACGACATGGAGCGCCTGATTCGGCGCCGCCGGCGTCGTCGCGGCCCATTCGAGATGGCTGTGCCAGTAGCCGGGCGTCCGTCACGTCGGTGACCCCGTTCCACTGCGTGGCGTTGCCGGGGAAGACGAACGGGCGGCCGGTCTCGCGGCAAAAGGCCGCATAGACGCCAAGCGTCGTGCCCATGTTCATCACGTTGGCTCTGGCGTAGCCGATAATCGTGTGCGGGCGGTGCACGCTCCAGCCGAAACCGTCGCGCTCGGCGGCCGCGAACACCTCGTCCTCCAGCGTGTAGTAGAAGTTGGGGATGTCGAGCCGCGGTAGCGTCTCGCGGAAGGGCGTTGGCGGCGCCTCGCCCTTCGCGTAAGACTCGAACGGGCCGATATAGTGCTTGAGGCCCGTCACCAGGGCGAAGTGCTCGATGCTGCCCTTCGGGCGCAGCACGTCGAGCAGGTTGCGCATCATCGCCCCGTTGACCCGGATGTTCTCGGCCTCGGTCGGATGACGCGACCAGGTTGCGAAGAAGACGTGCGTCGGCCGCACCTGCTCCAGTGCCTCGACGCAGCCCGGAAGGATCGAGGAGGTCGGCCGCGACGGGCACGAGCCCCTCGATGTCGTCGGGCGGCCGCCTCGACAGCCCGAAGACCTCCCAGCCTCTCGACAGCAGGTGCTCGGCGAGGCTGGTGCCCACGATGCCCGTGACGCCGACGATCAGTGCTTTCTTTGCCATGATTTGGTCCCTCCCTCAGTGACTCGTTCGGAGGCCAACTCGGCCATTGCCGAATCCTAGGGAGCGACGGTATCATTTCGCAAGAAGGCACCCGAAAGTGCCGTAGTACCCAAAAGGATACCGAAGATGCCCCGACCGAAATCTGGGACCTCGGGCGAATGCCCGCTCGCCGACCTGATCGACATGATCGGCGGACGGTGGAAGGTGCTGGCCGTGTGGCATCTGCGGGACGGGTCGAAGCGGTTCACCGAGCTGAGGCGGCTGATGCCGGGGGTGACGCAGAAGATGCTCACCCAGCAGCTTCGCCAGCTCGAGGCGGACGGGCTGGTGCGGCGGGAGGTCTTCCCGCAGGTGCCGCCGAAGGTCGAGTACAGCCTGACGGCGACCGGGGAGGAACTCAGCGGCTGCTCGTGACCCTCTCGAAGTGGGCGAAAGCTCACATGCCGACACTCGAATCCGGGAGGAGTCGGGTCGAGCAATCGGCCATCGCCAAAAACTAGGGCCTTTCGGCGACCGGCGCTCGACCCGCCCTAGTCATGGGTGACTTTGCAAAGGCGCGTGGAGCGGTTTCCTAACCCGCCGATTCAATCCTTGAATCGTCCAGGCGGGTTAGGAAATCAGAGAAAAATATAAACATAGTACAATATACACACTCGTTCCATTCGGATCAGACCGGGTTTCCGGTTATTTCCCACGCGCGGCCCGATCTACCTACCAACGAGGCATTGTCTCCGATTGATCAACCGAGAGCTTCCTTTTACAATTATCGGAGACAGGCTGACCATTTCCGCAGAGGGACTCGCGGCCATGGAATCGCAGGAGTTACAGGTCGAGGTCGAGGTCCAGCCCAAGCCGCGCAGACGGCCGCGGTGGCGGATGCGAATCTTGCTCGCCTTCAGTGTTTTGGTCGTCGCTCTGTTCCTGATCTCCCGGCTCGAGCCGGACCAGGCCAAGAGATATGGTCCGTTCATCGAGTCGGTGTACCTGGTCTTCAACCCGCCCATCGAGATCGAGCTCACCGATGCCGGCAGGCAGTTCATTTCCGAAATAACCGCGTTAGGCGGTCTAGCGGGGCGGATGCAGGCTGCGCGCAAGTTTTGGGGACTCCTGGGCACGGATGAGACCTTCGCCGTGACGTTCTCGGACGCGAAGTTCGACGATGCGGCGCTCACGCGGCTGGCGACAAATTATGGCAATCGCATCGGGGCTCTGCAGCTCACGGATACCGGCGTGACCGATGACGGACTTCGGCATCTGAAACGGTTTGGGAACCTGCGCCACCTCGATTTGTCGAGCCGTGCGCCCGCAGGGTTGAAAGCCAAGCGATCGGCGCCGATCACCGATGCCGGCATGGCTCGTCTCGACCTCCGGAACCTCCTAAGCCTCAATCTGTGCGGGCTACCGATCACCGATGCCGGGCTCAAATCACTGCCCGACTTGTCATCCCTGACTATGTTGCAGTTGATCGAAACGAAGGTCCAGGGTCCCGGCCTGAGCCGGCTCGTTGCATTTCGCAACCTTGCAAGCCTTCATCTCGACGGCAGCGCTGTTACGGACGAAGGGCTTAGCCATCTCGCGGGCGCGTCGAGCCTTATGGTCCTCTCGCTCGACGGAATGCCACCGCTGACAGGCGCCGGCTTGAAACACGTCATCACCCTGCCGCGTCTGGGCTACCTTTCGATCCGCGGCTGCCAGGTCTCTGACGAGGATATTGCGCAAATGAAGGCGGAGGCGCCGTCACTTCAGATCAATCGATAATCTCACCGCTACGTCGGGGTCATAAGCCTCGGGAAGACTGGGAAGACGGAAGAGAAGAGCGGTTTACACTCGGGTTGTCCACGGTCGATACTAGCCCGAAGCGTGAGCGCGGATTCTGGCTGTGTCCCCTCACAAACGTTTCGGGTTAGTCTGATCGCCACTGCTGTCGTGGCGTGTGCAATTCATAAGCAAACCGCTGTACGAGGCGTTGAACCTGATAAAATCACTGCGACGCACAGTTCGAAGCGAACTCGTCAGGGGTGTCTCGCCAGCGACAAACACAAGGAATCGAAAACCAATGAAACGAGCCGCACTTCTGTCCGCCTGCGCCCTGATCGGCACCGCCGCGGTCGCCCAGACGAAGGCTCCGCTTCCCCCACTGCCGGCGCCCCAATCCATACCCAAACCAGCCGCCGACACCGGCCAGCCTTATGCCCCTCAAGCCATCCTGCCGGGCGGCATCGTAGTGCCGCTCTTCCCGCCGAAGTCGCCCTACCTCAAGGCCGACAAGATCCACGTGCCAGAGGTCTACAACATGAGCAAGGCCGTCCACGGCCGCATCAGCAGTATCGTCGCCATCCACAATCCTTCAATCGAAGTCCACATGGTGGAGAGGTCCATTAACACCGGCACCGCGGTCATCGTCATCGCCGGAGGCGGTCACCGAACCCTCAACGTCGGCGGTGAGAGCGCCGACTTCATCCCCTTCTTCTACAACTACGGCATCAACACCATCATTCTTCGGAACCGGCTGCGTGCTGACGGCTATGTTGCCGAGGTTGACGCCGTACACGACGCACAACAGGCCGTCCGCGTCGTCCGCGCCTACGCCAAAGAATTGGGCATTGACCCCAATCGGATCGGCGTCATGGGCTTTTCCGCCGGCGCTGAACTCGCCGCTCCGGCGGCCGTTCTCTACGAAGACTGGGACAAGAAAAACAACGATCAATCGGACCCGTTCGCCGGCATTTCCTCACGCCCGGACTTCGTCGGTATCATCTATCCCGGCCCGACGCCCTTCGCCCGCAACCGCACCGCGCCCCCCATCCCCAAAGACGTTCCGCCCGCGTTTCTCGTCTGTGGCAGCGCCGGTGACCGAGTCCACACCATCTGGGCTCTGGAGTATTACCAGGCGATGCTGATGGCTGGTGTCCCCAATGTGGAAATGCACCTTTACGGCAACGGCCGCCACCCCGGCGACCCCCTGCCAGACGGGAGCCGCATGTCCGGTGGCCTGACCGACCGCAATAACATCCCCTACGGAACCTGGCAGTATCGCTTCATCGACTGGGCCCGAGACCTCGGTTTCCTCCAGAAGCCTGGCATCGAAACCAAGGCTGCGAAGGACGTAGCTGCCTACGTAGCCAACCCGCCACGTCCATACGGACAGGGACGGGGAGGCGCAGGCCGAGGAGGCCAGCCTCCCGCAGCACCCGGAGCGTCTGCGCTGAACCCGGCCGCGGCAACTCATCGGTCGCTCCAAAATAAAATGGCGTTTGCCGCAGATCAATACCCTGACACCCTGGCCGCAGGCCGCTGAATCGGGATCAACTGAAGGGATGTGGTGACGCTTAATGACCGACACCGTTGAAAATCTGATTCTCGATCTGCTGGAATGGGTAGGACGCAGGGAACGTACCTATCAAGAAACGATGGAAGCGTGGCGCACGTCATGCCCGAAGCTTCCGGTCTGGGAGGATGCGAACGATCGCGGATTGGTGGACACCGCCTTCGCGAATGGTCGTTCGCTAGTCTGTCTGACACCAGCGGGCCTTGCCCTCCTCAAGGAACGAAGACCGCATGCTTACGAGGGGTTTTGTGCATTTCCGCGCAAATGGTATAGTAGGGTTAAGAATCGGTTAACCCGCAATCAGAGTTCAGGATATCTGGGGTCGACGCCCGCGGAGTTTGTCTGTTGTCTTTCGCTGCGCGAAAAAGCGCGCCCCTTCGCGAAGCGAAAGGTGACTTTGCTCTGACTCGACGTCATGGTACCCGCAAAGCACACAATCTGAACCATGCCTTTTGAGCAGCCCACCAATGGCCTGCCTTCTCTATCCCTAAGCGAATGCCTACGGCCTGCAGCGTACTTGACGGATGTTGCCCTCAATCAACACGCCATTGAGGGCGAGCGACTCCGGCGAAACCCTGGCCTAAGCTGGATTGAACGGGAAGCCGCGCCACTGGCACCGGAAGTATTCCGAGCATAGGTGCGCTCTGCGGCGTCAGACTCTGGTAAACCCGGCCGTCGCCGTGGAGTCATGTTTTGCCATCTATCTTGAACGATGATCCAGCCGGAGGCCAGCGCCGCCAATCGGACCGGCGCCGGTGGCCCACATCGCCAATCGATGCGTTCCGCATCGGTGGTCGACGTACCGGGCCCAGGCGGGCCGAGGAGCACCGCGGCACGGTCTTCGTGGACCGGTTCGATGCGGTCACGCTCGCGATGGTCGTGACCCTGTTGAGCCTCACGATTCTCGACGGCGTGCTCACCATCGAACTACTTGAATTCAACAGCGAAGAGGCCAACCCGCTCATGTGGCATTTGCTGAAGCGAGGACCCCTGGCTTTCCTGCTCGGCAAATATGTCCTGACCGCGATGGGGCTTCCCTTCCTCGTCGTTTACAAGAACTATCCGATGTTTGGTAGCCGCTTCCGTGTCGGCTTTCTGATCCCCGCCTTCATCAGCCTCTACCTCGCGCTGGTTTCGTATCAATGGATCCTGTTCCATATGGCGCACATCCATGCGACAATCGCAGGGCCCAATGTCGCTCTCACCGCCGATTCCCGACCTGGCGAGGCCATCATCGAAGTGCGCGCCGATCCTCAAGGAAGGTTTGTGGCATGACTCCTTCGCATCATCTCGCGATCGCATTATCGTTTTTGATCCTGGGAACGTGCGTTGGGAGCTTTCTCAATGTGTGTGTTTATCGTATCCCCATCGGCCTGAGTGTGTTACGTCCGCGTTCGCGCTGCCCTCGCTGCCAGGCGGCAATCCGGGCCAGTGACAACCTGCCGGTCTTGGGCTGGCTGATCTTGCGCGGTAGGTGCCGCCACTGCGGGGCTCCGATCTCACCGCGGTATCCGCTCGTCGAACTGACGGTGGGTCTGCTCTTCGCCGGCAGCTATCTCGCCGAAGTCGCCCTTGTGCCGGGCGATCTCTGGGAAGACACCAGCCTCATCGGTGTCCTGGTCCTCTTGCTGGTGCCATGGGTGATGATCGCTCTGATCGTGGTTGGAACGCTGATCGGCTATGACTCGCGCGGGGATTCAGCGCGCCTGACGCGCGGGCGTGGCATCAGAAGGCAGGAGAAGGCGCTGGCCGGGCATGAGCTGGTCGGTGTCGGAAAGCCGATCACGGTTGAGCTCGATGATCTCGTTGGCACGGCGGGCATTTCCGAGCCGGTCACGCGCGATGCTCCGGAGCGTCTCGAAACGTTGGACGACATGAACAGGTAATAGTGGGCGACGTGATCCTGGGCTGGCGGATCGTGGGCTTGAGTCGGATTGCACTGCGCTGGCCATCGTTTTGATTGCGCCGAATCTGCGAAGCATCGAGTTCGTCGACGCGAGGGATGAACACCAGATCACCGGCGCTCAGCCGATCGGGCCGTGCGATCATGCCGCGATTGGCCCACTTCAGCGCCTGATCATAGCGTGCGGATCCGTAATAGAGCTGGGCGATTGTCGCGAAGCTATCGCCGGCCACAACAGTATGCCGCGTCGGACCGGCGGCCACGCCTCCGGGGCGTAATCCGGGCGTCCGCCCGATAGCCGGCGGTGCGGACTCCAAAGAGGATTGATTCAGTCGCTCGTCGCGCGGCCGACTCGAAATGGACTCTGCTCAAACCTCGCCTGGGTCACCGTCGGATCGCTCTTGACCGCGGCCGCCGTCGTCGCAGTCTGCGGAGACGTCGTGGGGGGGCTGGAATTGGGGTTGGGGAGTGTGCCCGAGCCCGAGGATTGATCGGGCTTCTGTTCGGGCGATCGCCACGGAAGCAGCCGACCGAAGAATTGCCAGGGTCGCCGCTTAGGAGGCGACGATGACTGTGGATCTTGGGCCGCGGGTGTGCCGGTCGGCGCCGGCTCGAGCCCGGCGACTCCATGTGTCGTGGAGCTGGATACCGTCGCGGACACGGACGTGGGTCCGGCAGGGGAAGCCGACGCGGGCGTCGGAGCCGAGCCCGGAGGCGAGGCTGAAGCCGAAAACTCGAAGGAGGTGGGCGACGACGACCCCGCGGCCATACCGCCTTGTGCGGGCTGCGCGCGACTCGGAACCGGTGCATGAGCCATTGCCTGGTCGGCCGACCAGATATGCGGCGTCAGCAGCACGACCAGCTCTCGCCTTCCCTCTTGCTTCTGCCGGGCACCAAAGAGATAGCCCAGCGCCGGCAGCCGGGATAGGCCCGGCAGCCCTTGCATCTGAAAGTCGTCCTCGTCTTCCATCAGTCCGCCGATGACCAGTGTCGCCCCGTCGGGGACCATCACGTTGGTCGTTAGCTCGGCCGTCTGCTGGTTAGGAATGTTGTTGGTGACCGTGCCTGAACTCCGCTCGGGATGAATCTCCATCCGGACCATCCCGTCGTCCGAGACAAAAGGACGCAGCCGCAGCAGCGTTCCTGTGTTCAGGAACTGGACCTGCTGGATGGTGCTGGTAAAGTTCTGGGACAGCGTCTGGAATCCCAGTCGAGCACCGAGCTGGATCTCAGCGCGTTGCTTGTTCAAGACCAGGATTCGGGGACTGGCCAAGATCTTGGTACTGCCGATCGTCTCCAAAGCCCGGACGAAACCGGTGACGTTGTTGGAGACGAAACCGAACTTGACCCCGTTGGTCGACGAGGTAAAACCTTGGGCATCCGTGGTCGCGCTCTGGGCGAGCTGGCCGGTCGCCGAAAGCAACTGGGTCGGATTGAAGCCCACGTTGCCGTTCAGCGCGTTCCCGTGCCGACCGTGCCAAGCATCTGGGCCAGGTTGTCAACGACCGCGAAGTTGACCCCGAGCTCCTTGTCGTGCTCAATGTCGACGCTGATGATGACCGCCTCGATCAAGACCTGGACCGGCCGAACGTCGATCTTCTGGATAATTTGGTCGATGATTTTGAGGTTGGATTCATAGTCCTGGATGATGAGCTGGTCGGCGTCGGAGAGTGAGTTGCCGCCGGTCGACACTTGAATCCCCGTGGTTATCGAGGCGCCACCGCCGCCTCCACCACCGCCGCCTCCACCACCGCCGCCGGCCGCACCGCCGCTTGCCGCACCCCCGGAGACGAATGTCGCCGACTCGCTGATCCCATACCGGTACGACGGCGTGTTCGCGAAACGTTGACGGCCGACCTCCATGCTCAAGAAGGGTCTGATCAAGGTCATCATCTCGTCGGAACGGACGTAATTCAACTTATAAATCTTGGTCAGAATCCGTTCTTTCTTGACGCGCCTCCGCTTCATCTTGAAGCTCTCCCTTGGTGTAGATGTAGTGGATCGAACCGTCCGTCTTCTCCGTCAGGTTGGCCAGCTTGATCACGGCGGCGAGAACTTGGTTGACGGTCACGCTTTCGAAGTTGAGAGTCACGGTACCGCCGACCTTGGGCGAGACGAGGATGTTCATCTTGGCGCGCGGCTGAGCATCTCCAGGATTTGGCGCAGGTCGCCCTCGTTGACATGGAAGTAGTCGACCAAGCCGTTGGCATCGAACTGGATGTCCTGTGGTTGTACGCCGGCAGCGGCTGGCCGCGGCGGTTGAGCCGGCCGGTTCTGAGGGACTTCGCGCGTAGCCGGGCCCGGTGGAGCAGGCTGCTGGGCGCGGACCGGCGCCTGCGTCTGAGCGGGAGCCGGTTGAGCTCCCATCAACGGCAGCGGCACGAGAGAAGGGAGCGCATTGGGCAGGTCCCCCGAATTCGAGGAAACCCGCTCAGCGGGAGCCGGCGCCTGAAACCGCACTGGACTCGTCGCGGGATCTTGGGTCCCCCGGGCTGGGGCGGGGACCAGTTCTTCGGCTGGAAACGCCGCGGGTTCGGCCGAGGGCAAAAGCGTCGGCGACAAGCCTGCCGCCGGCTGATCCGCGGCCGGAGGACCCGCCGCGCGGACCATCGCCGCGAGCCCGAGGCTCAAAAGAATCCACACAATCGCCGCCGAGACCATTCGACCCAAGAGAATCAGTCCTCTCCTTTGTGGAGCGGGAACGATTGGGAATCTAATGCGTTTCCCGACCCTTCAAGTTTCGACATCAACTTCGCCAAACTTAAGGATCGTTCCGGATACGCGGATTAGTTAGATTGGGTGGATTGAAACTCTCGAGCCAATGATCGGCGACTCGATGGGCGTTCATAAACCTTCGGGATCAGTGCATGGATTGCAAACCTCGAGTTCGAAATGGGGAGAAATTTCGGAATTCTCGTTTTTTCGAATACGGAAGCCTGCCACGACTTACCCTTGATAATAGACGAGAGGTGGGACCTGAGATGGGCGATCGAACAGGGAAAACCGCTGGCTTCCCGACCGACCAAAAAAAAGGCGATCCGCAAGAGCGACGCCAGTGGACTCGCTATCGCGCTCAGGGACGCACGGGGCAAACTGAGTTGGGGCGACGGCGCGGAGCACTGCACGTGTGAGATGACCGTGGTCAATATCAGTGGGGGAGGCGCGGCCGTGCTGGCCGACCTCGCTGCCCGCGGATCACACTGTCTGGCTCCGGCTGGAATCTGACTTCGCGGAGACGAAACCTTGGGAAGTCCGATTGGTCGCAAGTTCGGTCGACGCTTCAGGAAAGCAATTCCTCCGATTTCGTTTCGTCTCCTGGGTCCCACTCGATGCGGTCCTCGAGCGGCATCAGGAACGCCGGCTTTGGCACGCTATCCCGCGCGGAGACGCGCGTAACCCTCGCCTGGTACGATCAGGATATCGAGCGCACGATCCCGGCTGAATTATTAAACATTAGCGGCGGTGGCGCGGCTGTCATCACCGAGGTTGAAACTCCGGCCGACCAACCTCTCTGGTTGGGACTGGAGTCCAAAGACGTGGCGATTGTACCGACTGAAGCCAGACTGGTCGTGATCTCGGCCGATCCGTCAGGATTGAAGGTTGTCCGGCTCAGCTTCGTCGACCCCTGTCCCATGGAACTGTTCGAATTGGCGGTGCATGGTTCGGGCTAAGTGGTCCATTTCACAAATAACGTCGTGGTTTCGGCGGACTTTTGGTTCAGGGAGTTGGACTCCCCAAAAAAGCCCGGCAAAGAAAGGATGCCGCCATGCCAGGACCGAGGCCCGCTCTCGGTACTTTCCCAGACGATTTCGTGCAAGAGGCGTTTGACACCGTGTCCCGCCGAACAGTAGCGGTCCAAACCGTCCAGCGCTTTCGGCTTGTGCTGCTGCTTCATGAACAACCCTCCCTGAGAAACGACGAGGCGGCCGAAGCGGTCGGTCTGTCCGCTCGACAAGTTCAACGTTGGCGAAGTCGCAGGGTCGCTGGCGATTTCTCCATCGAAGATCATTCTGGCCGCGGCCGAAAGGCTGCTTTTTCCCCATCTGGATCAAGCGTTGATCCGAGCCATGGCTTGTGAAGTGGTCGCACAGATAAAAGAACCACTCAGTCGCCAATCGGTGGCCGACTTGGCGCGGCGAGCCCGAGCGGCGATGGGAGGGAAACGACCGCCACGATCAGCAGGACAGTCCCTCGCATGGCCTTGTTTCGCCTCCTGCGCCGTGGCTTCCCCGGAGGTGTAACTCCCCGTGGGCTCGACTTCGTCCGTGGACATCGAGGACCCCTCGCCGTACAACGCACGGAAACTCGGGTCAAGGGGCAGCGTCACCGTCGTAGTCATCGACTGGCTTATCCGATTGTCTTGATTCTTCTTGCGGGAGAGACTTTACCGAAAACCACTGGCGGCACACTGACCGGCCGATCGCTGGACGCTGGCTCGTACTCAAGGCCACACGATCGGGAACCCGTTTGGAGGAATTGTAGGAAGCGGAACGCTGTAGGTTCCGGGAGAGACCTGGACTTGCCACTGATTGGGATCCCCAGGGGTGGGTGAGTAAGTGTACACAACCGTGTAGTCAAGCTCTGTCGGTTGCTGTGGTAAAGACGCATCCGGGTTCGGGAACGTCACGCCGTAGGTAAATTGCGTGCGACTGGGATTCGCCGGAGTCGAGGGCTTGCCGTATTGGAGTAACTGGACGGCTTGAGCCAGGGCGTTCATCGCACCCTGATCGCGGATTTGTTGCAAGATCCGGTCCGTCTCGATCCGAAGCAGGCTGGAGGTCGTGCGGTAGACTGTGGTCCAGAGTGCGAACAGGAGGATCAGGAAGACCAGCACGACAGTCAGCGAATAACCCCGGCGAGGGTCGGCGTGGAGAGGTCTCATCATGATGGAGGCACACCGATCAAGGTATAGGTTGCACTGAAGTAGCGGAAAGCGATCGTAATATTTATCTGGACACAACTGGCGTTGCCCGGATCCGGTTCGACGGTAAAGCCAGTCACGTAGTTGGCGATGGTCGTCGTCAGGCCGGTCGATGAATTGGATCGGACAAGTTGATTTCCCAGGAGCTCATACTTGATGACGATGGGTTCGCCTGAGCTCAGCCCCTGGAAGTTCAGCAGCAATACAGTGCCCGGGGGACTGCCCTGGGAAAAGTCCCAGTCGACGAATTGATACGGGCTAGGGGGGGACGTCTGCGGGTAGATTCCGGTTCGTCCCGGGCTGTCGGCCAGGAACCCGCCAAGATCGCAGGCAAGCGATTGGGCGGCCAGGATGGACTCTTGCGAGATCCGAGCTCGAGCCTCGACTTCCAGCGCGGGGCGGCCGAACGTCACGCAGGCCTGTGCCAGCAACATCCCCAGCAGTGCCGCCAGCATGCTGGCGACGATCATCTCCATCATCGAGAAACCGCGCCGGCGACTCCGTCCGGTGCACCCGCCCTTTCGAATCATGTTCTGTCTCGGCGTCTCATCGAAATGCCTTGCATCGATACGAAATCTCTCGGGTCACGGTATTGTCGTGACGTCGACGTATACGCTCACGGTCTGGCTATCAGGAGGGGCGTCGAGCGTGAGGACGTTCACGGCATAAGCGGGGTTCACACTAGAAGGCACTGGAAGTGGTCCGGGATCACAAGGGATAGCGCTGACACTGGGAGGTGTATCGCCCAGTATAGCGGGGAACGATGGCAGGATCTGAGCGCTGCCGGCCAACTTCTGTGCCCACGGATTCTTCCACGGCACGATGTAGTAGTAAGGGGTTGGCAGTACGGCGGGCGGGCTCGTGTCCGTCATGAACACCATCGGCTGGCTCTGGCCAGTAATTCTGCTCGTCGCGATCACATTTCCCTGCATCCGTTTTTCGATCTCACGAACCTGCCGCAGTTGCATCACCACGAGCGGGCACAGACCCGCCAGGCCGATCCCCAGGAGCACGAAGGCCACCTGGACCTCGAACAGCATGAAGCCGCGGCGGGGCCGGCGCCGGAGGAGCACCTCGCATCCACCCACTGGAACGCGGAGGTGGACGCTGCCGCCTCCCATCGGCTCCAGGCGGTCAGGTGCCGGAACGGTTGCGCAAACAGGAACCGATCCCTTGCTTCTCATTGGAACCCCGGCACGATAGTGTTGGAATTGCCCGACTGCTGAAGAGTTCCGGATAGGGTCCCGTCCTGCTTGATGGTAAAGGAGCCAGTCCAGCCGGAAGAGCCGGTCGTGCGGGTCGCCGTCGCAGTGAATCCGCTGTCAATGGCATTCACCGCGTAAGTATACGGCGCGGTCATCGTGGTTATGGCCGGGTCGATCAGCGGGAAACCTGGATTCAGATTCTGGAGTGTGGGAAAGTCGGTTGCATACGTGCGGGTTTGGAGCCAGTAGAGCCGTTGCGCCGACCAGATGGCTTGTAGGTTAGCCCCGGCCACGTTTGCTCGCGCCTGTTCCAGTGACTGCTGGAACCGCGGGATCCCCATCGAGATCAGAACCCCCACCACCATCATGGCGATGATCATCTCGATGAGTGAGTAGCCCATTCCCCAAGTATGGACGGGATGCAGGCGGCGCACAATCGTCGCGATCGCACCTTTCGCTCCATTATTTTGCTGCCCCATTACTCTTACTTCATCGGTCATGATCAGATCTCCAGTGTTCAATCGGGCGACTGCAGGCCGCTGCGGCGCCGCGTGAACCGTTGCGGCCAGTAGACGGGGCCTCTCGGCACGGGTTCACTTCACACTTCCGGCCATGTCGAACATCGGCATGTAGATCGCCAGCATCAGCCCGGCAATCGATACGCCCATAAACATAATGGTTAATGGCTCTAGCATTTTTGTGACTTTCAAGATCATGCTTTCCATTTTCTCTTTGTAAAAGGGGGCGATCTGCTCCATCACCTGGGGCAGTTGGCCCGATTCCTCGCCGACCTGGACCATACTGACCAGCATGGGGAGGAACAATCCGGTCTCCTGGAGCGCCGCGTACAGCGGCTTGCCCGCCGCGACGCGGGCGGCGACGCGTCCCAGCGCGTCGCGGTATTGCGGGCTGTTCTGGAAGATTCCCTTGATGGTGTACATGGTCTCCATCATGGGCACGCCGCTCTTGAGCAACAGCGATAGGTTCGACGCGAAGCGGTACATGGCCATCTCGACCATCAGTTGTCCGATCGTGGGCATGACCATCATGGCACCTCCGACATACTTGCGTCCCGTCTCGGTCGCCATGAACTTCTTGAAGCCGACGATGGAGACTACGGTCACGACCACTCCATAGATGCCGTACTTGACGATGAAGTCCGACGCGTCGACCACGAACTGGGTGATGGCGGGGAGCTTGGCGTCCATGTCCTTGAACATCTTGGCGAACACGGGCACGACCATCCAAAGCATGACCGTCACGGCGATCAAGGCCACGGAGATCAGGATGAAGGGGTACATCAAAGCGCCTTTGACCTTCTTCTTGGTCTCGCGGGACTCGACGATCTGCTTGTTGAGCTCGACCAGCACCCCGGCCATCTTGCCGCTGACCTCGCCGGTTCGGATCGCCTCGATCCACTGGAACTCGAAGACCTTGGGAAAGGCGGCGGCCGCGGCATGGAAGGTACTTCCGGATGACACCATGGAGACGATCTGTTCCAGGATCCCCTTGAGCTTGATGCTCTCGCTCTGCGCGGCCGAGATCTTGAGTGCCTGCAACAGCGGAGTGCCCGAGCTGACCAGCGTCGAGAGCTGATGGAAGAAGGTCAGCGTATCCTCCAACTTCGCCTTCTTGTGTGGTTTGGTCGATATTCGCGCATGCGCGACAACCCATTCATCGAAAGGCACATTCCACCTCGTTTCCCGAGCGAGTCGATCGAACCCATCCATTCCCGCAATCACTGCGGAGTCCTCGACGACTCGACTCGTCAACAACCGTCTCTATTCATTCGTATGGCCGTGCTGGACGCGACAAATTTAACAATAAATCTTCACCAGTCGGTCGGTGAAGGTCCGGTATGCCGCGTTGTTCGGGTCCTGCAGCGTGAGCTTGATCGTCTTGCGCAGCAGATGAGCCCAGCACCCTTGCGTCTTGGGTGAAGTGGGTGCACACGGCCGCGTCGTCGCGGATCGGGATGCCCGCGAACGACGCCGGATCGAAGATCTTGCAGAGCCAGTCAAACTCGCGTTCCCAATCGCGCACCAGTTGATACAGCAATGTGTTGGCTTGCGACTTGGTGAGACGCAGGTTTTGGAAGAAATTGACGAGATAACAGCCTTTGGCGAAAGAGAGGCCGACGATATCAACCAGGTAGGCGATCTCGGTGACGCGATGGTATCCATACCCATCGATTCTAGCCAATCCCGCGGACCTCGGGTGACACTCGGGGAACACCCATTTCACAGAATAGACAGCTACAGCCACGCTACCACCATTTGTGCGCAATCAACGCTCGTCGATAATCAGTTTGGTGCCAAATCAACAAACCGTGTCGTTTTTAAACTGGCCAACCCGATATGTGAGTGTCTCACCGCGGGATGTCACCGCGGGGCGACGTCGCCTTCAGCATGATCCAATTCACGCAAGGTGAGTCCAGGTTACCCGGAGCGATCGAAGCCGCGGGCGAACGCCAGATGGATTGCTGGCAAACGCAACACGACTTCGACTCGCTGGTCTCCCGGTTCAAAAAGAACACGGCCGAGAACGCAGATCCTCCTGAACCGGTCATGTCGATTTGATCACTTGGAAGTCGAATCTAGAATTACGAAAAGAGAACAATTATGAATCACTTAATCTCAAGAATGCGGACCCGTAAAGGGTTCACCCTCGTTGAACTCGCGGTCGTGATCGTCATCATCGGCGTGCTGGCCGCCTTCGGCGTCCCGAAGTTCCTCGATTCCGTCGAGAAGTCCAAAGCCACGGAAGCCTTCAATTACCTCTCGTCCATTCAGGGTGCCGAAGAACGGTACATCGCCCAGTACGGCATCTACAGCGCGACCATCGTTGGAGATGGAACGACAGCTAACCCTGGCCTCGACGTCGTGATGCCCACAATGAAGTATTTTACGCAGCCGACCGCGGTCGTCGACTGTTCTTAATGCGGGTGGTACACCGACCTGGTCGTTGATGTTGACGCGCATCGCGGCGACTTCCAGTTATGGGCCCTATACGGTCAATTGGACCGATCAAGGGTTCGACCAGTCCTCGACTTCGACAATCACCACCACCCCGCAGATCTGCCCGGTGGCAGTCGTCACCCCCAGTTCCTAATCACCGGATGACGTAGAGCAATCGCTGCCGACGTCACCTCAGTCGTTGTGATCCTGACCTTTGTGCGGGCGGCCGGTTTTTCCGGCCGCCTGCCTTCGTTTGAGTCCGAGTCGTCGGAAGGCCAGGCCAGGAAGCGGAGTCTGACTGACCATGAAGACACTCTTATCTCTTTGCACATTGCGGCGCTCGATCGGGCTGGTGATCGACGGACAGTCGATTGCGGTTTCCGTGGTGGCGACCACGCCGCTCGGTCGCAAGCAAGTCTTCAGCGAGGTACGGGCCTGCGACGGCGAGCCCCCAGTGACGTCCTCAAGCGGCTACTTGATCCCTGGATCAAGAAGGGGCGGGGCGGAAGGGCCAAGGTTGGGCCGTGGGTTCAACTGGCCGTGCCCGAGTCGCAGGTATTTCAGGCTGTCGTGCCGATCACCCACGCGAACCTGAACGCGACCCCGCAGTCGTACTTCCTCGAGGCGGTGCAGGCGACCAACGTCCGGGCCGAGGAACGGATCATCGATCTGCTCAAGATCGAGATCAACAAGCAATCCATTGCCTGCGTGGCGGCCTCCCCCCGCGTGGCGATCAACTCGATGATCGAGATCATGAACGGGCTGGGAACACGGGTCGGACTGGCCGAGCCGGCCCCCGCCGCGCTCTGCCGCGCCGGTGCCTTTTACCAAAAGGCGCCGCGCAGCTCAAAGCTGACCGCGCGGTTCTTCCTCGGCCCGCGGCAGGCAATCGGCGTGCTGGCCGCCGGTGCGCAGCCACTTTTCTGGCACACCTTCGATTTAACACCCGGCGACGAGTCGACCGCGATACTGGCCGCCAACTCGACCCTCTGGATGCTGGCGCGGCATAGCGGGATTACTCTGCCGATCGACACTGTGATCGTCCACGGCCGGCCCGAGCTGGTGCTCACACAGGACCCCGAGGTGTTCCGCAAACGCACCGGTGCCCAGTTGATCCGCTGCGCCAAGCCGGACTACGACCTGGCCGCCGCTGCCCTGGGAGTCGCCCTGACCAGCCACCTGGCCGATGAGACAGGACACGATCTGGCGCGCGCCCTCGAGCCCGCGATCTCCATTCGCGAAATCTTCCCCTGGGGCGAGCTTGCCCTCCAAGGCGTTCTTCTCGGGGCCGTTTCTCTATTCCTGATCGGAACGGCCGCCGAGGCTAACTCTCGACTCAAGGCCGTCGACACCCAACTGCGTTCATTCGCCTGGCTCAAGCAACAGGACCAGGCCAAGCTCGACGCCGACAAGAAAACCCTCCAGGAGCGGTTGAAGGCCGTGGAAGCGTTTGAGGGCAAGCGCGTCCGCTGGTCCGCGGTATTGAGTACCGTCGCGGCCGCCGCGCCCGAGAGCACCACCATCACCGGGCTGACGGGCGAGGCCGAGCTGGAAACGGCCGCCAAAGGGGCCCCGGGTAAGTCCAGGAAACAACTGATCGTCAACTTTTCAACGCCGATGGCCGAGGACGGGTCCGTGCCACCCGAGATCGACGGCTTCCTCGCGGCCTTGCGCGGCGACCCGATGCTCAAACGGCACTTTCCGCTGATCGAGATCCCCGGCTTGAAGGCCAACTCCGCCAGGGCCGGCAAGCAGCCATTCGCTTCCTACAGTGTCGTCTGTTTGCCCAAGCCCGAACCGGCCAGGGCAGCAGCCGCACCAACCAAGAAAGCCACCCCTCCTTAGCCGGCCGCCACGCCGAGAGCGATCCTCCCGATGAGCGAAAAGACAAGCGAAAACCGATTACAAACAGATGATCCTCAACCAGATCCGCCAGCCGTTGAAGCTGCGTCTGCTCCTCTGCTCCGCGATTATTACCGGTTGGTATGTCTTGTTCTTCAGCCCCTTGAGCGAAGAGACGGCCGCCACCACGGCCAAGATCGTCAGCGAGCGCAAACGCGTCGCCGCGTCGCGCGAGATCGAGCAGCTCAAGAAGGCGATGGCGCCCTACAAGGGCCGTGTACTCGCCGGGGGCGACCTCAACGAACTGATGCAGCACGTGATCGCCCACATGCGGTCGTCACCGCTGAAACTGCTCGACCTCAAGCCTGAGAAGTCCAAGGACCTCGGTCCCTACGAAACGCTGGGCCTCAAGTTGACATTGGACGGACGCTTTGCCGAGATCGACGAATTCCTGAAGTGGGTCGAGAACGACAAGCGGCTCCTGCGGATCGAGTCGATCAAGCTTGACCCGAACATTAAAGACCCGGGCCGACTCGCGGCCCAGGTCGTCCTGCTGAGCCTCGGCGAGAAGTCGGCCCATGCGAAGCCAAGCCGGAAGTAGCGAAAAAACAAGACGGTACGGTCGGAAAAGGTCAGCCAAGCGCCGGAAGCGGCCAAGAAACAAGACGGAGTGGTCCGCAAAGGCAAGGGTACGCTGGCCATTGTGAAAGCCAAGATGGAGGTTGCCAAAAAACCATGAAAGTAGCCAAGCTGATCAAGCTGGCGCCGATGCTCATGTTGGTCGCCTTCCTGGCGTACGCGGGCTACTCGATCCATGCCAGCGCGGACGACCCGGCTGAGGACCCGTCTGGCCAGGTGAAGAACCTGAACGCCGTGGTGCAAGACATCCCCACGACCGGGAACGCGATCCAGGGTGGTCACACCGTCGCACTACGCGACCCGTTCCAGGTTAGTCTCAAGCTAGTCGCCGCGACCGTCGCATCCAAATCTCAGGACGAGCCGTCACTCGATTCCGACCTTCTCGCCAAGATCGTCCAAGGATTGAAGCTCGATGCAACCTTTCTCCAAGGCCGCGACGAAATGGCGATCATCAACGGCCGGGTCTACTCCAAGGGCCATTACCTGATCATCGATGCCAACTCCGGCAAGTCTTCGCCGAAGCTGTTCGTGGTTAGCGTCCTGCCGGCGAAGGTCATTCTGCGGGGAGGGGACAAAGATTACGTGCTGAGTTATCCCGACCAGCTCGTTCTGTCCCAGAAGCCGCTCAACTCGCCGGTAGGCGCGCGGGGCAAGAGCATGACCGGCAACCAGGCCGGGATCTCCGCTCACTCTGGCTCCGCGCCGCGAGCACGCCATTCGCGCGGGTTGCGCACCGGCAACCCTTAGACATAACCGCCGTAAAGCTATCGTCGCCCGGATTACGGTGCCAGTACTGCGAGGCTCCCCGCTCACCCCAATCCAACCGGCAGTCACTCATGGCCAACGCATTCGCAAACACTCAAACCGCGCCACTGATCCTGGAACTTTTGTCGCGGCGTAATCGGTTCAAGCCCAAGCAGCTCGAAGAGATCGAGGAGCTACTCCGCAAGTCCAGTGCCAACACCTTGCCGGAGGTGACCCTGATCCATGGGGGCCACGTCTCCGAGCAGGAAATCGCCACCATTTACGCCGAGGACCTCTTTCTGCCGTTAATCCGCGATAGCTCGGATGCCGGCGCGATCGACATGGAGGTGGGTAGCCTTCTCCCCCAAAAGCTCTGCACGGAGCGGCTGTTCTGCCCACTGACGGTCCGGGACGAGGTTCTGGACGTCGCGTTCGTCTCCCCCGAGGAGATGGGTGTCGTGGATGAGCTCCAGCTCATGACCGGCCTGCGGATCAACCCGATCATCGCGCCTTTGTCGTTTGTCAAGACCCGGCTCGACGCCCTTTACCACACCGATCAAAACACCAAGAGTATCAGCGAAGGGACCGAAGATTTCGATGTGACCGAGGGTGACGAGGGTCGTGAAGACGAGAACATCCTCAATCTCGATGCGAGTACCCCCTCGGACGCCAACGGCCGGATCATCCGCATGGTTAACCAGATCCTCGAGCAGGCGCTGCGGAACAACGCGAGCGACATCCACCTCGAGCCATTCGAGGATGGCTGTAAGTTCCGGCTCCGCATCGATGGCGTGCTCCATGAGCTTCCCCCGCCGTCGAAGGCGGTCTTCATCATGCTCATCTCCCGCTTGAAGGTCCTGGCGAAGATGGATATCGCCGAGAAACGCATCCCCCAGGACGGGGCCATCGCGCTGCGGACCGGCGACAAGCGGATTGACCTCCGCGTCAACACGATCCCCACGGTCTACGGCGAGAAGATGGTCATGCGGATCCTGGACAAGGCGGCCATCCCCCTGAATCTCACCGGCCTGGGTTTTGATGAGCGGCAGTCGAAAGACCTGATGGAGTCGATCCACTCGCCGTACGGCCTGGCGCTGGTGACCGGTCCGACCGGTAGCGGCAAGTCGACGACGCTATATGCTTGCCTCAACCAGCTCAATGAGCCCAAGGTCAACATCTGCACGGTCGAGGATCCGGTCGAGTACAAGTTCAAGGGAATGAATCAGGTGCAAGTCAAGGCGGCAGGTCGGGTTGACCTTCTCGTCCTCGTTGCGCGGCGTTCTTGCGTCAGGATCCCGACATCATCATGGTCGGCGAGGTCCGCGATGCGGAGACCGCCGAGATCTGTCTTCGTGCCGCACTGACCGGCCACTTCGTGCTCTCGACGATCCATACCAACGATGCACTCTCCGCGGTGACTCGTCTCCAGGACATGGGTATTGATCCGTTCTTGCTTTCGTGCTCGCTGCGGGTGCTGGAAGCCCAGCGGTTGGTCCGCCGGCTTTGCTCCCACTGCAAGGAGCCGCACGAGGTCACCCCCGAGCTCGCCGAGCAGTACGGGTTCACCTGCGGCCAGACGATCTACCGCCCCAAGGGCTGCATCCAGTGCCGTCGCATGGGCTACCGCGGCCGCGTCGGAGTCTTCGAGGTCGTCGGCATCACCGCCAAGCTCGCCCAGCTCATCCAGAAGCGGACCCCCGTGGACCAGCTCCGCAAGGCGGCCCGCGAGGAAGGCATGAAGATGCTCTTCGACAGCGCACTCGATAAGGTCCGCCAGGGACTGACCAGCCTCGAGGCCGCCCTCGGCGTCACCATGGCCGATTAAAGATCAACGAAGCAACACCAAGCTAGAAGTTCGACGTTTCTCGATATCGCCGTTCCAAATCCGCTAGCAGGATTGGCCGTTGCTTTTTGGATCGTGCTTTCCTCATGATCTTGCGGCGGTTCAGCGCTGTTTTTGGCACGGCGGCTTCGGGCTGTGCGATACGCTAACAGATCATCCACCGTGAACGGGCCGGGATGCACCATGTGCGCATCCAAGGCGTGGACCAGCGTCGGCCCTTCTTGAACGATGCGAACTCCGGCGTGGCGATGACCATGGATCCGACGCTCGTGACTCTTGGGCAAGCGAAACCATCGCTCAAGATCGAGGTTATCTTTGAATTCCTCAAACTTGTTCTGGCCGACGAAAAGGCCCACGAGGAAGCTGATCATCACCTGGGCCATGTGCTGGCGAATCGGATCATCAGTCTGCTTGAATTCCTGACTCAACTCTTGGAATTTCTTCTGGCGATCCTGCGCAATTCTCCGCTCCCGGCTCGAGGGTCGCAGCGATCTTCTCGATATCCTTGACGTATTCTCGGATTTCCTCTTGCTCGGCCTGGACTGCGTCCAGACCTCGGTCGATGCAACCGGCCAACCGGCCGAGTTGCTTCTTTTCGAAGCCCCTTTTTTCTCGTCCAAATTCCGTTGGATCGACTCGCGGACCTCATTCAATGCTTCGGCCATTCGCAGGCCGGGCGGATGGAGAGGTCCTCCCTGGTCGCCATTGAGAATCCCCCGTACCGCCGCACAATACTCCAGCACCACGGCGCTTGCCGAATCGGCTTCGGGAGCCGGCGCGTTCGCCGGCCCCACGAGCACGGTCAGTGTGGCTTCAGGATTGTCTGCCGCCAGGTTTTCCGACGCCTGGACACTCTGTCGCTTGAGCACGGCCTGTTCGATTTTCCGCAGGCCACGTACCTTGCGTCGCATCTGAACCTTGGCATGACTGTCGGCCTCCAGCACGGGCTTGGCCACATCCCTCAGGAAATGGTTGTCGCAGTAGCGATGCGGCACGTCCGGAAATTCCGCCGCGATCCCCTTCACGAAGGCGTCCTGCTTGTCCGAGATCCAAAGCACAACCGTCTTGCCTAGGGATTCGGCCCACTCCTTGGCCTTGGCGATCAACTGTTGAACCTGGTCGGTCGTCGCGGAAATCAACGCCTCGGCGAACCACACGCGCTTCTGGGTCGGTTCCCGCACGACGTAGAGGGTCTCGTGTCCTTTCTCGGGTTGGAGGCCGTCGATCGTGAGAATGATCTCACCGACCGATTCGTATTGCCGTTGCAAGACCCCGGGGTCTCGCTAACGCGCGGCGAGCATGATTTGGTAGCGACGGATGTAATTGCTGATGGCCTCGTCAGAAAGCTTGATTCCGTAGTCGTCGAGAAGTTCGCCTTGGATTTGGGGGATCGCCCAGTGTCGAGAGAACCGCCGATGCCCAATCCAGCAAAAGACGTCCCAGCCGATCGCCCAATGCGGTGGGGCGATGCTCGCTTCCATTTCAGGGCTCTTGGTCTTGCTGTGCCCGGGACAACGGGGGTCGGGACAATGGTTGAGTTTGCAGACCAGTTCCACCGGACCGTCGAGTGTATGAAAGTGACGATACCGGTGATCGCAGATGTACATCCTGTGTCCACAGACCCGGCAATCGCGATCAAGAACGTCGAGTTCCCACATCGCGAAATCGGTATCCACAGGCCAATGGTAAGGCATCGTGCCGACCTCCTTGCTCAAGTGAGATTCTGAGTTAAAGGAACCAGGAAAAGAGGTTACACCACGAACCCGGTAATTTCTAGCCACCTGTTGGGC
>CAWAAW010000099.1:0-312945 GCA_963779785.1 uncultured Planctomycetota bacterium
GGGTCAGGGGGGGTGGACAGGGCATAACCAACACTTCGACCGAAGCGGCGGACCCTGCCCTTCGGCGCGTGCCCCCGCCGGGTCCAGCAGGACTCGAACCGCGTACCTGGCCGGTGTTCCGCCGGGACCACCCCCCCCTAACCCCCCCTTCGCAAAGAGGGGAAAGCTCGCTGTGGAATCAGTATTGATACTCTCACATATAAATAGCACGATTTCATCGCCTCTGCCTCGCCCTCCAACAGTCACGCAACGTTATCTAGACTCGCCCCCCGTGTTAAATCCGACCGGTCGATCCGCGACCAATGTGGTCACGAGGGACGCCTGCGGCGTTGGGCCGGCCGTCGACGGGCACACGGATCAAGAGCGAACTCGACCCTTCAGGTAGATCGACCAACGCGGTCCGAGGCTCGATTTTATCCGGATTTCCGCCGGTGAGCACCACCGGTTTGCCGTTCAACCAGACGGCGATCTCAGCCGGGCTCTCGACGACCAGCCGGGCCGGTTGAGCCCTCGGCGAGACGACCGAGGTATAGGCATAAGCGGCATTCTTCGGGTCTCCGGCGACCAGGGCCGACAGGTCGGCCACTCCTTCAGCGTTGGCGTTGGTCCTTCGCCAGGAGAGATCGTGGCCCTTGCCGTCGGCCACGCTCGCCTCAAGGTTTGACCTTGGATGCCACATCGATCGTAGGCGCGCCACTCGCCTCGTGAATCGGGCCGACCGCGTGGTATTGCCCCACGATGCTGACCGGCTGCCGGAGCGTGGTGAGGTAGGCGAGCAGGTCGACCAGCTCTTCGTCAGTCATCGTCTGGGCCAGCCCTTCGGGCATGAGTGAGACGTCGCTGGTCCGGCGGTCCTCGATCGAGCTGGGCTGGAGGGTAACCCGCTGTCCTTCGGCCGTCTTCAAGATGAGCCGATCGGGCGTGTCCTCCACCGCCGAGTCCGGTGATCACTCGCCCATCGTTCAACGCAACCACGATGGAACGAAAGCTGAAGCCAATCGCGGCGCTGGGGCTCAAGATCGAGCGGATCAGCTCATCCCGGCCGTACTTGACTCCAATCGTCGACAGGTCCGGCCCGACCCAATTCCCACGCCCCTGCACGCGGTGGCAACTGCTGCACGCGTTGGTGCCGGCACGAAAGAAGACCTCGCGCCCTTTGTCGGCGTCGCCTTGACGGTGGATCAGCATGCCGATCGGCGGCAGCCGCCGGCCGCTGGCGGTCTTGGGTAAAGGCAACACGCTGTCCGCCTCGTCGCGCAGCCGGCGGTCGGCGGTCGTATGCAGCAGCGAGGTCGCCTCGGCTTTCAGATCATCGGGAAGCTTCTTGCGCGAGCCAGCCCGAACACGCGATTGCCACCGTCGTGCTGTTGCATCAAGGTCCGCAACGCCTCCCGGCGCAGACCGAGCGGGTAATCCGCGGCGTCAAGAGCTTGGCCAAATCGTCCCGCGCATCGAAGAGCCGGGAACTGGCCCGCACCGCGGCTTCCGCGACCGAGTTCGAATTGGGTTTGCCTCGAACCGAGGCGATCAGCCGGTCGAGGACCGTTGGGCGTCGTTGAAGGAGCCGAGCGCCTCCACGGCGGCGACTCGTACCTCCTCGGTGGCCTTGGCATCATCGGCCAGTGCTTCGAGAGTCGCGCGGTACCGGCCGTCGCGCGTCGCGGCCGCCAGCGCGATGCCCTGCTGCTGGCTCTCGGGGTTCTGGAGAGCTTGCTCGATGACCTGAGAAACCTTCGGTTTTGCGTGGGCAGAGTTCCAATTCCCCGACAAGCCGATTCGCCAGCAATCGTCAGCAGCTCCCGGCGGTGGACCGGGTCAGGGGTCTGCGCCGCCATGTCGGCCACCAGCTCCGCGGTCTCCGGCTCGCTCATCCGTTCGAGGATGTCGTCGACCGCCTGTTGAAGCTCGGGCGAACGCAAGTGAGGGGCGATTCGTTCGAGGACCGGCAAGACCGCTCGCTTGTGAACTCGCCAGGCCAGGCCAAGGTACTTGCTCAGGGCGTTGACGGGCAGGTCGGGCGTGCCTACTGCGATGAAAGCCTCATTGCGATCGACCGGAAAATAGGGAGGTAGCGCGACGTTGCCATTTCGCCCGACGACCTCCAGGTCACCGAGGTCACCATACAGCGAGCCATCGAAAAGCTTGGACAGGTAATCATTCTCGCGGTTGTCGAGCGCCAGGCCGAGTGCTTCCAGGTACCAGCGGTCTTGTCCATCCCAATTCGCGGCCAGCTTCTGCAGGGCGTCGCCGACCTTGTCGGTTGGCAGGTTGCGCAAGGCCAGGATCACCTCCCGGCGCACGCCCGCATCGGGGTCGTCGACCAGGGCCAGGAAGACTCGAGATGCTTCAAGGCGGCCGGCGGCTGCTTGGCCTGGGGATTCTTGTATTCGACATGGCCGTTCTCGCGGCAGTCGCGACCGAGGATGCGCACGGCCTGCTCGCGGATGCGAGCGTCTCCTCGGTTCACCACCTCGGTCAGCGCGGCCATCGCGACCGTATCCCCCTCGATCGCGTGCCAGACCCAAAGCGCCCGGGCCCGATTGATCGGATCGGGGTCATGGACAGCCAGCTCACCCACCGCACCGGTGACGTTCAATTCCTTGCCGCGCGCGATCAAGCCTCGGCGGGCAGCGTCTTGCGTGGCGATATTGGGAGACTTGAGCGCGGCGATCAATCCCGGAACCGTGCCGAAGTCGACTTTGACCTTCTCCGTCTTTTGCCCCTTGGGCATGACGCGATAGATCCGGCCAGTGGTCTGGTCGCTGAAGGCATGGCCGCCGACCCCAGCGTCATACCAGTCGGCCACGAACACCGAGCCATCAGGGGCGGCGCAGGCGTCGACCGGACGGAACCACGAGTCGTCGCTGGTGAGAAAGACCTTGGCCTCGGTCCGGAACGCGGCACCCTTGCGGGTCAAGGGAAAGAAATTGACCTGGCGAGTGCCGGCATCGATCTCGAGGATCGCGCCCCGGTACTCGGGCGGTAAGAGTGAACCCTCGTAAACGGTGATGCTGCACGGACTGCCGTTGCCGGTGCCGACGAGCTTGGGCACATTTCCCGGGACCTCTTCGCCCCAGTGACGCGGACTACCCGGTGTGCGATAGCCGTAATGACCGCCGTCCATCGCCCAGATCACCCGGCAGCCGCGATTGCCATCGTCGTCGTTGTCGCTCGTGAAAATGTTGCCAAACGAGTTCAGGCAGGTCTCGTAATTATTCGCGCTGGCGGTCGCAGATGATTTCGAACTGGGTCCCGTCGCGATTGGCCCGCAAGGTATGGGCGAGCTGATCGGAGGAAACGTGCCGTCCGCCTTTGTCGACAACGTTGAAGTTCTGGGCTCGTTCCGAGTGGTCCTGCTGGACCGAGCAGCAGCCGTCACCGTGTGTAAAGTAGAGCTTACCGTCCAAGCCCAGGACCATGCCGTGGACCCCGTGGTCGGAATCAATTCCTCCGAACCCGGTCAAGAGAGGGTAGCGCTTGTCGGCCTTGTCGTCGCCGTCGGTATCCTCGAGCACCAGGAGGTCGGGACTGTTCCCCACGAAGACGCGACAGCCGGTGTATTTGCCGGCCTTGTCGTGATGCTCTTCGACGGCGATGCCCATTGGCACGGGGAAGATCCGGTCGGCGAAGACAGTGACCTTGTCGGCCTTACCGTCGCCATCAGTATCTTCGAGAATCTTGATACGGTCGGCCTCCTCGATACGATGAAACCGCTTGTTACCACCGCGGGTCAGGCGATAGTTCAGCCCCTCGGCGACCCAGACCCGTCCTCGAGAGTCGACGTCGATGTTGGTCGGGTTGACCAGCAGCGGCTCGGACGCCCAGAGCGTCGCTTCCAATCCCTGGGCCGGCTTGATCAGACGGGCCGACTTCTCGGGACTGACCTGGGCATAAATCGAAATGGGCCGGCTCACGCCCAGCCCAGCCAGTTCCAGAGCCAGAGCCGCCCAGGCGGCGATCGTCAGGTGCGACGTCATGCGGTGCATCATCGGTGGAGACTCCTGAGATTCATTCCGGCGAGCGTAGACCGTCGTTGGCTTGGCTTCGTTTGAACACGCTCGCTCGCGGTCTATTCTCGCATTAATCCCTGTGCATTCTCAAGTTGCGGTCCGTCGCCGATTTGGCAATTGGCTTCGTTTGTTCATTTCGCGAAATCCGCGGACGATTTTCGAGTCCTCAAAATCGGCACAGCTTGCCGTTGGGTTCGTTTCGCAGAAATTCGCACGCGTGCTTTTGGGACCTGCAAAATCGGCACAGCTTGCCGTTGGGTTCGTTCGGCAGAAATTGCGCGAGCCATTTTCGGGGGTCCAAAATCGGCACAGTTTGCCGTTGGGTTCGTTCGGCAGAAATTGCGCGAGCCATTTTCGGGGGTCCAAAACCGGCACAGTTTGCCGTTGGGTTCGTTCGGCAGAAATTGCGCGAGCCATTTTCGGGGCTCCAAAACCGGTACAGTTTGCCGTTGGGTTCGTTTCGCAGAAAATGCGCGAGTGCTTTTCGCGGCCGCAAAATCGGCACAGCTTGCCGTTGGGTTCGTTTCGCAAAAAATGCGCGAGTGCTTTTCGCGGCCGCAAAATCGGCACAGCTTGCCGTTGGGTTCGTTCGGCAGAAATGCGTGGCGCGTTTTCGAGCCAGCACAATCGGTACAGCTTGCCGTTGGGTTCGTTCGGCAGAAAATACGTGACGCGTTTTCGAGCCTACACAATTGGTACAGCTTGCCGTTGGGTTCGTTCGGCAGAAATTGCGAATGAGGTTCTCGGGGCCGCACAATTGGTACAGCTTGCCGTTGGGTTCGTTTCCCACAATTCTGTATCCATCTGCCCTGGCGCTTCGCGCTGGGATCCGAGCCTCTCAATTTCGCGTGTTTCGCAGTCAGAATCTCTCATGGACAACGAGCAAAGCGCGAGATCCCACATCTGGTTATAACATACAAAATGCGTGAAAAAAGTGCATAATTCCTCGTGGATTGTTGGAGCAGGTCATTTCAGCGGGTTCGACCGATCTCCGAATCAAGGGACGGTCACCCGGCGCAAGCCGATCGCCGCGGATTCGCGATCGAAGAATTGGCCACGACCGGGCCCATTGTGTCGCGCCGGTGCGCGAGCGTCTAGAAGTGACGAAGATGGCGCCAGGGGTGCTGGGCTTTCCTGGAAGTCGCGGGCTGGTACGATGATATGGTCAAGTTGATTTCAGCATCGATCGGGTACTTGACCATTGCAAAGGAGAGCTCGCCGTGAGCAGCACGACCACTATCTTCCAGCACGGCGTCAGTCTGCCGATCGATCGCATCGCCACGCTTTGCCAGAAGTACGGCGTCCGGGAACTTTCGGTATTTGGCTCCTTCCTCCGCGACGACTTCCGACCGGAGAGTGACATCGATTTCCTGGTCGTGTTCGGCGATGACGACCTTGGTCCGTGGATGGCGAAGCTCCTGAATATGGAGGAGGAACTGCGCGTGCTGCTCGGCCGTGAGGTGGACCTCGTTCCGAAGGAGAGCATTGTGACGAGTGAAAACTGGATTCGCAGAAATCACATCCTGAGTACTGCCCGGGTGATCTATGGATCGTGATTCGGCCTCGATCCTTGACATTGTCCTGGCTTGTCGCCGACTGACACGCTTCATCGAAGGCCGAACGCGTGAAGACCTCGACCGCGATGAGCTTCTCCAATTCGCCGTTCTTCACGCGACTGCCCTCATTGGGGAAGCCGCGAGCCGCCTCTCACCCGAGTTTCGGCAGTTCCATCCGGAGGTTCCCTGGCGAGAGATCATCGGCACGCGGAACCGGATTATTCATGGGTACGAAAACGTGAAGCTGGACATCGTCTGGGATATCGCCGCGATGAAGGCCTTGGTTCTAATCGAGCAACTGGGGCCACTGTTGCCTTCGACGCCGGAGCCAACCGCTTGATCGTCAGCCAACAGCCATATTAGCCTTCTGGCGAATCCGGGACTCGGTTTGGCAAAGCGAAACCGCGCACACAATACGCTCCGCTCGCTCATCTTCTTGAGCGGTATTGGTCGAAGTTGGATCGCCTGTGATTTCCACGACACCAGACAGCATGTCATTTAACTGAAGTTGGACCAAAAGTCCGCGGTCCCGTTTGAAGTTCCAAAACTCAGGTTCTGATCACGCAAGAGACCAGTCCTGACTGCACGGCAACGGCCGGAGAACGCGCCGACGCTCGCTTGGATCAGTTCCGGCACAGACGTCCGCATCATTTTCGATCTGGACTTGATAGGCTGTATGAGGCGCGCATGAACGTTAACAAGGGAACGGCATGCATTGGACTCAACGCGCGGAGGTGGGTGACATGATCACTGCGAAATGCCCGATGTGCCAAGGTGAGCATTTTTATGTAGGACGCGTTAGGTCTCCAATCAACTTCACGATTATGCTGAGGAGATTTTTCGCCCTACGCAGCAGCGTACCAGTGCGATGCAGAGTGTGCTTGTGTTGCGGGTATGTCACACCATGCGTCGATCATGCCGGATTGGTTGCGATACGAAAGCAAGCCAGGAGCGAGGTCATCGCGCTCGACGACTCGCCTCGCATGAAGGTATTGCCGGAGTTGTGACCTGGCCGGAACAACCGACAGTCAGCGCCGAAAGCCTCTGAGCCCCCGAATAGGGGTGGCAGAATATAGCCCGGGGGCGTGAGCCCCAGGTTGACCTCGGCTAACACGTTTCAATCAATCACTGTTTGACGGTAGATATGTATGACGAGGCATCACTACTACCTGTTGGGTAGATCCCCATGACGCTGTCATTGATGACGGTGTCTCCGGTGGTCGGGGCGCGATTCACGTTATTCGTCATCGCGACCCACCGCGCGGTTCCGAACGAGCCGTTCTTCCTCACGGGAATAAATGCATAAGATGCACCGCTGATGGATCTTGGGCTGATTTCCGTGGCTGCGATCGAGAAACCGCCGGTGACGGCACTGATCCCTTCAAAGTGGGTCACGATCGACGGTCGATTATCGAACGAATACGACCGGAAATTGCTGAATTGACCGGTTGTTGCGTTGTAGTCTTCGATGAATGCCTTGGCGCCGTGGACGTTTTCCGAATACCCACCGACGATCGTGTACAGAGTGCTGGACGGCCCGCCATCTTGCCAGACGCCGTAAAGAGTCGTGCTGAAGTGGCCAATGTCGACAGTGGTATAAGTTCCGCTCGATGTGTCATAGATGAAGCCATGACCGCGGACTTCATCGCTCTGATAATCGAAATTGCCGACGACGAGATTGCCCATGGTGCTATGGGGAATGGTGTCGCCGACAGCATCGGTTCCATTGCCGGGAGCGACGATTTGGATGTACGTCCCCGAGCCGTCCACGGGCCCCGTGTAAATCATGCCGTTCTGGAAATTCGACCCTGTGTAACGGTAAGCACCGACGGCGGTGATGTTGCCGGCACCAATGCTGGGATCGAACAGGGAGGTATTGGGGCCATAAAACTGAGAGCTCGTGACGGTTTCACCCGCGAACGTGGGATAGAACAAATGCAAGGAAGCGGCGCTGGTGCTCGACGGAATCTGATTGAGCGGGCCGTCATAAATGAACGCCGGAGTGCCGTCGGTCAATGATGGGGGCCCGGTGCCTCCGGTGATCACGACATTGCCTCCGACGTCCTGGCGAACTCCGGTGACGCCATAGTTGACTGGCAAAATGGTCTGAATTCCCGCCGTCTTCACAACGTCGTGGACCCTGGCGTCTCGATGAATGGTCGTGGCGTGCCCATGAATGGTCGAAAGCAAGTCGATCGACTCGAGCGTTTCAAGCACCGGGCGAATCGTCAGTGATCTCCTGACATTCGAAGCTCTCCGCATCTCCGAACAGAGCAATCCGTGAAAGGCGGAAGTCAGTTTGTTGAAGCCCGTCATGTCGAGAATCCTGTTCGAGTGAACGAAGAATCTGGGTGAATCTGACACCGCTGCGCCCGGAAGCCGGCAAGAGTCGGCCAGACAGAGTTGCTGACGGAAGAGCGGCACGCACACGGGCAACCTGACATCAAACGCGTGCAGCGCTGCCGCGCTGGTGCTTTCTCAAGAGGACCATAGGACATTTCCCTTTCGGCGGCACGTGAGGCCCGGACTCATCGGCGCAAAATGCTGCTGGAGCGTCGAGAATGGTCCTCGAGCACCGAGCCGTCTGATCAACAACAATCAACCGCGGCTAGCAGCCGTGGCATCAGAGTGGACATCTGTATGATCTCCCGCCGCCGTGCGACATCTTGGGTTCGCCGGACGGAGCTGGCTCCTAGAAGAAGTAGACAAGGTACGGTCATTGTAGGAGGGGGCTCCGTCCTCCCTCCAAAATCAGCACATACAGGCTGCCGAAAGTCGTCTGTGGAGCCGCTCCGTCCGGCGATTTTCATCCAACCATATCCGCTCTCGCACGATAGCTACTGTACCGCGCCGCTGCTGGTGGCCCACCGAGCTGAAGTGTTCATCGCGACGCGTTCTTGCTAAACTGATCCGACCGGATCTGGTTCGAGGTGATTGGATCTTGGCGATTGGTCCATGGATAACCGGGACGGTCGAATACCCCCGAATTGCAAGGAGTGCTTGTCATGTCGTCTCCCTCTCCGTCCACCTGACGTTCCTTTGGTCTATCCCGAGGCGAGCATTCAAGAGCGGTTCCGACGGCTCGCGGACGAGTGGAAGGAGCAATCGCGTTATCTCTCGAACGCAGCCCAGATGGCGATGTTGAAGCCGTACCAGCGAATCATCGGGCTCGGATTGCCGGTCGTGCCCTTGATCCTCAAGGAATTGCAGCGCGAGCCGGACCAGTGGTTCTGGGCCTTGGAATCGATCACCGAGCAGGACCCAGTTCCACCCGAGACCGAGTGGTCCAAATCCTGCGACTTCAACCCCTACTCTTCGCGACGCTCCACGTGCCCGGCGCGCTGGGCGTGCCTCAAACCCGCCAGCTCGCCCCGTTCGAGCAAGGCGTCGATGACGGTTGCTGTAGTCGTCGTGTGCCCACTGATGCGCACCAGCTCCACCGCGCCGACGGTTGCGCCTTTCTTGGAGAGAACGGCGATGGCATTGCCCCCGGCCGTGCCGTTGTCGTCGATGACTCGGCCGTCGCTGTCCTTCGTAGTATCGGCTCATCTTTTCGGTCGAAAAGATGAACCGATACCCGTTCCTGACACGTGCGTGCTCGATCTATTCTGCGGCAGGCCGACGAACAGTGTTCCGTCTCGCCGCCTCCACTGATGCGAATCGCGCGGGGGTAAAGTCAAGATTAGCGTGAACCGGCCGCCGCGCCTGAACGCGGGTCGACGGTGTGTGCCGGCGCAGCGTGTGGAATAGGCGTCCGTGCCCAGGGTGATCTCGTCTCGACAGCGGTTTGCCGCCGTGCGTGGCAGCTTCGCTCGAATTCGGGGAGGGGGCGGACGGAACAGCGGCTGCAGCGGCGATCGTCTCAGCGTTCGCGGAATTCCGTTCTGGGAGCCAGGGGGGGCGACGACGACCAACTGCACGTCAGGTGAGTTGGCGACGGTCAGGGTAAAGTTTTGTGCGTTGTATGCGGGGACCAGCGTGATACCACCGGGAAGGCTCAGGCCCGTGATCGTTCCGAACGTGCCGGTCTCACTGGCATAGCTCAGGATGTTATAGCTGTCCCCGACGGTGGGCCTGAACGACGTGGGCACTTTCACGGTGAGGGTCCCGCCCAGGGTCACCGTGCCGCTTGACACCAGGGCGCCGAACTGGCCGCTGGCGCGGCCTGCCGTCGATCGAGATCACCAGTGTCCCGCTTGGCGTTTGTGTGTAGCTGCCACTCACGTTGAATGTGTCAGCCACACCCAGGGTGAGGGATCCTGAGTTCGTGAACGATCCGCTCGTGGTGAATCCCTGCCCCTGCGTTATTGCCAAACTTCCGGCATTGGACGTGATATCGGCCAGGTTCGTGAATGTGGAATTCGGCCCGGCGAGCGAAACGACCGCGCCTGGGCCAATCGAGGACAGTTTCGCGGGCGAGGCAAAGCTGAGCGTCGACGCGACTGTCGCGGAGCTGACGACCTGCCAGGTGCCGGCCTCGAGGGTCGTGCCATTGACCTGACTGACGGCCCCCGTAATGTCCATGGTCCCGGTTGTTACCTCGACCCTGGCTGTGTTGTTCAGCATGGTGGAGATAGTGGAAACGTTCGTGCCGACCGTCTTGGTGATCGTGCCCGCATTGACGACGATGCCGCCGGGGCTGGAGCCGGCGGCGATTCCGGAGTCGTTCTGGAAATCGTAGGTTCCCCCCTTGGCGATGTTCAGCGTGGTGCCCCCACCGATGGTCAGGTTGCCGACGCCCGATTGATGGATGGTACCCGAGACGGCGAGCGTACCGCCGCCATCGAGGGTCTCGCCCGAGAAGCCGGTGAGATCGATCGACTTGCCTGCCGCGATGGTCAGGGTGCTGTTGTTAGTGTTGATGGTGCCGCCGCTCCAGCGGAACAGGCCCGTTGGGAAGTCGAAGGCCGCGCCTGCCGAGCCGCCGACAACCACGAGCGTGCCACTGTTGAGCTCGACCTGACCGCTGCCCGAGCCGGAGTAGGTTCCGGCGTAATCGACTGTCTGACCTCCGGTCAGGTCGAGGGCTGCCCCCGAAGCGACGATGAATGTACCGCCGTTGCTCGCCCCGCCGGCCGGGGCGAGCGTTAAGGTGCCGGACCGGATGTCGAGTGTACCTCCCAGGTTGTTGAAACCTGCGGAGATCGTCGAGGTATTCACGCCGGCCGACTTGGTGATTGTGCCCATGTTGTTCACGATTCCGCCAGGTCCGCTGCCCTTTACGATTCCCGAATCGGCCTCAAAATTGAAGTTCGATCCGCTGGGAATATTGAGGGTTGTGGCTGTGGTGGCAGAGCCGTCCAGGCGAAGGCTGCCAGTGCCGGTCTGGTCGACCGTGCCGCCGATGTTGACGGTCCCTCCGCCGCTCAAGTCTTCGTAAGACGACCCGGCGAGCACGACGACGCCGTCGAGGTTCAGGGTCGCACCCGGAGGAGTACTGAGAGCACCTCCGATCCATTGAAACAGACCGCTGGGAAAGTCGAAGGTCGCCCCGGCTGCGCCGATCGTAATCGTGCCGCCGCTGATTTGCACGATGCCGCTGCCTGAGCCTGTGAACGTACCGGAAAAGGTCGCGTTCTGTCGCTGCGTGAGGTCGAGGATCGAGCCGGCCGCCACCGTGTATGTCCCGCCCTCGCTCGTGCCTCCCCAAAGAGCGAGGCTGCCGCTGTCAACATCGACGGTGCCGATCGCGGCATTGTTGAAGTCGACGTTATCAAGAGAGATCTGGCCCGTGCCCCCCGAAACGAGAACGGTTCCCGAGTTGTTGATCGTGCCCGTGGTACGAAGGAATTGATGGTTTCGTCGCCAAGGAAGTCGAGCGTCCCGGAGTTGTTGAGGATGCCCGAAGAAGTGTCGCCGTATTGGGCGAAGCTCAGAGTGCCCAGGCCGTCGACATCGATCGTGCCGGCGTTGTCCGCGGTCACGTTTTCAAGATAATGGGATCCGGTTCCACTGACGTTGATGACCGAACCGCTGGGGATCGTCAGGGTTGAGCCGACAATCGCACCGCCGGTCCATTGAAACAAGCTTCCGGCAACGTCGAGCGTGGCGCCGGCGGGGCCGACGGTCGATCGTCCCGCTGCCAAGCTCGATTGTTCCGGATCCGGAGCCGCTCACGGTCCCGGTCATGATCTGGGTGCCGTTGGTGAAATCGAGGAGGGCGCCGGCGGCAACCTCGTAGCTGGGATTGGAGCTCGATCCGCCGGCTTCCAGCGAGCGAGGGTCCCCGATTTCACATCGACGGTTCCGGTGTTGTTGAGCGGGTCGTTGAATCCGGTGGTGCCGGTGCCGGACGGGCTGACTGAATTCAGCGTGCCGGAATTGTTGAAAACGATTCCGCTCGTATCGCCATCGCTCGTCAGGGTGAAGGTTCCGCTGTTGTTGATCACCGACCCAGCGGAGCCATTCATTTGACCCGGCCCGATCCAGATTGCCGAGCCGGCGATATTGAGCGTTCCGTCGAGCGTGACTGTGCCGGCGTTAGTGACGCCAAGCGTCGCCCCGGCCGCGACGTTCAGCGCGCCCGGGCCGGCGATGGTGCCACCGGTCCAGCCCATGTAGGTGGTGACCGTGAGCGAGAAGTTGCCGTAGACGTACGATCCCGGCATCAAGGAGAGGTTGTCGACCGGTATATCCGTGTCGATGCGCAGGGAAGTGGCTCCGATTTCGTAGACCCCCGTGCCAGTGAGCGTGGTGCCCGCGTTGAGCGTCTGTGAGCCGCCGTCGAAGCTGATCGAGGAATCTGGGGCGGCGTACCATGTGCCGGAATCCTGATCGCCGCTGGTATCAAAGACCAGGTCGCCCCCGTCGACCGTGCCGAAATTGTTGAAGTTGCCGCTCGAGAAGGTGGCGTCTCCCACACCGCCTCCTGACCCGATCGACTTGGCAACGGTCCCGAAGTTGTTGAAGATCATTCCCCCGCCGCCGATTGCGTCGTTGCTCGGTATCGTCAAGGTGCCGTAGTTGTTGATCGTGGCTCCGCCGTCTCCGATCGTAATGTTGCCGAGGTCGTTCCAGGTGGCGCTCGCCGTTTCGATGTCCAGAACGGTTCCGCCCTGGAGATTTTTGGTGTCGGACCCTGCGATGTCGAGGGTCGCCCCTTGCTGGATCACTGTCGTTCCGGAACCCTCCAGGGTGCCTCCGCGCCACGTGAAGGTGCTGCCACTCGGAAAAGTGAGCGTCTGGCCGCTGGCGACGTAAACATCGGCGCCGCTATCAAGCTCGAAATTCTGCGGCGCGGTCGCGGGCGAGTTGACGACCCAGTTCGCGCTGCCGTCGACGTAGTAGTTACCTGAGTCCGCGAACTGTGTTCCAGCATTCACATAATTTGTGCCAGCCGACGAACGCGATGCCGCCCCCGATGCCGCGTCGAAGGTGCCCGCGAAAGAGCCACCGCCGACTTGGGCTGTGCCGCCGTTGGCCTCGAGTAGTCGTCGCCGGCCCCAAGCACGAGATCGGAGACGTACGAATCTCGAATTGTGTCGGCGACGCTGAACGTTCCAGAAGTGATGCTAAGTATCGCGCTGCCGTATTCGTTGTCGACGACTGATGTTGTCGACGGTAGTCGACTGACTCACCGTGACGTTGAAACCCCCGTTGAGGATGTCGGCGGTGTCGCCCGGCCCCGGAACGCCGTTGTCGCCGTTTTGGTCCCGCCAGTTCTGGGGATTGTCGAAGTTGCCCCCGGCGCTGTTGATCCAGAGAAACGTCGAGAGTAGTCGGCGAGTCTCGAGGAAGGCGAGCTCCGGGCGAAACCGCTGGCGGCTGGAACGACTGCGGGCCCGGAGCGTTCGCTTGAGGCCCAAAAGCGTTGCGAGTGATGAGAGCTTCATGGATTTGTCTCCGTTTCACGGTGTCGAAATGAAGAAGGAATTCTCGAAACGAGCGACTTCGAGTGAGGTGGTCGACGTAGCGACAAAACGAGAAGCATGCTTGCTTCGCGCCCGATTCGCGTTAATCTGATAAGCTGTACTGTCGATGCCGCCAGAATCTCAGGCGCCGATCCGAAAAAAAGATTACCACCGGGGATGGACGACGATAGGGGCGTGGATGAGACGGTCCGCCGAACGTGCGACGGCATTGTGATCGCACGGCAGAGCCTCACGATCTCGGCATCCCCATGCAGGCACGAGACGACTCGAACACCAGCCCCACTCTGCTCGGCCGTTTGGCCCTCGTTCCGACCGACCAAGTGGCCTGGAACGAGTTCGTCGATCGCTACGGGCCGAGGATCGTCAACTGGTGCCGTTCCCGGGGGCTTCAGGATGCAGACATCCTGGACGTCAGCCAGGTGGTGCTGGCAAAGCTCGCGGTACGAATGCGCGGGTTTCACTACGATCCTTCACAGAGCTTCCGGGGCTGGCTGCGCACTCTCGTACGCAACGCCGTGAGTGACGCGCTGGTTGCTCGCAGACGCGCCGTCGGCATCGGTGCGAGCGAGACCCGCGAACTTCTGGCGAACCTCGAGGCCCGCGAAGACCTGGTCCGCCGGCTGGAAGAGGAATTCGACCACGAGCTTCTGGAGGCGGCGACGCTCGTCGTTCGCCAGCGGGTTGCGTCGAAGACCTGGGAAGCTTATTACCTGACGACCATCGAGGAGCGGCCCGCCACCGATGTCGCCGCGGCCTTGGAGATGAAGGTCGGTACGGTTTACCAGGCCAAAAGCAGCGTCTTGCATATGCTCGAGGAAGAAGTCGTCAAACTCGAACGCGGCTTCTGTGCTCCCAGGACGGTTTGAACGCGATAATCTCCCGGTCAATCGAGGCCGAATCATGGACCGCTGCCCGACCGCAGAACAATTAGTGAAGTTCCTCCACGATCAGTTGGAGGGGCCGGAGCGCGAGACCATCACGACCCATGTCGAGGATTGTCTCTGCCTGCCAGCAGGCCCTGGACCGGCTCACGCAAAGTCCGGTTGCCAGAGGAGTGCGGGCCACCGATCGGAATCGAACCGGCGGGGACTCACTGATCGTCGCTCTCCTCAAGGCAAAGACGCCGCTTTTCTTCAAGGAGGAGTTCGACGAGCTCAGGTCCTCCGAACCGGACGGGATGGACCGTCAAGCTGAAGGATCGGCGGCGGATCTGAACGATGTTGATCGGTCGGCGCGGCCCGCATATCCGTGCCCATCGATCACCGGCTTCAAGATCATCCGCGAGATCGGCCGCGGCGGAATGGGTGTGGTCTACGAGGCCGAGGAAGAGCTGCTGAGCCGCCGCGTTGCGCTCAAAGTGTTGCCGGCCGGTGCGCTCGCACAATCCCAAGCAAGTCGAGCGGTTCCGGCGCGAGGCCAAGGCCGCGGCCCGACTACACCACACCAACATCGTGCCGGTCTTCGGGGTCGGCGAGATCAGGCCGGTCACCCCTACTACGTCATGCAATACATCGACGGGCGGGGCCTGGACGATGTGCTCAAGGAGCTACGACAGTTGAGGCAGGATGGATCGAGCCCGCCGCCGGGTGCCGCGCTGCAACCGCCGGACGGTCAGGCTCCGCCCGTCGCTGGCGATGGGCACGATCGTTCATGGTCCGCCCTCGACCACCCCGGCCGAAATCGCCAGGTCGCTTGCCAGCGGCCGGTTCGAAGGGCCTGGATCGCCAACCGCCGAGGGACAAAGCACCGAAGCCGGAGAGAGTGACACCGTGATCTTGGCACCGCCGATCGTCTCCGCAAACCACTTGCCCGTCGGCGCATCGCACTTGGTTCCGACCGGTTCCTCCAAGCTCTCATCGCAATCCAACTTTGGCCGACCGTACTTTCAGAGCGTGGCACGGATCGGCCTCCAGGTGGCCGAGGCCCTGGAATACGCCAACCGCCAGGGCGTTCTGCACCGCGACATCAAGCCGTCGAACCTGCTATTGGACACCGAAGGGAGCGTCCGTGTCACCGACTTCGGGCTGGCCAAGACGGCCGATTCCGATGATCTGACGGACACCGGCGACCTTGTCGGCACGCTCCGCTACATGGCCCCAGAACGGTTTCAGGGCCAGTGCGATGTCCGGTCCGACGTTTATAGCCTGGGCCTGACCTTGTACGAGCTGGTTGCCCTGCGCCCGGCATACGAGGCGTCGGACCGTCACGAACTGATCGAAAAGGTACTGCACGAGGAACCCGAGCGTCTCAACAAGCTGGCCCCGAAAGTACCGCGGGACCTGGAGACGATCATCCAGAAAGCGATCTCACGTGAGCCGGAGCGACGGTATGGGACCGCCGCGGCACTGGCCGAGGACTTGCGGCGGTTCCTGGGAGGCCACACGATCCTGGCGCGGCGGGCTTCGACGGCCGAGCGCGCCTGGCGCTGGTGCCGGCGCAATCCCTGGGTGGCGTTCTCCATCGCGGTGCTGTGCCTGGGAACCACGATCAGCATCTGGCAGGCGGTTCGAGCCACCATGGCCGGTCGCGCCGCCAGGGCAGCCGAGGCGGCGACCGGCAAAGAACGAGATCGCGCCGAACGGGCCCGCGACTTCGCCTTCAGTGCCGTACAAGCCGATCGTCATGACCGACAAGGACGAGATGCTCACCGAGGAGGCCCGCCCCTATCGCGCGATGTTGCTCGATGAAGGATTACGCTTGTCGCGGGAAATGATCCAAGGGGCGGAGGGCGACGCACTGCGCCGGGAAGTTGCGGGCCCAAGCCCTGATGATGGAGGCGAAGATCCTCGTCGAGAAGGGAGAGAGCGACCGCGCTCGCGAGGTCGGGAAGCAGGCGGTCGATCTTCTCGAGGACTGGTCGCCCGCGATCCCGCCGATATCCAGAGCCGCGACGGGTTGGCCCACCTCCTGCGTTCAGTTCTCAACGATGGTGACCAGCCCGGAAAGCGCCCGATCGAATGCCCGGCGGTCGAACGAGATCTACATGGCTCTGCTCCGCGAAAGCCCGCAAGCGCAGGAGGCGGCCGGTTGGATCGGCGAATTTGCCCTCAACTTACACAACATCGGTAACGAGTACTTTCGGGAAGCTGAGTCAGCAAGCGGTGAAAGGAAACTGGACCTGTTGCGCATGGCGATCGAATCGTTTCGCGACGGCTGGCAATTCTGCATAGAACACGTCGAATCGAGAGATCGACAAGATCGCGTGCTGTTCCCTCTGACTCTGAACGAGCGTTACCTGTGTCGTGCTTATCGGGTTCAGGCCAAACTGCTGCGTGATCCGCACCAGAGTTCAGAGGCCCTGAAGGAAGCGATCGAGTGGGGTAAAAAGGCCATCACCGATTCTCAGGCGCTTGCCGACCTGGACCCCAGCCATTTTCAACACAGTTGGGATCTCCATCTCGCCCAACGCGAGCTCGGGGAACTCTATCTGGCCTTCCAGGATGGAGCAAGCGCGATCGCCTTCTACAACAAGGCTCGGGAAACCCTGAAGACCATGGCCGCGAGACACGGAAAGCTGGTCTCGCGCGTGGCGCTCCTCCAGGAGTGGCTGGCCGTACCTGGACCACAACTTGTCGATGGCCTATGACCAGGCGGATTCCGCTCGATACTATGCCGGCCCGCGGCGAGATGTCGTTTGCGAGGCTAACGAGATCTGTGACAAGCTCAGCTTGTTGAAGCCGCTGTCCCTGCATCTCCGACGGATATACGCTCATACCTGTCTCGACCTGGCGGATTATCAGGAAGACGACGGCGAAAAGTCAGACCTCAATCTGATATTGACCTCGGAACGGCTCTGGGATCAGATTCACCAGGATGATTCGACTTCGGCCGAAGCACGGGGTATGCTCGTTTTCGTCCGGTTGAGACTCGCCGATGAGTTGGCGGCCAGGGGGCGCGTCGAGGAAGCCTCAGAATGGCGAAAACGGTCGCCGTCGACGGCCCGCGGGATTCCCGAGCTCCTGTACGACGTCGCGACCAATCTTGCATTGAACGCGGAGTTCGTCGGCAATTACCCGACCAAACTCGATGCCCAACAACTTGCGACCCGCCGCGGACGATACAGAAAGAATGCGATGGCGATGCTCCATGAAGCGGTCGCTGATGGTTTCAAGGACTTAGGGAGGGTCCGAAATGACCCGCTCTTCACCTCGTTTCGATCCGATCCCGAATTTCAAGCCATCATGCTTGATATGCAGTTTCCGACTTTCCCCATCGCGCCACCCTCTGTCCCCATCGCGCCACCCTAATGTAGCCCGACTTCCGCGCTCAAGGTTGTTCTGGCCGTGAGCGACACCGCCCGCGCACTCCTCGAGACGTACATACTCCAGCACGCGCTCGGCCGCGGCAGCCAAGCCAAGACTACGATTCGCCGCGCCGTCCGTTTGGTCGAGGGGCTGCGTTCCGAACAACCTGACGACGTCGAGTACATGGCGCTGCATGAACGTTGTCTGACGGAGCTTTTGTATTGCCTGAACGACTCGAATCAGCGGGAACAGCTTATCGGCATCGGTCGCCAAGCCGCCGAGCTGGCCAAGCGAGTGGCCGAAGCTACGCCCGACGACATGGCACACCAGGAGGAGCTGGCCACGTGTCATACAGATCTCGGAAACGCCTTTGAGGCATTGAAGAATGCTTCCGAGGCCATGGTCCACTACGAAGAATCTATCAGGATTCGCAGCGGCATAGGCGCTTCAAAAATGCCTGGCGTGACCCTGAGGATCGCTGAGTCACTCATGAACCAAGGGGTCATCTTCTGGAGCCAGAAGCAGGATCCCTCGCAGGCTGAGAAGCGTTTTCAGGAAGCCGATCGACTGCTGCTATCCATCCCACCCGATCATCGCGACGACGGGGGTAACGCCGACATCGCGTTCGGCCGAATCGACGTGAGCTGGAGTGGGATGCTGAATACCGTGCGTCGTTTCGATGAGTCCATCACTCGGTCGGAGGCGGGGCTAAGAGAAATCGAACCGTATCTCAAGCGCGAGCCGAACGATGCTGTTGCGCGTGATGTCTGCCTCAAGCTACACGGCAATCGGGCGTGGGCATTTTCCGCGTTGGGAAAGCATCGTGAATCGGCCTCCGATTGGACCCGAGTCGTGGAATTATCTCCCGAACCCGTTCCGGCCAGGTATCGGGTTCCGCTGGCCGTTGAGCTGGTCCAGGCCGACGAGCTTGCCCGCGCTTTGGCGTAGGTCCAACTCGTGAAATCGGCTCAAGGGCTCTCCGGCGACGATTGTTACAACCTCGGCTGCATTTATGCCCGCGCCGCGGCCGCGGTTCGAAAAGACGCAAGCGTCGCGTGTGACCAGCGAACAAAGCTCGTCGAGTCGCACGTCTCGGACTCACTGCGGTGGCTCAAATCCGCCTACGAGGCGGGCACCTTCCGCGATTCGGCCAGCCGCGATTATGCCAAGAAAGATCGCGACCTGTAGATCCTCCGCGATCGGCCGGAGTTCCGCCAGCTCATTGAACCGCCCGCCGCCGGGCCTGCGAACAAAGGGAGATGACTGCGGGGATTTGGTGGCCCCCGATGTGCCAGGGAGACCTGTCTTTCGGTCGGGCCGCGGGCGACGACGCTTCCGGTACCCGCGGTGGGTCCGACGGTCCGCAACCGGTCTCAGCCAGGGAGGTTCGGTGCACGAGTACGATAAAGCTAGCAAGTGGCTGATCCAACACTTTGCCGATTCCATCCTCCGCCTGGCCGGTGTGCGTGGGATCGTCTCCTGGCGATCGCTTCAGGCCGATTTTGTGCAACCGCGCCGGATCCCTGACGGCTTCATCGAAGTCCAGCGCCATGGGCAAGCCAAGCCCGACCTCTACATCCTCGAGATCGCCACGTATCCCGAGGCCCGCGTCGCTCACCAGGTCCTCGCCGATACGGCGATGGTCTACCTCGACCGCCAAGTCCTCCCCGAAGTTTTGGTCCTGTTCCTCTTTCCCAAGGGGAGGGCCAAGGCCCTTGACGCCATCAACCTGATCAGCCCACAGGGCTTGACCAACTTGCAGTTCTCCTGGCGGATCGCCAAACTGTGGGAGGTTCCCGCTCAAGAATTGCTGGCCGCGGGCGACATCGGCTTGATCCCCTGGGTGCCGCTGACCAAGTTCAAAGGTGCCCCCGAGCCGATCATCCGCCAGTGCCGCGCCCGCATCGATCAGGTCACATCACACGACGAACATGCAAACCTGCTGGCCGTGACCCAGTTTCTGGCCAGACTGCGGTATAATGACACGAGGTTGTTCGAAATCTTGGGAGGAGGCAGGGCTATGATTGAGTCGCCATTACTCCAGGAACTGAAAGCGGAATGGACGCAAGAGACGAAGATCCGAAACATTATGAAGTTTTTGGCCGCCCGCTTCGGCTCCAAGGCCAAGGCGTTGGAGACGGAAATCAATGCCATCAATGACGAAGCACGCTTGGAGGAGCTAGTCGAGCTCGCCGCTACCTGCCGCACCCTGGGCTCGTTCCGCAAGCAGCTTGCGTCGTGAGAGGCAGGGCCATGATTGAGTCGCCATTGTTCCAGGAACTAAAAGCCGAATGGACGCAAGAAACGACGATCCGAATCCTCATGAGGGTTCTGGTCGGCCGCTTCGGCGCCAAGGCCAAGGCAATAGAGCCCGCGATCAAAGCGATCGATGACGAAGCACGTTTGGAGGAGTTGGTCGAGCACGCCGCCACCTGCCGAACGCTGGGCTCGTTCCGGAAGCAGCTTGCATCGTGATTTGAGCGGCGAGCGCGAAGCCTTCTTTGAATTCCAGGTGTGTCCGGAAATCCAAGCGGAAAACGGGACGGATAAGCAACGAAGACCCGCGAAAAGGCTAAGAAACAAAAACAAAATGAACCCGCAGGCGATGGATTTCCGTTAATTTGCCTTGGGAGCAGTCGGGAAATCACTTCCCGGTTTGTCGACAGAAGGGAATCGAATTGGCCCCGGAGGGGCCTTGGTTAATAGCCTGGGGCGGCAGCAGCCGCCCCAGGGAGAAAATGAACCGCGAAACAGAATCTCACGCCCCGCTGGGGCGGAGGTCGATTGTTGGTGCGCCGCTAGCCAGGGGCGGCAGCCGCCGCCCCTGGCTATTGACCAAGACCCCTCCGGGGTAAAAGAAAGACCTTGCGCCGTGTGTTTGACTCCAGGTCGGGAATTAAATCCCGGCCTGTTCGGCGGTTTCAGCCGAGTCGCCTCGTTCTGTTTTTGTCTCCAAGAGGATCGCCGGACGGAGCCGGCTCCTACGGGATTTGTCGTAGCGAGTTCTGTCTCCTGTCTCCCGACTCCGAGGATTCGCTTTTTGGTGGGTCATTGATATGAATACGTCCGCACTCTCGCCGCCTCATCCCGCGCTCGCCATGCCGTCCGCATCACAGTCCAAAGATCCGAAGGACCCAACCGCCCAGGTCCCGGTGCAGGTCGAAGATCCGATCCAAGCAATGAATGAAGATCGGCGCGGTCGCCAGTACAAAGCCGAGCGTGGCCGCGATGGCCAGGAGCCGCGGGACGCGACCACCGGTCACGGCGTGATAGGCGCGTCCCAGCCCCGCTGCGCCAATCGCTCCCAGTCCGTGCAGGCTGAAAAACGTGAACTGCCAGCCGAGCAGCTCGTACGTGATGGGCACGAACAGGATTTCGTGAATCAGACCACTGAATCCGAAGACCGCGAGGATGCCCAGCACCGGCATTCGCCTCCGCCGGCCGATCGGCTCGAAGATGTTTCGCTTGAGCCAGCGATGGATCCAAACGTTGTACCGGCTCCAGAAGTCCAGGATCGACCGGGCCAGGATGGGATAACGGAATCCGTCGGAGACCCGATAGCCGGCCAAGGCGAACGCGGCGACCAACAGGTTGTTGGACCCTCCGGCCAGCAGGTAAATCTCAATGACCTTGAAAACGTTGTCCAGCCAGAAATGACGGTCCGGAAAGCCCAGCGTCCGACCGACAGCCGTCAGGGCCAGACCGCATGCGACTCCCGTGATCCCATTGACAATCCGTCGCAATGCCGGCTGGATGCCCGCTCGGAACGACGGTTCGCGGATCAAGACATCCTCGATTTGCAGTGCCGGCCAGAACGTCAGCACCAACCAGACCCGCACGAGCTCGTCTTCGTGCCGAGGGTGGACCAGCCAGTCGATCGCCTTGAGCATCACGATCCCACCCGCGATCGCGACCAGCCAGATCGCCAAGGGGGATGCCGACGTGCCAACGAGCAGCCAAGGCGTCCGCCAAGGGAATGAGGCAGATGAGCGTCCCACACAGGTTCTTCACGATCGTCGGGATGCGGCCTCGGGCACGAACCAGAACCGGAGCCAAGAGCGCCGGCGTCGCCAGTGCCGTCAAAATGGCCGCCGCACGCATCGCGGTCATGCGGATTCCACCTTGCTTCCTCGTGATCGTTGCCTCGATCGTGTCATCACCGATCAGAGTATAGCGAGAGTCGCGGGCAGATCCCACATCCGCATCCGACGCCTGTCGATTGACCATGGCAAGAGGGTCGTCTTATAATACCGTCGTAGCGAGGGGAGGTCGGGCACTGGGCGGTGATTCAGACGGACGCGTGCGGGTCGTGACCACGCGATGGCCACTACGTATTACAAGCGGTTTCGCATGGAGATCGAATTGGAGGGTGTGACCACCACCTCCATACTGCCTCGAACCTTCGTCTGGGTTCCCTGGGAGGACTCGTTGCTCGACCAACACGCCGACGTCAAGTACCGAAGCTTCATCGGCGAGGTCGACACCGCGGTGTTCCCCTGTCTGGCTGATCGCCATGGCTGCCGGCGACTGATGATCGAGATCCGCCGCAAGCCGGGTTTCCTCCCCGGCGCGACCTGGTTGATCGCCTGTTCCGAAGGGTATGTGGGTACAGTCCAGGGAGTGATGGACCAGGGTTCGATCGGCGCGATCCAGAATGTGGGAGTGATCCGGCCGTACCGAGGGATGGGACTGGGTCTGGCTCTGGTCCGTCGTGCGCTGGCGGGGTTCACCCAGGCCGGCTTGCGCCGGGCTTATCTTGAGGTGACCGCCGAGAATGCGGCGGCCGTCCAGCTTTATCGCACCGTCGGGTTTCGACGAGCCAAGACACTGTACAAGGCCGTCGGCACCTAACCGATCGCGGGGCCGGGCCGGCGGCCGCCCGCTCCGTCCGTTCCGATCGCGACGGCAGTCGAAGAGGGCTGCGATTTGCCGTTGCGGGAAGCCAGGCTAGTCGCCGATCGATCTTCTCTGATTGCAGATCATTCGGTACGCTCGATGGATATCGTGATAGGAAAAGGGATCGGTCGTCGACCGGTGCCGGTCGCAACGACTCCTGGCCGAATTGGTCACGGTTCGCCGTGGCAGAGGCCGGATTCTGACCCCTGAGTGCTCGAGGTGCCCGTGTCCCCAGCATCGACTTCGACGATTGAACAACACAAATACTCGAATGGGCTGGTGCTGGTCGCCGAGCGAATGCCGGGCGTCCAGTCGGCGGCGTTCACGCTTCTCTTGCCGGCGGGAGCCGCCTACGAAGGGGCCGACGGTCTGAATCTGGGGGGCGGGGCCGCGACGATGGCGGCGGAATGGATCACGCGTGGAGCGGGCACGCGCGACAGCCACGCCCTGCTGACCGCCCTGGATAATCTCGGCGTCAGCCACGCCGAGAGCGCCCAGACTCTGCACACTTCCATCGCCGGAGCGACGCTAGGCCGCAACCTCGAGCCGGCGCTCGAGATTTTCGCCGACATGGTCCTTCGTCCCCATCTCGACGATGACGAGGTTGAGCCGATCCGAGCCCTCTGCCTCCAGAACTTGCGGAGTCTCGAGGACGACCCGGGCACGAAAGTGATCTATGAGCTGCGGCGCCGGCACTTTCCCGATCCCTGGGGACGTCCGTCGCCGGGGACGACCGAGGGGGTTACCTCGTTGTCGCCCGATGACTTGCGCGAATTCCTCAAGAAGACGTACCGGCCCAACGGCGCGATTCTCGGTGTCGCCGGAGCGATCGATTGGCCTCGGCTTCGCGACACGGTCGGCCGCATCTTCGGCGACTGGTTGCCGCAGCCGGAGCTACGCGTCGGAGAAAAACCGGCCGGGCCGCGCCGCGACCACATTCTTCGCGAGACGCAGCAGATTCAAATCGCCATGGCCTATCCCGCGGCGACCGTCGACAGCCCCGACTACTACCGGGCACGCGCCGCCGCGGCGATCCTGGGAGGATATTCCTCGGCCCGACTGTTCACCGAGGTCCGCGAGAAGCGCGGGCTGTGCTACTCGGTCTACTCCACTTATGAAGGCCAGCCCGATCGCGCGGCCATGCTTTGTTATGCCGGCACCTCGGCCGATCGAGCGCAGCAGACTCTCGACGTCATGCTGACCGAGATCGAACAGCTCGGCCGCGACGGGGTTGCTCCCGACGAGCTGGAGACCATGCGGGCCGGTCTCAAGAGTTCGTTGATCATGGCCCAGGAATCGAGCATGAGCCGTTCCGGCGCCCTGGCCGCCGACTGGTACTTTCTCGGCAGGGTGCGGTCGCTCGAGGAGATCGCCGCCGAGCTCGATGCGTTGACGCCCTCGAGCGTTTCCGAGTACGCCGCCGGACTGGCGCACCCCGGCGAGCGCACGATCCTCACTCTCGGCCCGGCCGCGCTCACCCTGCCGCCGGAACCATGACCCGATGCCGCGCGGTCGCATGACATGACGCGTCATTCTTTCGCTCTTCGTTCCTCCTCCTCTCACCGGTTGACTCTCATGCAATTTCAACACACAACTCTGGACAATGGTCTCGAGGTCATCGCCGAGCTCAACGATGCGGCATACTCGGTCGCCGCCGGGTTCTTCGTCAAGGCGGGGAGCCGCGACGAATCCAGCGAGCTGGCGGGTGTGTCGCACTTCCTCGAACATATGACCTTCAAGGGGACGACTCGCCGCGACGCCGTGGCCGTCAACCGCGACTTCGACCGCGTGGGCGCCAAACACAACGCACAGACGTCGGAGGAAGACACCTTCTACCACGTCACCTCCCTGCCCGAGTACTTTCCCCAAGCGTTCGACGTCCTGGCGGACATCCTCCGGCCAACTCTTCGCGGTGACGACTTCGAGACCGAGAAGCAAGTGATCATCGAGGAAATCCGGATGTACCTGGACAACCCGATGTCCGTGGCCTACGAAGCGGCCAAGACCGCGCACTTCGGCTCACACCCGCTCGGCAACAGCATTCTGGGGACGGTCGACTCGATCAAGGACATGGCGGCCGACCAGATGCGCGACTATTTCGACCAAGCGATACAGCCCGGCCAACATCGTGCTGGCGTTTGCCGGCAAGGCCGATTGGAACGCGCTGGTCGATCTGGCGCGGACCCATTGCGGAACATGGCAGGGCGGCCCGGCGACCCGGCAGACGTCCTCCGTTCACGGCTCGGGCACATTCCGGACGATCTTGCGAGCCGATGACCAGCAGCAGACGGTCGTCGGCGTCTGCGACGGACCGCCCATGGAGAGCGAGGACCGATACGCCGCACACATGCTGGCGACCATTCTCGGCGACCACACCGGCTCGCGGCTCTACTGGTCGCTGATCGATCCGGGCTTGGCCGACGGCGCCGAGATTTCGTACCAGGACTACAATCAGGCCGGCGCGTTCTACACCTTCCTGAGCTGCGAGCCCGAGTCGACCCAGGACAACCTCGCTCTGATGGCCGAGGTTTACCAAACGGCGATGGCCCGCGGGGTGACCGAGGAAGAACTGAATCAGGCCAAGAACAAAGTGCTGGCACGCACGGTGCTCCGCAGCGAGCGGCCGATGGGACGGCTCACCTCGCTGGGCTTCAACTGGATGTACCACCACGCATATATCTCGGTTGAAAAGGAGCTCGAGGCCTTCAATCGCGTCACGCTCGCCGACCTGCGCCGGCTCCTTCGGATTGGCCGCTCTGGCCGATGACGATCGTTTCCGTCGGCCCGAACCGACCGCACGTGTCGCAATGGCGCTGCCGCAAGCCGGATACAAGGCGACCGTTTCCGGTCATGGCGTTCGAAATCGAACTGCCCTGGACGATCGATCGGATCGCCCAGGGCAGTGAAGTTCGATTCAAGCGGCGCGGGTCGATATCCCGACGTCGCTCAAAGCCCGCTCAGGTCGATCGCCACGACCTTCATCCCTTTCTTCAGCCCCATCTTCTTGACGAATTCCTCGCTCGCGGGAACAGTCATGCTGCGACGCGGCGAGAGTGCGATTCCCGACAACACCTTGGGGATCTCGTCCGTCCTTGTTCTCGGTCCCCAGAACGGCGAGTCCGTTGAGGATCAAGGGGGACGCATTGTCGATCCGGACGCTTGTAGGTTTCCTTCCCCTTTTCCCGCGGTCCTCTGCTCAACTGGGTGCGAACCAGGCGATTGAGAATCCCCTCGGCGAAGCCATCGACGAACTTCACGGTATCGAATTTCCCTTTGACGGCGGCCGTCGGCAGCGAGAACTTGCCGAATGGGACCCAGGTCTTCGCCGTCGCGTCGCTGCTGGCCACCTGAACCATCGCGTCGGTCGCGGTCAACCGAACCCGGCAAGCGACTGCCGGTCCCTCGGGCTGCGCGGGAATCTCGCCGACCTGGACTTGCAGGCCCAGCAGCGTGATGCCTTGGATCGCCTTGCCGACTTCGGCCGCGGTCGATTCGCTCGCCGCGTCCGACCCGGTGAACTGGAGCAGGACGCGGCCCGTCTCACCTTCCGGCAATGTTTCCAGCCGCTCCACAAAATCCTGGGCCAGCGTCAACTCGTAGCTGTTGGCCCATTTCTCCGAAAGCTGGGCAATCGTTTCCCATTCCAGCCCGGCGGAAACCCGCCACATGACGAGCTGCGAGAGCGATGTGGGAGCCTTGTCGGTGGCCAACCGCTTGAGGGCTTTTTGAGCGAGCGGATTCAGGTTGGTCTGGCCAAGGCTGAGGATCCGGAGCTTTTCCCCTTGCTCGGGCAAAACCAAGCCTTCCTGCGAGATCCGGGGTCGAAAGGCTGACCAGCCGGGTGGGCAGAGCTTTCGTCTGGCCGGCGTTGAGCGTGGTGAACGGCAGGCCCGTGGGGGGAACCGATCGCATGCCGCCGCCCATACCGCCCATGCCACCGCCCATGCCACCGCCCATACCGCCGCCCATACCGCCGCCCATGCCACCGCCCATACCGCCGCCCATCATGCCGATCATGAGGCTGCGCTGATCCCAACTCGAAGGGTCTCCGCAGAAGTACATGATCATGCGGGCCAGCATCATCATGCCCATCATGGGAGGCATGGTCTGCGGCCGGCCCATACTGCCGCCCATACCGCCGCTCATACCGCCGCCCATCCGCCACCGCCCATGCCGCCGCCCATACCACCGCCCATGCCACCGCCCATGCCACCGCCCATGCCACCACCGCCCATGCCGCCGCCCATGCCACCCATGCCACCCATCTGACCGGTGGCACTCTGGGCGATGATGCCGGGGGGAAGGACGACCGAGAGTTGACGCTTGGTTTTGTTGGTCACCGACATGGTCATGCGACCATCGCCTCTTCCTTCCGCCTCGACAGTGACGAGACCTTTGCGGACGGCATCCAACAGGTCATACTCCGGAATCTCTTGCGTCTTTTTTGGCTGGTGCATCGGCAGCCTTGGCCGGAGAGTCGGCGGCCTTTGCTTGAGATTGCTCGGTTTTTGGTTGAGTTTGGTCGTCGCTGTCATCGGCCACGGCCCGAGTCAGAGGCAACAATACCAGCAGGCTTCCCGCGATCAACGCGGGAAGGACGCGAAAAGACTGACGCATGGAGTAGACCTTTCCGGTTCGGTTCGAGAAGGCGAAAATCAGAGAGAGAGGGGAGTTGGTCGGAGAATCAAGATCAGTGAGAAGCCGGCACTTCAGCCCGACAGCGTTCCGTCGAGAACAAGAGAAACAGTTTCGGTCACAATCAATACGTTGGACCGATGACTTTGCGTTTGATGTCGATTGAACGAGCTTGTGGTCAACGATCGATGCATTACGGCCAGGGCGTGTCATTGGCACGCCCTGACAGTATGCCTCACGATCGACCGCGATTCGTCGTCGAATTCCAAACAGCGGCGTTTTCCAAGAGAGATACCGACTGCCTTGTATACCATGAAGACTCACTCGTGATGTCTAAATAAGCGAGACTTAATGGATTCGGCGAAGGAGTCGGTGGACGGGAGTCGACTTAAGATCGAACACTGACTGCTCTCAGACATTCTTATTGACGAATTAATGAAGAAATCTATTCGCTGAATTTATAGAATCACGTGAAAAAAGTTCTTGCCGGTCTAACAGACTCGGTCCGATGTCCTGACACGATTAGGATTGTGATGCGATGGGTTTCGTCTCTCACCTGGCCTGTACCGTCTGCGGCGCCAGTTATCCGGCGGACCGGCTGATGAACTTGTGTGAGCGTGATGGCCGGCCGCTCCAGATTATCATGGATTGGAGCGACTCAAGGCGAGCGCGGGCCTGACGGCTGGTGGAATCCCGATCGGCGCGATCTGTGGCGGTTCGGCGGCCTGTTGCCGCTGGACGTCGACGATCCCGACGATCGCCGTCATGTGATCACGCGAGGTGAGGGTTGCACACCGTGCCGGCCCTATCCTTACCCGTTGGCGGATCAGCTTGGCTGCCGTCTCGAGGTCAAGGATGAAGGGAAGCACGCCCCCGGGTTCGGGGCCAATCCGACCCTTTCATTCAAGGATCGGGGGATGGCGATGACGGTCTCGATGGCCCGGGCGCTCGGCTTGAACCGGTTGGCGGTCCCGACTCAGGGAAACGCCGGCGATTCCCTGGCCGAGTACGCCGTGGCGGCGGCGATCGAGGCGGTGATCGTGATGTCGCCCGACACCGACCTGCCGGTGCTCGGCAAAGTGGCCGCGCTACGCCCGGCTCTTACCCCGATCTCGTCAAGCTGGACCTCGTCGCGGGTACGATCGTCGATTGCGCCCAGCGCGTCAAGGAAGAGTACGTTCCCCGGGGTTATTTCAGCGTCGCCACGTTCCAGGAGCCAGGGTGGCGCACCGAGGGGAAGAAGACGCTGGGACTGGAGATGGCCGAGCCGGCCGGCGACCGCCTGATCGACCGGCGCTGGCGGCTTCCCGACGTGATCGTCTATCCGACGGGCGGCGGAACCGGAGTGGTCGGAATGGCCAAGGCGTTCGACGAGCTCGAGGCGCTCGGCCTGGTGGGGCCGGATCGGCCCCGGATGGTGTGCGTCCAGAGCAACGCCAGCACGCCGATCGTCCGCGCTTTCGAGGCGGGAGCGGAGGACATCGAACCGAGGCCCGCCGGCCGCACGATCGCCACGGGATTGAACGTGGCGCAAAACGTGGGGCATATCAACGTCTTGCGGATCATCCGCGCGACAGGGGGCTGCGCGGTCTCGGTCTCTGACGAGGCCATCCGCGCCGTGATCCGCGACGAGTGGCGCCAGCGGCGGTTCGCCTGGTCGCCGGAAGGCGCCGCGACGCTCGCCGCACTCCCCGAGCTGGCCGACCGAGGATTGATCCGTCCCAACGACCGAGTCGTGCTGGTCAACACGGCGTCCGCCGAGAAGTATCTCCCCACCATCCGCTCGCTCCTGGACGGCGGTCTTTAAGCATTGGTCCGTTGTCCGTTGTCCTGTAGAACCTGTGACCGGAGAAAAGGAGGGTAAGATTAGGGAAGCGGCTGATATCAACGGTCGTAGGAGATGCAAGGCTTGGCGCCACATGGGACAACTGACAACTGACAACTGTCCATCACGAGACGGTGGAGTCCGGATCATCGTCCAACGGCAGATCCGAGACCTCCCCGGCCATATGGTCGGGCAGCCGCCCCAGCCGAAGCGACTGAATCATCATGTCCTTGCCACGGCGTGGCCAGGGCATTGCCTCGATCCGGTCGATCGTCTCCTCGATCGGATAGGCGACGCGTTTCAACTCGATCTTGTTGTCATCGATCACGGCGAAGGCCGCACGCGGATCGCCGTCGCGAGGCAATCCCACGCTCCCCGGATTGAGGACCACGGTGCCGTTCACCTGAATGTTGAACTGCATGTGGGTGTGGCCGACGCATACGACGTCGGCTCCGACGTTCTCAAGCCGCTTGGCCCAGGTCGCGGGGTCTTTGAGCAAGTACTCGTCGAGCGGGTCGCGTGGCGTGGCGTGGACGAGTAAGAATCGCTTGCCCCCCAAGTCAAATCGCTGAGTAACAGGGAGTTGAAGCAGATAGCGACGCTCCTCGGGCCCCAGCGTATCCCACATGGACGGCCGGGTGATCCCGGTCAGGTAGCGATAGCCGCTACCTCCGCTGACGGGGATCCCCTGGGCGACTCCGTGGTCATGGTTGCCTCGGATCGCATAGGTGGCATTGGTCATCGCCCATCGCACGCAAGGGACTGGATCCGGCCCATAGTCGACCAGGTCGCCCAGACAGAGGCAAACATCGAACGGCTCGCGGATCGCCGCGAGGGCGGCCCAGTTCGCATGGATATCGGAAACGATCAAAACCTTCATGTCGCATTTTCGCAAGCAAAGACGGTTGCCCTGGCGCGGAACCGAGTTTCCCTCAACAGCGCCAAGAACGCAACGAATTTTCTAAAACTCATCGTAGCATTGCGGCGGAAACGCAACATCCGCGATGGCGTGAGGGCCACGTCGAATTGTCGGGGAACCCGCATCCTGGTTCGGTTGTCAACATGGCAGCCAATGGTCGTACCAGAGCTGGAACATCAGCAGCGTCCAGAGGGGCTTGCGATGATCGCGGAGGCCCGACTGGTGTTCGCTGATCCGGCGGGCGACCTCGTCGGGGCGGAAGAGCCCTTGGCGTTCCAGGCGATCGCGGCCGAGGAGCTGAGCCATCAAGGGGGCGAGCGGTCCGCGCAACCAGGCCGCCACGGGGATGCCGAATCCTTTCTTGGGCCGAGCCAGGATCGTCGCGGGCAGGCGACTGGCCGCGGCGCGTTTGAGCAAGCGCTTGGTCTGGTTTCGTCCGAACTTGAAGGCTGGGGGGAGAGCCTGGATGAAATCGACCAACTGGGCGTCCAGGAATGGGGCTCGGACCTCGAGCCCGCAGGCCATGCTGGCGCGATCGACCTTCGTGAGGATGTCCTCGGGCAGATAGGTGTCTTGGTAGAGGGCGAGCGAACGGGACAGCGGGTCGGCAGCCGCGGCAAGAGCCTCGGCGCGGCGTGAGGTGCTCGCGCTCGATGCCGATCGGATCGCCGTCGACCAGGAGCCGAGCGATCTCCGCTCCCGAGAAGGAGCCGAGCCAGCGCTGGTGGGCCAGGGGAAGCGGCTCGGCCGCGCCCTGGAGGAACTGCTTGAGCTTGAAGTCAAAGCTGAAATTGCGATGGTCGACCGGGAGCCGGCCGACCGCCGCGCCGGCCAGCGGCCTGGGCCGGCCTCGGCAACCGCCGGAAAACGCCGGCCGCGCGCTCGGCGGCGAAGGTCGGATAGCCGGCCAGCAGCTCGTCCGCGCCGTCTCCCCCGAGCACGACCTTGACCTCGTCGCGCGCAAAACGGCTCAAGCAGGTGAGTCGGCAGGATCGACGCATCGCCGAACGGCTCGTCGAGCCAGGCGGCCACTTCGGGCAAGAGATCGTAGGCCGTCGTCGATCGAGAACGTTCGTTCGTGATGGTCGGTCCCCAGGTGCCGGGCGACCGCGCGGGCGTGGCCGCTCTCGTCGAAGCTGGGATCTTCGAAGCCGATCGAGTAGGTCCGCACGTTGCGCGCCGGCTCGACCTCGCAGATCGCGGCGGCGACGCTCGAAGAATCGATTCCGCCGGACAAAAAAACGCCGATGGGTACGTCCGAACGACGATGGCGGGCGACCGAGTCGCGAAATTCGCTCCAGAACCGCTCGGCCGTGGTGTCGAAGTCCAGAGGCGATGGACTCGAAATGGGAGGACTCCAGTACTTGCGGACCCGAACCTCGCCTGTCTCCCACGTCAGAACATGGCCGCAAGGGAGCTTGCGCAAGGATCGCCAGATGGAATACGGGGCCGGCACATATTCGTAAAAGAGGTAGCGGACCAGGCTCTCCGCGGTCGAGGGCGCGGCTGATCTCCGGATGCGACAGGACCGCCTTCGGCTCCGAGCCGAAGGCGAGGCCGCCGCCAGGCAAAGCCCCGTAATAGAGCGGCTTTTGGCCCATTCGGTCCCGCGCCAGCACCAGCCGATCGCGATTGCGGTCCCAGATCGCCAGCGCGAACATCCCGTTGAGGCGCCGGACGAAATCGACGCCCTCTTCCTCGTAAAGATGGACCAGGCTCTCGGTGTCACACACGGTGCGGTAGTGATGGCCTTTCGCCTCGAGCTCGGTCCGCAGCTCGAGCTCGTTATAGAGTTCGCCGTTGTAGCTGACCCAGATCGAGCCGTCCTCGTTGGACATGGGCTGAGCGCCGCCGTCGACGTCGATGATCGAGAGCCGGCGATGACCCAGCGCCACCGGTCCATCGCAATACATGCCGTCGCCGTCCGGGCCACGGTGCGCCAGCGTGGATGTCATCCGCTCGACGATCGCGCGATCGGCCGCCTGGCCGGCACCGTTCACGAATCCGGCAATGCCGCACATCGTTTTGAGTTACGACTTCCTGCTTGGTGATCGTGAGTTGCTAGTTGATTGGGGTCCTTGATCCTGTCTCTACTTTAGTTCGAGCTGGCCTCCGGCGACCAGTGACTTCTTTGTCGAAGGTTGATTTCGATCGCTGGGCGTACCAAAATGATCCTGCACCCTCACGGAACGGTCTGAACCTTCACCGGCGGCCGTCGCGGCAGGTTCGGGCTGGCCCGGGGAGCTGGTGCACAGGAGTCTCGCCCGTCGATGGCTTCGTTCAACCCGCAGGATTTCGGCTTTGACGACCCACCGCCTCGTCCCACGACACCCCCGGTTCGCCGTGGGTTCTTGGTGGTCTTGTTCGTTCCTCTCCCTGGCCGCGCTCGTGGTCTACGGCGTGCCTTACATCGCCGATCGGACCGGCTATGCCTGGGAGGCGGGCCGTGCGCGGGCCGCGACCGAGGCGCTGAGGAAGCTTGACAACGAGGGGATCGTCAATCGTGCGTCCGCGCTCTTTCGGCTGGCAACGGCGGCCGTCTCCCCCGCGGTCGTCAACGTCCAGTCGCTTCGATCGAAGCGCGGCGGCGAGGGGTTCGCCGGCAATCCCATCGGCGGCAACCGACTTGCGCCCGGGTTCCAGAGCGCGGAGCTGGGATCCGGCGTTGATCATCGACAAGGCTAAAGGCTACATCGTCACCAACAACCACGTCGTTCGAGACGCGGATCGGATCATGGTCCGTCTCGGGCCCGGTGACGATGTGCCGGCGCGGCTGGTTGGAGCCGATCCCAAGTCCGATCTCGCGGTCCTCCAGGTCAAGTCCACATTGAAGGTCCAGGCCAATTGGGGCGATTCGGACCAGCTCGATATCGGCGATTGGGTGCTGGCCATCGGCAGTCCGCTCGGTTTCGACCATTCCGTGACCGCCGGTATCGTCTCGGCAACCGAGCGGAACGTCGATAGTCGAATATCGGAATACGAGTCGTTCATTCAGACCGATGCGGCGATCAACCCGGGAAACTCCGGCGGTCCACTGATCAACCTGGCCGGCCAGGTTGTCGGCATCAACACGGCGATCATCACGCAATCCGGGGGATATGAGGGGATCGGCCTGGCGATTCCGTCGTCGATGGCGCGTCGCGTGGTGGAGAGTTTGATCAAGCACGGCAAGGTCGTTCGAGGCTGGCTGGGAGTTCGGATCGAGCCCTGGATACACCGGTCGCTCGCAGATCTGAATCTCGCCGACAATCATGGCGCTCTGGTCAGGCATGTTGAGCCGGGCAGTCCCGCGGACCATGCGCGGGTTGAAATTCGGCGATGTGATCGTCAAATCTGGCCAACCAGGAGGTCGCCGACCCGCCGCGCTCAGGAACCTGACCGCCGGGCTGGATGTGGGCGCCGAGGTCCCGCTGACCTTCTATCGTGACGGCAAGTCCAAGTCGGTGACGGTGACGATCGAAGAGCTGCCCCCAGCGCCGGAAGTGCTGACGTCGTTAGGGTTCCGCGTCCAGGCCCGGCCCGCGCCGGACGGGTCTGAGACGTTGGTCGAGATCAACCAGGTCGTGAACGGCAGCGTCGCGTTTCAGGCGGGCTTGCGTCCCGGCATGCGAATCCTCAAAGTGGGTGAAGAACCCGTCAACTCGCTGGCTCAATTCGAGGTCGCGGTTCGGCAGGCAGGATTTCAGCCAAGGCTTGCCATTGCTGATTCAGACGACCGACGGTCGCGTCGGCCCGATTCGCCTGGGCACCGGCAAGGGAGCCAACCAGCCTTGACTGGCGTCTCCCCCGACTCTGGACTCGTCCACCGGCTTCCCCAAACTCACCTGAGCTCGATCCCGGCCGCCTAGACGGCATAGTCATCACGCCATTCAAGCACGTTCATAGCTGTTCATGGCTTGATTCAGGCAATGGCGTGGGAAGTCGCTCGATGCCAGCACGCAGTTGGCGGCGCGGATTCTCGTCGAAATCCACGTTTCCGCTCGTCGGGCTTGACTTAGACACCTGGTTTGCGAGACATCGCTCGTTCGAAACCTTGGTGATTATGAGAGAATAGAGAAGGGGACGAGCGATGCGTGGTACGAAAAGTGATAAGTCAAGTCACGTGAGGACCGGTTGCGGCATGGCGACTCGGATCAAGTGGAACCGAAGGCACACAATACCTAAATGCTAAAATCGTGCCGTCTTAGAAAGACGACCATCTTGTCGGCAAGAGCCGCGGAAAACTTGACCCGAAATGGGGGGGAGTTATAATTCGGTTGAAGCCGCGACGATCAATACCAAGGGCAAGGTGAGCGGTCATCTCGTGGAGTTCGGGCTTTTTGCTCGGCTCGCTGGACCGCGGACCATGGACCCGGGCCTGAGCCCTCGTATCAGGAGTTCCCGGTGGCCCGTCATTCCGAAACGACTTTATCCGCTATTAAAAGCGCTGTTGATATCGTCGCCTTGGTCGGCGAGTACCGGCCGTTGCGCCGTGTCGGTACGAAGTACAAGGCCCTCTGTCCGTTTCACGACGACCACAATCCGTCCCTCGAGTTGAATCCCGACCGCCAGTCGTACAAGTGCTGGAGTTGTGGGGCTGGGGGAGACATTTTCGATTTCGTGCAAAAAATCGAACACGTTGAATTTCCCGAGGCGTTGCGAATGTTGGCCGATCGAGCAGGGGTCGCACTGGAAAGCCCGCCGATCACCTCGACGTCCCGGGGTCCGCTCAAGTCCGACCTTCTCGAGGTCAATGCCTGGGCGGAGGAGGTGTATGCCAAGTCGCTCGCCGGGTCGAACGAGGCGCTGGATTACGTGGATCGCCGAGGTCTGTCGCGAGCCAGCGTGGAGCGGTTCCGGCTGGGATATGCTCCGGCGGCCCGCGGCTGGCTGCTGGACCAGGCTCGTCGCCAGCGAATCAAGATGGATGCGCTCGAGCAGGCGGGCCTGGTCAGCCGCTCCGCCGAATCGCCGGGTCTGGTGCGCGAGCGGTTCCGGGGACGCTTGATGTTCCCGATCCACGACGATCGCGGACGGACCGTCGGCTTCGGCGGGCGGATTCTCCCGGAAGTTGAACGGGCGATCGTCGCCGCAGGGCAGGCAGGTTGCGAAGTATCTCAACACGCCTGAGACTGTCGTTGTTTCACAAGCGAACGATCCTGTATGCGGCCGACCTGGCGCGGAACGCGGCCCGAGACGCAGGCTGGGTGGCCGTCGTCGAGGGTTATACCGATGTGATCGCGGCTCACCAAGTAGGACTGTGCAACGTCGTGGGCACGCTGGGAACAGCCCTGGGTGAGGACCACCTTCGAGATGTTGCGCCGGCTGTCCGATCGTCGCGTGGTTTTGGTCTTCGACGGTGATGAGGCGGGTCGATCGGCGGCGGATCGGGCGTTGGAGCTGTTTCTGGCAAGCGAGGTGGACCTGCGCGTACTCACCTTGCCCGCGGGCCTGGACCCCTGCGATTACCTTTTGAAGGAAGGGGCTGACGCGTTTCGCCAGCTCGCCGAGCAGGCGCCCGAAGCCTTGGCCTATCTCGTGAACCGAGCCGTCGGCTCGCTTCGACCTCGACTCGATCGAAGGATCTCGCCGAGCGGCCGAGTGGGTGTTCGGCATCGTGAACCAGGTGCCCCAGACGCATCATCTGGGACTCGAAGTCAAGAAGGCCAAGGTCCTCGACACGCTGTCGCATCGGCTCCGGATTCCGCCCGAGACACTCAATGATCTCCGCCGGCGGTTGCCGCGCCCCTCCTCCGGGTCGCGGACGGACCGGCGCGGCCGGTCTCGGCTCAGGGCCGGCCGGCGGACGCGGTGCCCGCGATGACCCCAATCCGCCAGAGCGAGCTCGACCGAGAAGACCTCGAGTTGATCCAGATCGTCTTGAGCGAGCCGACCGCGCTGACGTTGCTGATTCCGCGGGTCGCGGTCTCCAGCTTGAAGGACGCTTCGCTCCGGACGATCCTCCAGGCATGCTACGATTTGCAAAGCGAGGGACAGTCACCCAGCTACGAAAATCTCATGGTCCGGCTCGACGACCCGGCGATTCGCGAACTGGTTGCCGGTCTGATCGCACCGATGGCCCTGAGCACGCCCGATCCGGGCCGCGTTACCGAGTCGCATGCAGCCGGCCCCTTGGAAAGAGCGTCTTGAAAACAATGTTGATCGTGCTGAAGGAACGCGAACGGCAAAAACGACTCAGGGACTTGAAACGATCGCTTGAGGAGACCGATCAACACGCCGACCCCGACACGTATCGTGCCATAAAATTGGAATATCAGCGACTCTTAACCAGCGGCCGGACACGAAAAACACTGAAAGCGCCGAGATCCGCCGTATTGTGCGTGAGGGAGGATTTGGATGGACAAGTTGGACGAGGGCCTCAAAACGCTTCTCGACCTGGGCAAACGTCGTGGCTTTCTGACGTTCGACCAAGTCAACGACTATTTGCCCGACGAGGCGACGAGCCCTGAGCGCATCCACGGTCTGCTCGAGACGCTCGACGAGATGGGCATCGAGCTGATCAACGAGGACGAGGCGGAGAACCGCCTGCTCGCCTCGGGCGATCTGGATGACGAACCCGATGACGACCTCGTCGAGGAGCCGCTCGAGGACGAGGAAACCGAGCTCACCACCGAGGATCTCGACGAGATCTCGCGGCGCATCGACGACCCGGTCCGCATGTATCTGACCCAGATGGGCGAGATTCCGCTCTTGACCCGCGACCAGGAAATCAACCTGGCCAAGCGGATCGAGATCACCCGCAAGCGGTTCCGTCGCAAGGTGCTGGAGTGCCACTTCGCGCTGGCCTTGGTCGTCGATGTCCTCAAGAAGGTCAACGAGGGCGAGCTCCCCTTCGACCGCACCGTGAAGGTGTCGGTCACCGAGAACCTGGAAAAGGACCAGATCCTGGGGCGGATGCCGCACAACCTGGTCACCTTGGCCCACCTGATGGATTGCAACGCCCGCGACTTCAAGGCGTTCGTCCGCGAACGCGACACGAGCCGCGCGGGAAACCATGATGGCCAACCTCAAGCGACGGCGGCGCAAGGCGGTCAACCTCGTCGAGGAACTCTCGATCCGGACCCAGAAGGTTCAGCCGCTGATGAAGCGGCTCGAACAGTTCGCCGCCCGGATGAACGAGCTGGTCTTCCAGCTCAAGGAATACCGCGCCGGCCGCGGCGGCAAGGAAGATCGCGCCAACCTGGTCAAGGAACTCAAGGACCTGATGCGGATCACCCTCGAGACGCCCAAGTCGCTGACCAGGCGCGTCGAGGCGATGAACATCCGGTTCCGGAAATACGAACAGGCCAAGCGCGAGCTCTCCGGCGGCAACCTCCGGCTGGTGGTCTCGATCGCCAAGAAGTATCGCAACCGCGGCCTGTCGTTCCTGGACCTGATCCAGGAGGGGAACACCGGGTTGATGCGGGCCGTCGACAAGTACGAGTACCGTCGCGGCTACAAGTTCAGCACCTACGCAACCTGGTGGATCCGCCAGGCCATCACCCGCGCCATCGCCGATCAGGCCCGCACCATCCGCATCCCGGTGCACATGATCGAGACGATGTCCAAGCTCCGCAACGTCTCCAAGAAGCTGCTCCAGGAAAAGGGCCGGGAGCCGACCATCGAGGAGACGGCTCGCGCCGCCAACATCTCGGTCGAGGAAACCCGGCGGGTCATGAAGATCTCCCGCCACCCGATCTCACTCGACCGGCCCGTCGGCGAAAGCGAGGACAGCTACTTCGGCGACTTCATCGAGGACGAGGCCGCCGAGAGCCCGATCAACGCCGCAACCCAGGAAATGCTCAAGGAGAAGATCGACCAGGTCCTGAAGACCCTCACCTACCGCGAACGCGAGATCATCAAGCTCCGCTACGGACTGGGTGACGGCTACACCTATACGCTCGAGGAGGTGGGCCGGATCTTCAAGGTCACTCGCGAACGTGTCCGCCAGATCGAGGCCAAGGCCGTCAGGAAACTTCAGCATCCCGTGCGAAGTCGACAACTCGAGGGTTTCCTCGAAAGTACCGGCTGACACCAAAGTCAACCCCCGGACGCCCCAGGCGACCGGGGGTTTTTTTGTCGACTCGCCGCCGGACCGGGATACGCGACTCACGCGACGACCCGACACGCCGGAGGGAACGAGCTGTGCTCGACCAAGCACGCTCGCACGGACAACGAGCAACGATCCGCACCGTCCCGACGAGACCGAGGATCTTCCCCTGAAACCTGTTGGGAGAGAGGACCGCGACCGATGCCCGCGACCGCCGATAGCTTACGCGACCTTCACCAGTTACATCAGCGTGCCAAGGCGCTGCGCGACCGCCTGGCTTCCGGCCCCAAGATCCTGGCCGTCCGCCAGGCGGCCCTGGCCAACCGCCAGGCCGAGCTCGAAGCAGGCCCGAAGGCACTCCAGGACGCCAAGGTCCAGCTCAAGAAACACGAGCACTCGCTCCAAGGCGTCGAAACCAAGATCGACGACTTCAAGGTCAAGCTCAACCAGGTCAAGAAGAACGACGAATACAAGGCCATCCAGAACCAGATCGCCCACGACAATGCCACCAAGTCCAAGCTCGAGGAGGAAATCCTCCAGGCGCTCGACGTCAACGAAACCAAGGCGATCGATTTGCGCAAGCTCGAGGACGAAGTGAAACGGTCCGCCGCCGAGATCGCCGCCATTCCAAAAGCAGATCGACGACCAGTCACTCGCTCACAAGCAGCAGCTCGCGCGAGATCGAGACGGCGATCATCGAGGCCGAAACGTTGATCCCCGTCGATTTTCGCGACCGCTATCGGCGAATCGTCGGCCGGTACGGCGCCGATGCCTTGGCCGCCTGCGAGGACGGGGCCTGCCACGGCTGCTTCACCTCGGTCACCACCCAGATGATCAATGACCTGATCAACGAAGACGTCGCTGAGCTTCTGCCTCAGTTGCGGCCGCCTGCTCTACCTGACCGAGCCCGAGATCGCCAATACGCGGCGTACCGTGAAGTAGTACGTCGCTCGCGGCATCGCGCGCGAGTCGGATCCGCCGGATCACGGACCAACGACGTTGACTCGGTCTTCGCGCCACCTTATAATGCATCATAATCCGGTCGCCATTGACCGACCTCGATTTGCGCTAAGTTTTGATTGTTTCTCGACTTTCGCAACACGATGAGGCAAGTGCAATGTCTGGAAGTATACAGGAGTTCACGGACGGTAACTGGAAGTCGGAAGTCCTGGATTCACCGATCCCGGTGGTCGTCGATTTCTGGGCTCCCTGGTGTGGACCTTGCCGGCAGCTCGCCCCGACCATCGAAAAACTGGCCGGACCTGTACGAGGGCAAGGTCAAGGTCGGCAAGATGAACACGGACGAGAACCAGGAAACGCCGGGTAGCCTGCGGATCTCGGCGATTCCCACGGTGTTGGTCTTCCAGAACGGCAAGGTGGTCGACAGCTTGGTCGGCGTCAATCCGAAACCAAATTCAAGGAGACCCTGGACAAACTCGGCGTTTCCTGAGCCGGCACGAGTTGCCGTCGCATCGGCCGACGCGACGATTGTCCGTGTTTGAGGACGTTTGTGTCCCTGATCGAATTCGCGAAAGCCCCGTTCGCATGTCGCATTCCGGGGTCCGCAGTCAAGATTTGCGGTCTGACATGTGTCGACGAAGCGCGCGGCATGCGCCGACGCTGGTGCCGACTGGATCGGACTCAATTTTCATCCGGCGTCGCCGCGTTACATTGAGTCCGGCACGTGCGGCCGAGATCATCGCGGCGCATTCCGGCTTCGTTCTCGGTCGTGGGGGTGTTCGTCGACCGGCCGGCCGCCGAAGTCGCCGAGGTCGCCGACCGCTTGGGGCTGGGAATCGTCCAGTTGCACGGGCAGGAGCCGCCGGAAGATCTGCTCGCCCTCGATCATCTCCAGGTGATCCGGGCATTTCGTCTGGATCGAGCCTCGGCCTGGACGAACGTGACGGAATATCTCCAGCGGAGCTCGCGACCTGGGCCGGCTGCCCGACGCGGTGCTGATCGACGCCTACGTCGCCGGAATGCCCGGCGGCACGGGTGTCGACCATCGACGAATGATATTCTCGATCGCATCCCCCCCTGCCCCGCCTGATCCTGGCCGGTGGGCTGACCCCCGAGAACGTCGCCGAGCGGGTCGCCCGGGTCCGGCCCTGGATGGTCGACGTCGCCAGCGGCGTGGAATCCGCGCCCAGGCCGCAAGGATCTGGCGCTCGGGTCGCCGCCTTCATCCGCCGCCATCGCCAGCAGGCGCGGTGATGCGGTCTACATCCTGCAGCGATCCGATCCTCGGACCGATCGCAGGCCGCGACACGGCTTCCGCTCGAGCGTCGATGCGTGGATCATGAGATGGTTGACAAGCCCTGTCGAGACTTATAGCCTAGCAGTTTCCCATCGCAACTCCTTGAGCGCCATATTGGTGCGACCATGCCCCCAACGATTCATCGGGACGAGACCAGTGTGCTTGCCCGCTGCCAGGAGGTGATCGGCTATCAGTTTCAGGACCTGACGTTTCTCCAGGAGGCGTTGACGCATGCGTCGGGGGCCAACCACCGGCTGTCCTCGAACGAACGGCTCGAGTTCCTGGGCGACGCGATCCTGGGTGCGATCGTCTGCGAATTGCTGTTCCGGAAGTTCCCCGAGTATCTGGAGGGGGACCTGACGCGGATCAAGTCGATCGTGGTCTCGAGTCGCACGTGTGCGAAGATCTCCGAAGAGCTGGGCATCGATGAGTTCCTGGTGATCGGCAAAGGGATGAGCTCGCAGGATCAGACGCCGCCGTCGGTGCTGGCTGACGTGTTCGAAAGTCTGATCGGGGCGATCTATCTGGACGGCGGGATCGAGGCGGCCAAGCGGTTCATCCTCCGGCACATCGAACCCGAGATCGACGCGGTGGTCGACGGCCAGGGGGGCGTGAACTACAAGAGCGACTTGCAACAGGTCGCCCAACGCCAATACGGCGAGACGCCCACTTACCTGCTGCTGGATGAGAAGGGCCCGGATCACTCGAAATGCTTCAAGATGTCGGCGAGGATCGGCGAACAGCCGCTATGCCCCGGCCTGGGGCCGCAACAAGAAGGAAGCCGAGCAGCGGGCGGCCATGAATGCGTTGTGCCAGCTTGCTGGCGAACCACTTCCCTACGAGTCGGACTGACGACGAGGCTGGCGTGAACGGTTCGCTGGTTGCCGATCTGGGTCTGGGTCCGGAAGTCTGGCTCTTCTTGTCGCTGCTGGGCTGCGTCACGCTGTTTTTCAAGTTCAGCCGCTTCTGGAGCGTGCGCAATCTCGACCTGTTGCTTCTCTTCGTGCTGGCGCCCGGGCTGATGCTGATGGTGGGCAACCAGGCCGACTACTCCTGGGGCGCCTATATCTGGCTTTTTCTCGGGTCGGGCTTGTGGCTGGTCCGTTGTCTTCTCGACCTGGGTCTGGTGCGTCGGCCGCTCCTGGAACCGAACCTGAACGCCTCCGGGCTGTTGTGTCTATCGGTCGGAATCCTGGGGCTCTTGCTGGCCGAGACCGTGAGCCTCCCGGTCGAGGACGGGGCGGCACGCAACCCGGCGGAGCCATCGGGCCGCGAGGACCGGACTTCGGTCGCCCCCGGCGACGATAATCCCGCGCTCCGGCACTACGTCGATCATTCTCACCGCTGCCAACTTCGCTGAAGCGAAAAAGCGTGCAAGTGATCGTCTCACGGGTGCTGGCCAGCCTGGCGCATCTTGAGCTTGGTACTGACCTTGCTGGCGATTGGCTGGCGGCATTTCGAGCGGCCGATCACCGGCATGGCGATGGCCGCGTGTTATCTGTTACTCCCCTACACCCGCATGGCCGTGGTCGATAGCGGTCAACTCATTCCGGCGGCCCTGATCGTGGCGGCCGTGCTCTGGCACGTCCGGCCCGCCCTGGCGGGCGCCCTGATCGGACTGGCGGCCGGCTGGATCCCGGCTTGTCTGGGACTGATCGCGCTTTGGTGCGGATTTTTCATTGGGCGCGGAGCGATGCGGTTCACCGCGGTCGCGCTGGCCGTCGTCTGTGGCTGTGCCCTGCTGGGTTATTCGGTTCCCGGACCTGGCGGATCTGGGCACGAGCCCTCGGCGCCCGGAGCATCGCCGAGGTCGGTCTCTTGCCGCGATACGAGCCCCAGTTCTCAACCAGCTTCTGGATGAGGATCGACTCGAGCTTCCGATTGCCGGTCCTGATCGCCTACCTGGCACTGGTGATCGTCACGATGATCTGGCCCGCCAAAAAGAACCTGGCCGAGCTGATCGCCCTGTCGGCCGCCCTGCTCGTCGCCAGCCAGTTCTGGTATCTCGACAAGGGGGGCACGCTCGTGATGCTTTACCTTCCGCTGGCGATCGCGATGATGTTTCGACCGACCTTGACGATCCGCAGGCCGCTGGCCCCTTTATCCCAGCGCGCTGCCAACCAACCTTCGCTCAATCCATCGTCGCGATAAGAAGAGCTCGATCGATCCATCGTGGCCATCAACCAGCAAACCGACCCGTTAGAGCACTCCAACCATGAGTCTGGTACTGACCTACGACACGATTGCCAAGCGCATCGACCATTCCCTGTTAGGGCCGGCCTTGACTGTCGCGGAGCTCGAGGAAGGCTGCCGCCTGGCAGCGCGGTATGGCGTCGCCAGTGTCTGCATCAAGCCGTTCGCCGTGCCCTTGGCCGCGCGGATCCTCAAGGGTACGGGCGTCTTCGTCGGAACGACCATCGGGTTTCCCCACGGTGGTCACGCGACAGCGGTCAAGGTCTTCGAGGCTCAACAGGTCGTGGCCGACGGGGCGACCGAGCTCGACATGGTCATCAACATCGGTCAGGCGATCGGCGGGGAGTGGGACGCGGTCGCGTCGGATATCGCCGCCGTGACCAAAGTGCGCCCACGACGCGGGCGCGATCGTCAAGGTGATCTTCGAGAACTGTTACTTGAACGACGAGCAGAAAGTGCGACTCTGTCAGATCTGTGGTGAAGTCGGGGCCGACTACGTCAAGACTTCAACCGGCTACGGCACCGGAGGCGCAACACGTTGATGACCTCCGCCTGATGCGACGGGCCGCGCCGCCCCATGTCAAGCTCAAGGCCGCCGGTGGAATTCGCACCTGGATTCGATGATCGAGGTGGCCGAGATCGGTTGTGACCGGATTGGCGCTTCCCGAACCGCCGAGATTCTCGACGAGCTCAAGGCCGAGGCTTGAGATTGGTCACGGGTCATGAGTCGTGGTCCGATGACTCAAGCCCGGTTGCGCAGCACCCGACTCGATTTGCTCGACGCCGTCACCGATCCCGACGATCAAGGTATCGCAAAGATTGAGGAACAGCCCGGTTTCCAGGACGCCCGCCATCGATTGGAGCTGGCGGTCGAGCGACGCCAGGGTCATCGATCGCGCGTGAACTGGCAGTCGATGATCGCGTTGCCCCCGTCGGTCAAATAAGGTGAGCCGTCTGGCGAGGCGGCGGAGCGTGGTCAGAGGCTCCGAGCTGTTGGAGCCGTCGCTCGGTGTGTTGCACTCCGAACAGACTGACTTCGACTGGGAGCGGCATGGTCGTGCCGAGCCGGTCGACCCGCTTGTCGGCCGTGATCATGGTGACCCGATGATTGGCGGCGCAGGCGACGATCTTCTCGCGCAACAGGGCACCACCTCGGCCCTTGATCATCTGGAATTGGGGATCGATCTCGTCGGCTCCGTCGAGGTTGATATCGAGCGCGGCCACGTCGTCGAGTTCGCGGAGGGGGATGTTCCAGTGCGCGGGCTAGACTCAGCCGTCGTCTCACTGGTCGCGACCCCATGATCTTGAGGCCCTTCTGCTCGACTCGCTCGCCGAGCCGGCGGACCATGAGGGCGGCCGTCGATCCCGAGCCGAGACCGACAACCATGCCACTCTCGACCAAGGCCGCCGCGGCCTGAGCCGCCCGGAGCTTTGAGGAACCGGTGTCTGTTGTCACGACGAGATGCCTTCTGCTGGTCCCAGGGGAGAACCACCTCGAATCGGGGCGACCAGATTCGAACTGGTGACCTCCTGCTCCCAAGGCAGGCGCGCTAACCAGGCTGCGCTACGCCCCGTACTCCGTTCCGACAGTAGCATGTTAAGCCGGCCGTGCCGGCTCGGTCAAGGGCGGGATGTCCACGGCGATTGCGTTTAGTCTGTTGATACCACAACTCCAGGTCAATCGCTGCGCATCGGTTTCCGACAACGCGCCGACTCCCTTCTGAGTCACGGTGATCGACTTGTGTGCTTCGAACAATCAGGTTCTCGCTGATTCTCCGGCGAGGAACCGAGGCCAGCGTAGCTTGAGGCCGAAGGCCGGATCGCGCGCTGGTTTCCTGGTAACCGCCATGGGCCGACGACAATCCGTGCCAGGAGCGGAAGGGCCAAGCAATCGACCCGACTTGATGGACTCGCTTCATCAGTGAGCCGAGTCTCACGTTTCCGGGAAGTTCGACGGGCTTTGCGACTGCCCTTCGCTCCAGGCGATCTCGAAGCAGCCTGCGTCGATTCGCCAGCTCAGCCGCGGATTTCCCATCGCGGAGCATTGAACGGCCCTCCAGGCGACAAAAGCATCGAGGCCCAGTCCCAGGTGCATCGGATCGAAATCGCCCGGAACCTCCTGCTCGGGCGGATCGACCTCCAGCGTCAGTCCATTCGGCGTAAACCAGGAGCGCCACGACGGCAGTCGTTCCGCGACGAGCTGGCCCAGCGGAGAACGAACCATGGTCACGGATAGGGGTCGATAGATCATCTGGAGCCGATCGAACAGTCGCTCGATCTCTTGGTACGTCTGCTCGAGCTCGACCCAGCACGGCGGGCGTCGGTCCATTCCATTGCCGCTTGGCGAGGTAGAGGCTCATCTTGATACCGTTGAGCGAGTTGCGGCAACGATGATTGAAGCCCCTCAGCAGATGCCGCAGGCGTTCGATCCGTTCCGGGTCGTCGACGAGATGGACGGACCGAACACGAAAGTCCCTCCTCCGCCGGTCCTTCGCTGCGGTTGCGGACACATGAAGCAGCACCTGGTTGGCGTTGGCTAATGTCTGCGGGAGACCCCGCGCACGGGGTTGATCGATCGAGAGGGTTTCGATGGAAAGACCCGAGTGTACAGCAAACCCGATGCCGCATCGCGCGGTTTCTCGGCTGCGGAATGACGCAAGCGTTTTATAACCAAAGCGGTAGAAATTACACGAATCTGTTCGTCGCCGAGCAAGCTGAACCGGAAAAGTGAATCCAGATTCTCCAACGACTTTCTTCCGTGGAGAAATGGGAAGCAGACTCGCCGTGTGCGGTTCCGGTGCTTGCAGGGTGCTCTGTCAGCACAAGTGTGGTTTCCGTGCTCACGGGGCACCGCTGTCGAGCGTGGATCATGCCACGGCCGACGGCTCGCCCGCAGTTCGGAAGAGCGAGGTCAGCCGATCGAACTCCTCGCGGGAGCTGTAGTCGATGATGATCTGGCCACGATCCTCGTTTCGAGGCTTGATCAGGACCGTGGTTCGCAACTGGTTGTGGAGCAGTTGTTCCAGATCGAGAAGATGAGGTGCCTTGGCGTTGGGCGTATGAGCGGGATCCTTGCGGACTCTGGGACGCGCCGGCGTCGGCTCGCCGGTGGTGACCAGTGCCTCGGTTTGTCGCACGGAGAGGTGTTCGGCGACGATCCGGCGGTAGGCGGCGGTCCGGGTTTCCTCGTCGGGGAGACCGAGCAGCGCTCGTGCGTGTCCCTGAGAGATCTGGTTGCCGCGCACCGCGCTCCAAGACCACGTCGGGGAGTTCGAGGAGGCGGATCAGGTTGGAGATGGTCGAGCGGTCGAGGCCGAGCCGGCCGGCCAGTTCTTCCTGCGTACCGCCGTAGCGGGCGAGGTAGTCGCGGAAGGCCGTCGCCTTGTCGATCGCGTTCAGGTCCTCGCGCTGAAGGTTCTCGACCATGGCCAGCTCGAAGACCCGTTGATCGTCGAGGTCGAGCACCCGCGCGGGAACCTCGTGGAGCTGAGCTTCGATGCTGGCACGCAGCCGCCGTTCTCCGGCGATGAGCTGGTAGCGCAACCCCACGGCCCTGACCAGGACCGGCTGCAGCATTCCATGCTGTCGCAAGGAATCCGCCAGCGAGGCGATCTCGCTCCGGGTTGAACTGCCGTCGCGGTTGAAACGGATTGGCATCAATCTGATCGACGGCGATCTGGATCAGCTCCGCACGCCTCCAGCGAACCGCCTTCGAAACCCCCTTCTTCGCGACCCAAAAGCGCTTCCAGACCGCGTCCAAGACGTCGTTTATTCATGGTCAATGACCTCCATGACAAGTTCGGTATAAGCCCGCGCGCCTCGTGCTCGGGGGGCGTAGTCAAGAACGCTCAAACCGTGGCTCGGCGCCTCACTAATCGATACATCCCGCGGGATCAGCGACTGGAAGACGGTTTCAGCGAAATACTCACGCACTTCATCGACCACTTCGTTGGCAAGCTCCAGCGCCGGGTCGAACATTGTCAAGACGATCCCGCCGATTTCGAGCCGGTGGTTGTCTTTGGCCTTGGTTTGGCGGGCCAGCTCGATGATTTGAGAAAGCCCCTCCATCGCGAAGTATTCGCACTGGATCGGGATGTAAATCTCCGCCGAGGTTCCCAATGCGGCACGGGTCAAGAGGCCCAGCGACGGGGGGCAATCAATGAAGACATAGTCGAAGCGGCTGAGCTCTCCGGTCAGTTGCTGGCGGAGCGTCGAGGCTCGCTGGCGGTTGGAGGCCGAAAGCGCGTCGGCATCGGCCAGGCTCTGGGAGCCCGGCAGCACAAACAGCCCGGTTTGCGAAGTCTCCACGACCGATTCCGCCAACGGTTGACCGGCGACCAAGGGGTGCCGCTGCGCTGGCGTCACGCCCAGGCCGCTGGTCGCGTTGCACTGAGGGTCGACATCGACCACCAGGGCCGTTCGGCCCGCCTTGGCCAGTCCGGCCGCGAGGTTGATGGCGGTGGTTGTTTTCCCCACCCCGCCCTTTTGATTGGCCACGCTAGATGATCTTTGCCATCGTGACCGCCTTCGCGCAGTATGAGGAGCCGGGCGTATTCATCGAGACATCAGTCGCTTGGCGTCGGCCTCCAGGATGTCGCTGTAAGTGATCGGGTAATCGGGTTGAGCGTCCAGGCCCAACAGACGCTCGGGGAGCGCGGCGAGTCTGCTCTCGGCAACGGACGCGGATGCTTTCGAGCGAGGGCAATGCGCTCACCAAGCGGCCTGATCGTAGGATCGGCACCAAGAGCGGCTCACCTTCAGCCGTCTCGTCGGCACGCGTCACATGGTCGCCGAGGAATCGGCCCTCCCGGTCTATCTTACGGAAGACTTGCTTGGCCATGGGGTACGTCTTCTTGCCCGGACTGAGCTTGAACTTGCCTTTGCCCTCGAGCTCCACGAGCTTGTAGACCATGGGCAAGGCGGGTGCGTCTCGGGACGTGATCAGCTCCGTGCCGACCCCGAAGCCGTCGAGCGGCGCACCCGAAGCGACGAGCTGAGCGATCCGCCTTTCGTCGAGGTCTCCGGAAGCCATGATCTTAACCATCGGCCGGTCCTGTTCATCGAGGATCGCGCGCGCCTGGCGTGCCAGGGTCGCCGATGTCGCCGCTGTCGATCCGGATGGCCTGGACGGGCGGCTCGATCGCGGCGGCGCGGCGCACACCTTCGAGCGTGTCGTAAGTGTCGACCAGCAGGCTCGCCGTTTGAGGGAACACCCGCGCGAACGCCTCGAAGGCTTCGGATTCACTGCCGAAGGATTGGACCCAGGAGTGCGCCATGGTTCCCGTGACGGGGATGCCCAGCCGCCGGCCGGCCTCGACGTGGCTCGTCCCCGAGAAGCCGGCGAGGTAGGCCGCCCGGGCCGCCAGCAGCCCAGCCTGGGGACCGTGCCCTCGCCGAGCCCCGTACTCGAACAGCAGCCGGCCGCCGGCCGCCGTGACGACCCGGGCCGCCTTGGACGCCACCAATGTCGGATAGGCGATCGAGGCCACGAGAAGCGTCTCGACCCACTGCGCCTGGGGCAGAGGCGCCGTCACTCGCAGGAGCGTCTCACCCGGGAAGACCACCGTCCCCTCGGGCACCGACCACACATCTCCCTCGAACCGCTGCGACGCCAGCCAATCCATGATCGACGGGATCGACGCTCTCGAAAGGCCGGCAACGAGCGGATCGCCTCGATCTGCTCCGGCGAGAAGGCAAGACGGAGCAGATCACCGATCACTTGCTCGAGTCCCGGCGAAGATCAAATACGCTCGGTTCGCCGGCATTTTCCGCACGAAAAGCTCGAACGTCGCCTGGCGGTTGGCCATGCCCGAGGCGTAGTAGCCGGCCATCATCGTCAGTTCATACAGGTCGGTGATCGGGCCCAAGGCGTCGGGATCGGGCCAGAGGGAAACGGGCGGCTCGGGATTCATCGCACCTCCCCTGCCCGCTTTGGACGCAAAAGCCGAAGCGAAGCCAACACGTTCACGGTTCCACTCCTCGCGGCCGCCGGTTCGATATCCAGAAGCGTCGCCATATTGAGCGTCGTGGGAATGTCGCGAACCACGACCCAATTCGCCAATGATCGTGACAAATCCTCCTCGGACACGTTGTCTTGCCGCATCATGGCCATGTCGAGCAAGGCCCAGGAGGTCCGATCCCCCTGCTCTAGCAAGTGATCCAAGTCAGGCTGGGGAAATACGGTAACGCCGCCACCTAACGCAAGATAGAAGGTGACCGGCCGACGCGCGAAGACGCGCAAGCTTTTCACTCCTTGGGAATGCTCTTTCTGAATGGCCCGACAGGCCAACCGGACCGAATCGCTCGGTTCCAACACGCTCGGATGGGCGAACGTCGCCGCGATAGACCGCTGGAGATCGCACATCAGAGATGCAGCACACGATGCAAACCAACGGCGAACCACGGCAGTGGATCCGACTCGAGATTCCAGATCCACCTGAAGCCTGCGTGCCGGCGATTTCGACACTCGTTCAGAACCGCGACGAAGCACGCCGCCCATGATGATCCAACCGAATGCCTGGACCGGCAGCCAGAGCCGTGCGTAAGGATGATAAAAGGGGGTCAGGACCGAGAGCGTAACCCAACCGGCAAGAAGGAGATACGCGGATCTGGGTCGCGTTCCCCTTCCTCTGAATCAACGCAATGGCAAGCCAGAACAAGCAGAGCCACCACGAAACTCGGGGATCAGGCAGAGGGCCGAGAGACATCAATGCCTCGACCAGGATCTCTGAAGAGGAAACGGCCCCTGGTACCGAAGTCCCCGACGCTCAGCAGCATCCCCAGCGAGGCTGCGATCCCGCCGCAGCCCAGCCAGAACGGGCCCGCCCGAGAGGGCCGCCGCCTGGTCGAGCTGGACCGACAATGGCCCGGCCACGATGAAAGACCGCCCAGATAACTTCGCTGGTGAGCCAAGAGTGCCGAGTAACCCCCATGCGACTCGACGAACTGGTACCAAGGCCAATAGACCATGGCCGCGACCAGCGCGGCGACGAAACCCCATCCCCAGGTGGCGATCGTTGTCCTCGATTTTCGTTCGACGGGATGGAAGAAAGCCAGAGGCCCGCGCTCAGTGCGACAATGACACCCGAGACCCAACCATTGTATTTGAAGAGTTGGGCGATCCCGACGGCAAGCCCCAGCGCCACGGCTCGCCACAGCGTTGGGACGCTCGAGGAAGCGCTGACCTTGGCCGATCGCGAGCACCCAGAACAGCAAGAAAGAAGCATCGACCAGGGCCATCCTCGAGAACGCGATGTGAGCTCCGGAAAGTGCGGTGAGGGCCGCGGCCGCGGCCCCTGCTCCGCTCCCGAATGTGCGACGAGCCACCCAGCCCACGGCGGGGATCGTCAACGTCCCGGCCACGATCGAGACAAGCACCGCCGCGACGTCGCTAACGCCGAAGAACAGATAGGACAGTCCCACCAGGATGGAAAACCCGGGCGGAGCGTACGGCGATGAGGTTCGGATCGAGATCCAGCAAGCCTGCGCGGCGAGAAGACCCAAAGTCCGGCGAGCGCGTAGATCCCTTCGTCAAAGTGGATCAAGCCGATACGGCCGAGCGACCACAGACGGATCACCGCCCCCGACCATCGTCAGCGCGAGCACGACCAGGCTTTCGCGAGCGAGTCCCGAATCGAGTCGCGGCGGGTTTGAGATCATGCCAACCGATTCTAATGGCCCGCCAGGACTTGAGCAAATGCGCCGGGCCACGACGCCTGAATCGTCTCGGCGCCTCGGCTCGGTTTCACGTGGAACCGCTCGGGTCCGAGGGACTTGTCCCCGTATCGAGTCGATTTTGCTATGATTCGAGGATAACCGAGTACGCATCGGGCCGCGCCGCGGGGTGCACAACGCATTTTGGAGGATCGATGGTCGTCGGTCTCTTTACCGATCGTCGAATGCTCGAGCATCGAGTTCCGCACCGCCACCCGGAGCGGCCGGAGCGACTGCAAGCGATCCTCCGCCAGCTCGAGCGCACGGGATACTTCAATACGTGCCCGAGCGGCCTGGTTCGAGAAGCCAGTACCGACGAGCTGACCCGGGTTCATTCCGCCGACTATCTCCGTCGGGTGGCTGAGCTGGAAGCCACTGGCGGCGGGATGCTCGACCCCGATACCTGGGTCTTTCCCGGATCGAACCTCGCGGCTCGTCTGGCCGCTGGCGCGGTCATCGAGGCGGTCTCGTTCGTGATGGGTGGAAAAGACCGACGGGCCTTATGTTTGGTCCGCCCTCCTGGACATCACGCCAGGCCGGCCGAGGGGATGGGTTTCTGCATTTACGCCAACATCTCCCTCGCCGCGGCGGAAGCCCTCGCCCGCTTCGACGTGAGCCGAATCTTGATCGCCGACTTCGACGTGCACCATGGCAACGGCACGCAGGAGATCTTTTACGATTCGTCTCGCGTCGGGTTCCTGTCGATTCATCGCTACCCGTTCTACCCGGGCACCGGTGCTCGGGACGAGACCGGCAAGGGCGAAGGGCTCGGCTACACGCTCAACATCCCCCTGCCCTACGGTACGCCTCGGACCGAGTACCACGCCGCCTTTCGTTCGGGACTCGATCGCCTGGCGCGCAAGCGTGCGACCCGAGCTCGTTCTGATCAGTGCGGGCTTCGACGCTCACGCCGAGGATCCGGTCGGCGACCTGGGACTGGAGATCGAGGACTTCGAGATCCTGACTAAGGAACTGGTCTCCGTGGCCGAGACGCATTCGAACGGTCGAGTGGTCAGCGTGCTCGAGGGGGGATACAACGTTCCCATTCTGGCCGGCTGCGTCGCGGCCCATCTTCACACACTCGGCGCGGAGCCCGACCAAGTAGGCCAGGCTTGCCAGCCTGAAGCCGTGGGGCGCGTCAAGCAGGAAAGCCTCGACCTGCGGATGATCACCTCGAACAGAATGACCCCGACGGGATTTGAACCCGTGTTGCATGCGTGAAAGGCATGTGTCCTAGACCGGGCTAGACGACGGGGCCAGCACGATGAACGTCCAGATGAATGTAAACCGACTTCGGCCGCGGGGTCAAGGGACGCACAAGACAGGTCGTTCCCGCGCAAGGATACCGCACTGCGGATCACGACCTGGTTGCATCGAGCTCCAGGACGCGTTAGTTTATCAGGCGGGATTGGGCTGGAAGCGTGGCGGCTTGGGCATGGCGAGGAGCCACCATCATGGTGAAGATCTTGATTTTGACGGGGGACGCGGGAGAAGCCCAAGAGATCTATTACGCCAAGTTCCGGCTCGAGGAAGAGGGATGGCAGGTCCAGATCGTGACTCCTGAGAAGCGTGTTTTTCACTCGGTCGTCCATGACTTCGAGCCGGGTTTCGACACCTACACCGAGAAACCCGGTTACCGCGTCCAGGCCGACCTGGGACTCGACGAGGTCGTGGTCAAGGAATATCACGGGCTCGTGCTTCCCGGCGGACGGGCACCCGAATACTTGAGGAACCGTCCGCAGGCCGTGTCGATCGTGCGCCACTTCCTCGAAACGGGTAAGCCGATCGCGGCCAATTGCCATGGCCCGCTGCTTCTGTTCGCCGCCGGGAACATGAAGGACCGGACGATGACGTGCTACCCCGACCTCGAACCCGACGTGCGAAGCGCGGGAGCCGTGTTCGTGAATCGCGACGTCGTCGTGGACGGCCCGCTGGTCACTGTGAGGGGCTGGCCCGATAATGGACCGTGGATGAGAGAATTTGTACGGCTAATGAAGGCCAAGCAATAGCCGTGACCGGAATACCAGTCGGAGGTAACTGACCAACCACGATCGAAATCGGTAGGTCCGTCGTCGACCGGATGAGGCTCGGTTCGAACGCCGGAATTCTCGCTCCGGTCGCAGTGTCACGGGTCGGACTGACCGACCTTGGCCCCTTGGTCCAAAGCTCGGGCCTGATTCTGAATCGCCTCATAAACTTCACGACGATGAACGGTGACATGCTTTGGGGCTTCAATCCCCAAGCGTACCTTGTCCCCACGAATCTCTATCACGGTCACCGTGATATTATCGTTGATGATGATGCTCTCGTTTTTTTTTCGGGAGAGAACCAGCATTGCCGCCCCTCTCTGGTGCCTGATTGAGCCCGGCGCGTTCCATCCAATGCTGCAAGCTGAAATGGATCCCAACGAGGTCGGCATGCAGATCGCCGGTCAGGCACACCGACCCATTGAACTGTACATGCTGAAACGAGAGGGTCAAGGGGAGTGAGAGAATTTTCATCGCGGAGGAGAATCTTGAAACCTAAGGAATTCAAGGCAAGATTGGCAGTTGAATAATCCATGATTTTCGGCGATGAATGCCGGATCACGGAGTCAATTCTCGGCGGGGTTCGTATACCGGCGATAGAGATGTCCCAGACCCAGATCGAAGATTTCGGCTTCGATGTCTTCGGTACTGGTGGGATGGATCGTCTCGCGCAACTCCTGAACGAGCAATTCAATAAACTTAGTGCGGGCGCGCTGGAGGTTTTTTCGGAACGCTTCAGGGCTGACTGTGGTCCGGGTGATTTCGCCAAGTTTCTCGGCGATCTCGTCAATCGAGGCCTTGGGGAAATCTCGCCTCAGTTGCAGAACGGTGGCGTACCGATTCTTGGGGGTGGCGGCCTGATAGGTTTCCAGCCTGGACCAGACTCGCGTGATCACGGCCTCCCGCCAGACGCGGTCAAAATCCTCGTCGGGCCGACTCGAGTCCAGCAGGTCTCCCGGAGGCAGTGGCTGAAGTTTGCGGGTGCGGAAATGGTCGATGATGAGTCGATGGAGCACGGTCCGGAGATAATCTCGGAATCGGCCTTTGCTCTTATCGGCTCCGGCGAGTTTTCCTTCCAGCAGCTTTTTCCAGAACTCTTGGAGAACCTCGTCGGCCAGATGCTTGTCGCGGACTTTGAGATGGATGTACCGGGTCACCGCGTCGTGGTATCGGCCGACGAGCTCCTCCATCGCCGCCTGGCTTTGGGGGCCTGGAGTGTGGGCGCTGCCGATTGTCGTCCAGATGGTCGAGATTTGGGTGAGGCGCTCTTCTGCCATCGCAGTCATCCGAGCTTGACCGGACGGCAAAACCGCCCGATCCACGAATTGAAATGTTCAGTCAGGAAAATGCCGAGCGCGGTCGAGCCAGACAAACCGTTTCACGTGGAACCCGCGTCAATTCCGCTGGGGTGGCTTGATTTCGTGGGGCCACTTTATTTCTAACAGATTGCACGCCACTTGTCACGCCGCGGCTCGGGAACAAGGTATTTCGACTCGCGACTGGCCGCCTTCGCACTTTGTCATGAACTGCGTGTCCGAGATTGTCCCATGAAAGAATCGACGTTACGCCGCGCAGGTGCGACTCGACCCGAGCAGCGATCGTTCCGAAGTTAGAGTACGCCCGGCAGGATTCGAACCTGCGACCGACGGATTAGAAATCCGTTGCTCTATCCAACTGAGCTACGGGCGCAATTGACCGGGCACAGCCCGGCTGTGGCGAGCCCAGATCCGACCACGGCGGGCGTACCGATCCACGAACGAGCTGCGCCCGGCAGGATTCGAACCTGCGGCCTGCGGTTTAGGAAACCGCCGCTCTATCCACCTGAGCTACGAGCGCCTAGTTCTCCAAGGTCCAATCTTCGAGCATCAAATGGCTCGCTGTCAACTTGAAAGTAGGCAGTCGGCAGTAGGCGGTAGGCAGTACGAAGCGGTCTAAGCAAAGTACCGCCTGCTGCACGGCCTTGCCTGACAGTGCGACTGCTACTGCCTACTTTTTCACGGTGCCTTGGTCAGAAGTTCTTCGGTGGGAGTCACTTCGATGAAAGTCGAAACCGAGTCGCGGTTGTGACCGGCGGCGGCCGGGGAATTGGACGCGGGATCACCCTTGCTTTGGCCGGCTTGGGCTATCGAGCTGGTCGTGAATTACCGGGCTGATCGACGAGGCCGCCGAGTCGGCGTGCCGCGACGGCTGAAGCGGCTGGTTCGCCGCGCGCGACATCGATCCGCGCTGACGTGGCCGACCTGGAGCAGGGGCGCCGACTTCTCGACGAGACGATCAGCGTCACGGTCGCGTCGACCTATGGGTCAACAATGCTGGCGTTGCTCCCGAATCGCGTATCGATCTATCTGGAAACCACGCCGGAAAGCTGGGACCGCGTTCTCGGCCACGAATCTCCGGGGACCGTTCTTCCTCAGTCAGGCCGTCGCACGCTCGATGATCGAGCTCGTTTCGGCCGGCACGATCACCGAAGGTCAGATCGTCTTCATCACCTCGATTTCCAGCTCCTTCGCAAGTACCACCCGGCCGGAGTATTGCGTGGCCAAGGCGGCGCTCAGCATGGTGGCCCAGCTCTTCGCCGTTCGCCTGGCTGGGCACGGGATCCGCGTCTACGAGATCCGCCCGGGGCTGATCGAAACCGAGATGACGCGTCCGGTGCACGACGCTTACACGGCGAAGATTGCCGCGGGGCTCACACCCATCCGCCGATGGGGAACGCCGGACGACGTCGGCCGCGCCGTCGCCGCCATCGCCTCGGGCGCGTTCCCTTATTCCACAGGCGCGATTCTCGACATCGACGGCGGACTCAATCTTCGAATCCTCTGACCTAAACCATTTCTAAACAGAATCTTATCCGGATATCCCTTCGAAGCGTTCTCGCGCCGTCTCTCGGTCACACTCTCCCATGTGCAGCGAAAGGCTGTCCTAACCTTCTCGGGAACGAGTACAATAGACTGAGCCTGAATCGATCTTGGGAGGCGCCAGACGGTTTCATCTCGTGTACGAACCGCTGTGGGAACTGGTTTGACAGCGGCTCTCCACATCCTTGCACGCATCGCGACACGATGGCTTGAGACGGATTCGGACGACAGGTGACTCGATAGACCTCATGTGTGTGCTGCTGAGAGAGTTGAACCGACAGACGAGCGCGGCGCTGCCGGGAGCGACGGCGATCGACTTCGGTTCATCCGGCACGCGTGGCATTGTTCGTATCGAAATCCTTCGGGCAACCTGGCGATGGATGAATCAACTTCGCAGGCCGAGTCGACGAAGCGGCACCGAATCCGACCTGCGAATCGGCAGTTATCGGATCGTCCAGCCGCTGGGCACCGGAGGCATGAGCTCGGTCTATCGAGCGGTCCACATGGAAACGGGCCATGAGGTTGCCCTCAAGGTCTTGACGCGGACGCTCGCCCGGAATTCGACCCTACTCCAGCGGTTCCTGCGAGAGGCGCGAAGTGCCGAGACGCTGGAACATGCCAACATCGTGACGATCTATGATCGAGGGATCGACCAGGGTCGACATTATCTCGTCCTTGAATATGTGGCGGGAGGTGACTTCCACGAGTACGTCCACCGCCGCGGTCCTCTCGGCGTGGCCGACGCAGTCTTGGTCGTCAAGGACGTCGCACGCGCCCTCAAGTACGCCGCCGGCCGAGGCTCTGATTCATCGCGACATCAAGCCGTCGAACATCCTGCGGACCCTGACAGGGCAGATCAAGGTGATCGATCTGGGCCTGGCCTTGCAGGCTGAAAACGAGGATGAGCGAGTCACGCGGGAGGGAACGACGGTCGGGACGGTGGATTACATGGCTCCCGAGCAGGCGCGAGACAGCCGGGCGACCAGCATTCAAAGTGATATGTACTCGCTCGGCTGCACGTTCTACTTTCTCTTGACCGGAGTTCCTCCGTTTCCGGGCGGCGACATCACCGAGAAGCTCACACGGCACGCCAAAGCTCCCGTGCCCGATGTCTGCGACCTTCGCCAGGACGTTCCGCCATCAGTCGCCGTCGATCATCACGCGGATGATGGCCAAGCGTCCCGAGGATCGATTCGGCTCCTACGACGAACTGATCGGGGCGCTCGACGAGGCACCGCTGGACCGGAACGAGCAAGAGCAGGGGATCGCGCTGCTTCCCCTGGACGGCGAGCCGGAGCCAGCTCCGCCGGCCTTACACGACGAGACAAACCCCGATCGGGAGAGCGACGAATCCGAACGCAACGGTTCCGGCGACGCGACGTACCAGGTTGTCTCGCTCGCCGATTTGGCTTCCGAGCTCGATGAGGACTATCACCCGCAACCCGCGTCGCGGCAGCCTTCGGTCGAGCCACCCGCGCCGCTGTTGCGCCGAACGCCACTAGTCGAGAACGACGTTGAGGACACTGACTCGACCGAGCCCAATGCGGCGGAATCGGCTCTTCCATCACGCCCTCCGCGTTTCCGTGTCGGTCTGGATCATTTCCTCTGCCATCGCTCGGTGTCGCTTGCGTCCTTCTGGGAATCGGCCTGATTCAATTCTTGGGCGCGTCGGGTGGAACGAACGAGGACGCCGCTCCTTCGTCCGATGCCGGTTCCGTTTTAGATACGAATCACGGCATACAGTCATTGCAGCCATCGAGAATTGCCAGTACGGCGGCCGGTCGGCTGGCGGATTCGGCCTCGAGGAAGTTCACAGGCAAGGAATCATCCCGCGCTGAAGTGAAAGAGCCTTGGATAGAGCAAGAGGATACGGACGACGCTGCCGATCGAGTCCGCCAGTTCGCTCCTCGAATCCGAGGCCCGATCAAAGCGGCTGCCCGATTGGGCACGAGCTCCCATTCCCGATCGGATCGAGGGGCCGTTTGTCGTGGTGCGTCGCGTGGTCGAATCAAGTGATCCCTCGATCTTCCCCACACTCCACATGGCCCTGGACGGCCACATCGGAGGGACGGTCGAACTGGCTGACGAGGGGCCGTTCTTCATCAATGATCTTCGGTGTTCCGGGCGAATCCCGTTTGATCCGTGCGAGGCCGGGTTACCGCCCGATCGTGCTGATCGAGGAGCCGAAACTGAACGCGGTGAAGGAGCAGCCGGGCGTGTTCACGCTCGTCGGCAAGAATCTGATCCTGGACGGCATTGATCTGATCGTGAATGTTCGGGATCTACCGCCCAACCAGACGGCACTGTTCTCATGTGCGGGGGCGAATCTGACGCTGAGGAATTGTTCCATCACCATCCTTAACGGTCCAAGCGGCTCATCATTTGAGTTTATCCGAGCCGAGTCTTCGCCGTCGCATCGGAATCCCTGTCGAATTCTCCTGGAAAAGACCTTGGTGCGCGGTAGCTTCGCGACTGGCATCAATTTGGCGGGTGGTTCGACGGAGTTGGTGTTGCACAAGTCCGTGATCGTGGGAGGGCCCGGGCCGTCGGTGCGATCCAACGAGAACGAGACCGGCTTCGGAAAACCGCGTGTTCATTGTCGAGAGCATCCTCGCTGGCCCTGGTCCGATCATCGAACGAACGACCTCGGCTTCGGCAGGTCGAACCAAGCCGCTCTTCATCCGGGCGTTTGGCTCGGCGTTCGGACGTTTTCACGGGGCGGGTATTTCGAGCGTGATCTCCTCGACCAACTCGACTTCGGGCGCTGATCAGACAGATCGATTGGGTTGGAGACCAGAACCTGTTCGCGGGTTGGAAGGGCTTCTTCGCCTGTGGAAAAGAGCTGACGGTGACCGTGGAGGACCTGGACGCCATTCGTTCCACGTGGAGCGCGACCGACCAAGCCAGTCGCGAGGACTTATCGCCCTGGCCGCCGCTCCTCGTACCCGGCCGTGACTTCGCCGGAAGAATTGAAACGGATACTGTTTCTGCCGAACCAAGAAGCGATCTTGAGCCAGGTCGCCCAGCCTCGCAAGGGTCTGTTCGAGAAGACGGTCGACGAGTACCGTTCCCCCGAACCCCCCGTGGCGGTGGGATGGGCCTTTGACCGCGTGGTCGCGGCACGCGGTGGCGATCGTATTTCCAGACGACCGGAAATCGATCCGCGAATCTCGCGCAACCTGGCGCTGGACCCGCGGAAGAATGCCCGCTCCTCGCGATCAATCGCGGGCTGGCGGCGTTGTTGAAATGACGTTCGATACGGGAACACCTCCCTGGAATGGCGACCTGGGTGCGTTCTTACGGGAACACGTCATCGCCGGAATGCGGCACGCCCGGATCCGCGTGACGGGCTCGGGCCCGCATCCTTTTACGCCAGTGCGACTACCGCGCGGGCTCTGGTTGGAAATCCGTGTCGATCCCTTGGCTGAAGCCGAACCGCCGTACTGGCTGCCACAACCGCAGTCGACCGGCTCGGCGCTGATCGAGCTTCAGGGCGGCGCCTTGGTTCTGTCGAATGTCATCCTCCAGCATGAAGAGACGGCACGTCTCGATCAGTTGATCCACGTCGAGGACGGGCACTTGATCGTCTCACGTTGTCGGCTCATCAGCCGCAAGTCGGCAGACAACTTCACGGGCGATCTGATCGGGTTTCGCGCCGTCACCACCGAGCCAAAATCGAGCGACCTGAGTCCCCTGGTGTTCAGGGGCGTCGTCGATCGCCCGGTTTGCCGGCTCAATGATTCGACGCTGATCACCGATGGGACCGCGCTGAAAGCCGAGTTGGGCCGTGGGCTGATCGCGATCGAGCAGTGCGCCGTCTCGGCGACGAGCGCGGCGATCGAGCTGATCCCCGCCAAAGTGGCACGGCGACGATTCGACGTCGACCTCTGGCTCGATCATTGTACGATTGATCTCGGAACGAAACTTGATTCGACTGGGACCTTGGCCGGGCTTGCCACCGGGTCCGGACCGCCCGTGGTTGATTACGTCACGGAATTGCGTCTTTTTTGCCCTGTCCGATCAACGACCTCGTGAAGCCGGTCTTGCTCCGCGCCGATGCCGACGCCCTGGCGCGGGGCACCATCTTCTGGCAGGAGAGCGACGACCTCGTCGACGTCGACTTCTTCCACGCGGCCGGAGAGGGTCTCCCCGTCAACTTCAATCGGACGCGCGAGTTCCAGCACCAGTGGGTCGACTTCTGGGGATCCAACCACATCAAGCGGGTGTCAGGACCACGCGGCTCGGGAAGTGGGCTGAGAGTCCGTTTCAAGGGCAAGCTCCGACCCGGCCAAGTCGAGCCGGTTGACTTGGTCCTCGATCCCGAATATCATCCCGGCCGCGATGGCCTGAACGTCGGCGCTGATCTGGCCCGGCAAGGAATCACGGCCGACGCGGCACGGAACGGACCCAGCCAAAATCACCGACCAAAACAATCTGGGCGTTCGTCGAGCGGGGGAACCGTGCCCTACTAACGAGGTTTCGGCGTGGGCGATGGGACGTTGAGGAGAGCGGGAGGGCCGTTGAGCGTGTAACCCGAAGCCCGGCCTCGCGCCAAGCGGTCTGGGTCGACACGGCAGCAGGATCCATGTCGCGACCTTTGGGCGAGGATTCGTCTTTGTCTGCATCCATTGATTCCCCACTGGGTCGAACGCGATAATGCTTTAAGAGCGGCTCGGGTCCCTTCAGGGAGGCCTCGACGAATCATGAGCGGAACGAAAACTCTTTGCGTTGCCGTGGCGACGTTCGCCTGTGTCACGGCCCCAGCCCAGGCCCAACATCATGGTGTGCACACGGCGTCGTGGCACCACGGGTACTCGGGCGGTGGCCAGATGAGATCGCTCCTACGGCTCTCCAGGGTTGTTCCTCGTGGGGTTCGGCTAGGGGGATGGTATGCTCCTCCGCCCTTCTTCATGATACCCCAGGGAGGGTTTTTCCCGTTCGGGTCGATGGTTCCTCCCCCGATGATGCTGCCGCGGACCGCTGTTGCCTCCTCCTCCGCGAGATGATGGCACCGAGGCCTGCTGTCAACAACCAGCACGGCGATCCCGTGCGAGCCGGGCAGCGCGTGACCGTGGGCGATCGATTGCTCCGAGCGGGCAACGTGAAGAAGGCCGAGGAGCGTTACCAACAGGCGACTCGAACCGCACCGGACCTTGCCGCGCCCCGAGTCCGCCTGGCGCAGATCGCGTTCGTTCGAGGCAATTACACCGATGCGGCACTCAGATTACGCGAGGCGGAGACCGCCCAGCCCGGCTGGATCATCACCGCACCGGATATCCAGTCAATCTTTGGCGAGCCAACGGAGTTCGCGCGCCATATCGCCAAGCTCGAGACCCATCTCCAATCCCATCCCGACGATCGTGACGCCTGGCTTGTCCTGGGCGCCGAGTGGTTCCTCACCGGTCGCACGGCCAAGGCCGCCGATGTCTTCCAGAGGCTGAACGACCCCAAGCGCAAGCCCGATGTCGCCCTGGCCGCCTTCCTCGATGCCTCCAACCAGGTCAACCTTAGACCTCCGAATCTGCCGGGCCGGCCAGCGGAACCAGCGAAATGATCCGCTCTCAAGAGCGCGAACGGATCAACCTGACTGCGGCGTCGGCGCCTGCTTCATCCCGACTGATTGGTACACCACGAGATGGAAAACAGGCATGCGTCCCGAAGAATTGACTGCACTTTTGAGACAGCGACCTTTCGTGCCGTTTCGCATCCATATGACGGACGGCCACGCTTATGAGATTCATCACCCCGAGGCGATGATCGTTTCCCGCGTCTTATGCGATCATCGGATTGCGACCGGACCCGGAAACGGGTGTGGTCGATCGCTCCGAGATTGTGTGCCATGCTCCATATCGTCAGGGTCGAGATTCCTCTCGCCGGTCACGTCCTCCTGAAGTTCTTCCAAAACCTCGGCGTGAGCGTGAGCCGAGGTCTTCGATCGCTGTCGCGGTGAGATCGCATGGCTGAAATCGCACGCTATTATGCGGCCGCCTGTCAGACGGATCTGCCTTGTCCTCGCGACCGGGCCGAGATCCCTGCGACGAGTCGGGAAACTCCTGGGCATGGTCGATCGGGCGGTCGTTGGATACGAGCCGTTCTTCGACATCAAGCTCGTCGTCTTCCCCGAGTTCGCGCATGCCGCCCCGATTTACGAGACCGTCGAGGAGCTGATCGACCGGCTCGCCGTGCCCATCCCCAACGAACACACCGACCGCTACGTGCTCAAAGCGAAAGAGCGGGGGATCTTCATTCAGACCGGGTCGTTCCTCGAGGTCGATTCCCGGTGGCCGGACGTCGTGTTCAACACGACCTGCCTGATTGGCCCGGACGGCTTGTTGAGCCGGTATCGCAAAGTGAATCCTTGGCTTCCCTGGGAGTTGCACGCCAGTCCGCACGACCTGGCCGGCTACGACGAACCGTTGTTTCCGGTGGTCGAGACCGAGATCGGCCGCCTGGGGGCGGCGATCTGTTACGATTGGCTGTTCCCGGAGGCGATTCGAGCGCTGGCGCTGGCGGGCGCGGAGGTTTTGATTCGCGTGTCCGCCTATATGGACCCCTGGGGTGCCTCGCCGCCGCTGGATTGGTGGACGCTGTTTAATCGCGCGCGAGCCGTCGAGAATTTCGCTTATGTCGTGGCCGCCAACCAAGGAGCGAGCGCCGAGAATTATCCGCCGTTTTCTTGGCCCGGCGGCAGCATGATCGTCGACTTCGACGGCCGCGTGCTGGCCCAGGCCGACCCCGGTCCCGGAGAGAAGATCGTTGTCGGTCCGATCGATCTGGCGGCGTTGCGCCACGAGCGAGGGCGTCGTCGAGGCCATCACTTCCTTTCCCATCTGCGGGCCGATGCCTATACTCAACTTTACACTCGGCCCATTTTTCGCCCTGGCGGACGCCCTTCATGAGCGGGTCGTGACTTCGCCGCCGGATCCGTCCGCCCCGGCATAATCCCTTTGTCGTTCTCATCGGCCCGGCCGGGTATCGCGAATTTCATTCATCCTGGATTCAACAGCTCAGAGGATTGTCACGATGCGACCACGAAACTACGTGCGCTTCGGCCTTGTTCTCGTATCGGCATCAGGGCTCTTGGCAATCTCGGCCTGCCGGTCGGATCAACCCGAGCCGGCCCAATCTCCGACGGCGCCGAGCCCGGCCGTGTCCAGGCCAGTCGGCGCTGAACCGGCGCCATCGCTCAAGAATCAGGGTCCGCCCGATGATCTGGCCGCCCACTTCAAGGGCCTGGGCTATATGGAGCGGTACGAGTATCGCGACGCGGTCGAAGCCTTCCGCGACGTTCATCGCCGTGCGCCAGGCTGGATCCCGGGCGCGATCAACCTGGCGATCGCACTCTTGAATGACAGCGGTGTGGAGGCGGAGAAGGCCAAGAAGGCCGGGGGGGAGCCGGCACCCGACAATTTCGACGAGGCGCTGGAGTCTGCTGGCCGGCGTCCTGGAGCGCGACCCCAATCAACCCCTACGCTCATTTCTGCAAGGGCATCATCCTCGAGCAACGAGGGCCAGATGGCGGAGGCCCACGAGCATTTCAAGCGAGTGACCGAGATCGACCCCAACGATGCCACCTCCTGGTACTGGAGGGCGAGTACGTTGCCTGATCGCGAGAACGCCAACCCAGCCCACCGGTTCCGATGAAACGAAAGAAAAGATCGCCCTCTTCCGCAAAGCACTCGATCTCGACCCGTATCTGGTTCCGGCCATTTACAAGATGGCCATGGCCGAGCGTTTCAGCGGAGGGCCCAAGATCACCAAGGAGTTGCTCGAACAGTTCTCAAAGCTTAATCCCGATCGACTCGAGCGGTCGCCGGGCCCTGGCGACACGGCCGAAAAAAGCTATGGAGAAATGGGAAAGTATGCGACGGTCATCAACCCCTTTCAGAGCCACGGAGCGGGACGTCGAGACCGCGGCGCATCCCGCTGAAGTTCGAGGCGGCTCAGCCGTTGCAAGTCAAGCTGCCGGACGGAGAGCGGTGGGTCAAACCATCCGACTTCTCCGGTCCAACTGGCAGTGATCGGCCGTGCGCGAGCCCGCTTCGGCGCCGCGGTATCGCGTTTTTGACGCGGACGGAGACGGCCGGGATGACCTGTACTTGACCTCCGCCGTGCTCGGACCAAAGGGCGTTCATGACGTCCTGCTGTTGAACAAGGGCGACGGTCGCTTCGAGGATGCGTCGGCCAGTTTTGGGCTACCTGCCGACCGGGCCAGCATCGGCGCCGCCGCTGCCGACTTTGACGCCGATCGCCATATCGACCTTTTCCTCACCGGCGTCGGCAGCAACCGGCTCTTGCGCAATCATGACGGCAAGAGATTTGATGATATCTCGTCGACGCTAAAATCGAGCGGACCGCCGGCCATCTCGCTCATGGCCCGCTGGCTCGACCTGGATCAGGATGGCGATCTCGACCTGTACGTGGTCAACTACTGTTCCGCCGAGCACGCCGACAAGGCGTTTATCAACTCGGCTGCACTTGCCACCGGGATTGGCCAATCGTGTTTACCGCAACGACGGTCAGCCCGCGGAGATCCCCGGCAGTCCGATGCCAGCCTGGGCGCCGCTGGCGGTTGCCTCTGGAAGTCAACGCCAAGAGCGGGCTCTCCATCGTCTTGACGCCGTGGACGGAGGTCGAAGCCCTGACGGGCGGCGATTCACCCCACACGGGAATCGCCGCGCTCGACATCGACAACGACCGCGACCTGGACCTTGTCTTGTCAGCGGACGGAGCACGCCACAATCGCTGTGCTCAACGATCGCCTCGGACAGTTTCATGTGGGAGCAATCAAAGGCCTCTCGTCCACCGAACCGAATTCCGGTCTGCTTGTCACGCGATCTCGACGCCGACGGCCGAATCGATCTGGTCGCGCCCAGCGCTGAAGGAAGTGTTCTCGTCTGGCGCAACACGACCGTCCGGACCACAGCGAAGCAGACCGAGCTGACCTTCGAGCCCTGGCCGATCAATGCGACCCGATGGCGGGTCGCACAAGCCGTTGATCTCGATCTTGACGGGCGGCCCGACCTGCTGGGACTGCCGGCCGCGTCGAGCAAATCGGGCGACCTCACCCTCCCTTCGTGGGCGCGCAACGAAGGGAAGCGGTACTCGGCAAAGGCACTCCCGCTGCGGTTGCAAACCGCGGGTCTCGAGGGTCTGGCGGCGGTCGACCTGGTCGGCGATCCACTGCCCGACATCCTGGTGATCCCTCCCGGCGAACCACCCACTCTCTCCCGGAACCTGGGCAATGGACAGCATTGGCTGGCGCTCCAACTCGGCGGGCACTGGGGCGTGAAGCCCGAACTCATGCGGACCAACTCGCACGCACTCGGGACCCGCGTGGTCATCGAAGGGCAGGGGATCTACGCCGCTTACGACCACACGACACCCGAATCCGGCCTGGGCCAATCGATCGTTCCGATCGTGCTGGGCCTCGGAAATCAGCCACGGACCGACCTGGTCCACCTCCTTTGGCCAGACGGAGTCATGCAGTGCGAGCTGAACGTCTCCGGCAACCAGAAACTCCACCTCGCCGAGAACAATCGCAAGACCGGCAGTTGCCCGGTCCTTTTCACGTGGAACGGTCAGCGGTTCGTTTGCATCGGCGACTTCCTCGGCGGCGGCGGGCTCGGCTACCTGGTTGCCCCGGGAGTCTACGGTCAGCCCGATCGCGACGAGGCCGTCGCCATCACGGCCGAGCAGCTCCAGCCCAGCGATGGCGTTTTCCGAGTGTCGATCACCGAGCCGATGGACGAGGTTGCTTACCTGGATCATATCAATCTCGAGGTGGTCGATCGTCCCCCGGGGATCTTGTCCACGCCCGACGAGCGGTTTGCCCCCGAGGGACCTCGGCCGACCGGCGAGCTGCTGGCCTGGCGAACGACCATTGATCCCGATCCGCGCCACCGACCTCGAGGGCCGCGACGTGACCGAGACACTCCGTCATTGGGATCGCCGCACCGTGGACAGATTCCTCAAGCGCGACGGCTGGATCGGCTACACGATCGAGCACGGCGTCGTTCTCGACTTCGGCGACCGGCTCAGCCGATATGGACCGACCGATGCACTGGTGCTCTGCCTGGCCGGCTGGGTCGAGTACCCCTACTCTCAGACAAACTACGCCGCCGCGACGGCCGGCATCACCCTGAAACCCCCGGCGATCGAACGTCAGCGCGTCGATGGGAGCTGGGAAACCATCGAACCCCACGCCGGCTACCCGGCCGGCATGCCCCGGCTCATGACCCTCGATCTGACCGGAAAGCTCGCCGGTCCGCGTTGTGTTCTCCGAATCAAGACAAACATGGAATGTTACTACGATCAAGCCATGATCGCCGTGCGCGATCGTGCGGCGGAAAAGTCGCTTCGCGTTTCGACTCTGCCGGTGGCCCGAGCGGCACTCGGTTACCGCGGCTACACCCGCGAGGTTTCGCCCGATGGTAGGCAGCCCTTGATTTATGACTATGACTATATTGATCCTGCTCCGCTGGCGCGGTTCTCGGGTAAATTGACGCGCTACGGCGAGGTGTCCGGGTTGCTCCAGGCCGACGACGACCGGCTGTGCCTGGTCGGGCCCGGCGACGAAGTGCGGATCGAATTCGAGGCGACGAGTCTGCCCCCCTTGCCCGAGGGCTGGACGCGCAGCTTCGTGCTTCGAACGATCGGCTATTGCAAGGACGCCGACCCGTTCACGGCCCTGAGCGACAGCATCGAGCCGCTGCCGTGGCGCGACATGCCAGCCTTCCCGTTCGCTCGCGATATCAAACGGCCCAGCGACCCAGCCTACGAATCCTACCTGCGCGAATATCAAACCCGACCAGCCGGGGGAGGGGAGTGATTGACGCGCGGGCATTCCACGTGCTTCGGCTCTCAAGGCGGCGGCGTGGATCGGCATCGCGGCAGCGCTTTCGGACCATTTCGGCAACTGGGATTGCAGTCGTTTGCGTTCCTCTGCGGGCAGTTTCTTGTCAGCATGAGGGGTAATCTGGTCGAGTCGCAGAGCTTCCTTGGCCTCATCGACGGCATCCTGGAACATTCCGATCTCGGCGCTCGCCTCGGCCAGGCGGGCGTGGAGCTCGGCATTCGTCGGATAAAGGAATGTGGCGAGTGCGTGTTTCCTTGATGATTTCGCCGCGAAGGCTCAAGACGTCGAGCGGCCCGAGCCGCGGCCCGATCTGGTTCAGCAGCCGTCGAATCGCGTTGGCACGTTCGCTGTGCAACGACCAGACGAGCGGAACTCCGAGAACCGCTGACGGCCTCGCCGAGAAGGAACGGGATCTTCTTCCAGTTCTGGTCGTCGAACTTGGCGCCTCGCTCCTCCCAGTCCCTGGCTTCAAGGGCAGCCCAGGCCGAGCCACGGGCGAGCATAATAATGGTCGGCTTTGATGGCGGTGTCATAGGCTCTGCCGGCCCGCTCGTAGTCGGGCGGCAGATGGTTGATCGCTTCCTCGGCCGCGGCGATCGCGGCCTCGGACGCCAGAACGGCGTGACCGCACCGACGAATGTGCCCAAGACGGCCACCCAGATGACGGCCACAACAAAGGCCGGCACGCGACTCTCGACTTCGTGAAGCTGGCCGCACGAGCGGTCGTCGCGTAGATTCAATCCCAGGGCCAGCAACGACCAAAGCGCGAGAGCGACCGTGGGGATGCCGATCCCTCCCGCGGCCAGCAAGTTGATCAGCACGGCCAGCACAGCCGCCGCCAAGAGCTTGAGCGGGAATAGGAAGCCGGCTCCAGAGCGGAGCACCCAGCAGGACCGCGGTCAGCCAGCTTCCACCCAGGATCAGCCAACGGAAAAACAAGTCCCCTTGGAAGGGATCCAACACCCCGAGCATGACGACCACGGCCCAGCCGGCGCCCGCCGAGCCGATCAGCCAGCCGACTCGCCGCGGCGGTGCGTCATCTTCCACAACAACCGACATTTCGATTTGGCCTGGCAGCCGTCGAATCCGGTCGCGATCGCCGTCGCCTTGAACGATCAGCGTGGCCGACATCGGCGCTATCTCTCACGCGTGACGGTGGGCCAAGCAGGTTCCAGAGTCCCCACGCCAACGGCGGCCATCAGGGCAAGCAAGGCCCAGAATCCGCCTGTTGCCCATACTTCCAGAAACAGGTTGTGCGGGTCGAGGATCTCCTCGCTCGCTTCCGGCAGCTTGTACCGGAGGTAAGGGGCGGCGAAGTTGCCGGGCCCAACCCCCAACCAGAACGTCCGCGCGTTCAAAGCCCGCGTCACGCTGTTTGCGCCATTCGGAGATCACCCCCCAGGCGCCTGCCAGTACTCCCAGCGATAGCGGAGGGACTTCGGCGACTGGGTCAGCACTTGGCGATCGAGCCGGCCGGTGGCCAGACCGGCAGCCACCACCACCGCGACGAGACCGAGCCCCGCCGCCGCCGCGATCCAAAGCAGACGCCGCGGTACCTGCCGGCGGACGCCCCACGCCAAGGCGATCATGGCGACGACCAGCCCAATCTCGGCGCTACGGCTCTTGGTCCAGATCAGGCAGAGCAGGATGACGAAGATGACCGGAGCCGCCATTCCGATTGCCGTCCACCGCGATCCGGGTGCATCACGGCGTACCCAGTTCAGGAATCCGACCGCAAGGGCCAGTACCAGAGGTCCGACGATGAAGCCCGCGAGCGAATTGGGCAGGCCAAACGTCGAAAACAGCTCGTTCGAGCCGAGCTAGCCGGTCTCTTACCATATCCAGGCTACGCGGGCCAGGAGCAATGCCCATTTCTTGCATGACCCGAACGGGATTGGCTATGAACCTCGCCTGAAGGATCGGCAACTCGACCTTGACCTGGTACAGTCCATAGCACGAGACCGCGAACGCGGTCGCGACGATCGCGCCAGCCAGGGCCGACGTCTCGTTACGAGTTCGAGGCAGGTTTCGTAACAAGACGTAGGCAAAGCCCATGGCGGCCCATTCCCAGGCAAGATTCAGCGCCGGACGGCGATCGATCGCATGCGTTGCGCTGATCGCAACCAGGAACATGAGCGCGACCACGAATGCGTCGGTCCAAGACCATCGGAAACGAAACCGGCCGCTGAGGAACGACCCGGCCAGCGCCAGGCCAAAAACAATCAAGAGCGCGAGCACCCACGGTCAATCCTCCGCCAGCGCCCTTCCTCATATCCGGCTCGCTGGGCCAGAACGCCCTCGCCGTCATCAAGGCCGCGGTCGCCCCAAGGGCGATTCGGCGGATCCGTTCGCCCAGGTAAATCGCCGTGCCCCCGTCGTCGCCGTAGTTGGCTCTCATCCGACGAGCTTGCCCGCGCCGGTTCCCGGTCCACCCGATCGGCAGGCCTCGCTGGCGCCGGGACTGCAGGTTTCGCGCCTCGTCTAGCCATTTCCGCGCTCCGAACGGCTGCCCGAGAGTTCGAGAATGGCGACAACCCCGATCAAACAAAAGGTTTGAGCCAGCACAACCAGCGCCCCCATCCCCTCGAGCCGATGGAGGAGCAATGCCCCCAACCCGCTCGCCAGGGTTACCAGATCGATCGTCAAAACCGCGTGCGGCTGCGTCAAGCCGCGAGCGACCAGCCGGTGGGAAAAATGCCGGCGATCTCCCACGAAGGGGCTGCGCCCCTCCCTCAAGCGGATCAGCACGACCGATGTCATGTCATAAAGAGGGACCGCCATCACCAAGAGCGGCGCCAGCACGCCATACGGCGAATAGACCGTGCCGCCTTCGACGCGAGTGAACGTACCCACGACCGTCAAGGTCCCCAGCAGGAAACCCAAGAAATTACTGCCCGCATCACCCATGAAGAGCCGCGCCGGGAAGTGATTGTGCATCAGAAACCCGGCCAGCGCACCGACGACCACCAGCAGAGCGGCCGGAACGAACAGGCTCCCGACCGCGACTTGCGCCCCGCAAAACAAGGCCGCGGCGATCAGGCCGACGCTGGCCGCCAGCCCATCCATATTGTCGAGCATATTGAAGGAATTGGTCAGTCCCACGATCCAGAGCACCGTGACCGCACCGCCCACGAACGGGTCGAGTGAACGGCCCGAATAGCGTGACGTGCATCCCGCTTGCGGCCACCGCGGTCAGCGCAGAGGAACTGGATGCCTAACCTGATCCACCACTTCAGGTTCCTGACGTCGTCGATCAGCCCCATGACCATGATCACGCTGGACAAGGCGAGGATCAGGGCCAGCCCGCCCAACTTGCTCCTGGCCCCCGCCGACATAGACGGCCAGCGGCACTGGGAGTTGGATTTGGCCCCATTCGAGCACCAGCACTCCCGCTGTCAAGATGCCGACCGTCGTCAGCCAGATCGCTACCCCACCACCGAGCGGAGTCGGCACGCGGTGCCCTTTGTGCCCTCCCGGACGATCAACAAACCCCAATCGCGGCGCGATCCGACGCATCAGATGGCACAAACCGAAGCTGAGCACGAAGGCCAGGACAACCAGGCCGAACGCCACCTCCAAGAACACGGTCTCGTCTTGCGAATTCATCGTCCGGTTGATTCTCAAAGGATCGTGTTCGGAGTTTCGCCTGATTCAGGAAGGCCAGGGTCTGCGCGCTGGTATCTGCGCCGGCGGACACGCTTCCCGGCACCCGGTACCAGACGCTAATCGACACACAGGCGATGAAGAGCGTGATGAACAGGCCGAAGATCAGCGCCGATGGTGATCCATTCGATCGCACGGTCGGGGGGCCAGTCGGCGCTTGAACCACCTCGAATGACGACAAGCATGGCGAACGGACCGCCGAACGAGACCAAGGTCATCGCCCCCAGGAGCACGTAGGGCAGGGCGGGGAGACGCTGGTTGAGATTCATGATCTCCTCGCCGCCGCGCGGGCCTTGAGCCGCTCCTGGCAGGAGAGCTCGTGCCGCTCGTTGGCCGCGGAGATCTCGGCCAGGATCGTGTCGACCGCCGTGGCCGCCGGGATGTGCTTCGGCTCCGGCTGGTCGCGCCACTTGATCTCGAATGTGCCATCCTTGAGCCCGCGCTCGCCGATCACCACCCGTAGCGGAATCCCGATCAAGTCGGCATCCTTGAACTTCACGCCCGGACGCTGATCGCGGTCGTCGGTCAAGACGTCGAGCCCGGCGGCTCGTCAACGACTTCTCCAGTGCCAGGGCCTGTTCGAGCACGGCCGCATTCTGGACCTGGAGCGGTACGACCACAACATGATACGGAGCCAGGGCCAGCGGCCAGACGATCCCGTTCTTGTCGTTGCCGGCCTCGACCGCCGCGGCGACGATCCGGTTGATGCCGATCCCGTAGCAACCCATGATGATGTGGACTTCATTCCCCTTCTCGTCAAGGTAAGTCGCCCCCATCGACTTGGAATACTTGGTGCCCAGCTTGAAGACGTGGCCGATTTCCAGCCCGGCGTTGATCTCGAGTGCGGCCCCGCAGCGCGGGCAAGGGTCGCCGGCCTCGGCATTGCGGATGTCTTCGACCCGTTCCACGTGAAAATCGCGGCCCGGGACAACTCCCTTCAAGTGGACGTCCACCTCGTTGCCCCCGACGACGACGGTCGCCATCGCCGTGATCGCGCGGTCGATGACCAGCGGGATCTTGATCCCGACCGGCCCGAGGAAGCCCAAGGGAACACCGGTGGCCTTCTCGACGGTCGCCGCGTCGGCCGGCACGAGGGCCGTCGCTCCGATTACCCGGCGCAGCTTGGCCTCGTTTAGCTCGTGGTCGCCTCGCAACAGCGCGGCAACCGGCTTGCCGTCGGCGAGGTAAACCAGGAGCTTGGCCGAGGTCGCCTCGTCGACTTTCAAGAACTCGCAGACTTCGCGGATCGTCCGCTTGTTGGGAGTCGGCACGGCCTGGTAGGGGGGTGCGTCCGCGGCGGCCTGCGCCGGCGGTTGGATCGTTCCCCCGACCTCGGCGCGCTCCTGGTTGGCCGCGTAGCCGCATTTGGAGCACTGGATCACTTTGTCTTCGCCGGTGGAGCAGGGGACCATGAACTCGTGTGACGAGTCCCCGCCGATCGGCCCGCTCTCGGCCTCGACGACCACATAAGGCAGCCCGCACCGGTCGAAGATCCGGCAATAGGCTTCGAACATGGCGTCGTAGCTACTGTTGAGCTGGGCGAGGTCCGCGTCGAAGCTATACGCGTCCTTCATCAGGAATTCGCGGGTCCGGAGGATGCCGAACCGCGGTCGCGGCTCGTCGCGAAACTTGGTCTGGATCTGGTACAGAGTCATCGGCAACTGCTTGTACGACCGGACCAGGTCGCGAACGATGTCGGTGACGACTTCCTCATGGGTCGGCCCCAGCGCCATGTGATGGTTGCCGCTGATGGTGAGCTTCATCAGCAAATCACCATAGGCCTCGTACCGGCCCGACTCTTTCCAGAGCTCGACCGGCTGAAGCGCCGGCATGAGCAGCTCGATCGCTCCCGCGGCGTCCATTTCCTCGCGGATGATCCGCGACGCCTTCTGAAGCACCCTCAGACCCAAGGGCAAGTAGGTATAAGCACCGGCGCCGAGCTGGCGGATCATGCCCGCGCGAATCAAGAGCACGTGGCTGGGCGCCACGGCATCGGCCGGTGTTTCCTTCAACGTCGGAATCAGGGCATGCGACCAGCGCACCAGATCAGACCTCCTGAGAGAGACCAATTCCAGATCGTCAAGCCTCAAGACGCTCCGAAACAGTGCGCAGGCTCGACCGGCAAAGAATCCAATCTAACACATCCGGCCCGTCAGGCCGAGTGTCGTTCACGCGGATCAAGGCCCTCGATCATTGGACCGATCTGACAAAAATGGGTTCGTTCTCAGTGTCCATCCGGGTCGATCATCTCGCCGTTGATCGCATTCAAAGAATCGGGCGCGGCTCAAACTTGGGGCGAAACGAGTAGCAGTCTGCCGGTGGGGCGGACATTCCTGTCCGCCACAGGGGCCAGCGGCGGACAAGACTGTCCGCCCCACAGAGCTATCACCCAACTTTGAACCATGCCAAGAATCGCCTGTTGGTCGGCCGCCATTTTGGCATCTGGCTTCGTTTCGTATCTCTCGATGTCCGATATCTGCTCGTCCTATACTTTACGCGGCCATAAGTGAGACATCATACCGCCGAAGGCCGGGCGCGGTAACGGCCTCTCGGGTTGTGCAGCGGATTCCGGTTGTGCCAACGGATTCCGGGGGGACGAAAGGCTCGCCGAGCAGCCGAAGATGCCGATCCACAAGGCTCGAAGAGCGCACACACTTTGCAGCGTCGAAAAACAGACAATCGGCTACATCTGATGACAGGCCTGAAACTTACGTGTGACACAGGAATAATCGGAACCGCGCCGATCAGCCATAACGTTCTGCTTCCCTTGTGGTTATGTGTGACACAGGAATAATCATTACATTTGGTACGGTGAAGAGGCTTTTGATATATCTCCCTGTAAGGCAAGATGTTAGGTGTGACACAGGAATAATCGGCAAACTCGACCCGAGAGCGTGCTTTTCCATATCTCGTTATCGACAAATGAATTAGGCGTGACGCTGGAATAATCGGTACATTTGTCCGATCCATAATACGCTACTGGCGTTGGAGTTAGGTGTGGCGCCGCAATAACCGGACATCCCGGGAGTCGCCAACGGGATGCGACTCGCTTGGCGAGGCCGCGCGAAAGTCGCGAATATGCCGTGAGCCAGGGCACGGGCGGCGACGACCGATGCCGGCCGTTCGATCGATCAGATGGTCGCACTCAAACGACGTGATGGTTAATACGGCTCGCGGAAGCAAAGGCGCTTTTTCGGTCCCCAGTGTCGCGGAATGTCTCAGTTCAGCCCGTGCGCGGTATAAACAGGAGACTCGTTCGATCCTTCGACGGTGAACGAGCAAGACCCTTCATGCACTGGAGACTCCATGTTGGTACACCAATGGAATCCCGGGCAACTCGAATGCGGCGGCGCGCGCCGGCTGTAGACCTGATCATGGACTTCCCGGTGTCACGGTGATTGCCACCGGTGCGGCGCCACACGCTGTGAGATCCTCCTCCTTAATAAAATCTGGAAACGCACGCTAGTACACAAAACGCCGTTGATGTGAGAAAAAAGCTGCGAACGAACCTCCGATTGGGAGGGCCTTGGCGCGGAGGGGTGATCGTCGTCGATCACAAATTGACAGAGCCTCCTACTGAGTCTCGGGCTCGTCGGGAATCGTAATTCGGAAAGCCACCCTGGAACTCCCAGTCGCCTGACCGATCACTATCATGCACCTCAGGGCGCCGACATAACGATGCAAGAGATTAGGAAGCGCCACCGCCAGCGGTCCCTCCTACCTTGGCGGTACGGGTCGCCCGGAAACTTCCCTCGTAGCCAAAGATCCTCCCGAAGACAGGGTGCAGGACCGAGAGCTCGATGCGGACGGTTTCGCCTTGCGACGAGTCGGCGACCTGAGAGAACGTCACGGTGCCGAGGAGGAACTTCCACAACCATCGGGGCATCCAGAACTTCCTCGTGCCGAAGCGGAGTGCGCACGAATGAGTGTCCAGCGTGAACCGATCGGGGGGATGGAATTGCGCGTCCCAGACGATATAGAGCACATTCCGTGGGCCTACCAAGTCGACGACCTTTCCAATGACGGGATCATAAATGATGGTCGTTCTGAATCGGACCGGCGGCGCGAAAGCGAACGTACGGTCCCAGACATGATAAACGCCATCGATCGGGTCTGCGCCCCGATTGAACGACCAGCGAAGTGGACACATCCTCGGCGTTGTACGGGACGAGAATTCCCAGCTTTCCCAGGAGCCGGAACACGGGTCCGAGTACGGCGGGCCGGTGCCAGATCCTGTGCATCACCCCTTCTAGCGTCATGCCGTACGGTCGATCTTCGCCGTGAAAGAACTGCTCAGCGAACGCGTGCGGTATGTGAGTATAGCCGGCGAACACGGGCTCGAGCGGAGAGCGATCCGGAGTCGTTGAAGCCATGCATACCCTTGGATAGAGTGAACCTGTCGGTTAGCCGGAGGGAGACAGACTTACGCGTTTTGCCCGAGGTCGGACGATAAACCGGGCGCGATGGTGCCGCAAGAGGCTGGCGGATCAACGGGCATCACTCTTGCGGTAATCGATATCGCGGCGGCCTCATTCTTTGGTCTGCGGAAATCCGGGCTTGAGAATCTCCGCGTCCGCGGGAATCTCGTGGTGGATCAGCTCCCTGAGGAGCGTGAAGCCGAGTTCCTCGAGCGCGGCGGCCAGGTCCTTGCGGGTCGCTCGGTTGACGAACAGCCAGTTATGGCCCGGGCTGCCGAGAAGGAAGGGCCGGAGGCGAGGGCTGGCGGCGATCGCCCGGAATTGACTCTGGTCCGGAACGTGCAGCAGGACCGCGTCGCCGAGTTCCAGGGGCCGATCTTTTCCGACCCTCAGCCATACGTCGATCGCGACGGCCATCAGCGGGGCGCAGGCTTCGCCAGGATGTCCTTCAGCCAGCGATGGACCACGCCCGGCTTCAAACCGCCGGCGGCCGCCTGGCGCATCGAGTTTGTCGTGAGCCGCCAGCCCGTCGCCGTGGGCTGAGCGATCCGTCGCAGTCTGGCCGCCTGTACGAGGTCGATCGGTTCGTTCGTGTGAAAAAAGCCCTGCTCGTCCAGCTCCAGCGTGCGCCGGATCCCGGCGAGCGTGATCCGAGGCGAGGTAGCCGGAGAGCTTGGTCTTTGGCTGCTGATCGACCATGCGCGAAGCGATCACGAATCGATCGCCACAGGCCGTGCCGCGATGGCCCGCGAGATACGCATCGCGCTCTTCCGCCGTGGCGAAGCCGAGGATCGTGAGCCCAGAGCGAAGCGACAGGCTCTCGCGCTTCCCCGACCAATCCTCGAGCGAGCGCAGCACGTTGGCGGGAGGCTCGGGCTGGCCGTGCCTCCGGAGGAAATCGACGATCTGGGTGTGGCTCAGACCGCTCTCCTCCGCCTGGTAGACGCTGGCCTGGGTGAGGCGGAATGTCTGGATGGGTCCAGAGTGAGCCGAGTCACTCTCGGCAATCCGACCCAAGATGCCGGCCGTGCGTGCGTCGGCCTGTTCCAGGTAGGCCACGACATCGAAGTTGGGCTGAATCACCAGGCAGCGCCGCTCGGCCGGCTCCGACGGCGGCGCGACCTCGGGTGCACCGAAGACGGCTCGCCCGGAGTCGGTCAGCCGAAAGGCATGGAGCGCGGAAGCGTCTCCGCCCAGTCGTGGCCCGTTCGACGAGTCCCAGGGCTACCAGGGTCACCATCAAGGCGTTGGCGTACCATGTCCCGTCCCGGTCGAACCACCACGCTCGCTGACGCTCCGCGCCGGTTAGCTTATCCTTGTCGTGCGCCGCGGATAGCTTGCGGATCCCACTCCGGCTGCCCATACGGGAGTTTGAAACCGTGATCTCCCGCCTGAAGTTTATGAAGCCCCGCGAGGAAGGTCTCCAGGTCATACCAGTGGTCGCCGGCGCGGGCCAGACATCCGAGCGCCCAGGCCAGGACTCGCCGACCGGTCTGCACCGGCGAGCTATCGTAGAAACGACCGTCCGGCACGCCAATGCCGTCCCACCAGTTGGCGATTGACAACCACCCGCGCGCCCAGGAATCCACCTGCTGGAATCCCGGCGCGGCGAATTGCTGCGCCGCCGCCGCGGGATCGGCGACGATCTCGTTGTACCGGAACTGCAACACGCCGAGTGACCGCAGCAGTTCCCAATAGAAGCTGTGCGGATCGGGGAGGACGAACTCGGAGCTGTCATCCAAGGGGATCGCCTTCTCCATGGCGCGGACGGTCGGGACGGCCAGTAAGCCATCCTGTCGGGTCCTGACCGACCGTCGCCCGGCCACGTAGGCGAAGACTCGGGACAAGTCCAGCACCACCTCAGCCGGCGATCGCCGGGTGATCGTCTCCGGGATTCGGTCGGTGTGAGGGATCGACCACGGCGCCGGCCCGGCGGGCTGGACTCGCCGGGCAATGCCCGCGTGCAGGCTGTAGCGCGGGAAAGGCTGGTCCGGCCCGCCGCCGGATCCGTGGGAATAGTAGTAGCCGTGTCGATCGTCTCGCTCCGAAAGCAATACCCATCGATTAACCAAGGCCGGGATCGGATTATTCTTCCACAGACGCTGGCTATAATGCGCGGAGATTATCTTCTCGGTGATCTCGAGCAATCCGCGCGAGATCAAGTCGACCCGGATGACCTCGCCATCGACCGACCCGCCATACCGCCGATAGACGGCAACCACGGACGTTTCCTGCGCGGACAGCGAGCGGAGCACGCGGCCGGCGGCCGCGTCGTCCTCGAGCGCCTTGCGCACAGCAACGACAAGCTCGTCCTTGGGCAGTTTCTGAGCCGCCGTTGAATCAAGCCATTGGCGTGCCTTCTTGCGCAGCTCGGCGTGGTTGATGTGCTCCAGGCCGGCCGGGACTTGGCGGGTGGAGGGGGAATACAGGAAGGGGACGGATTGGCCCGCGGTCACAGTCATCGCCGGCTCACGATTTGAGAATCTTGGGGGTATAACCGCGACGGCGCAGGACCTCGGCCAGCTCGTCGGCGGTGCCAGGGTCGACCAGAGCGACGTCCGGTGCCAGCCGGCATAAGAGGAACGGCCGCAGCGCCGTGTCGGCCGCCAGCTCCAGGAGTTGCGCCGGGTCGCCGACCTGCAGCACCGCCGCGTCCATGTGAAACTCGGGAGCTGACGGCTCGGCCATGGGCAACAGATCGTCGAGCACCTCGGACGCCGACGCCCTCTTTGCGTTCAAAGGGGATGCCGGGGACTGGGTAGCCTTCGTGCGCGCCATGGTAGGCCCTCGGGATCGCCTCGGTTTCGCCGGGTACGACTATTGCTTGGTCGATAACGCCATTATGACACCGAAACTCGCGCCAGACCAATGTGGCGCCGAGCCTCGATTCATCGAGGCGAGGCCCACCGCACCGGCTAAGGATTTCGGTGGGCCAATTGATCCCGAGGATCATTCGGCACCACGCTTTGACCGATTGCAACGCTGCCGTGTTAGGGATTTTGTCGCGTCACTGAGCTCTGTTCGATCATTGTTCGCTCCATGGGCGACCTGGCGGTGGGGGAGGCGGTTGTTTCCAGCGCCAGTTGGATCGGTAGGGAACGTGAAGGTAGGGAGTCGCAATTCGCTTTCCACCTTGGGTATGCGACTGAAGCAAGGCGTCGAGCGTGCCGCTTGTCAAGAGCGTTCGTTCGACGGGCCAGGTCGGCTCGCCGGTGAGCATCATTTTCTCGATGCCGTTCAAGAGCAAGGTAAAGTGAGCGCCCGGCCGAGCCTCCTGCGTCCAGAACTCGGTGGAATCGATCTTTCGATCATTCTGATAACGCCAAGCCGCGGTCCAGGTATCGACAGCACCGTTTAACTCCAGCAAGAAGGTTCGCAGACCGTCTTCGTATTCGATGATCATCAGTTTAGGTGCATGGACCGCCGCGCGATTCAGCTTCCTGCCTTTCTCATACTCTGGTAGTCGCCTCAACGCCGCCTCGAGTAGTGCTGGATCGACCACGCGTTCATCGAGAGCTTTCCAGACGTCAGCGTTGCTCAGGCATTGCACCGACCGAACGCCAGTCTCACCGCCATCGCGCTGTTCCGCGAGCGCTTGCATGGCCTCGAGGGCATGAAACCCGTACCCGTGGGTTGTGTGGTAGGTCAAGGCGACGATCTCGCTGATGTGTGCGCCGTGCGCGACATCGACCGGTGGGTAGCGCCACGATATCGGCAGCGAGGAGCCAGCCATGAGCGGAATCTTCATCTCGCGAGCGGTGTCGTAAATGGACTTCGCGTCTTTCCAGTTGTCGGATAGTTGCTTGTCGATATAAACAGGAACGACACGGCCGCTCTTCCGAAAGACTTTGATCGTCTCTTCCCAGCAACGACGCTTGGGATATTGCTGGTTGCCCGTGGGCGAGAACGGATAATCGCCGTGTTCCAGAACGAGCAGGACACCTTCCACGGCCAGCTTTCCCGTGCTCAGGGTGAGCGTATCGGCGATGTTGGTCTTGATCGGGAAACGATGCGACGCGGCCAGGAGCCGGCTGATATCGCGCGGAGGTTTTTGATCGGTGTAGAGCGACGCCAACTTCAAAAGTGACTCTCGGCCAGTGCCGTCGAGCATGTCCGTTAGGAGCAGCCGGCTCACGATCATATCGGCGTGGGTGTTGTGTCCGTATTCGGTCACGATGGCGGCGACGCGGCGGGTCGGCATCTCGCCAGCATGCGCGAGAAATCGCGGAGTGAGGATGGCAATAAAGACGTATGCCACGGCGCTCCTCGCCGTTCGATCGTGCAACGAAAAGAATCTCATCACGGCACCGGTGTCTTGGGCGGAGGATCGCTGAGCAGATACGCCAGCAGGTCGAGCGCTTGCTCTTCCTCGAGCTCGTTCACAATGAATTTGACAATCAATCACGCGATTGGAATTCGACTCTTGCCACACCATACACCAGAAACTCCGGAAGAACAAAATGGACACGGCCGTTGGCAACCGTCGCCTGGAGAGTGCGCGGTTCCACCTTCTCGGGAGTGAGGAATCGCACCGATCGCAACGCCGCCCCATTGGGCAACACGAGGTCCGCGGTTACTCCCGCGATCGCCAGAGGTTTCTCATCCTTGATACCGGTGCCAGGCGACGGTTTACCGTCTGCTCCCAGCGGTGGCTCAACGCGGTTGTAGTTCACGAAATGAAGGTCGATTTCGCTCTGTGATCCGGCCGGCCGGCTACCGGAGACTCGGACGAAGTACGGAGCCTCAAATCGGCTACGGGAGCGAGGCAGACCGGCTACCACCGTGTCGGGAGAATCCGCGACCGTGACCACACGTGCATATTTCGCCGCTCTCTCGGCCGGGAACTGATCGTCAGGCCAGACGTCGAACAGAACGTGTGCGTCCAGAAGTGTCTGACCCAGCTTTCGGAACGACTCCACCGCTCGAACCTCACCCTGATGAACCTGCCGGCGCGGAAAGAGCAACGCTGCTTCGGAATGGGATTCGTTACCTCGGTAGATCGGGTCATTGCGTCGAAGGAACTGGTAGTATTGCACGATGACCGCGCGGGCGAGTGGGTCGGTGAACTGAGTGTAAAACCCCATCGGCGCACCGCCGTTAGCCGCCAGCTCGGCAATGGTCGCGCGAATTCTCGTGCTTTCGTATTTGCCGAGCGTGAATGGACGGTCGTCGAACGCGCCCCGGATGTAGCGTGCTTGCAGCGTTCCTTCACCGAGGAAGTGATTCTTGAGATCGGAGTAATACGCCGCGGCGCCGGTGCTATACCACAGATAGCTCTCATCCCGGCCCCACAACTGAGAGGGCAACAGGCACCTTTCATCGCCATCGATTTGCGCGAGGTTGCCCAGATGATTCCATTGGCCGACGATCAGATCCGGTTTCAGCGAACGACCGTAGCGCAAGAATACGTCATCGAACACTTCTTTATTCGAGATTTGGGAGAACCGCAACATCTCCAGTCGAAGCGGCGTGGTTTCGGTGGCGGGATGCCAGGAGACGATCTCGCGGAATCGGTGCGTTTCGAGATCGCCGATGTCGAACCGGACATGTAGTTCCTGGGCGGTAAACCGTTCCCGCAGGTGGCGCCGAAAGGCGGTCTGGCAATGTTCGCAGAGGCAGTCGTGCCGATAGAAATAATTAATCATGAATCCGTCCAGGCCGCGGCGAACGCCGTGGCGCACCCAGGCTTTCAGCACTTTTTGCCAATCGGGGTTACGCAGACAGGCCCAATATTCGTTCATTCCACCGATGGCATAGGTGCGGGTCTTGATCGGGGCGCCGGCGGCGTCCTTTTCCAGCAGGCTCATGGGGTCGGCGACCGGTCTGGGCCCGAGCGTTTTCTCGTCCCAGAGCTCCCGGTAAAACTTGAAAAAGCCGCGCGGTCCTTCCGGTCCATCGGGGTCGCCGACGAGGAACTCGACGTTGAAATGCCCCACGACCTTGACACCTCGTGCGTGCAACTTGCCGTTAAGGTCCTCGAACCAGGCCCCCAGCTCATTCAGCCCGCGAACCGGGAAGTGTGACGGATAGCCGTCGTATTGCGGCGTGTGGCCGAGGCTCCAGAAATGGGCGCCATAGAATCCGACTTGTGCGATATCCGGTTGTGCGTCCGCGATGAACTTCAGATAATCCGGGTTCGCGTACTCGGCCCAGTGAGCGACAATTCGTGTGAATTCGAGACGGGGAGGGTCCGCCGCTTCCCCCCTGGGCTCGAGCCCGAGAAACAGGGCAAGAACGGTCAGCGGCATTATCGAACGAGTTCCCGCGGGGGGAGCGACTCGATTCGGGGCATTCCCTGATTCTTGGAGTGGTGGGCAAATCATGGTGGTCGCTCCGCTTTTGAAGGACCGCGGCTATGTAATGAAGCATTGCTCCTCAGGTTACGCTACCAGGGCTGGTTTCAGCCAGATAGTGGATCGGAAGCCAGGAGAGCAGCATCCCAACGACGCCCAATTCGGGACAGTCTCCGATATTCTTGACAAAGGCTTTTGTCCGTGCGATCATGGGAATATGCCAAGAACAGCTCGAGCCTCGGTCGGCGGCATCTGCTATCACGTTGTCAACCGAGGTAACAACCGCGCCAAGGTTTTTCATCAGCCCGAGGACCTCGACGCGTTCGTAACCACGATCGCGGACGCCTGTGAGTACCGTCCCATGCGGGTGCTCGCCTATTGTGTGATGCCGAATCACTTCCACCTGGTGCTCTGGCCGCTGCATGACCTGGACCTGAGCCGGTGGATGCAATGGCTGCTGTCCGCCCAGGTCCGGCGTTACCATCGCGATCATGGCGGCAGCGGCCACGTTTGGGAGGGGCGTTTCCGGTGCTTCCCGATCGAACCCGATGATCACCTGCTGAGTGTGATGCGTTACGTGGAAAGCAACCCGGTGCGCGCCAAGCTGGTGAAGCGGGCCGAGAACTGGCGCTGGTCCAGCCTCGGATTTGGGCCCGATCGGATCCAGTTGTTCAAGCCAGCCCCGGCTCCCATCAAACGCAGCCGCAACTGGCTCGAGAAGGTCAATACACCGTTTCCGGCCGCGGAGTTGCAGCGGATTCGCCAGAGCGTGAACCGGGGGACGCCGCTCGGGACCGGTCCTTGGGTCGAGGAGACGGCGGCCCGGCTTGGGCCTGGGGTCGAGCTTACGACCCAGAGGGCGGCCGCGAATTCATCCGAAAACTTAGAGGGACCGGCGGGGTAGAAAACGACTCGGCTAGCTCAGCCGCCCAGGGTCCAGCGGCGACGTGTTCCTGGTACGGCTCACTTCGCTGGCTTGCAGTCTTTCGCCGGCTTTTCGGCCTTTTCCTCGGCCCGTTGCTTTCGATGTGGGTCGGGTGGCGGCCATCTTGATGAGCAGGTGGTTGGAGACGCCGTTGGGGGTGGCGACGTTGATGTCGAGCAGGGGATCTCCGTCGGCGCTGGGCGTGGGCGAGGCGTCCTTGGCGATCGTCACCTCGAGCAGGTTGCGGCTGACGAGCACGGATTTGGCGGGCTTTCCGCCCGCGATCACATGGGTGTCGTGCACGCTGAAGTTTCGTCCTTCCACGAAGAGGGTCGACTCTTCGCCGCGTTCGGGCGGCTTACCATGCCAGCCCAGGAGCGACGGACGGAGCTGCAAGCCTTGCGAGCAGAAGATCCGCGAATCGTTATGGTCGCCGCTGAACGGAACCCGGACAACCAGGCGCTGGGTGGGCATCATATCGCTGAGCTGATTGATCCGATCCATCACGATCTGGTAGTCCTCCGGGCGATACTGGTACCGCTCGACCTTGGCTTTGCTTCAAGGCGGTCTCGGCCGCGATGAGCCTGCGGCCGAGGTTGGACGCTTTCTCCAGGTCCGCCCTCTGGCCGTCGCCCACCTCGCTGGTGCGGAACCAGTTGGCCACGGTGACGAATTCGATCTTGGGAACGAAGTTGGGCATTTCGATCAGCGCGGTGCATTCGCGCTGTCCGGGTTCGATGCTCTGATCGCTGCCGCATCGGGTCGGGGATGCGGCCGTTCAAGAGCAGGGCGACGTCGGTGAGCAGCCGGCCGTTGCTGCCGCCGCTGGTCTGGAGCCTGGGGTAGAAGATCCAGCCGAACGTGCTCTGACCGGCCCCGAATCCGACCATCGTGGGGTTGAGGCGGATGGCCGTTTCATCGTCGGCGGCGCGGCGGTCGGCCGCGATGCCGGCAAGGGCCTTCCAGGGACCGATCGGCGCCGCCCCGAGCAGGTCGAACGCCGACCGCTTAGTCTGGCCGAAGGCATCGGCGACATTTTGCTGCGCGATCACCGGCTCGATCGCATAGACGCGCAACGGCCACTTGACGGTCACATAATGCTCGAAGGCGCGGAACGCCTCGTCCGAGACCTCCGGCTCGAAAAAGCTGAGTCCCTTCAGGATCTCGGGGTTGAGCGTGGGATCCTGATCGGTCATGTCCTGCTTGAGGCGGCGGCTGACTCCGGCGGCCTGAATCTGCAAGGCGAAAGCGAGCGTGCTCACGACATGCTTGCGACGGTCGCTGAGGTTGTCGACCGCGATCGACGTCGCGCGCCGGCGGTCTGCTTGACCTGGTGATCTTGCTTGCCGCTCACCTGCAATCTGGGCGATCCGGGTGAAGTCGCGCCGGGCCACCTGGTCGCCCAGCTCCTCCAGCGGATCGACATTGGCGTTGAGGGTGCCCGACCGATTGGGCGTCGCCGCTTGCTCGAGAAACGGGTAAGACGCTTCCAGCTCCTGCCTCAACCACTCCGACACCCGCGCAGTCCGGTGGTGCGGCTCGTTGTCGAGGTCCTTGGAGAGCTGGTGCTCGGCCTCGCTGGCGAGCAGCTCGATATTGGGCCGGCCGTAGAATAGCTCGGTGTCGGCATACGAGACAAGCGAGAACGAGCCTGAACCTCGTCCCGAGGTCCGGTCGTCGTCCTTGGTCGACTGGTTGCGGATCGCCTGCGTCAGGTTGTTGACGGTCTCATTGATCACGGTGTTTCTGAGGGCGTTTCTGCAGCGTGTGCTTGGTCATCACCGACTTCGCCGAGACCGTGATGATCGCCCCTTTGCCTCTGCGGCTCCTCGGTCCGGGCGATAGCGTCACCGGGAATTCGCACCAGGTACAGACCGTAACCCGGCCTGTCCGCCAGCTCGTCTCCCGCGTTGATCCGGCGCAACTGGTTGAGGTGATTCAGGTAGCTGGAGTGCTCGTCGAGCACCACCGTCGGCTCGAGCGAAGCCGGCGCCTTTCTCGGTTGTCGGGCTCGATGCCGGGTTGGTCGAGCTCAGAGCTGCCAGGCTCTTGGACATCGCGTCGAAACCGGCCGTATCGTCTTGCGTCGTGCCGTGGACTTCGCCGACGGCGGAACGAGGGCCGTCCCCACCTGCACCTGCGTTGACTCGCTCTCAGCTCGACGGACGAGGCATTGATGTCGCCCTTGAAGCCGACGCTTGAGCCATTCGGCCATCTGAGACTCGTACTCGGAGCGGAATTTCGCCAGCCGGTCTTGCCCCCAGACGTCGGGCGTCTTCACGCTGATGGTTCCATAGGCCGTGATGAATGCGGTCGAGCTCGTCAACCATCTGCTCGGCGTCAGTGAGCCGGATCGTCTCTTCGGCTTTTGGTTCCAGACGCAAGGCGAGTCGCATCCTTCACGGTCGAGCAGGCCAGACTCGACGTCGCGAGCAGCAGCCAGCAGGATCGTGCGCCAGCGAAATGTCAGTTGGACCAGCCGTCGAGCGATCATGAAATCCTCGCGTTTGGGCCGTTCGGACCCCGACGTTGAGAGAGCTGCGGACCGTTAGCGATGGAAGCGACTTGGAATCGCCAGTCACGAAGCCGAATGGAGACATCGTCAATGTCTCTTGACTTCGAGTCATGCTTCCAACCGAGGAGAAGTGAGCGAATGAGATCCGTCTCTTCAATACGGCGGCCGGTGATCTCCAGTTCGCGTTGGCCGGTTTTCGTCCGATAGGCCGGCAACGGCGTCCCTGCTCGTAAAGATGCTGCATTATGCGAGAATCGGATCGTTCTGTCAACGTCGACATTCTTGGCAAAACTCGATCGCTCCGATCCATGCAATCGGTTGGTTTGAATCTCCGCGCGAATGCACACCGATGGCACTGTGGCCCTGTTCTTCGCGCTTAAACTCGTACTTCCCTTGCATCGCCTCGATTCGACCGTTGGTCGGGCACCGCTCACGATGCACCCTTGCGGTCTCTACAACGGTCGATATCGAACGCCGGTTGGATCATCCAGGCGGATGAAGAAACGCGGATGCGTAACGCGCGGCTTCTCCATGACTCCACGACCTTACGATTTGTCAACATGGCAGATGATTCAGTGACATTGCACATCAGTTAGTTGTCATTTGCGGACTTACTGTTGATTTTTTTCAGCAATATGGTCTTGGGAAGTACCGTTTTCGCGACATGCTGGATTATTTTAATATCATTCTTGCCACAAGTTTGCGCACGCACAATCATGGTCTCTGAGATCGTGATGGAGCAAATTCGCCTAAGAGAATGGATCCCATCCGCTCGAGCGAAAGACGTCTTTCTCTCTTTGAGTCACTGACTAAATGACTTCAGTCAGCAGTCAGTTCGTTGCAAATTCGTTCGGAGATTTCTCCATGCGAACGATGGCAGAGTCGCCTCAGTTACTTCCAACGAAGGAATCCCCAATGATGAACGCCTTGATGAAACGGTTCGCGATCGCGGCAGCGACTGTGGGCCTGTCGCTCGCCTCAGCGGGACTCTCGGTCGCGGCACCGATCGTCACCGAAACGGTTACCGGTACATCCGGCAACTACACGCTGGATTTTACGGTCCAGAACAACCTCGGCAACACGAACGACATCTATTTCTTCGGAGTCTTGATCGACAGCGGACGTGATATCGTCGGTAGCCCCAGCGGTTACAATCCCGACACCTGGATGACCTGGAGCAACGCTTCCTTTGGCGGATCGAATTTAATTTATAATAATAACTGGATCGATCTCTCGTACTCACACTTCCCGAATGGCTCGACGCTGGGCGGGTTCAGCGTCCACACAACGGACGCGGTCGCTCCCACCTCAGTCCATTGGTTCGCGTATGCGTTCGAAGGGACTTACTACGGCTCGGATCATTTCAACTCATCTGGCAACCCTGGCTTCGAGGGAATCACCACGAGCGCTGTTCCCAAGCCTTCGGCGTTGATGATGGCTGGCATCGCTACAGTGATCGGTCTAGGCTACCTGGGGTGTCGCCGCCGGGCTGCCAAGTGAAAGCGGTGCCCTGACAAGCGTTCCCCGTGTGCCGCCGCGCCCCTGCGGGCTTTATCCCGCCCGGGGCGCGGCGGTTTCGTTTTCGCCGGTCCGGCAGGGTGACACCGAGCATCCCGGAACGGAAAAGGACTTTCCCACGGCCGCCCGAAAACCGGCTCTGCTTGCGCCGGTGTGACCGAGCAAATTCGCGCGGAAGGGGTCGAGCGAGCCGCGCGGTCGGTGTCTTTAGCTGTCGAACTGTTTCACCTGCGCCGCACAAGGCGGCAAAGGTCGAAACATTCTGGAAAAACAGCCTGTTCCGATACGTGTTTGGATTCTCCCTGCTCGAAAATGCTTAAGAGGCAGTAACAAAATGAACCTGAAGGCGAGCGTCGGCCGCGAACTCTATGACCGCACCGCCGGCCAGGTTACGCTAGATGAATTGGAGAGGAGTGCGATTTGAGTCGAGAGGGATAAAAACGCCATGAGCCTGGATGCTACAATTTGGCCGACACCGCGGAAACTCGCCATCGGCTACACGCTCGCGATCGCAGCCCTCGTCATCAATGCGGTTTTTACTTTCTGGAATCTGAACACGATCCGCGCCACGTGGGACACCCTCGCGGGGGGCCGCGACTTCGTGCGGGGCATCGACGATGTCCTGTCGAACCTTCGAGATGCCGAGGCTGGCCAACGCGGCTACTTGCTCACGGGTGAAGCGCGCTACCTTGAGCCGTACACGAGATCGCACGAGGGTATCCTCGCTTCAATCGAGCACCTTCGATTGATCGCCGGCGACAGCGACAGCCGTCGAGGACACCTCAATGCCGTCGAGGAGGCGGCCATCGTCAAGCTCGCCGAGCTGGAACAGACCATCTCGCTCCGCAGTCAGGATCGGCTCGAAGCCGCCCTCGCGGTTGTCAGGACCGATCGCGGCAAGGAGGCCATGGATCGTATCCGCGGTGAGCTGACGGCGATGCGATCCGAAGAGGACGCAGCTCGAGCTTCTCTAAGAGACCGATTGCAGACGGCCATCAACAGAACGACGATCACCTTCACGTTTGCGTCAGCCTTGGCTCTGGCCCTGCTCTTCGGCGTCCATCTTCTGAGCGAACGCAGCCGCGACCAGCTCCGCCGACACGTCGCTTGGCTTTCCACAACGCTCCGCAGCATCGGCGATGCCGTCATCGCCACCGACGGCGACGGCCACGTCATTTTCATGAATAAAGTCGCCGAAATGCTGACCGGTTGGACCCAGGTCGAAGCCGTGGGCCGGCCGCTTGGAAGAAGTCTTCCGCATCATTAACGAAGAGACGAGGAAAACCGTCGACAATCCGGTGACGAAGGTCCTGCGTGAGGGAGGCATCGTCGGCTTGGCCAATCACACGGTGCTCATCGCGAGGGACGGGACCGAACATGCCATCGACGACACGGCCGCACCCATCCGCGAAGACGGCAGCGAAATCAAGGGTGTCGTGCTTGTCTTCCACGACGTCGGCGACGCCGGAAACTCGAGAAGGAATTGCACGATCGGTCGATGAGGCTCGTCGAAGCCGACCACCGCAAGGACGAATTCCTGGCCATGCTCGCCCATGAGCTCCGCAACCCACTCGCTTCCGTCAGTAACGCCATCCAACTGCTGCGGATGTCCAACGCCACCGCCGAGCTCACTCAATGGTCCAAGGACGTCATCGAGCGGCAGGTCAAGCATCTGGCCCGGCTCATCGACGACTTGCTCGACGTCTCCCGGATCACACGGGGCAAGATCGAGCTGCGGAAAGAACGCATCGACGCCTCGCCCGTCATCAATAGTGCGGCCGATGCCGTGCGACCTCTCATCGACGAGCGAAAGCAGGATTTGACCGTCGCCTTCGCGCCCGGCACGCTTTGGTGCGAGGTCGATCCGACCCGGCTCGAGCAGACACTCATCAATCTTCTCACCAATGCGACCAAATTCACGGGAGCGGGAGGCCACATCCGGCTCACAGCCCGACACGAGGGCGACCACATCACCTTCAAGGTGAAAGACGATGGTATCGGTATCCCTCCCGATAAGCTCCACGAGATGTTCGAGCTGTTCGCCCAGGGTGACCGCACCATAGCTCGCTCGGAAGGGGGCTTGGGCATCGGTCTGACCATCGTGAAACGCATTGCGGAGTTGCACGGCGGTTCCGCCATCGCCTTCAGCAACGGTCCTGGCCAGGGCAGCGAGTTCACGGTGACACTGCCCGCGATTCCTCAACCCAAGCTTTCTCCCGTCCGAACGCCGGCGACGGGGCAGGAACGGGGCCAACACGGCCGCATCTTAATCGTCGATGACAACGTGGATACGGCGCACGGACTGGCGCGGCTGCTCAAACTGCTGGGTAACGACGTTCGCACCGCCCACGACGGCCCAAATGCCATTGCCGAAGCCCTCGCGTTCCGGCCCGGATTCGTTCTGCTCGACATCGGGCTGCCCGGCATGGACGGCTATCAGGTTGCGCGGCAACTTCGCCAGAAAGGGTTTCAGGACGCCGTGATTATCGCCATCTCCGGCTACGGCCAGGAAGAGGATCGCCTCCGCTCCCGAGAGGCGGGCTTCAACCACCACTTGGTCAAGCCCGTCGATTATCGCGCCCTCGTCACTCTCATCGGCCAGCCCACTTCGTGAACGCGAAAAAACGGGGAATCGCTAGTCCTATGGCGGAAGCGCCGCAACCGGTCGTAGGGTGCGGTGACGAAAAGTCGGTGTAGATCGCGTCGGAGGTACGGTTTCGAGATGTGTGTTTTAGTTGCGCGAACGAGTAATGGCGCAAGCGAGCGATCACTTTCGCCCCTTTGAAAAGTTGGGGGCAGGGGGGTGAGCAGCGCACAACCAGCAATCCGCGATTCACCTGGCGGTTTGCCGACAGCTCAAGGGTTGGACGGAGCAGTTCGGCCTTTCACTGGCTCGACTCGAATAGATCGGGTTGGCGCCGTGCTGATTCATCCCAGCGGTCCAACCGGCAAAGGTGTGGTAAACGCAATGTCCGATCTGGACGTAACGTCGTTCACGACAAGACCTCGGCCCGCGCGGATCTTGAAAATGCGGGCAACTTCGCTGCGATCGTTGACGACTGAATAGACCAGGGACCGCCGTTCCTTCGACCGCGGCGTCGAAAGGGGATGCCGGCGGATTGGTGGGAGTTGCGGAAGACCGTTTCGCGTTTTTCGGTCGACCGAGTTCACGGTCGCGGGGATCACGTCAGCTTTTCCCGAAGTGAGGAAAGGCCGTGGGCCCTCGGCCACAGGGAGGTGTTCGGTGTTGCCTAGGGAATCCCGACATGTGCGCCAGGAGCGACGCAATCGACGCCGGACGGATCTGGCCGCCCTGGAGCGACTGGAAGCGCGGGAGTTGATGGCGTTTTCCTCACTGGGGTTCTCGCTCCCCCAGCTCACGGTCACCGGTTCGGCCGGTCCGAGAGCAGCCTGGGGAGGAACCGCTCAATGTATCCGTCTATCTCCAGAATATCGGCGCCAGCACGACGACCGAGCCGACCGCTCAGGCGCCAGGAGCCACCAGCCAGGCGGACGCGGGCGATTCGACCATCGCCGTTGTGCTCACCCGCCACGCAAATTCCCTCAAGGGGGCGATCAACCTGGGGACAATCGATGCGCCGCCGGTTCCTCAGAATAATCTCGAGCAGCTCACCCAGTCATTCACGCTCCCGTCTCGACCCGCGGGATTCGCGGGCGCGGGCGGCAAGTTTTATGTTCGATTCATCGCCAACTCGAACAATGCGCTCCAGGAAGCGAGCCAGATGAACAACGTGAGCACGCGCAGTGCCGGTCTTGGTGGCGGCACAGCGCATTGCCGGAATTGCGGGCCGTCGCGTTGTACGTTCCGGACGTGATGCAGCCGGGCGACACCATCAGTCCGACCATCCAGGTCGAGAACATGGGCACGCGCCGGACTCGGGTTCGGTGCAAGTGGCCCTGGTGGCCTCGGTGACGCCGACGTTTACTCTGGGTAGTTCGATCGTCGCGCTCTACACGGTCGACAATATTCCGGCGGTCTCCGAGACTCCGACCAAGGGGAACTACAAGACGTTCGCCAAGAACATTGTCAATTCGGCCCCGAACGTCGTTACGATCAGCGGCTCGCCGGTCACGTTGCCGACGAGCCCGACGACGTATTACCTGGGTGTCGTGGTCGATCCGTACGGCAAGCTCACCCAACTCAGCCTACCGTCGAATGTCTTCAGTTTGAGCCACAAGGTTGGCCCCGGCAACTCGGGCTCGGGCCTACCGCCGGCCGGCGTCGTGTCGACCACCGGTAACACGAGCCCGTTCCCGATCGCTCCCAACGGCCAGATTATCGGCAACGTGTAACCGACGTGCCCACGGAGGCGCCGGACCGGACCATCGCGGCAAGGCAGTCCGGCGCCGTGGGCCTGTTAACCCACGAGTTGCGACGTGTGGCAATCAGATCCTCATGTCAAGATAATACTATGCGCTTCACTTCCGCATCTCGCAACGAGGAACTCGCAATTGGCAACGGCGAAGGCTCCCTTGACCCCGGTTGCGGTTCGCTCCTACAATCGACCGCTCAACGGGTATCGTGCCCGGCTTTGATGGCCACCATGTTCGTTCTCATCCGAATCGATTCGCCGCATGACCCGCCGATACGTGAACCAGTTGACCAATGGCGACTCGATCGACGAGCCGTTTCTGGTTGCCGACAAGCAGCTCCGGGCTAATCGCCAGGGCAACCTTTATCTCCATCTGGAGCTGCGTGACAAGACCGGCAGCGTCGGCGCACGGCTCTGGAACGCGACCGAGGATCTGGCTCGCACGTTCGAGCCGGGCGACTTCCTGCACGTTCGGGGCAAGACGCAGATCTTTCAAGGGTCGATCCAGATCATCCTCACCCATCTCGAGGTGGTCGACCCATCGCGGATCGAGCCCGAGGAGTTCCTTCCCCAGAGCTCGCAGAACGTCGGTCAACTGTTGGCGACGGTTGCGCGAGGTTCTGCTGGCGATGAACAATCCGCACCTCCGGGCCGTGGTGGAATGCTTCCTGATCGACGACGAGTTCGTTCGCAAGTTCACGACCGCGCCGGCGGGGATCAAGAACCACCACGCGTATCAAGGAGGGCTGCTCGAGCATGTCGTGACGCTGCTCAACGTGGCCGATCGGATCACCGATTTCTACCCCGAGATTGACCGTGACCTGCTCTTGACCGGCATCTTTCTGCACGACGTCGGCAAGGTCGATGAGCTGTCGTATGACCGTGCGTTCGCCTACACCGACGAGGGCCAGCTCGTCGGGCACCTGATCATGGGTGTGGAGATGCTGCACGAGAAGGTCGATCGGTGCGCCAAGCTCACGGGCGAGCCGTTTCCACCCGAGTTGTTCCTGCGTCTGAAGCACATGATCGTCAGCCACCACGGCACTTACGAGTTCGGCAGCCCCAAGCTGCCCATGACGCTGGAAGCGATCGCCCTGCATTACCTCGACAACCTCGACGCCAAGATCCACACCTTCGGTCGTGAGATCCGCGACGATCCCAGCCGCGACTCGACCTGGACCCCGTTTCAGCAGAGTCTGGGCCGCCGGTTGTATAAAGGGAACTTGCCGGCGAATGGGGCCGCTGACGACGGCGACGGAGCTCGTGACGTCGTCGGTCGGACGCCGACTCGACGCGTGCTGTGAATTCGTTCACTGCCAGCACATGTCCGTTTTGAGGCTGAGCCATGCCGCCTCGCATTTCGCTGGCGACCCTGATCGGGATCGTGGCCGTGATCGCGCTGGGGTTGGCCGGGATGCTGTCGGCATCGAGACTTTGGCTCATGCTCGCGTCGACCGCGATGCTTGCGATCTTGTTGACCGCCATCCTCGCTTCCTGGCTCTTCTCGGGATCGACCGGGCATTCTGGGTGGGTTTCGCCCTCTTCGGCTGGACTTACCTGATCATGGTTAATTGGGATTGGGTCGGCGGCCAGATTGGCCATGACTTGACGGTCGGGTTCAGTGAGGCCGCGGAATGGGTGCTGCCGGAGGTTAAAGGCCCAGCGATCGTTTTCGGGACACCGACTCCGCCGGCCGGTCCCCGCGCCGTCGTCTGCTCCAATCGCGCAGGCGGTGCCGGCGCCACCCGCTCTCGTAAATTCCGCCGACTACATGGAGCTATCGCGACAGCGGCAGATCAAAATCGGCAATTTCGTTCAAATTGGTCGAATATTCGGGGCTCTCTGTTTTGGCGTGCTGGGAGGATGGCTCGGACGCGTCATTGGCCGAGCGAGCCGAGAAGTCGAAACGCGCGCAGAGGCCCGCCTCGCCGGGGTAGGCAGGGCCGCGGACGTTGCCGTACGATGGGATCACACAATCAGGTGATTCACTCGAGGGGCCTGTTGCGATGTCCGATTTCGCCGACCGCGTCGTCAGACTGGTGGCCCAGCCCGACTATAAACCCATCACGCTCAAGGCGATGGCGCGGCTGTTGGAAGTGCCGGCCGACGATTACGCCGAGTTTCGCTCCTCGGTCAAGCAATTGGTCAAGGAAGGGAAGATCGACCTGGCCAAGGACAAGCGGCTGCGCCGGCCCGACCAGGCCGGCCTGATCGTCGGCGTCTTTCGCCGTTCGGCCAAGGGATTCGGGTTTGTCCGCCCTCCCACGTCGGCCGAGCAGACCGACCAGGTCTTCATCCCGGTCGAGGCGACCCGCGACGCGTCCAGCGGCGATGAAGTCGCGGTCAAGATCGTCAAGCGGTCGAGGCGGGACGGATTCAACATCGAGGGAAAGATCGTCCAGGTGTTGACTCGGGCTTCGGGCGTGTTCGTGGGGACTTACTTCGAGGAAGGGGATACCGGCTTCGTCCAGATCGACGGCACGACCTTCCGCGACCCGGTCTCGGTCGGGGACCCCGGAGCCAAAGGCGTCAAGCCCGGAGACAAGGTCGCCCTCGAAATGGTCCGCTACCCGACGGCCTACCTCGAGCGGCGAAGGCGTCTTGATCGAGATCCTGGGCCAGCGCGGGCAGCCGGGAGTCGACACCTTGACGGTCATTCGGGCGTTCAATATCCCCGACACGTTCGAGGAGCCGGCCCTCGACGAGGCCCGCGAACAGGCCAAGTTGTTCAACGAAACGGAGATCGGCGGCCGGCTCGACCTGAGCGCCGTCCCGACCGTGACGATCGACCCGGCGACAGCGCGTGACTTTGACGACGCCATTTCGTTGTCGCGCGACCCGGCGGGCCATTGGAGCCTGATGGTCCACATCGCCGACGTGTCGCACTTCGTTCGATCGGGATCGCCGCTCGACCGCGCGGCCCGCCATCGCGGCACCAGCGTCTACCTGCCGGATCGGGTGATCCCCATGCTGCCCGAGATCCTCTCGAACAGCCTGGCCAGCCTCCAGGCCGGTCGCACGCGATATACGGTGACGCGCGATCCTGGACTTCAACCCGGACGGGATCTTGACCTCGAAGCGGTTCGCCCGATCGGCGATCAAGGTCGATCATCGATTCAGCTACGAGCAGGCGATGGAGGTGATGAAGCAGCCCAGGGTCCTCATGCCGGGATCGCTCCCGAGATCGCCGGCATGCTGGGCCAGATGCTCGAGCTGGCGATGATCCTGCGCCGACGCCGGTTTGCGCGGGGGCGCTCGAGCTCACGCTCCCCGAAGTCGATCTCGAGATGGGCGATCACGGGTCAGGTCACCGGCGCGCACCTGGCCCTCCACGACGAGAGCCACCAGGTCATCGAGGAGTTCATGCTGGCGGCCAACGAGGCCGTCGCCAGCACGTTGACCGAGCAGAACATCGGCTTCTTGAGACGGGCGCATCCCGACCCCGAGCTGTTCAAGCTCGACGAATTCGCCGAGTTCGCCCGCAGCCTTGGTCTGGTGCTCGAGCAGCCCCAGAGCCGGTTCGAGCTTCAGAAGGTCTTGAAAGAGACCGTCGGCAGGCCCGAGGAATACGCGGTCCATTACGGGCTGCTGCGCAGCCTGAAACAGGCCACGTACACGCCCGAGCTCGAAGGGCACTACGCCCTGGCCAGCCAGGACTACTGCCACTTCACCTCGCCGATCCGTCGCTATCCCGACCTGGAGGTGCACCGGCAGTTGATCTGCCTGGCTCGAAGGCAAGAAGCCGAAGAGCCGCCATGACGAGCTGACAGTCCTCGCCCAGCACTGCACCCGCACCGAGCGCAGGGCCGAGGCCGCCGAACGCGAGCTGAACCGAATCAAACTGCTGACCTACCTGGAAGACCACGTCGGCAAGGTCTTTCACGCGATCGTGGTCCGAGTCGAGAACTTCGGGCTCTTCTGCCGGCTCAGCGAGCTGCCAGTGGAGGGCCTGATTCACGTCACCAGCCTGGCGGAAGATTTCTATTATCTCGAGGCCGGTACGCACACCCTGGTGGGTCGCCGTTCGGGCCGCCGGCACCGGCTGGGCGACCGCGTCGTCGTCCGGATCGCCCACGTCGACGTCGACCGCCGTGCCCTGGATCTCGTCCTGGGTGATTCACCCGATTTCCCGGGCCAGACGCCCGCGCCACCGCGCGCGGAAACGACACCCAGAAGCCGCACTGACCGCAACCGCGCGTCGGTCGCGCAAGTCAGGCCGGGACGATGCGACAACACCTCCGTATCCGCTCGGCCCAAAGCGAAACGGCCGCCGACTCCCAAAAGGAAGAAAAAGCGAAAACGGTGACGTCGGTCGAACGCGAATTACGTCTGTTGGAACGAGCGACGCCCGTTCGCACACCGAGAAACGCTCCGGCGATCGCGCTAATTGAGCCTCAGGCAGACGCCGCCGTGTCAATGAGCATCGCACGGATCGGCCCCGGCGCTCGGCAACTCGAACAGCAGCGCATCATTCCAATCGGACTCGATCTCCACCAGGAAATACCACTTGCAACACGAGCCGCAGATGCCCAGCAACTGCGTCGGTTCATTGTCATCGGGCTGGTGGAGATCCAGCGGATCTCGCACTCAGGACAACACAGCGAACTGACCTCCGGACTCATCGACACCGCATGAGTCGTCATCTCAAAGGAGATCGGGATTGGCCCCGAGAACTTCGAACGCGAAGGTTGCATCGCCCCCTCCTTGTCGTTCCTCTTCATCAAGGAACTGTGTAGCTTGCGATCCTGCAATTCGAAGCGTGAGAACTACCGTTGTTCTCTAGTTAAGCCGCATCGCGCTTTAAATATCATATTGCTCTCGCCTAGTAATGCAATCCGAGAATCGCAAATCTCAACAACGTTTTCGGGACGCGTCAATCTGCCGATAATTGAACCATAAAACGTGCAATCGCCTCGGGCTACTGTCATCTCGTCATTCTCAGCGGCGCGAGTTCGATGGTTCGAGCGAGCTGCGTGAGGCGATCGGCTTGGGAATTTGATCTTCACAAGATCGGCCGGAAGGCCACAATCACGCCGCGCCGAGTTTGTATCGGCGGGTTGGGTCGCGGCTCAACCACTTCGCGAGGCATGACGCAACCGCGCTTCTGCTGGGTCACGCTGAGCCAATCCGCGACGATCAGTTCAAGTGCAACCACATCGGATTGTGAACACGCCTTAAACTGAGTCGACGAAGTCGAGAATCGACCGGAATGGCAAGGTGTGCTCCGATAAGTCACGGCTCACAAGGAAGGGAAGGGAGTGCCATGAACAGGAGGAGGAATCTCTTCGCGTCCTGGATTTTCGGGGTGTTGTGCCTGGTGGCCGTCGCGTCGGCGAGCGGACAGACCGTGGAACGTGACACGACCATCACGGGCCCGCGCGGTCGATCGATCCAACGTCAGGTCGAGGTCCAGCGCGGGCCGGGGACGATCGATCGGTCGATCCAGATCAAGCGGCCAGGGGGAACATTCGACCGCTCGGTGCAAATCCAGCGCTCGCCAGCGGGGGGCCGTGGCGAGGACGGCGGCTTCGTGCCGGGGCCGATCGCACGCCCCTGGATGTTCGGCCCCCGCCCGTTGATCAGTCCAGTCTGCGCCCGCTTTCGGTATTGGTGTGGCGGCCCTCCCGCTCCCGTTCATGAATTTCTCGTTCGGCGGTGGCGGGATGGGATTTGGCGGCGGAGGCGGAGGTGGAGGTGGAATGGGAATGGGAGGCGGCCCGGGTCCAGGTGGACCACCGCCGGGTTCGCCCCCGCCGCCGCCAGACCACGTCGCCCTGATGACCCAGCGATTGCAAAGTTTTTATCCCAGCAACCGCAAGGAAGCCGCCTACGCGCTGGGCCAGATACAAGATCCGCGAGCCGTGCCCGCGTTGGTCCACGCTCTCAAATATGATACATGGAAGGACGTGCGAATCGCCTCGGCGATCGCCCTGGGCGAGATCGGAGGATCGGAGGCGGCGATTGCGCTGGAGCGCGACGCGATCTACGACCACAAGGAAGAGGTGCGCAAGGCATGCATCGACGGCTCTCGAGCGGCTGAACGCCAAGGCCAAGGCCGCCTGCCTGTCGCCCGATGGCTACCGTCGGCGCGCCCCTCCGCTGCCGCCCGCATCGTCTCCTTCGCCGTTCCAGCCAATCCGCCGCCGCCCAGTGGCCCCGGTAGCGAGCCACCACCGGGCATGGTCTCTCAGCCGGAGTCTTCGCCGGCGGAGCTGATACCGCCACCACCCCCCACGCCCGTCACCTCCGGACCGGGCGGCCAAGTCAATCGTTAGCTCGGTGGTGACATCAATACCGGGTGCTCATGGAGCACCGGACTTCACGAGACTTCGAGTCGGCGGACCGGGTTGAGTACCAGCCCGGTGAGGAGCTTGGGATAGAAATAGGTGCTCTTGGGAGGCATGGTTTCCAGGTTTGACGCGATCCCCTCGACGTGGTTCATTCTCGCCGGGGGGACGAGGCAAGCCAGGTCGCAGCCGCGCGCGGCCACGTCGTCGAGGACTTCGTCCAGCAGATGGACGTAGCGGCACTCGGGCAATGCCCAAAGGGGCGAGCAGCGTCCTTGAGCACGAGCACATGGAGCACGCTCACCCCCAGACTCCGCCACTCGGGGCTGTGCTCCGGGGCCAGTCGATCCATGGTCGCGTCGGAACGAAGCCGAGCGAGCAGCCAGTTCCCGTCGGCGACGGTGCCGAAGCCGAGCACGTCCTGGTCGCCCTCGGCCTCGATAGCTTCCCAGGCGGCGCGGCGCCGGCTTCGCCCGAGCCGGTTCGCTCGCACCTCGAATTCCGGCTGGAGCATGGCGGCGAGCTCGTCGGCGGTCAGGCCGGGGAATGCCGGAGAACGAGCCGGTGAGTGGGTAAGATCAGCAGGCCCGGGTCGCTCATGCCAACGAGCATCATCATGCAGAAGTTGGACGGATCGTCGTGGCCCGATCGATTGGCCGCTCTCGACCAGGTCGTCGCGATACTTGAGTCCGGTCTCATAGCGATGGTGGCCGTCGGCGATGAAGATGGACTTCGCCGCCATCAGCCCGCCAACCAAGGTGTGTGTTTCTTGATCGGTGACGACCCAGAGCTTGTTCTCGACACCGAGATGGTCGGTCGCAACCAAGGGCGTGCGGTCGCGTAGGCCCGATTCGACCGTTCGCTGCACGATCCCATCAGGGTCGGGATAGAGTCCAAAAATCGGGCTGAGGTTGAACCCGGTTGCCTGGTAGAGAGCCAGCCGGTCGGCCTTGGGGCCGGAGAGGGTCTGCTCGTGGGGAAAGATCTTCCCCTGACCGAACGGCTCCAGCCGCACCCGCGCCAGAAATCCCTTGCGGACGTGCGTCTTCCCCTCGACCTCGAAGGTCTGCTCATAGACGTACAATGCGGTGTGGTCTTCCTCGCGAAGGATGGACTGCCGCAGCCAATCCTTGAGAAACCGAGTGGCCCGCGTGTAGCGGTCGTCGGCCGTCGCGTCGCCCGGCTCTTGCCGGTTCAGCTCCAGCCGGACGATGTTATACGGGCTGGATTCATAGAGACGGTCCTGCAGGGCACGTGTCGATCACGTCGTAAGGGGGGGCCACCACGTCGGACAGGGTGCCCACGCGTGCAACATCATAGCGAACTCCGCGGAAAGGACTTACATCGGGCATCGGTCATCCCGTATCGTTTGAACCACAGAGATCACAATCGAAATTGTACGAATTGCACCACGGAGATGACAATCGAGATCAGGGAATTGAACCACAGAGATCACTGAGGACACTGAGAAGACAGAATTTAACTTGCTTCACATTCTCAACGATTGTGGTTATTTCTTCTCTGTCTCGTCTTTGCTCTCTGTGGTGAAAAGATTCGATTTGGTGTTGGGCTCAGGTGCCCATTTCCCAGCTTTCGAGGTACTTTTTCTGTTCGGTGGTCAGCGTGTCGATCGAGATGCCCATGGTCTTGAGCTTGAGGAACGCGACCCACTCGTCGACTTCCTTGGGCACCTGGTAGACCGTGTTTTCGAGCTTGCCCTTGTTCTTGACGGACCACTCGGTGGAGAGGGCCTGGGCGGCGAAGCTCATGTCCATGACGCTGGCGGGATGGCCGTGGGCGGCGGCCAGATTGATCAGCCGGCCCTCGCCGAGGACGTAGAGGCGATTGCCGTTCTTGAGGACGTATTCGTCGACGAACTCGCGGATGTTCTTGTTGGTCTTCACGGCGAGCTTGGCCAGGTCGTCGAGAGCCAGCTCGACGTTGAAGTGGCCCGAGTTACAGATCATCGCGCCGTCTTTCATGACCGCGAAGTGCTCGGAGCGGATCACGTGGATATCGCCGGTCACGGTGATGAACAGGTCGCCCAGGGTGGCCGCCTCGGCGATCGTCTTGACCTGGAAGCCGTCCATGGCGGCTTCGAGGGCGCGAATCGGGTTGATCTCGGTGACGATGACGTGCGAGCCCATGCCGCGTGCCCGGAGCGCCACTCCCTTTCCGCACCAGCCGTAGCCGCAGACGACGACCTGGCGACCCGCCAGCAAGCGTGTCGGTCGCCCGGATCACACCGTCGATCGTGCTCTGGCCCGTGCCGTAGCGGTTGTCGAAGAAGTGCTTGGTCTGGGCGTCGTTGACGGCCATGACCGGAAGCTTGCAGCACGCCGTCCTTTTCCATGGCACGCAGCCGGATGACACCCGTGGTCGTCTCTTCCATGCTGGCGACGACGTTGGCGACCAGCTCGTTGCGCGCCTGGGGCGAGAGTGTGGCGGCCCATTGCCGGACCTCGGCATGCAGGTCATCCAGGCGGCCCAGCGCGATGAAGATCATGGCGCTGACCAGGTCGGCGCCGTCGTCCATCGTGACGTGGGGCTGGTGCTGCAAGGCGGCGGCGATGTGACGATAATAGCTGTGCTCGTCCTCGCCCTTGATCGCATAGACCGGGATGCCGAAATCTTTCACCAGGCTGGCCGCGACGTCGTCCTGGGTCGACAGCGGGTTGGAGGCGCAGAGCAACAGATCGGCGCCGCCGGCCTTGAGGGTCTTCGCCAGGTTGGCGGTCTCGGCGGTGACGTGCAGGCAGGCCGACATCCGCATCCCGGCCAGCGGCTTTTCCTTCTCGAAACGCTCGCGGATCGCCCTCAGAACGGGCATGTCGCGCTCGGCCCAGTCGATCCGTTTCCGGCCCTCTTCAGCCAGTTTGAAATCCTTGACGTCACCCGCCACGGCGGGAACAGCGGTCGCAGTTGCCAATTCCAGTACTCCTCGAGAGCGGAAGTCTCCGGCTCGGGTGCAGCGAATCGCAGCACCCATTTCAGCCGCCCGCACCGCCAAGCGCCCGTCGGGAGGTACGTGAATTGCCAAGCGAGGGCACGTCTGATGCTTCGCCGTAAATTGCTTCGGTGTGTCGGACAGACGTGCGCAACAATCTGGTTTTCCGAATTCCCCGGGTGCTCGAAAAACGCTACCTTGAGAGCGAGGCAGCAGGGAGATACGCTCCCTGCTGCCAAGAAAGGCCGATCAATAGCGGTAATGGTCGGACTTGAAGGGGCCTTCCTTGGGGACGTGGATATAGGCGGCCTGTTCTGGCGTCAGTTCGGTTAACTCGACGTTCAGTTTTTTAAGCTGCAAGCGGGCCACGTGCTCGTCCAGCTTCTTGGGCAGGACGTAGACGCCGACCGGGTACTTTTCGTTGTGCTGCCACAACTCGATCTGGGCCAGAACCTGGTTGGCGAAGGAAGAACTCATCACGTACGAGGGGTGGCCGGTGCCGCAGCCCAGGTTAACCAGGCGCCCCTTGGCGAGCAGGATGATCCGCTTTCGGTCGGGGAAGATGACGTGATCGACCTGCGGCTTGATCTCCTCCCAGGGGTAGTCTTCGAGCGACGCCACGTCGATCTCGTTATCGAAGTGACCGATGTTGCAGACGATGGCCTGATTCTTCATTTTGACCATGTGGGCATGCGTTATGACCTTGTAGTTACCCGTGGCCGTCACGAAGATGTCGGCCTTGTCGCAGGCGTAGTCCATGGTCACGACGCGGTAGCCTTCCATGGCGGCCTGCAACGCGCAGATTGGGTCGATCTCGGTAATCCACACCTGGGCAGAGAGGGCGCGCAGGGCCTGGGCCGATCCTTTACCCACATCGCCGTAGCCGCGACGACGGCGATCTTACCAGCGACCATCACATCGGTGGCGCGCTTGATGCCGTCCACCAGCGACTCGCGGCAGCCGTACAGGTTGTCGAATTTGGACTTGGTGACGGAGTCGTTGACGTTGATGGCGGGGAATTTCAGGTCGCCACGCTTATGCATCTGATAGAGGCGGTGGACGCCGGTGGTGGTCTCCTCGGTGACACCCTTGACGGCGGCGAGGTTTTTGGCGTACCAGCCGGGTTGCGAGGCGATGCGATTCTTGATGGCGGCATAGAGGACTCGCTCCTCCTCACTGGTGGGCTTGTCGAGGACGTGGATGTCCACTTCGGCGCGGGCGCCGAGGTGAAGCAGCAAGGTCGCATCTCCGCCATCGTCGAGGATCATGTTCGAGTGCCCGCCGTCGGCCCACTCGAAGATCTTGTGAGTGTATTCCCAGTACTGGTCAAGGGACTCACCCTTGTAGGCGAATACGGGAATACCGCCGGCGGCGATTGCGGCAGCGGCATGATCTTGGGTTGAGAAGATGTTGCACGAGGCCCAGCGGACCTCAGCACCGAGCGCCTTGAGCGTCTCGATCAGGACGGCTGTCTGGATGGTCATGTGGAGCGAGCCGGTGATGCGTGCGCCCTTGAGGGGCTGGCGCGAGGCGTACTCCTCGCGGATGGCCATGAGGCCGGGCATCTCGGTTTCGGCGATGGCAATCTCGCGGCGGCCCCATGGGGCAAGCGAGATGTCGGCGACGTGGTAGTCGCTGAAAGTAGCAGGCTTTTGCGAAACGGCGGACACGTTCAAAGTCTCCTAATAACGATGAACGGGCGCCGTTGCACAGTGATAATCCACCCCGGCGAGCCTGGCAGGAACGCCCTTGCGTACCGTCGCAGCGCCCCTCGACGAGATGGTGTAACTTGTTGACTTCAGGCAAGGCTCCGTGGATGATCCATCTCCTCGGGCCATTCCGATCGCCGGGCTCAAGCTCCCTTGTGCAGGAGCAAGCGGAGCGTCTTGCGACGCTCCCAGTCCATCCAATCGAGTGGCCCCGGCTCCGCCTTGGAGAGCGGGAGCCCGTGCAACAGGTGGGACAATACGAGCCCGTGTGCACGGGCTTGGGTCGAGGCGGTGCCGCCGTGCCGGGCAACCAACGCCTCCAGTCGATTCCAGTCGGATTCGGACATCGCAACTCGTAGAACCTTGCTGATCCATTCTTCCGGCAGGGGAGGATGCAAGGGCCGTAACCCCCGCTCTTGTTCGGGGCTTCGCTTCCGGCCAAGCCGATCCCGTTCCATGCCTCACCTCTATCGTTTCCATGGCGTTCAGAGCGATCTCCATCCATCCGACTTCCATAGCCTAGCACACGCGTACGCGTGTGTCAAGGAGGATGTTTCGCCAATCGGCGCGGATCGCGACAGGGACGTTTTGACCGCCTGGCGCGGGAACCGGTAAGATCGAAGGCGTTGCCCTGGATGATTCCCAGGGATCGTTGACAGGCCGCGAAGCAATACGAGTGGAGGGTCGCACGCCGTGGTTCCCGCCAAGGACTTCAAGCGCCGGATGGTCGTCGAGATCGACGGCGCACCGCACATGATCGAGCACATCCAGGTTCAAACTCCTTCAGCCCGTGGCGCGGCCACGCTTTACAAGATCAAGGCGAGGAACCTGAAGACCAAGACCCGCGTCGAGAAGAGTTACCGGGGGACCGATGCGCTCAATGAGTCGAGCTTCGAACGCCGGCCGATCCAGTTCCTCTATCGCGATCCGGAAGCGTTCCACTTCATGGACTCCGAATCGTACAACCAGTTCTCGATGCCGGTCGACGAGCTGCGCGACCAGTTGCCGTTCATGACCGAAAACATGGAAGGGATCGATTCGCTGGTGGTCGACGAAGAGGTGATCGCGATCGAACTGCCCGATACGGTCGAGCTGCCGATCGTGGAGACGGCGCCCGGCGTCCGCGGCAACTCGGCGACCGGCCGCACCAAGCCGGCCAAGCTGTCGACAGGCTTCGAGGTTCAGGTCCCCGAGCACCTCGATCAGGGAGTGACCGTGCGGGTCGACACGCGGACGGGCGAGTACCTGGGCCGGGCGGGCTAGCCGCGGACTGATGGAGTGTATCATGACCGACGAGACCGCTTCGAATGCGCCTTGGCTCCGTATCATCAGGCTCTTCCAGATCCGTCTGGCGAGACTCATGGTGCTGGTGGCGATCATCGCCATTTTGCTCGCGGCCTGGATGTACAACCGCGAGTACGGTAACAGTCCGCAGTGCCTGGACGAGCACTCAAATCTCCGCCTTGACGATCGTGACGCGGCGCGGCGGAGGCAGGCCGCGGAGAACCTCTACCATCGTCGAGACAGGAGGATCTTGCCCGCACCTCGGTGGCGCTGGCCGGTGGCACTTTCGGATCCCGATGGGCCGGTTCGCGTTGCCGCCGCGCGATCGCTTCCCCAGGCATCGTCATCGGGGTTCGCGGCGGATCCTGAGGCGACGGAAATCGACTTCGCGACGATGGCCTTGATCCCCGCGTGTCGCGATCCTCGCGACGAGGTCCGGATCGAGGCCGTTGAAGCCGTGGTGGAAGCTCTACGATTCGATCCGAGTCGCAGTCTGGCCACCAGGCGTTACCGGCCCGCCAGACTACGATCGGGCCAGCAGGCGCAGCGAGCCGTCAATGTGCTTCGTCAGGCGATGCACGATCCCATCGCCTCAGAGTGCGGGCAAGCGCTCTGGAGTTTCGCCCGCGTCGGACGGACTTGTGGCGAAGATGCCGAGCCGGTCAAGCGATGGTGGAACATGACCCCGAGATCAAGGTTCGGATCGCCGCCGTGAATGCGCTCGCGACGGGCTGGCCCAGGATCACTCGCTTTATCCTTTCTTGCTCGGCCGGTTGAAAGTCGTGACGGACCAAGAGGAGCATGCTACCATCGGCGTGGGCACTCGGCAGTTTGGCTCCTCCTTCGACGAAGACCCGCCCGGCGCTCCTCGAACGCTCTTTCGCCGGATGATTGGGTATTGAGAGACAGCATCGCGGTCGCTCTCGGTAAGCTCGGGCGCCGACGGCTCGGCACGGCCCTGTCCGAGCTGGCTCGGCGCGAGCTTGCGCGAATTGAGCTCACGGACCCGGACGATTCGACTCCCGACCGTCCAGGCGATCATCGACGATCGACCCCAATTCACCCGAGGCTCAGGCCCTCATCGAGCCGCTCATCGAGGTGCTCGAGCGACTCACGATCAGGATTCCAGCAGTCATGAAGCGGTGAAACTTCTTGCCGGATTTGGTCCGTCGGCCCGCAGTCGGTCGAATGCGCTCCGAGAGGCGCTCGAGAGCAAGGACCGAAGACGTCAGACACACGGGCAAGCATCGTCCTGGGTGGTTTCGGAGCCGCGGCGATCTCCGCGATCCCAGACCTCACCGTGCTGGCCCGCGATGATCCGGACGCGATCGTCCAGCAGTCAGCGGCCGACGCCCTGAAGAGGATCAACGCATCGGCGCCGGTGAATTCACTCCCTGGCCGTATCCACTTCCCTAGCCGTGAGGCTCGACTTAGTCCGGAATGATCGAGTATTCCCGCCGTGCCCTTGCGGATGACGCGGTGAGGCGCCAGCGCCTCGCGGGTGCGGTGGAGCAGCCAGTGGCCGCAGGGGACCAGCAGCGGGCGGACCAGGATGGCGTCGATCAGGATGCCGACCACCAGCGCGAAGCCGAGCTGGCGGAGCGAGCCCAGCGGACTGAACAGGAACGACGCGAAGCTGCTCGCGGTGATCACCGCGGCCGAGCTGATCAGGCCGCCGGTCTGGCCGATCGCCCGGATGATCCCGTCGCGCAGGCCGCGCTTCTGCGATTCCTCGTGGAGCCGGGCCATCAGGAAGACGTTGTAGTCGACCCCGACGGCGATCAAGAGCACGAACAGGAAATACGGCACCTTCCAGTCGAGCCCCTCGGCGCCGAGGAGCGTGACGAAGACCAGGTGCGTCGCTCCCAGGGCGAAGGCGTAGGTCAGGACCATGGTCGCGACCAGGTTGAGGCACGCCAGCGGGTCGCGCAGCGCCACGATCAGGACCAGGAACACGCCGATCGGCACGACGAACCAGCTCTGGACCTGGTCGGTCGTGTGTGAGGCGCGGATGTCGGCCGATTCGGCGTTGGCGCCGGCGACCTGGGCCGTGACGTGGATCCCCTGGTATTCGCCGAGGAAATCGTTCAGCCGGCGGCGCAGGGTCAAGACCTGGTCCATCGCGGCGTGCGAGAACATGCGATTGGCCTGGGTCAGGTCGATCCGCGCCCGGTGGCCGTCGGGCGTGATGTAGGCGGCGAAGCTCGCTTGAGCAGCTCGGGATTGTCGTGCACGGTCTGGTCGTTGATCAGGAGGCGGTCGAGGGCGCGGCGGCCGACCGGGTCGTTCAGGATCGCGGTCACCTCGCGGTCGGCGCGGCCGGCGCCGTCGGCGATCTGGCCGGCCCCGTCGGCGGCGCGGGTCAGCTCGCGCAGCAAGGACTTCCTGCGGTTTCTCGACCTTGGCTGTGTCGGCTTCCGGCGCCGCGACCGGGCTGGGCCTTCGGCGATCGCCGGTGTCGTGGCGAGTCGCTGGCGGCTCGCTCACTCGATGGCCTCGAAGGCATTGTTGAGCGCGGGCAGGTTCCACGTGGCCGGCAGTCCGCTGAGTCCACTGGAAGACAGCCGAGGCTTGCTTCAAGCCCGAGGCCAGCGTCTCGCCCGACTGGGCTCGCGCCACGGCGTCGTCGGCTTTGGGCGATTGATGATCGGCACGGCTTGCCCGTAAGCGTCAAGCCGGTTTTCTCTTCGAGCCAGATGGCCGCGCGGAGCTTGGCCGCTCCCTCGGTCAGCCCCTTCTGGAGCTGCTCGGCCCCCTCGGCGAGCTGATGAAACCCGGCGTTGACCTCGCCCAGCCGCGACGCGAGCCGGGCGCGATCGAGCGGCTGCGGGCTTCCCAGCGGCTGCGTCGCCGACCGGACCTCGCTGAGCTGGCGCTGGTGCGACAACAGCCGGCTGACGTCGTCGATCAGGGCCAGACCCTTCCGACCGGCGGAAGTCGGTGTCCGACTCGAGCACGACGGTCAGCGGAGCGAGCATCCCGGGGTCGAACTTGGAGGCGACCAGCCGGAAATCCCGCGCCGACGACGTGGCTCGGCGGCAGCTCGGTCATCAGGTCCTGAATGAAGTGCGTCCTCAGCCCAGGATCGACAGCGGGAGCATCGCCAGGACGGTGAAGACCCAGCTTCGCAGCGGACGGGCCATGGCCGCCCGGCCCAGCCGCTCCCAGAACTCGCGCGAGCCGCCGGCCAGCCCGTCGAACGAGCGCGGGTGAACCCGCGCCAGCAGCACCAGCAGCGCGGGCGTCAGCGTCAGCGTGGCCGCCAGCGCCAGCACCAGGCCGAACGCGACGCTCGGGCCGGTGCTGGAAAACAGCTTGAACCGGGTCGTCCCCATCAGCAACAGGCCGATGATGATCGTGCCGGCGCTCGTGACCAGGGCCGTGAACGAGCGGGCCAGCGTCACCCGCATCGAGCCGGCCGGATTGTCGGGATTGAAGTGCTCGGCGTACCGCCAGGAGAGGAACAGCAGAAGTCGGTCCCGTGCCGAACAGGAGCGCGATCAGGAACAGCTCGACCAGCGGCGAGATCTCCCACCCCGCCAGGATCATCCAGGCCAGGACTCCGCGCGAGATCACCAGGCTGACGCCGATCGTCGCCAGCGGCACCAGCGCGAGCCAGAACGAGCGATAGACGGCCAGGAGCACGATCAAGAGCAGGACGACCGTCGCCACGGCGGCGCGGTCGAGCGAGGTCTGGACGTTGGCCATGTAGTCGCGGCCGATCACCGCGTCGCCCGTCCAGCGGACCTCGAGTCCCGCCGGGAGCGCCAGCTCGCCGGACGGTCGCCTGACGCTCCATCCAGGCGACCGCCTCCTGCGTCACCGGCGCGACGAACGACGTCGACAGCGAGACGGCCACCAGCGAGACCGTGCCGTCCCGGCTCACCAGGCGCTGGGCGATTTCCGGCGATCGAGGCCGGCCCGAGCACCCGGACCACCTCGCTGGGGCCGCTCGGCCCCTCGAACCGCTCGGACAACCGCAGCGCGTATTGCCGGTCGGCAGCGGTCAACCCGCTCCGGCCGGTGCAGGACCGCGACGGCCATCGCCTCATAAGCCTCGATCGGGCCACGACTGCTTGACCAGCTCCGCCGCGCGCCGGCTCTCGGCGTCGGCCGGCCAGCATCTTGGCCTGCCCTTCGGCCGCCAGCTTCGTCAGGTTCGGGGACAGGCAGCCGACAACGTGGCCAGCGCCAGCCAGATCACCACGATCCAGCCCGGCCTGCGACTCACCAAACTTCGCATGGCGTCCTTCGCCACTCAGCGTCACTCCTTGAAGGAACGCTCTCTCGCACCGCCAAGAGCCCCTCACGGCAGCCCTCGAGCGACCGATCAACCACGCATTTAGTCGCTTAATCCGGCGACATGAATTCAGTCCGAACTCTTTGCGTGGCCGCCATCACGGGCTCTTCGGAGATTCCCAAGACACGTACGGAATAGATGACTCCAAGGTGCAGTGAAAACTAGTGATCTGGGTAGTTTGAGCCTAGGCCACCTGCCTCGCGTTAGTATAGGGATTTACGGTTCTGGATCAAGGACAATATGCCAGAGAATATCCGTTCACGAATCCGCCGGGTAGGGCCGTCGAGATTGGTCCAAAGCAATCGGGGAGGGGGGATCGGCGGACGGGGCCGCCTCCTACAGAGAGTCCTGTGGTTGGCTTCGTGGTCCGTTCCACAAATAACGTCGTGGTAATCCTGGTCTTCGGCGTCAGGCAGGGGGAGCTGCCAAAAAGTGCGGCAATGCGCGCTTTAGCCAATTGAGCAAGTCTTGTCGAGTAAACTTCCACGCAAAGGGCTTCGGAGTTCGGTTGCTCAGTTCTTCGTACAACGCCGACGCACGCGGATCGCGTCCAGATTCGCGAAATCGTTCGGCGTCAGCACCTTCCTCTGGATGATCGAAAAGTAAATCTCCACCTGGTTCAACCAACTCGCGTGCACCGGGGTGTGCACCAGGATGATCCTTTTGTCGCGAAGACGCATCCGCTCCACAGACGCCTCGCCACGATGCGACGAGCCATTATCCACGACAAAGAACAACCGCTCCGCATCGTCGTACGGCTCCTGCTCCAAGACCTGATCCACCAGTCGGCCAAACGGCTTGATCCCCGTCTTCGCCTCACAACGTCCCAGGACGATCCCGCGATGCACGTCCCACGCTGCCAGATACTGCAACGCTCCCTTCCGCTCGTATTCCGTTCAATCCGCCGGCTCTGCTTGGGCTCGGGCGGCATTTCTTCATGACGAGCGACAACGTGCTTGAATGCTCGTCTTCTCGTCCATAGACAACACATAATCTTTCGGACCCAGCGGTTTGCCTTTCCACGTTCCCGCATAAAGGTCCAAGATCGGCCCGGCCTTCTCGGCAAACCGAGGGTCCCGTGGAAAAATCCAGTGCTCGTATTGCCAGGGCTTGATCGCCGCATGGTGCAACGTACGCCACACCGTGCTGCGGCTGATCTTCTTACCCAACGCCACTCGGGCTCGCCGCACCAAGTCGGCCACCGATTGGCGACTGAGTGGTTCTTTGGTCTCCGCGACCACTTCACAAGCCATCGCTTGGATCAATGCTTGATCCAGAGGGGGAAAAAGCGGCCTTTCGGCCGCGGCCCGCATGATCTTTGATGGAGAAATCGCCGGCGGTCCAGCGACTTCGCCAACGTTGTACCTGTCGAGCGACAGACCAACCGACTCAGCCGCCTCGTCGTTTCCCAGGGAGGGCTGCTCATGAAGAAGCAGCACAAGCCGAAAGCGTTGGACGGTTTGGACCGCTACAGTTCGGCGGGACACGGTGTCGAGAGCCTCTTGCACGAAATCGTCAGGGAAGGTACAGAGAGCAGGCATCGGTCCTGGCATGGCGGCGTCCTTTCCTTGCCGGGTTTTTTTGGGGGCCTTCCTCCCTGTACCAAAAGTCCGCAGAAACTACGACGTTATTTGTGAAACGGACCACTTAGTCGAGTTTGTTGGTGTCGTCCGTCGGCTCGGGATCCGGTTCCTCGCTCTCGCAGAGCTTAGCGAAATGTCTGGCACCCAGCAGGAAATAAGCAGCCACGGCAAAGTCGAAGGCGGCATAAAGGATGTTGCCGGTGGGATTTTGTCCGCGCGGCGTCTCGGACAAGCCGAGTTTCAAGTCGGCGAAGGCCGAGATATAGTTCATCCCACGGGTCAAGAGCCAGAGTCCGAACAGACGAATGCCCAGGACGAACCATTCTTTAGGATTCATCTATCACCATCATAATGGAAGAATGACAATTCAATCACGATGGGGGTGAGTCGCGCGACCCAATCGTAAGATAATGTCGCCAGCGCGTCCAGTAATACTTCTCCCAGCCGTGGCTGACACCGGCGAAGTCGCCGTCAGCGACGTTGATGTGGCGCAAGCTCGATTCGCCCACCGCCTTCTTCTGGCCAAAAGGAAAGGACGAGCACGGAATCGATGTCCTCGTGGGACCAATTGACGGATCGCCAGGTTTGAACGATCATCCGTTTCGGCTCGACGTGCAGGATGGTGCCGGAGAGGCTCCCCTCGAAGGCACGGAAAGTGCGCACCGGCACGCGGCTCGATCGCGACGGGACTACCCGTGAAGGCCCCATGGATCGCCGGATCCAGGTACATATCGAACAGCGCTCGGGCGTTGACGGGAGTGACGCGGCAATGAGTAAGTTTTTCGGCATAAACTCATCTCATCGCATGAGAATTGCGGTGTTCTGTGCGTGGTCAGGACAATCGATGCACATTCGGCCGGTCTTGCGCAACTTGACCGATACTACGCCCTGGAACCGCATCAGACAACGTGGGGAAGTGATAAGCAGCCAGGAGCCGATTCAGGCTTTCGGCTCCTGACGCCTCATCCTCACGTTGCGGATGACGCAGACCTCGGTGATGCCGATGTCGGCGTGCCCGGCGAATTCCCGCACTTCGTGCATGCTGGCCGCGTTGCGGATGGCGTCGTTGATCGCGGGCTAGCGTACCCGCGGCCCGATGGCTCGGTTACGATGCGGGTTCGGAGGTTCGTTCGCTTGATTTCCCGGTCCAATTTACCACGTGGTCACTCTCTGAGAGGTCGTCATCATGAGGAATCGACCCGGCTGGATTCTCACCCTGGCGTGCATGCTGCTATCCTCCGGCCCTGCGCGATGGGCGCCCAGGACGTTGACAAGGACAAAGCGGCGCCGAAGACCCTCAAGGCGCAGGTCGAGGAGTCGATCGGCTGGTATCAGGTGTTCGTCGACGCCAGCGGCAAAGAACCGATGAAACCGCAAGCCGTCTTGCGCTGGGGAACTTCATGCGCGGGAAGCAGGAAGCGACGGCGTGTTCGTCTTGTGGACTAACAACGGGCGGCCCGAGGCTTCGGTCGGCATTTACCCGTGGTATGGTTACATCACCCACGAGCTGGTGTCCCTCTCGCGGGGTGCGAAACTGGAGGCGCGACAGGCGGGCCGCGTCGTCTGGTCGCCGAAGGTCCCCGGAGTCGCGTACAAGGATCTTCCCGGCGCCCCCGCCCCGCCGCGACTTCGGCTGGCCGGCTCCAGCAGATGAAGATCCTGGCCGACCGCTTCCAGGTCACGATGACCGGCCTGAAGGGCGACCGATCGGACCGCGAAAACCTGCGCATGCTCGCCAAACCGCTTTACCGTGCCGAGCCCGGCAAGGTGCAGAGCCCGACCCTGATTGGATCGACAGCGGCGTGTTTGGCTTCGTCCAGGGGACGGACCCGGAGGCCATCCTCCTGCTGGAAGCGGTTCGCCAGGACGGCGCCCGCGCTGGCAGTATGCCTTCGCCCGATCCACCGCCGGCGGCCTCAAGGCGCGGCTGGATAAGATGGTCGTCTGGTCGGTCGAATTTCTGCGGGCGAGACGGCCCTCTGAAGCCCCAGACGATCATTAGCCGGCCCGTCGGTGGAACGGGCTCGGGACAATAAGGCGGGACCAAAGCTGGAGTTCGAGCCAAGGCTGCCACCTGGATCAAAGAACCTCACTCTGATGCGAGCCCCGCTTGGGCTGAGGACCGCTACGATGTTGACGCCAGCGTCCAGCGGACGGTCCTCCGCGTCCAGCAGACTGGCGGCGACAACGGTGAGCCGGATCGGCGGATTCAACACGAGCCGCTTGCGGGGTGTCAGGATCACCGTGAAATTCGCCGCGTTGTAACTTGCACTGGCCAGCGCCACCGGCGCCTCCTTTGTTTCTTCTTCTTGGGGATCGTCACAAGGCTGAAGTCGCTGGTATTTTGGGTATTCCCCGCGTTCAGCCCTCGCTGAAATGCAGTTCGATCACCTCCGTCGTCTTGTTCTTGCCCGTCCTCACGTTCATGGGGCCGACTCGCTCTAGCTTCGCAACCGGCGGTGGGGTGGGTGGGGGTGTCTGGTTCGGAGGAGGACCTTGAGTGGAAGTCGGTGGGGAGAGCCCCGCGACCTCTCGCACGACGTCATTGTACATATCGGCGATGAAGAGGTCGCCGTGGGAGTCGAACGCGATGCCAGAAGGATCGTTCAGCTCCGCGGCGGTGGCTGGCCCGCCATCGCCGCTGTACCCTTGCATGCCGTTGCCCACGACCGTCGTGATTATGCCCGTGCTCGCGTTTACCTCGCGGATCACATCGTCGTCAGCGGCAATGAAGAGGTTTCCCTCACTGTCCACCGCGACGCTGTGAGGCGGGGACAGCTCGGCGCTGGTCGCCGGCCCGCCATCGCCGGTCGAGCCGAGCGTGCCGTTGCCCGCGACCGTCGTGATCATGCCTGTGCTCGCATTCACTTCGCGGACCACATTGTTCTCATAGTCTGCGATGAAGATGTTGCCGTGCCCGTCCACCGCGACGCCCTGAGGTGCATTCAGCTCGCCGCTGGTCGCCGGCCCGCCATCACCGGTGTAGCCGAGCATGCCGTTACCCGCGACCGTCGTGATCGCACCAGTGCTTGCGTTGACCTCCAGGATCGCGTAGCCGAGAGTGTTGGCGATGAAGAGGTTGCCGTGGGCGTCCACCGCGACGCCATAGGGCTCGTTAAGGCTGACACCGCCCGCTGGCGGCCCGCCTAGTGGCGGGCGCCGACGACCGTTGTGATCACGCCGGTACCCGCCTGCACCTCGCGGATCTCGTCGTTGTAGGTGTCGGCGATGAAGAGATCGCCAGCCGCGTCGACCGCGACACCCTCAGGGCCGTCCAGCTCGTCGCTGGTCGCCGGCCCACCATCACCGCTAGAGCCTATCAAGCCGTTGCCCGCGACCGTGGTGATCACGCCCGTGCTCGCGTTCACCTCACGGATCACATCGTTGTCAATGTCGGAGATGAAGAGGTTGCCGTGTGAGTCCACGGCAATGCGCCCGGGATAAAAGAACTCGGCGATGGTCGCCGGTCCCCATCCCCGGCGTAGCCCACGGTGTGATCGCCGCCACCGTGGTGATTGTCCGGGTTGAGAGCAGGGCTCTCTCTTCGAGTAAGGCAACCGACGGCCCGAAGCGTCGTGACCCTCCCCGGTGGCGCCGGTCGCGGTCTCGTCTGGGCGAGCCAGCGTCAAATAAGCGCATACTCAGAGACGAGTCGGATCGCCAAAATGAAAATGACAAGGGCAATCTCCACAATTGGGATGGCCATTCGGCGCACGAAGTCGTCAGACGTTTTCTTCTGCACATTCGCAGCGGCGGTGCCAGCCTATCGTGGACCCTGCATGTTCCGTGCAAGGACGATCCGCCCCGATTCCGAAGCGCGACTGGCTTGTTGTTCCAGGTTGGCACCGGGTTGGCGTCCAACCAATGATAAATCATGAGCGGAGATGGGCGAGAGTGCAAGCGGTCGGATCGCGGTGGGGGTGTAAATCAAGCAATGGCCCGAGACATGGCGAGAATCCCAACGCTATTTGGCGAAAATGGAAAATCGGACTTGCGAGCCACGGCTTTTGTCACAAAGGGACTAAACAAATCAGCCCTGGGCAACGCCCTGGGATTGGGTCAAACGTTGATATGTGAGCCCTGAAAGGGCGAAACAAGTTCATAGGTTTGTGCCGCCTTTTCAGGGCTTTAACGCATCTGACGTAAATGTCACCCCCAAACACGGCTAGTGCCACAACACGGAAACGGGGTTTCAAGAAGTCGGGAATTTGCGTATACCTCCCAGGCCCTCGATTGTGAGGCCAAGGAGGTGACGAATGCCAGGGACGGCGGCAAAGGTCAGGGTGAGCGAGAAGCAGTTGGCGGTTTTGCAGGAACTCAGTCGGTCGCGCACGGCGGCGAAGGGGATTGTGCAGCGTGCGTTGATCTTGGTGCTGGGGTTTCAGGGGCTCTTGAACGAGCAGATTGCGGAGGAAGTCGGGCTGAACCGGCAGCAGGTCGGCGTGTGGCGGAAGCGGTGGCGAGATGCTTGGGAGTCGCTGTGCGTCTGGGAATGCACCGAGCCGCACCGGCTCCGTGAAGCCATCCTCGAAGTCTTGTCCGACGCGCCGCGTCCGGGGTGTCCGGGGAAAATCACCGCCGAGCAGGTCGCGCAGATCTTGGCCGTGGCGTGCGAGTCGCCGAAGTTGTCGGGGCGTCCGATCACCCGTTGGACCCACAGAGAACTGCGGGACGAGGTGGTCAAACGCGGGATCGTGGAGAGCATCTCGGTCGCGCAGGTGGGCCGCTACTTGAAGCAGTCGGCGCTTCAGCCGCATCGCTCGAAGATGTGGCTCAACACGACGGAGAAGAATCCGGAGACCTTCGAGCGCGAGGCCGCCGCCGTCTGCCAGACGTATCTCGACGCCCCACGCAAGGCCGCTCTCGACGGCACTCACACGGTGAGCGTGGATGAGGCGACGTCGCTCCAAGCCATCGAACGCAATGCCCCCGACAAGCCCGTTCAACCCGGCAGTGTAACCAAGCAAGAGTTCGAGTACACGCGTCATGGCACCACCACGCTGACCGCCGGCCTCGACGTGGTGACCGGCCAGATCGTCTCCCCCACACTGGAGGCGACCCGCACCGAACCGGAGTTCGTCGACCACATCGCGCGAACCGTGAACCTCGACCCCACGGGTGAATGGATTTTCATCGTTGACAACCTGAACACACATGCCTCGGAAAGCCTGGTCAATTGGGTCGCCGAACAGTGCGGCATACACGATCCTCTGGGGAAAAAAAACGTTCGCGGCATTCTCGAATCCATGACGACGCGGCGCGAGTTCCTCTCGGACGTCAGCCACCGGATCCGCTTCGTCTACCTGCCCAAACACAGCTCGTGGCTCAACCAGATCGAGATCTTCTTCGGCATCCTCCAACGAAAATGCCTGCGCGGCGGGAACTTCACCTCGGTGCCCGAACTCGAATCCCAAATCCGAGAGTTCATCATCTACTACAACACGACCATGGCCCATCCCTTCAACTGGACCTACACCGGCAAACCCCTCCAGAAGAGACGCCGCCCCCATTTCGTTCCGCCCCACCGCCGCGTTAAGCTGCAAGGCCCACACAAACCACCAAGCCTTGTACTCTCATGAAACTTTCTTTCCGCGTTGTGGCACTAGGCCAGTAAAGAAAACCAGCGTTTTCTTTACAGCGCCGGTTGTTTAGCGACCTCATTTCAAAAAGCCCACTCCGAGGGGTTTCTTTACTTCAGCGGCCAGCCGTTGGAGGTTGATCGTCGGCTACGCGAGGGTTTCGACGACGGAGCGAAATCTCGGCTTGCGGCATGATGAGCTGAAGCCGGGCATTCGACGCTTCGGTCGATCAGACCGAAGCGCAACGATACCGGCGATGATCATGCGCGTGGGAGGAAACGGGCCAGGAGGCACTCGCCCAGATGTCTGGCATGCAAGCAAGATGACGCGGCGGGTCGAGCGATGAAGTCGTGACCGATGCACAACGGGTGCGGTGGTGGAACCTGGTCGGCCTCCTTGGGTAGCCGGGGTCGAGTCCGAAGGTCGAAGTCCCCGGCGATGGTGCTGCGGCGATCAGTTGTTATCCTGCCCCAAAATCGGTCACGATGATCGCCCCGCTGACAGTTGTCGATAGTGCGAGATCGTGATCGATGAATCCGAAGCTCCCTAGACTTGCATAATACCCCGCATGAATGTCCCGATCGAATCGTTTTGGAGCCGGTCCACAACATCCGCGGGGTAATATGGAGTTGAGACCGGGTCATTTTCGTTTCTCCGGTCGCGCATCTTGGCCTTGGCGTTTCCTGGCCTCTCTGAGCTTCGCTGCGAGTTTCAGTTTGGATTCCAGCGAAGCCAGCAGATCGCGGAGAACAGCCCGCCTATCCTCTTCTTCGCTGACGATCGAAGACTTAATACGGACGATCGAAGCCTTAATATGTCTATCGGGAAACTCCCGAGCCAGGATGACACGGTAGGGCTCCTTGTCTGGCCGCGTAAGGGTCAGACGTAGCGTGTGCCGTGATAAGGTGTTGGTCTTGAGTGGGTGCAATTCCCACCTGGCAAGTTGGTCGCTCCAGCCAGTAGCTATCGGAGCGGCGGTGGAGGTAACGAAACCGTCGGAGCCTTCGAGACAAATGTGTCGCTTTGGCGATGCAGCGAGCAGGCAGGCCGTAACCTAAGTGAACGTCGAGGAGGCCTCGAAACGACCAATGTGTGCGCCGACCTTGCACTAGGATGGGGAAGGCCGCAGCCGCTGGCGAGTATGTAAACGGCTGGAATACGCTGTTTCACGAACGACCAGACCCAGCGGGCCACCGGGGTAATGACGACGGCATGTCTGTACAAGGAGAGCAACGCAACACGGGAAACCCCAAGCGGTGAGGGTGCGTGACTCTCAACCGGACGCCCGCGAGGGATAGGCCGGGCCGCCGGGGGTGGCGGATAGGCCCGTAGTACCGTCGACGCCGGGTAACGCCGGTCGAGGGAAGGGGCCTTAGTTCAAGGTCAACGTAGCAAGGGGCCGACAGCCGGGAGATTGGCATGAGCCTAACACCTCCGATGAAGGTTGGGAAGTTGCAGACGACGTTGCACACCAAAGCGAAGAACTCGCCCGACTATCGCTTCTACGCACTGTACGACAAGATCTACCGCCGTGATGTCCTGGGTTTCGCCTACGCTCGCTGCCGTGCCAACGGTGGCGCACCGGGGGTCGACGGCCAGAACTTTGCGGATATCGAGGCGTACGGTGTCGATCGATGGTTGGACGATCTGGCGGAAGAGCTGAGGAAAGGAACGTATCAGTCCCTGCCGGTTCGGTGCGTGTACATCCCCAAAGGGGATGGCAAGCAAAGGCCGCTGGGGATTCCTTGCATCAAAGATCGCGTGGTACAGATGGCTGCGGTGCTGGTCTTGGAGCCGATCTTCGAGGCCGACCTGGAGCCCGAACAACAGGCCTACCGCCCGGAACGCAGCGCCTTGGACGCCGTCGCCAAGTGGAACGGCTGGTCAGGAAGAGGCACACCGAAGTGGTGGACGCGGACTTATCCGGTTATTTCGACAGTATCCCTCACCCCGAGTTGATGAAATCGGTGTCCCGGCGGATCAGCGATGGCCGCGTGCTGCGGCTGATCAAGATGTGGCTGGAGACCCCGGTGGAAGAGACAGACGCGAAAGGGCATCGCCGTCGAACGACCCGGAACAAAGACCTGGCGATGGGGACCCCCCAAGGGTCTCCCATCTCACCATTGTTGTCCAATATTTACATGCGGCGATTTGTGAAGGGATGGAAGACTGGCGGACACGAGCGACGTCTGGTCGCGCGAATCGTGAACTACGCGGACGACTTCGTCATCTGCTGTCGCGGCACGGCCGAACAGGCTATGGTCGTAATGCGGGGGATGATGTCCAAGCTGAAGTTGACGGTGAACGAGACGAAGACGCGGCTGTGCCGTCTGCCGGAGGAGACGTTCGACTTCCTGGGCTACACCCTGGGCCGGAACTATGACCGTCGCACAGGCGCGTCCTATGTAGGACCGCGTCCGTCGCGGAAGAAGATCAACCGGCTATGCGGCGAGATCAGTGCACTGACGGATGCAAGACGACTTGGCTGGAGGTCGAGAAGCAAATTGGTCGGATCAACCGCAAACTGCAGGGCTGGTCCAACTACTTTCGCATCGGAACCGTCAGCTCGGCCTACTGCGCCATTGACAGTCACGTCCGCCATCGGGTGCGCCAGTGGTTGTGTGCGAAGTTCAAGGTGCCGGGTCAGGGTCGAACACAATATCCTGACGCCTACCTGTACCAGGAGCTGGGACTGCACCAACTCCAACGGACCTAGCCACACTGCTTCGTGAGCGAAAGTGTGAACTCACTGGTGAGAAATGCCTTGTAACGAAAGCTGGATGCGGGAAAACCGCCTGTCCAGTTTGATGAGCGGGGTGTGGAAACGGAGCCCGGTCGATGAGACAGAGCCACCGCGCCACACCTCGACTCTACTCAACCATCGGTATTTGTAAATCCTTAAAGGCTACGCCTTCAGGACCCATCAGCTCCCCGGTTTCAATATTGAAAAATATTTCGGTATGTCCGTGACTATCCGAAAGAGTTCGAGGAACCGCATGGGCCGAGATACGCCGTTCCTGAGATGGGAAGCTTCGCTCGTACCACAAGACCTGCGAGTCCTTTTCGCCTGGCCACTGCATCGTGATTGACCGGAAGTTGACGATTAAGCCATCATCGCGTGCCACCCGTTCGAGGCATTCGTAGAGCGTGCGAAAATCCGCGAGGAACGAGCGTTCCTCTGTGATGTCCTCGTCAAACCATTGGCGAACTTGGCCTTGACCGCGCGTTGTCCCGTCCGCGACGAGCAGGACGAGCGACGCGCACGCAGCCCGAGTGAGGACGGCTCTCGACTCCACGGCAGGACATCACCTTTGGATACGATGATTGCAACCAAGCATGTATGCGATTCGCGATTGACCGCTGGGCTAAACCTAAGACAAGGAAGCCGGTCCAGTCGTGCGAGCCCAGGTTCTTGGAACTATTGCGCCGACGAGCGCTGAAGGAATTGAGAGGATGGCGACCGTATAGTTTGGACTACCCAAAATTGATCCGAGTTCCAAAGAACCGCGGAGCCGGAGCCCAGAAAGGCGACTTATAGGTTTCTCGCAGCGGGTATGCCTCTCTTCTCGTTCCCGCCGGCAGAGCGGCAAGATTCTATCGTTCCCGGGGGCTCATGCCGGGAGCCGTCGCCGGGCTCGTGGTCTGCCACCAGTTGCGCCGGGCGTTCTGGCGATCAATCCCAAATCGAGGCCGGATCGATCGTAGGCGGGCTCCATTTCGGTGGTGTACTTGCTGCGGGAGCGAATTCCGCGTCGGCCCGAATCGAAGATCGCCTTCAGCAGGCCGCTCAGTTCCCGGATGCGTCGGTCCGACGACACCGTCCTCCGGGTTTACTCTGGCCGTCCGGCGGTTAACATGGTTTCGCTCGGCGCTGACTGTACGGCCTTCTCCGACGTCGAGTTGCCAGGAGCCGTATGGGCGAAGGACGCGTGAGAAGTCGTGCAACGTTGGAGGAAATGAGTGATGGATGTCGCTCAGATTGGCAAGGTATACGCTCAACTGGACCCGACCATATGGCTGGTGACTGCGGCTGACGGCGGCCGGCGTGGCGGATTCATCGCCACCACAGTGGCACAGGCTTCGATCGTCGACGTCATGCCACGACAGTTAATGACGGTCAATAAGCGGCACCACACGCACGAACTGATCGAGGGCCGCGGTGCGCTCGCCATGCACCTGATCGACGAGACTCCAGCTCGAGCTGATCTGGCGTTTCGGCCTGCAATCCGGCCGCGACGTGGACAGGCTGGCGGGCTTGACGTTTCTTGCCGGGGCGACCGGAAGCCCGCTGCTGGCCGACGCAGTGGCGTGGCTGGACTGCCGGGAGGAATCGCGTATCGACTCCGGCGACCGGCTGATCAAGGAGGTGACGGAGGCGGAGCCGGACCGGCTGGGCAAGCTGAACCGGCAGGTGCCGCCGGATCTCGAGATGATCGTGCACAAGGCGATCGACAAGGACCCGGCGCGGCGCGACGCCTCGGCGGCAGCGCTGGCCGAGGATCTGCAGCGGTTCATCGACGATGAACCGATCCGGCGCGGCGGGTGAGCGATGCGGAGCGGTTGTGGCGCTGGTCGCGGCGGCACAAGGCGGTCGCGGCGATGCTGGCGACGCTGGCGCCCGTGCTGACCGTCGGGTGCGCCGTGATGGCCGTCCTCTGGTCCCGCGCCGAGCACAGCGCCTCGATCGCGACAGCCTTGGCGACGAAGGAGGCCGCAGCCCGCAAAGAATCTCAGGCATTTGCGGAGAAGGAAGCGAAAGCACGCGGAGAGGCGCAGGAGCAGGAACGGATCGCCCGCGAAAAGGCCGAGCAGCTCGCCCGCGAGGATTACGTCAACCGCGTCAACCGCGCCTATCGCGAGGTCCAGGACGACAACATCCGGCTGGCCCAGGACCTGCTCCACGGCTGCCCGCAGGAGCGCCGCGGCTGGGAGTGGCACTACGTCAAGCGGCTCGCCCACCTCGACCGGCTAACCTTGGAGGGCGGGGGGGCGAGCGTGGAGGCCATAGCCTTCAGTCCCGATGGAAAGTGGGTCGTGAGCGGGGCGGGTAAGCCCCTTTACGATGATTCTCCCTCCGTACCGAGCTGTAGCATCGGCGTCTGGGACGTGGCGACCGGCACGAGGCGCCGGACGCTCCAGGGATGGCCGCCTGGATGGTCACCGGGCTGGCGATCGGCCCCGATGGCACGAAAATCGCCGCCTGCGGCGGCCACCAAGTCGTCGTGTGGGACGCCTCGACCGGCCAGGTGCTCTGGACCAGGTCGGAGCCCTCGGGCCCCGCCAGCCGACGGGCCATGAGCGTCACCTTCACCCCCGATGGCCGGTCGCTCGTCGTCGGCTACGGCGTCTACGCGGGCCAGGACCGCGGATACGCCAAGGTCTGGGAGATCGCCAACGGCCGCGAGTCGTTCCGGCTCGCCGGACCCAGCGGGGGGGTCAACAAGCTGGCGATCCATCCGAATGGCAAACTGCTCGCCCTGGCGGGGTCGGATGTGGTCGAACTTTGGGATCTTTCCTCGCGGACCAGGCAAGGGGAGCTACGTGGGCATACCCGATGGATCTTCTGCGTCGCGTTCAGCCCGGACGGCAAGCGGCTCGCCACGGGCGGGTGGGACCGGACCATCCGGCTAGGGGACCTCAAGCGAAGGGAGCTTGAACGGATCCTCTACGGTCACGAAGGATTCGTCACGGGGCTCGCGTTCAGCCCCGACGGTACAAGGCTTGCCTCGACGAGCGAGGACCGAAGCATCCGGCTCTGGGATTGTTCGACCGGCCGACCCGCGGCGACCGTGCACGGCCACGAGGCCTTTTTGCAGACCGTGGCATTTCGGCCCGATGGCCGCGAGTTCGCGACAGGAGGCGATGACGGAATCTTCAAGATCTGGGATGTGCGGACCTGCACGCCCGTCGTCTTCGAAGGGCATCGGGCCTGGGTTGTAAACCTCGCCGTTCGCCGGGACGGGCGCCGGGTTCTCTCCGAAGCGGGACAGTTCCGAACTCTCGATGACACGACCCAGGTCTGGGACCCTGCGACCGGCGAAGTGGACCCGAAGCCGGCAGGTGTTAATCAGATCGCGCTCACCGACTTTGTTCCAGGCGCCACCATCATCAACAATCTTGTCGCCATCAGCCCAGACGGCAAGCTCAGAGCCCAGACGTCTGCCCAGCAAGAAGCCCGGGGGCTCGGGGGCTCCAGAGTCGTCGTACGAGAGCGCGAAAGCGGGCGGCTCAAGTTCACGCTGGTCGGACACTCCAGCGACATCGTCTGCCTGTTGTTCAGCCCCGACGGAAGTCGCCTCGCGACGGCCAGCAACGACCGGACAATCAAGCTCTGGGATACCACTACCGGCCGAGAGGTCTTCACACTCCTTGGGCACACCGGCGGTTTGCGCAGCCTCGCGTTCAGTCCCGATGGGCACAGGATCATCTCCGGTGGTGTCGATGCCTCGGCGCGCGTCTGGGACGCGACGCCGTTACCGCCGAGCGTGATCGCGGAGCACGACGCCCGCTACCGGAAAAAGGTGGAGACGACGATCGAGTTGGATTCCACGAATGCCCGCTACCGCCGCGCCATGTCCCTGTTTACTCGTGGCCAGGTGGACATGGTAGCTGAGGCCGTTGCGGACGTCGCCGATTTGACGAAGCTCCCGAACTGGAATCCAGTTCAATGGTACAACTTCGCTTGCATCTACTCCATCGCCAGCGTCAAGATCGCCGAAAAGAAGCAAGATACTCCGGCCGGGCGATCGAACTGCTCCAAGAAGCCGGCAAGGGTGGCTTCCGCGACGTCGCCCACATGAAGCACGATACGGACCTGGACCCGCTCCGCGATCGGGAGGACTTCAAGAAACTGCTCGAGGAGCTGGAGCAGGAACCGCCCGCCGAGCCCGAGAAGAAGCCATGAACGAAGGAACCGTGTGATTCAGGGCCCATTTCTTAGCGTACCATTTCGCTCGTTCCGAGGAGTGACCCCTGCTGCGTGCGGATCGGCAAGCAGGGATGGCTTTCCCCTGGAGCACTGCGGGCCAGCGAGTCACCTTTCTTTCTTCTTGGCGCGTCGTCGGACGACACCGACGCGCGCATGACGTCCCACGCGACGACGGAAAGGAGCTCGAGTCTTCAATCGACTTCAGGTACGGGCAGCGGTGCTCGATCTCAGGAGCCGTTCATCAAACCTACGGTTTCTTTACTCGCGGCTCCGTCATCGGCGGCGAATCTCATGTGCTTCGAAATGAAACGGCCCTTTTTCTTAACATCTGGAAGCCGTCTCTTCTCGCGCCGATAAAGTCCTTCTTTCGTTTGTTAAGAAACTCAGGCAAGAAATCTACTGCAAATCGGACAAGCCTCTCACGGGTTTCTTTACTATTTGAAAAGGACCTCCCGCAGGTAACAATCGGACTTTACGCCCGATCCGTGCTTCGAGGATCCGGACGTCCTTGCCCCACAGGCCGGCTGCGACATCCTTCTTGACGACGATCGCGTACGGCCCCGCCCACTCAGCGGCCCCGGCGGGCGCGACGAAGCCGGCCACTGCCACGAGCGACTCGACAAACATCCGAATCATGGCACGCCCACTCAAGAGAAAATCGAGCCGAATGGGTCGATCGAACCAGCTCGCTCACTGCACGCGCATTCGGACCTTCCGATTGTCGGGCGGGACGCCCGACCCTCGCACTCGCTCACTCCGTACGCACCTGCACCTTCCGGAACTCGACCCGACCGCTGTGGCTCTGGAGCGCCACGTACCCTTGGCGAGGCTTCGCCTTCGGGTCCGGCGTTCCGGCGGGCTTGCTCTTCACATCCGGTAGCTCGGACTGGTCGGCATCGAGGATCGACTGGCCATTCAACCGGACGGTGATCCGGGGGCCGGCGCACGTCACCTCGATGGTGTTCCACGCCGGGGCCGGCCGGGCCGGGTTGGCATTCGGGGCCTTGTACCGATAGAGCGACCCAGTGCCGTGTGCCGATGGCGGGCTGCCGGCGTCATCCATCAACTGCACCTCGAAGGCGGCGTAAGACGGGCGCGTCTCCCGCGATCGCGCGAGGTCGAACCGTCCCGTCCGGATGCCAAGCCCGCTGTTGCCCACCGGCTTGCCCCCGGGCGCCGGGATGAACCGATACTCGACACGGAGGGTGAAGTCGCGGAACTCTTGGCGATCATATCGAAGGAACCCGAACCCTTCCCCGAGGCAGACGATCCGCCCGTCCTCGACGGCCCACATCATCCGGCCGGCCCGATTCCGGTCCGGCCCATCGACGACCCAGCCGTCCAGGCTCTTGCCGTCGAACAGGTCGTGGAAGTCGCCAGCCGAGGCGGCGCGGGCTAGCGTCAACATCAGGGCGAGTAGGGCAAGGCGCGAACACCGGGAAGACATCATTCGTCACCTCCGCGAGATCGGGGCGATCACTTGAATTTCCTGTTCGACCGAGGATGGCAACCGTTCACGAGTCCATTTTACCAACCGCGCGGGAGAGCATCGAGCCGCGAACGGATCGCGCGGGTACATCGGTCGATCCGAGCGAAGCGCGCAACGCTCCGGGCCTTGGCACGTCCTCATGGCCGCTCGTTTCGCGGCCCCCGGCCAGATGATCGCGCCCCGTTCGACTTTCTCGATCGCGCTGCCATCGAGCTCTTCTCGGCCTCCCGGAGGATCTCCGCCGACAGCTCCGGATCGGTCACCATGCGCGAGATCGTCACCGCGCCAATCATCGTCGCGGCCGCGACAAGAGCTCGGCGCCGGGCATCTGCGGTGCCGGCCTTCCCCGCGAGAATGTCCACGAGTCTCACGAAGCCCACCGTCGCCGCCTCGCGCGCCTTCCTGTCGGACCGGGAGAGCTCGCCGCCGATCGCTGCGAGCGGGCAGCCGGTGGCCGGGTTGTCCCGGTGGTCGGTCGAGAGGTACGCCGCCACGGCGGCGTTGATGGTCGGGTGAGCACTCATCCCTTCGAGCAGACCGTCCAGGGCCGCGGTGGTGGCCTCCGCGACGAGCTGGTCCTTCGACGCGAAGTGCTTGTAGAAGCCGCCATGCGTCAGGCCGGCAGCCTTCATCAGGTCGTTGAGCCCAGTCGCGACGATCCCGCACTTCCGGAACTCGCGCGAGGCCGCCTCGACGATCCGCCTGCGGGTCTGCGCCGCCTCCTCCCTCGATTTCCGCATGGAGATTCCTCCTCGGGATTTACTTTGGATTGCGCTTGACATCTAAATTGTGGCCCCTACCATTTGGATGTCAATCACAATCTTAGTCGCCTCCAACGGAGAATTCCAATGATTCAGGGCAAGGTCTTGGTCACCGGCGCGACGGGGGACACCGGCCGGGCGACCGTCGACGAACTGCTGGCCCGCGGCCACAACGTCCGGGCGCTGGCCCACGGGCAGGACGACAGGTCGAAGAGACTCCAAGAGCGGGGCGTCGAGGTCGTCTACGGCGATCTGCTCGACTTCGACCAGGTCCGCGCCGCGCTGAGCGGGGTGCAGCGGGCCTACTTCGTCTACGCCATCCGCCCCGGCATTCTTCAGGCGACGGCGTATTTCGCCCAGGCCGCGAAGGAGGCGGGCGTGGATGGCATCGTCAACATGTCGCAGAAATCCGCTCGGGAGGATGCCAAGAGCCACGCCGCGACCGATCACTGGCTCGCCGAGCGGGTCTTCGACTGGTCGGGGCTGACGGTTGCCCACATCCGGCCGACCTACTTCGCCGAGTGGCTGCTGTACATCGCCCCGATGATCAAGGCCGGCCTGCTCCACGTGCCGTTCGGCACCGGCAAGCACGCCCCGATCGCCGCCGAGGACCAGGGCCGCGTCATCGCCGGCATCCTCGAGGACCCCGCTGCCCACAAGGGGAAGATCTATCCCCTCTTCGGCCCGGTCGAATATACGTACGAGGAGACGGCGCAGGTCCTGGGCCGGGTCCTCGGCAAGCACGTCCAATACAAACAGGTCGACTTCGAGGAGTTCAGCCGGGTTCTGCAGGTCGAGCGGGAAGAATGCGGGCCGCGAGAATTCCTTCCTGTTCCAGCATCTCAGAGAGGTCGCGATCGACCACCAGAACGGCATCTTCGCTGGCACGAACGACCTGGTCGAGAAGCTCGGTGGCCGGCCGCCCATGACGCTCGAGGCGTTCATCGAGAAGCACCGCGCGGCGTTCGTCTGAACCGGTTTCGGAGTGCCCGTTCTTGACCGAGATGGTGGATTATCGGCCGCAGCCGAAAGAGGAGAGGGTTCGATGGATCAGGCCGCCTTGCTCGACGCCTATCTTGGGGGGCCAGACCGACTCCGGTCCGCCGTCACCGGCCTGAGCCGCGAGCAGATGATCTCGCGGCCCATCACCGGGAGGTGGAGCGTGCTGGAGGTCGTCTGCCATCTGGTCGACACCGATGCCAACATCGCCCATCGGATCAAGCGGGTCCTGTCGGAGGAGCGGCCGGTATTCGATCGGGTGAAGCCGGAGCTGATGCTGGCGGCCCTCGCGTACCATGACCGGGATGTCGAGGACGAGCTGGGCATCTTCGACCTGACGAGACGCCAGATCGGTCGCATCCTCAGGGCCTCACCACCGCAGGCGTGGGAGCGGATGGGAGTCGTTGGCGATCGGGGCGATAGGACGGTGGGCCAGATGATCAACGGTGCGGTCGAGCATCTGGCCCATCACCTCGGATTCGTCATCGAGAAGCGACGCGCCCTGGGGATCGATTAGATGTTGTGCCGGGCCAGCCGCCGCCTCGACGTCGGCCCGACCTCTCTCGATGGCTCGACGGCCGACCGCGAGAATCCGCGCTCCGGTCCGACGACACCGAAATCCATTGATCCCAGAGTGCTTCGGTCGATCCGACCGAAGCGCGCTGATGCCAAAGGCGAGGGAATCGTCCGTGCTCGGCGACCCGCCTGCCGAAGACGGCCAGATGCCGGCGGAGCGAGCTGGGCCGTAATCGGGAGGGAGCGATCGGCGGGAATTGCACCCGCATCCCGCAATCCGCAAGTCACTACTCAGGAAGCTAGTTGCGTCGCCGACCTCGCCCGTGTCTGCGTACTGCCTGCAGCGATTTAGCCCTGGCGCGAGCTGGTCGCTTGCTGGCAGCAGTTGTCGGCGGATGTCAGGGAAACGATCATGGAAATGGCGCGGGCCTGGCTCACCGGCCAGCTCCGAGGGAGGGACAGATGACGCCTGAGGCGCTGGCGACAGGTCGGCGAGCTGTTCGAGGCTGCGGTCCGGATCGACCCCGCCGGGCGGGAGGCCTGGCTGCGCGCCGCCTGCGGAGGGGACGATGAGCTGCGGACGGAGGTTGGCCGGCGCCTGGCCCAGCACGAGCGGGTGGACGGGAGCGGGTTTCTGACGCCTCCCCAGGCGGCGGGTCCGCCCTCGGATCGGACGGCAAGCGGGCCCCCCCGCGTCGAAGCCCCCTCGCAACGGCCGGAGCCGGCCGCTGGGTCCGGGGACGCACCGGCCAACGAGAGCGGGGGCTTGGCTCCCAGGCCGGCGATCGCGTCGCAGAAGGAGCAGCAGACGGTCTCCGAGCTCTCGGACGCCGTGCGGGCACGACTGCGCGAGTTGCCGATCGTCTACATCCTCATCCTGGCGGCCTCGACGCTCTGGAGTCGCGGCGTCCTCGGTCGGGAGGACGCGACGATCGCTTGTGTGGATGGGACGATCATCCTGGCCCTGATGGGGCTCATCGCCCTGCTCTGGAGCCGGTGCCCGATCCCGCTGACCTCGCTCCAGGCACTGGAGCTGGGGGCGGTCGGCCTGCTCGCCGGCCGCGTCGCCTTCGTCGAATACCGGCTGATGCTGAGGTTCTCGCAGCGTGGCGACATGATGACGGCGCCGATGGTTCTGAAGAATGCCGTGCTGCTGACCGCCGTCCTGATCCTTACCTACGGGCTCTACGTCCCCAAGACCTGGCGCCGCGCCGCGCTGGTGGCCGGGCCGCTGGCGCTGTTGCCGTTCGCGACCCTCTCGGTACTGGCGCTGCAGCACCCGGCGGCGATGGCGTGGCTCTGGGAGGGTTGGCTCGATAGCCAAACCCCGCGGGCCCTCCTGTTCGCCTTCGACGCGCTGATCCTCGCGATCCTGGCCGTCGGCTCGGCCTACGGGGCCCGCACGATCTTCCGGCTGCGCCGGCAGGTCGCCGAGGCCCGGCAGTTGGGCCAGTATCGCCTCAAACGGCGCATCGGCGCCGGCGGAATGGCGGAGGTCTACCTGGCCGAGCACCAGCTCCTGAAGCGCCCCTGCGCCGTGAAGTTGATCCGGCCGGGAGTTGTGACCGACTCGCGGGAGATGCAGCGGTTCGAGCGCGAGGTTCGCCTCACCGCCAGGCTCTCGCACCCGAACACCGTCGAGGTCTACGACTACGGCCGGACCGAGGACGGGACGTACTACTACGTCATGGAGTACCTCAAGGGCCTCAGCCTGGACGAGTTGGTGGACCGCCTCGGCCCGCTACAGCCCGGCCGAGTGGTCTACCTGCTGCGGCAGGTCTGCGGGGCGTTGCGCGAGGCGCACGCCGCCGGCCTGATCCACCGCGACATCAAGCCGTCGAACATTTTCGCCGCGCGCCCGGGTGGGCTTGGCGATGTGGCCAAGCTGCTCGACTTCGGGCTGGTCCTGCCCGCGGCGATCCTCGGCGAGACGAACTTGACCGGGGAGAGGGAGATCCTGGGCACGCCCCTGTACATGTCGCCGGAGCAGGCTAAGGGCGGCCGTAAGCTCGATGCGCGAAGCGACATCTACTCGCTGGGGGCGGTGGCCTACTACCTGCTTACCGGCCGGCCGCCGTTTCAGGCCAACGGGAGGACCGCCGTGCTGATCGCCCACGCCCGCGACCCGGTCGAGCCCCCGTCGCGGGTCCGCCCTGGCATCCCCGAGGACCTGGAGCGTGTCGTACTACGATGTCTGGCCAAGCCCCCTGACCAGCGTTTCCCTGACGCCGAGGCCCTGGAGCAAGCCCTGGGCGCGTGCGCCTGCGCGGGGGATTGGGACCAGGGTCGTGCCGCCCAGTGGTGGCAAGACGACTATGGCGACCCGAGCTGAGCCGGGCGCGCGAGAGCCTTGCGAGCGATCGCTGACCCTGCGCGGTCCGCTCCCAGTTCCGCGATCTGGAAACAAACGGGAACGGATTGACGATCCGGGACAGCAGAGAAAAGGCCACCGGTGTTACCGTCCTTCGCGGACCACGGCGTACATCGATTATCGTGATCGGAAGTAGGTCAATTCTCATGACCACTCTTATTTCCCGCAGCTCGGAGGTCGGGCTCGTTTTTCGAGTTTTTCTCGAGTTCCAGTGAGTCGTCGGCACGCCAGGGATGATATGAATTGCAAAAGTCGATCCGATCGCCGATGCTCGGGTGGGTGGACCGGAAGAGCTTGTAGAGTAATCCCGGCCGGGGGTTGCTGAGGTTCTCCTGCTGGAGCTTGACGAATGCCATGGCGCCGGAGTGGTTCGCATGGGTCTGATCGAGTGCGAATTGATCGGCCTCGTGCTCTTGGTAGCGGCTGTAAGCCAGCACGGCCGGGCTGAGCACCAGCGTGGCCACCTCAATGAGCATGAGCAAGAGCGGCATCGAGGCGACGTCGGAGAGCCGGTCAAAGCCGAGGCGATCGGGAAAGCGGGCGATCAGCTTTTGTCCCAGCCGATCGACGAGGAAGAGCCCGGCGAGGATCACGAACGACGACAGCAGGATCGAGCGAACCACGTGGCCCAGGACATAGTGGCCCATCTCGTGCGCCATCACGACCAGCAGCTCGGGCTCGTCGAGCTTGGCGATCAAGGTGTCCCAGAGCACGATCCGCTTGGTGTTGAACACGCCCGTCACGTAGGCGTTGACGGCCTTGGTGTCGGCGCTCTTGTCGACCTCGAAGACCCGGCTTCCCTCGATGCCCGCCCGCTCGGCCAGGGCCAGGATCGACCGCTCGAGCGCCTTGTCGTGCATCGGTCCGAACTTATTGAACAGCGGATCGATCCAGATCGGTTTGACCAGCACCGCCGCGAACAGGAACGGGACCGCGAGGATCGCCGTATAGAGCCACCATCGCCGCGGACTGCGAGCGAGCAAGAGATAGGGGACCCACGTGAGGGCGAACCCGACAACCAGATCGACGCCCAGGCTTATGAACGAGTTGCCCAGCCACCTCGCCAGCGACTGGTTGGAGAGCCCATAGGCATGCTGGCGGACGAACCCTTCAAAAAACGCCAGCGGTAGATCGATCAGGAAAACAATCGTCAAATACATGACTGTATAAAGACCAATCGTGAGAAACCAGCCGCGGCCCAGCCGCTGCGCCAGGCTTCGGAGCCACGCCGAGGCCCCGGAGAAAGCCAGCGCTCCGGGCAAGAGAATCGCCCAGACCTGGTTGAGCACCCACAGCCAGTTGCCGCCGCGATAATAATCCATCGCCTTGGAGCTGGGTTCCGGAACGGCGACGGGTTCCGTTTCGTTCACGGCGGCGGGTTCCGCGGCGACGGCGGGAGCCGTTCCTGGGCGTCCGCTCCGGACGACTGCCCCGAGGCCGGGCTGGAGGCGACGACGAGGAGCGCAATGGCGACCAAAGTGGCAATGGACAAGAGTCGTTTCAAGGGCGAATCCGGTTCTGGAAATCGGCCGTGTTGGGATCGTGCCTCACAGGATCTGGTGGGTTGGCCGATCGATATCCTCAGGCAGGCGTGGCCTCGGACTCGGTCAAGGGCTTGTAAAAGAGGTAAGCGGCGGCCAGGGCGAGGCCGAGTAGCGCGCTGCAACCCCATCCGCCGTAGGCCAGGTATCGGGTGCGGGCTAGATCGCTCTGGATCTCGACGGCCTTCTTGCCGTCCTCCGAATCAAGCCAAGGGCGCAAGCTCGTCGAGCTTGAGCTGTTGGCGGTCGTAGGATTCCTGGAGGCTGACGAGCCGCTCCCGGAGGCTGGGGGCGTCCTTGGCGTCCTTCTCGAACCTGGCGACGCCTTTTTTCGGCGTCGGCGAGTTCCTCGTTGAGGGAAGTCACATCGGATTCCAGTTCCTTGGCGCGACTCGCCTCCCTTTCGGTGATGCTGCGCTGGGTGCTGAGCTGGCGATCGCGTCGTCGCGGGCCTTGGCTGCCTTGTCGTACCGCGCGACGAAGTCGGCGGCGTCGGCGCCGCCGACCTTTTCGAGCAGGGTGTCGACCGCCAGGCGCTGGCCGGCGGCCGATTGCTCGATCGAGCTGGGCCAGTGTCTCGAGCGACTCGTTCTGTTCCTGAATCCGGGCGTGGAGGTGGAGGAGCCAGAGTGCGGCCGCCACGAGCAGTACGCCCAGGAACGGCTCCGAGCATGCCGAAGATCGCCGCCGTCTGAACCCTCTCGACGGGCGAGGTGACATCCCGATATGCAGGTCGACTAAGCATCTTGATGAGCTCCGCCTCGAGGCGGGGAGATAGCGCTCCGCCTCCGCTTCCTTCGGGGTTGGGAAGATTCTCAAGGTCATTGACCAGCCGTGCCAGCGCGACCCGGTCGTTGCGATCGGCGGTCAGGAAATAGCCGCCGACCTGCGCCAGCCCGCCGTCACGCCACTGGAAAAACCCGCGGGTCTGGTTGATCGGATCGACCACATAGGCCACCTGGAGCGGCTGGCCGAAGAAGTGCTGGTGGATGAAGAGGTCGTGCGAGGACAGGAAGATCCCGAAACTGGGATGGGTGTGATACCAGCCCACGATGTCGTATTCGGGATAGAGCCGGTCGCGGTCGCGGGTGATCTCTTCCCACGAGTCGTGGGTGTAGGTGAAGCTGGCCTGGGTGTTGGCGTAGTGCTTGGCCTCCAGCGAGCGGTTGACCCAGACGAAGGGTTGGCCGGTCGCCGGATCGAGGCATTCCTTGCCCAGGAGGATTCCGCCCAGCTCGACGGTCGTGTCGCTCAAGGCGTGCCGTTCGATCGCGTCGGCGGTCCGGAGATCGATGAAGATCGGCAGGTCCGTCGGCCCGGGGACCTCGTAGGCCATGGAGGCGAACCGCTTGTCGCGGTCGGGCCGCTGTCAGCCGCTCCGGCTCGCGGACGCTGATCTCGCCAAAGATGATCTCGTCGCCGCTCAACGGCTTGATCCTCAGCCCGGGTTGCGCTCGCCTCGGTCCGAGGCCAGGAGGAAGAAGCCCGAATCGACCGGGCCGTCGACCCGTACGATATCGTAAGGCGGAATGCCGACGCGTGAAAGCGGTAGGTCGGCCAGCGGCGAACCTTCGTCGACAAAGCTGACGAACTCGGGGCGGCCCGGCTCCCGGCAAGTCGGGCAGACGGCCTCGGTCGACTTGACCTTGACTCGCGGCCGCATCACCTCGATCTGCCACCCGCACCGCGGGCAGTCGATCGCGACGACCAGCTCCCGGTCCAGAATCAGGCGAAGCGGTCCATCCAGTCGCGACCGGGCTGCGTCAAAGAGCTGGGCGACCGTGCTTCCGCACCCCAGCGGCAGCTCGACCGGCTCGGGATAGGTTTCATGGCTCAGGCAGTCGTCGCGGAACGGCAGCTTGGTCGAATAGAACTGGTTGGCCACGCCGTTGTAGACCAGGGCCGTCCCGGCGGCGACCGGCAGGCCGTGCAACAGCTTGAGCGCCTCCTGGACTTGCAAGGCCGCCATCATCGAGGCGATCGTCGGCGCCGTCGGCACCTTACCCGCGATGATGTCGTCGCGCGACAGGAGCGGGCAACTATAGCGAAGGTTCAGGAGCTGATAGTCCCGCTGCGGTCATCGCACATTCGTAACACGCCGAGTCGGGGGGAACGAAGACCTTGACGACCCCCTGGATCTCCTGGATGCCCGCGTCGATCCAGGGAGTGCTGGTCTTCCAGCACTGCCGGTTGACCCAGAGCCGGGCTTCGCGGTTGTCCAGGCAGCCGATGACCAGGTCGACGTCGGCGAACAGGCCGAGGCCGAGATCGGTGATGACATCGCCGTGCATCGGGATGATCGTGATCTCGGGGTTGAGCTCGCGCGCCCGACGCGCGGCGACCTCGGCCTTGGACTGGCCGCCGTCCGCTTCACGGAACAAGACCGACCGCGACAGGTTGGACGGCTCGACCACATCCAGGTCGATCAAGTACGTGGTCCCGATCCCCAAGAGGGCCAGGTTCTTCACGACTTCATTGCCCAGGGCACCGGCGCCGACGACCAGGATCCGAGCCGCACGGAGCCGCTCTTGCCGCCACCATGAGATCAGCCGCAACCGGCTGTAGCGGTCCTGATCGTCGATGACCAGGGTCTCGGCGTCCAGTGGCGTCCGGTGTCGGGTCGGCCGGCGAGGGCTGGTCGCGGAGTATCGGTGGTGGATCATCCATCGTCACTCGAATTGTCGAGACCGCGACCCTCATGCTGGCACTTCGGCAACTGGCACGACTCGAACCTTCACTCGATGAAGACAATATCGTCGCCGGGCAGGATCGCGGCAGCTCGACTGGCGGCTGAACCGTCGGCTGACCGGCTCGAGGATCACCAGCTCGTCCAGGTTCGGATCGTGGCGGTTGGCCTGGCCGGAGTCGGCCAGCGACCGTCGCCGGGGCGTGCAATTCGTGGTTCGATTCACGCTTCGATCGCGCCGGATCGCTGGCCGATTCGGGCTGTTCCGGTTCCGTGGCTCCGGGAGTTGCTGAAAACCCGGCCATAACGCGAGATGAACTGGCGAACCCTGGCAACCTGAGTCGGCAAGTCGGCTTCTGGCGGGCGACCGATCGAGGACTTGCTCGATTCCTTTCGCGCCGCCCTGAGCGGCCGACCCGGCCCGTCCGTCGTCCGCCGTGGAAGCGACTCGCCCCAGCGCGGCCCGCAAGTCGCGGACCGGCCGCGAATCGGTCGGGAACAGGAACGTCGTCTGGTTGGCGACCCAGAGCGCGGCATCGCGGTTATAGGGACTGCGAATGTCGTAATTGTGATAACGCGCCATGTCCCAGAGCATGACACAGAGCTCGTCGAGCTGCACGCTGGGCACCCAGTGCGTGCCATAGCCTCCCAGGCAGACCATGCCGATCTCGGAGATATTGGGATGGTAGATCGGCGTCATCCAGCGGATCTCGGGCATCGTCCGGGGATACGACGCACCCAGCTTGATCTCGACATGGTGGTCTTCAAGGACTCTGACCTTGCCGCGGTCGCGCCACAAGCCTTTGCCCTTGAACGAGATCAGGTACTGCTGCGGCGGATCGCCCTGCGCGATGAACCGAAAGACCGAGCTCTCCGAGCGAAGCCGCTCCAGGGCCGCCAGATCATTGTGGAGCCGGCGAATGCGAGGCGATTGGTACATGATCGAGCAACCCTCGTGGTTTAAACGAGGGGCTCCTGAAGGTTGCGTGGGATCGTCGGACGCGGCAGGGGACGATGCTGTCGGGACCAGGCCGTCAGCGGATCACTCCGCACGGCCGGTCCGCGCCTGCGCTCAGTCCCGACCGGCAACGACCTCGGGGTAGACAATCAGATGGTCGCCGTTCTGGATCCCGGCCTCAACAAGCGTCCAGCTTTCGAGCAGCCGACGGCCGCCTTCTTTGTGGTCGAGCGCGTAGCTCATCGGCTGCCCATCAGGGCTGGTCGCGGGCAAGTTCATCTTGGTGATGATGTTCGGGATGATCCGGCTCACCGGCACACTGAAGGCGATAACCGCCTTGACCGACTTGGCCCCGGTCTGATCCAGGAAAGTCACCTGGATCCCGCTAGGATCGGCATTTCCGCCGTATGACATGGTCAGGATACCTCCTCAGCATCCCATTCGCCCTCGCCGACGAATATTGAGGCGGATCTCGGCTTTCTTTCGGATACCCGGTCTGCCCTGATCGCCTCTCGTCGCATACTCTGACTCCAACATAACGCTCTTGCCGACAAGTCGAAACAGGTCTCAGTCCGAATTTCGGAAATCGTAACCAAAAAAGCCTGACATCTGACATCAAAAAAATGCCGGAGCCACCGGAACATGATCCCGGCGGCTCCGGCATTTTCGACTCATCCTCGAGGCGGAGCCGCGTCGGTTGCCATCCATGCACTCGTTCGCGGGCTGCCGTCAGCGGCGGCTGACTGCTAAGTGATTCCGAGCCGCATTCGCAACCGGGCCGCGACTCAGGTGACCGTCTTGAAGACGGTCACGCTCAGGACACCGATGACTGCGAAGATTACCAGGAAAATTAAGACCAGCACCTTTGCGATATCGGCGGACCCCTGAGCAAGCCCAGTGAAGCCGAACAAGGCTGCGATAGCCGGCCAAGACGAGGAAGAACAGGGCAAATCTGAGCAACGACATGGAGACACTCCTTCCCGGATTGAGATCGAAGAGATCTGAACCGGAACGCGAGGAAATCTCCCCGATCGACTGGCACTTCAGAAGGGAGTCTCACGCAAATCGAGTGCCAGCGAATCCTGGTGATTGTGAGCACTGGCGGCAAAAATCGCCCTACTTGGGAGGGGCTTTCTCTGGCTCAGCCAGTATTCGGCTTCCAGGCGGTAGTATTCCGACGCCCCGACGTCGTAGGAGCGGCCGAATCCCAGCCGTCGTACTTTCTTGATCAGGGCTTCCAGCTTTTTCATCCGGCTGAGATGATCGTCGAGCGCGGCCAGTCGATCGGCCGGCTTTGTCGGCCATGTCGCGGCGGCAATCCAGGATGAGCTTCGACCAGACGTAGACCTGATAGGAGTCGATCCGGGCTTGCTGGTAATAGGCCCAGGTCTCGTTATATTGCTTGATGGCGGCCTGGAGGCGGGCCTGGGCCAGCGGATTTGAGTTCGGAGGCTCTTGCGCGTGGTCGAGGCGGGGGCGGGGGCGAATGAGAGCCCGGTCAGGATCAGGCCGAGAACCAAGGACTTGTCGTCGTGCTGGCGACAGGACATGGCGGCCTCGTCAGTGGGTTCGGAATCGCGTTACCCGGTGACACCGACTTTGCCGGTGCATCCGTAGATCGAACAGCCGCCGACATATTCCCAGCAGTCGCGGTGATGGGGCGTATTGCAGACAGCACAGCAGATGACCGGGCCGCCGGCGATGGGCTCGCCACAGACCTTGCAGATCGTCGGGCCATTGTCTTCGTTCCAGGCGTCGGGCTCGTTCGACGATGGCGATCCCTTGATTCTTCCGCCTGGCCGACTCCCTCGAGCAGACCGTCGTGCAGGACCAGAGCCTCGTGGACCGCGTAGGCCAGGCTGTCGGCGTTCGAGCCCAGGTTGCGGTCGACCTGCACGAGCATGCGCTCGGGATTGATCGAGACGAGCATGCCGCCGGGGGGGCCAGCCGCTGCAAGTTGGCGATGGATCCACCGGACGTGCGGTGTCAGGAAGTCGCGCGCCATTTCGAGATCGTTGGCCTGGACGACGAAACCGCGGTCGAACTCGGGGTCGCCGATCTTGATTTTCCGCGTGCCCTTCGGTGGCTGGGTCGGGGCCGGGCGGGTCGTCGGCGCGAGCTCCAGCCGAAACGGAATGCCGCTCGGGAATCGCGCGACGACGCGGGTTCGTGGAATCTGGTCCGGTTGACCGGCGATCGTCGGCGCCAGGCCCACCCGGACCGTGGACCCATTGTGGGCGAAGCTGACGGTGGGCGTGTCGGAGATCCCCCGGCTCTCGTACCGCCCATGATAGCGCGCGGCGAGTTGCCGGTACGCCCGATATCGCGTCCCACTCATCCAGGCGCCGAGGTTCGCGAGCAGCCGGATGAACAAATAGACAAACAGGACGATCAGACCGAGGATCACCAACTCCATCTGCGGCAAACCTCCTTTTCGCCCTGAAGCTCGGCGGGCATCGCGATCCGCCGCGCCGAGAATCCGGCACCAAGGCCCCACGGACCCACACCTCGATCCGTTCAGTCTACGGCGTTGCCGCCGCGATTCGGCAACGACGCGTCCACGATCGCGATTGAGTCAGCTCGGGACGGTGGATCGGGGCGTGGACGGCCAGGCGGCAACGAATCCGGCGCGCGGGACGGCCTCCCAGAGCTGCCAGTCGTCGACCCGTGGCGAAGGGGTCGCCGGCGTGAACCGCGATGTCAGCTCGCTCGTGCCGAACCCGGTTTCATAGTGCGCCGCCAAGCCCGGCCAGGCCGATGCCCAACCCTTTGAGAACCGCCTCCTTTCGAGTCCAGCCACGCACGAACGCCAGGGCTCTGGCGTCGTCGGGGATCAAGGCGAACGTCGGCTTGCTCGGCCGTCGAGAAGAACGACGCGACGATGCGGCTCCGCCTCGGCCATCGGCCGCACTCGTTCGATGTCGACCCCAAGCTCGCGACCCCGGCAGACGGCGATCAGCGCCAGCTCGGCGGAGTGCGAGACGTTGAACCGAAGCGGGTGACGCGCAATCGCTCGATTCGCCGCCAGGTCCGCTCGGACACAAGCTCCGGCTTACCCTGACCGCCCGCTCGAAACTGGAGCGAGCCGGGGTGCGCATCCAGCAGGCAGCCCAGGATCTGCCGCAGAGCGGCACGGCAACTCACAAACCGGCGACGATCGCGAGCCCGGATAAACCGTGCCGCCCGTGCCTGTTCGTCGGCCGCGAGCAAGCCCAGCTCCGGCCCCGGCTCGGCCGTCTCCTCATCGTCCCCGGGTTTCAGCCCGGCGTCCAGCTCGACCAACCAAACCCGGACCTCGTCCGGAGCCAGGGCAGGCTCGTGAACACCGAGCCGCCATTCCCGCAGGTCGGGTTGACCGGGAACCTCGCACCCAAGTTCGTTTGCTCCGCCCTCATTGGTCATCGATCTTGTCCATCGATCGGCCGGATGTCCATCACGCTCACAGTCTTCCTCCCTTGACAGCCCCGCCGGGACGATCAAGACTGAACTTCACGATTTCGCTTGTACACGAACAGATACCCTGAGGTCCGACGATGGCCACGGTTCAAAGAACGATGACGAAGGCCGACCTGGCCCGTGTCACCGACAAGGCCGAATTGATCGACGGACAGATAGTGCTGCTCATGCCTACCGGTCGAAAACCCGGTCGAGTCGGCGGACGAATCTATCGTAGCCTCGACGACTACGCCACGGCGAGTGGATTGGGCGAAGCCTATCCCGACAATGTGGGATTCGGCGTGCCCCGTCTGAGTTCCGGCCGCGAATCGTTCGCCCCCGATGCATCATTTCACTTCGGGCCGTTCCCGGCCGATCCGATGCGGTTTCTCGAAGGTCCGCCGGCTCTGGCCGTCGAGGTAAGGAGCGAAAGCGATTATGGACCGGCCGCCCTGGCCGAGCTCGCCGCGAAACGAGACGACTATTTCGAAGCGGGCACAAAGATCGTCTGGGACGTCGACCCGATCGCCGAAGAAATCCACGTCTACCGGGCCGAAGCGCCCGATCAACCGATCACGTTTCTGAGCGGTCAGATCGTCGACGCCGAACCCTTACTACCGGGCTGGCGGGTGCAACTGGACTGGATCTTCGCCTGAGCTTTGAGTTGCGACGAGCGACACAATGAAAGCCATCGTCATCAACGGGATCGGCGGCCCGGAGGTCCTCGAAATTCGCGAGGTACCGACACCTGAGCCAAGAGGCGATCAGATTCGGGTGCGGGTGCGGGCCTGCGGGCTGAACCGCGCTGATCTCATGCAAAGCCGGGGAATGTACCCGGCTCCGCCGGGCTCACCAGCGGACATCCCCGGCCTGGAATATGCCGGCGAAATTGATGCACTTGGGCCGAATGTGGTCGGTCCGCTCAAGGTCGGCGACCGTGTCTTCGGGATCGTCGGCGGCGGAGGACAAGCCGAGTTCTGCAGCCCATAATGCCGTTAGACTTGCCGGTGAAAGTCCGGTCGTGGAAATTGACTGTTTATCCACGTAGTGATATTCGACGTTGGCTCGGGGTGACCCGGCCAGCGAAAGCTCGAATGTAAACGTCCTCGAAAGGAGGGCTAGCCAGCTCGCGGGCCGTAACAATTCCTATGGTTTTTATGGTATGAGTGAACTCTGCAGCCTCGAAACGACCAATGTGATCGCCGAACCCGTAACTCGGAGGTGAAGGCTAAAACCGAGGAGGAAGCAACAGTCATTTGCACTCTTCGGGGTCACCGGGGTAAGGGAGGCGGCACGCGAGCACAGTCCAGCGGAGTAAATTGGGGAACCTCTGGATTCCCACCTGAAAGCCGATTTCCTAGGGTGCAGCAGATTCCGCCGCGAAACCATAAGTGGCGGGGAGGGATTCAGAGGGGCGGATGAGGCCGTAGTAAGCGATGACCTATCGGGACAACATAACCCGATGGTTGTCGTGACGCATGAGCGGATGGCCGCGCTGATCCCGCGGAACCTTGATTTTGTCGAGGCGGCGGCCGTTCCCGAGGCGTTCATCACGGCCCATGATGCGTTGTTGCTACGAGGTCAGCTCGTACCTGGCGAGCGGGTGCTGATCCATGCTGTCGGAAGTGGCGTCGGCACGGCCGCGGTTCAGATCGCCCGTGCGATGGGGTGCACGGTCTTCGGTACATCGCGGACCGCGGCGAAGCTCGAACAAACGAAGCGGCTCGGAATGGATCATGGCATCGACGCCTCGCGCGAAGACTTCGCCCAAGTCGTCCGCGCTGAGACGGGCGGCCGAGGAGTCGAGGTGGTGATCGATCTGCTGGGCGGGTCGGCCCTATCCGGGAACCTGGCGGCGATCGCCCACCGAGGCCGGCTGGTTTTGGTGGGCCTGCTCGGAGGAACTCTCGGACCGATTGACCTCAGCCTCGTGCTTCACAAGCGGCTCACAATCGTCGGCACCACGCTTCGCGCTCGTCCCCTCGAGGAGAAGATCGCCGCAACCCGGCGGTTTGCCGAACAGGTCGTCCCGTGGCTAGCGCGCGGACTGGTCCGCCCGGTTGTCGATTCGGTCTTCCCATTCGAGGACGCTCGCGCCGCACAGAAAAAACTCGAGTCGAACCAGGTTTTCGGCAAGGTGATCCTGAACGTGTCAGGGATGTCTTGAGCCCATGATATCGGCGATTGCCGTTGATTCGCCGGTTCAATGAGAGACCATAGCCGACGAGATTCCTAGGGCGAGACTACCGTTGCCGTTGCCGTTGGCGAGTTGGCCGTCCTGGATTTCCAGGACCAAGTCATCCGGAGTGATAAACCGGCGGTCGTGGGTGACGACGACCAATGTCGTTTGAAACGATTCCTGAAGGCGGCGGAGGATGCTATAGATCTCGTCGCCGGTCTTGGAGTCGAGCTCGCCGGTCGGCTCGTCAGCCAGGACCACGATCGGTTGCTTGACCAGCGCGCGGGCGATCGCCACTCGTTGCTGTTCGCCGCCGGAAAGTTGGTACGGCCGGTGGTCCAACCGATCCGCCAGGCCGACTTCCGTCAGCAGGTCGACGGCCCGCTGCCTCTGCTCGGGAGTGACGCCGCGCGGCATGAACGGGACCAGCACGTTCTCAAGCGCCGTCAGATTGCTGATCAGGTTGAATGACTGAAAGATGAAGCCGATCTGGTCGCGGCGATAGAGGTTCTGGGACGTCTCCGACATCGTCACCAGGTCCTGGCCGTCGACGACGATCTCGCCCGAGCTGGGCGATCGATCGCGCCGATCAAGTAGAGCAACGTACTCTTGCCCGACCCGCTCGGCCCCACGATGAATGCAAAGCGACCACGATCGATCCGGCAGCTCACCCCGCGCAACGCTTCAACCAGCCGGCTGCCGCTACGGTAGGATTTATGAACGTTCACCACATCGATCATCAGAAGACCCCTGGTCAGTGGTCAGTGGTCAGTTGTCAGTTTCAGCTGATCGACGGATCGCGTGGTCGGTCGAATACTCCGATGCCACTCGGCATTCGAGGTGCCACCGCGACCGCACGCGAACCGCTGACGATGACAACGGACAACTGACAACTGACAACTGAATCAATGCGACCCTAAGCGAATGGCCTCCATGGGCACCAGCCGAGCAGCACGCCACGCAGGATAAAGTCCACCCAAAGTCCCCATGGTGACAGACAGGCCGATGCCGAGACCCAAGAGTGATAGCGACATGGCCAGGTGGATACCCCCGGAGAGGAATTGGTTGACGACCTGAACGCCGAGCCATGCCAGCAAACAGCCGACGAAGCCCGACGAGTAAGCCCAGGTAGGCGCTTTCCAGGGTCACGAGTGACAGGATATTGACTTGCGACCAGCCATTGGTCCGGAGCACGCCAAATTCGACGAACCGCTCGGTAGTGCTCATCAGCATGGTGTTGATAATCCCCACGATTCCCACAGCGAGGGCCAGGCTGACCGTCATGAAGAGGAACGTGTCGATCTGTCCCATCAACGCGCCGAAGTTGGCCTGGGCCTCGTTCATGCTGCGCGCATCAAAGCCGGGGTGGGCCTTCTCGATCGCGGCCGACCATGGCCGTGTTATCCGCGGCGTTGTTTCCCTCAACGTAGATGCACGAGACCGAGTCCTTGGGCTCATTGAGTACGGTCCGCGCCATCTCGATGTCCATGACGATGACGACATCCAGGATCATCGAGCCGGTCTCATAAATGCCGACGATCTGGTACGGCTTGCCGGCGATGTGCAAGGTATCACCGACCTTCTTGGGACGGCCGTCCGAATCGGGGTGCTGGCTGGCGATCTTGCGGCTGATGACGATGTTCGGCTGACCTTTGTCTTCGGGAACGAGGAATCGCCCCTCGCCGTGCTCCTTGAGGGCCCGCGGGAAGACGGCGCTGTGCAAGTTTTGGTGCGCGAGGATGTCCTGACCGGCGATCACCGGCTGATCCAGCAGCGAATACGAGACCTTTCCTGGAAAGAAGACTGTTCATCAGCATGCCCCGCCCTTCGATCGGTGGGGGCGATTCCCCAGACTTCCGGGTGCGACCGCTCGAACGCCAGGGATGCCGCCTGATCTCATCGGCCAAACTGACCGGCAGGTGGCTGAAGACCGGGCTCGGGGCATTCTCACGAAGGATGATCACCCCCTCGATGCGGCTCAAGGTATCGCCCACCATGTCGCGTAAGCCGTCGGAAAGGCAGAAAAGTCCCAGCACGCCCAGGATCGGGATCGACAACCCAACCAAAGCCAAGATCGTGCGCATCGGGCGGGTTAACAAGTTCCTCCAGGCGAAACGTCCCATTACTGATGAGTCCCAGTCAAAGGATGACGAACCCCCGAGTTGGCGGCCGGTCCGCTTGATCGGAATCGCGGGATCATGAGAATTATAGCGATCATGCCGATTTCGCGCAAGTCAAGCAGTGGCCATTGAGTGTTCGGTGTTCAGCGTTTCGTGTTCCGTGTTCAGTTGAGGGAAGGAACGCTCGTCCTTGATTAAAACTCACAAGCGACTGGCAATTGACGACTTCGGCGCTAGCCAGCGTCTGAACACTTAACGCCGAACAACGAACACTACGGCGGTGGCGTCTCACCGGGTTCGGGTGGGGGATTGGCCTGGTCGGTCACTGGCCCGGGCTGGTCCTCACCGGCCTGTCGGAACGTTTGTTCAGAAGTACCGGTGGCCGAGGTGGGCGGCTCGTCGGTCCGTGCTTGCCAAAGTTGCTTGAGTTGGCCGAACGGAGCGCAGGGGGACATTGCCGGCGAGTGCGTCCTTCGACAGAGGAGGAGGCGGAGGCGAGGGTCTGGAGGGCCGGTTGGGGGGCCGGTTGGCCTGGCCTTGGTCCTGACGGACTGGTGGCCTGGAGCCCTCGGTCCTTGGACCGGGCTGAGGACCCCGTGGTCCGCCTCGACCGGGTGGGGCGACCTGGGCCGTGGCGAGGGGGTGCGCCTCCGGATGATCCACGCGTCCGCGCCGGGCGCTGGACCTCGTGGCTCGGGGTTGCGCGGGGCCTCTCGAGCCAGTCGGAGGGCCGCCCCGGTCTCTGTCTCGGTCATGATCACGGTCGGGTCGCCTGGGCGGCGGTTCGGCCAGGGTGGCGACAGAGGGAGCACCCACCGGCGGCGAGGTCAGAGCGGACGCGACCGGCCGCGGGGCGCGACTACTCCCGCCTCCGCCTCCGCCCGCTGACCCTGGCCGGGTCCACGAGGGTCACGATCACGCTGTTGCGGCTGCTGTTCGCCACCCGGACCACCGGGCCGCCGCGAGCCCGATTGCTGCGCCGCGATGCCGTTCCGTGCCCGGCTTGACCATCGTCAGCGAAACCCGCTTCCGCTCCTGGTCAACCCCCATCACCCAGACCGTCACCACGTCGCCCACGCTCACCACGTCGTGCGGGCTCTTGACGTAGCGATTGGCCAGTTGACTGATGTGCACCAAACCCGAATCCTTGAGGCCGATGTCGACGAACGCGCCGAAATCGACGACGTTGAGGACCGTCCCTTTCAGCTCCATGCCGGCGCTGAGGTCCTCGATCTTCAGGACGCCCTTCTTGAAGATGGGCTTGGGAAGGTCATCACGTGGGTCGCGCTCGGGGCGTGCCAGGGCTTCGACGATGTCGCGAAGTGTCAACTCGCCGACTTCCAGTTCTCGGGACAATTCGGCGAGATTGGCTTCGGCCAGCTTGGCTTGAAGCTGCGGGGAGCCGGACCTTGTCCCGCACCACGTCGGGCGTGAACTCAAATTTCTCCAGAAGCTTGATGGCGACCGGGTAGCTCTCGGGGTGAACCCAGGTCCGGTCAAGCGGGTTCTCGCCCTCGGGGAGCTTGAGGAAGCCCGCCGCCTGGGTGAACGTCGCCGGCCCGATCCCCTCGACCTGGGTCAACTGTTCGCGTCCGGAGAACGGACCGTGCTCCTTGCGGTACTCGACGATCCGCCGCGCGGTCAACTGGTTCAGCCCGGAAACGTGCCGCAGCAAGGCGACACTCGCCGTATTCAGGTCGACGCCGACGAAGTTGACGCAACTGGCGATGACCGACTCGAGCGTCTCCTTGAGCTGTTTGGGGTTGACGTCGTGCTGGTAGAGTCCGACGCCGATGTTCTGCGGCTCGATCTTGACCAGTTCGGCCAGCGGGTCCTGAAGTCTGCGGCCGATCGAGATCCCGCTCCGCAAGGTCGCGTCCAGGTCCGGCAGCTCCTCGCGCCCGACCTGACTGGTCGAGTAGACGCTGGCCCCGGCCTCGTTGACGACAACATAGGCAAGCTGGGCGAGCAAGGCATCAGCGGGATGCGGCTGGGGAGGCGACGGTGGTGGCGGCGGAGCCTGCTTGTTTCGAGGAGGCCGGGATCGCGACGACTCGGACTTACCTTGGCCCGGGGGCTTGGGCCCTGGACGTGGCGGCGCCGGCGAAGCAGCCAGCTCGCCCTCGCCTGGCGCGGCCGACATCGACGCAGCGCTTCCGCGACTGGCTCGGTCGACTCGGTCGCCGATTCGACCGGCTCGGCCGTCGGGCTCGCCGCTGCGCTTCGCGACTGGCTCGGTCGACTCGGTCGCCGCTTCGACCGGCTCGGCGGTTGGGCTCGGTTCCGGCTCGGGCGGGAGATGTCCTTGCTTCAGCTGGTGCACCTGGCTGATGGTTGGGCGTCGAGTCCGATTCGGCGACGGTTTCCCGATCCTCGTGCGGGGGCGAGCTCAAATCATTGCCTGGTGCGGATCCGCTGTCCAAAACGGCGGTGGAACCCGCGTCGGAGGGGGATTCGTGGCCCGATGCCGCCTCGATCTCCGGCTTCGGGCGTAGACGACTCGGGCGCGCCCACCCATGATCGGCGGCAGCGATTCGAGCGGCGCTCGGCCGGGATGCCGAGTGCTCGGATCGGTGCTCGACGGTGGCGTCGACGACACACGGCAGCTCTTGGGCGTTGATCGCGTCATTCCCCTGATGTGATCATGGGCCGGAATGACCGGGAGCGGGCTCGTCGCCCGTGATGCTCGGATTCGCCTTGATCCGGGCCGGTCGGAGGCCGGGCTCGGGGCACCGTTGTCCGTCGCACTTGCGACTGGTCCGGAGGGGGAGTCGACCCCGTGGGTTTCCGGGGCGACTGCCGTGGCCGCGGTCTGCCTGACTGAACTGAGTTCCTTCGGCGATGATCTCCGCGACCAGTTCCTCGGTCTCCCGGCAGGCTGTCCCGTTACCGATCGCCACGACGCCAACCTGGTGTTTGCCCACGAGATCCTTGAGGACGACCTTGGCCTCGGACCGCCGGTTCTGGGGGGGGTGCGGGTAAATCACGGTTTGATCGAGCAGGTTGCCGCTTCGGTCGAGTACGGCGATCTTGCAGCCGGTGCGGAAGCCGGGATCGATGGCCAGGACGACCTGCTTGGGGATCGGCGGCTGTAACAGCAAACTGCGGAGGTTCCTGGCGAAGACCTCGACGGCGTGCTTCTCGGCTGCCTCGGTCAAGTCGCGTCGAACCTCGCGCTCCATGCTCGGGAGGATCAACCGATCCAGGGCGTCGATCGCGGCGGCGCGGAAGAGGTCGACGTGGGGATGACCTTCCAGCGGGAGCTGGCCGAAAAGCACGGATTCCAGCTCGGGCCGAGAGACATCGAGCCGGACCTTGAGCGGACCTTCCTTGTCACCCCGGTTGATGGCCAGCACGCGATGCGGCGGGATCTGAGCGACCGGTTCGGCATAATCGAAATAATCGCGATATTCCAGCCCCTGTCCTTCGGGAATATCCGCCTTGGCGGTGACCATCTTGCCGGTCTTCCAGACGACTCTGCGCACCGCATCACGGACCGCCGCCATCTCGCTGATCGCCTCGGCGAGGATGTGGCCGACGCCCTCGAGAACCTTCTCGACCGATTCGACGCCCTTTCTCGGCATTGACGAATTCCTGGGCGGCCGCGTTCAAATCGGTGAGCGTCTCGTCGCGGGTCCAGACCCGAAACGCCAGGGGCTCGAGGCCGCGGTCGCGGGCCTCCGAGGCCTTGGTCCGCTTCTTCGGCTTGAACGGAAGGTAGAGATCCTCAAGCCGCTTGGGATTGTCGGCGGCGCGGATGGCGGCCGTCAGGTCGGGAGTCAGTTTGCCTTGAGCTTCAATCGTCTTGAGGATCGTCTCTTTCCGCTCGGCCAGATCCCGCAACCGCTGCACGCGGAGCTGGATCTCGCGAATCGATGACCTCATTCAGATTGCCGGTCACTTCCTTGCGGTAGCGCGTGATGAAGGGAACCGTGTTGGCTTCGTCCAGGAGCTGGACGACGCTCTCCACTTGCACCCGCCGGATTTGCAGGTCCTGCGCGATTCGCCCAAGGTCGACCTGAATCGGGTTGTCCATGGAGATTCTACTCTGCACCAGGTAAGACAAGAGCGGCGACGATGTGGCAGACCGGCCAGAGAATCACCAGAAACCCTCACCGCAACGACAGCACACTCGCAGTTCTAAACTGAGCGCACGAAGACACCTGGTCATGAAAACGAGTTCGGTCACTTTAGAGGATCGATCTCGCCTTGTCAAGCGTCGGAACAGCCGTTCCAGGAGGTTTGCAACGTTCCTCTGCCTTGATTTAATCTAATCGAACCAAGCGAGAACGGACGCCTCTCAACCTGATCACCGATGACCAAACGCATTGATCTCTTACTTGACCACTTTGCCCAGATCGACCATTTTAACGAGCTGAAGCGAGGTCCTCAAACGCAGAAGCCTGGCGGGAAATCAGCAATTGGTGCCCACTCAGCCGGTTGTGAAAGACCCGATGCCGGCCCGGTGGAACGCGAAGGCCTCCGGTGCCTGTACAATGCGCTGACGAAAGCCGGGCACGCCGGGCGGAGTCCCTAGGCGGAACTATCGCGGATGTGAAGAGAAATCGTGCAAAACGTAGAACGACAACCCGAATTCACAAGTGTGACAGAGTATTAGTCCGTCGTGGTGGAAAGCAAAAACCGGTGGAGCGGGTTTCCTAAGCCGCTGGATCCCTGCCTTGGCAGTAACCAGGCGGGTTAGGAAACCCGCACCCCACCATATTAGCAACGTCGCATCTACGCTCGTGGTAGGCCGGCGCAGCCGCTGAAGAAGGCTCGAGCCCCTCCGTACCATCCACACGACATCAACGATGCGGTTCACTGGACGGTGCACTCGGTTTGTTTCTTGAGGAAGTAGCTGACAATCGAGTAGCCATACAGAGCTGTAGGGTCGGTTTCCCGGCGATAGCTCTGGTTCATGACCCCGACGAGTTCCCAGCCCTGAGCAGCCGTACGAGTTGAGCAATTCGGACAGTTCTACATCCGAGGAGACGATCTCGTTGGGCACTCTGGTGAGAAGCTTGTGAAGGATTACCTTGTACTCCCATTGTGCCATCGTTCAGCCTCTACAATGTAACCACAACGCGACAATGCGGAATCGAGAAGTGAACCCCACACAATCATAGAGCAAAGTGTGCGTCTGGTGAATCCCCCACCGCCTGCGTTTCACCTTGCGGCATCGCCGCGATTGCAGCGTCAACGCAAGCCGACCGCGCCGACGAAGCAGCCACAAATCATTTGGCCGAACCGCCGCAGACCAAAACGATTGTTGCTGATCGTCGATGGCGGCATCAACCGCTAGCTAGCTGATGATCATGAGCACTAACGGATGAGCCGATGGTGTCGAGATTCTCAACGAGCCGCCGAGAGTGCCTGGTCTTCGCGATGGAGCAGGGAACCCGGCGGCTGGGCGTCAGGCTCGGCTCCGCCCGGCTCGGAACGTGTGTAGCCGCCCAGGCTCCAGACCAGCTCGCAGTTATGCTGAAGGTCGAGCATGGTTAAGGTCTGCACGGCCCGGAGGACCAGGATCTGATCGCTCCACAGATCCGTGCGCAGCAGCACGTCGCGCATCCTGGCCTTGACGGTGGCCCAGGGGTCGGCGGCACCCTGGCCCAGCACAACCTTGACCCAGCCCCGGACGGCCCGGTGATGCCGGCGCAAATAGCGAAGAATCCGACGATGTTGAGATCGGTTGTATACGGCAAAGCAAGGGAGCTCGAACAAGTCGGTGACCGGCCGCTTGCACCGGTGCACCGGGTGCCAGAGTTTGCGAAGATTCAGAACCGGATCCGGGAGGCCCTTGGGGAGTTTGCCGGGATCTTGAGTGGGATCGGCGGCGTGGACCAAGACCCGCTTCAATCCTTCAATCGACAAGGCGAGCGTGGCGATGTCATCGTGGTCGAGAACGCAGGCGGCCACGAGTGCTCGCAGCGCCTCGCCGCCGCGGTTGGCAAGGAAGGGAATCTCGCGGGCCAGGTAGATGGGCAGCTCGTGGAAGGTCCAGCCGAATTGGTCGAGCCAGCGGACGACCCATTCCAACCGGTCTTGATGCTGACGACGAACCTGCTCGGCGATGATCCGGTCCTGGCGGGTTGCACCGATGTAGTCGAGGTCGGTCTCCATCAGGGACTGGCCGGCGATGCCCGCGCGGTGCGCTGGGCAGCGGCAACCCCAGGTACTCCACATCGAACCGGGCTCGCAGCCAGAGCGAGCCCATGAACACCGGCTTGCGCATTCGGTGGATCTTGCGCAAGGCCGCCCAGTAGGTATCCGACGGGATGGGGCGTTGCCGGTCGACCTGAGGATTGAGGATCTCGCGAACGACCCGGAGGATGCTCCGGACGCCGATCCAGACGGCTTTCCCCAAGGCGCGAGCCAGGCGGAACGGCAGGAGGACGACCCGGCCTCCGGCCAGGTAGGTTTCGTATAAAGTGGCCGGGTTGATCGTCCGCGCGGCCAGCGGAAGCTCGTGGAGCGGAAAACTCTGAAACGCGCGGCGGACATTCTGCTCGCGGTCGCGTCGGACCAACTCGGCGACCTGCGGTCCGAACCGGGCACCGATCTCGGCGGCGCGTTCGATGTCATCGGCCAGGAAGTCGACTGCCGTGAACTCGACCGTCTCCAGGAACTCGCCGGCGTCCCGGCGAGCGGGTGGCACCGCTGGAGGGCAGGTACCGCCGCGAGGCAAGGTCTGGTGCAATTCGGCGCGTGATCGGCCTGACAATCGCCATCGCGGAACCCCACGCTGAGGCCGACGGTTGGCCGGCTGGTGCGTCGCCGGTTCCGGCATCCAGACCTCTTCGGGATCGATCTTGAGCCGGCCCGCCAGCCAGCAACGAAACTTGAGACGCACCGAATCCGGCGAGCACGCCAGCCGATCCACGCGGAATGGCGTTGCGGTTGTAGTCGAGAATCAGGATCGCCGTTTCCTGGACGAGCATTCGCGTGATGTAGTTGAACCAGAGGTAGGGTCCTCCGAACAGGCCGCCGGATCGACTCAGATCCAGCCGGTCGAGCGTCCGGCTCTCCCGCAACAAGTGGCCCAGGTGGCTGCGCCTCAAGTTGCTCAGAGCCAGGTTGCCCAGCAGTTGGACCGAAGCCTTCGTGTCGCTGCGGTGGAGCGGCGAGCCATCAAGATAATCTTGATAAAGCAGACGAACATTTCTCAGAAAGGCGAGCTCGCGATTCTCGAACAAGAAACGCCCGGTGCGTGGCGGCTCCTCGTCCTTGCCGGGTTGGTTCACGTCGGGAAGGCGATCGTCGGCGGAGCGGAGCAGCATCTCGGGGTCGATGACCCGCTCGGCAAGGAACTCGGCGTCCTGATCGCGACGACGGGATTTCAGACCCTTGGTGTGCGCGGCGAACTGGGCCTCGACCACGCGCTCGCAGAAATCGGCCGATTGGTTGGCGATCTTGCGAAACCAGGCCCCCAGCAGCCAGAAGACCAGGCAAATGACACCCAGGATGATGACCGGCAAACCCATCAAGGTCTGGAGCCTGTCGACGATGCCTCGAAGCGGTTTCAAGAAAGACAGGGCATTGACGATCAGGAAAAAGAAGAGAAAGATCGACCCCAACGTGAGCAACCGCTTGGCGGGCGTGCGGGTGGCATTGACGATCGTGGCGCCCAGGCGGTCGAGAAAGACCGGCGGCGACAGCGTCCCTTGCAGGTCGGCGAGGAAGTAGATGACGTTGAGGGCTCGCTGGATCAGGTGACCCAGGTAGTTGGCGGCCAGCGCCACCGACTCGGCGGGGCTCTTCTCGCGGTAGGCGACCAGGTTGCGGAATCCCGGCAACCGGCGGATCAAGGGCAAGTCGAGCAACCGGAGATAGCGGTCGACCGAGGTCACGAACGCCGGCCCCATCCGGTCGAGGAGCCGTTCGGGGGTCATCTGGATCAGGCGTTCCACCACCGCCTCGACGGGGATCTCGCGCCCGGGACCGTCCTCGGCCGCCTCCTCGATCACCGGTGCCGGCAGACAGCCGAGCCGGCAGTCCAGGTCGCCCAGGATCCGGATGGCCAGGAGCCGGCGCTGGTCGCGGTCCAGTCGCGGCTCGATCGCGGTCTTCGCTTGCTCCAGCTCGCTCCGGAGCGTGAGCAGTCGATGGCGATCGCTCGACTCGGCCTTCTGAGCATGCATCGGCTCGAACAGGATGATGTTGCGATTGAGCAGCCCGGCCATGCGGCGGACCAGGCGATCGCTGAACCTCAGAGAGGATGAGCGCCACTCGCATCAGCCTGATGAACGGCAGAGCCACTCGGAACAAGCGGACCACACGTGCCAGCCGGCCGACCTGGACGAGTCGCTCGAACGCGTTGGGTTGTGCTCCCGGCCCAACGGCGGTCTGCCATTTGAGCCAGATCGATGGAATGGGCGAGGAAACCAAACGGCAGTGAAGCCACGAAGTCGATCGCCAGGTGGCGGAGGAAATAGGTCATCCGATGCGGGGCCAGGATCAGCTTGAGGGCGAACTCGAAAAGAAACACCGAGCAAATCGCCAGGTCGGCCCAGGCGAAGAGCCGATGCTGACCGGCGGAAAGCCCCGTGGCCGAGGCTCGCTCCAGCATCGTCTCGGCCGCGATCAACCCGATCAGGGCCAGGATCAAGACCAGCACGGTGTTTTCCAGCACCGCGACGAACCGGCGTCCCAAGAGCCGCGTCCATCCGCAGGGACAACACTTTCTCCTGCCACTCGCCGCGCACCCGTCGCGATAAGCGTTCGACGCCGGCGTGCCTGATGTCGCAGCAGCTTGCCGGCTTCATGGTCCTGGTCATCCCCGGTCCCGTCGCGAGGCTCGGCCGTGCGAGGCGAGTCATTCGGGATCGACGCTGGGTCGGCCGCGATCTCGGCGGCGGGCACCGGCCGGCGCGACCATCGCCGGCACGAGTCGACCAGCGTTTCGAGGTCGTCCCGGACCAGGTTCAGTCGCTTGACCGCGCGGGGCAGCGGCATCCCTTCCAGAAAGGCGATCGTCTCGCCGGCCTCGTCGAACGCCGCCTGGACGATCTGGGTGCAAGGCTCGACGCGGTCGCGCCGGGCCATTTCGGAAAACTGGTCGTCGGCCGCGGCGGCCAGCTCCGCTCTGCGGCGTTCCAGGGCGACGAGCCACTGGTCGGGACCGTCGGCGAGCACGGCCGGATGCCCTTCGACCGCGGACAGCCAGGTCCAGATTCGCCACCTGCGCCTGCAACCGCGACAGTTGGAACCGGTGGGTCCAGAGCGCCTCGGGGCTCAAGCCGGCGACGGGTCGAGTCAGCTCGTGCTGGACGCGTCGTTCCAAAACGATCGCTTGACGTCTGTTCGCAGGCGGCGTAAAGTGATCGGTCGCGCGGATCGGGCTGACGATCGGCTCGACGGGCAGAGCGAGCCTCGGAGGCGTTCCAGCTCGACGTCCAGCCACGCGGTCGAGCGGGCTGGGTGCTTCCTGGTCGAGCCGGGCCACGATGACGCTCAACCATTCCAGGTCGGCTCGCAGCCCCTCGATCTCCAGGGCCTGGTGCAACGGGCCGAGCCGAAGCCCGTTCAGAACACCGCGGACGGCGGCCCGCGTCTCGAACAGCCACTCCTTGACCCGAGCCGCGACTTCGCGGCGGCGGGGAGTGCCCGTGGTCCAGCGAACCCAATTCCTCGGCGGCGAGCTGTTGCAGCACGGTGAGGCAGCGCAGCACGGCAAGCCGGCTCGATACGATCGGTTCATCGGGCGTGAGACCGTCGAGCCGCCGCCGCAAGCGCAGACCTTGGCCGATCGCCTGGAGCCGTGCCGTCAAGCTCTCGGAACCGTCACTCGAGGGTGCTTCGCACAACCGCTGTACTTGCTCGCACCACTGCGACGCCTCCGCCTTCGGATCGTCCAACCCTGTTGCTCCGTGCCCGCCGTGTGCCGGGAGTGATAATCGGCCCGAATTCTTAATAGATTATTGTAATCGCCAAACGCACGCGGTTCCAGGCTCAGGCGCGTCCCACGGACACTACTTTCCTCGCTCTCGATAATGTGACACGGTACCGGCCTTCTTGCAATTTGCCGTACAATCGAAACGGAGCAGGCTGCCTGATGGCAGCCTGCTCCCATGCGTCTGACCCTTTGGGTTGAGACCTGAGCCGGTCCCTGGTGCCGCCGGGGACCGGCCTTTCCGAGATTATTAATGGGTGACCGCGGCTGTGGCATTGGTCACCGGGCAGCAGGACGCCGAAGCTTCGACGTCCATCTCGCAGCACGACTCGGTTTTGATGGTAGCCGTGTTGCTCGCGGTAGAATCACAACAACAGCTATCGCCACAGCAGACGGGACCGCAGCAACAGGCATCGGCACAGTCATCGCCGCAGCAGCAGCTATCTCCGCAGCAGCAAGCCACCGCCGTGGCCGCCTTCGGCTTCTCGGCGGCAGCACCGATGCCCATCACGCCGGCCAACGCTAATGCCCCGACCATGCCAAACAATCGACGACGATTCATGATCCAGCTCCTAACTACCTGATCTTGAAATCGACCGCACGCACGCTGCGCACGGGCACGTTCCCGCCCCCTTGACAGGGAGGGGGATGACAATCCGTACACACGGACCGTCATCCGCAGCCCTGGCGTCAGGATTGATCAAAACCGGATGCGCGGCGGCACTCAGGCCCACAGGGAGCCGAATACGGACGCCAAACGCACGACGATCGATGACCTCGATGCCAGCGCGAACTCAGATCAGAAGCCGGGAATTGTGTAGATAGAGGTGGGATTTTTGCGGCGAGCTGATTATCGGCGGGATCGGGCCGAAGAATGGCCTGAAGACGCTGCCGAAGACGAGCCATATCGCGTCCGCACTGCGGCCCGGATCGGGCCGGCTTTCTTCGGCATGCTGTCCTTTGGGTTCCGGGGCAACAGGAGCTTGCCGACAGCAGGCACAACCGGGAATACTCGGGCAGGCATTCCCGTTTTGCGACAGGATGAACTGACGGGACGTCGCCGGTGCGTCTGCGTCCGGGATCGACATGGCCGATTCCGGTCCCTCGCAGCAGCAACCCGTCGGTGACGCGGTGCCGGCCGGCATTGACGTACAGGCCGCTGATGCGCTGCCTGTCACAATCGACGCACCCACAATCGCCGCGACGGCGACCCAGGTCAGTCGGAAGTGTGGACGGAAAACGATCATGGCACCAGCACGTTAAGATTGCCCAATTTGGAACCTCAAATAACATTATACCTGAGAGGGCCAGCTCGGCAATCTCGAACTCGTTTGTTTATGGTAGGCGGTAAGCCGGTAGGCCTATCTCCGAGCACCCACTCACGCCCGCGGCGGACGGATCGCCCGGTCCTCAGCGCGGCAGGTGTCGGCGGAAGAACCGCAGCCAGTTGCCGTGAAAGATGCCGTCGATCGCCTCGGTAGAATAGCCCCGTGCCGTCAGCATGGCGTCCAGGTCTTGGAGATCCGAGATCCGATCGAGTCCCAGAGGTGTCTGTTCGGTCCCGTAGCCGCCGTCCAGGTCGCTGCCGATCGCCGCGTGCCTCGCGTTGCCGGCGACCTGGCAGATGTGGTCGATGTGGTCGGCCACGGCCTCCAGCGTGACGACGTCGCGGGTGGTCTTCCCTTTCACCCATCCCGGCGCCAGCATCCAGGCGTCCAGAGCCGCGCCGATGACAGCGTCCCGTTCGATAAGAGCTGGAGTTGTTCATCGCTGAATTGCCTTTGATGAGGGACCAGCTCGCGGCAGTTGTTGTGGCTGGCCAGAACCGGCCCGCTGAAGTGCGTCGAGCGCCTGGAAGAAACTGGTGTCGGACAGGTGGGTCGCGTCGAGGATCATGCCAAGTCGCTCGAACTCCTTGAGGAGCAAGATGCCCGTCCGGCGTCAGCGGCCCTTCGTCGCCGGTGCCGACGGCATACCGGCTCTTGCCGTAGTGAGCCAGGTTCACCGAGCGGAGACCAAGGTCCCACCAGGCGGCGGCCTGGCCGATGTCGACGATCGGATCGGCTCCTTCCATGGCCAGGATGTAGCCGATCGGCGCCGCGGCCGGATTGTCGTCCCAGCTTCGCCATTGGGCATCGAGCTCGCTCGCGGTCCGGATCATCCGCAGCAGACCCGCGGCGCTCGAGCAATTCATAATACGCCAGTTGCCCGCGCGCCATGGCCGAGGCGATTTCCTGGTTCGGGAAGTCGAGACGTCATCCGGCTCGTCCCATCGGGCCGACGCGACCCAGGCTTGGCTCGGGCCAACAGGGTCGCTTGACAGGCCGCCACGCCTCCGCGACGCATCTCCGGCAGCGTGGTGGTGGCGCGCCCGCGGCCGGGGTGGTCGGTCATCCCTTGCTCGCTCTGATTCAACGCGTCCAGCTCGAGCGTGATGTCGCGATCCCACGACAGGGCATTCCACGATAGGTCCAGATGTCCGTCAAAGATTCTTCTCATCGATCGTCTGTTGCCTCGCTGCCAAGTGGTAGCCCGAGGACCTCGAAGGATTCCTGATCCATTTCATCCGCTCAAACCCCCGCTATGATATACCGCACTCGGCGCGCGTCCCCACAACCAACGGGCTTGTGCCAGGATTAGGGAACGGCCGACCAGACCGCTTTGAATTGCTGGAACTCAGGTCACGGAGGAGAACCCATGTCGAGTTCGAACGATTCGACCGAGATGCAGTCAGGACACAGGCACAACCGGTCGATCGGCTGGATCGGTTTTTTGGACAAGTTGGGGCTGGGCCGTCCGGAGCTGCGCGCCTGGGCCATGTACGACTGGGCGAACTCGGCGATGGTGACCACGATCATCACGGCCGTCTTTCCTATTTATTACGCGAAAGTCGCCTGCGCGGACGTGAGCCCGGCTCAGGCGAGCCAGCGATTAAGCATCGCGACCACGATCGGCATGGTGTTGATCGCCGTCGCCTCACCGCTCTTGGGGACAATCGCCGACTTCAACGGCCGGAAGAAGCGAATGCTGGGCGCCTTCCTGGCGCTCGGGCTGGCGTCGGTGGCCGGCATGTTCTTCATTTACCAAGGCGATTGGATCCTGGCTTCGGTCTTGTTCATCCTGGCCAACATCGGCGCCAACGGCAGCTTTGTCTTCTACGACGCACTCCTGCCACACATTGCCAGTGACGACGAAGTCGACCGTGTGTCGACGGCCGGCTATGCGCTCGGTTATGTCGGCGGGGGCGTTCTGCTGGCGCTCAACCTGGCGTGGATTCAGAAGCCCGAGTGGTTCGGCCTTCCATCCGGAGACAACCTGACCGTGGCCCAGGCGACTCTTCCCTCGCGGCTGGCATTCCTGTCGGTCGCGGTCTGGTGGCTGATCTTCTCGATCCCGCTCTTTCGCTGGGTTCGGGAACCGGCGGCCCGTCACCGTTCGCAGGGTGACGATGCGACGAAGCTGCTGCCGATCCGGGCCGCCGTCCACCAATTGATCGAGACGGGCCACGCTGCTGCGCCGTTATCGCCAGGCGTTCTGGATGCTGCTGGCGTTCTTGATCTATAACGACGGCATCGGCACCATCTACCGGATGGCGAGCAGCTACGGGAACGAGATCGGGATCGATCAGGGCGTGATCATCGCCGCGATCATGCTGGTGCAGTTCGTCGGCATCCCGTGCGCGTTCCTCTTCGGGATGATCGCTCAGAGGATTGGTGCCAAGCGTTCGATCGCACTGGGGCTGGTCGGCTTACATCGGAATCTGCGTGTTCGGCTACTTCATGAAGACCGCGACCCACTTCCTGATCCTGGCGATCCTGGTCGGGGCCGTGCAGGGGGGGACACAGGCCCTGAGCCGGTCCTTGTTCGCCAGCATGATCCCCGAGGACAAGTCGGGCGAGTTTTTCGGGTTCTTCGGGGTCGCCGAGAAGTTCGCCGGCATCTTCGGGCCTGCGACCTTCGGGCTCATCAACGAGCTCAGCGGCTCCAGCCGAGGAGCGATCTTGTCGATCATCGCCTTCTTCGTAGTGGGAGGCGTGCTGCTGACAAAGGTCGACGTCGCCAAGGGACAGCGACTGCGCTCGCACCGAGGAGGCCGAGGCTCTGCTCACTTGAAGCGAATCGCTCGCGAGGATCAGTCGGCCTTCTAGGGACCTCCTGACCCCTTTCGGTCCGCCACGCCGGGATTCCACGCGGACCGTGGAAGCAACGTGCTGGTCGTACACAAGTCAGCAAAAGGCCGACACTGAAGGGCGGAGAGAGCCATCGAGGTCAACGGCCTTGAATCGAGTCGCACATTTCGTCATTCCTTCCGGCACCGTCGTATCCGAACGTCCGCACTGCTGAGGAGATCTGGGCCTGCTTCGCCAGCGAATCGATGGCCGCATCGACGATCCTGGACTGACCGGTCTCGCGAACTCGGATGTCGCTGCTCAATGGACCCTTCGTTCGGGTCGGGGTCGGGCAACTGGATTCCTGTCGTCTCGCTCGGCAATCATCGTCGGACAAAGGTTTCGGTTGAGTCTCGCGGCGAAACTCGTCGAACGCTTCGTCCAGGCCGATCTCGACCCGCCTCCAGGACGATGAACCGGATCTTTCGTTGACAGTTGCGGGCCGAGCACGTCCGCTTCGGTCGCGTCTTCGCCGGCATCTTCTTCGTGCTCATGGTCGAACGTGTTCCCAACAGGGCCTTGACCCAAGGAGACGGCCGTCGTGGTCGATAGGGCGACAACCGCCGCGGTCGCTTCCTGTGAGCCACCGCCGGCTCTTCCGCGGTGGCGTTGAGATCGACGAATGGGGTCAAGAGCGTCGCGATCAGTGGCAGGGAGGAATCTCGCAAGGGGAGCAGCGTGAGGCTATGACGACGACGACAGAGGAAGACGTACTCTGTCCACCCAGTGAAAACACCAGGAGCGAATGCGGCTTCCTCCCCTTCCGTGGTTGCGTAGACCGCGAGGTTGTTGTTGAGGAGACTCGCCAGGGCCAGCCCGGTCGGGTTCAGGAGGTCGGGCGAGTTGTTGACCTCCTCGACAGTCAGTCCTTGAGGACCTCCCGCCAGCAAGGCCACCCGCCCATCGGCGTTATTGGCGACGACGAGATCCTCGTAGCCGTTCAAGCCCGGCACGGCGAACGCCGCGACCGGATCGAGGCCGCCGGATGAGAAGGTCTGAAACGTGGGCGAACCGGTCAACAGGCCTGAAATCAGCGTCACGTCGCTCGGTACCCGGGTCGAGCGCCACGATGTCGAGGCCTGTCCCGACCCCGAAGGAGCCGGCGAAGATCGGCCCCGGACTCTCGCTCAACGGAATGACCGTCGGGTCGACATCGTTGAAGAATCCATTCCCGAGACTTGGAAGCAGCATCAAGTTGTTCGATGCGCTGTCACTGACCACGAGGTCGTCGGTGCCGTTGCCGTAGAAATCTCCGTAAAGCAGCGCGACCGGGCCCGCGCCCACGTTGAGCCGGGGCCCTGGCACGAAGGTGAAGCTGTTGCCCTCTGGTTCGTTGAGCAGGATGGAGACGTCGTTGGAACCCTCGTTGGCGACGATCAGGTCGGGGCGGCCATTCAGGTTGGCGACGATGACCGCGACGGGGTTCGTCCCGACGGGGAAACCGTTGCCGTCGTTCATGGCCGGGCCGAACCCCCCGCCAGGCAGGCCGGGGTACACGAGCACGTTGTTGCCGCCGGTGTTGGCGACGATCAGGTCCGGGATTCCGTCGCCATTGAGGTCGGCCAGCACAGGTGCGCCTGGGACGAGCAAGCCCGTGGTGCGATCGGCCAGCACCGTCGGCTGCGCCTGCGGGCTGCTCTGGACGACGACGCGGTCGCGGGCCTGGTCGGCGAAGATGAACGTCGGGGTACCACTGCCATTGGGGTAGGCCACTGTGAGGGCGACGCTCTGGTCGGTGATGGTCGGCGGTCGGAAGTCACCGTTACCTTCTCCCAGGAGCACGAGGACGTCTCCGAACGCGTTGCCGACGAGCAGGTCGGGCACGTTGTCGCCATTGACGTCGGCGATCGTCAGGCCGGTGGGATCTGGCCCGACATTGTAGGTGTTCCCCTGGACGAAACCACCCTTTCCGTTACCCAGCCAGATGGTGAGCGCCGTCCGGGCCGAGGATCGCCAGGTCGGCGTTCCCGTCGCCGGTGAGGTCGGCGACGCGGATCACCGAGGTTGGGCCTGTGGTCGGCACCGAATACGGGTTCGCGAACAGCCCGCCTCCCAGGCCTGTCAACACGCCGAGGGTCTCGGCGCCGGCGTTGAGTGCCACGAGGTCGGGAGGACCGCCCGGCGTGAGCGCGGCCGCGGCGACGCCGATGGTTCCGTCCTGGCTGGAAACGGAGAGCGGCGTCGTGCCCGTGCCTCCGACTACCGCGGAGAGCCCGACCCCGGCGCGATAAAGCGTCGGAGTGCTGAAGTTCCCGGCACCCAGGTTGAGGATCACCTCCACCTCGCCGGATGTCTGATTCGCCAGGAGAATATCGGGGAGGCCGATCCTGGTTGACGTCGGCGACGGAGACGTCCGAGATGCCGGACGCCGACCGCGAGATTGATCGGCGGCAGGAACCCTCCGTGACCGTTGCTCATGTAGATCGTCAGCGTGCCGTCGCCCGCGTTCCGGATGATCAGGTCGTCCTCGCCGCTGCCATTGAGGTCGGCTGACACGATCTGCGCGGGCTCCAGCGCCGGTCGCCAGCGAGCCCACCCGGCTGAAAACTCCGTCGCGGTACGCAAACAACGAGACGGCGTTGTCGTCCGCGTCCACGCTGGCCAGCAAAGTGCCCTGGCTGGTGACGACAGCGGCGATGTCGCGCGAGGGAAAGCCGGTATTGATCGTGATCGGCGGCTCGAAAGCTCCCCGGCTGGTCCGGGACGCCCTGCCGAAAGAGGATGTCACCCGCTCCATCGACGATCGTCACGTCGGGCACGCCATCGCCGGTCAGGTCAGCCACGAGCGGCGTGTTCCGCGGAACCAGGCCGACCGAAGCGGGCTGAGCGAACTGGCCGTTCCCCTGGTTCAGCTCAATCGCGACGCTGTTGGGATCTTGGAGACCGACGGCCAGGTCGGATTCTCCGTCGCCGGTGAAGTCGCCGGTTGTGACCGCGGTCGGGCGTACCCCCGCTTCCCAGGGGAAGCTCGGCAAAAGCTGGAACCCACCCAGGCCGTCACCTTGTAGCAGGGAGACCTCGTCGGAGTTGGAATCGGCGACCGCCAGATCGAGCGTGCCGTCTCCGAAGAAGCTGGCCTGTCGTGATGGAGGTATGGGGCCAGACCCCATCCCAGGGGGATCGGCGGAGGAGATCGAAACGTACCCTGGCCCTCGCCGAGCAGGATCGAAACGTTATCCGGCTCGTCGAAGCTGGCGCTCGCGACGGCGAGGTCGCACAATCCGTCGCCGGCGAAGTCGCCCGCCACGAGCGCTATCGGATGATTCACGCCGAGGTCGTCACCGAGCGAGACCGGCGGCAACGCCGTGAAGCCACCGTGGCCGTTGCCCTCGAGAATGGAGACGTTGTCGGAGCCCTGCATTGGCCACGGCCAGGTCGAGCACGTCATTGCCCGTGAAGTCACCCGCCGCGATGGACACCGGCAGGCTCGCCTGGTCTCCGAGTGGAATCGTGAGAGTGTGTCGGAAACCCGCCGTGACCGTCGCCCAGGAGGACCGTGACATCGTCGGAGTAGGGATTGGCTGACGGCCAGGTCGAGCACGCCGTTGCCCGTGAAGTCGCCCGCCACGATCGACGACGGGTACGTCCCCGCCGGATAAAAGTATCGGGGCCTGGAAAGTGCCGTCGCCGTTGCCCAGGAGGATCGAGACGCCTGTCCGTCGCCGTCGCTGTCTCCACTGTCGGCGACGGCCACGTCGAGGCGGCCGTCGCCGTTGAAATCGCCCACCACCAGAGCGGTCGGACCTGTTCCCGCCGGGAATGACTCCGCGGGCTGAAAGGTCCCGTCTCCGTTACCCATGAGCACGGAAATATCGTTTGAGTATTGATTCACAGTGATGATGTCGAGATAACCGTCGTGATTCAGATCGGCGGTCGACGGCGCCGACCGGGCCATTTCCCACGGGGTTTGTGACCTGGTCCTGGAAGGTGCCGTCCCCTCGGCCCATAAGTATCGAGATGTCACTGGAATCCAGGTTGGCGACGGCCAGGTCGGGGCGATCGTCGCCGTTGAAGTCGGCCACCACGAGCGACTCGGGAAATGAGCCGACTCCGAACCGGATCTGAGGCTGGAAAGTGCCGTCGCCGTTGCCCAGGAGGACCGAGACGTCGTTGGTGTTCTCGTTGGCGGTCACCAGGTCGAGGTGACCGTTGTCTCGGAGCGAGCAGGCCACGATGGCGCCGCGGCAAGCTCCCCACGGCGTACGACATCGGCGCCTGGAACTGGAAAGTGCCGTGACCGTTGCCAGGAGGATGGTGACGTCGTTCGGTGTCGGAATTCGGCGATGGCCAGGTCGAGATTGCCGTTACCGAAAGTCGCCCGCCACCAGCGCGGACGGCGCGGAGGCAAGAGGGATCGTGCTCGCGAGCTGGAACTGGCCCGGTCCGTCGGCCTGGAACACGGAGAGTCCCTGGCCTGATTCCGGTCGTCGGGTCACCTTGGTCGGCCACGATCAGGTCGAGATGGCCATCACCGAAATCGGCCGGAAACCATCGCCACCGGGTAGCTCCCCGCATGGAGGCTCGGCCCCGGCGTGAAGCCACCCGTCCCGTCGCCCACGAAAATCGTCATCGTTCCGGTGAATGGAGTCAGTGATTGCCAGATCAACGATTCCGTTCCCGAAGTCGATCGCCTGGATCGCGTTGGAGTCGGGATCGACCGGCAGCGGGTCGAGGACCTTGAATTGACCTCCGCCCGTCGTTGAGGTAGACGAGAACGTCGGCGGTGGTGGGGGATCGGGGCTCGTTTCGAGAACTGCGATGTCCGGAGGCTGTCGTCGTTGAAATCGCCGGCAATGATCGCCGTCACATTGCATCCCGGTCTTGCGAGCGGGCCCGCGACAACCGAGCTCTGAAACGTGCCATCGCCGAGACCGAGGTGAATGCCTTCGGGTGTGACCAGATCTGGGATGGCGTCGCCGTTGACGTCGCCGACGGCAATCGGGGCGGAGTCGACGAACTGGCTCTGGATCGTGCTGGAAAGCCGGCAGGGTGGGGGCCAGGTCGGCGGAGAGTCTGATAAGTTCCCCCGCCGCCAAGGCTTTGAACTTCGAGAAAGTCCACGCCCGCGGGGACGTTTACGTCGATGACGGCATCCGGTTCCTGTCGCGGAACCGTCGCTCTGAACAAGCGGCTGCCTTGCGCATCGACGAGCGAGACCCGCGCCGGGAATCCCGGCGCCTGGAGCGTGACCGTCAGTTTCCCTCCCACGTCCGACGAGATCTGGTAATAGGCCGCGCCGAGCGGAGCGATGGTTGCCGCGAGAGACGAGTCGAGCAAGCCAATGGCACGGCTCGGGACGCCAGATCGAGTGCGGAGCCGCCGGCGCACGACCAGTGAGCAGCATCCGATCTTCGAGCCAGCCGAGCCGGGGCATGTACGACCGAGCACGCCGTCGCCGCACACCGGCGGGCGTCGAGCAGCTGCTCAGCCTACGGTCGGACGGTCCGGTGCGGCGGTGTGCCATCGAAGGCAGTCCTCGAAAGCCGCCCGACCAGGCTCGGGCAATCGGACGGACGACCGATGCGAAGTGATAAGAAGCCAGCAAGCCGTCTCATAGTACATCACGAGCGGGCTAAGACCGCAAGAAAATAGGAAAACCGTACTCGCTAATCCCCAAAAAAGTCATGGCACACAGCGAATGCCTGCCAAAGAGACCATGACGGCAACGGGCATGGATTTCGAGAATCCGTCGATCGCATCGAAAATCGTGCTAAAGCCACACGCAGATGCAAGAGAGAGCTTTGTGCACTGGCCGTCGGTGAGTCATCCGTTTGCCAGATTCAGTTCTTTGAACAAAAGACGTACCAAAACAATCTGCGAAATTTTTACCTGCAGACTGTTTTTCCTTAACTGTGTCCTGATACGATTATTCGATGCCAACTAACCTATTCTTTGCAAACGATGTACATTCGCAATGGGGGCGACAGGTAGCAAGGAGACTCCGATGGCAAGGTCGATGATGCGTCTTTGTCCTCAGCTACTTTTTGCAGTCCTGTTAATCGGTAGCTCCAGCCAAGCGACAGCGGGGCTGGCAATTAGTCTCAACTTCAGCGGACAGGGTGTCGGAACAACGTCAGCGGGTACAAACGTTTTCGGGTTCTTCGTTTACGATCAATCCAAGGTGAGCGCAACGCCGATGGGTAAATTCGCCTTCCAAGGGCCTCACATCGCACACGTCATTGACTACAAGATTGGCGCTGGAAATTCACACGTCTGCGCGTCAGTGTACCATCGAACCATACATAATCACCACCTCAGGCACAAATCTTCCAACTCGAGCAACGGCACCGGCGGGACCACGATTACGATCGTCCTCCCCATGAACATCCAGCTTCGCTGACGTCAAGCTTGCCCGTATTGCTTGACGAACACCGGCGTGGAAACTTGTCACGCCAACGCGGTTGCGGGCAGCACGTTCACGCTGACGACCGGCTCGGGTATTGACGTTCACGGGGACAATCACGACCACCAGTTGCACCCCACAAACAGAAGCCGATCCATCCCCGTCCACCTCCCCCTCAGGCCCACTGCTACGTCTACGAGTTACTCCGTCACCTTGCCCGGTCTATGTGTGCCAGCCGCGGCCAGACGTGCTGCCTGTCCGGCCTATTTTCATCGAAGGTCTTATCGCGATTGGTTGTCGCTGAACGGCTTCGAGGCGCGACGACACGCGGAAACAACAATGGATCGGATCAGCCCGGAGGTGGCGAAGATCGCGCGGGAGAGTCGGCGGATCGAGCTTTAGGCTCTCCAGCGACCTCAGCCACCTTCGGATCGGTTCTAGCGCCGGGTCGGCCAGGATTGTGTCGCGGATGAGGGCGGATCGCTGCTCGGCAGGCGCGCGTTGCAGTGCCAGCCGGACGAGCTCGATGGCGCGATCCTGGTATCGTCCTCACCAGGCGTCGGCGACCGGCCCGGTCTTGCGGGACTCCGTTTCGGCGGCAATGGCGGCTTGGGAGTAGATGCGGGCGGCGTTGTAAGCGATCCTCCAGTCTGAGTCGCCGTGCTTGAGCGCCTCCTCGGCGTCGCTCACGGCGTCGCGCGTACTGGCCGAGGCGTGCCCGCGCCAGGCCTCGGCCGCTGTAGGCGTCGGCGTTCGTCGGGGCGAGGCGGATGGCCTCCTCAAAGTCATGGACGGCCGGGACGATACGCTTCGTTGGACAGGTAAGACCAGCCGCGACGGCGGAGCAGGCGGGGCCTCTCGGGCTGGAGCGACAGCGATATGGAGTATAGTCGGCGATCGCGCCCGAGTAGTCGTCCAGGGCGTCCTTGGCGATCCCGCGCAGCTCGTAGAGTTCGGCCGATGGCTTGGCCGATTCGAGGGCGACGTCGCACGACCGGAGCAGGTCGTCGTACGCTTCTGGTCGAGGAGAACCTTGATGCGCAGCAGGTGCGCGGGGGCGAAGCGCGGGGCGATTTCCAGGGCGGCGTCGCAAGCGGCCAGCGCTTCATCGAGGCGGCCGGCCTCGCGGAGCAGCGTCGGCCTGCTTGATCTCGGTCGATCGGACGATTGATGGCGAATCCTTCTCGGGAGACGTCGATAGGCGGATCGCGTCTTCCAGGTCGCTTAGTGCCGCATCGCGCTGCTCGGGGGACAGGTCCTTGAGGCCGAGGAGGACATCCGCCCGGCCGCGGTAGAGCGGGGCCCAGTTCGGTCGGAGCTCGATCGCCCGCGCGAATTGCTTCAGCGCGTCGTCCGTCCGACCTTGCCGCTGATAGACCTGGCCCAGAGCGCTGAAGGCCTCGAAGCGGCGGTCGTTGAGGCGGATCGCCTCCTGGAGGTCGGCGGCGGCGGCCGTCAGATCTTCTCGCACGAGCCGGATCATGCCGCGATTGACCAGGAGGGCGTAATGGAGCTCGGCATTCTCGGTCCCGTTCCCGAGGAGCTCGAGGCCTTGACGATAATCGGCCTCGGCATCCTTGAATTTCTCCGACGCGAGGGCCGCCAGCGAGGCGGCCTGGCCGGAATCGCGCGGAGCGATGTTCCGGGCGAAATTCCCTTCCTCGGCGCTGGCGATTCCGCGTAGCAGGTAAAGCCAGACGGAATCGGGCTTCCGTTGCAAGCAGGCGTTCAAACCGATGAGAGCCTTCGCCGGCTGGTTGGTCTGCAAGTGACAGATCGCGAGCAGACACTGGGCCCAGAAATGGTCGGGCTGCCGCTGGGTGACGGCCTCGAATTGCTTGATCGCCGCGGCCCAATCGGACTTGCCTCATCGACTCGCGTCCGATCAGGAAGAAGTCGAAGGCGTCGGCCGGGGCGAGCCGCTCGGCCTCGTCTCGTTCCCGGGCTGCCTCGTCGCTATCTCCCTTCATTTCCAGGTAGGCGGACCGGCGCAGGTGGTAGGCCCGTGTCGCGGTCGAGTGCAAGCCCGCGGCCCGGTTGACGATGCGCAGCGCCTCGTCAGCCCGTTGCTCGGGTTCGGCCTCCGGCAACTGCGAGACCGCGTCGGCCAGGATCAGCAAGAGTTCGTAAAACCCGCTCTTGACCTCGTCCCGCTCCTCGCGAAGACAGCGATGGAGGGAGCGGGGCCAGCGCCCATTCGTCGCCCGCGGCGACAACCGAAAACACCGCCAGGCCGGCCCGGGCCGTCCGGCACGTGGCCTCGAGTGCGTTTCCCGTGGTCCAGGCCACCGAACCTCGAATCAAGAAACAGGGCCTCGTCTCGAAATTCGAGGAACCGGCGGAATCGAATGCGGGCTTCGCTCTGTCGCCGTCTGTTCCTCAAGGCCGCGCTGGGCCTGCTTGTCCAGTCTCTCGGCTTCGACACGCATTCGGACCAGGCGACCGTCCGACTCCGTCTTGACCCGGCTCAACAGCCCGGAGACGATCCTCCGGACATCGTCCCAACTGTTCGCCGCCAGCGGCATCCTGGGCACGAGATGATCTCCGCATCGGCTTGTCGCAGCAGCGCGTCAACCCGATCGTTTCTCTCGAGTACTGCCTGACACTGGACCGCTCCAAGAGCGACCGCCGGTCGCGACGATGCCGACCGCCAGGAGCACTGTGACCGCCGGTCGCTTTCGCGCCAGCTTGATCGCACGCTCCAACAGAGAGGCTCGCCGGGCGAGAATCGATTCGCCGGCCAGGAATCGATCGAGGTCTTCAGCCAGAGCCAGCGCACTGGCGTACCGCTTGCGAGGGTCTCTCGCAATGCACTTCAGACAGATCGTCTCCAGATCGAACGGGAGCTTCGCGGCGGAGGCGGGACGGAGGAACCGGCTCTTCTTCCAGGACGAGCTTGAGCGTTTCCGACGCGGTCGTGCCCCTGAAAGGGGGACGGCCGGTCAGCATCTCGTAGAGGATCGCGCCGAGCGAATAGATGTCCGCCGCCGGGCCGATCTCTCGATCCCAGCCCTTCGCCTGCTCGGGAGCCATGTAGCTCGGAGTGCCGAGCACCTGCCCGGTTTGAGTCTCGCCCTCCTCGACCTCCAGCCGTTTCGCCAGGCCGAAATCGGCGATCTTGGGGACGCCCGTCCTGATCGAAGAGGACGTTCGACGGCTTGAGGTCACGATGCAAGATATCCGCGACATGGGCCGCGTTGACGGCCCGCGCGAGTGTGGCGAGCAGGGAGGCCGCCTCGCGCACCGGCTGGGGGGTGCCGGCCAGCCGGTGCTTGAGCGTGCCGCCCTCCAGGAGCTCGAGCACCACGTAGGGGACGCGGCCGGCCCTCCCGATCTCATAAATCCGCACGATGTTGGGATGGTTGAGTCGTGCCACCGCCTCGGCCTCGATTTCGAAGCGGGCCAGTTGCGCCGGGTTGCCATGCCAGTCGTCCCGGATCATCTTGAGGGCGACCAGGCGCTTCAAGCGCACCTGTCGCGCCTTGTAGACGATCCCCATCCCGCCATGGCCCAACTCACCGAGGATCTCGAAGTCAGGCACGGCCTCTCTTCGGCTCGCGGCCGATCTGGGCCAGGAGGGCTCGAAAGAGGGCTCGTTTGAAGGCCCGAAGGTCGTCTCAACCGCGACCGACGTTTCGTGGGGATCCCAGGAAGGCGTTCTGTCGGTGTCCAGGCCACCACCGATCGGAAAAACAGCCGTCCCATTGGCTGGCTCGGGGATCGTGTCGATCGTACTCCGCGACCAGCTCAAGTCCAGGCTGGTTCCGGAGAGAGTCGAGTCGACGGTGACCGCGTGTTCCCGGCCGTTTGAGTCGTCGTCGCACGTCGTCGCCTGGCCCTCCTCGATCGTGCTGATCACCGAGGGCCCGAAGTCTTGGTCGTTCCCTTCTGGATTCATGGCATTCCCACCCCTTGTTCAGGAACCATCTCAGGGAAGGATCCGTCATGCTCACTCGCTCGGGAGGGAGTGAGCGTCGTCCTTGGTTTAACACTTGACTATCAAGTCTACGGGATCAACTCGACTTTGGGAAATTTAAAATAGGAGAACGTCACGGGGTTCCTCAGGGGGCGACCACCGCTCCAGCCGAGAGCGTGCCTCGAACGGCATGGCTCGCAAGATATGTTTGCGAGAGCGGCCTACCGATTCGGTTTAATTTAGCAAATCCGCCCGCGGTCTGGCGGCTCCTCCTGGGGCCGAGCGTCAATTTGGGCCGCCAAGCGCGGATCTTCACCCCTTTGAAGCCGGTCTGCTCCAACTTCACGGCCGTCCGAGCTTGTTCCTCGTGAGCGATGTGAGACTGGTCGAGGTTTCCCTTCCAGACACACGTCAGGTACGCTTTAACTCGGTCCGCCCCGCCAGCAGCTTGCATGCAGGCTGGCCGGCGATCTTGCCGATGGCGTCCGAGAGCGCATGTTCGACACCGCCCCACTGGATGAGCCCTTGCCGCGGGTGCCGCTCGATGGCGAAAAGGTCCTGGCCGACGAGCACCTTACGGACCTCGGACAGTACATCCCCACGCGGACCGGCGAACGAGTAGCCGCGCACGCCCGCGCCGGTCCCGATCTTCACGACGATGTACCGATGGTCAAAGCCGGCGTCATGCTCAGCTTGGGATACCGGAATGTCGATGGGGAAAATGTCCACCTCGCGGATCTTCACCGGCATGACCGCCGCGGCCAGCGACCGGAGCGGACTGAGAATCACCGTGGATGCCGCCATCTATGCACGTACAAAGTCCCGCCGCGTCAGGTTGATCATGGCCATTCTCGACTCTCTCACTAGAATGTTGAAAACCGTGGTCGACCTTGAGTAGAGGCTTGATCGTACGGTCCCCGGAATGTTCAATAAATGTATGACTCATTCTTGCTACCCCGCGTCGTGCTCTTAAGGGGGAAGATTGGTCATCTCCAGATTCCTCGATCTGGAGTTGCGGGAGCGGAGGTTGCGAAGTGCCCGTGTTGATGGTGTGGCTCGATCAGCGTGTGGAATGGCCCAACCGAGGGCGGCGGATGCCAGCGTGTCGGGTCGCCCTGCGCGTCGGCGCGATCCTGTTCTCAACCATGCTCGGGCTCGGCACTCGGGTGGTCGGCGGAACGCCAGGGGTCGGGAGCCCGGACGCAAATTATGATCGAGCGATCCGTCCGATCCTCTCCCAGCGTTGCGCAGAGTGCCACTTCGACGACGAGTTGTCGAGCGGCTTCTCGATCGCCAGTCGGGCCACCGTCATCGCCGGCGGCGACAAGTACGGCCGGGCCGTCTTCGCAGGAAGTCCGGCACGGAGTCCTCTGGTCAAAATCTTACGCGGAACGCTCAAGCCTCGCATGCCACTGCACGGCAAGATGGACGAGAATGAGATCGCACGGATCGAGGATTGGATCAAAAACCTCCCGCCCGACGTGGCCGAGGCGACCGACGCCAAGGCATGGCGATGGCCGTTCCAGAAGCCGGTGAAAGTACAACCGCCGGCCGGTGAGACACGGACCTGGGTCATCACCCCGATTGACGCGTTCATCCTGGAGAAGCTCGAGAAGGTTGGCCTGGCCCCGGCGCCACCGGCGTCGAAGCGGGTTCTGGCTCGCCGCGTGTACATCGATCTCGTCGGCATACCTCCCTCCCCGGAAGAGCTGAACGCCTTTCTCGCCGACGACTCGCCCGGGGCCTACGAGTCGCTGATCGACAAGCTGCTCGCCGACCCGCGCTACGGCGAACGGTGGGGCCGCCACTGGCTCGACCTCGTCCGCTACGGTGAGACCGATGGGCTGGAGGGGGACGGAGCGATCGGTAACGCATGGCGTTACCGCGATTGGGTGATTGAGGCGTTCAACCGCGACATGCCTTACGACCGGTTCGTGATCCAACAGCTCGCCGGCGCTGATGAGCACAGCAAAACCCGGCTCAACTATCAGCCCGACGTTCAGGGGCACGTCCCCACTGGCTTCCTTCGGCTCGCGCCCTGGGACCGCTCGAACCTCGTGGCCGATGAGGTCCGGCAGAATTATCTGAACGAGGTCACGGATGCGACCGGCTCGATCTTCCTGGGTCTGACGATCGGTTACGCCCAATGTCATGACCACAAGTACGACCCGATCCCCACTCGCGACTTCTACCGGTTCCAGGCCTTCTTCAACGCCACTCAGGCCGTCAACGACGTGGCGGTGCCGTACCAGAACCCGGGATTCGCCGCCAAGGCGAATCGCAAGATCCAACAATACCAGGATCAGCTCAAGAGCAGCCCGGAGAAACGGGAGCTGGACCAGTTGCTCCAGGGCTTGCGCAAGCGATTGATCGAGGTCAAGCGAACCCAGGCGAAAGGCAGCCCTCTGACCACGGCCGACCTCCGTCTCGAGCTTGCCCGTGGAGAAGCATCGGTCTTTGCCGCCGGCGTCCGGCAGCAGCACGCCGAGCTGCTCGCCGCCCTGAGTCGAACTGGAGACCTCGAAGAGGAACAGGCGCTCGACGCGTACGAAGCCGGACTGAGGGCGGAGCTGAAAGTGGCGTACGCGCGTGCCGGGATCGATCCGCTCTCGCGGTTCCAGGCCCTGACGGTGGCCGACGTGAAAGAGGAGCTCACGGCCGAGTACAAGGCGGCCTCGCCCTTCCGCGAGGACGAGCAAGCCCGTTACTTCGAGCTTTCGTCGAAGCTGGATGTGTTCCGACGTCGGCTCAAGCGTTGGCAGCCGATGGCCCTGACGGTCGGAAATGTCCCGGGTCCGCCCAACGGTCCGGGCGTCGCCCCCAGTTTCGTTCTGATCCGTGGGGATTACCGCCAGCGGGGTGAAGAGGTCAAGCCGGGCTTCCCCAGTGCGATCACCGGCCACTCCGAGCCCGCTGTGATCGAGACCGATCGCTACCGCCAGTTCCCTACCCGGGGCTGGCGGATGACCCTGGCGAAGTGGATCGCACGCCCGGATAACCCGCTGACGGCCCGAGTGATGGTCAACCGGATCTGGCAGTACCATTTCGGACGTGGCATCGTCGGCACACCGAGCAACTTCGGCAAGAACGGCGAGCGGCCGACACACCCCGAGCTGCTCGACTGGCTGGCGCATGCCTTCATCGAGCGGGGCTGGAGCATCAAGGCGATACACCGATTGATCCTGCTCTCGAACGCTTATCGCCAGGCGTCGGAAAACCCCAGCTTCACCGATAACGCGATCGACCCGGAGAACCACCTCCTGTGGCGGTTCGACCGCAATCGGCTGGAAGCCGAGGTGATCCGCGACAGCATCCTTTTCGCCAGTGGCCGGCTCAACGGCGAGATGGGTGGCCCGAGCATCTTCCCGCCGTTGCCAGCGGATCTGGCCGATTTCGCCCGCTACGGACGGACCGGCAAGCTGATGTGGGAGCCTAACGAGACAGAAGCGGACGCACGCCGGCGATCGGTCTATATCTTCCAGCGCCGATCTCTCCCCCTGCCGATGATGGCGGCCTTCGACGCCCCTTTGTCCAGCGAATCCTGCCCGCGGCGCAGCACCACCACGACTCCGCTCCAGGCACTCGCGATGATGAACGGCACCCTCATCCAGGAGGAGTCCGCCGCACTTGCCAGGCGGATCAAGGCTGAGGCAGGGGAGGACCGGCGTGCACAGGTCCGCCGCGCTTTCGAGCGCGTGCTCAACCGCGAGCCTGACACCGCGGAGCTCGTCGCCTTCGTCGCATTCCGGGGTTCGCTCGACGGGATCTGTCGAGTCCTGTTCGCGTCCGATGAGTTCCTCTTTCTCGACTGATCAGGGAGGCGATCCATGAGGACGTGCGAGCCGTTTCTTTCATCATCTCGGCGGCAGTTTCTCCGCAATTCTTATCTCGGCTTGGGAAGTCTGGCGTTGGTCGACGTTCTGTCCTCGGAGGCCGCACGGGCCGGCACCGAAGGGCGTGGCGGCGCGAATGCCGAGAATCCCCTGCGGGTCCGCCTCCAGCAGTTGCCGGCCAAGGCGAAGCGCTGCATTTTCCTGTTCATGGAAGGCGGCGTCAGCCAGATGGACACCTTCGAGTACAAGCCCGCATTGTGGAAGTACGCCGGCCAGCCGATCCCGCCGCCAAAGAACACGGTGGGAGAGATCGCGACCTTCGCCGCCGCTCCCAACCGAGTCATTCCTCCTTTCTGGCGGTTCAACCAGCACGGCCAATCGGGCCGATGGATGTCGGAGCTCCTGCCTCATCTCGCCACATGCGCCGACGACCTGGCCTTTCTCCACGGCGTCAAGGTGGATAATAACAACCATGGCCCCGCGGTCTACCACACGCTGACTGGCAGGCAGTTTCCCGGCAGTGCGTCGGTCGGGTCCTGGGTGACCTACGGACTGGGAAGCGAGAACCAGGATTTGCCGGGGTTCATTGTCCTGGGCGACCGCCGCGGCTCAACCATTGGCGGCGCCGGGGTTTGGGGGAACGGCTTCCTCCCCGCGGCCTACCAGGGCACCCTGTTCCGCAACGGTTCAAATCCGATTGTCGACCTCAGCCGCCCTGAGGGCATGACCGCGGCCGACCAGCGTACGGAGCTCGACTTGCTCCGATGGCTAAATCGGAAACATCGTGACGAGCGCTCGGAGACCGGCGAGCTCGATGCCCGCATCGCCGCCTATGAACTGGCCTTCCGCATGCAGACCCGGGCGCCGGAGCTGGTCGACCTCTCCGCCGAGTCGGCTTTGACCAAGAGGCTCTACGGAATGGAAGACCCGGTCGCCGAGCCGTTCGCGCGCCAGTGCCTGCTGGCGCGGCGGATGGTCGAGCGGGGCGTGCGGTTCGTGATGGTTCTGCATGGAGCCGGCGGCGACCGCTGGGACGATCATGGCAACATCGAGGCGCGCATGCCCAAGCACTGCCGCGAGGTCGATCAGCCGGTCGCCGGCCTACTCGCCGACCTGAAGAGACGCGGACTCCTGGAGGAGACCTTGGTGGTCTGGGCCTCGGAGATGGGCCGCACGCCGTTCGACAACAACCTGGTGACGCGGACGCCCGGCCGCGACCACAACCAGTATGGCTTGGTTGTCTGGCTGGCCGGCGGGGGCGTCCGGGCGGGCGCCGACTTTTGGCGAGACCGACGACTTCTCAGTCCGTGCCGCGGGCGAGGAGATCCCCCTACGCGACGTCCATGCGACGATCCTCCGCCTCATGGGCCTCGACCAGTACCGCCTCTCAGCTTTGCACGCGGGTCGAAACAAGCGGCTCACCGACACCGGCGGCCGAGTCATCGGCGAGGTACTCGTTTGAAATTCAAAGCAAGGTGACCCGGGTGCCGTGATCGCGGAAATATCGGCCGCGGCTCTGCGCCTGGCTTCGAGGGACTTACGCGGCGAGCGCCCGTTTCCGCCAGTAGATCACGCTGACCGCCCATGACACGCCCAGGTAGAAGAGCGGATAGGCGAGCGACGCATACGCCAGCCACAATGTGAACTGACTGGGTCGCGTCTGGCTACCGGTTGGCAGCTTCCAGATGACCCAGGCCAGCAAGGGGGTCCAGATGACGCCCAGAATGGTGGCCACCAGGTTGAGAGTGCCGGGCTGCGAAGGGTAGAGGTGACGGGTCGGCACGAACGTCAGGATTGCCAGCACGATGATCACCGACAGCGACACCCAGGGGTTGAGCGGCAGTACGTAAAGATAAAACGCGACGAGATTCCAGAGAGAGGGAAAGCCCAGGAAATAGCCGTCGTCGGTCTTGGCTTGAACCTGGCAAAAGCCGTAGACACTCGCGAGCAGCGGCAGGAGAAGCCATGCCTCCTGCCCTTCCGGAAGGATCTTGGCGCGATAGATCAAGAGCAACGGCAGGAACGTATAGGTGAGGAAGTCGACGATATCATCCAGCCGGCGGCCGTCGAAGCTGGGGACGGCCTCCTTGATCCGGATCTTTCGAGCCAAGGTTCCGTCGGTCGAGTCGACGATCGTGGCGATCACCATCAGAAGAAACGACCAGCGGAACGCGTCGGGACCGCCGCGTACCAAGAGCACCGCGATCAATCCGGCTGCCACCAAGCCCGACGCCGTATAGCCGTGCACGCACCAGCCCAGGACCCGCTGAAGCTTTCCCGGTGGCCGTTGCTCGCGCGGATGCGACGTCTTCCGCCGTTTTCGTTCTTTCAGCTTGATCATCGCCGTCCGCCTCCGCCAGAGTAGCATCCATTATCCACTGTGACCGACCAAATAGTTTTCATAAGCCGAATTTGCTGAATCGAGTGACGGCAAATCCCGGACTTGTTCCGCCATGTGTTCGGCGCGAATACCCGCATTCTTGCGATGAAAGAGGACGAAGTAGAGTGCGCCGGAGCCGATCAGGCCCAGAGTCGCCAGCGGTGCCGCGAACCGGCCCCACGGGCCGGTGCCGTAGATTTCGGTGCGCGGCCAGCCGATATTGATGACCACGAACAGGCCCCAAACGACCGCGATCGCGTTGATCGGTAATCCGAACCCGCCCATCGAAAAGAGCCGGTGCGTCGGCTTCCTCGCTGTCGCCGCCGTTTGTGAGGCCGAAATCCGCCGCGGGGGCCGGCCCTCCGCCGAAACCGAGAGACCAGCAGAGGGAACGTCACCAGAAAATAGGCCAGGTTGGCCCAAACGATGGCGACCGAGCAGAGAGTCTCGATCACGTGGGGCAGGTTGATATTCACGACCAGGATCGTCGCCGGCCAGCACCCCGATCACGACCGCCGGCAGGATCGGGGTCCGCGTCCTGCGTCGTGACGTGGGAAAGGGCGTGTGCGAACGGCAGGCCGTTGTCGCGCGCCATGGCGAACATCAGTCGCACCGATCCGGCGTGGACGGCCAGAGCACAGACGAACACGGCGAAGACAACCTCGACCAGGAGCAAAGTCCCGAGATTGGCCCCGAGCACGTCCTTGACGAGAAAAGGCAGCCCGCCGTGGATCTGGCCGAGCTCGGGGAGGCCGGGGTCGCTGACGGCCAGGATCCCAAAGAGCATCAAGAGCGCCACCGGCCATCGCGGCGGCGGCGAGCGGCCTGGAGGATCGCCCAAGGGGCGCGGCGGCGAGGGTCGTCGGTCTCCTCGGCCAGCGAACCCGCCGTGTCAAACCCATAGAGGACATAAGAGGCCATCAGCGATGCGGCCAAGAATGGACTCAGGTAGGAGAGTGCACTGCCGTCGACGTTTCCCCGCGAACTCGAACAAGATGGCGGGCCCTCGGCGGATCTTCAGCGCCAGGAGCACGATCAAGAGCGCCACGCCGATCAGCTCGGCAATGACGCCGATATTGTTGATCCGCGCCAGCAGCCGCACGCCGACCGAGTTGATCACGGTCGTCAAGGCGATCAATACGCAGCCGAGCAGAACGGCGTTCTTGGCGCTATCCGACCGAACCGTGGGATCGCCGATCAACTGAAATATCGGGGCGATCTGGGGCAAGGTCGCTTGCAGCGCCAGGGCCACGGCGGCCAGCGAGATGATCGAGCAGAACAGGTAGACCCAGCCCGCCATCCAGCCGAGCCCTCGGGAGCCGATCCACCGCGACCACTGGTAAATCCCGCCCGAGAGCGGGTACCGCGCCGCCAGCTCCGCGAAGCAGAGCGCCACCGCGAGCTGGCCCAGGAAAACGATTGGCCAGGTCCAGTAAAAGGCCGGCCCCCCCGCGCCATATCCCACATAAAACATCTGGAAGACGCCGGTCAGGATCGAAATGTACGAAAAACCGGCGGCGAACGAGGAAAAACTTCCCAGTGTCCGATCGAGCACCGGCTTGTATCCGAAAGCGGCCAGGTCCTGGATGTCTTCGGCCATGGTCCGCGACACGAACTCATCCCCGGGCTGACCCGCTAAAGAACGTCAAGGCGTATGAGAATCAAGACCGTCTTGGACGCCAGGTAAATCCCCCACTTCATGTCACCGGCGTCGCAGAACCGCACTTTCATCGCCCAGCGATCGAGCAGGTAGTTGAGGTCTTGTTCCGAGAAGCTGGCGACAAAACTCCCTCGGTTCGCGACCAATTGATCGGTCTCGCGCTTGAGGATCTCGACGAAACGCGCCGTCGCATCGTCCACGATGACATCCACAAAACCAGCGGCCTCGAGCAGCCGGCCGTACTCGTTCGGTTCGACAACCGAGTAGCCGGTCGTCTCGATGTAGCGCTCGAACTCGGGCGAGGCCGGCGTTTTTCCCCGCGCGTAGTCGGTGATCACCAGCCGGCCCCCGGGGCCAGGAGTTGATAAAGCCGGGAAAACAGCCGCGGCTTATCGGGAATGTGCATGAAGGCGTCGCGACTCCAGACGATGTCGAACGGCTCGGGGAACGACGTCTCCAGCACGTCGCCGAGCAGGAAGCGTGACCGACTTCGCTCAGCCCGAGCTGAGACGTCCGCTCCAGGGCGATGTTCGACCATCTCCTCGGCCAGGTCGATGCCCGTCACCTTGGCGCCATAGGTTTGAGCCAGGTGAAACGCGGCGCCGCCGATTCCGCTCCCCACGTCGAGAACACGCACGCCCGGCCGGAGCGAAGAGCCCAGGCGGGCGCACAAGTCCGCCGTGGTCGCGGCGCCCCCCGTGCTCACATAGTGTTCACCAAAGACCATTTCGTATCGCAGGATCCCGGTGCGGCTGTATTGTCCGTGGTTGTCGAATTTCGGCGCGCGGCCGGAGCGGTTTGAAGCGTTGTCATGAACTCTCTCAACTCAAAAGTGCGACCAATTTCTGTCCGGACGATCTCACTCCGGCTCGGTCGAAAAACCGGAGGAACGGAAACCGTGTTTTTGCGATGAATATTATGGGGGTCTGGCGAGAAGAATGTAAACAGCCGACTACCGGGCTGGACTTCGGAGTCGATGCCGGTTACGCGGTCGGATCGGCCATTGTGAGGCCACTCTCCCGTTCGGGACGGGCGATGAGCATGGGGACGTCCAGGCGGTGCCGGACCCGGTCGACCGTCTGGCCGAAGAGCAGGTCGCGAACCAGGCCGTGTCCGTGCGAGCCGACGACCAGCAGGTCGACCGGGTCATGCCGTGAGATGGGCGATGAGCTCTCCGGCAGGGTCTGGCCCATGCAGCAAGACCGAGCGGACCGTGTACCCGCGGTCGCGAAGCGCCGTGACCAGATCCGCCAGGTAACGCTCGTCGGCCTCGGACTCGCGATCGGCGATCTCCGAGCCCAGGACGCGCGTCAGCGGCGTATCGACGACGTGGAGCAAGACCAGCTCGCTCGGTGCGTCCTGGGTCTGTGCCAGGCTCAAGGCGCGGTTCAAGATCTCGGCGTCGGCAGGATTGTGCTCGAGCGCCACGCCGATCCGGCCCAGCGCGGTGCGGCCGCAACGCCTCTCCCCAATTGAGCTTCACGCTGGGCTGAGGTTTCCAGGCCGGCGACGGCCGCCAGAACGGCTTGATCGTCACCCAACCCAAAAACGCGGCCGCGCTGCCGACCAATCCGTAAAGACAGACTCCCACCACCCAGCTCAAGCGGGATCGGACCAACCCAGATGGCCGACTCGGCCGCCAGGCTCACCCATTCCGCAACCTGGTCCAGTACCAGCTTGCCGTTGAGTCCCACAATGATCGCCGCCGTCGTCCAGGCCAGCAACTTTCCCCACCAGGGAGTGGCGAATTCGCCCATGTTGAGCCGATTCGAGGTAAAATGGATCAGCGGAATCACCGCGAACGAAAGCTGCAAGCTCAGGACCACCTGGCTGAGGATCAAGAGGCTCTGCGTCGACGACTCCCCGGCCAGCGAGATCACCACGACCGCCGGAATCAGGGCAATCAGTCGTGTGATCAGTCGGCGCAGCCACGGGAGCCATCCGCAGATGGAGGTAGCCTTCCATCACGATCTGGCCGGCCAGCGTCCCGGTCAGCGTCGAGCTCTGGCCGGCGCACAACAGCGCGATGCCGAACAAGATCGGGGCACTTGCACCCAGGAAAGACGGGAGGATCTCGTACGCTTTCTCAATACTGGCGACCTCGAGCTCGCGACTGTGGAACACCGCCGCGCTCAAGCACCAGGATCGCCGCGTTGACGAAAAACGCCACGTTGAGTGCGATCGCCACGTCGATCAAGTAATAGCGGCACGCGCTCGACTTGCTCCGGGAATCAGTGCCGATCCGCCGGGTCTGAACCAAGGCCGAGTGCAAGTACAGATTGTGCGGCATGACCGTGGCGCCCAGGATGCCGATCGCCACGTACAACGACCCCGGCGGCAGAGCTCGGACGCAGCCCGGAGAAAACTCCCCCCACGTCGGGCTTGGCCATGAAGATCTGGATCAGGAAGCAGACGCCGATCGTCGCCACCAGCGCCAGGATCACGGCCTCCACTTGCCGCATCCCCCATCGCTGCAAGTAGAGAAGCAGGAACGTGTCGAAGGCCGTGATCAGGCAGCCCCACAAGAGCGGCAGTCCAAAGAGGAGCTTGAGCGCGATGATCGTTCCCAAGATCTCGGCCAGGTCGCACGCCGCGATGGCGACCTCGGCCAGCACCCAGAGAACCGCGTTGACCGCCCGCGAATACTCGGCGCGGCAGGCTTGAGCCAGGTCGTGGCCCGTCACCACGCCCAGCCGTGCCGACAAAGTCTGCAGCAGCACGGCCATGAGGTTCGACATCAACAGGACCCAGATCAAGCGCATAACCAAACCGGGAGCCACCCTCCAGGTCCGTCGCCCAGTTCCCCGGGTCCATGTAGCCAACGCTGACCAGATAGGCCGGCCCCAAGAAGGCAAAAAGACGTCGCAACCGCTGCGCCGTTGCCACCCGCCGCCGGCACACGCACCGATCCCGTGCACCTCTTCCAGCGATCGCCGCTCCCGAAGAAATTCCCTCGGCCAGCGCCATCATCAAACCTCGCAATCCGAACGTCACCTGCGTCAAACCGACCGAGCACATCGCTCAGATCCCTCTTATATCCATTCTTTCGGTTTTCTCCAAGACGAGTTATCGGAAATTAAAAACAATTTTTTGGGCGACCAAAAATCGCGGCATTTCATTTTATTTTTGTCCTTTCCCTTTCCGAGCAACGTAAGATTAGCGTGAAAGCAACTTGATGAGCTGACGAAGCACTCTGGAGATGACAACCATGAACCGCATGCTTGGATTGATCTTGGTGGCCGGCCTGTCGCTCGGGCTGTGTTCGACGACCCATGCACAAACGTTTCCGACCGATTACTACGGGCAGGACGGATATGGCGACGGTAATGGAGTGCCTGGATACGAAAACCTACCGTTTGGTGGCTTCGGATTTGAGTACACGCAAGGCCCTCCGGTCTCGGGCGTTCTCATGGATCAATTTGGACAGGTGATCGGAAACACCTACATCGTCACCAATCCGACCGTGACGGCTGTGCAGCCAACGGCTGTGCAAATCGCGGGACGCCAGACGGCCCGAACTCGAACTAGAAAGGTCGTCGTACAACCACGTTATGCCGTCACGACCGGGTCGCTAGCTTGGCCGGGGGCGTACGCGGCGGCAGGATATTCACAGGCCCTGCGGCCTCGAAGCTATGGCTACGGCTACGGACTCAGTCCTTACGGAACGACCCAGTACTATGGTCCGTGGAAAGGACTGACTCTGGGCTACTGAGAATACGCGTTCGAACCTTCATCGCTGGCCGAGATCGATGGTATGATATCATTGATTTCGGCTTGCTCTATCCACAACAACAGAGAAGGGAAAACGCAGATGCGACGCCTCTCAGGGCAGACGTTGCCCGCCGCGGTGCTGGCGGTCGTGTTTTTGCTGGGGTTGGGGACCGCTGACGTAAAGGCTCAAGGCCCGGTCGTCGGCGGCTATTCCGCGTCCTACCGCGTCAGTAACTATCTCGGCTCACCCGGGCTGTACGGCATGAGCTACGGTTACGCCAGCTACGGGATGCCGCAAACGTACTCGGTCTTCTCGGCGATGCCGGGGCCGTCCTACGGGACGACCTACCCCCCTTATGGCATCATGCCCGGGAAATACGGCGTGGGCTTGTGGCGGCCGGGATTCGTCGCGCCGGGTTACGTGTATGGGGCTTCATATTATTACCCAGCATCGAGCAACTCCTACCGCACATTCGCGGTCGGCAATGCTGCTGGGACGCAAGGCGTGCCGCTTCCACCGGTCGGCGTCTACGCGCCGGCGCTGGGTCCTCGTACGATGTATGGCTGGTAAGGCGTCTTGTCTCGTGGGGCGCGGGTGTCCGGAATCCATAACCGGCGGAGACCCGCGTCGATCGCGAGCGATGTGACCCGAGGCTCTCATGAGGACTGCGTGCGCATGATATTTCCGCCGCTCGCCCGTGTTCGTCAGTCGATCCCTCAGCCGCGGCTTGACGACGTGCCTGGCACGGTTCGCCGGTTAATCCAGACCAGCCGTCTCCGTGAACGCGTCGCGCCGGGCGGAACCATTGCCGTGGGGATCGGCAGTCGTGGGGTCCACGGAATCGCCCGGGTTGCCCGCACGATCGTCGACACGCTGCACGAGATGAGATATCGACCGTTCATCGTCGCCGCCATGGGAAGCCACGGCGGCGCGACCGCCGAAGGCCAGCGCGCACTTCTGGCCGAATACGGCGTCACCGCGGAGGCGATGGGCGTACCGGTCAAAACCGACATGGACACTTTGATTTTGGGTACCAATCCCGTCGGTCTGCCGATTTACTTTGACAAGAACGCCTATCAAGCCGATGGGATCGTGCTGGCCAATCGAGTCAAACCGCACACCGACTTTCACGCCGACCACGAGTCTGGCGTGCTCAAAATGTTGGTGATCGGCCTGGGAAAGCGTGATGGAGCCAGCCAGGTGCACAAACTGGGCCTGCGGGGATTGAAAGAAGTCCTGCCGGCCGTCGGGCGTTTCCTGGTCAAGAACACGCGGTTTGTGCTGGGACTCGCCATCGTGGAAAACGCCGACGACGTGCCGGCCGAGATCGTCGCCGTCGAACCCGAGACGATTTTCGATGTTGAGCCGGTGTTGCTCGAGCGAGCGCGAGCGCTGATGGGCACGGTTGCCGTTTGACCAGATTGACGTCTTGGTCGTGGGAGAACTCGGCAAGAACTACTCGGGCGCGGGCATGGACCCGAACGTGATCGGCCGGTTACTCATCGAAACCCAGCCCGACTTCGAGCGACCCGTGGTGACCCGGCTTGGTTGTGCTCGACGTCTCGGACGAGAGCCACGGCAACATCGTCGGAGTCGGCTTCTCCGATCTGACCACCGAGCGGCTGGTCTCCAAGTTAGACCCCGAGTCGTTCCGGATCAACGTCCTGACCTCGTGCTGCTTGGAACGGGCGCGGATCCCGATCACTCTGCCCACCGATCGCGACGTGATCCAGGCCGCGCTCGAAACCTGCTGGCGTGTCGATCCCGCGCAGGCACGGATGGTCGTTATTCCCAATACGCTCGAGCTGAACACCCTGTGGGTGTCACATCCGCTCGAAGAGGAGGTCCGTGCTCATCCCCACCTGGCGCGAGAGACCGATTATCAGTCGATCCCGCTCTCTTCGGACGGCTGGCTGGACCAGGCGCGATTGTTTCCAGAGAGCGTGCGTGGTCGTCGTGAGCGCTCCACGCATTGATTAATTCCGCGAGGGCGGTCTTTCAAGAGTCCTGAGTTGAGCGTGTGGTGGACCACCCTTTTTTGGTAGAGGGGTGGGCACGTAGAGCACGCTCGTGTGGTGAAAGGTCATAGGGATCTCAATTCGCTCGCCAACGGGCTTGCCCTCGATCAGACTACGCACCGTCTGAAACGTCTTGGAGGCGTAAACCTCGATGGAGCGGTCGCCAAAGGCGACGGCTCTGGCCACCAAGTCGGAGGTCGCGAGGACGGCGTACGCGGTGTATCCGCCGAGCAAAAATTCGGGCTGGCCTTCTTTGATGCGTTCGGTCAGGACCAGGTGGCTGGCGTTAAACCCATCGTCATCCGCGGTCAGCACAATTGCGATCTTAGGCGGGAGCAGCAGCGACCTCGTCAGGGCCTCTTTCGCCGCGTTGATATCTCCTTCGAACGGAATTATCTCATACTTCAGACCGGCAGCTTTGAGCGGGTTGGTCAGCGACGCCAGCCGATCGGCCGAGTATGGATCGGACGAGTGATTCTGGATGACCACGATCCGGCCGTCGTTCAGACGGTGAGTCATCTTGGCGGCATCGATCACAGTTTCAACGATCTGCCGGCCGAGCTTGTCGAACGATTGGTAGGTGACGAAGGGGATCGACTTACCGCCGCGCGGGGAAGGGGTTGGTCGAGCAGGAGAACCTTCATGCCTCGCGATTGATTTTCGTACAGCAGATCGCGTACAGCGGGGTCGTCGATGGGCTCGACGATCAAGGCCGCCGATCCACGCTGGATCGCTTTCCGGATCGCCCCAGCCAATTGTTCTGGAGAGAGCGGTTGCCCCGATTCCGGCTTGGTGTACCGTAGCGATATCGTGGCTTTGCCGAAATCGCGCCGCAGCGATTGTAAAAGGTAAAGCCGTTCGGTACTTGGCGGCTTGGCCAGGATCAGCTCGACAATCTTTCCCCCGCCGGTCGATCGTCCCGCGCCATCGATGCGCCCGGTGCTCGAAAGGATGCGCCGCGTTGGTCGACGACGGTGTCGAGACCGCTGGCGTTCTCGAAGCCGTTTCGACACCCGTCTGAGCCGGATTGCTCAACTCGGGTGGTCGCGGTGGCACGAACGACATGGAATCACAACCCGGCGCCAGGAGAACGCCAGCCACGCACGAAATCGCGGCCCAGAACCGCGACGCCGACACCAACCGCGAGACCATCGTCTTCAAGTCCGATACCCCTCGAATGTCACATCGATCCCAATCCCACGACTCAACGATTTCCATCTAGCCTAACGGTCCTGGATGGCGTCCGTAAAGTCCTGGCATTCTGTATCAAAATCGGCGGGCAGACTCAACGAAGAGCGCAAGCAAGAGCCCGATCATCGCGAAGAGGACCGGGCTCTGGATTGGGATTGGCCGAGCGATCAGCGAGGTTCAGTTCGCCTTGGGATTGAGGCTGGACGAGCCGGGTAGGGGGGGCAGTGAAGCGGTTGTCTCGTCGGCCGCCGGGACGAACTTGCTGGCTTCTTTCCGAACCGCGTCGGAGCGGTCGGAGCGAGCCATCTCGGTCAGTCGCCGCAGGACGGCGGGCGTCTTGTAGTTGGCGAGTGCCTCGATCGAGCTGATCCGAACCGTCTCCACGGGGTCGCGAGAGAGATGCATCAGCCAGAGGACTGGATCCAGGTCGGTCCGGTTCTTGAGAAGCGGGATCACCGACACGCGCTGGCCGGGCTTGGGGCTGAAGATCAGGCCGCCCAGGCTGATTTGCTCCTGCGACAGACCTCGTGTCTTGAGCACCAAACTGGCGGTTTCACGGATGCTCGGGTCTTGGTCGTGCAGCCGTTTGAGCACCATGTCGTCGGTGAGGAGCAAGCCGCGGTGGGCGAATGAGATCAGCGTTTGTTTCCGGACTTCGGGGCTGGGATCATTCTCCAGATAAGGAATCGCGGCCGCGGCGTGGGCATCGATCGGCAGGGCACCCAGGCACGCGACGGCCCCCATTCGGGTACGAACATCGTCGCGGTAGGCCAAGCAGCGGACGACCAGAGGGAGGAATTTGCCCTTCCATTCCGCGAGGGCCTGCTCCTCGACCGGCATGAGCGTCCGGCCTGGTATCCAGACCCAAAACCGGCTGATTTCGGCGAGGGCCACACACCGCGGGATTGGGTCGGGATCGGTCACGCTGGCCGAGAGCAAATCATGGAGCGGCCCGATCGCCTTGATCCACTGTGCCGGCGCCGGTTCGACGGCGAACTTATCAAGAATTCGGCTCGCGGCGTTCACCGCCATCGCTCGCCCCGGTGCGTTGTACTTCAGAAAACCGGCCCGCAAGCAGGAGAGGGTCTGGAGCCATTCCGAGGCCTCCCCGTCGCTCAAGGCCATCGGCGGTTGCATCGGGCTTGGGCGCGACACGCTGCTGTATGACCGACAACGCGCTGGCATCGCTGTTACGCAGACCCTCATTGACGACGGCAAGCGGGCTTTTCTCATCGAACTTCGCACCTCCCGACGGTCCTTGACCTCGACCAAGGTGCTTCGTGCCGAAGAACGCGAATTTGCATCCAAAGACCAGCGCCGTGATGACCACGGCGCCACCAACAACGGCAGCGACTCGACGGCTCGTGCGACGACGCTCCGGCATGGTTGCCTCCCTGCAAGACTGGAACCGTGCTCAGCGGTCCGCGCGTCGCTTCCACGATGAGAACCACAAATCCCCATGTCGCGGCAAGTTGTGTCGTGCTCTCGGTCGGTTTCGGAATTCCGGCCGAAGCGTTACAAGTCACAACAAGGGCCGACAAAACGATTCTGGTTCGGTGGCGAAGCGACGCGTCCACTCCATCAGGGCGACATCTTAGTTCGAAACCGAAAACGGACAAGAGCATTTAAGCTCAAGTTTCCCAAGATTGCGACCGAGCCGATCGGTTCGGCTCAGACCTCGCGACTGAGCGCCCATTCCGGCTTGAGCGGTGATTCGCGATAAGAGTAATCATCCGCTGCGGCGCTGTCCGGCGACTTGAACCGCCCGATGGTCTCATGCAGAAGTGCGAATGGAAGGGTCAGGATGTACAAGACGGTGGTCATGACGGCGACGGCCACGCTGCCAGGTTGAGCTTGACGACAACGCATGACGAGCTGCAGCGCCATGACAACGAGTCGAAAAGCGAGTGCGATCACGCTCGAGACCAATTCGAAGAGTAGCCCGAAAACCAGGTCCATGAGGATGGCCATGAACGCCTGGAACCCGGAATACGAGCGGCAGACGCGACCACCCCGCCGCCCCAGTCGATACTGCGTTTGGTAGTACAAGGCCATATTGATGTGCTCCTCGCGACGGACGGATGAGAAGGTGGCGATTGACGCGCCGAATGATCGGCTATTCAGAGGTATTCGCTAGATCGGTCGGATTATTGTGGATCGGCCGAGAAGAACTTGGTCCGAGATCCAAGGAGGACCGGCGGGATAGGCAAGGAGCGATTCTGGAGAAGAAACTCCGCCGGGCATCTTGCTACAATTGTCCGACAGGCGCATTATTCAGGGAGTCATCGCGCTTCATTTCGAGTTTTCCCGGGCGCGCTGACAAGCCTTTTCGAGCCAGCGTCGAGATGGAACACATCGTTGCAACCTTCACATCGTGAGAGCGCAAGTCCATCGTCGAGGAGGTGTACCTTGGAGACTTCGGGCGATTCGCGCGATTGGTCCGGGGAGCAGGGAGTCAGCGGCGGGGCCAACGCCGCAGGCAGGGAAGATCGGATGGCACGCCGGGAACACCTCGCGTGGGGCTGGCGCGGCCGGCGCGGGGCTTCGTCCGTTTCTTGTACTCAAGCAACCCGTTCTACATCTTGAGCGCGGACCTGGTGTTCGTCGGTCTGAGGATGTCATTCGGCGCCGGTGGGTCGGCGTCGCGCATCTGGGCTCTCATGGTGGGACTCGCGGGATACACGCTCTTGATGGCCACGACGGCTTGTTTCTTGATCCGCGTGGGCAAGCTCTGGGACGACCTGCGTAGTTTGCTCATTCTTGTCGTGATGATGTTTCTCGCGATGGCGCTTTGCGGCGACGAGACCATGGCCGCCGACACCCGCCGAGGCGCGGTGAGCTGCGTGGGCGGTTTTCTGTTCGCGGTCGTCGTCACCGAGGCCGTGTTGCGGACGATCCGGCTGCGACTTCCCGGCTGGTATCGCGCGGCGTATTACTTCATCCTCGCCCAGGTCTTCCTGTACCCGATCGCGCTCAGCCCGTTCCTGAACGACCCGGATGGTCCACTGTTGCAATGGGGGCTCTTTGGATTTGCCGCACTGGCCGGGCTGGTTTTGCTGTCGCTGGTGCCGGCGGCGCGGGCCGGTGCCGGCTTGGTCGCCGGCAACGGCAGCCCTTGGCGATGGCCGCTTTATCCCTGGTCGCTCTTCGTGGTGATGGCGGCCGGCCTGGGTGTCCGGAGCTACTCGCTTTGCGTCTCGTTTCATTACGTGGGAGGAAGCCACACAATCTTCGGTCCCTATTTCCTGGTGCCGATCGGGCTGGCTGTGAGCCTGATCTGGCTTGAGATCGGGATCATGTCGAGGCGGCGCCCGGTGATGGTCGCGGCTGCCGGGATGCCGCTATTGCTTGCCTGCCTGGCGATGACCGGCCATCGCTACGAGGCGGTCTACATGCATTTCCTCGACATGTTCATGGGGACTCTGGGTGGGTCGCCCGCGTTCCTGACGCTAGTCGCGGCAACCCTGTTTCTGGCGTATGCCGCCGCTCGGCGAGTGCCCCTGGCCTGGGAATTGATGGCGGTAGGTCTGACCGCGCTCGCGGTGGTCGGGCCCAAGACACTCACTCCTTTTGATACGGTTTCCCCTCGCTCACTTCCGCTGTTGGCGGCCGGACTGGTGCTCGGATCGGTCGCCGCGCGCCGACACTCGTCGGGCAGAGCCGTGCTCGCGGCCGCATTGCTCGCGGCCGGCATGAGCCGCGGTCAAGCGGAACTCTGGCCAAATATCAATCTGGTACCGCTTGCGGTCCATCTTTCGCTCGTCGCCATGCTCGTCGTCAGTACGGTCTTCGACGACTGGCTTGCCGATTTGACGAGACTTTGCGGCGCGTTTTCGATGCTGGTGCTCGGCGTGGGCTCCGCGTTCCATTCTCCCTGGGTGGAGCTCGCCATACCGGGCGCGCTCTCCACGTGGTATCCGCCGCTCGCCATCGTCTTGACCTGGAGTTTCGGCTTCTTGATCCGCGACCGAATGTACTTGGTGATCGCCGCGGTCGAAGTGGCTGCGTGGCTGACTCATTCCGGGTCGGAGACGTACCAACAGCTTCGCCGGGTAGTCGTGGGGCTTGACCAGATCGCCTTTGGAATGCTCTTCTTCCTGATCGCCGTGTTGATCAGCCTGAGGAAGGCGGGTATTGGATTTGGGTTCGCCGCGAAGCCGGTCGTCAGAGTTCTGAGCGGGTGGGGCGGATCAGATCGCCGTCGAAGACAAATCCGGAAGGAGCGGGTTGAGACGTAAAATTCCTGCGGGAAAGCCCACCCGGGGTCACGCAAGACCTGGATTTGCCGGAGCCAGCCTTCGCCCGACTTCAGAACGAGCGTTGCTCGCGGAATGACGGGAGGCGGCGATGCGGGCGCGAAAACTAGCTGAGTCCCCGTTTCTGCTCCCATATGCGGGAAAAGAGGCATGTCGTTATTCATGCAAAGGGTAAGGCAGCCGTGGTATACTTTCCTCACTGACTGTCGCCTTTACTGGATCGCAAGGACTCGGCCGTGAACCACATCGCGCTGGACAAAGAGGACGAAGCCGTCAAGCGGTTCGTGCTGTCGCTGCCGGTCGACGCCAACGGCTCGGTGCTGGAACTGGAGGGCCGGGCCGTGGCGTGCGTCGTGCCGATCGTCGAGGGACCGGTCGAGGCGAACGGCGCCTGGAGCGAAGCGAAGAACGCCCGCCGCTGCGCGCTGATCGACAAGGAGATCGACGGCAGGCTGTCGGCGGGAGAAGCCGTGGAGCTGCACCTGCTGCAGCGCGAGATGCTTGCCCATCGCCACAAGGTCGCTCCGTTGCCCTTGGCCGAGGCGCGTAAGCTCCACCAAGAGCTGCTGGCGAAGGCCCAGCGCCGGCCGAGCGAGTAGTGCATGACGCCCTTCACGTATCCTCCCGAGCCGCACGTGCGCCGACACGGACCGCAAGGCTACGCCGACGCGGCCAGCTACCGGCCTTGGCTGCGCGACGAGTTCACCTTTCGCTGCGTTTACTGCCTGTTCCGAGAGCAATGGGGAAGGCTGCGCGGCACGTTCAACGTGGAACATTTTCGCCCGATCGCTTCTCATCCGGGCGATACACTGACCTACGACAACCTTCTTTATGGGTGCTCGGCCTGCAACGCCGGTAAGGGCAAACAGATGGTCCCGGACCCGCTGACGGCCCTCGTGCGCGGCGACGTCTGGGTGAACGAGGACGGCACCATCGAAGGCCGGACCCGGCAGGCGCGCCGGCTCATTCGCGTGTTGGGGCTGGACGATCGCGAGTACACCGAGTTCCGACTGGTGTGGCTGGAGATTGTCGGTCTGGCAGCCCGAGAGGATCCGGAATTGCATCGCAAGTTGATGGGCTTCCCCAACGACCTGCCGAACGTGGCCCGCTTGCACCCGCCCGGCGGCAACAGCCGGCCGGAAGGAATCGAGCAGTCGTACTTTGTGCAAAAGAAGAAGGCCATCCTGCCGGAAACGTATTGACGGCCACGCTGACCTGCGACAGGAGGGGACGGGGTCGGACGTGATAACTGTAGATCGCTCAACCTTTCGCCACTGCGGTGTAAGGCGCAAATCGTTCGTCATTCCCGCAAAGTTGGGGTAGTAGACATGAGGACGTTCCCGGTTGACACTCATACTTCTATTTCGTTAAGGAGAATGGCATCAGCAAAATCTCCTCGGATTTCCACACTATTCAATGGCTTAACAAGCGTGGGCTCAAGATGTCTTCGTCGTGCCAGCAGGAACATGTTCTCCCGCGAAAATTGCGACATGACTTCGGGGTTGTGAGAGGTGGCCAAGAACTGGCCTCCGGCCTGAAACGACCGGCGAAGATCCATCGCGAAATGTCCGACCTCGGAGAGCGAGAGAAAGTTGTCCGGCTCATCCCAGAAGCAGAATAGGGGGCCGTAGGCTTCGTTGGAGGCCAGGACGACCGCACCAATGAAGAAGCACTTTTCACCGTCTGAGAGCTCTCGGAATGAAACGCTCAACGTCGCGTGGTCCTTCTGGAACTGGACAGTCAGACTTCGCGCGTTTTTTCCGATAGCCGGATTCTTGAAGTCCTTCAGATCGGGCATCAGCATTTTCAGGTGCTGATCGATCTTTGCGTACGCGGCGGGCGAGTGCGTCAGCAACCCGGTGATCCATTCACCGAAATTCGTGACCTCCCGATTGGGCATCAAGCTGTCACCCGAGGAGTCTCCGCTGATCAGGCTGGGGATAGGTGCGAGTATGAGCATCTGTGCCAGCCACAGTTTGAAAATGTCGAGAGCCTGCGACTTGGGGGGGGACTGAATGATCGGCAAGGCAACCAGATGCCAGTCCAACCGGAACCTCGCTTCACCCTCTGAAAGCGTCTTGGTCAGAATTACCTGGGCACGATCCCGAGAATAAAGATCCTCGCCGTTCACGGCGAGTCTCTCCTCCGAAACTCGTAGTTCCCTGAAATCAGGTGGTAATTCCAGAGCAAGGTGATATTCGAAGAGCGTGTCACCGAGCTTCACTTCGATCTCGAGACGGAAGGGCACGTCCGAACGGCCGCGTGCGAAATCCTTTGGCTTCACAAGGTCTCCGACTCTGTTGGAACCCCGGCCAATTTTTTGGAGGATTTCCAGGGCCAGTCTCACCGTGGACTTGCCCGTCCCGTTTGCGCCAATCAGCAGAGCGGACGCCCTGCCAGAGATGGGCAATTCGAAGTTCTCGAGACATCGGAAGTTGTGCACGTAGAATCGCTGAATCATGAAAATATCGTACCAGATTCTGGGGATTTATCGCCACGTCAAAAGTGTTGGCCTCAGGCAGGGAGATTTCGTTTGTTGTTGCTCATGACGAGCGCAGGATACCGCGACTGATTGCAACTCGCAGTTCAACCAGGCATCGTTCTTCGGGCATGAGTTCGAGGAAGTCCCGGGCGTCCTCGCAAACCCAGCCTACTGCTTCCAAAGCCTTTCACTTTCTCTTATCCAATGGGGTGACTCCTCATTCGTTTTCTCTCGCCGGCGCGTCATACGACTTCAAGCGTGCCTTGCAGCCAGCGACATCATGCTTGGATGGTGCGCGGACTGTCTTGTAGAAGACGGCCACAGGAACTATCGCGTCTGCGTCGAGTTGATAAACCATCCTTCAGGTTCTGTTTTCATCGCGCATGCGAGTTTCGTGACATCTCGGACCCATCGTCGGCATGGGACGAGAGTGAAGCATTCCGATTGACTCTGGATCCTGGAGTCGATGCAAGAGAGTCCCTGCCGGGGGTGATGGACGGTCAGTCTTGCTCGGTCGGCGCGTTCATCCCACTTCCATCGCGGATGCTGCGGCCGTTCCGCCAGCGTGGTTCGCAACGGTCGACGTGAGGTTCATTAGACCCACGAATGACCCTTAAGATCCGCAATCACGGCCTATCCATCAATTTCGCTACCACCGACGAATCGGGGACTCATCGCCGTCATCATTGTGCCAGCTCCGATCATTCAGGCTCACGCCCCCGCTCGCCGGTGTAACCATAAGCGGCCCATGATTCAACTTTTCTCGGCCTTCGGGGGTAAACCCAATCGGGAGGGCGGTTCACATGCGTCGGTAGAGGACCAGCGCGAGACCACCGATCGCCATCAGGATGATCGTTGAAGGCTCGGGGACGGAGGTGATGGAGACGTTGTCCAGCATGAAGTTCGGTTCCGGGGTGTAGTCGTCCGGAATGAACGTCAGAGTCACTGCGGCTCCCGTTCGACGAAAAGTTATAACTGAAGAAGTCATACCCCGTGTTGTCCGGGCGGCTGGTGGTCGGTGTCTCCGACAACGAGGCCCCTCCGTTGAGTGTGACCAATACCGATCTCGTCCCGGTCCCACCATTCTGCTCAACCGCCGCATCGAAGCTCAAAATATATTGGCCGGCGGGCAACTGAATCACCTGGCTGATCTGAGGAAGCGTTCCCGTCACGGTCGGGCCCAGTAGCGCTCCCGTCTTCACGTTCCAGAACGGATCGAAGTCAAGGGCATAGCTGCCCGACGCCGGGACCTGCGGTGGGTCCCCGGTCACGAGGAGGGAGAGTGGCGTGGGCGAACCATTATTGTTGTCACTGCTCGTCACGGACCAGGGGCCGATGTTGGTCTGGCCCCCAACGCCAAAGACGTAGATCAGGTCTCCGGGAATCGTCGGTGAGAGGACTCCCGACGTCGCTCCAGTTTCGAAACCACCATCGACCACATAATTGCCCGCCACAACTGTGGCTGGTGCCCACCCCAGAAGAACAGCCGCGACAAGCCCGTAGCAACCGGCACGCATCGTCAAGCCTCCAAAGTGAAGAAATCTCGGCGCAGACCGTTTTACGTGAGAGAGTTTTGGCGTGCGGTATCGCGCCTCAAGCTCAGCTTCTCGGCGGCTGCCGAACCAAAACTCTCTGTACCGTTGATTGCGCGGGGTCGACGCACGTGACTGATGATGGAAAAAACCAACGTCGCTGAGGCGTATGCAACTGAGCCCGATAGTTTTTTCCACCGTAAGTCCGAGCTTTGTTCGTCGTCCGCGTTTTTTTTGAGCGACCTGTCACAAAAGATGGAGCGCACGCAATTAAGCTTCTATGGCTGAATCACCACTCAACAAACCGTCTCTGAGCGAGCAAGTTCGGCGGGCCGCCGCGGGTGATCGCGCAGGCCTGGGACGACCTGCTCAATGCTCATCGCGCTCGCCTGCGTCGAATGGTGGCGTTGCGCCTCGATCGGCGATTGCAGGGACGGCTCGACCCATCCGACGTGATTCAGGAGGCGTTTCTCGACGCCACGGCGGGTCTGGCCAACTTTGTCGCCAAGGCAGGAGATGCCTTTCTTTCTCTGGTTGCGCTGGCTGACCGGCCTGCGACTGACCACGCTGCATCGTCAGCATCTCGGATATCGGATTCGTGATGCCGCACGCGAGGTTTCCCTGGAACGGGCGGCGATGCCCGGCGCGAGCTCGGCGGCCCTGGCCGCTCACTTGCTCGGCCGGGACACCAGCGCCAGCGCGCTCGCCATGCGACTCGAACGCAAGGCACGCATCCAAGAAGCGATCGACGCGCTCGAACCGCTCGACCGCGAGGTGCTCATTCTGCGCCACTTTGAAGAGCTAACCAACACCGAGGTCGCGCATACCCTGGAGATTCAGGAAGCGGCCGCGAGCAAGCGATACGTTCGTGCGTTGCGCCGGCTCAAGGAGGCCCTCAGCTCCATGCCCGGCGGCAGCGTGGAGTTTCGACCGTGAGCTCAAGCAGACGGCGATACGACCCGTGACCCCTTCGATCGCCTCGCGGAATCGTTCCTCGAACGGTTCAGGCGCGGTGAGCGCCCGTCGATCAGCGAATACATCAAGAACAACCCCGACCACGCGAGCGACATCCAGGAGCTCTTCCCCGCGCTCGTCGAGGTCGAACAACTCAAGTCCGCCGATGCGGCGGACTCCATTCTCCTCCGTAAAGGATGCCCCAAGCTTTCCCGGCTCGGCTATCAGGCGAACGGCAGGAATTAGGTTACCCGGGATCCGGTCGACCCACACTAACCCGACGCGTTAGCGACGAGCGGCGGCCTTGGCCGGTGCACTTGCTGTGCCCCATAAAACCCCTCGTGCGCGCGTCGGGCTGATATTGCCGGTCTCCTCGACACCACTCTCCTCGGGGAACTTTCGACCGGCCGGTCACCTAAGCCGAAGGCATGAGAAAGTCGCGGTTGTAACGCTCGCCCCGATTATCCAGGCGCCCAGCCGTAAGCACATAGTAAATCACTGTATATGGCAATGCTCCGCCACGGATCGCTTTATGCGGATTAGTCGGGCCGGAGCATAACTCGATGTGGACATTCAGCATACGTTAGATTGTTAAACTGGGCCGGTTATGCAGGCGCCCATTCGTAATATGATGGTGCTTCAAGAGATACGACAAAATGTCCAATCGTGCCGGCTATGCGGGCGCCCAGGTCGAAGTTGATGATCTGCATAGAGTTAGAGCGATTCTTCGAACTTCCGATTATTCCGGCGCCCAAGCGGAACTCGAAGCTGCATTGCGAGATGTGGACGAATCCGTTTTTGCCGAGCGTCTTTTGGGCGCGCGGTCCCGAGTGCGCTGCGCTTCACGAGGCTTAGACGAGCGACACGGCCGTTTCCTGTGATGGGTAAGGCGACCGGCGGGAAATAAACGACCAGGGCGGCGCTTGTGGCCATACCAACCCGACGCGCAAGGGAGGGGACCGGCGGTGTCACGCGCTGGCCTCGGCCAGCGTCCGTCGCTTGCGCGTCAGGTTCGTGTGGCGAGGCTCCAGAGTCCCGGTATCTATGCGATCGCTCGGAACCGATAGATCCTTGGGTAAGTTTCCACCGGCCGGTTGCCTTATCAAATTCTTGGCATCGTCGGCGAAGGAGGCATGGGGATCGTATACAAGGCGATTCGTGAGTCGCTCGGCAGTCGCGCCGCCCTCAAGATCATGCACCAGAGATTCCGTAAAGACGCCAGTTATCTTCGCAGGTTCCACGTCGAAGCATGCGCGGCCGCGATTTCCACGATCCCTCATTTTCTACCCCCTCGACGCGGGTGATGTCCTCAAGGTAAGTTTGGGACCTTCGATTTCGTCACAACTCACGAGGGTAATCCGATGGATCGTCGCGAATGGCTTGGAGCTGGTGGGATCGGGAGTCGGTGTCTCTTTGGGTGGCGCGTCGAGTCGAGGCGGACGAACATCCGCAGGCCGACAAAGGTGACAATAGCCAGATGGCGCCCGTGCAGGCGCTTCACTTGCATTTCTGCGGCATTCACATCGCCAAGACCAACCCGAAGTTTCAGATCATCACGCAGCACTTCTGCATGTCGCGCTCCGAGGAGATGCACCAGTGCCTGCTCTACGACTCGAGCGAGAAGAACGCCAAGCTGCTGGGCGTGGAATACATCATCTCCGACCGGCTTGTACCGCGAGTTGCCCGACGTCGAGAAGAAATACTGGCACCCGCACACCTACGAGGTGCTGGCCGGCGGCCTGATCGCCCCGAGCATGAAGCCCGAGGACGAGCAGACGTTCATGAAGGCCCTCCTGACCACCTGGGGCAAGACCTGGCACACCTGGCCCGATCCGCAGACCGCCGTTCCCATTGGGCGAGCCGCTCCTGATGTGGGCGGTCACCGGCGACGGCCAGATCGATCAGGACGTGATCGCCGCGCGGGATAAGCAATTCCACGTGAATGGGGCACAGATTCGCGAGCATCGCTGCCAGACGATCGGGCTGGAAGTCCCCAAGGTCTCGCTGCCCAAGTCGGTCGATCAGGTCGGCCGTCAGTGGACCGATGAGGGCGAGGACAAGCCGACGCGCCGGCAGTAAGGCACCGACCGATGCAAGTCGCTGACTCAGAGACCGACCCGGCCGGCATCGCCTCGGTCCCGACCGGGGTGCGGTGGGTGGTGCTGGCGGGCATGACCGGTTCGGTCGTCGTCGCTTATTTGACAAGGGCGGCGCTGGCGCCCGCCGGCTCGTTGATCAAGAGCGAGCTGCATTTGTCCAACACGGAGTTGGGAGAAATCCTTGGCATATGGGCCGCCGGTTATATCGGGTTTCAGCTCCCGGTGGCTGGCTGGGCGATCGCTGGGGAAGGCGGCTCGTTGCTGCCGATCTACGCGTTGGTCTGGTCGCTCTGCACGCTGGTGACGGCCGGCGCAGGCTCGTTCGCCGGCATGTGGTGGTCGCGGCTGGTTTTCGGCATGGCCCAGGCCGGGCTGATCCCCTGTTTGACCAAGGCGTGCATGGATTGGTTTCCCCAGGATCGCCGCGGCTTCGCCAGCGCGGCGATCACCGCGGGAATGTCCGTCGGCGCGGTCGCCGCCAGCGGCCTGTCGGCCGTTCATGATTCCCTTGCTCGGCTGGCGGATCACCTTGGATCTCTTCGCTCTGGTCGGCGTCGCCTGGGCGGTCTGGTTCTGGATGACGTTTCGCGACCGTCCCGAGCAGCACCCGTGGGTGAACGCGGCTGAGACTCGCGTTGATCCGCAAGCCAGCCACGCGCCGCGCAGCCGAGACCAGCAGAGCTCGCCCGACTCTGGTTGAGCCGGCGCTCGGCAATCGGCCAGACGAAGCCGGCGCGATGGGTCGACGGTCTCGGCGTTTATCGGAGTCGGGCGTTTATCATGCTCAACGCTCAGGCGGTCTGCCGAGCGTTCTGCTACGCCTTTCTCATTTCGTGGTTCCCCTCGTACCTCGAACGTGCACATGGTCTTCGTCTCGCCAATGCCAGTGTGATGACCATGCTGCCCTTGGCCGGAGTGGCCGCGGGTGCGATGCTGGGCGGTGCACTGATCGACCGCGATTCTCCGCCGCACCGGCAGCAAGTGGCTCAGCCGAAGTTTGGTGGCGGCCGCGGCGCTGGTCCTGGCCGGCCTGGGGCCGCTGGTGGCGATCAACGCGGTCCATCCGGCCGCCGCGCTGGCCGCGCTCGGGCTGGGAGCCGCCGTCTCGGGACTGGCGGCGCCGGCCACCTGGGCGGCAACCATGGACGTGGGAGGCAAATCGGCCACGTCGGTCATGGCGATCATCAACATGTCCGGAAACCTGGGGGCATTCCTCTGTCCGATCGCCGTCGGGGCGATCCTCGATGCTTACCCCGAGCGCTGGGGTCTCGTGCTCTTCATGTTCGCGACGGTATCGATCACGGGCGGAATCTGCTGGCTACTCGTGAATCCCGACCGAGCGCAGAGGTATCATCGACATGATGGTCGGTCGTGACAGGCTCGGCTTCGAAATGCGACGTGCCCACACAAAGTGGGCACGTCGTTTCGGCCGGGTTGAAAACTCGGCCTCGGTTTCGGTTGCGGCTGGCGCTCGATCAAGCACCATCCACGTAGGTGGTGCGACTCTCGATGTTTTCGAGTCGCGAGGATGAATCGACGGTTTTGGCGGCCGCTGTCGGGACGGCGCCGCGCCGTTGCCTCGGTGGTCCGAAGCCGCACCGTTGCTGGCAAGGACAGCCTGCTGGATGGCGTCCATCGCTTGCCGGGTGACCTTTTCGCTGAACGCCTCCAGCTCGGATCCCGCGGAGGTCTCGGTAAGCTGGAAGCCCGATTTCTCGGCGACCAGCAGGCTGAGGAGCATGCCCACCAGCCCATTGCCGACGCCCGCGCCCGCGCCGGACTGGCCGTCGCCGCCGACTGCCACCGGAACCCGCGCCACCGGCGATGAAAACCCGCTCGGGGACCAGCGGCTGAGTGCAGTTGGCCAGGTTTTGAGCCACGACCGAGAGGGCGTAGAGTCGCGGGTCGGAGAACGACTGGATCTTGCGAACCAAGACCGAGGCTTCGGACAATCCTTCTTGCAAGATGCGGGCACCTTCGCCGCGGCCCGCCAGGATTTGCGACTGGCTCTCGGCCTCGGCGGTGACCACCACCTGCTCGGCCTGTTTGCGGGCCCTGGCCAGTTGCGCCTCGGCCTCGTTCTCGGCGATCTTGATCTGGACCAACGAGTTCGACAGTTGAGTCTGCATCTGGGCCTGGGCCTGAGCCTCGTTGAGCACGCGCAGGTTCTGGGCCGCGATCACTTGCTTCGAGTAGGTCTCGACCTGCTCGAGCGACAGTTGCCGTAGCCGCAACTGTTCCAGCAGGGTCTCGATCTTGCCACCGGACTGTTCGGTGTCGGGCTTGCCGATCAGGACGTCGACGCACTCGATATCGAAGTTGTGGAACTTCCGGCCCAGCTCGTTGCTGGACTCGTGCTGGATCGAGTCGCGGTCCTGGAGCAACTCGAGCATCGTCCGCTTGTGGGCCACGTCGCGGAAGTAGGCGCTCAGCATCGGGTCGAGCGTCTGGGTGATCAGCTTCTTGACGTCGCCGAACCGCTGGATGACATTCGGGGCCTTCTGATAGTCGATATGGACGACGACCGACAGCGGCAAGGTCGGCTCGTAGGCATCCTTGGTCACCAGGTCGATCGACCGCAGGCTTTCGTCGTAACGGTGCGCTTCGGTCCGGCCGGTCACCCAGTGCAAGACGAAGTTGGTCGTCGGCACCAGGACGATGTTGCCCGCATAGGTGTTGAAGGCATACTTGCCGGGCCCGAACGGCTTTTCCTGAACGCCGCGCTCGCCCTCGGAAACCCGCTCGCCGTGGCGGAACGTCTGGCCCGACAGGTCGTTGCCGCTTCGGCCGTAGTAGCTGACCACCACGCCGACGTAACCGATCGGCACGATCGTCTTGGGGATCGTTTCGACCGAGGCGAACCAGCGGTTGATGAAGTAGGTGCCGTCGGTCAAGGGGACGTACTGCAAGCCTCGGCGGCCGCCGGCGCGGAGGAACGCCTCGGGGTCCTGGAAATTGTTGTGGAAATCCTTGTCGTTGCGGTCCACACCCACCGCGGGCGCGATGATCTCGCCGGGGGGAGCGACGGACCGTCGTGGATCGTCACGATCCCGATGCTGTCGACCATGATCAGCTTCTCGGGATTGAGCGGGTCGGGCGCCTCGACCGGCACCGCCGATGATCACCGGGTTGAAGCCCTCGTTCTGGCTCAGCTCGTTCTGCCAGTTGACCAGCGCCTTCAGCTCTTTCGAGCCGCCGGCTTCCAGGCGGTAGACGGTGTCTTCGGTCATGACGGTGAAGAGCGCGATGTTGATCGCGTAGACGCCTTCGCGCAAGATGGCCCGCTGCCGCCCTCGCTGACCCACGAGCGGCTCCTGCTCGGGGCTGGTCGGCACGCCTCCCAGAAAGCGGCGGGCATCCTGGAAATTGTTGCAGTTAATGACCTGGGCCAGCGTCTGGCTCGGCAAGAGCGCCTCGCCGTCACGAGCGTAGACATAGCCGATTTTGCCTTGGGGCACCGACACCAAGGGGACCTTGTGGATCCGGTACTGCCACCGCCAGAGGCCGAAATGCAGGCCGCCGCGGATGACTTCCGCCTGAAACCCGGCTTCCCCATCGAGCGCGATGATCCGCCCCTCGGGTACCGACCCTTTCATCGACCAGAGTTTCTCGACGATGCCGACCCGGTTGTTGGCGATGTAGCGCAAGCCCGAGAGCTCGCAAGCCGCAATGACCAGAACGACCGTGGCCACGATCCAGAGAACGCCCGCCGGCAGCCACGAGTTCGAGGCTGCTTGTGCGAACAACAATGGCAAGTCGGGCGAAATCGTCGCCGACAACAGAGATGCCACGTGGAAAACGAGTGGCGACCCCACAGCTACGCTCCTGGTTGAACGAACGCGATCGAACTGCTCGAAGCGGAACAACCCGTGACGAGACGCAGCCCCTCGCAGTTGACCCTGATCATTCAGGTCCCGGAGATTCGTTCGGCTCCCCGGAGTTGACGGTTATTCGTCGGCCGTCAGGAATATTGGAGGAAATCGCCCGGCGACTCGTTGACCCGCGCGCGCTTTCCTGTCTACGCTCGGGAGATGGGATACGAGGTCGAGGTCAAATACCGGTCGGTCGATCACGACCAGCTCCGGAGCCGACTCGAAGCTCTGAACGCCGCGACTGACTCGACGGTTGTTCAGGAAGACATTTACCTCAGCCATCCGTCGCGCGACTTCGCGCGTAACCAACGAGGCGCTTCGACTGCGTCGCATTGGTACGGAAAACCGCATCACCTACAAAGGCCCGCGGCAGAAGCGGCCCAACCAAGACCCGCGAGGAAATCGAGATTCCCTTCGCCGAGGGTGATGAGGCGTTCGGTCAGTTGTCGCGACTGTTCGCCAACCTCGGCTTTCAGCCAGTCGCCACGATTCGCAAGTCTCGAACGACATTCCATTTGACTGAACAGCTTCACAAGATCGAAGTTGCGCTCGACCGGGCCGAGGGCCTCGGTGATTTCGCCGAGATCGAGAGCCCTGGCCGCGACCGAGTCCGACTTACCGGCCGCCCAGGCGGCCGTGCTCGCGGTCGCCAGCCAACTCGGCCTGACGGAAGTCGAGCCGAGGTCATATCTTAGGATGGCGCTTGAGGCCCATCGATCAGCCACGGATGAAACAGCGATGAAACACGGATCAGATTGAGGTTGGACTGATGAAGCCAATCGCCGCTCTCGAGTCGAGGTTGGTTCGGCTCGCCATTGGAATTCGCGGCTGCTGGCTTTTGTCGCTGGCGAGATGCCGATCCTTCGCGAGGATCAATTGGCCCGAGATTCGAAAGCCGAAGGGAACGATCGTCTTTCGCGAGATCGCGGCGGAGGCGGGGGTGTCGTTCCGTTTCGACAACGGTTCGCGAGGCAAGCACGACCTACCCGAGATCATGGGGGGTGGCGTGGCGCTTTTCGATGCCGATGGTGACGGGAAGCTCGACATTTACTTATGTAATGGCGGGCCAATCAATGCCTCGATCGGCAACAGCCTGACCCACCGTGCCGGCTTTATCGCAACCGGGGCGAATGGCACTTTGAGGACATCACCATCCAGGCCGGAATGCCCGGGGCCGAGCTATGCGATGGGAGCGGCAGTCGGGGACTATGACGGCGATGGCCGCGCCGACCTGTTCGTGACCGGTTGGCGCGATCAGCGGCTTTATCGCAACCTGGGCGGCGGCCGGTTCTTGGATGTCACCCAGCACGCCGGTCTGACTTCGAGCCTATGGAGCACGTCGGCGGCCTTCGCCGATCTTGATGGCGACGGCGACCTCGACCTCTACGTGGCGACCTATCTCGAATATGACCCGGAGTCTCCCCCGTACTGCGCCGCACCCGATGGCCAGCGCGACTACTGCGGACCCGAAGACTTCCCCGCGCAGCCCGATCGACTTTATCGCAACAACGGCGACGGCACCTTTTCGGATGTCTCCCGATCGGCTGGAATCGACCGGCCCGAAGGCCGAGGTCTGGGCGTTCTCATCGCCGAGCTCACGGGGGACAACCGGCCCGATATCTATGTCGCCAACGATGGAACGCCTTGCTGGCTGTTCGCCAACCAAGGAAATCTCCGATTTGCGGAAGTCGCCGAGGTCGCGGGAGTCGCCCGCGATGGCCAAGGCCATGCGATGGCCGGCATGGGAGTCGCCATCGGCGACCTCGACGGCGATGGCCGGTCCGACCTGGTCGTCACGAACTTCTTCAACCGCTCGACGGTCGCATTCCAAGCGCAGGCTCGCCCCAAGGGAAGCTATCGCGACGCGTCCGGCCGGCTGGGGCTGACCGCGGCCACGCGACTGGTCCTCGGCTTTGGCGTCGCGCTGGCCGATTTCGATGGAGACGGCCGGGTCGACTTGATTCAAGCGAACGGTCACGTGCTGGATCGAGCGCGGCTCGGCACTCCCTTTGCCATGCGTCCGACACTGCTCCGCAATTCCGGCTCACATTTCAACGATGGTTCGGGCACGGCCGGCCCTTGGTTCGACCGGCCGATTCTGGGCCGCGGGCTGGCCGTCGGCGACCTTGACGGCGATGGCCGGCCCGACGTGGTTGTCAATGCAATCAACGCTCCCGCCGCACTCTTGCGCAATGCGACGGACGGGGGCCGGTTTCTCATCCTGGAGATCGTCGACCGCGACGGCACGGCCAGCCACGGGTGCTCGCGTCCGCGTCACGGCTGGCGGCCGGACTCAGGTCGGCGAACTCGTCGCCGGAGGAAGCTACCTGTCGGCCTCCGAGCCCCAGTTGTGCTTCGGCCTTGGCGTGGCGGAGGCCATCGACCGCGTCGAAGTCGATTGGCCCTGGGGACAGACGGAATCCTGGACTCGACCGTCAGCTACCCGCTCAGCGGCTTGTTGCGGATCAAACAGGGGACTGGCCGGCCGGTTCGGTGACCTGGATTGCCGCGATCGAACGGATCTGGGACGATCGACGGAAGAATCACCCAGTGAGACGAACGCGCCCGGGAATCGAGCAAAATGTCGAGCCAAGGCATTCCTGACGGGCAGACGCTCCAATGCATGGAGATTTGGGGTGGATTCCAGCCGATGGAGCGGAGCGTGTCGACTCCGGGACTCGATCTGTGGGTCTTCAGCCAGCCGTTCCAGGGCGACGAGCAGGGGGTGACGTCTACTACGTCACACTTTGTGGAGGGGGCGTGATCACTCGGATCGCCGTCGCCGATGTCTCGGGACACGGTGCTTCGGTCGCCGAGTTTTCCTCGTCGCTCCGCACGCTCTTGCGGAGAAACATCAATCAGAAGAGTCAGAAACGGCTGGTGGAGCGGCTAAATCGACAGTTCGGCGCAGATGGCGGATATGCGGCGATTCGCCACAGCGCTTGTGGTCACTTATCTTGCGTCCGCGGATCGGCTGTCTGTATCCAACGCGGGACATCCTCGCCCGCTCCTGTATCGGGCGATCGACGGCGAGTGGTCGTCGCTCACCCCCAGGAAGGCGATCGTCATGGCGCCGGCAACCTACCGCTGGGACTTGATGAACACACAAGCTACGACTCGTTCGACTTGCAACTCAAGCCCGGTGATCGAGTCGTATTCTACACCGACGCCCTCATCGAGGCCGCCGATCCGTCGGGACGGTTATTGGGCGAATCGGGCTTGGTCGAAACCGCGCGCGGGCTCAACATCGACGTCGACAGCGCCAGCCCCGGCGCGATCGGTTCGGCCTTGTTAGAGGCCGTCGCCAGCCATCGCGGTCGTGAGTCCGCGGACGACGACGTCACCTTGATGGTCCTCCACCATAACGCCGCCGGCCCACGTCGGTTGTCTCTGGCACAGAAGGCCGACGTATACGCCAAGGTCTTTGGTCTCAAGCGCGTTTGAGCGTACAATCGAGTCCAATCTGGCGGCCAACACCGAAGGAGCATTGCACCGTCGCCTTGGAGTGGTTTCACTGCGTACAATCGATGATCGGAATTCGCACCAGAAGAGAGGAAACCATCGTTGGCCGCGACTTTGAAGACAGCCCTGGTCACAGGGGCGGGGAGCGGGATCGGTCGGGGGATCGCGAACACCTTGGCCGAGATGGGCCTGCGCGTCGCTCTGATCGGTCGGGACCGTGAGAAACTCGAGCGGACGAGGGCCGATCTCCCCAAGGGGCGCGACTCGGCCCTGGTGGCGGCCTGCGATATCACCGACCGGTTCGCGGTCCGGGCGGTCGATCGACCAGGTCAACGCCGCGTTTGGAGACGATCGACGTCTTGATCTGCAACGCGGGCACGAATGTCAGGAACCGGAGCCTGGAGTCGCTCGACCCCGCCGACTGGGACAAGATGATCGCCACCAACCTGACCGGTTCGTTCAACCTGGTCCACCATGTCCTGCCGTCGATGCGCGAGAGGCGCAATGGACTGGTGATTCAGATCTGCTCGATTTCGGGCATACGAGCCAGCACGCTGGGAGGCGCAGGCTATTCGGCCTCCAAGTTCGGCCAGTCGGCCCTGGGTATCTGCCTGGGCCGCGAGGAAGGAGCTCATGGCATTCGCTCATCGGTGATCTACCCCGGCGAGGTCAACACGCCGATCCTCGACGCCCGGCCCGTCCCCGTGGGTACGGAGCGCCGCGCGGTCAATCCTCCAGCCCGAAGACGTGGCCGCCGCCGTCAAGTTCTTGGTCGAGCTCCATCCCCGTGCCCGCGTGCCCGAGCTGGTCATCAAGCCGACCGTCGATGACTTCGCATGAGGTCCTCATCAGCGAAAGACATTCACCACAGAGAGCACCGAGGACACAGAGAGAAAAAATCATCCAACGCAATTAAACTGAATAATAACGTCGTAATTTGAGATTCGGAAATGATTCATGGATTTTCCTCTTCTCGAATTCTCTGTGTTCTCGGTGCTCTCTGTGGTGAACAAATTCTCCTATGATCTCTGCGGCAAAGCAGGGGCGTTTTGACCGGCTTCGATTTCGCCGGTCGCGAACTCGTTGAATTCGGTGTAGAGCAAGTGGCGATAGAGCTTGCTCTCGTTCTGGAGCTGCGACTGGCGTGCCGGAAGTCTCCACGCGGCCGTTGTGCAAGACGATCACGAAGTCGCTCGACTGCACCGAACGTTAGGCGATGGGGCAGAATGATCAGCGTGCGGCCGACGGACGAGCCGAGACAGCGTGTCGTCGATGAAGTGGGTGGTGTCTTCATCGATGGGCGTGTTCGGCTCCTCGACGATCATGATCGAGGGATCATGGAGGTAGGCCCGGGCCAGTGCGATCCGGAACTGTTCGTCGGGCTTGAGGTAATGACCGAGTGGGCCGATCGTGGTGTCGTAGCCGTGGGGCAAGTCCTGGATGAAGTGATGGGCATGGGCCACCTTGGCGGCTTCGATGACGCGTGGCAAGTTGTTGAGCGGGTCGCCAAGACCGATGTTGACCAGCACCGAGTCGGTGAAGATCAGGTCGGCTTGCAGCACGGTCGCAACCTGGGCGCGAACCGAGTCGAGCGTGACTTCGCGGAGGTCGTGGCCGTCGATCAAGACGCGGCCCGAAATCGGGTCGAGCAGCCGGGGAATCAGACAGGCCAGGGCGAGCTTGGAATCCTCGTCCAGCCCGATCACGGCCGTGCGAGCGTTCGGCGGGAATCTCGACCGAGGCCCCTTCGAGCAGCCGCCGGCCCGACCGGCTCTCCACCGAGACGTTGTCGATCGCGATCTGTTCTTTTAAGGCATTGAGGAACTGGGCGCCGACGTCTTGATGAAGCTCGGGCCTCCGCTCCAGGAACTCGAAGATGCCGCGTGCCGAGCGGTTGGCCTGGCGGATCGCCTTGCTCATCCGCAGCCATTCCGTGATCGGATGCGCGAGTCCCGCCAGCGAGACGAGCAAGATCAGCATCGAGGCGATCGAGATCCGATCGTTGACCACCACGTTGTAGCCCAGCAGTCCCAAGGCGACCGCCAGGGCCGCTCCCAGGAGTAAGCCGATGCTCGGGTGGACCGAGACCGCTGGTGATGATCCGCCGGGTGTCGGCCTGTTGATATCGCTCGAGGTGCTCGTCGAACCGTTGCCGGTCGTACTCCTCAACGCCGTAGACGCGAACCGTCCGGAGCAGGCCCAGGTCCTCGTGGAGCAGGCAAAGCTGGACCGAGGCGTCGCGCATCGCCGCCTCGGACGCCTGGCGGGCGTCGCGGTTCAGCTTCCGCGCGGTCAGCCAGACCAGGAGACCCAGCGAGCCCAGGAAGATCGTCAGCAAGGGAGAGACCAGAACCGCGAGCACCAGCAGACCCGCCGCAAGGACATAAGTCCGCGGCACGACGTCGAGATCGGCGATCACACCGTCGCGGATGTCGTTGACCTCGCGCGTCCAGAGGTTGATCACCGGCCCGACTCCCTCGGTCGGCAGCGACGACTGGCCCAGCCGGTACATCTGGCGGTGGATCTGGCGGCGGAGTGTCGTTGACGACATCGGTCGCGACCGCGGCGATGACCCGCCGCCGCCACCGGGCCATCAAGGCGATCAAGCCGATGCACGCCAACCCCATCGACAGCAAGGTGGTGAGTGCGCCCAGGTTGGTTCGCAACGTCGGCAAGAGCGCTGGTCGACCAGCCGAGGGCACGCGCGCCGGCGACATGCACGGGATTACCGCTGAGCAGGTTGCCGGCGATCAGCGGGAAGATTCCCGTATCGTCGAACCGGAGGATATTTTGGATCCGTCCCGGTCTGGCGGCTGAGCACCCACTGCGGGAGCTGGTCGGCCTCGGCCGCCGGGAAGCGAGCCTCGCCCCGAGAAGCCATCAGGGCCACGAACAGCGCGATGACACCCAGGAGCGCCACCAACAGGAGTGACTGGACCAACCCCAGGACTCGCGCAATCACATAATCGTGGCGGGAACTCAAAAGCTTCCGTGCGCGACGATACGCGTCGGCTTGCATGCGTGGAATTCCCTAGCAATGGGGTCCAAGCGGTTGGTCCCGGGTTGCCCGTCGATCCGGGCCCGACTCGCACAATGCCGCTGGCGATGCCGGACTTCGCCACGCAGCGGCCAGGACGACTTCGACAACCCCCGGTAGCGCTTTGGCTGTCTTGCCGGCGCAGAACCCTCGCAAGCCGATCGCTCCGGAGTTTCCGCTCGGTCGGTCAAGCCAGGTCGCGATCCTCGAACAAGAGGAACGCAAACAAGAGCGCTGCTCCACTGTACAACACGCAATAGCCGAATGCAGGCAATACGTAGCCGGCCCAGGGAATGACCGCACCGGTTGAGATCGACGGGCCGGCGTTGAAGAACTCGAGCGAGGGGAGCACCAAGGCGAACAACCGGGCCATGAAGCCCACCAGTTCGTTGACGTTGCCCTGCGTCCGCGACCTCGACCAAAACCGGGCTCAAGTGACCCAAGAAAAACACCAGGATGCAAACCACCAGGTTGGCCAGCATCGGCAACCGGGTCGAAATCGCCACGCTGATGCTCGTCAGCACGGTCACCTCAAGGAAGCCAAGCACCAGTCCCGGCATGACTTGCATCACCTGGGCCCACTGCTTCGCCGATTCCGGCAGCCCCGCCGGCTGACTTCACGCAGGTCATAGGCGTACTTGTACCAGACTCCCGCCGCAAACAAGGTCCCCAGCAAGACATAAAGCGCCAGCACCCCCAGCTCGATCCCCAGGAACTTGCCGATGATGAACTGGCGGCGATTGATCGGCTTCGACAGCAGCGTGATCGCCGTCTTGCCCTCGATCTCGTCCGCCACCGTCGAACTCGCCGTCAACAGCGCCAGCAACATGCAGAAAAACGAGATCGTCGTCAGCCCCGTGTCCTTGTACATCTTGATGTCTTCGCCGAACGTGAAATACGAGACGAAGATCGTCACGACCAAAAGTGCGCCGGCGAAAAAAGCCATCACGAAAAAGGCCGGTTGGCGGATCGCCTCTTTGGCTGTGGCGAAGGCAATGGTGAGTGATTTCATGGTTGTCGTCAGCGGCTTCCCGAATGAGAGTGATGGAGAAAAAAACGGATGTCAGAAATCGGATGTTCGATTGTGCGCGAAACGAGTGTGCCGTGGCCACTGTTCCGCCAGCGGGCGATCAGACCATCAATGACGGATCGAGAATCCCGATAAAGGGTTATCGTCAGGCTGACGGAATCGGATTCGGTTTGGATTTCCCTGATATAAAAACCCATTTCGGCTTGGATCGCCGCGAGGAAACTGTCGATCTCGACCGGGTCGCCCTCGCTCACCAGCTCGACTCGACCGTCGGCCAGGTTGCGAACGTACCCGGAAACCGCGAAACCGGCAGACAACGACTGGCAGGTGTATCGAAAACCGACGCCTTGAACCCGGCCAGAGAAAAGGACTCGGCGACGTTCCCGAGGCATGAGACTCCACCGCTGCGAAAACCGAAGCCCGACCAATCAAAGGCGCCACGCACGGACCGGACAGATTCGACGCGGCTCGAGGACTCTCATTGATGAGCCGGTGATTGACAGACGAAGCCAAATCCCGTTCGGAGGCAAAGGTTAACGGCTTTTCCTATCTGATTTTAGCGGCAGATCCCTCGGAGAGGCAAGCCATCGTCCGCAAAGGCTCGGTGGCGAGTGCACGAACTCAAACGAGAAAAGCCGGCGTCGAACGTATCCTGCTACGATCGACACCGGCATCTTGTTTGGTTGCACAACGAAAGAAAATCCGCGCTGCCGATCAAAGACCGTTGAGCTCGACGTGTTCGACGAGCGACGCGGTCGCGGCCTGGATTGGCAGCAGAGACCGAACGAGCCGGGTCCGGCGCCGACACCCTCGAAGGTGACCGAAGGCGATCCCAACGATGTTCCCGCCTTGACGACCAGATTCACGACGGTGAAGGGGAGGCGGTTCTCGACCTTCAAGGTCGTGCTGCCGACCGTTCGCCGGGCTGGCTTGACGGTGACAAACGCCGAGGCGACCGCACGATCGATCGTCATCGACAATGTGGCGCCGTCGAGCACGGAACCGAGGCGGTGTTACTGAAAACGACCTTGCCCAGGGGGAGCCATGCGTTGCTCTCGGTGCACGAGCTGACGACGATCCGGCCGTGCGCATCTCCGGTCTTGGACTCGCGTCAGAAGATGACCTTGAGGAACAGCGCCGGGGCCGAGGAAGTGGGAAGCTCGTCGGACTCGACGACTTGAATCGGCAGCCCCATGAGCCGCAGTCCATCGAGTTGGCCGCCCAGCCGCTCGGCCTCGCCGGCCAGTTTCCCTTCGCCCTCGCACCTGGACGAACACGCGTGACTCGGACAGGGCCGCCGCAATCGACCAGCCCGGAGGAATTCGAGGCGTCGAGGGCTTCCACAAACCGAGCCGCCAGTGCGATTTCCTGAAGATTCATGACTTTGCCGGTCTGGGCGGCCATGGTCTCGAACGGCAGATCGTTGCAAACCCGCCACATGGCCGCTTGAGCCACGCCGTGGCTGGTTCCGAGAGTGGCCAGGCTGCGCAGTGCCTTCCGGACGCGGGGATCGGAGCTGTAATCGTCGACGTCCTGGAGGGTGAAGGTATCGCGTGGCGTCGGGGATGGCAGTCCGAAGTTGAGGCAGACGGCGGGGATCGAGAGATCGATCGTCTCGCCGACGGGGACAGTCACTTGCCGTGACCGGGATTCGTCGGTTGCCGGGATGGACTGAAGCCCGACGGGGCCGCCGGTGGCTCGGAACTCGCCAAAGGCACCCTCCCGATTCGTGGCCGCACCGAGACCCATGCTCTGAAGACCGCCACCGACCGCCGCCTGCCTGACCGACCGAGCTGGCGGCGACCAAGACCGGGCGGAACGATCACGTTCAACCGCCGCGTCGAGCGGTTCCGAATCGTCAGGTGGACTCGATCCTGGCCCTGGCCGCGCGCCACCACGCCGAGATCGCCCGTTTTGCTCGCCTTGAGGAGATCGACCGTCTCGGTGGCCACCTCGACGGGAGGCGAGGAGGGCTCGCGGATCGGTCACGGCCACGGCCACGGCACGGCCGTTGCCGGTTCTGCAGTCTGGGCGGTCGCGATCGACCCCCCGATCAACATCAACCCACTGACCAGGCCCGCGGCCGACCAAGCCCGGACCAGGCAACGGTGTCGCCACAACATGCGCTATCACCTTTCTGGACGGGGCCGTCCCCGAAGGGCCGATCCTGCCGTACCCTCTCAGGCCCGAGTCTCCGCCAAATCTGTTGGAGATGATCCAATTCCTACGCCGCGCACTCGCCGCCACATTTTCCCATCTTGGAGAGACGCAGGCGGACGCTCCAATATTCGAACTCGTCACCTCTTAATATTCGGCCAGGAAACTCGCGAGCATCGGTCGAATTGTCGGCTGGGAACAAGAGCTGACATCGTAGAGTGTACAATATGCCGGAATTCCGGACCTCAGAAAAGTTCGCCCGAAAACCCGTTCTCTCGGAATTGTCCGTCCGGCACATTGCCTGCAATCCCGCACTTCGATCCAATCGTCAAGTAGAACGGGTATTCCGTTACGTCGCCGAAGCTTAGACCACTCGACCGATCGGTTTCGCGAAACGGAATGAATTCCGTTCTACGACCAATTGACCGGACGCCCTTGAAAAAACTAAACTCACATCGGGAGAACTTCTTTTCCCGCAACGCTTGACCGAGCACCGCGAGGGCCCTCATGAGTTTTGGAGAGGATGACGGCGGCAGCGAGGTTGAACTCGAAACGCTCCATGGTCGAAGCTGGCCGACCGTGACCCAGTTCTCGGTCTTTCTCGAGAACCGAGTCGGACAGTTGCTCGAAGTTTATCGTGCCTTCCAGGGATCCCGGGTCAAGATCGTCGGGCTTACGATCTCCGATTCGGCGGATTGTTCGATTCTCCGTCTGATCCTGAGCCATTCCGAGCAAGGCCGCGAGATCCTGACCCTGGATAAGCATGCATTCGCCGAGAATGAGCTGCTCGTGGTGGAACTTCCCGCCGGCTCACAGTCGCTCGCCGACCTCTGCATGGCGCTCCTTCAGGCGGAGATCAGCATTCACTACGCTTACGCACTGATCGTGCACCCTCGGAATCGGGCAGCCGTGGCCATGCATGTCGACAACGTCGAGCAGGCCAGCGTCACGCTGCATAACATGGGTTTCGAGGTCCTTTGCGAAGCGGACCTCGCCTCGTAAGAAACGGTCGTTCCGGCGCAGCCGGAAGCTCAATGTCGATCAGATCGACCGTCGGGCTCGATCGAGGGGTTCATGAATCGCGGTCTGTTGGAGAAGCTCGCCTGGACGGAGGCCGATCGCGACCTGGCACGGGATTGCGACCTTGACGGCTTCACTCGCCGGTGAAGATGGTCGTGCTGATGATGGGAATGGCTGGCCGGAGGCCCTTTGGGGCCTACTGGACCACGCCGGCGTGCCGCGATGGTCGCTTCCGGAAGAGTTTGGCGGCGAAGCGTGTGCTCGGCCGCTATTGATCCAGCGATATGCCCAGCTCGCCGGAGGAAGTCTCACGGCGGTCTTCATCCTTTCGCAGCATGATGCGGCTCTTCGACGACTCTTGGCCGCGACCGAGAGTGTCGCCGCCGGTTACTGGCTTCACGCCGTGGGAGCCGGTCGCGCCTTCGCGACGGTGGGGATCTCACACCTCACGACCTCGCGGCGCCTGGGCTCTCAGGCCATCAGGGTGACCGAGGTAACACCCGGTTGTTATCGTCTGGATGGAACCATGCCGTGGGTCACGGCTGCCGAGCGAGCCGATCTGTTCGTGACAGGCGCGGCGATGGATGATGGCCGGCAGATGTTGATCGCGCTCCCGTCAGACCGGCCAGGGGTGATCGTTCGACCGCCGTTTGCACTGGCCGCCCTCCAGGCTTCATGCACGTCGCAGGTCGATCTCAGAGGCGTTGAGATCAGACGATTCCGACCTTCTGGCCGGTCCGGTGCCCGACCTGGTATCGCAGCCGGGAGCGGTTGGCACCGCCGGCCTGGAAACCTCGGCGCTTGCCCTCGGCCAGGCCCGCGCGGCCTTGGCGGCTCTGGTCGAGCTGGCCCCGGATCGGACCGAGCTGGCCGAGCCGCTGGAGGTGCTATGTGAAGCTGGGCGACCCTTTGGAGTCAGATCATCGCCCAGGCCAAGGGTGAACCCGCTGCCCTTTCCTCCGACCAGATCCGCACGCAAGCCAACGCCTTGGTCCTCCGCTCGACGCAAGCCTATCTGACGGCTCGGAAAGGAACCGGTTTCCTCCGCTCCGAGCCCGCCCAACGATGGGCGCGCCAGGCCCTCTTCTTCCTGGTCTGGTCGTGCCCGGCCCCGGTCGCCCAGGCCGCCATCCGCGACCTCGCCGGTTTGTGCCAGGTCTGATCGATCGATTTCCGTCGCGGCTCGAATTCCCTGATAGAGCGGCCATTCACAACAGCAGGGGAGGGTCCGATCTTGGATAAGAGAAGGTTTCTCAAGCTTTCAACCGCGATCCTGAGCGCACTTTCCGGGGGCCGACTCTTTGGCAGAGCACCCGACGAACCCGCGTCAAGCGGCAAACTCACGAACTGGGCCGGCAACTTTCAGTACAGCACGGACAAATTGTATCCTTTCACTTCGATTGACCAGGTTCAGAAGTTCGTCAGGGAGCATGAATCGCTCAAGGTGCTGGGCACGCGTCATTGCTTCAACGGCATCGCGGACAGCCCTCATGCTCTGATCTCTCTCAAACCAATGGATAAGGTGGTCGCGCTTGACACGAAGGCACGCACGGTGACGGTTGAAGCAGGAATGAGCTACGGCCAACTATGCCCCTATCTTCATACCCAGGGCTTTGCACTGCATAACCTGGCCTCCTTGCCTCACATTTCCATCGCGGGTGCTTGTGCGACCGCCACGCATGGGTCCGGCATCAAAAATGGAAACCTGGCGACCGCGGTTTCGGCCCTCGAGCTCGTCACGGCAGATGGGAACGTCTTGAACCTTTCCCGCGACAAGGACGGTGACACATTTCACGGGGCCGTCGTCAACCTGGGTGCGCTCGGAGTGGTGACCAAGGTCACGCTCAACGTTCAGCCGACGTTCGTGATGCGGCAGGTCGTTTACGAGGACCTGCCGCTGGCGGAAGTCACGGACCATTTTGAAAACATCATGTCGAGCGGCTACAGCGTGAGTTTGTTCACCGACTGGCAGAACAAGCGCGTCAACGAAGTGTGGGTCAAACGCGTGGTCGAGAAGGGCGACCGGCTGGATGCCAAACCCGATTTTTACGGAGCAAAACTCGCAACCAGGAATCTCCACCCGATTGCCGATCTGTCGGCGGAGAACTGCACTGAGCAGATGGGCGTGCCCGGCCCTTGGTATGACCGGTTGCCTCATTTCCGTATGGGATTCACTCCGAGCAGTGGCAAGGAGCTACAGTCCGAGTACTTCGTCTCACGCCTGAACTCGGTAGAAGCCATCCACGCGATCGAGCGAATGCGCGACCGGGTAACCCCGCATCTGCTGATTTCGGAATTGCGCACGATCGACTCGGATCAATTGTGGATGAGTCCTTGTTACAAGCGGCCGAGTTTGGCGATCCACTTTACATGGAAACCAGATTGGGACTCCGTCCGTAGTTTGCTTCCAATCATTGAAAGAGAACTGGCTCCCTTTGAGGCTCGTCCACACTGGGGAAAGTTGTTCACAATGGAACCCGCGCAACTGCAATCCCGTTACGAAAAGTTGGCCGAATTCAAAGACCTCGTCAAGAAGCACGATCCGCGCGGGAAGTTCCGAAATCCGTTCCTGACCGAGACGATCTACCGCTGACCGCCCTGTTCTGTGGAGTTCCAACCACACAGAAGCCGATGAGGCAGTCCGCTTCGCCCCCTCGTCCGCCGAAGCCCGGCTACTTCGTGCCAGGGTCCACGACAAGCGAGGGAAGTCCGACCTCGCCGACGCCGACCGCCGCGCAGCCACACAACTCATCCCAGACCCGATCGTCGCCCCACCCAACCTGAGATCTCGAAGGCGTCGGAAATCGCCGCTAACCTGGACTGGCCTGTCTTCCTCATCATGCTGGCGGTCGGGCTGGCCACCACGGTGATCCCCTTGGTAGGCTGAACTTGCCGGAGCGTTGGCGTGACATCAATTCCGCCGTGTCACACTTATACGAGTCGCGGCATGAAGTCCTACTCCTACACCGGTTTACACTCGGGTCGATCACGGCTATCGCGTCGATCAAGGTTTGATGGATCAGACGCCCGTACTGAAGGACTGCCATGCAAAGCCGGTCCGGAGTCCACAAGCCCCTCTACACCCACCTCTACTTCCAGGTCTTGGTCGCCATCGGGATCGGTGTGACGCTGGGCTATTTCTACCCGGCGATGGCGACGGCGATGAAGCCCCTCGGCGACGGTTTCATCAAGCTGATCAAGATGATGATCGCCCCGATCATCTTTACCACGGTGGTGGTCGGTATCGCGAAGATCGGCGACATGAAGAAGGTCGGCCGGGTCGGACTCAAGGCGCTCATCTATTTCGAGCTGGTCTCGACGCTCGCCCTGGCGATCGGCCTGGTCGTAGTCAACGTCGTACGCCCGGGCGTCGGGATCAACGCGGACGTCAAGACGCTCGATACAAAGGAGATTGCCGCCTACACCGCGGGCGGCAAACCGCCCTCGACGGTCGAACTCCTGCTGCACATCATCCCCGACTCCGCCGTGGGGGCGTTCGCCAGCGGAGAGATCCTTCAGGTGCTGACGTTCTCGGTCTTGTTCGGCCTGGCGCTGGGCAGGTTCGGCGAGAAGGGGAGGGCCCTGCTCGATCTCCTCGACCAGCTCTCGCACGTCCTCTTCGACGTCATCGCGATCATCATGCGCTTCGCCCCGATCGGCGCCTTCGGCGCGATGGCGTTCACCATCGGCAAATACGGGGTCGGCACGCTGCTCTCGCTGGGCACGCTGATGCTCTGCGTCTATGTCACTTGCTTGCTCTTCGTCTTCGTGGTGCTGGGTCTGATCGCCCGCCTCACCGGATTCAGCCTCTGGCAGTTCCTGCGCTACATCAAGGAGGAGATCCTGATCGTGCTGGGGACCTCCTCATCGGAGGCGGCCTTGCCGCGGATGATCACCAAGCTGGAGAATGTCGGCTGCGGCAAGTCGGTCGTGGGGCTGGTGATCCCGACCGGATATTCCTTCAACCTGGATGGCACCTCGATCTATCTCGACGATGGCGGCGATCTTCATCGCCCAGGCCACCAACGTTCACCTGAGCCTGGGCGAGCAGCTCGGCATCCTCGGCGTGCTCCTGCTGACGTCCAAGGGGGCCGCGGCCGTGACCGGCGGCGGGTTCATCACCCTGGCCGCCACGCTCGAGTCCACCGGGAAGGTGCCCGTGGCGGGCCTGGCGCTGCTGCTGGGGATCGACCGGTTCATGTCGGAGGCCAGGGCGATCACGAACCTGATCGGCAACGGCGTGGCGACGATGGTCGATCGCGCGTTGGGAGGGGGAACTCGACCTGCCCCGCGCACGGTCGGTGCTGGCGGCGGACACCGACCTTGCGGCGGAAGAGCCGGAAGCCTTGGCCGACGCCCTGGCCGGTTTCTCGCCCCAGGTGCCCGGAACCCGTCGATGCGAAGTGAATAGTAACGGGATTCGAGAGCGATCCGCTGTAGGAAAGGATGACATCATGACAACTCTCCGCGACGATGCGCGCATCCGCCGAGAAGGACGCCGGCCCGGCATGGGAATGGCCGTGACCCGGCGATCCCGCTGAGTCAGAATAGCCACCTTCTCAAGTGGGTCGAGAAGATGGCCCGGCTCACGCAGCCCGCCGCCATCCACTGGGTGGACGGCTCGCGCGAGGAGTACGACGCGCTCTGCGCGCAGATGGTCGAGAGCGGCACCTTCATCAAGCTCAACGAGGAACTGTGGCCGGGCTGTTACTACGCGCGCTCCGACCCGAGCGACGTCGCGCGGGTCGAGGACCGCACCTTCATCTGCTCGTTCTCGAAGGAGGCGGCGGGCCCCACCAACAACTGGGAAGACCCCTTCAAGATGCGGCAGCAAGCTGAAGGAGTTGTTCGGCGGCTCGATGCGCGGGCGGACGATGTACGTGCTGCCGTTCAGCATGGGGCCGGTCGGCTCGCCGATGTCGCAGATCGGCGTGCAGCTCACCGACTCGCCCTACGTCGTCGTCAGCATGCGCATCATGGCCCGCATCGGCCTGCCCGTCTTCGCGGAGATCGATAAGGGCGAGAAGCGTGTCGTGCCGTGCATGCACACCGTCGGCGCCCCGCTCGCGCCCGGCCAGCGGGACGTGCCCTGGCCGTGCAACCGGGAGAAGTACATCGTCCACTTCCCGGAGACGCGCGAGATCTGGTCTTACGGCTCCGGCTACGGCGGCAACGCGCTGCTCGGCAAGAAGTGCTTCGCCCTGCGGATCGCCTCGAACATCGCGCGCGACGAGGGCTGGATGGCCGAGCACATGCTCATCCTCGGCGTCGAGGACCCGCAGGGCGAGAAGACCTACGTCACCGCCGCGTTCCCCTCGGCCTGCGGCAAGACGAACTTCGCCATGCTGATCCCGCCGGCGGGGTTCGAGGGGTGGAAGGTCTGGACCGTGGGCGACGACATCGCCTGGCTCAAGCCGGACGCCGAGGACCGCCTGAGGGCGATCAACCCCGAGGCCGGCTTCTTCGGCGTCGCGCCGGGCACGTCCTGGAAGACGAACCCGAACGCGATGGCGACGCTGTCGCGGAACACCATCTTCACGAACGTCGCGCTCACGCCCGAGGGGGGCGTCTGGTGGGAGGGCATGACGGACGAACCGCCCGCGGAGTGCCTCGACTGGCAGGGGAAGCGCTGGACGCCCGAGATCGCGAAGGAGACGGGGGCGAAGGCCGCGCACCCCAACTCGCGGTTCACCGCCCCCGCCTCGCAATGCCCGACCATCGACCCGGCCTGGGAGGACCCGGACGGGGTGCCGATCAGCGCGATCATCTTCGGGGGCCGCCGCGCCACGACGATGCCGCTGGTCTACCAGGCGTTCAACTGGAGTGCCGGCGTCTACATCGGGGCGACCATCGGCTCGGAGATGACGGCCGCCGCGGCGGGCATCGTCGGCAAGGTGCGGCGCGACCCGATGGCGATGCTGCCGTTCTGCGGCTACCACATGGGCGACTACTTCCGGCACTGGATCCGGATGCAGCGCCGCTGTCGGAGACGCCCCGCATCTTCCACGTGAACTGGTTCCGGAAGGACGCGGACGGCGAGTTCATGTGGCCGGGGTTCCGCGAGAACATGCGGGTGCTCAAGTGGATCGTCGACCGCGCCCGCGGGCGCGCCGCGGGCAAGGAAACGCCGATCGGCTGGATGCCACGCTACGAGGACATCGAGTGGCGCGGCCTCGACTTCCCGAGAGAGAAGTTCGAGCAGTTGCAAGCCTTCGACCGCGACGCCTGGCGGTCGGAAGTGCTCGGGCACGAGGAGCTCTTCATCGAACTTGCACGACCGCCTGCCGCCGGAGATGGTCTACGAGCGCGAACTCCTGATCTGCCGGTTGTAAGCGAGCGCTGGCGAAGGGCCGACAAGGTCGAGAGTGGCTGGATTTCACGCGAACACAGCTTCGACGGTACAAAACATCCTGTGTGGAATCACATTGATTGATCGCGAGGCTGAGATGACGAAACCCTGGATTTGACGTTCAATGACGTCCGTCGGCCACGACGACCTCTTGTCGCGCTGGCGCACGCACTTGCGTAGGACCGGGAAAACTTCATTTGGCAGTATATCGTTGGTGCGAGAAAACTTACGTGTGACACAGGGTAAAGCTTCGCTAATCCTGTATGTACAGTTGGTGCTTTGTAGATACTCGATAAGCCCATTGCCACCTCTCGCATTCACGGAAGGAGGTGGTTAGACTCGGCCACCATGGATGATCCTTTTTCCGCTTCCGTGTTTTGTTTCACGCCCCTGCGTGTTCCGGTCTCGGAACTGGGCCGACTCGACGCTTGTCCGCCGTCGCAACCTTCGAGCATTCTGGGTCAAGCTATGGTGGTCATGGACTGCCAACGGCGTCCAGTTTCTGTGCTTACTGGCTCCTCCCCGGAGCCGATCGGCCTGGTGGACGACTGGCGCAAAGAAGTGGAAGAGTTGCGCGCCAAAGTCCAGCGTCTTCAACGCGAGAACTTCGAACAGCGTCAGCAGGCGGGCTATTGGAAGAGTCGCCATCGCGATGCCCTACTCCGCATCACCGAATTGGAGAAGAAAGTCGAACAACTTGAGGGTGAAAACCGCAAACTTCAAGCGGATCTCTTCGGGAAAAGCACCGAGAAAACGACCCGGAGCGATCGCTCCAATGACTTGGATGATCCCCAAGACGACTCCCAGGGACCGCTACGGAAACGGGGCCAGCAACCGAACAACCCCGGCCCCAAACGACGGGAATACTCCCATCTGCCGGTCGAGGACGAGTTCTCCGTACTGCCTCCCGAGGAATGCGTCTGTCCCGAATGCGGAAAACCGTTGCTTATGCGTGGCGACACAGAAGATTCGGAGCAAATCGAGATCAAAGTGCGTGCCTACCGCCGGGTGATTCATCGGCGGCGCTACCAGCGGACCTGTAACTGCAACGGCACTCTCACACTGACCGCTCCCCCCACTCCCAAGCTGATCCCCAAAGGACGATACGGCATCTCGGTGTGGGTCGAGGTCATCTTGGACAAGTATTTCAGCTTTCGGCCTACCGAACGCTTGCTGGCCTCGTGGCGGCTGTTGGGTTTGGACTTGGCACCGGGCACCGTCACCGATGGGTTGCAGCGGTTGGAAGTCCTGCTCAGGCCGATTTACGAAGCGCTCCAAGAGCGGAATCGGCAAGGCGATTTGCATCAAGCCGACGAGACGCGGTGGCCCGTGTTCATCATCGTGGAGGGCAAGGAGGGATACGGCTGGTGGTTATGGGTCTATTTGAGTGAGGACACGGTCGTCTTCCTGCTCAATCCCAGTCGGGGCCACACGGTTCCCGAGAACCACTTTCGGGCCGAGTCACGTGGAGTGTTAGTGGTCGACCGCTTCTCGGCGTATAAGGCGATGAGCTGGGTTAAGGATGGGGTGTTGGTCCTGGCCTTCTGTTGGGCGCATGTGAGGCGGGACTTCGTCCGGGTGGGCAAGGGCTGGCCGGAGCTCGAGACATGGGCCTTGGAATGGCTGCGGCGGATTCGCACGCTCTACCGCTTGAACCGGCGGCGGTTGGCGGCGAAACGGGACTCGGCGGAGTTCAAAGAGGCCGATGGCTGCCTGCGCCAGGCCGTGGCCCAGATGAAGAAGCAAATGGAGACGGAACTGGCCCGGACGGACCTGGCGACACCTTGCCGCAAGGTTTTGGAAAGTTTGCAGGAGCATTGGGTGGGGCTGACCCTTTTCGTCGACGATCCGCGGATTCCGATGGACAACAATGCCTCGGAACGACGTGGGCGAGGGCCGGCGTTGGCGCGGAAGAACTTCTACGGCTCGGGTTCGGCCTGGAGCGGCCAGTTAGCAGCGACGGCGTTCTCGATCTTTGCCACGTTGTCGATGCACAAACTCAACCCGCGAAATTGGCTGAGGTGGTACTTCGAGCAATGTGCGGCGGCCGGGGGAAAGGTTCCGGCGGACATCCAGCGGTTCTTGCCCTGGAACCTGACTGAAGAGACAAAGAAAGAACTGAGCGATAACAAGCCTCCTGAAGAGGACGATACCTCCTAACCGAATCGCGTGTCTCCGACATCCCAGGGACCACCGGTGATCGATCCCTCGCAACAAGAAATGGCCGGTCTGCAAACCGAGACGAATGGCCCGAGTCCCCCCTGCGCACCAACCCAGCTATCGCCGGTGCTCGATGACCCGTGACAGGACACGGCCGGTCTCTACACCGAGGCGCGCGGCCCAAGTCTCACTGCGCACCACCTGACTCGGAACGGCTTCGGCGGTCCTTTACGACACAGGTATAATCGGAACCGCGCCAGAAACGGTCATCTCCTCACCGCAATTGGACTTACGTGTGACACAGGCATAATCGCTACAACCAGTTCGAGGCAGGTGTCTTGGTAGTATTTCCTTACAGCAATTAGACTTACGTGTGACACAGGCATAATCGATACAACCGGTTCGAAAGAAGGGGCAATTGGCAGTATCTCCCGGCAGGGATTGGACTTACGTGTGACACAGGCATAATCGATACAACCGGTCCGAAGCGGAGGCCTTGGTGCTATCTCTTTACAGGAGTGGGACTTACGTGTGACACAGGCATAATCGATACAACTGGTTCGAAGTAGGCTCCTAGCAGCATCTCATTATTCCAATTGGACTTATATTTGGGACATGTCTGATCGACACGATGGGCTGGGGGCGGGAGTCCTGACCGTATCTCATTACAGCGATTGGGCTTATACGTGACGCATGTCTTATCCACGCAATCGGTACGAGACCCTACCGGTGACATCTCCTGACCGGGCATGGTTCAAGAGAGCCGTGGGTTCAACCTGACCCCATGACCCCATGATCCTTTTACTGAGCCCGGCCGCCATCTCAGAGCCGATTCTCAGCCGCTGAACAACCTCTGCCTGGCGATGCTCGACCGGATGTGCGTGAAGCTCGATAGGTTGGGCGATAGCACGGGGCGGTTGACGAAGCTGGGTGGCTGAGTCCGTACCTTGCAGCCGTGAAAGACGCGGTTCGGGGCGATCGCCCCACGAGCTCTTGGAGAGCTCGCCAGTGTGGGGGTCAGGCCAATTCCTGTGACAAATAAAAGAGTCAGGAGAAATAAAGGTTCAGGAGCCGATTTCGTCTTTCGGATCCTGACCCCTTTTTCATTTCGAAGAAGGGGGCTCCGACGGCTTTGCCCCGGTCTTTGACTGATTCGTGCTGTAATGCAGATCGACCCGCCAGGCGTTGACGACCGTCCGACGCGCGTCTTCGCTCCCGCCACTGTTGATCGAACCAAACGAACGTTCGGTCATTCCCGGCAGAACAGTCGCAAGGGCATCCACGACGACCTTCGGCCCATAGTGAGTAATCCCCTCGAACGCCTTCGGATGGTTGTTGATGAACATGGTGCGTTTCAATGGTAGTGGACGGCGGTCATCCATCAGGCGGATGATCGATGGAGCCGCACGCGGGCCGAGGCGCTGAAGCCGCCAGACCGCGTCTTGTTGCGTGGCCTCGTTAGTCATCTCGTCGATCAGAGCTTTGACGGTCCCCTGTACGTTATCGGGCGTCGCTGCGGGCAGCCGGGCGAAGTTTTCCGTGATTAACCGCTGGTTTGAGACCTCCTTCCTCAAGCGTTCCGTCTTGTCCGGCTCAAACGGGCGGATCGCGTCTTTCACCTGGACGATATATCTGTCGGCTATAAAGACCAGAACCTCTTTGCCATTCAGGCGCGAGGACGCTCTTCGGCGCGGGGGTGTAGCTCCCCGCCCCCGACCGGTAAACGGCCTCAACGCTCTTCAAGCCCCCCGTGCACTTAAGCGGATCCAGGACATCGAAACGGAGAGTGACGAAGCTTTCCTTGCCGGTTTTGATGGTCTCGTCGACTTTTTGCACCGGGACGTCCATGCGGGCTCGGAGGATCAAGCTTGAGTCTGCCACAAGCCGCCATTCCGGGTCGATCGGTGATCCAGTGGGGAATTGAGCCTGACAGGTTCCGGAGAGAGCAGCCGCGACGAAGGAAAAGACAACCCGGCCAAAGGTTTCTCATGTTCTTGCTCCTTCTTCTAAGGCGAGTTAGCCGTCGAACGCGGCGCAACCCACCAATGCTATCCCCCCTCGACATTTCCCAGTTGACTGCTGAAACCAACCCGTTTGGTACCACGTCAGGAACCTCGCTACAGAGTCGAACAAGCCGGAGCGACTCGTTCAAGTAGCTACTGGCCAGAAACTCGGAGAGCAAGGAGGGGATCCGATCGCCTATGTTTGGGGTCAAGTGGCTGGGGACGCCCGCGCGCTTGAACACGCCTATTTTTCCAGCCCCAGAAAAGTTCGCAGTCACCTGTCATGGGCCGACGCACTTTCGCTGTCCGTCCAGCAAACGTCAACGATTGTCGCTGGTTTCTGGCTTCAGGCGACGCGCACCCCGTTTGCCTCGTTGCTCCGGCGTCCGGGTCGCTCGGTTTGGCTTGAAAGAGCGTGTCTCGATCGGATAGCGCTCAGGGGGGTATAATGAGGACCGAGTTAGACCCTAGCCGGAGAGTGATCCATGAAAGCGGGACGCAATGACCCCTGTCCCTGTGGCAGCGGCAAGAAGTACAAAAAGTGTTGCCTTGCCAAGGGCCAGGAGGCGTCGCTGACGCAAACGGGCGTGGTTGAGCCTCCGCCTTCGCCTGTGGCACCAGCTCGGCTGGCTCCCTCCATCGCGCAGCAACATCCGCAGACCGCGGGGCCGACCGCACCGGCACGCGCCGCCAATGCTTCTACACCTTCGCGGCCGCCAGATCCCGTCGCCGAGAGAGGAGATAACCTCTGGCGGGAGTTTAAGTCTCAGAACGGCGAGGACCGGATCGTTGTCTTCCTCGAGGCGCTGGAAGACGCCGAGGTGATGGACGACGAACTGGCCTATGAGATGCTCTGCGTCCTTCATGCGGACGCAGTGGAGAAAGGCGTCCGCGCGCGCTTCGCGGAATGCGTCAGTGCACTCCGCGAGCGCCGGCCCGAGGTGTTCAATAAAAGCGCTCATTACTATCTGTCCCGGTGCTTGCAGGACGCCCTGACCGAGGGCTGGCAGGAGGTTGTCCCCTCCCTGGCGCGTGAGCTGGCCGCACGCGCTGGCCGCGACATCGACATCTTCAACCGTGCCAGGGAAGCCCTGGCGTATCATGGCCAGCTCGCCGTTCTCGTCGAGGCCCATGCGTATCGCCTGGCCACTCGTGAAAACCTCTGACAACGTCGTTCCCTGGGGTATCTCGGAGTTCGCGAATGATGGGGCCAATTACGAGATCTTCAACTACCTGGAGCACACAGCCTCTCCCGATCCGGCTGATGCGGTCTTGCTCGACCGTGTCCGGTTCTTTGTCGCGGAGCCGCGCGAGGAATACCTGCACGAATTTATCGACGACCTGACGGGAAGGTCCGGGCAGGAGTGGCAGGCGGACGACTTCGCCCTGAGGCCGCCACGGAAAAGCCGCCGTGACGATTGGGATGATGATGAGCAGGAGGAACGACACACTCCAGACCAGGGTGCGATCAATCTGCAGCGGCTGATCAGCGAGTTCGTCGGCTACCTACGCCGCGAGGAAGGGGTGCCTTTCCCACGGGGGGAACTCGTAAGCAGGGAGCTGTATCGCTATTTCATGCAGCGGCACGGGGGCAAACTCGATCCGCGACCAAGCATGCTGGAGCAGGCAATGAACCCTAAACTAAAACTGCCGAAACCGCCGCGGCCGGCCCATCCACTTTGCCCTGAGCGGGTCACGCTCGACGTTCATCTCGCGCAAATGATGGACTTGATGAACGGGCTGTACCACTCCGCGGCGGCCCTATTTCAGGCCATGCCCGCCTGGCTGCGTTTCCTGGAGTCCCGACGGCTGATCGACGCCGGCACGAGCAAGAAAGTGGCGGCGGAGTTGCTGCCTCTGCCGCCTCGCTGCTACGAATCTGGGAGCATTACACCGAAGATCCGCACCTGTATCGCCAAGGACAGGCGTGGCCGGTCTTGCCGTAGCAATGGACTGATTTTCAACGCCTAGAGCTGCTAACTCACGAGCTGCGCACAGCGCGACTGAGACGTCCATCATACTGGCCCGAAGCGTCAGCGAGGATCCCGGGGAGTGTCGCCTCAATGACGCCTCGGGCCAGTATGGCCCCGTGAGCCACCCGAGCATGAACCGCTCTAAGCCCGTGTCCCTCGCTTGCGCGTTTTGGGGTTACGCCGCTTTGTATTTTGCCGCGAAGGGGTTGAACAAATCGGCCCAGGGCAACGCCTGGGAACGGGCATTCCCGCGGAAAACAAGGAAAATCAGCCGTGAAAGACGCAGCTCGGGGCGATCGCCCCACGAGCTCTTGGAGAGCTCGCCAGTGTGGGGATCAGGTCATTTCCTGGCCAGGCTGTCACTCGATAACGAGTCGGCGCAGCGAGGCGTTTCCTTGGCGGTCGAGCGCGACCTCCGCCCAGAGGTTGCGCGTGCGCACGGCGTTCTCATAGTCGTGACCGGTTCCTTCCTGGACATAATAGGACTCGATGCCGAACGTCGCCCGCATCGTACTTATGGCCGTTCCGCGGATGAATGCGCCCGACGCTGGAGGTTCAACAAGGAACTGGCCAGTACGATAATGTCGGCCGTCGGCATCGGGAACGAGCGTCACGTACACGGGCTGTCCCGATTGAAAGGTCCCGGCGGGCAGCCGGTTGAAGGAATAGCCGAGCGTTACGTAATCGCCCCGAAACATGTCGCGAGGGTCGACCGGCTCAACGTGCAAAAGGAGCGTCTGCGCGCCACATACGGCACGGTCTTGCCGAGAATCATGGTGACCAGGATGAGAAGCTGGAAGACCACGGCCGCGATGATGGCCCTTCGCTCGAATCCGGGAGCGGACGTGAGTGGGGCGCTTGACGCCTTCTTTGAGCCGACATCGATATCATCGGTCAGGGACCTCTCGGGATCGGAAACCGGTGGTGGGGATTCGAAGTAGTCAGGCAAGGGACACCGCCTTTCGCTTCCGCCAGTAAAGAGCCACTCCGAGCAGCGCTCCGCCGCAGAGGAAGAACATCAGGGACGCGCCGAGCATCCCACCGAAGGCGCCGAACAGGTCCACGTAGCGGAGCACGGTCCACAACAACAGGTAAGCAACCCCCGCTCCGAACGGCCGGCCCTGGTCCACCGTCAGGCCGAAACGAATGAGCCACAATGAAAGCGCGACCATCGCCACGTTGGCCAGGATCGTCGGCGTCCAGGTCTCCTTCACCGCAGGCACATATAATGAGAGGAAGGCGAACAGCCCGAGCAGGACGAATGGCAGTGGATGCCGCCTGGACGAGTTCCAACAGAGACTCCGCCAGCGAACGCTGAGGACGGCTCGCGTTCCCGCGCGATTTCCATTCCAGGAAGACCGCCAGTATTAATGTGGCGGCCAACAGGATCACGATCGGGATCATCTCCTCTAGCCCACCCAACCAGAGATGGTCGCGGTCCATGCGGAAGACGCCGCCGTAATTGGCGACGGACTCGTTGAACTGGTGGAAGCTGAGCGGGATCAGCGTCGCACCGACCAACGCGATGCCGTAGAAACGGTACGGGATCGCCATCGGGCTCCGCGGCGCGTGCAACGACGCTACGAGCATCATCAATGCGCCAACAGCACCGATGAACATCGTCGGGTTCGCTTGTAGTTTCCAGGCGATCGGCTGTAGCACGACCCACCAGGCCAGGAGCGGCACGTAGATTCCGACGGTGATCGCCGACCTCTTGCCATAGGCCCACAAAAGCCCCGGCGCGACTAATAGCGGGAGTGAGTAGCCGCCGTTCGGTATTCCCCAGATCAGGCTTTCGAGCGACAGGACCTCGAAGCCCACCCAGAGCGCCAGCAGCCCGGCGAAGAGCAAGTGGAGCAACACCGTGTCCAGCAAGAGCGCGAATGGCAAGCAGCCGATCGCCCACCACCAGAGGCCGTCGTAATTACTGGACGTGATGTGGAAGATCTGCGCCAGTAGCCATATCGCCGCGCCGTAGAAAAGGCAGCCCAGGAAGAAGGCGACCTCGGACAGTCGTCGCCAGCCGAGCTGATAGCGCAAGTCCGAACCCTGCGGCATGGGTCCCGATCAGCGCGCCGAAGATTGCAATGACCTTGAGCGGTGCCGGCATCTCCGCCCAGTTGTATCCGACGAGCAGGAGCACCCCAAGCCCCACGAAAGTCGCAGCCAAGGCCAGCAAGGTGAACAGCCCCTTGGATTGCTGCCTGGCGTCGAAGGACTCCCGCGATTCGTAGAGCCCAAGCAGCGCCCGCGCTCGTTGCTCGTCAATCAGACCCATTCCCTGCCAAGCCGCGATCTCGCCCTCAAGCCAGTCGCGCTGGGATTGTGTTGCCTCACGGCTCATGTTGCCCCCTCTCGGTCCAAGGTCGAGATCCGGACGTCGAATCGTTCGACCTCTTTAGACCACTATGCCCATTCGACGCGTCCGTGTGCCAATCGCCGCGGATTCGTCGCGGGAAGCACGCCAAACTCGCGGCGACAGTGGACATCACCATTCGCCTATAATGCCGATTGTTGTCGGCGTTCGTCATTCCTTTCGATGCAAAGACGAGAGCGCAATCGTGTTCCTTGTCGTTCGATGCGAATGTGGCAAGGAATCGCAGACCCGGGTCGAAAACGCCGGGCGCCGAGCTCGCTGTCCGGGTTGTCAGCGAGAATTCATCGTTCCGGAGCCGACATCTCCTCCCGACCTTCAGTTCGGACCGCTCCAGGACTTCAGTCCTCCCAAGACAAGTGGTAAGGCCATTGCCAGCGTACTCCTGGGAATCAGTTCCGTTTTCGCCTGCCTTTTCACGGGTCTACCTGCGATTCTGTTCGGGATTCTTGCATTGGCCGACATCGTTAATCCGAGGAAGCATGTAGGCGGGATGGGGCTTGCGATTACGGGAATCGTGCTTGGAAGCGTCGCATCATCGATTTGGCTGTCGCTCCCAGCTTGGTCAGGCCCTGGGCCGGCCGCCTCGCGCGCGCAATGCACGAACAACTTGAAGCAGATCGCGCTGGCCATGCACAATTACGAATCCGAGTACGGCTGCTTTTCCACCGTTCGCGACGTACGACGTGAACGGCAGGCCGCTCTTGAGCTGGCGCGTCCTGATCCTTCCGTTCTTGGAACAGGGCGACCTCTATCGCCAGTTCCAGCAGGACGAGCCCTGGAACAGCCCCCATAACAAGCCGCTCGTCGATCAGATGCCCAACAGTTTTCCGTTGCCCGACCGAGAAACGGGCCGACGGGTTGACGACTTACGAGGTCGTCGTGGATCCTCATTCGATGTTTACAGGACAGCGATCCGGAGTCCTCCTTTCTAGCGTGACCGACGGGACCTCGAACACGTTCTTGGTGGTGGAGAGTGCGGAGCCCGTGGTCTGGAGCAAGCCCGACGACATCCCGCTCCGATTAAAAGGTCCCCCGATGCTCGGAATGGGAAGCAAGCACCCAGGCGGGTTTAACGCGGCGATGGTGGATGGCTCGGTCCACTTCATCAAGAATTCGCTCCGTCCGGAGACGCTCGATGCGTTAGTCACTCGCAACGGAAACGAGGGCCATCGCGAAGATTGGTGAGGCAAACGCGCCATCGCCGCTCGCTACTAACCTATGGTTCAAATAAGCCGCTTCGCGGCAGGATGATTTTCGGCCTTTCTCCCCCTCATGCCAACGTCGCCGTTTCGCCGTCACGCCCCGTTCGCCTTTTTTCCTCAGACTAGATCTCAGTCAATACCAAAGCCTGCAAAATTCTTCCTGAGTCTAGACTAGAATGGAGACGTATAGTACAGGTGCATGTTGGGTGGTAGGATAGGTATGGTGAAGGTCTAGACCAAAGGAGACGACATGGATACGCCCAGCATGGCCACGAAGAAGAAGTCTGCGGCCAAGATGCCGAAAACGGCAGCGAAGAACAAGGGGCTTGCTATCGCGATAACCATCAAGGGGTCGCCAGAGTGGAAGGCGTGGGTAGACAGGCTAGCCGACAAATTCCGGACAGACACTGCCAAGGTGATAGACATGGCATTGGTCGACTTCGCTCGGACTCACGGGTTCGAGGAAGCGCCACGGCGTTGAAGGGAGCAACCCAATGGCAACCCCACAGCAACTCCGCGACATGGTCAATGCTCGACCGTTCACGCCGTTCGTTGTCACGATCGGCAACCGGTCGTTCACGATCCTGCATCCCGAGAACGCGGCATGCGATCTCCGGGGCAGAGACCTTGTCCTCTTCGACACACAGGGGATGCACCACGTCGACATGCGCCTGGTCGAGGTTCTGGAGCCAGCCGAATCGACGATCGATCCGGCGGCCGGCAGTGGGACCTGACGACCAATCCGGCCGGCGCCAGGTTCCAGGAACACAGGTTCCGGGGACATGATACTCAACTCCGATCCAGTAATTCGGTTTGGTGTTTCCCGAACCCCGACCGTGGTGTCCCCCGAACCCGCGGCTGAAATTGAAGTCGTGGAAAAGACGTCCTGGAGCACAGAAACCTTGGCGGTTTAACGATCGCATCTTACGGGAGTCCATGAACGTGGATAGAGCAGCAAAGACCTGGCAGGGTAACTGGCGGGCAAAGATCCTGTCTCGAATCCGCGAGGTCGGCTGCGAAAGTATCTCGGAGTATCTCGCGAAATTCCCCGCGGTACCCTACACAAAGGTCGCGGAAACCCTGGGCGACGAAGTCGCTGCGGTACAACTGGCGCAGTTACAGCTAGAAGCCGCCGCCAGCGCGCGACAGTTCGCAACGCCGCGATGGATTCTCTACCGCGAGACTTGAATTACTACCTCCGCGGCGGTTGGCGCCAAGGTGCACGAGGGGATTTTGACACGTCGAGAGCATTCGCGGTTTGGGCAACACGTTTCGATATGTTAGATCCAAATCTTAGAGAGAAGGTCGACGCAGTTTGGAACGCTGACTTGAAAGTCTCGCGCCTAGCACGGGTTGGCTTCCTCAAGGTCCGGACGATGAACTTATCAAAAGGGCGTTTGAAGACGGGTGGCCAGAAGTCCAGAACAACATCCTGTGAGCAAAGTGCGTGAGGATCGCCCCAGCCTGGGCAGGCGACAGGCTGCCGCCGCGTTGCCGTCGCATGATGGCGTCATAGATTTCAACAGTTGTGATGCGGGCGAGATAAATCGTGTGAGACGCCTTCGCACGGGCCAAGGCTCGGACCCAGGCGCTGCCAGTCTCTCGGACATGTCGTTTGACGGTGCACTGGTATCAAAGAGATAGACCGCCATGTCAGCGGCTCTCTCTGACTACGGTCTCGGAGAGAGGTTCGCCCTCGATGTCGATGAGTTGATCGTTGGGATCGTCAAAATCGGCGCTGGTGTCGGGAAGTTGAGTCAGCAGGCCGATTTCCAGCATGTGCCGCTGAAGGTCTTCCTCGGTCATCGGCGTCTTGGAGATGGGGATCTGCTTGCGTAGGAATTGACGTACCGCCTCGGCGATCACTTCATCCTCGGAGGCGAACGCGCCACTAAGGACCGTCGCCCGAATGCCGCCCTCCAAGTCTTTGGGCAAGTGAATTTTCATAATCCGCATTCTCCCTTTAGGTTCCACCATATCACTCGGCCAAGGGGACTTGTCGAGCCGCGTAATGCCTGAGGGAAAGCAGAGGAGCCATGAGAGGAATGAGAGGAACTTCTCACCCCGACCGCGAAAAATCACACAAGGATTGAACGTGGCTCATGCTGCCGTCGTTGACCCAGCCGTCGAGCTGGGCGGTGTCCTTGAGCTGCTGGCCTCTCTGGCCGGTCGACGGCCAGGTACGAACAATTCAGGTCGGGCAGAGAGCTGAGATCGCCCCACAGTTTCTCAAACTGGGCGATCGGGTAAACGTCCTCCTGACCGTGTCCCCAGCGTCGCTTGACGTCCTTGATCGTCACATAGGTTGGCACACGGGCCGCCATGGCGCGGACGGCGGCGTCGACGCGAGTTGGGTCTTGCTTCAAAATCTGTCGCGGTGAGCCCAAAGGCTTCGAGCAATCCATCAATGCGGACCCAGGTCGTGAGTGTGTTGTAATAACGCAGCTTGAACTCGGTGTCTTCGCGGGGCTGGGCCAGTCCTTCGAGCAAGCGGATCCGGCCGGCAACCTTGGCCAGGCCGCCGCCCCGGTCGTCGATCCGCCGCGGAATGACCTCGAAGCTTAAGGTTGCCCCGGACTCGATCACCAGTCCGAGCACTTCCGGCGTGACGGTCGCGCCCAGGGTGTCGATGTTATGGACCATCAGCCATTTCAGGTTGGGATAGTTCTTCCAGAAGCCGAGCCGAGGAGACCATTGCGCAACAGGTTGGGCACTTCATAGAAGTGGCCGGGGGGATTGAACCGCTGGATCGGCAGGTTGTCGGTATAGTCGGCCCCTTCTCGCTGGCTCTTGGCCCAATCGAGGATCGCGCGGCGACTGGCATCACGGACCTTTTGCTTGTTTTCGTCGAGGGTCTCGTGACTGGTTTCTTCCCAGAGGAAGGTCAGGTCACGCGTCATGGGGATCAGCCGCTGCCCGATCGACCGGCCGCGAGAGAGATAGACGGGGCCGTCGTGGCCGTAATTGCCGGAGGCGTTCAGGTGTCGCTCGATGGCGGCGTGCGTCAGGTAGCTGGTGGTCACGATGTGGGGAATCGTCGTCCCGAAGGCGCGCTGGCACTTGCGGGTCTTGGCGAGATGGATTTCCAGGAAGCTGCGATGGTGCCCGTCCAGACAGACGAACGGATTGACGGCCTTGACCACGCCGGCGCCGGTCGTCCAGCGACTGCCGACACCGGCGGCCAGCGTGACCACGGCAACCTCGTTTTCTGGTAAGGCCGCTCGACCGTCGCTCTATGGCCGCTTGCGGCCAGGGAGCTTGTGCCAGGATCAACTCGGAATCGTCGACGTCGCGAATATCCAGATCGACGGGAAGCCGGTTCCGGGCCAGGCCGATCCGTCCACGGACGAGGTCGTCGCGCAACTGTTCGTGCTGGACGGAGTCGAAGCCGTTGTCGCGACGGATTTGCGCGGCTTCCGCGTCCCACTGGGCTCGGGATGCATCGTCGGCGGACCGGGTCACGGGGAAGAGATGATTGATCGTGGTCCGGAAGACGCGGAGGAGGTCCTCGGTCTCGGGGCAACGGTTTGCGAAGTGGTCGACGTCCACCCGCCGCTGGTATGGAATCGATTGGTTGCCCGCGGCGATCATCCTCGGAACCTGGAGGGTGTAGTATTGCGGCGGCATCATCGCTTGAGTGCCCGACGTCGAGTGTGGCGTACGTGCCCTGAGGGTTGATGCGGAAGTCGTAGACGACAGGCTCCATCGCGAAGGGGAGGGCGTCGTCGAGCGTCGATTTGACGCGCTTCATGATCGCGGCGATCTGGTCCTGGAACTCGTCGTGGCGATGAGGGGCGACGAAAAACGCCATCCCGCCCCCCGACATACCGCCGAGCATCAGGAATCCCCAGAAATCCTCTCCCAGGACTTCACCGGCCTCGCGAATGATCGACTCGGTGAATTCGTTGGTCACCCAGGGAATGATGCGCTTGAGTGGTCCGTCCCAGTTGTTGGTCGTCCAGAGTCCCAGCTCGCGCACATCGGCGGCGCCGATGGCGCGCGAGGATCTGGTCGAAGATTTCCAGCGCCATTCCGCGAGCGTCCCATTCGTCGGGGCTGCGCAGCAGATATTTGGCGGTCACCATGTTGAGGATCGGGCCGACGTTCTGCGCCATGCCGCCGTGGACGAGGACCAAGCTTTTGGAGAGTGCCTCGGCAAACGGTTCGGTCGGGTCGGCGTCGTCCGGCGAGGGATGAGACCGAGTCGTCGTCTGGCCGTTCAAGAGCTGTGGCTGGGCAGCAAGCGGCCCCGGCTGACGCCCCACTCGGGGTCTCCCTCCGTCGCGGCGACTCCTTGGATCAGCTTGATTCCGGGAAAGATCCCTCCCGAGTCCTGCCAGCCACCCCCGGAGCCACCGAGCCACTCGCCCAGGATCGCCCGGGCCACGACGACTTTCGCTTCTTCCAGGTCAAGTGGACCGGTCAGGTTGCGCGTCTGGCCGGTGGCGCGCATCATCAGGGTGATCAGCGAGGCCAGCAGGTTGGTCGAGACGGCCAGCCGCGACCCTTTGGGAATGTCATTGACCTTGCTGACGATCTCCAGCCCGTGTCCGGGTCGCACGACCCGCGCCAGCAGGTCGGCGAGGCGCGTGTTCGTCCCCTCCAGGGCAGGGGGGATCAGACCCGACGCGACGACGGCCGCCTTGACCAGCCCCAGATAGTCGTTGCCGAAATTGAACAGTTCCTCGAGGCTGTCGACGTCCTTGCAGGCGTTCAGATCGATGCTGGTCAAGCGGAGGATCGGCTCGGTGATCACTCGCAGCCTTGCCTCGATCGGTGGGCTGGGCGTCGTATCGCGGCCGTGCACACCCAGGTCGACCGAAATGTTCAGCACCCGCGCACCTTCGGGGTAGTCCATGCCGAGGAAGAAGATGTCGGACCACCCGCTGTGCGAAAGATCCAGCCGCACCGGAGTCCGCTCGACCAGGATGGGAAAGAGGGCGTCGTCGGTCTCGCGCGACAACAACTGGGAATGGATCCGTAGCGGGTGCTCGTCCGCACTGCCGACCCGGAACATCCAGCGATTCCCTTGACAGCTCCGGACCGACCGCCGCACCTGATCGGCCAGGGTTTGAAAGGCGATCTGCTCGTAGACCTGGGCCAGTGCGCTACAGATCGCGCCGTTGGGACCGTCTTGCTTCATCGACCTCGAGAAAGGTCGCGATGGCCTGTTCATACCGGCGCTGCATCAGGTCGATGAACCCGGAGAACGGGATCAAGCCGGTGCCGGGTGTCTCCGGGGCATCCTGGATGGCGTAGCGATAGATCGCATGAAGAAACAGCGCGGCGCGGACTCGCTCGTACAGGTTTTGACTGGCCTGGCGAAACTGCTCGAGTTCCTCGCACGCCTGAAGTTTCTCGGCAAAGCTGGTGTGGGCGACCAGCTCGCGGATCGAACGGTTCCGGATCGCCGGATCGGAGTGAGTGATCGTCTCGATGAGGAGCTGGCCGACTTGCGACATGGATGGGAATCAATCTGTTGCGAGGAATGGAGTTTCGACCGGCGACATCAGTCGAAACTCGGTCAAGGCTGGCCGTTCTGCTCGATCCGAACGATCGATTCGAGCAAGAGCGCCAGAATCCGCTGCCGATCGACGCCGGCCATGGCCAGGGCGATCTGGGCCTCGACCACGCCGAACTTGACGCCGAGATTGTACCGGGACCCGCGGGTTTCCAGGGCCAGATAGCGTTCGCGGCGCGCCAAGTCATTGAGTGCGGTCGTGAGCTGGATCTGGCCGAGTTCGCGAACGTTTCGCCGGACCAGCTCATCGAGCAGGTCGAATACAGTCGGCGTCAGCACGTGCATGCCGAAGAAGCAGAGATAGTGCCCCGCGCGGAGGCCGGATACGTGCAGTCGCAACTCGGCCAAGGTCGGGTTCGGCTTTTCGATGATCTCATCGATCGCGTAGACCTCGGGATGCTCGGGAAGCCGGCGACCCGTCAAGGTGCCATATTGATGAATCAAATGTTCGCGTGTCGAATGAACGGCCGAAACCGCGCAGTTCTCGGCGATCGCCAGATCGATCAACTGCGCGGGCACAGCGCCGGGATTCCGACGAGATGTAGAGATGGTCGCCCAGGAGGAGCAGGAAGGGCGCACCGGCCACGAACGATCGCGCGCACCAGACCGCATGGCCGTAGCCTTCGGCCTCCGGCTGGACGGCGAACTGCAGCCGTTGTTCGAGCTCGACCAGGCCGCCGCGCCTGTTCCTCGGCCCAATCGATCCCTCGGTAGGTCGATCGCAGGTTGGCGGCATAGTTGCGAAAATGGTTGCGGTACACGGCTTCGTCGCCCGGCGCGACGACGACGCAGATCTCCTCGATCCCGCTCTCCTGGGCTTCCTCCGCGATGATCTGAAGCACGGGCTTGGTGAGCCCGTCACGATCGACCAGAGGCAGCATGGCTTTCTGCACGGTGTCGGATGCCGGATACTGTCGGGCGCCTCGACCGGCCGCCGTGATCACTGCCTTGGAAATCTGCACCGAGCGTTGATCCTCAACGAGAAGACGGATTCGCGACGGGAATAGAGAGAAATCGGCACGAACTCGGAACACGGAGTTTCCCCTTTCCGGCGAAGGGCTTAGACTAACCTCTGGTGATGCCGCCGATCAACCCCTGTCTCTTGACACGCCACGTCGGGAATGGATAATCACTAGGGACCTTTTCGAAACGCTGTTTCGAATTGGGGATGTAGCTCAATTGGTTAGAGCACCGGCCTGTCACGCCGGAGGTTGCGGGTTCGAGCCCCGTCATCCTCGCTTCTAAAGTCATGTATGGCAATGAGTTGAGGTCGTCCCCACACGGTTGGAACGGAAAAATCTCACATTTAAATTCAGAATTGTGACACTCCCTGACGCCGCAAGTGCCTAGGCCGCTCAGCATTTCGTCGATCGAGTTTTCAGAGAAACCTGGATCGAACCCGCAGGTTTGGCCTGCGCACGGTCATGAGTGATTTCTGTTTTGTCTCCAGGCGGACACCGACATGGATGAATTCTTAACGATCGACGAGATCAAGGCACGCTACGCGCCAGATTGGGTCTTGATCGGAGAGCCCGAGACCGACGAGGCGCTCGAACTCCGGGCGGGGCGAGTTCTCTACCACGGCCCGGATCGAGACGAGGTCTGTCGCAAGGCGATGGAATACCCGCCCGGACGGTATGCTCTCCAATTCCTGGGGACGATCCCCGAGGACTTGGTGCTCGTCCTATGAGCTTTCCCTTCGACCCGAGTCACGGGCCGATCCTGATCAAGGCGGAAGTTACCGGGCCCGATCGGAGCCTGGCCCTCCAACTGATCCTCGACACCGGCGCAACGACCAGCCTGCTCAACGACGCCGTGTTACTGACCCTCGGCTACGACCTAGCGAGCGTGAGCGATCGGGTCCAAATGACGACCGGAAGTCAGGTGACCTCCGTTCCGAAGGTCGTCTTGACGCGACTGACGGCGTTGAGCCAACATCGCTTCGGGTTTCCCGTCCTGGGCCACACGCTTCCCGTCAGCGCGTCGGTCCATGGCCTGCTCGGGCTGGATTTCTTACGTGGCGGAGTCCTGACGATCGACTTCCGATCGGGTCGGATCACCCTCGGGTGACTCACCTCCCGTCGCGGCGGGCCGGGTCCGATCCAATGATGATTAAAATCTGACAATTGTCGAAATCTAGAATGTCGGCGTTTCTAATTCTCGTCCGGATGGAGGCTATTGCAGATTGCAATAATGACTTCCGACGAGCATTTCACAAAGCCAGCTACATATAAGCAGTACTGAATTCAAAGTTGTGGCAATTCTGTTAGCCCTAGGCCTCTGCATGGCATGGGGTTAAATATTCAGAGCCTTTCAGAGAAGTCAAATTCTGCGGGGCTAGGCTTCGAAATGGTACTGTTTCAAGTTGCGTTGCAGCAGATACTTGCGACGGCTGCAGCTCCGGCAGAATAGCCGGTGCTCCATGGCATGATCAACTCGATTCGGCGATGACGACGTAGTGATCGCCGCCACCGCCTTGGTACAATCAATCGTGGGCCGATCGCCCCCGAATCGCGGAGGATATCTACGTACAACCGGAACGGCGCCCATGAGCAAGCCAGATCCTTTGGAAGAACTCGCCGACCGCTACAAGAAAGATGGCTACGAGGTCATCGTCCAACCAAGTTCCGAGGATCTGCCTCCTTTCTTCGCGAACTCGGACGTGCTGATGCTCGCCTTCAAGGATGGCGAATACCTTGCGTTCCATCCTGTAGCCGCCGCAGCAAGTGCGCAGGGACCGCCCAGGCGCGTGTTCAGCGCGCGAACCCGACGTTATGCACATGCGGACGCTTTTGGCTGAAGCAGAGCGAAGCCTACGTTCCGGCGCCATCGAAGCCGCTCTCCTACTCGCTTGGTCCGTCGTCGAGGCAGCCCTGAGAGAAGCCACGCGCTATCCGAATACGGCCTATGTGCGGCCGCCTATGCCGCGCGAATTGATTCAAACGGCGGCCGAGCGCGGAATTCTCTCACCGCATGACCTCTTAGTCATCGACTCAGCGTGGCAGATCCGGAACGTCGTTTCCCACGGCCTGCGACCAGATGCATTGCCGCCTGATTTGGTGAGGACGCTCATCGATCTCGCTCGCCATCTTATTGTGGCTCCGCCGGAAACCGGGCCGGAATCGCATTCTAATCTGAGGAACGTTGGGTACGGCTATGGCATCCGCCAATCCGGCGATCTACTGCCCCTCGCATCGCGGGCGACTCTCGCCCTGTCAAACGTTCTCGGGCCATCCTCAGGCGTTGTCGCGGCTGAATGGGACCGGGCCGAAGGCCCCGGCGGCGAGACGGTAGTCACCTTGCGTCTATCGGATAACGCCGGCGCTGTGACGGGCACATTCACGCCAGAAGACCTCAAATCGCCCAAAATCCTCAAGAATCGTCTCTATCGACTTTGGGGCGACCTTCTCCAGATCCGCAACCATCAGCAGCTCGCAGAGCTGGGAGCCGGGAGCGGACGGGAAGGCACCTAAAGTGGCTACGAACACAGAGAAAATAGACGAGCTCTTCAGGATCGCCCACACCCTGACCGAGCGCGTGGATGCGCTGCGTGAGGAGGTGAAGGGGATATCGCCGGACCTGGGCAAGATCACCGACGCTCTGTCCCAGGTAGCCACCAGGCTGGCGCTATCGAACAGCAACTCGTCGAATTCAAAGGTTGGAAAGATCAGATCGGAGTCGCGGAAATCAAGTCGGAGGTGATCATCCTCAAGGAGCAGACCAAGAATTTCCGGGAAGATCTGGGCAGAGCGGGCGGCGCCGAGCTGAAGACTGAGCTTGCCCTACTGAAGGAGCAAGTCAAGAAGCTCCAGGAGGCGGCCGAGAAGCGGGGGAACCGGGCTTGGTCGGTGGTTCCCAACATCGTTGGGGCCATCGTGAGCGTCCTTCTGGGTGCCCTGGTCGCGTATTATGTCGCGAAGAAAGGCACACCCTAGACTCTCCCCGCCGAGCCAACTTCAAAGCAGCCGAGTTTCGCATAGATTTACTGATATATCGATTCAGACTTCATTCAAGGAATCGCTATTAAAACTCTGAAAAAGCCTAATAGAATCTGGAAACTAGCGAGACCGTGCTCCACAACGTAAGTTCTTTGGCAACAGTGGTTATCGCGAGGATTCTACCCTCGGATTCACCGGCCGTGGTCAGAGGCCCTCGCGATTCGGGATCCGATGTCCCCGGTACTTCAGAAGCAGGGCCGCGTAAGACCGCCGGAGCATGCGACGGTCGCCGGCGGACCGCAGCTCGGCCAGGGCTCGTAGCTCTCGGTCCGTCAGCTCTTCTCGCTGATTTTCATCGAGTAGTCTTTGCATCCGGCGTTGCTTTGCGGACGCGAATCGACTGCGCAAGATCCCCCACAATTCGTCATCGCCGAGGTCCTCCATGGCCTCGAGTTCCAACCGGTACTCGGCCGGGACTTTCTCCAGCGATGGCGTGGCGGCACGGACGATGTCCACCAACGCCTTCTCCACAGGTTGATTCATCCCCTTGGCGGCGCGGCGGACTCGTTCATAAACGTTCTCGGGCAGTTCCAGGGTGAGGACGGGATGACTCATGATCGGCCCCTTCTCCCTTTACCGGCTGCTTCGCTTTCTGCGCTACGTACCAATTCCGTCTCCCGATCATCGTTGCCCATGATGGCGCGTCAACCCGCTCCCCCTGCGGAGTGCGACGTGGCTTCCTCGGACCATGGTCCCTCGTACCCCGATTGACTGGGCATGTTATAGTTGAACGAGTCTTCCCGCGCCATCGAAGGACGGCCGACCCAGGGGTCGGTGTCGCGAAGTATCGGCGGCGGAAGTGGTTCGTCTCTTGGAGTCCGTTTTGAGATGTGTGGCATCGCGGGTGCGATCGATCTGAACGGTCGGCGTGAGTTTTCCGCCTCCCGGCTGTTGGCGATGACCGGCGCGATCGCCCATCGCGGACCGGACGACGAGCAGATTCATATCGAGCCGGGAGTGGCGCTGGGCGCGCGTCGTCTGTCGATCGTGGACCTGGCGGGCGGCCGACAGCCGATCAGCAACGAGGATGGCTCGATCTGGGTCACGCAGAACGGCGAGCTGTTCGAGTATCCCGAGCTTCAACAAGAACTTCAGGGTCGCGGCCATCGGCTGGCGACCCGTTGCGACACCGAGTTGTGGGCGCACCTGTACGAAGAACGGGGCGAGGGGATGTTCGAGAAGGCGCGCGGCCAGTTCGCCGTCGCGCTCTGGGACCGGAACACGCGGACGCTGATCCTGGGCCGAGACCGGGTGGGGATCTGTCCCCTCTACTACGCCCAGGCCGACGGCTGGCTGCTCTGGGGCTCGGAGATCAAGGCGCTCCTGGCCTCGGGTTTGGTCGAAGCGCGGGCCGACGCCAAGGGCATCGACCTCTTCTTCAACACGTTCTGCGCCGGCACGACTCGCACGTTTTTCGAAGGGGTCAAGTCGATCCCGCCAGGCCATTACCTCCGCGTTCACGACGGTCGATTCGAGCTCAAAAAGTACTGGGACCTGGACTTCCCCGACGCCGGCCAGGAGCGGCGGTTGAGCGACCCGCGCCGCTGGTGGACGAGCTGGAATTCCTGATGCGGCAGGCGGTCGAGCGACGGCTGCGCGGTGATGTGCCGGTCGTCAGTTATATCAGCGGAGGGCTCGACTCGACCGTCGTGCTGGGCTTGAGCTCACGGCAGCGCGGCTACGCCGTGCCGTCGTTCACGATCGGTCTGGACAAGGCCGGTCCCGACGAGCGGTCGCACGCCGCGGAATCGGCCCAGGCGCTGGGCTCGAAACTGACGACCGTCACGATGAACCGCGGCGACATCGTGGCGGCCTATCCCGAGTTGATCCGGGCGGCCGAGGGACCGGTGATGGACTCATCGGCCGCTTGCCTGATGCGGCTGGCGCGGGCCGTTCACGCTCAGGACTACAAGGTCGTGCTGACCGGCGAGGGGGCCGACGAGGCCCTGGCCGGCTACGCCTGGTTCAAGACCCAGAAGATCCGCGACATCCTCAACTGGGGCCCGGTTCCCGCTGGCCCTCAAGGGGGCCCGAAACCTGGCCCTGGCCTCGATCGGCGGCTGGACCCATCGGCCCAACCTGCTCGGGATCAAGGGGACACGGACGGCCCAGCAGGACGTTTACGACTTCATGGGCCAGGCTCGGTCGCGGCTTTACTCGGCTGCGATGTGGAACCGGCTGGCCGGTTATTCCGCGTATGACGACCTGGACATCACCAACGACCGCTTCAGTCGCTGGCATCCGCTGAACCAGTCGCTGTACGTGGGCTACAAGGTGATGCTGCCCGGTCTCTTGCTCCTGGGCAAAGGAGACCGCGTGGCGATGAACTCGTCGGTCGAGGCCCGTTATCCGCTCCTGGACGACGATGTGATCGCGTTTTGCGCCTCGATCGCGCCGGAGTACAAGCTGCACGGGCTGACCGACAAATGGCTGCTGCGCCAGGTGGCCGCTCGAACGCTGCCGGCCCGGATCGCCAATCGACCCAAGACGATGTTCCGCGCCAGCCGGTCCGACGCGTTCTTTCACCGGGACCGCCCGGCCTGGGTCGACCAGCTCCTCAGCCCCGAGTCGCTCAAGACGACGGGATGGTTCGATCCGGAAGGGGTGGCGCAGCGAGCGAGCCGCCCAGGTCCGCTTCCCGCGAATCACTCCCAGACGCATCATCATGGATTTGAGCTTGACCTGCGTCATCGCCACCCAGCTCTGGCACCACATTTACCTGGGCGGCGGCCTGTGCGACTTGCCGACCTGGGAGGGCATGTCCCCGGGCGAGCGAGAGCCATCGAGTCGCTGGATCTTGCCGGTTCCCCACCGTCCGTCGTCGCAGACGGCCCAGCACCGGCTCGGTGATTCGCGCGGTCAATCAACCTGACGTCGAAGCCGACTTACGTCACGGCCTTCCCGCTCCCGTCTTCCTGACCGTCCAGGCGATTTCCATCAAGGCCAGCCACCACGAGACGCCGTAGATCAGGTTGTTCCAGTCCATGAAGCGTGCCATCAAGAGCGCGGTGAAATACATCTGGACGGCGAGGATCAAGAAGCGAGGGGTGATGAGCCAGGCCAGCGTGGCGAAGAAGAAGCTGCCGAGTGTTCCCCAGGCCGCTTTGAACCAGAGTGTTTCCCAGCCAATCGTCGCGTTCAAGGTCGCAAGGCTGAACGAGAGGATCAGCAGGGTCAGCCAGAGCCGCGCCGACAGATGGATCGCCGGCGGCGACCAGAACCAGCCTTTGCCGGCGAATACGCGCATGGCCAAGAACACGGCTACCAGCTCGATGAACCAGACCAGGATATGGCGGGGATCGCTCTCGCGGCCCGGGCTATGAAGCGCGTGGCAGACGAGGAAAGCCAGCAAGTGAATCCAGGCGACCGCCATCAAGGCCCGCGACCAACGGCCGTTGCCATTCACAACGGTTCGATCGAGCTCTTCGCGCAGTGCGTTCTTCCAGGCAGTTGCGGCTGCATCGAGCGCCGGGCGGTCTCGGATCGTTCCGTGTTCGATCAACGTACTGAACCATCACATCCAGCCTCGCGATCGATTTCGATCGCCGAGTCGCCACGTCCATCGGGCGACGCACGTCGATTCGACCGAGAAACCTGGTGAAGTCTACCATGTCAATCGTTAGATTGGGTTGGCGAGATCTGACGGTGATCGTCAGCGCGAGCTCGCACCTGCAAGACCGAGGAGGAGGCGGACCATGCAGCAGCGACGACTGGGCCGGACGGGTCTGAAGGTGTCGGAGATCTGTCTGGGGACGATGACATTCGCCGGTCAGAGCGACGAGGCGACCTCGCACCGGATCCTCGATGTGGCGGCCGAGCGAGGAGTGACGTTCCTGGACACGGCCGACGTCTATCCGATTCCTCCTCGACATCGAGACGGCCGGGCGCACCGAGGAGGTGATCGGACGTTGGCTGGCGGCCGCACCGGGGCGCCGGCATCAGTTCGTGGTCGCCACCAAGTGCCGGGCCCGAGTCGGCCATGGGCCCAACGACCAGGGGCTGTCGCGCCGGCACATCCTGACCGCTTGTGAGGCGAGCCTCCGCCGGCTTCGGACCGATCACATCGATCTTTACCAGGCCCATTCGCCCGACCTGGAAACTCCGATCGACGAGACCATACGCGCCTACGACGACCTGGTGCGCTCCGGGCAAGGTCCGGTACATCGGCTGTTCGAATTACGCGGCCTGGCAGCTCGCTCTGGCGTTGGGAACCAGCGAGCGGAACGGGTGGGCGCGATACGACTGCGTCCAGCCACGTTACAACGTGCTGTACCGCGAGATCGAGACCGAGCTCTTGCCGCTCTGCCGGGACCAAGGGGTGGGCGTGATCGTGTACAACCCGCTGGCCGGCGGCCTCCTGACGGGCAAGCACTCGTCCGACAAGCCTCCCGAGCCAGGGACACGTTTTACCATGGGCGCATCGGGCGAGCTCTATCGCGACCGGTACTGGCACGCCGCTCAGTTCGAGGCGATCGCCGCCTTGAAAGGCTATTGCCAGCTTCGCGGCTGGAACCTGGCCACCGCCAGTGTCGCTTGGGTTTTGCAACAGCCGGGAATCACCGCGGCGATCGTCGGCGCCAGTCGGCCGGACCAGCTCGACGCCACGCTTGGCCGCCGGTGAGCTCGTGTTCGACGACGAGGCCCGCGCGGCCTTCGACGCGGTCTGGTGGTCGATCCCGCGCCGACCGTCGGTGCGATAATCTAGCTTCTTTCGACTCGACTCCTGCGCCGCAGTGCCAATATCGATCGAATCACCCGAGGCCAGCGAGGGATCGCAAGAACTGGCTGTCGTCGTCGAAGATCGGGCTGATTCCATCGTTTTCGCGAGCGGTTTCACTGGTTCGCGAGTTATGGCGGGGACCGGACTTCGCCGGTCCTATCGGCAGGGCCAGGTCCAACTTCCGTCTCCAGGTTTCGCGGATGCCAGCCAGCGCACGCTCGACAGTGACGACCGAGCAACCGAGCTTGAGCCGGATCTCCTCATTGGTATGACCCGCCAGCTTCCAGAGCGCGACTTGCCGAAGCGAATCGTTTTCAAGCAGATTGAGGAGCCGCTGGCAGGCTTCGTAGGCGGGGACGAGAATCTCGGCCGTCAGATCCGGGTCGGGGACGTTGATGAGTGAAGACATTTCGATAGTGCGCCTGGCGTCCCGCTTCGCATTTTGGAGCAGCGTGAGCACTTCGCGTGTGGTGGCGCTGTGGAGCACTTTCGAGAGATCCACGCGATTGCCGAGCTTGAGCTGTCCACGCTCAATGCCGAGGCAGACCTTGGTGAAGGCACGCTCGGCGGCGTCCTCCCCGTCGGCCCAGCCCCTCGCCGCATTCGCTGCCCGAAGCCGCTTGCTGGCGTAGCACATCAGGTCGGAAAAGAAGTGCTCCCAAAGTTTCAGGGCGGCGTTGTCCCGGACCGAGCTCCCGCCATTGGCCAGGTCGTTCATGCATTCCGTAACCGACCCAGTCTCGACCATGGTCAGGTTCCCTCAATTAGATGGGAAAGTTCAAGCCGATACACCTATCTCGATTGCATGTATTGGAACAATCAAGAACGGAGGAGCGTTCCCCTGTCGGTTCAGTCTAACTGACGATGATTCTCAACTCTCCTTCGATTCTACTGGTGCGGATACCATTCGGAAAAGAGGGATCTTCCCGTCACAAAGTCTCCCGAGATTTCCGGTCGACCGGCCTCGGCTGTGCTCGCCACCGATATCCGATTCGGAGAATCTTCAGATCGAATGAGGGGATTCGGTGCGTTGGAAAGATATCTAGTGTGTGGTCGATCTTCAGTTGACAAGCTGGAGTCCCGGCATCAGCCGGTCCGGTCCTCGGGTTGGATTCTCGGCTTCAGCCGGTCCGGTCCGCCTAGAGGCGGGACTTCAAGCCGTCAAAGCAAGGCTGATGGACCACGATCAAGTGTGTGATTCGAGCATCGGCAAGGTCACTCGACACGGCAATAAACTGTCCGGCGCGATTGCGGTGAGTCGCCCTCGCTTTGTCGCAAGCCCGGCGAGCGAAACACGAGTGCGCTCGGCGAGTGTGGCGTCGATGGTACGCGCTGGTTCAACGTAAAGTGCAGACGATCAGCCGGGCAAATATCGAGCGTCGCAGCAACTCGCGGCGAAGGTTCTGCGCAAGACGACGACCCTTTCGCGCCAATGTCAATGGATCGGAAAAAGAGTAGGTGTCGCGTCGGTCGCCTCGCCATAGGGGAGAACCACGCGTTGGGTGGAGAGGCACGAGCGGAGTAATCACAATGGCTGAAACGGCACGTAGAGGATTTGTAAGGATGCCGAAAAAGGCGAGGAAGGGCCTGCCAACCATCACCGAGCCTGTGAGATCGTCCCCCATGGCGCGGATCGGAAAGATCGCGAAAGATCCCGGCAATTCTCAAATTGTGATTCGGAATGGGGTCAACTTGACCACCTCGTTGAGCCTGATCGAACGGGTTAAGCAGGGTGAGCCCGATAGCTGGGGGCGTTTGTGGTATTTGTACCGGCCGCTGGTTCGATCCCAATGCCGGAGACACGGCCTGTCGGAAATGGATTCCGAAGATATCGAGCAGGATGTCTTCAAGACCGTGGTGCTGAAGATCATGGGATTTGAGAAGCGGCCCGGCCCGAGCTTCCGGTGCTGGCTGCGGAGGATCACGCAGAATAAGCTGGGCGACCACTTTCGGCGGACACGTATCAGGCGCGAGGGGTTGGCGGGACGGATGCTCAACAATACATCGATCAGATCGCCGAAGCGACCGGTGAAGCTGGCGTGGGGATGGAGGCCGATTGGGACGATCCTTCCGACCGGCGTCTCCTGCTCCGCCAAGCCCTCCGATTGGTCAGTTCCGATTTCGAGCCACGAAGCTGGCAGGCAGTCTGGCGAGTTGTCGTCGAGGACCAACGCCCGGCCGATGTGGCCGCCGAATACGGCATGAGTCCCAATGCGGTCTATGTCGCCAAGTCGCGGATCCTCTCCCGGCTTCGCGAAATTCTTGTGGAGCTCGGCGAGTCGAAGACCGACACGGCCTCCCAGGCCGTGCCCGTCTTGGAGAATAGATGATGATTCAAGGGATCGAGGCCCACAACCGTTCCGACTGCCCGAGTCGCAAGCTGTTGCTGGCGATGTCTGTCGGGCATCTGCGCGGTGCGGTGCGGGTCGCGGTCGAGAGTCATTTCGAGAATTGCGACTCATGCCTGGCGGAGCTCCAGTCGGTCGACGACAGCTCCGATCCCTTGATCGTCGGAATTGCGCGGACCGGCGGATCCGGCAACCGGTGATGAAGACAACTTCCGGGAACCGACCAGGCGCGACGGCGTCGACCCACGGTTCGGGCGGGCGGACCGAACAGGCGACTCTCAGGCCATCGCGACGAATGATCGGCCGGTGCCGGAACGGTTGGGCGATTACCAGTTGGTCGAGCCCCTGGGCCGGGGCGGGATGGGTGTCGTCTACCGGGCGTGGCACACGCGGCTGGGCCAGGTCAGGGCCTTGAAGGTTCTGCGGCCGGATCGGGCGGGCGACCGCCGTGCCATCGAGCGGTTTCAGCGAGAGATCACAACGCTCGGCGGTCTGGAACATCCCAATCTTGTCCGAGCGTTCGACGCCCGCGAGGAGGCAGGAGTCATCTTCCTGGTGATGGAATTCGTCGAGGGTCTCGACCTGTGGCGGCTGCTGGCGCGGACGGGGCCGCTCCCCGTCTCCGACTCCTGCGAAGTGGTCCGGCAGGCCGCGATCGGGCTGGAGTACGCCCATCGCACGCGCGGCATGGTCCACCGCGACATCAAGCCGTCGAATCTGATGATCACTCCCGACGGCGTGCGTCAAGGTCCTCGACCTGGGAATCGCCCGTATCGACCCGGCCGCCCGGGAGCGGCCGGAACCGGCGGAGCCCCCCTGACCGACGTCGACGAGCGGGTCGGGACCTACGATTACATGGCACCCGAGCAGTGGTTATTGAGCCGCAGACGCCGACATCCGGACGGATGTCTACGGGCTGGGATGCACCCTTTACGAGCTCCTGGCCGGTCGCGCGCCCTATGCCCGGCTCGGAATGGGAGAGCCGCCAGGAGAAGATGCTGGCCCACGCGCTGGTCGCGCCGACACCGATCCGCGAGCTGCGGCCCGAGGTGCCGGCCGCGCTGGCCGCCGTCCTCGAGCGGATGCTGGCGAAGTCTCGCCGCGATCGGTACGCGACCACCGGCGGACGTCGCCCGAGCGCTGGAGCCATTCGCCATGGGCCATGACCTGCCGTCGCTCCTGCCGCCGGACCGGTTCGTCCCGACGGTCGCGGGCTTCGCCGAGCCGTCCGTCACCGATCGGACCGCGGAAGGTGCGACCGCTCCGTTCCACGTGACGCCGAGCCGATGGCGACCGCGGTGGGATTGGTCGCGCCCTCCGCGATTCTCCAAGCCGATTGCCATTCCCGCCGTCCTCACCTTCATGACCGTTCTGCTGTTGGCCCATACGATCTGGAATTGTTGGCAACGTCTGGACCCGGATCCGACGCGGATCCAGGGCAATGTCCAGGAGACACCGGCAACGGTACACGACGACGGCGGTTCGCACGGGCGACCTGGTCCCCGCGACTCTGAGTATCAGGCTCTATCGCATCGGCAAGGAACCCGATGATTTAGAGGATCTGGACCGGATCGGCGACCCGCGTGACGGGCCGCAGGGTGCGGCGGTCGACGACCTGCGCATCGTCGTCGAGGCGGACTTCGCCGAGCCGCTCTTCCCTTACCTGATTCGCCATCAACCCTGACGGGACCCGCCAGTTGCAGTTTCCCGAGGAGGGTTCGGCCATCTCGTTGCGGAAGAAATTCGAGTATCCCTCCGGCGATGATTACCTGCCGCTGAAGGACGGGCTCTCGGGCTGATCCTCCTCGGGTCGCGTCGGCCGCTCTCGGCTGACGAGGCCTCGGAGATGATCCGCGTCGACGCCGAGGCGTGGAGGCTAGGCGCGGACCGGCACTTCCTGGTTGTTCGACGGCGAACGGTGCGAGCCCCTGGTGCGCGATCGCGACGGTGGGCTCGGGAAAGTGTCGCATGGGCTTAAGCCGTTCACCGAGCTGTGCATGTCTGTCGCATCCCGGCCCGAGATCGCGGCCGTTCGGGCCGTCGCCTTCCCGGTCAAGCCTGCTCCAAAGAAACCATGAGTCGAGGAATCCGACGGAGAATACCGATGGACTCGATGCAGATCTCAAGCACGTCCTCCCGAAGAACTTCCCAAGTGGCATAAGGCTTGCGCGTTCTCGAAGGCATTGGTGGTCGTTCACGCTGGTCTCGCGTGCTTCGCCGCGGCCTGTGCGGCCGCCACGCAATCCGGTCGCGAGGGGACCTCAGGCGCTGGTGTTCTGACCTCGAGCCCAACGACGGCACGGGTGGTCCTCGCCGAGGATGATGCGCCGGCGGCTCGTGTCGCTGGATAAGACTGTCAGCGAGGCGAGAGAGAAAGGTCGACTCGCCGACGCGATCGCACCCGCGCGGGAAGTGCTGGCAATCCGGCTCAAGGCGCTGGGCGAGGATGACCAGGCTGTCGAGAACAGTTACAAGAGTCTTGCGTCGACTTTCGAGGCTCTCGGACGGGTTGCGGAGGCCGAGCCGTTGCGGCGCGAGGCGCTCAAGATCCAGCTCAAACGGGTACGCAACGACGACGTCGCTACGATCGCTTGTTACCTCGACGCCATCGCGCTTCAACATCGACGAGGCAACTTCGCCGCGGCCAGGTGGCTGACTCAAATCGCGCTGACGAAGTGCAGGACGATCGAGCGTCCCGATCGTCTGGAGAGCGCGCAGGTATTGAGCAGACTCGCGGTGAGGCTGGAAAACGAAGGGCTCATGACCGACGCCGAGCTCCCATTCCGGCAAGTGCTGGCGATCTATCAGCGCGTCCTGCTCCCGAATGACGTTCGAATCGCAATCGCTTCATATGATCTTGCGCGTTGCCTTCACCGCCAGAAAAAAGAAAACGAAGCCGAGCGTTTTTGCCGGGCCGCGCTGGTCATCGGTGAGCGGCAGCTTGGCGAGGTAAACTCCAAGACGGGGAATTACCGCGAGCTCTTGGCCTCGTGCTTGAAAGCTCAAGGAAAGGAGGCCGAGGCCGAAGCGGAATCGAAGCGAGCGATCGCGGCGCGGAAGGCGGAGCCGAGCCTGCCCGCGAAGGAAGACGGCGTTCGGATTTTGCGGATCAACAGGCCGCTTGGCGGGATTGCACGCGCGGGCAAAGACGCAGTCGCGGGCTCCAGTAAGGCCGATGGGCAGGGCCGTCGCTGGATCGAGGTGACCGAGTTCAGTCCACCGTCGACGAAGCAGCCTGCCGCAACCAACGGACGTGTCCTCCACCTGGAAAGGATCCAGGCGCAACTGCCGGACGACGCGGCCCTGATTGCCTGGGTACAGCAGGCGGAAAGCGAAGGCACGCTAAAGCCAACCCACGAGCATTGGGCCTGCGTCGTTCGACGGAGCGGCGAGCCGGTCTGGGTCAGGATCCTCAGCAGTGTACACGCGGGTGATCGAACCGCGGAAAACGACGACGCGCTCGATCGTTTTCGGGACATGCTATCGCAACGACCCGACAGCCAACCGGGGCGGTGGCGCGACGTGGCCCGCGCCCTGGCCCGGCAATGGTTGGGACCGTTGGAACCGCACTTGGCAAGCCGAGGTGACTTACCCGCGGTCACCCACCTGATCGTGCTGCCCTCGCTGGCCTTGTCAGGCGTACCGATCGAGGCGCTGGCGGATGCGCCGGCCGACAAACGGCCCAGGTACATTGTCAGCTACGCACCGTCGGCGCGAATCTTCGCCTGGATACGCGGTCGGCCCCGAGAGAGCGCTGGATCGAGCCGCGCACCACGTCTTCTGGCCCTGGGTGATCCCCTCTTCACAGCCACTGATGACGTCCCGCCGTCGGGCTCGAGTTCGTCGCCCGCCACCCGCGCGAGCCAAGTTCCGACTCCACGCGAAACCCCCCGACAGTTGCCCGGCACACGCCGCGAAGTATTGGCAATCGCGAGACTCTTCGACCGGCCAGATACCCTGTTCGGCTCCGATGCGAGCGAGCAGCGGCTGGACGCCCTGGCCAGCTCGGGGCGGCTGCGCGAGTTCGATTTCATCCATCTGGCTACCCACGGCACGCTCGACGGTGGGAATACCCAGCGCTCGGCCCTCCTCCTGGCGAGGGACCAATTGTCCGACCCGCTCGAGCAAATTCGCAACGGCAAAGTCGTCTACGACGGGGAGCTATCGGCCGAGCAGGTTTTCTACACCTGGGACCTCGACGCCGAACTGGTCACGTTGAGCGCCTGCTGGAGTGGGCTGGGCCACGTGAGCGGTCGCGCGGGCCCTCTCGGCTTTTCCGCGGCGCTCATCCAGGCGGGGGCCAGGAGCGTCGTGATGAGCCTCTGGAATGTGGATGACGCGGCGACGAACCTCCTCATGACGCGGTTCTACCAAAACCTGCTCGGCCAACGGGTTGGTCTGGAGCGTTCGTTGCCGAAGGCCGAGGCGCTGGCGGAGGCGAAGCAGTGGCTCCGAAGCCTGGAGCGCGAGCAACGCGCAACGGCTATGCGCCAGCCTGCCGGCCGTGGATCGGCTCGACAAGGTCGTCGGGCCTCCTCGTGCCGCCGCGAAGGCGGCCCATCCCTACGAGCATCCCTTTTACTGGGCGGCTTTCATCTTGAATGGCGACCCTAATTGACTCGGTGCGTCGCGCCTGAGTCCGGTCGGACGCCCGCATCGTCCAAAGTCTCAACCTTCTGAGAGTAGCGATGAACAAGTTCAGGATCCTCTTCGCGATTCGGATTTCCGCCCTGGCCATCCTCGCCGGCTACACCGACGCTCGTGCTGGTGACATCGGCAATGCGGCGCTCGCGGGATTGGTTCTCAACAACACCATCCCCGATAATGACTTCTACGCGCTGAACCAGTTTGAAGGCACCTCGATGACGGACGTCCTGAGCACCAGCTCGACTAATACGACAAACGATTTCACTCAAACCATGACGGGTTCCTTCCTCGGACAGACCCTCAATGTCACCTATTCTGGAGACTCCTCGGCGTTCCCTGGCGGAGCGATCACTTGGACGAGTACCGGCAGCTACGGAAGCCAAGCATGGAACAGTTTCGGGGAAGCCACGTTCACGTTCCCCACATCCACAACTTTTAAAGTCGCTTATGATTCAACGCTGGCCATCGGTACCAACGTAATGGTTACCAACGTAACCATCAGCGGGGCCGACGATGGCAGTACGCTCTTCTACACCAGCACCAGCGGTACTCTGACCGAAAACGGCGTCCCTATGCTCGCTCCGTTATATGGAATGGTCGTTCCCCTGAATCCCAAGCGTTTTGAACCCGACGAAGATTACATTGTGGTCGACGGCAGAATCTATATCTGTAGTGACACCGAGATCGAGGACATCATTGAGGACCCGGAACTGGAAATCGACGACGAAGGCACAATCTACAATTGTCCCGAACCCTCGTCATTGGTCCTTGCTGGATTGGGAGTTCTCGGCGTGCTCGCCGGCTGTGCCTTTCGCCGTCACGGGAAACTATTGGGGCACAGTCGCAGGCACGTCTAATCATCCCCCCCGCTAGAAGCGCCACCGCATTAAGGAACGGTTCGGTTCTGCTGCTTGCGCAACTCTCCCATTCAGATCAGCCCCATTGATTGCATCAACACATATGGGTCCGATGACACTCGGCGGTCTGCCTGCGCACCCGTTGCTTGGTGGCCCTTGGCCAACGCGGTGAACTTAAGCTGTCTGACGTGTGAGGCATTCACGCTGATCGGCCGGTAAGCCTATCAACCAAACACTTCGATGAACAACGTTTCTAATCGCGAAAGATCCCAACAATTCTTCTGACAGTGCTTATTCGGAGATTGCCGGCCGCGGGAATTCCGCGTCACCCACACTGACCCGCAGCCCGAGGATCGGGGAGACACAGACAGACGATCGCATCTTGCCGACCTCTGACAAAGAGCAAGGCCAGGTGCCACGCGCTCTTCTGCACCGGCCTGATAGTTGGAAAGACCCGGGAGACGTTAATGACCGACCCGTGTTTGCGACAGATCTACGCGTGGCGAGTGCCGCCAAACTGGTCACGGCGGGACTGGTTCGAGGAGATGAGGGCGGAGGCCAACGCTGCCGCGTGGGAAGCCGAGCTCGACTTCGACCCGACGCGCTGTGTGCCCTTGGCGGCCTTCGTTCACGGGCGGGTCTTGGCCCGGGCCTTGACACGCTATCGACGCGAATGGTCGTATGCCCGGCGCTGCGGCATTCGCTCAGAAACCGACCGCTTCGAAGACATCAACTCCCGCGGGTTTTCCGCGGTCGACGTCTCCGATTCACTACAGCGCGGCCTAGACCGGCTACCAGAACACCATCGCACGCTTATCCGGTGCCTCTACTGGGAGGGGAAGACGGAAGTCGAGATCGCCCGGCTGCTCTCTCGCAGCCAGGCGACGATCAGCCTGCGCAAGAGCCGCATCCTGGAGCGGCTCCGCCGTGGTATGGGCGACGCCGAAAAAACGGAGCCGTCAGCAAAATGAACTAATAAGACAGCAACGTCCCCGCATTCTTACAGGTAGTCGGATGGCGTTGTTGAGCGTTCCACGAAAAACGGAATGCGAACCACTATTCCCAGCGTTTCAACGAAACTTCAAGCACCGACGTGGTCCCGCTCGCGAGGGTTGATCGGTGCGATGGATCAGCGTCCGCCGATCGGGCGACCGAACGGCTCGGCGGTCGCGGTGTGCGCGATAACTCGGTCTAAGTTCACAACAGCAAAACCAATCCAAAGAGAAGGAGATTTTCACCAATGGTAATTCAGCGATTGACCGTGTGCGCTCAGTGTGTCGTTCGGCTGGCTTCAGGGCTGGCGGCTATTGTGGTCTTGGGCCTCGTCGGGCCTGAGAACGCGCAGGGCGCACTCGTGTATACCGGCACTACGAACTCTCAAATTGCCCTCGGGGCCTCTCCAGTCGGATTGGGCAACGGCAATCTGCAATGGGGCCACAATAATGACGATGGTCTGAACGATATCCTGGACAGCCCAGGAGGTGCGTTCGGGGTCGCCAACAATGCGCTGGGCAACAATGTTGCGATCACCCCGGAACGGAGTTTTGGGCCCGGCAGCTTCCAGTTCCTGAATTGGGTTGGCGGCAACGCTCCCTCGAGTGGTGCACCGTTTGGCGCGGGTTCGGGGGCAATCTTCGGTCCGCTTGCCACTTTTGGACTGACTGACTCCGCCCGGAGCGGCGGCGGCACGGAATCCTACGGCTTCGAAACCTGGAATTCGCATTATGTCGAGACCACCAATTACAACGGAACGTTCGGGACCTTCCTCTCGATCGGAGGGTTCCTTCCCTTCGTTGGCTCATCGGCCGTTGCGGGCGTGCAGTCGGAGGTGACCTTTACTAAAGGAGGCGCATCCACGACCTACGTACTCGCACCGGAGGTGTTGGCAATCGGCAACACCGGCGGCGGGACCTTCACCTATGTTGCCCTTGGAGGCGGACCGTTCGGCGGTGCTGGCGTTGCCTTCAACCCGCTGACGGGCGGCTTTTCGGGATTGTCCATCGACAGCTATTCCGCCAAAATCCTTGCCGGCACAAGCATCAGCATCACCTCGACGGTGGCATTCTATGCAGACCCGGCCAGTATCAGTTCGATCAACCCCGACCTAACCTTGACTCCAGGACTCTCACTGCCCGGATTAGTGCTGGGGAGTGTATCCGTCCCGGAGCCGTCCACGGCCGTCATGGGAAGCACGGCGCTGATCGCCTTATCTTTCGTAACCTGGTTGCGGCGTCGCAGGCGTGTTGCATAGTCAATGCAAGTTAAAATCGCCGATGCGGTTGCCCGATGCCGCGCAATCGGAAAAGCGCGACAAAGAATGAGGGATAAGTTCAATTATTCATTGTTGAACTTATTCCCTTTTTCCCTTCTGACATCGTTAGGAGCTGATCACCACCATGACTCCGGAAACCTGGCATGCGTTGATTGGTGTCGCAACTTCACTGTTCCTGGAAATCGTCGTGCTGGGCCTACTCCTGTTGGCTTTCCGACAACGAAGGTCTCCGTTGAAACATCGAAAGGCCAGGCCGTCGGAGTCGGACGAACTCCCCGCGCATCTTCGTGCGGTGTCGAGATACCTGGCACGACAGCGGGAGCTTCGCGATCCGAAGCACAGACACTCGACTTCTTGACGCTCGCTGTTGCGCGGCGGGTCCAGAGAACTCTCGCTGAACGGGTCTCGCGCTGAATCTTCACCCGTCGTTTTTTTGCTCACGGCGAAGTAGAGCACCGACAAGAAGAAGTCGCTAACCTCGTCGGCCGCTGGCAGGCCGCGTAGGACGGGCGCCGCCATGGGCCGAATGGCTTCAGACCGGAGGCTCATCTCCCGGAGCATCAGGACGATCGAGATGAAACTCGTCTCATACACGGCCGCGGACACCAGCGGTTTCCTGCCAACCGCGGCCGAGGAAATCATGCGGTGGGTGGTGCGAGAAGATACCAGCGACGAGTCGGCCTGGGCCTGGCACCTGCGTGCCTGGGCCTGAGCCGAGCTGGCCGCGCGGATGCATCGGTGATCTTGTGGCCTTGATGCCTGGTCAGTCTTGCCACCATAATCGGACCTGTCGCGGGGTGCGGTCCGGGTGCGACGTAACAACGATCCATAGGCCAGTTTGAGTCGGCCGACGCGGACGACGCGATCGCGCTGCCGCCGAGAGAGACAATCATGGGCTATCTCGAGAGCATCAGCCAGCATCGCATCGCACCGCCGGAAGTTGTCCGGGTCCGAGACGGTCGCCGACCTGATCGACCAGACATTTTCGAGTTACAACGCGGGGCGGTTGCGGGAGATCTGCCGGGTCTTCACTCGCAAATTCCTCGAGCCGGATTGCACCGTCGGCCTGACGCTCTCGGGGGCCCTGACTCCGGCCGGTCTGGGAATGAGCTGTTTGATCCCCTTGATCAAGGCCGGCTTTGTCGACTGGATCGTTTCGACGGGCGCCAATCTCTATCACGACACGCACTATCGCGCTCGATCTTCCGCTGCATCAGAGCCGTCCCAACCTGGATGATTTCGCGCTGCGTCGCAACGACGTGATCCGGATCTACGACATCGTGTTCGATTACAAGACTTTGCTCGATACCGACTCGTTTTACCGCGAGCTGATCCGGGATGAGTCTTTTGCCCGGCCGATGGGGACCGCGGAGTTCCACCACGAAGTCGGTCGTTACCTCCACGGTCGTGCCCAGGAGATCGGCCGGCCGTCGCACAGCTTGTTAGCCGCGGCTTTCGAAGCGGATGTGCCGATCTACACGTCGAGCCCTGGCGACAGCTCGATCGGGATGAATCTCGCCGCCCTGAGCTTGCAAGGCGGGAAGCTCCAGATCGACACGCCTGCGCGACGTCAACGAGACGGCGGCCATCGTTTACAGTGCCAAGGCCAGCGGCGGTAAATCGGGAGTCTTGATCCTGGGCGGGGGCAGCCCCAAGAACTTCATTCTTGCAAACAGAACCGCAGATCCAGGAGGTGTTGGGACTGAGTGAGAGCGGCCACGACTACTTTCTCCAGATCACCGACGCCCGTCCCGACACGGGAGGACTCTCGGGCGCGACAGCCAGCGAGGCGATGACCTGGGGCAAAGTCGACCCCGACACTTTGCCCGATTCCGTCACCTGTTACACCGACTCGACGATCGCGCTTCCTCTCCTGACGGCCTACTGCCCTGGCTCGCCACGAGCCACGACCCTTGCGCCGATTGTATCAGCAACGGTCCAGCGGACTATGAAGTGCTGCGGACCCAGTATGAAGCCAAGCTCAAGCAAACCGCATCGGAAGCAGTCACCGGTGAATGGGTCACCGAGGCGAGAGGGCGGCCGACGAAGTAATGCTCCCACGTCAGCAGATCCGCTCGTGACGTGCCATCATCCGATCGCCACTCGCGTCCTTGACCACGGACCCCGACCAGCCCGACGCGGCCATGCTCGACGCGGCGGTCCAAACCTGGTTGCGGGGCGGACTGGTGGCTTTCGCCACCGAGACCGTGTACGGACTGGGCGGGATTGCCACCGATGTCGAGAGCGTCGCGCGGATCTTCGCGGCCAAGGGCCGGCCTGCCATCAACCCATTGATCGTCCACGTGGCGTCGATCGCACAGGCGAGGGACTGCGTCGCCGAATGGCCCGTCGCGGCGGAGTCGCTGGCTCAGCGGTTCTGGCCCGGCCCGCTGACATTTGGTTCTGAACCGCGCGGCCAGCATCCCTGACCTGGTCACCGCGGGCAAGGATACCGTCGCCGTGCGAGTTCCCGCCGGCAAAGTGGCCCTCGGCCTGATCGAACGCTTGGGTCTGCCGATCTCGGCGCCCAGCGCCAACCGGTCGAACCGGCTGTCGCCGACCCGTGCTGAACATGTTCTGGCCGATCTCGACGGCCGGATCGACCTGATCATCGATAGTGGACCCACCGCGATCGGTCTGGAATCCACGGTCCTCGACCTGACGACCACGCCTCCGCGGCTCCTCCGCCCCGGACCGATCACGAGAGGGAATTGGAAGAAGTACTTGATGGCGAGCGCGTGGTCAGGAGCCGTCGCCCGGAGAAACGATCGAACGTCCTTCGAGTCCCGGGCCAAATGGCGGTCCACTACGCGCCGCGAACGCCCTCGTTTCGCGTCGATTCAGCTGGTCGAGTTGGAGCAGATCCCGCATTGGGAAAACGTGGCGCTGGTCGTGGTCGGGGAGCAGGATGTGTCCTCGTTCCCGATGGCCGCCGCTCGATTCAACCTGGATTCGCCCGCGTTGGCCGCTCGGCTTACTCTACGACGTTCTGCATCGTGCGACTCGCTCGGCCGGGACTCGATCATCGTGGTCATGCCGCCGGACTCGCCCGCGTGGAGGCCGTTCGTGACCGCTTGCTTCGCGCGACGCGTCCACTCTGATCGCGGTAGGGCGCGGCTGTGCCGCGCCGTACCGACGACGGCATGTTCACTCGAAGAGCCGGCGTTGCGGCTCAAAGAGTGGGAGGTCGACGGCTCAGGGGCGGCGGCTCGGGAAGCCCCAGGTGGAGATAGGCCGCCGGCGGTGACCTCGCGTCCTCGAGGAGAGCGGACCACGTATTCGCGTCGGAGCGAGATAGGGCTCGACCTCGTCTTTCAAGGTGTCGACCGAAACATTCATCGTGGCGGCCAGGGCCTCGACTCCGGTCGGCCCTCCTCCGAAAACGCGGATCAAGGTCTCCAGGTAGCGGCGGTCTTGCTTGTCCAGGCCTTCCTTATCGACTTCTTGCATGGCGAGGGCATCGCAAGCGATGGAGAGGCTGACGTGCCCGTCGGCGCGGGCGAGTGCGTAATCGCGGACCCATCGGAGCCGCGCGTTGGCGATCCGAGGGGTCCCTCGGCTGCGAGCGGCCAGCTCCCAGGCCGCTTCGGGAACGATGTTGGCGCGAAGTTTGGCGGCGTTGATGGTAATGATTCTGGCCAGGTCCTCGACGTCGTAGAACTCGAGGTGCTCGTGCATGCCGAATCGCTCTCGGAGCGGGCCGGAGAGCATGCCGCTCCGGGTCGTCGCGCCGATGATCGTGAACTTCTTGAGCGGAAGATTGATGGTTCGGGCAGACATTCCCTCGCCCAGCACGACGTCGACCCGAAAATCTTCCATGACCGGATAGATGAATTCCTCGACCGCGCGGGGCAGGCGATGGATCTCGTCGATGAACAGGATCGAGCCCTCCGCCGCATTGGTCAAGAACGGCATGACGTCCATCTTCTTGTCGAGGGCCGCCCCGCTGGTGATGTTCAACTCGACGCCGAGCTCGTTATGCAAGACCATGGCGAAGGTCGTTTTTCCCAGCCCGGGCGGTCCGTCGAACAGGATGTGGGGCAGTGGTTCGCCCCGTTTCTTGGCCGCCGCCGAGACTGATCGCCAGTCGCTCGGCGACCGCGCGCTGGCCGATGACTTCCGAGAGCCGCTGCGGGCGAAGTTTGTCGTCGACTCCCTTCAGGACGCTGCGCCTTCGCTGGCGGTCGATTCGACGGACGGAGCCGGTGCGTCGGGAACCTCCGCCACTGCCGTCCGGGTTGCCTTTGATGATGGGCTCTCGCATCGATCGCTCCTGTGTTCGCTGACGATTAGAGTAAAGTCTAGCGGCTTGATCACGGTCCAGCCGCGTCAACCACGAGGCTTCCTTACCGACTTTGCAGGTAGATGGCTTCGATCATATCGGCCACCGACTTGAATTTCTTCTTGCCGGACAGGACGCGGTCGATCGCCTCCCGAGCCTGGCTCTCGGTATGACCGACCGACAAGAGCGCCGCGTAAGTGTCGCGGATCACGTCGGGCTCGGCATTCTCGGGTGTCCCATTTCCTTCGGCCGATCGCGGTGCCGCTGGGCGTCTCCGGACTGACGATGAGCGCGAACTTGCCGACTTTTCGCCGCAGCTTGGCGACGATTCGCTCGGCGGTCGCCTCGCCAATGCCTGGGAAGGTCGACAGGACCTTGACGTCCTGGTCCTGGATCGAACGGGCGAGCTCGCGGACCGGGCGGACCATCGCGCGCAAGCGCCTTGCGCACGCCCACGCCGTCGACCGAGCAGAAGATCTCGAAGAACTCCCGGTCGATGACCGAGAGGAACCCGACCAGCCGGGGGACCATGCGGCCGCCCATCGCGTTTCCCTCGATGTAAAAGATCGTATGAAGCGCGATCGGCTCGCCCAGCTTGGACTGGAGCACCCGACGCGTTTGTTCGGGGATCAAGATTTCGATCTCGAACGGATCGACCAGGAGGGTCACCGACTCGTCGGTGACCGTTTGAAGGATGCCTCGAACTTTCGTGAGCACCGCGCTGACCATCCTTTCTTCGCGACCAAGTCGATTTGGTCTCTGAAACTTTGTTCACACATTGTCCCAGAAGGAAAATCTCGGCTGCAAGTCGAGTCGGACGGTCTCATCCAGGTGCCGTTCACACGGCGCTGAGGTCGGTCGGTTGGCGGATCGACCGGCGCCAGTCGATCACTGGCTGCTCTCAATGCTCGTTCTGTCGGGTATGCTCGAACTCGTTCAGCCATGAGAATCCCTTAAAAATAAGAGGCAACAGACGTCTTACCACTGATAAAATATAACATGTACATAGTTTATGTACATTAGAAGAGTCTGTGCTAATTCTCGATGGTGCCGGCCAGGCGAGTCGGCCTTGATTTTGTCGATATTGCAAGAAATCCGACGAATTCTGTGAGAAGTTCGTCTTCCAAAAGTTGAAAGATTTGGTATGAATTGGCGCAGGGACCGGTCGATTCATGCCGGTCGGACGCAAGCGAGTATGTCTTGGAACGAGGTTAGACCGATGGCGGTGAAGAAATCCGAGCCAGCGAAGAGCAGCCCGTCAAAGCCCGAGGCCAAACCCAAGGCCGCGCCTGCCAAGGCCGCGCCGGCGAAGGCCGCGCCGAAGAAGGCCGCTCCAAAGAAGAAGTAGGCCGTCGCCGAGCACGAGCCTGCCGCTTCGCCGCTGAGGGACACGTCCCACGATCTTCTTTCCCGCGGGCAGAGACTTCGCAACCGAGTGGCGTCGGTGGTTCGTGTCGAACCAACAACCCAACCAGAGACTCGATCCGGGTCGATCGGCATCGTCCACATCTTGACTCGACAACGATCGCATGTTTCGCGCCGGCTCTGGCCTCCAGGGTCGGCGTTTCTTTTCTCTGTTGCTTGCCGATTGCTGCACTCTGCTCGGTTCCCGATCACACTCGGGACCTGACCTTGGCGGATGCCTTTCTTGTGGTTAACATGCCGCCGCTGGGATGAACCCTTCCTCTCGAATTCGGGTCAATTTCGGTCGTCTCCCGATCTTGTCGAGCAAAAGATCTGGGGTCGATCCGCTCCCCTCGCCGGCTGGCCGATGGCGGATCAGCGGCGGCCGATTCCGTTCTCTCGTGAAGAACAGGTCAGACGGTCATGGATGGCGCGTCACGACTCGAAATCGCTCGGCTCGCTGGTGCACGGTCTTGTCTTGGCGGTCGTCAACTGGCGGCCGCTGGCGGATGCTCGACCTATGTCGGCACCACCTCCAAGAGCTTCCTCAATCAGGTTCGAACAGTACCGACCCCAATGTCCGCTACGTCGCGTACGCCAAGCTGGGGTCGCCGAGCGCGTACGAAAACAAGGCCCAAAAAGACGAAGCGGTCGAGACGCTGATTGCCAAGTATCAGGAAGGCAAGGAGCCCATGGCCATCCGCGCGGTCATCATCCGCAGCCTGGGAACGCTCGGCGATCAGCGAGCGCGTCACGTCGTCATCAAGGCGGCCAACGACCCCGAAGCGGTGATCCGCGTCGAAGGCTGTCGCGCTCTCGGCAAGGTCGGTCTTCCCGAGGATGCGACGATTCTCGCCCGGATCATGACCGTCGATACTCTCGAGGACTGCCGGATCGCGGCCATCGAAGGGCTCGGTTGGCTCAAGTCCAACGACCCGCGAATCAATCGGATCCTCCTCGACGGCATGGACCACGACGACCCCGCGATCCGGTATGAATGTTTGAACGCGCTTCGACGGATCACGGGCAAGGACCTGGGTGTCGATCCGGCTCCCTGGCGGAAGGCGCTCGAGCCGGCCCCCGAGCCTCAGCCTCCGGCGACCAAGAGTTCAACGGCGAGCTCTGCCGCTCAAGTCGGGTCCTCATCAACGGGGAAGCAACCTTGAGCCAATGGAGAGACTCACAATCGTTGTTTTCCGCCGTCGGCCGACCACCAGATCAGGGTCCCAGCGGCCGGAACAACTCGTCGGGAATCGGCGCGTCGAAGTCGAGGAAGTATTTCCGCACCTGTTTCCCCGGAAAGCTGGAGGTCGTCCTGAGAACCCGCGTTGGGTACCAATGGCCGCTCGGGGATCGAGCGAGCGCTTCGACAATCTCGGTGTCGATGTAGGCGAGTTTGGGCGGTTTTGTCGATTCAAAGACGGCTGACTCGGCACGCAGCACGACATAGTTTTGCTCGCGATCGATCCAAAGTTTGTAGAGATCAGGCTGATTCGCGGCACCGAGCTTCTTCTCGAGCACCCGCAGACGCGTCGTGCCTGGTGGACCATCCGCCGGCTTCGGGTCCAATTCGAAGGTACGGTCGTCCGTCGGTTGCCACACGTTGGGATGGCTCACGTGCTCCGGAAACTCGTGGGGCCAGGGCATGAACGGATCATCTGATGGGTTGATCGCCTGGGTCATCGAAAGTTTCAGACGCGGCGGCCTCGGCGCATCGGCCGCGAACGGGTTCTCTTCACCATGGTAATAGTAGACCTTTTCGCCGTCGCAGATCGCTTGCACCATGAATGTGAAGTCGCCTTGGTGCTGTTTCCACCACGCCGCGTCGGCGTCTTTCGGGAACTCATGCGGTTTCTTGAGGTCTGGCAGCAACAGCTCGACTCGCCATTTTCGCCCCTTTCGCCACATGCGGTTGACGTTCGGGCCGATTCCGGTCTCGAAAATTCCGCAGTAGTCGTCGAATCGGACGCGTCCGGCCTTCAGGCCGGCGAGGACGCCCTTGAGATCGTTGCTCGGCATGCGGTCGACGATCTTGGCAGAGCGAGGCGCACCCAAGTCGTAGATGTCCAGCGGGCCACGGTCGGGATAGTCGAATAGGTTCGTGCCTTCCGGCCCTTCAATCGACTGGAAAACGCACGAGTGCGGCAGCTTGGTTTTTGGGTCGACGCGGAACCGCATCCGCTGCTGTCGGTCGCCCCCGACAACCTTGCACGTCAGTTCGATCTCAACCCATGAGCGGCCGTTCTCAACCAGATCACGCCGATTTCGCGTGACGACCTCCATGCCGGGCACTGGCGACCTGGCCGGACGCTCGGAGTCGAGCAACTGCTCGAAAAAATCACCCCGGTCGATCGCGCTCAGTTCGGGATTCTCGGGGATGCGGTAGACCAGACCTTCATCGGCGACATACTTGGCAACCACCTTAAGGGTTTTGTCATGGTACTCGACGATCGGCCCGTGCCGAACAGCACTCACATTGTATTTCACACTGAACCAGGATTCGCCGTACTGTTTTCCGTCGGGCCCGAGCGTTCGCGTATGGACCCAGGGTCGATCCTGCACCGCCTTGGCGACTTGTGCCCATGCATTGGCCGGACGGATCAGTGCGAATGTCATCGCCGCAGTCGTGACCGCCACGACGGCAGCGGCCGAACCAAGAAGCAGCCGTGTGCGCCACACCGGAGCGCGCCTCGGTTTCTTCAATCGGTCGAGGATCGTCGACCGCAGTGCTGAGACGAATTGAGGGCGAGGCTCGACCGTGGGATCGCCAGCCTCGCTGAGTAGACGCTCTAGCCGTGGATCCTCGTCGCCAGGCTCAGAACGGTCGAACATCGCTCGGTTCATGTTTTTCGCCTCCCAACTGACTCGAGAAATAATCCCCCAACAGCGCTCGAAGCTCGGCGCGAGCCCGTGAAAGCAGCGACTCGACCGCCTTGGCCGTACGCCCGGTGCGCGCGGCGATCTCGGTCACCGTCCGACTCTCGACATACTTATCGAGGAGCACGCTCCGGTGGACGGCGTCTAGACATAACAGGGCCGCGCGGACCACGCCGGCTGCCTCGGCCGCTTCGAGCGCTTCGATCGGCGGCACATCCACTGACGGCTCGTTGAGCCGCCCATCAGCGACGGCTTCGGCCGTTCGGCGAAAATGGCGGCACACGCGATGGCGCCAATCCCCAACAGCCAGTTCCGAAACTCGCCTCGACTGGGGTCGAACCGGTCAAACCGTTCAATGGCCAGCAACCAAACGTCCTGGCAGACGTCTTCGGCAATACCTCGGTCCGCGCCGAGCAGGTGATAGATCACCCCAAACACGTCGCCGACGTGGCGATCGTACATGACCGCCCACGCCGACTGGTCGTGTCGGGCCATTGCCCGCAACAAACGGAGTTCGTTGTCCATCGTCCGAAAGCCCCGGTGGCATCGTTTCCTCCGTTAGAGTATTGCCCGGAGCCGGCGAAATCCTTCGACGTTGTCTTCAGAAACGGAAAGAATTCGCGTGGAAAATCCCAATCCAGGTTGACGAATTGCCGTTCACGAGTCGAACCGACAATCGCGCCCGTGCATTCGTCACTTGCCGCTCTTCGCCTCGTCACCCGGCTTGTAATCGCGCCAGAGCCAGCGGAGCGACTCGGGCAAGATGGATCGGCCATGTCTGTTGCTGTGGAAGCCTTGGCCGAAGACGAATTGATAGTCGTACTTGGAAAACTCCAGTGCCTTGGCCATCTGCTGATTGGCCAGAGGCCAGTTGCCGTTGGCGTTGTCGAGGTCGTTGGCGCCATCTTGGAGGAAGATGCGGATCGGCTTTTTGGCGCGTCTTGCGGATCAAGGCTTCGTAGTTGTGGCCCCCTTCTCGCCGGGTCTCGCCGCTGGCGATGTTGGTGAAGCTGCCGACCCACGACAGGACCTTGCGAAACTCGTTCGGGCGCTCCCAGGCGACGGTCCAGGCGCAGATGCCGCCGCTGCTGATCCCGGCGATGGCCCGGCTTTCTGGGTCGTGGCGGAGCTTCACCGTCTTCTCGACCTCGGGCAGGATCTCTTCGAGCAGGAACCGGGCGTAGCGGTCGGACAACGTGTCATACTCGATACTTCGCTCATTGCGAGCCGCACCCGTGCCAGGGTTGATGAACACGGCGACGGTCACGGGCATTTCCCCCTCGGCGATCAGGTTGTCGAAGACGGTGGGCACGAAGCTGGTGTATCCGGCACCATCCTGAAAGACCATGACGCAGGCGGGCTGGTTGTCCTTGTACTGCGCGGGCACGTACACCCACCAGTCGCGCTTGGTCTGAGGGAAGATCTTGCTTTCCCAGGGGGTCTGTTTTGTCAGCTTCCCCTTGGGCACACCGGGCTTTTCCGCCAGCTCGGGCTGGTCGGTGTAGACTTCGAGCTGGCCCTTATTCGCCTCCTTCTTGCCGTCGATGAAGTATGACCAACGGACGGCTGACCCGGGGGCTAGCGAAAACGTACCAGCGAAGAGGGGTGTGCCGCCGATTCGGGTCAAGGGCAAGGACTTCAAGTCGCTCGTGGTGACCGCCGCGTCTTTGGCTTCCGGTGCTTCGATTGCCCAGGCGGTCGCCAGCCCTTCAACCTTCGGGCTCGCGCCGTTGGCCACGTTCAACCGACCGGCCCTGTCCTTGCCGAACCAATCGCGGACTTCCTGGGCGAGCGCCTCGGCTTCCGCGCCAGTGGGCTTGGCCGCGAGACGGGCGCCCAGCGTTCGCACCGACAGCTTGTCAGCGGCCCCGGCCGGATGGGCCAGGGTCAAGGTGAATAAGAGCGAAAGCCCCAGGCTGGTGCACGTTCTCATGGCGTCTCCTTCGTGTTGGTTGGTCGGGTGAGTTCTCGATGTCGCGTAAAGGAAGTCGGCACGGGTCGATCGTACCCGTCAATACTTGGATTGGATTCTACTGATGGGTATGCTGGGGTTCCAGAGGTTGCCTGCCGAAGACCGTTCGAACGTAGGAGAGGCAGGAACCGATTCTCAAGGACTTCTGAACAAAAGGCGATCGCCAATGCTCCTCGAATACGTTCAGGCGGGACTCCGCCATGCAAAATATGAGATTCTTCCGGACGACGGCAGTTACTATGGGGCGATCCCGGAATGCACTGGCGTTTACGCGAACGCAGTGGCTCTCGAGGATTGCCGGGAACAGTTGCGAGAGGCCCTCGAAGGATGGGTTCTTTTGCGCGTTCACAGGAACCTTTCCCTGCCAGCCATCGATGGGATTGAGCTCAACGTCATGGAGGTTGCCTGATGCCTCCTTTCGGACCAATCAAGAGGAAAGATCTGATCCGGCATCTCAAGCAGCTTGGATTTGAGGGGCCCTATTCTGGCGGCAAACACCACTTCATGGTCAGGGGCGAGATCACCATCCGAGTTCCGAACCCGCATCAGGCTGATATCGGGATGGAACTCTTGGCCAGAATCCTGCGTCAAGTCGGGATCAACCGGGATGAGTGGGAGATGTTGTGAGCCGGAAGTGGGGCCATCTTTCTTATACCAGGGACAGCAGGATTACCATATTAAACGAGAAATAATATGACCAACGCTCGCCGCGGCGAGTTGATCCCGCACGCGATCATTCTGGCATTCGCGTTTTTCCTCTTACCCGTACCTGCGATCGCTCGCGAGCCGATCCCGGACAAGCTGGTCGTGCTGACCTTCGACGACTCGGTCAAATCTCAGTACGCGGTGGTCCGGCCGATCCTGAAGAAATACGGTTTTGTCGCCACGTTTTTCGTGACCGAGGGGTTCGACTTTCCCACGAACAAGACGGACTACATGACCTGGGAGGAAATCGCGCAGTTACATGCCGACGGGTTCGAGATCGGCAACCACACGCGTGACCACTTTGGAGTCAAGAAGGAGAATGTCGACAAACTCGCCGATCAGGTTCGAGCAATCGCGGACCGTTGCCGCGAACGACACATTCCGCCGCCGGTAACGTTTGCCTGGGCGGGAAACGGTTTCGACCCCGCCGCCCTGCCGGTTCTCAAGGGGCAGGGAATCCTCTTTGCCCGCCGCGGCGGTGCGCCCGAGTATCCGTATGCGAATGGGCGAGGTTTCGCATATGAGCCGGGACTGGATCATCCGCTCCTGATCCCATCGGCGGGTGACGCCCGGCCGAACTGGACGCTCGCGGATTTCATCGCCGCGGTCGAACAGGCCAAGCGTGGCCGCATCGCCGTGCTCCAGTTTCACGGTGTCCCCGACAAGGCTCATCCTTGGGTGAATACCACGCCCGAGAACTTCGAGGAATTCATGTCGTTCCTGGCTCGAAATCACTATCGCGTGATCTCGATGCGGGACCTGGCGAGATTTGTCGACCCGACCATTGTACCGAGCGATCCCACGGGCGTGATCGAGGACCGCAAGAAGTTAATTGCCTCATCGAGAACCCCGGACGATTTTCGACGACCGAACAACGCGGACGAATTGCGCGACTGGCTCGAAAACATGGCGGTTTTCCATCGGTATACTCTGGAGGAGATCGGCGCCGCGACGGGACTGACGACGAAAGAGGCCAAGGCCGCTCTGTCGCGATCGGGCCTCGATCGAAAAGATCGGCCGAAACGAACAGACGTTGATCGGCTGTTCGTTCTGCCTTATCCGGGGGGCCGTCACCCAAGAATCAGCTTCCTCGACGGCGCGATCCGGCCCAGGAGGGAGACGAAGGTCAGCGTCTTCACCCCGTGGGACGATGGTAGCTACGTCGTGATCGACGTCCCGGAGGCGATCTGGCATGCACAAGCCGGGCGTCGAGAACTCCTCTATCTGGCACACACGCACGTCCCGACCAAGTGGGACGCGCAGGGGATCGAGCTGGAGCGACTGGAATGGAGGCGCCAAGCCTTAGGTGTTCTTTCGGTGGTCCGGAGGTTGCCCGACGGCGTTACGTTTGGCGCCACGATCACGCCCGGCACCAACGCGGTCCGGATGGATCTCTGGATCACCAACGGCACGAAACAGACGCTCACTGGGCTGGCGGTTCAGAATTGCGCGATGCTCAAGGGTGTAGCCGGTTTCAACCAGCTCACGAACGACAATAAAGTATTCCGGAAACCGTTCGTGGCCTGTCGCAATCCGGAAGGAAATCGTTGGATCATCACTGCCTGGGAGCCATGCGTCCGGCCGTGGGCCAATGCGTCCTGTCCTTGTATGCACAGCGACCCTCAGTTCCCCGACTGCGCACCGGGCGAGACGCAGCACGTCTCCGGATGGCTCTCATTCTATAAAGGTGAGGACGTGGAGGCTGAATTGCGCCGCATCCAAGTGATGGACTGGCCGAAGCGATGACTCGTTCAGTTGCGAACAAAACGGTTCGAATGGAGAACACGGAGCTGGAAACCGTGGGATACGAGGTTAAGATATGCGACGTTGGCGCGCAGCCGTTGGCGGCGGTGCGTAGCCACGCCAACGCTCAAAATTTCCTAGCCCAGTTATTCGTGCTTCTTGACGAAGTGTGGACGTTTCTCAGAGCCAATCCTCACGTCAAGCATGAGGGGCTGAACGTCTTCCTCTATTACGACGAAAACGACAAGCGCCTGCTCGACACCGAGCAAGGTATGCTGATCGAGGCAGGCGTAAAGGTCGCCGAGCCCTTCGCGGGAGCAGGGAGAGTAGTCTGCTCGGCCACGCCAAGCGGGACTGTGGCCACGGTCGCGCATATCGGACCTTACGACAAACTTTCCGAAGCTCATTCCGCATTGCGAATTTGGTGCAAAGATCACAATCACCCCATCGCGGGTCCAAACTGGGAAATCTACGACCACTGGAATGATGATCCAAATAAACTTCGGACAGACGTGTTCTATCTCCTCAAGTAATAGGTCAGCGGTTCTCCATCTTGGATAATCGTCCGATTCAGGCGCGACAGATGCAACAGGTTCCGCGAAGTGATGTGCTGTCGGCAGCCGGCGGGTCACAAAACCGGTCATCTTCTACGATGACGTGTGCGTCATGTGCAACGGCTTTGTCAACATGATTCTCCAGGTCGATCGCCGACAACAGTTCTTGTTTGCCCCTCTCGGCGGAGAGCTTTCCAGCAAAATGCTCCCTCCACTGCCGGAGTGACCCCAGCGAGTGGTCGATGGTCTACGTCGATGAATCGGGAATCCACGACCAGTCGGACGCCTCACTCGAGGTCTACCGGCGCCTGGGAGGTCCGTGGTGGTTGTTGAGCCTCGCGCGGTTCTTCCCGCGCTGGCTTCGAAATCCGGTTTACCGCGTGATTGCTCGAAACCGGTATCGCTGGTTTGGAAAACGGGACACGTGCCGCCTTCCTTCGGCGGAAGAGAAAGCTCGATTCCTCCAGTGACCCCATCGAGGCAGGGGTTGTGCAGGGCGGGGTTTCCTGTATATCGACCTAGCAGGTTCAGTTGCACCGTGTTATGATAACTTGTCTGGCCGGTCGAGTCGGTCCGCCAAGCTTCTTGCCCGCCTTCGCGAAGGTCCAACAATGGAAACTTTGCCTGACACATCGGTAGCCAGCCTCTCAAGAGGGATTTGGTTTGTTTTTCCGCTGGAGGGCAGAACGATCAGAGCGTGGGGGGGCTGCTCCGGCTTGGAGCGAGTCGACGTTGATGACGGCGTCGTTTCGGAGCACAGGAGTATCGGAACGAAAAGCGTGCATGTTTTCTCCATAGACGGCGATAACTATGCGATTTGGTTCAAAACAATCGACCTGCTGAAAGGACAGTTGGAATGTACGCTTCTCAAGAACGGCGTAACTCTGAAGTCCTATATGATGAGCAAGTACATTCGAGACAAATCATTCTTTTGGGTGGCCCTCCTGTTATTATACATAGCTGGCGGCGGTGCGCTTGGTTTCTCATGGGTTTACTTCCGACTTCCTTTCTGGGTCGTCCTCGCCCTATTCGCACTCATTCCGATCGCAGTCAGGCTAGTGGCTCTAAAGCAAACAGGCTTTTCTATTGAAGAAATACCGATGTGATCTGATCATAGGCTCAGTCCGATCGGCGCGACTCCGGTGGTCCGGCGGCTTATCCTCCCGATTCTCATAGCGGGGTACTCTGTGAGCACCGAGTAGGGGATTGGTGCTTACAGAGCAGCCGACAATTCGCGATTCGGACGCAACTCGACATGGCTGGATTGGCACGGACCCTGCGATAATGAGAAGTGCTTTTTGCGAACCGGGAAGGCTCGGCTCGTGTCGTGAAGGGCGAGAGCCCGAGGCGAGTATGTCCGCTTCGGTCGCGGGGCAGGGCGGCGTCAGCGGGTCTCGAGGGGATATGGACAGTCATTCGCTTGAGCTTCTGGACTTTGAAAAGGTTCGCGCGCTGGTTGCCGCGCGCGCGGCGTGCGCGCTGGGCAAAATGGCGGCACGACAAATCGAACCGTCTATCGATGCCGGCGAAATCCACAACCGGCAGTCACTGACCACGGAGATGGTCGAAGCACTCGGCGCGGGATTGCGACCGCCGTTCGGAGGATTGCATGACATCCGCCAGCTTGTGCGACGCGCCCAGGTCGGGGGCATCCTCGAGGCGGAAGAGTTGGCCGAGACGGTCGAGACGCTCCGCGCCATCGGCAACCTCGATCAGTGGATCGCCCGAAACGGCGACCAGTTTCCGAGACTCGGCGGGCTTCGGCAGGGTGTGGGTGAATTCTCGGGACTTGCCGTCGCGATTGAAGGGTGCCTCGACAGCCGGGCCATCGTGCTAGATACCGCCAGCCGCCGTCTCGCTGTTCTCAGACGCGAGATCGGACAAGTTGAGGAGCGAATTCAAGAGACGCTTCGTCACATGCTCCGTTCGCCCGACATCCGGCGGTATCTGCGTTACCCCAATTTCACGATGGTCGGGCACCATTATGTCTTGCCGGTTTCCAAGGAACACCGGGGTGAGATCCAAGGCTCAGTCCTCCGGACCAGCGCGAGCAACGAGACCGTCTATATCGAGCCTATGGTCATCAGTGAAAAGTCGGCTCAACTATCTTTGCTCCGCGCACGGGAGGCGAAGGAAGTGCGGCGGATTCTACGATGGCTGAGCGCGCAGGTCGGTATGGTCGCGGAGTCGCTGTTGGGCACGCTGGAAACGTTGGCCGAGCTCGATTTGGTCCACGCGCAGGCTCGTCTCAGCAACGACTATCGAATGTCCCCGCCGCACCTCAACCAGGAGGGGCGTTTGGTGCTCCGCGCTGCCCGGCACCCCCTGCTCGAAGCCCTCTTTCGTGGTGATCCGGCCGTTCTAAGTCGCCTCCTGAGGAGTCGGCTCGCTCGGAGACCGATCTGGGGCAGAGTGTTCCTGTCGCGGCATCCGAACCCAGGGAGGCTGTGCGTGCCGCGGTCGAGATCAGGACCGTGATTCCGATCGACGTGAATCTGGGGGTTCGTTTTCAGACGTTGGTTGTGACCGGCCCGAACACAGGGGGGAAGACGGTCGCTCTCAAGACGGTTGGTCTTCTGGCGATGATGGCGCAGTCGGGGTTGCACGTGCCGGCCGGCGAGGGTTCCGAGTTCCCAGTCTATGACGATGTCTTGACCGATATCGGCGACGAACAGAGCCTGGAGCAGTCGCTCTCCACATTTTCGTCGCATGTCCGGCGGATCTCGGAAATCCTTGGGAAAGCCACGTCTCGCTCGTTGGTCCTACTCGATGAACTGGGCGCCGGGACCGACCCCGCCGATGGGGCCGCCCTGGGCCGGTCGATCCTCGACGAGCTCGACAGTATCGGCTGCCAATCAATTGTCACGACTCACATTGGTGATCTCAAGACTTATGCACTCTCAAACCCTAGGGCCGAAAACGCCGCCGTCGAATTTGATGACGAGACCCTCCGGCCCAAGTTTCGGTTGCATATCGGCGATATCGGCCAATCCAACGCCTTGAAGATCGCACGGCACCTGCACCTGCCCGAGCATGTGGTTGCGCGGGCTGAGTCGTACCGATCCGACCGCCTGAGCGGGGGAATTCCGGAGTGGGAGGTGCTCCAGAAGCTGCGGAAGGAGGCCGAAGAGGCAAGGCAGCAGGCGATTCAGGCCCAGACCGAAGCCGAACGAACTCGGGAAGTCCTGGCAAAGCGTCTCGCGGAGTTGCAGAATGAAACCCAAAAGGCGGATACCATTGCCGATGCCCGCGCGAGGATACAGCCCGGCGATCGGGTGGTCGTCCCTCGGCTGGGATATGACCGGCCCGGACGGGTTGTCAAGCTCGACCCTCGCAAGAAGACCGCCGTCGTGGCGATCGGCCATGTGACCTGGGACGTCTCGATCGATGAGTTGATTCCGCAGGTCATCCGCACGCCGACGCCGGCCTCGCCGAGCCCTTCTCCTTCATCGAAGCAGAAACCTCCGGCTCGGCCCGCCATGCGGCTGGACGAGTTCGATCAAGTCTTGACGATCGATGCCCGATCGGACATAAGTCGGTTATGAGCACGGGGCCTTCCCGGTAGCCGTCAGTTTTCTTGCAAGGCTCGATCAAGAGCCCGCCCTTCACGTCGGAAGGCCGCTTGGAGGCGGGGACGCGGCTCCGGGAGATCCAGGAAGGCGAGGCGTTAGGGATGCCGGCCTCGCGGCCCATGCCGTCGATCGGGCCCAGAGTGCATGAGCTGCGGATCAGGGACGCTGGACACAAGTGGCGGATCATCTATCGTATTGACGCCGACTGCATCCCGATCGTGGAGGTCTTCGCGAAGACCACCCGGGCCACGCCCAGGACGGTCATTGAGGCGTGCTAGGCCCGGCTCAAGAAGTACGAAGGTCGATAGATCGATGAGATGAAGGGAGATGTTGAGAGGATGGACGCGGAAGAACGGGCGAAGATGGAGGCGATGGGCTACGCGGTCGTGGACGACGCGGCCGACTGGCTCGAGCTGACCGAGGTCGAGCGTCAGATCGTGGACCTTCGAGTCAGGCTCGGCCGGGAGATCCGCCGGCGCCGGACCGAGGCCGGACTGTCGCAGGCCGAGGTCGCCGAGAAGATCGGATCGTCCCAATCGCGGGTCGCGAAGGTGGAGGGGATGGCGCCAGGGGTCGCCATCGACCTGATGATCCGAGCCTTCTTCGCCACGGGGGGTACGGTCGACGAGTTGGCGCAGGCGATCGGTTCTTGACCCGTTTGAAACCCTACAACGAGCCCTTCCACTTCATCGAAACAGAAATCTCCAACTCGGCCCGCCGTGCGACTGGACGACTTCGATCAGAGCTGAGGTGTTCTGCTCTGTACCCCTGCGATACCAGACGGACGAAAACCAACGGCCTCCGGTGCCGCGCATGATGCCTACCGGATCTGATCCCAACTCTGGGCGTCGATTCCCGGGAACCGGCTCAAATGCGCCAGGTTCGTCGTCGCGATGGTGACGGTATCCCCTGGCTGGCCGGCGAGCGCCGCTTGTCCGGCAAGGATGGCATCGGCGTCGAGAGCATCTGGGGATGCTGTAGGGATACCCCTCTGTCGGAGGAAAGCCCAGAACTCGGCGGCCTTGATGATCGCGTCGGTCGTCAGGGTCAGGTATTTCAAGCCGCCATTGGGGTCCAGACAATATTCCAGGCGTCGCAGGCTCCCAACCGCGCGAATTCGGATCAATTCGCGGCGGACCTCATAATGGGCGATTTCGGGTATGCAAATGGCCGCGCCAGTCGCTGAGATAGCCTTGAGCCAGTTGAGACAACGCACGACCTGCGGCTTGCTGGGAGCACGGACGATCAAGCCGAGCGGTCCGCTGTCCAGCAGTATCAGCCGCGCCATGATTAATAGAGACCCTCGAAAAGTTTGCGGTGAGGGCGATGTGCATCGAGGTCGCGCATGGCTTCCTCCCATGCCCCCGGCGGGTCTTCATCAGGCATCGCTAGCATCCGATCGACCAGGTCGGCAATCGCCTTGGCATTCCGAGCCTGTTCCTCGGGCGTGATCGGGACGACGCGACCCGTTATGGGGTCGTTGCAAGGCACTGGACGACGAGGAGAGACGCCCGGGTTGATCGTGCACGCCGGCTTCCTTAACGGTGTTCTCGTCGGCTTCCTCATCGAGCATATCCATTGTTTGGCTCCTTTCGCTCGAGATCAGGGCGACGCTCGAATTATACGCCGGTCCGCCTGGGCACGGAAGCTGAGACGTTCGGGCCCGGTCGGCCGGACACCGGAGACTGTTGGTTTTCTCGGTTCGCGAACGCATGGCCTCATCGGATCACGAGGCAACCGGTGTTTTGAGATACAACACGCCTAGTGGTGGCAGCCGGAGGGAGAGCTGGAAGGGTCGGCCAGCGTAAGGCTCAGGCACGCCCCAAGCCCCCCGGAGTTGCCGGCGTTCGACCCGCCGTAGATCTCGGAGTCGGTGTTGAGGATCTCTCGGTAGAATCCCGCCGGATGGGACGCCGATCCGGTAATGCTCGCGGACCACGGGCGTGAAGTTGCACACCACGACGATTGAGTCATCGGGGTTCTTGGCCCTTCGCAGAAACGCAATCACACTGTTCTCCCAGTCGTGCAGCTCAAGCCACTCGTATCCTTGCCATTCGAAGTCAACCTGGTGGAGGGCAGGCTGCGACTGGTAAAGGGCGTTGAGGTCGCAGACGAGCTGGAGGATTCCCTGGTGGTCCCGCCACTGGAGCAAGATGCCAGTCGAGGCTTTCATCATGACTCCACTCGCGCCATTGCGCGATCTCGCTTCCCATGAAGAGCAGCTTTTTGCCCGGATGAGCGAACATGTATCCGTAAAGCAGCCTCAGGTTGGCAAATCGTTGCCAGAGGTCGCCCGGCATCTTGTCGAGCAGAGACCCCTTGCCGTGCACGACCTCGTCGTGAGAGAGGGGCAGAACAAAGTTTTCACTGAACGCATAAATCATGCTGAATGTCAACGAGCCGTGCTCGTATTTGCGATGGACCGGGTCCTTCGAGAAGTAGCGCAAGGTGTCGTTCATCCAGCCCATGTTCCACTTGAGGCTGAACCCCAGGCCTCCCAGGTAAGTCGGCCGCGACACACCCGACCAGCTCGTCGATTCCTCGGCGATCGTCAGAATGCCCGGGTGTTCGCGATGGCAGAGTTCATTGAGCCGTTTGAGGAAATCGATCGCTTCGAGGTTTTCGTTGCCGCCGTAAATGTTGGGGATCCACTCACCGGGTTTGCGCGAGTAGTCGAGATAGATCATCGAGGCCACGGCGTCGACTCTCAGTCCGTCGATGTGGTAACGATCGAGCCAGAAAAGCGCATTCCCCAACAGGAAGTTGCCGACCTCGGGGCGGCCGTAGTTGAAGATCTTGGTGCCCCAATCGCGATGTTCTCCTAGCCTCGGGTCGGCATGCTCGTAGAGATGCGTCCCGTCGAAATAGCCCAGGCCGTGGGCATCGTTGGGGAAGTGAGCGGGCACCCAGTCGAGGATGACACCGTATCCATGCTGGTGCAATGGTATCGACGAAGTAGGCGAAGTCGTCGGGCGTGCCGAAGCGCGAGCTGGGAGCGAAGTAACCGACCGGTTGGTAGCCCCAGCTCCCGTCGAACGGATATTCCGTGATCGGCAGCAGCTCGACGTGCGTGAAGTGAGTGTGGTCGAGGTGCGCGACAAGCTGGTCGGCCAGCTCTCGGTAATTGAGAAACGGACTCCCGTCGTTGCCGGTGCGTTTCCACGAACCCAGGTGAACCTCGTAGACGGCGATCGGCTTGTCGAGAGCCTGGCGTTGGGCGCGCGAGGCGATCCACGCCCGGTCGTGCCACGAAAAATCAGTGACGTCCCACACGACCGAGGCCGTCTTGGGCCGCAACTCCGCGGCGAAGCCGTAGGGGTCAGACTTCTGAATGAGATACCCGTCTTGGCGGCTCTTGACCTCGTACTTGTAGACTTCGCCCTGACTGAGATCGGGGATGAAGAGCTCCCAGACCCCGGTCGCGCCGCGATTGCCCATGGGGTGGCGCCGGCCGTCCCAATGATTGAAGTTGCCGATCACGCTGACTCGCTCGGCGTTTGGTGCCCAGACGGCGAAGTGGACGCCTCGAAAACCGTTGTGCGTCCGGATGTGGGCGCCCAGGCGTTCGTAGTTGCGATAGTGTGTCCCCTCGGCCAGTAGATGAAGATCGAAGTCGGAGAGCAGGGGTCCCGAAGGCGTAAGGATCGACAAAGTCCCACGCATGACCTTCGTGGTTCTCCACCCGGAGCCGATAGGAGAAGGGGCTGCTTCGGCCGGCGAACTCGGCTTCGAAAAAACCATCCGGATGGATTCGCTCCATCGGGACCAATTCTCCCGGCTCACTTCGGGCAAGGTCGACGACCCAGGCGTGCTGGGCCTCCGGAAGAAACGCCCGGACCACCCAGGTCTTCAACCCCGCCGCATTCGACGCGAGCTCATGTATGCCCCAAGACCGCGAACGGGTTCCAGTGGCTGCCATGAACGATCAAATCGATCTCGGACTGCGGAGTCCTGCGTTTCGTCTGCGACATCACGGGCATGATTATTGACTCGCTGGATTTTCATCGTCCTGACGTTGACACGCACTGCTTCAAACGAACCGGGAAATATTCTTAGCCGCGGAAGGTACGGAGTACACGGACAAGTGAACTCAATTTTACAATAATCGCCTAATCAGTGTTCAATCCGTGTTGCATCCATGGCCAAGCGATTCCTTCCGCGCTCTCCGTTCTCTCGGTGGTTGAGCCGTATTCTCTGCTTAGTAATGAAATCTCCGGTCGGTCACGTGACGGTGAGCATCCGCTCGAGAGCGACGCGTGCCCAGTCTGCGGTTTCCGATGGGACCTTGATCGGGTTGACCGGAGTTCCTCGAGCCAGGTTCTCCAGGCACCAGGCCAGGTGGGGCATGTCGATCCGGAACATGGTCGCGCACATGCAGACCATGGGCGAAAGGAAGTGAATCGATTTATCGGGATTTTCCTGGGCCAGGCGGTTGACCAAGTGCAGTTCCGTGCCGACGCCCCAGATCGAGCCGGCGGCGGATTGGGAGATGGTCTTGATAATCGACTCGGTCGAGCCGACGAGATCGGCGGCATCGACCACCTGCATCATGCATTCTGGATGGACCAGAATCTTACCGTCGGGGAACCGGCGCCGGAATTGGTCGACGTGGGCCGGCTTGAACATCTGGTGGACCGAACAGTGGCCTTTCCACAACAGCACCCGACTCTGCTTGGATCGGTTGCGGTTGGTTTCCTCCCGACGGTTCGCGAGGGTCCCAGAGGACCATCTGGCTAAGCGGGATACCCATGGCGCGGGCCGTGTTCCGACCGAGGTGCTGGTCGGGGAAGAAGAGCACGCGGCTGCGCCTGGCGAACGACCAGTCCAGGACGGCGCGGGCGTTGGAGCTGGTGCAGACAATGCCGCCGTGCCGTCCACAGAAAGCCTTGAGGTCGGCCGCCGAGTTGATGTAGGTCACCGGCATCAAATCGTTGGTGTCGATGATCTCGCCGAGATCTTCCCAGGCGGCCTCGACCGATTCGAGGTCGGCCATGTCGGCCATGCTGCATCCGGCGGCCAGGTCCGGGAGATAAACATCGACCTCGTCACGGGCCAGCACGTCGGCGGTTTCCGCCATGAAGTGAACGCCGCAGAAGACGATCGCGCGACACGCTCGACTCTGAGCGGCGAGCTGGCTGAGCTTGTAACTGTCCCCTCGGAGATCGGCGAACCGGATCACCTCGTCCTGCTGATAATGGTGTCCCAGAATCAGCAGCGACTCGCCCATTTGTCCGCTTGACGGCGAGGATCCGCCTCTCCAACTCGGCATTGTCCATCTCCCGGTACGGTTCGAATCCCAGCGAGGAAACGCTCGGTCGTTCCGGGAACGGTGGTCGATAGGGTCATCACTTTGAAAAGTCTTGCCAGTCAGGGGTTTGAACTTTAGACCCGGCCTTCGTCCTGAGGGTATCCGTTTACCCCCGTTCACCAGCGACAAAACCACGAGGTCTGTCGCGAGTATGGCCTTCACCCGTATTATACCGTTGAGTCGACCGTCGGCGAATCTCCCATCTGTCGTGGGACGTTTCCTTCGGCCAGGTAGTCATCATCAATGAATCCATGAAATCAGATCGGCCCTTGAAATCGTGCCGAAGTCCCGAGACCAAGGAACGCCAGCCGCGGAGCGAAAGCCGATGGGTGCCGTCTTGATCGTCGATGATAGCGCGGCGGATCGTATCCTGCTCCGTACGATTTTAAGCCGTGCTGGCTATAAGGTTTACGAGGTTTCCAAGGGTTGCGAAGCGCTTCAGAAAGCGCGGGAGGTTCGGCCGCACGTGATCATTCTCGACGTGAACCTGCCCGATTTGAATGGCTTCGAGGTCTGCCGTGCCATTCGAGCGGATCGCGAGATCGCGAGTGTTCCGGTCTTGATGTTGACTGTGCGGCATGACGATTCCGACGTGCTCGCGGGACTGGAAGCCGGGGCTGACGATTACGTCGCCAAGGACTCCGCCAGTACGATCGTGCTCGGGCGGGTGCGTCGATTGATCGAGTTCCGCCAGATGTCCGGCCTGGCCATGCTCAATCAACAGCTTGTGCAGATTGGCCGGCTGGTGGCCGGAATCATGCACGAGATTCGAGGGCCCCTGTCCGTGATCCGCGGCAGCGCCGAGTTGTTGCGGATGAGCGAGTCGCTCGGCGGCGAAGATTCTCAATGGGTCGAGGCGATCCTCCGGAATTCCCATCTGCTTCAGCTCAGGCTCGACCATCTGATGGCGGCGGTTCGGAATCGCTCTTCGGACGTCCAGGTCATGGACATTGCGGCCGCTCTTACGAGAGTCCGCCGACTTGTTCGTCAAGGGACTGTCGCCGTCGGATCGCAAGATCGAGATCGAGCTGGAATGCGACGCGATCGACACCTCGCGTCCGCGTCGACGCCGGCCGCCTGATGCAGGTCTTTTTCAATCTGATGAGTAACGCGCAGCAAGCGGTATCGAGCTCGAATCGAGGAGGACGGATCCTCGTGCGGACTGGCACGTCCGAAGACCAGGGACGGCGGTGGGTTCTGGTCGAGGTTGTGGACGATGGGCCCGGGAGTACCCGAGGAGTACATCGATCGCCTGTTCGATCCGTTCTTCACAACCAAGGAGAACGGGACCGGGTATGGGTTGTACCTTGCCGCCGAGATCCTCAAGGAACAAGCCGGACGGCTCTCGGTGCAAAATAATCCGGCAGGGGGTGCCACGTTCACGATCTGGCTTCCCGAGGACGCGAATCGGAACCTCGGTCAAGCTCCGGGGATCTGCCCGGAGAAGCTGGAGCGGTACGCATAAACCTTGATATTGGGGCGATCGAGCGGCTCCGGGTCGGTCCCGGATGGCCGGCCTGCATCGCCCGGGCAGGACTTCGATTTCGAAAGAGCCAGATCAATGCCCGAGACGATCTCTCGCCGGAACCGCATCGCACGGCCGAGTCGCTGGACGTCAGCGTTTCTGATCGTCTTGGCATGGTTGGCCGTTGTCGCCCTGGCTGTCCGGAAACTACCGGCAAGAGGATCGCTTCGTCGTGGCGATCTCGGGGTTTGGAGCGGCGGCGCTCACGTTCGGTATCGTGGCGTGGGCCGAACGCGCACGCTGGCGTAATCCGATCCAGAACCTGACGACGCCTGGTACACGTCTCGAGGCGTCGTCGTGAGCTCGGTCCGTTCGCTGCTTCCTCGCCCGACCTCGCGGAGCTGACCATCGAGATCGAGGGGCTCACCAAGCTCGTTCGGCGGCGCCTGGCGGCCAGCCCACCCGTTTTCCCACCTTCCTCGCCGAGCGGTGACGGAACCGCCAACGCCATCCTCGAACCAGCGTGTCGCTGACTCATAGTGGACTGTTCGACGCACCTTCGCTGGACCTCGGTCAACATTTCGACCCGAACGTTTCGGGCGAGTACTCGACCATCGACATGGTCAATCGACTCGATCCGGTTGGGTTCCACTGGATCGAGTCGAGTCCCGCCGAACAGCTCTTTCTCGGCTGGACGATCAGCGAATTGAGAGCAGAAATCGTTTCTCGAGATCGTCCATCCCGATGACCGGCAACAAGCCGAGGAGACCCTCGGTCAAGCCCTGGTCCGTGGTGAAGCCCTGGGGTTGGTGGTTCGGGTCCGGACCGCACTTGGCAAAACCCGAGTCATCGAGGTCAACGTCGGGGCTCGCTATGGCACCAACCAGAAGGTCTCACATCTGCGTTGCCATCTCAGCGACGTCACCGAGAAGGTTCGAGCGGAGCGTGAAGTACGACTTCGATCGGTCGAGCTGACCCAGGTTAACGAGCAATTGCGGCGAATCAACCGCGAGCTCGAGGACCTGAAGGATCGTTATAGCGACCTCTATGAAAATGCCCCGGCCATGTACTTCAGCGTCGATATCGAGGGGAAGGTGATCGAGTGTAATCAGACCATGTTGTCGACCTTGCAATCGGTCGCGTGACCAGATCGTTGGCCTCCCTTATCACAACCTGCTTCCGGAGTCGCTCTGGCGCAGGTTCCAGGTTCGATTCCAGGAGTTCCTCCGACACGGGTCGGCACAGAATGAGAGCCGATGGGTTAAATCTAACGGCGAGATCATCGACGTCTGGGTCGTCGGTACGGTCGTTCAGAGTCCCAAGGATTTAACCGATCCATGCGCGATGCGTGGCACAGGATGTCACGACCAAGCGCCGCCTGGAAGCCGAACTGCAAGAGAAGAACCAACATCTGGCTTGGGCCAACGACGAGCTCTCGCAGAGGAATCGCGAGCTCGACGAGTTCGTCTACGTCGTCTCCCACGATCTTCAAGAACCCTTGCGCACGCTGATCGCATTTTCAGATTTCCTTTTGAAGGACTACGGTGACCGGCTCGATGACGCGGGACAGGAGTACGTGCGTTACCTCGTCGACGCCTCTCGAAGGATGAGGGCCATGATTCTTGGGCTCTTGAACCTGTCAAGAGCCGGCAAAGTGATCGGCGAGTTTGCCGAGGTTGGATCTGGAAGAGCTGGTCGCGGTTGTCAAGACGGACCTGGGAGAGCGGTTCCGAGCCAAGAGCGGCGAGTTGCGCATCGTCGGTCCATTGCCGCGTCTCTGGGGCGACCGAGATCGAATTGGGCAACTACTGGTAAATTTGATCGGCAACGGGATAAAATACAACGAGAGTCCGAAACCCGTGGGTCGAGATTGGTGCGGTCGACTTCCGCCGGCGCTGGTTTGCCGGGCGGAGAGCACGACGGCAATCCTTGGCGATGATGCCATCATCTATGTCAAGGACAACGGGATCGGGATCGAGCCCCAGTTTCACGGAACGATCTTCCAGCTGTTTCGACGGCTGCACACCCAGGACGAGTACGAGGGAACAGGAGTCGGTCTGGCGATCTGCGGCAAGATCGTCCAGGCACATGGTGGTCGAATTTGGGTCGAGAGCGCGCCTGGGGAAGGCGCGACGTTTTACATCCAGCTACGACGCGGATCGTCTCAATCGTAGTGATCCACTCACCCACTGATCTGAATCGGCGACGCCATTCATTCCATTCCGAAAACGACACTACTTCGGGTCTCCGCGGATGAACGCCACACTCTCTGAATTTCGGATCCTGTTGATCGAAGACAGTCGCGCCGACGCCAAGATCATCGAGCGAGCGCTGCGGGAAGCAAACGTCTCGCATCGGTTGACGGTCATTGCCAATGGACGTGACGCCTTGGCTTACTTGTTCGGCCTGCGCGACGACGCCAGCCAGACCGACGACGAGCCCGACCTGATCCTGCTCGACTTGAATTTGCCAGGGATCGACGGCTGCCAGGTCCTCACGCAGATCAAGGGCGACCCCTACCTCCGAATGATCCCGGTCGTGATCCTCACGACTTCCCATCGCGAGGAGGACATTTTGCAGACTTACGCGGCCGGAGCCAACTCGTACATCCCCAAGCCGGCCGAATATCCGAGCTATCGCGATCTGGTCGGGACCTTGCACAACTATTGGATGAACACGGTCTTGAAAGTCCCTCATCACATGAGAGGCAAGCGGCCGAAGGAAGCGGCAGGGGGCTGAAAGCGGGCGACGGTCTTGCATGCTCGCGTCCTCAGGGTTTGCTCGGACGCGGCTTCGAGGCCCATGAAGTCGCGGACTTGCTGGGCGATGGCCAGCTCGGTGGGGAGTCGCTCCATCGAGCTGGCGCCGTAGAAGCCGTCGACGGCCGGCACGCGGTCGAGAATGAATTGGGCGTCGTCCGGCATGGCGATCGGTCCGCCGTGGCAGAGGACGAGCACGTCGGCACGGACGGCTTTCGCGGCCTCCGCGATGTCCGTGACCTCCCGAACGCAATCGCCGAGCGTCTTGGCCGTCTTGGCGCCGATTGTCCCCCTGGTGGTGAGTCCCATGTGAGCCACGACGATGTCGGCGCCCGCTTCGGTCAATAGCCGAGCTTGGTCGCGTTGAAAGCGTATGGCGTGGTCAAGAGGTCGAGCTCGTGGGCGGCCGCGATGCAGTCGATTTCGTGCGAGAAGCCCATGCCCGTCTCTTCGAGATTTGCGCGAAAGACGCCGTCGATCAGGCCGACCGTTGGAAAGTTCTGGATGCCGGCGAACCCCATGTCCTTGAGCTCTCTCAGGAACCGGTCGCGGATCATGAACGGATCGGTCGCGCACACGCCGGCAAGCACGGGAGTGCGGCTTACCGCGGTCAGGACCTCATGAGCCATCTCCCGGACGATCGCGTTGGCATTGCCGTAGGGCATCATCCCGGCCATGGAGCCACGCCCGGCCATCCGGAACCGGCCCGAATTGTAGATGACGATCAAATCGATTCCGCCAGCCTCCTCGCACTTGGCGCTGATCCCCGTGCCAGCGCCGCCACCGACGATCGGCAGACCCAGCCGCGATCTTCTTGCGAAACCGCTCCATGATCGTTGCACGCGACTCAACCATCTGGGTGATCCCTCCGTTCGGATCGTACAAGAATACGAACCAACCAGCAATATTCGGCCGGATCGTGCATCGCTTGGGTGAACTTCCCGTCTGGTCGCATCCGGTCTCTGAGTCGGACCGTTTACGGCAACACGGATTGTGGTACACTCACTCACGGTGAGGGGCCGTCTCGACCAGGCACCCGCTGGCCCGATTGGTTCGACGTAAACGATCGCGAGGGAGTCATCGCCGTGGCGTGGGCCTCTGTTCTGGCTCTATTGAGTCTGATTGTCGGCCAGGACCAATCGTCCCAGGTTCGATCCGACGACCATCCTCCAGCCCAAACCAGGTCTGAGGCCAAGGTTCCAGCGTCCCCGCCTGCCGCGGTGAAGAAAGCGGCCGCGACGGCGTCCGAGAAAAAGCCGGTCGCGACGGTAGGCAAAAAGAAGGCGGCCTCGGCATGCCGGCGCCGCCGCGTCCCTCGACTTTGGGCGATACAGGCGTTCGCGTCCGCTCGCAGGCCGAGATGCAAAAGCCGCGGAGCCCGTTCCTGGCACTCCCCGGCGAGGCGCCGGCCGATCGCGACTCACCCGGCGCTCGGCACCGATGGAACGGCACGCACGGACTGGAACGAAATACCACCCTGGCGACAGGCGTCTTTTTTTGGCATCCGCGCTCGGGGCCAGCTCTTCGTCTACGTTGTGGATTGCTCGGGGAGCATGATCGACGACGATCGGCTCGCTCGCGCCACAATCGAGCTGCGGCGCAGCGTCTTCGCGCTCCAGACGCCACAGCGTTTCGAGGTGATCTTTTACAATGAAGACTCGATCCCCATGCCGGGCGGTCCCAGGTCCCGGCCGGCCGACCCGCAAGCGAAGAACCAGTTGCTCTACTGGCTCCGACTGATCGAGCCTGATGGCGGGACCGACCCCCGGCCGGCATTGAAACAGGCCCTGGCGATGCGGCCTGACGCCGTGTTCCTGCTCTCCGACGGCCTCTTTCCCGAGGGGACCGTCGACATGGTCACCAAGCTCAACACGCGCAAGATCCCGATCCATTGCGTCGACCTCGCGGGCGGCCTGGCTGGCGACCATCTCGAGCGGATCGCCCAGGCCAACGGCGGACGATACGCCTCCCGGCCGGGAGACCTCCAAGGCCGCCCTATGATCGTCGGCCGTCGATTCATGCACTGACGCAAGCGAGTCGCTCCGACGGCCTGCAAGTCTTCTGTTTCTCGAGGGAAAGCCAGCATTCCATGATCGATCCCCGCGTGGCCAGCGGCTTGAGAGACCTTGCTCCCACGGTGATGATTCCCCGCGAGCGTATGCTCGCGCACTTCCGCCAGACATTCGCCGGCTTCGGCTTCGTGCCGATCGACACGCCGCATATCGAGCGGATGGAAGTGCTGACAGGAAAGGGGGCCGGCTCGGACGAAGTGCTCCGACAGATCTTCGAGGTCACCAACAAGGGAGGGACGCCCGGTGAACTGGCCTTGCGGTTCGACTTGACGGTACCACTGGCCCGGTTTGTCGCCAAGCACATCGACGAGCTGGGCGTGCCCTTCAAGCGTTACGCCATCGGCTCGGTGTTTCGGGGCGAGCGGCCGGCCAAGGGCCGGTTTCGCGAGTTTGTTCAGTGCGACTTCGACACCATCGGCACGGAGAGTGCGATCGCCGATGCCGAGATTGCCCAGGTCATCCACGCCGCACTCGCCTCGGCTGGCGTGCCCGAGTTCACGATCACGCTCAACAACCGCAAGATCCTCGACGGATTCCTCGATTCCCAGGGTCTCAGCGGCCGGAGCGGGCCAGTGCTCAGGGCACTCGACAAGCTGGCCAAGATCGGTCGTGACGGGGTCATCGAGGAGCTTCAAAGAGGCGGCGACACGACTGGTCCTGGCTTGACCGCCGACCAGGCGCGGCAGGTCCTCGACTTCGCCGAGGGGGGCCGTGGCGGGGTCGAGGTCTTGGAAAGGCCGAGGCGATGCTGGGCTCCAATCCCAGCGTCGGTCTGGGCATCGGCAACCTTCGCACGGTCCTCGCCCTGCTGGACGCGGCCGGTGTGCCCCAGAAGCGGATCGCGCTGGACCTGGGCCTGGCGCGTGGCCTCGATTACTACACGGGGATCGTTTTCGAGACCACGGTCAACGGCTGGGAGAAGTTCGGCAGCATTGCCTCGGGGGGCCGATACGACAACCTGGCCAGCTTGTTCACGTCGCGACGACTCCCGGGCGTGGGTGCTTCGATCGGCCTGGACCGGTTGCTCGCGCTCATGGACGAGGCCGGCTGGCTCAAGTCGGCGGGAACGACCGTCCCGGTGCTGGTGGCGAACTTCCCCGGCACCGACCCTGCCATCCCGTTCAAGCTGGCCGCGCGGCTTCGGGCCGCCGGCATCGGCGCCGAGGTGTATCCCGACCCGATCGCGATCGGCAAGCAGATGGGCTACGGCTCAACCCGCGGCCACAAGCTGGGAGTGATCGTCGGACCCGACGAGCAGGCGCAGCAGACCTTCAACCTCCGCGACCTCGCCTCCCGCCAAGAGGACAAGGGACTCGCGTGGTCGGTCCTGGAAGATTCGGTTCAGAGTGCGCTGCAGATCGTCAAGCAAGAACAAAAGTGAACTTGAGAGCACATCCCTTTTTTGCCTTGTCAATCAGTGTGTGGAGTTGCTCGGTGGCCACTGGCTCGGAGCGGAGCATCGATTTGAGAGGCTCATTCGTCGGCGCCCCCTTGAAACCGGCCGCCGGTAAGATCATCTTCTTTGTGTTGGCTTGGATCGGTGGAATATTTCCAACTCACCTCTCGCAAGGCGATGTCAGGCATGTTAGTGTGATTGAGGCTACGTTCGGTCGATCGGAGTTTGACTGATCGTGGCCGCCTTTCTCTTTCATGGGCGAGTGCGCCGCCCAATCTGAAGCGATAATCTCAGAAAAACAATCCGGGGAGGTGGGGAGCCATGCTACAACGACGTCGTGGTTTTACGTTGATTGAGCTTCTGGTCGTGATCGCGATCATCGCGGTCCTGATCGCCTTGCTCTTGCCAGCCGTGCAATCCGCCCGAGAGGCGGCGCGGCGGATCCAGTGCACCAACAATCTCAAACAGTTGGGCCTGGGGATCGCCAATTATGAGTCTTCCAACAATTCCTTGCCCATCGGCACGGTGTTCAATTCGGCTGCTCCTCAGACTAGTGGAATGCCTGGACTCGTCTGCACGAGTCCAGGCTTCGGCGACAACTGCCAGAACACGCCTTGGTTCGTCCTGATGCTGCCGTACATCGAGCAAGGGCCGCTCTACAACGCCTTCAACGCCTCGATCGGCATGGAGGGACCTGGCCTGCAGGGCTTCGTCATCAACAGCACGGTCTTTACGACCAAGATCGCCTCGTTTCAGTGCCCGAGCGATAACAGCAACGTACTCGCGTTGTCAGCCGTGTCGGCGGCGAGCGGAGGCCAGGTCCCTGCCTTGCCTTACTCGCTGACCAAGGGAAATTACGGCGTCAATTGGGGCAATACGGATTATGGTCAGTGGTGCACCAGCGGAATCACTGGAGCTTATCCGAACTTGTATCGCCAGTCTCGCGTTCGGCCGCAACCAGGCCGGGACGGGCGCCCAGTTGGTCAGGATCGCCTCGGTCACGGACGGATTGAGCAATACGACATTCGTGTCGGAGATCCTCCAGGGGGCGAGCGACGACGTCCGCGGGACGATCTGGGTCGATAATGCCGGCGCGGGTTCCTTCAAGACACGATTCACTCCCAACGGGATGTTAGACATATTGCAGGCCGGGCTGGCCGGCAGCAACTTCGACAACGTCGACTGGTTTCGGCGGCAGCGGCGAACTATCAGCCGGGCCAGAGCCCCGCGGGTCCGTACTCACTCTGCGACAGCCAGCCCGTCCAGATGTTGGCGTGTTGGACCCAAGGAAGCGAAGGGCTCGAGTACGTCGGCGTCGCGAAGCCGGCATCCGGGCGGGGTCAATACGCTTTTTGGAGACGGCTCGGTCCACTTCATCAAGAGCTCGATCAGCCCCCAGACCTGGGTCGCGCTCGGTACGATCAATGGTGGCGAGGTGATCAGCTCGGATTCGTATTGAGGAGAATGAAACGGCCGAACGACGAAGTGACGAAGGTCGGCGATCCGCGCTTGAGCCATCATCGGGCGCGGAATCGCCGGCTTTCCTCTGGTCTTAATGCCATGTTCCCGAGTCGGCGCTGGCGACCCAGGCCATGATGGTGGGAGCGATCGAATCGAGGGGCGTGACGAACTTGGCCGCGCCGCGGCGGATGGCCTCTCGGGGCATTCCGAAGACGATGCAGGTCGCCTCATTCTGTGCGATCGTGAGCGCGCCGGCCTCGCGCATCTCGAGCAGGCCGCCGGCGCCGTCATCGCCCATCCCGGTCATGATCACGCCGGCCGCGAACGGACCGGCCGCCTGGGCGGCCGAGCGAAACAGGACCTCGACGCTGGGACGGTGCCGGCAAACAGGGGGGCCGTCGACCAGCTCGACACGATAGCCCGCGCCGGAGCGGCGGATGATGCCGTGCACTGTCCCCCGGGATGATGAGCGCGCGGCCGGACCGGATCGGTTCGTGTTGCCGCGCCTCACCCACTTCGATCGGGATCCTGGGGTCGTTGTTGAGCCGCTGGGCGAAGGCCGCGGTGAAATCCGCCGGCATGTGCTGGACGATCACAATTCCCGGCGAATCGACCGGGAAACCCGCCAGCAACTGCTGAAGCGCCTGAACACCGCCGGTGCTCACTCCCACGGCGATGATCCGATCGCTGGCACCGGCGCGCGGTGAATACGGCAGCTTGGGCAAGATCACGTCGGCCTTGTGCCGCGCATCGGTCGCCGACCGCGGGACGATCTTCGCCAAACGGCAAGCGTCCGGCTCGCGCGGCGTTGCGAATGCTTTCGAGAAGGCCTTGCGACCAGTCGGACAACCGGTTCGCGTCGTTCCAGTCCGGCTTGGCGATCACCTCGATCGCGCCCATCTCGAGCGCCGTCACCGCCCGCTCCGCCTGCGCCGTGCAGAGCACCACGGGCATCGGATGTTGACGCATCAGCTTGCGCAGGAAGGTAAGGCCATCCATCCTCGGCATCTCGACGTCGAGGACGATCACGCCGGGGACGGACTTCTTCAGCATTTCCACCGCCTCATACGGATCGGCGGCCAGCACCACCCGAAACCGTGGGTCGGACTCGATGATCGTCTTGAGCCGCTGTCGCACGACGGCGCTGTCGTCGACGATCAGGACCTCGATCGGGTCGGGGTCCGGCAGCGGTTGCACCGGCGTGGGAACTTCGCGCCGAGCCATGGCTGGTCACCCCTCCTTCTGAAATAACGACGGGGAATGCTTGCGCAGCGACGGTGGGTACTTCGGGCAGGATCTCGCCGTTGCCCATGGCCAACCAGCCTCCCGGGCGCAGATGCTGCGCCAGGCGGTGCAGGAGAGTCATGCGTTCGTCTTCGGCGAAATAAATCGACACGTTGCGACAGAAAATGATCGGGAAATCGTTGGGGACCGCCCAGGTCGGGTTGCGGAGATCGATGTGGCGGAATTTGACGAGGTCCCGAATTTCGGGGACGACTCGAAATGAACCCTCGCGCGGCCCGCGCCCCAAAAGGAAGAAACGGCGGAGCCGCGCCGGCGAGACTCCTTGAACGTCTCGCGTCGTGTAAATGGCGCCGGCGGCAACCTTGAGCATCTCCAGCGACAAGTCGCTGGCATAGATCTCCACCTTCTGGGACGCCAGGTTGGCGAATGTCTCGGCCAGCACCATCGCCATGCTGTACGGTTCCTGGCCGGATGAGCATCCCGCCGACCAGATCCGCATCGTCATCGACGGCGATTCCTTGAGCCACGCCGACACCCGCTCGGCCATGAACGTGAAGTGCGCCGGTTCGCGGAAGAAGGAGGTATGGTTCACCGTGCTCAGATCGATCAGGAGCTGCGCACCCCATCCGGTCGGATCGACCTTGAGCACCTTCTCGTGGAATTGGGTGAAGCTGCTAAATCCTTTGAGCTGAAGACGCGAGCGCAAGCGTGCTTGCAACAACCCAGTTCGATGGGTTTCGAGCGTGATTCCGATCTGATGGCGCAAGAACGCCGTGATCGGAGCGAAGTCCTTCTCAGACCAGGGCTCGGGTTCCGCCGGCGGGGGTGGCAGCATGCCCGATGTCGCCACGTTACGCTCCCTCACCGTTCAACGACCCGAGGGTCGAGAAGATACGATCTACGTCCAATACGAGCAAAAAGGCGTCTTGGTGACGGATCAAGCCGCGCACGAATGGGGTCGCTTTCCCAAGTCCAAGCTGCGGTGCGGCTTGCACTTCTTCCGGCGAGAACTCCAAGACGTCGGAAACCCGGTCCACCAAGAGTCCGGTGATCTGGGGGTCGTTGCCCACGGTCGACTCCACGATCAGCACGCACGGAGCTCGGTTCTGGTTTTTGTCTTTGCCGAGCCCAAACGACAGTCGCAGATCATAGACCGGCACGACGTGACCTCGAAGGTTGATCACTCCCAACAGCGACTTCGGGCCACCGGGCACTTCGGTCAATGATTGCATGTCCAGGACTTCCTGGACGCGCATCACTTCGAGTGCATAGCCTTCTCCACCCAGCCGGAACACGACGTAGGACTGCGCGTGATCACCGGTCGTCCGTGGCAGTGGCCTCCATCACGACATCGACCATCATCCCACCCTTACATCGTGTAATCCGATGACGCTCAATCAGTTCCAGTCCGGTTCCCGCTGGTCGTGCCCGGATACCCGGGCCTTTCTGCATTCAGGTCCATCGTGTCGGATCAGGAGCGATGTCGCTCTCAAGAAAATCGCTCGAAGTTGTCATCATCGTCAAGGTTAACCACAACACCTCCCCGGGGCGAAGTGCCCAGATTATTTGTCGACGGGGCCGGCTGCGGACTGGGCCGGGCCCGGATGGGCCGGCAATGCCGGCTGGCGTGGATGGATGGGCGGTCCGCGCTCCCGGTTTGGGCGCCACCCGAATGGCCGTCGGACCGTTGGGCGGGAATCGCTCGGCGTCCCGGTGCGCGGGAGCGGCCTGGCCGGGTGTGATTGCGCTCGCACCGCCGCCCCTGAATGCGAGCGCGCCTGAGCCCCGGTTCCGCCCAGGTAGCCGTTTCCCGACGTGTCGAGCTGAAAGAAATCCACCTCGCGTTGCAAGCTCGAGGATTGCGCCGCCAGTCCCGTGGCCGTGGCCGACAACTCGTGGCTGGCCGTCGCATTCTGTTGCACAACCTCTTCCAGTTGACTAACACCGACGTTGATCTCGCGGATCGCCGCCATCTGCTCCTGCGAAGCCGCGGCGATCTCTTGAATCAGGTTCGACGTGTCGCGAATCATCGGCACCGTCCGATCGAGGAGCGAGCCGGCGTTCTCGGCCACAGCCACGCTCTTCTTGGCGAGATCGCTGATTTGCTGCGCGGCGGCCTGGCTCCGCTCGGCGAGCTTGCGCACCTCACCGGCCACCACGGCGAAACCCTTGCCGTGCGTCCCCGCCCGCGCGGCTTCGATCGCCGCGTTCAAGGCCAGCAGGTTGGTCTGGTAGGCGATGTCGTCGACGATCAGGATCTTCTGGGTGATCTCACGCATCGGCACCGACCGTCTCTCGGACCGCTTCGCCGCCCTTTTCGGCCTGGGAACTGGCTTCATTGGCCATCCGGGCGGTGTCGCGGGCGTGCTGCGCGTTGCGCCCCACCGAGGCATCGACGTTTTGCAGGCTGCTGGCGATTTCCTGGAGCGTCGCGGCCTGCTGCTCGGATCCCTGGGCCAATTGGTGGGCGCTGGTGTTGAGCTCGTTGTTCGCCGTCGACACCGAACCGGTCATCTGGCGGATTCGACTGATCACGTTCGCCAGCTTGTCGACCACGGAATTCACCTGGGTCGCCAGGTCGCCCAGCTCGTCCTTCCGCTTCACGTTGGTGCGGTCGTGCAGATGCCCCTCCTGAAGTTGCCGCGTGACCTCGATGATCTCGAGAAGGGGATGCATGAACCAGCGGCCGAAGTACACAACCCAGAACGACGGTCAGAATGAACGCGATCGCGAGAATCAAGCCGATCTGGAGCTGATTGTTATAGATCGTGGCGTAGGCAACCTACCGGGGCATGGAAACGATTGTGACATAACCGTGGTGGCATCGCTCCTTTCACGCTCTTCGTCCAACGGGATCGGGGCGTAGCCGACGACCTCGGCCTGGGTTGGACGACGACCAATTCAGGAACGACGAGTCCGACGGGACGCCTGCGATCTCCATGTTGTCGATGTCGTTCTTCCTCGCATCCTTGGCCGCTTCCTCATATTTGTGGTGGAAGATCGGTAGAATTGCGGTTCTGGGTCGCAAGTTCCCCGTCTCCGTGCGCTCCAGGATCAGCTTGTTGTCGGGGTCGACAATGAAAACCTGAGCGGTGGCCGCCTGTCCGAGGTCATCGAGATTGAATTGACTGACGACGTCCGTGATGATGTTCTTCGAGCGGCGCTCTTCTCGTCGTCGGTCAACCTGCCGCCGGCCGGGATCTTCGCCCGTTGACCTTCTTGTTCTGACTCGAGCAAGAACGCCGATCCTCTGGCTCATGGCCTCGGCAGCTTGACGTACGATGAGCTTTTGCTTGTCCTTGAAGTCATCCTGAGTCTGATAGGCGAACCAGGCCACGATCGACGCCGGGACCAGGCCGAACAGAACCAAGGCGGCCGTTATCTGTGTTCGCAGGCTGATTCTCATCGGAAGCTCTCCGCCCTTACGCCGGCCGAGGGGTGATCCGAGCACTGTGCTCGGCGAATCGTGACTCCGACACCAGGGCTGATAGATCAAGGATCAGGGAGACGGAGCCGTCGCCCAGGATCGTGGCTCCGGAAAAACGGTTCAGGCCGTGCAAGCCCTCACCCAACGATTGGATGACCGCCTGAACACGTCCCAGGAGCCGATCGACGGCCACGCCGACCCGCTGGCCGGCATGCCGCGTCAGTAACAATTCTTGCCGCGCCGGCATGGGACCGTTGGCTTGAAACAGATTTCTGAGCGAGACCATGGGGACGAGCTCCCCTCGCACCGCGACGCAGGGCCTCCCTTCGGCCAGGGCGGCTCGCATGCCGTTGAGCGCGACGCACTCCTCGACCTGCGCCAGCGGAACGACGTATCGACCGCCGCCCGTCTGGACCAGGAGCCCGTCGATCAGGGCCAAGGTCAGAGGCAAGCGGAAGATGAACGCCGTCCCTTTTCCGGGCACGCTCTCGACGGCCACGCTGCCGCGAAGCGCCCGGACCGCATCGCGGACGACATCCAGCCCCACCCCTCGGCCCGACAACTCGCTGACGGTGTCGCGAGTCGAGAACCCCGGCTCGAAGATCAGACTGACGACCCGCGGATCGTCGGCCGGCGTTCCCGTGGGGACCATGCCGAGCATGATCCCCTTGCGCACGATCTTCTCGCGGTCCAGTCCCCGACCGTCGTCCTCGACCCGAATCGCCACCCGGTCCCCTTCGTGGCCGGCCGAAAGCGTGATTCGGCCAACTCGCGGTTTGCCTTTCTCCAGCCGTTCCTGAGGCAGTCTCCAGCGCATGGTCGGCGGCATTGCGGATCAGGTGAATCATCGGGTCGCTGAGCCGCTCGACGATCGTGCGATCGAGTCGCGTTTCCTGCCCGATGATCCGCAGCTCGATCTCTTTGCCCGAGCGGTCGGCCAGGTCTCGGACCACCCTCGGGAACCGGGAAAACAGCTCGTCGACAGGAACCATCCGCAGGTCGAGAGTCGTATCCCGGATCTGCCGGCTGACTCGTTGCAGCGACTCGAGCGCATGCACCCAAGATTCCACGCCGGGCAACTCCCGCAACCCCATCAGGTTGTCTGATACCACAACCAGCTCGCCGGCGAGTCCCACCAGATCATCAAGCTGCGCCGGCGTCGACCCGAATGCGAGCGTGCGGGCGCGGAATCACGGGGTGCGCCGGACGACGGGCCCGGTGAGAGGGACTGGGCGGGGACCGGAATCGGTGTCGCGGGGTGAGCCGCGGCGGCTCCGTTTCCGTTGATCGGCGAAGGCGATCCGGTCGCGGCCGCAACCACGGGATGACTGACCGCGGGATCGACGGGTTCCGCACTCGGGGCCGCCGATACTCCGGTCCGTTGACGGTCTCGGTCGCGGCCGCTTTCGACTCGGCGGGTCGGACCGGCACCAGCTTGCCATCGGGGGTCCATCGCTCGATCGTGACGATGCTGTCTTCCGCGAAGAAGAGGAACGCGTCGTCGATTCGGTCGGGCTCCGCTCCGGTCTTGAGAGTGATCGTCCAGGTCAGGTAGCAACGCTCCGGATCGATCAGGTCGAGCGGAGGAACCAGGTCGGCGTTGGTGGTGATTGTGGCTTCGCCGAGCTCACGGAGCTCGTCGAGCACTCCCAAGGGGTTGATCCCCCGGCGCAGGATGTCCGGTCCCGGGACCAGCGTGATCTGGTAAACCGGCAAATCCGGACCTTCGGCTCCTCCCCCGGCCTCGCCTGGCCCGGAAGCCGGTGGCGGAGTCGAGGATGGCCCCATCTTTTGGGTCTTGCGGCGCGGTGCTCGAGGTTTCGGCCCGGGTTCCGATCCGGCCGCGCCGTCGGCCTTGCGGCGTGGAGACTTGGATTTTGGTGGCTTCTTCTTCGAGGACAAGTCGTCGGCAGCGGGATCGAGCCGCGGCCTCTCCCGGTCCAGGACCCGGCTGCGGACGGGAAGGAGGGGGCGTCGGGGCGACCTGGGATCGGCAGGGGGGGCTCGGACTTCGTGACGGGGGCTTCGGAGGCGATTGGGGGCCGGTGGAGGCTGGCCCGACTTGCCCGAGGCCAGGATGGACTCGGCCCCCGCAGCAGCGAAGCCAGCCGCTGGCTCAGCTCGCCCGAGGGAGGGATGGGCGACTTGGCCGCCTCGGCCTCCACCATTGCCGCCAGATGATCGCGCGCCTCCAGCAAGGTCGTGATGATGTCGGAATCGACCGAAAGCAAGCCGGCGCGGACCCGTTCCAGGACCGCCTCGATGCCATGAGTGAATTCGGCGATGGCCGCCAGACCCACCATGGCCGCGGCCCCCTTGAGGCTGTGCGCCGCACGAAAGGTCTTATCGAGGTGCGCACGGTCGCTCTGACGCCGCTCCAGATCCATCAGTCCCTCTTCGAGACCGATCAAGAGCTCACGCGCTTCCTCGTAAAACATCTCGCGGAAACGGTCGTCCGAGCCGCCGCTCAAATCTGGTAACCCTCGATTCCGGCAACAATTATCGAATCTATCATCGACCCAATCGGATTAGTAGGAATATCCGAATCAACGTGGCAAGACCCGCCGGACCCATCGTCGCAGGTTTTCTGGTTCGATCGGCTTGACCAACCACCCCGTGACACCCTGGCGGTGTTCCGGTTGGAACTCGCCGGAATGCCGGCAAGAAAGAACCAGGACCGGCAAGAACCGGTGCATCGGCAGGTCGCGAACCGCGGCCACAAGTGCCAGACCGTCCAGGTTGGGCATTTCCAGGTCGGTCAAGAGCAGGTCGCACGGCGATTCCTGCAAGACCTGAAGCGCGGCCTCGCCGTCGGCCACGGAGATGACCTTGAGGTCCATGTCGCTGAGCTGTTCGGCCACCCAGCGTCGCACCGAAGCGCTGTCATCGGCATGCAGGACGGTCTTGCTCATGACAAAATCTGTGTCCAGGCCGCGGCGATGCTTAGACTCATGCTCATTCAATCGACATCGCCTGCGGCGAAAACTGTCAGAAATGGCTCAAATCCGCGTGCTCATTTCAGCGAATGCTCGAAGTCTTACTTGGCGGAATCATCGAGCTCGTCGCGATCCGATCGATGGACGATGCACCGAGCTCATCACCGGAGCGGATCAGCGGCCGTTCTGACCGTGATCGTTACTCCTGGACTGTGAGCAACCAATCCGATAAACCCGATCGCTCGGCGATCTCGGTACACACCCCCGGGATGTTGACCAGGCGTACCGTTCGATCTCGATCCCGCGCGGTCCTCACGCAGGAGATCAGAAGCTGGAGACCAGCCAGGTCCCATGGTCCCGAATCTCTCAAATCGATCCGAAGTCGCTTCCCTTCTGCCAGCGCAACGCGCAAGGTTTCGCGCACCGCCGAGACCTCATAGAGCGTGATCGGCCCAGTCAGCAGGATCGTTTTACTATTCTGATCGTTCGGCCGCCATGATGCGATCCCGCTCTAACCCTCATGGTGAGCCGGAGTTGAGCTGGCCTCACCTGTGCTGGAACGGACGTAGAGGAAGCTGGAACGCACAAATGGCCGACCACGGAGGGCGCCGACCATTCGCACTAGCTTAACATGCTGAGAGTGGCTTGGGGAGCATTTACTTGGCGAGATGTTGGAGAACGATGATGTTGATATCGTCCGCCGGGCTTCCCGGCGACGTGTGCTTGTTGAGCGCACCATCAACTTGGTTGAGGATCTCCGCGGGATCGGCGCCGTAATGCGACTGGAGCAAAGTCTTGAGCCGGTCTTCACCGAACAGGGCGTCGGACGGATCCATGGCATCGGTCAAACCATCGGTGTAGATCACCAGCGATTCGCCCGGCTCGAGCCGGTCGGTCGAGCCGGCCGTGCCGTCGACCATGCCGATGCCCAGCATCCCCGGGTTGGATGGGAGTGTGCGTGGGCCATTGGGTCCGACGACGATCGCCGGCGGGTGACCCACTCCCGCGTACCGGATCAGCCCGGTTTCCTCGTCGGCGATCAGATAAAACCCCGTGCAGAAATAGCCTTCGGGAAAATACTGCTCGGTCGCCACGTCCAGCCCCGCCAGTAACTCTCCTGGCTCGAGCACGGCGATCGACAACGAGGCTGCCAGCGCCTTGACCATTCCCGAGAGCATCGCCGAGTTGACGCCGTGTCCGGAGACATCCGCCACCAGGATTCCCAGACGATTGTTCTCCAGGCGGTAAAAATCGTAAACATCGCCGCCCAACTGATTCGCCGGCGTATACCGGACAGCCAATCGAAGCACTCCCCGCGGTTTGGGGGGACGCGGCATCAAGGCAAGCTGAACTTTGCGGGCCAGATCCAGCTCGAACGTCAGCTTTTTGTGTGCCGCTTCCAGCAGCCGGTTCTCGCTCGCCAGCTCGACGCGCAGGTCGGCAATCCTCAAATGAGCGTTGATCCGCGCACAAGACGCGGAAGTCATCCTGCCCTTTGGGTTTCTCGATATAATCGTCGGCCCCGGCCTTGAGCCCGGCGATCTTGTTCTGGGCCTCCCCCAAGGTGGTCAGCATCAGGACGGGAATCGAGCGCAACTCCTTGTCTGCCTTGATCGCCTGACAAAGTCCCGCCCCGTCGAGCTCGGGCATCTCGTAGTCGGTCAGGATCAGTTCCGGCCGTGGCTCCAGGCGCGCCTTCGCCAGCCCTTGGAGGCCGTCGTTGGCCGTCTCGACCTCGTAGCCCTCCTCCTTGAGCATCGTCGACAGCATCCGTCGCATGGTGGAGCTATCTTCAACCAGCAAGAGGCGACGCGACGCCATCAGCCTTCTCTCCTCTGCGACCATCGCTTCAACTTAGCCCGGTGTTCCACGATCAAGCAGAGCCCCATCTCGGCACAACCGCCGGGATCGGCCGGACCCAAACTCGTTCTTGGGATACCACGATAAAACCAATTGGGGTGGACTGTCTAGGGGACGTCACGCCGACAAGCAAGATGGCCGGTGAGCCCGATCACGGAACGTGGGGTTTCGCACGGTCGCACCGAGGGAAGGCAGCAGGTCTCGGGACAGACATCATGGCTGGGCCCATACACGCCGACCGCGCGGCGGCTGATCCCTCCAGGCCACTCGATCCGCTCGGCGATCAGCTCGCGGAGCATACTCGACAAAGCGTGGATGGGTACCGACGGTCTGGCTCCGGACCATCGTCAGACCGATCGCGTCGCAGAGGTGGCGGGCCTCCTCGTCCAGGTCATACATCACCTCCATGTGGTCCGAAAGGAATCCGATCGGATGGATCACGACATCCTTGACTCCGCGACGCTGTAAGTCCTTGAGATGATCGAGGATATCGGGCTCGAGCCAGGGATCGCCCGGCCGGCCGCTCCGACTTTGGTAGACGAGCGCCCAGCAATCCGGGGCAATCCCGACTTCGTCGGCGACCAGCCGGCATGTTTCGCGAAGCTGGATTCGTAGTCGCAGTTCCTCGCCATCGAGACCGGAATGCTGTGTGCTGTGAAGGCGACGGATACGGAGTCGCGACGGTCGGCGGCGAACGACTCGAGCGCCAGCCGAACCCTGTCGGCGTTGGCGGATATGAACTCGGGGTGGTTGTAGAAGACGCGAAGCTTGTCGACTCGGGGTGCACCTGGTCCGACCGTCGGCCCGAGCCCGTTCAATATCCTCCCGATATTGGCGGCAACTGGAATACGAGCTGTATGCCGCCAGCACGACCGCCAAGGCTCGCTTGATTCCCGCGCCGGTCATCTCGGTGAGTGTATCGGCCAGCAACGGGTGCCAGTTTCTGTTTCCCCAGTAGATCGGTAAGGAAATCCCGTGCTGGTCAAGCTCCGGCCTCAGGGCGGCGATCAGCGCTCGAACTTGAGCATTGATCGGGCTGACTCCACCGAAGTGGTGATAGTGCTCGGCCACCTCCAGCAAGCGGTCGCGTGGAATGTTCCGTCCCCTCGTGACGTTCTCCAGAAACGGCAAGACGTCTTCAACACGCTCCGGGCCGCCAAAACCGACGACGAGAATCGCGTCGTAAGGGTCCGCGTCAACAGCGCGGCTCGTCGCGTGAAAGCCGGCTGGCGCCGTGAGGGCTGGCCATCTAATGCCTTTACCTAGCGGGGAAGATCCGAGGAAAAAACTCCTTGCCATGTCGTAGGCCGGACGGGAACTGGCTCAAGTTTCGCATGAGCCAGCACGCCGAGCCAAGGGCCTTGACGGCAAGGTCTGGCTCGACGGCTGACGCTTGTTCACGAAGTCAGCAGGTGGTAATGTTTTGCGGCACGGTGAAGTGTTATCACCCGTTCCGCCATCGAACCGCTCTAAGCCCCAGGGGAATCGACCATGACCGTCACATCGGGTAACGAAATCGCGGGCCATACAATCACCAAATATCTGGGAATCGTCCGTGGGATCGTGGTGCGCTCGCCTACGATCGCCCAGGGTCTCTTGGGTGGCTTGAAGCAGATCGTCGGCGGCAACATACAGCAATACGCCAACGTCTGCGAAAGTGCTCGCCAGGACGCGTTCAACCTGATGGTCCAGCACGCCGAAGAGCACGGTGCCAACGCCATCATCGGCATGCGTTACGACGCGACCGAGTTTGCGGTGGGCGTGACCGAGGTCCTCGCGTACGGCACGGCTGTCCGGATCGAACGCGCGAACTGAGCGTAAAAGCGATGTGTGACACCGTCGCACGTCCAACATGCTCAATGGTCATGAGGGAATTGGTGTGGCTGAATGGGTTTATTGTAATTGGTGGCGTGCAAGGCTCTGTCCCTGCTGCTTGACGCCGAAGGGACGGATCGCTCCAACGCGCGAATTGGCGATGAGGATGTGAGGTGCCGATCCACCGACATGCGCAGCGGCGATCGCGGCGAAGTTTTATCTCAGGAGGCGGTCTTCCATGCGGCGCCAGCGTGTTGGCTCTCGGTGCTCGTGGTTTGCCAATCGCATCTACCAGGCCCGGTCGAGAAGGTCTTCCAGGTCGGTTTGAGTGCAGGGGCGTGGGTTGGTGCGATGGCAGTGGTCAAGCAGGGCGAGTCGGGCATACTCGGGGATCTGGTCGTGGCGGAGCCCGTCGATCTGTCCGAGGCGGCGAGGAAGCGGCAACCGCGCGAGGACGAGTTCCGTCAGGGTGATCAGGTGCCCCGTGGCGTCACCGCTGCGGCCGAGCCCTAGTCGTCCGGCCAACTCGGCCATGCGTGCTCCGGCGGCCTCGCGGTTGAAGCGGAGTGAAGGTGCGAGCAAGTACCGCGTTGAGCGTGCCATGATGTACGCGGCCTTGGGACCCGATGGCGTGTGACAACGCGTGGACCACGCCCAGCCCTTTGTGGAAGCTGATCCCTCCGAGCAGGGCTCCCATCATCATCGCGGTACGAGCCTCAGCGTTGGAGCCGTCGCGGACTGCCGTCTCCAATCCTTTGGAAATCGACTTCAATCCCTCCACGGCAATCCCGTCACAGATCGGGTGAAACGTGGTTGAAAGATAGCTTTCCACGCAATGGCTGAGGGCGTCCATACCCGTTCCCGCGGTCAAGACCGGGGAGAGATCGCGCGTAAGGTCGGGGTCGCAGATCGCCGTGCTCGGCAGGAGGTGCTGGGAGAGAACGGCCGTTTTCCGGCCCGTCTGGGGAAGCTGGATCAAGGTTCCTCGCCCCGCTTCGCTGCCGGTTCCGGCCGTCGTCGGCATGGCGACCATCGGTGGCATGGCCGCTCGAATCTTCTCCTGACCTCCCCGAGTCAAGTCGTAGTCCGCAAGTCGACCGGGGTGTGTGACCAGCAGCCGAATGGCCTTGGCGGCATCGATGGGACTGCCTCCGCCCACGGCGACCAGGCCGTCGCAAGATTCATTGCGATAACGATCCAAACCGAGCAGGACGTCTTCCTCGGTCGGGTTAGCGTGGATCTCACCAAAGACAACCGTTGGTTTTCCCAGCGGGCCGATGACTTCCGCAGCCAGCCCCGCAGCCAGGAGACCTTGGTCAGTCACCACCAAGGGCCGAGTGATCCCCAATCGGGCCAATTCTCCGGCCAGCAATCCCCTGGCTCCGCCGCCGAATAAGATGCGATTGGGGAAGGTGAATATCGAAGCCGCCGGCGTTTTCGGCTCGTGATCGGCCCCATCATCATGGCGACGTGTCGCCGGGGAGCCATCTTTGGATTGCGCCGTGATGGAGATCGTCGCCGTCGCACTCAAAACACACGCTCCTCTGCCCTGATGCTCATTTCTTGGCGAGACTTCCCTGATCGCCGATCTTGCTCTTGAGTCAAGGAAACTCGAACGGAGGCCGGCCTGATCGCCTCGATCGTCTTCCGCACTGTATATTCTAGGCCATGAGACAATCGTTTCGACCGGTTTATCAGTTGAGCATCGCCAGCGCCTGTTCCATTTCGCCGGCCGCGTGCCAATCGCCCGAGGTCCTCGCCTTGGCGATTCCCGTTCGCCACGTGGCCCGCGCCGCCTCGGTTTCGCCGCCATCCGCGTACGACTGGCCAAGTTGCTGGTAAGCGGCTACCTGATGTTCCGGATCGTCGCCGATCAAAGCCAGAAGCCGCTGGCGACCTTCCTCGACGTCTCCCTCGCGGAGGCATTGCATTGCAAGGCCATAGCGGAGAAAGAGATCGGTCGGGTCGTCGGCCAAACTTTGTTCCAGCATCAATCGCCGGCGTGATTTTTCGGACATTGTGCCCCTGGATTCCATCGAACGCTTTAGCTTATACGGCACGTCGGATGACCGGCTTCCTCTTCCACACGCGGGTTGGCACCAATCGGCAAGTCGGCAAGCCCCATCGCGAACCTCCCACCGAGACAGGTCAACCTGATTAGACTTAAACCTATCGGACTCTTCTCCCAACTGTCAATGCTCCCCGATTACTTTAAGAATACTCCCAAGCATCCATCTTTGTGACGCACTTTACGTCTGCTGATTCGTACAACCGCCGCGACCCGTTTTTTCGGCAATTCCAAGCCGGGTCTCCGAGTGCGCGATCGAGCCAACGGGTTTCTGCGAAAACCTGTGCTTTCCGGCGTCCAAGGACAATACCGAGACGCTCGGCGCTCGTCAAAAAGCGCCGCCTCGCGGCTGCGGCGAGTCCGCTAGACGAGAACCTGGATCGGGATTGATCACCACCCAGTTTGGGCAAACTGGAACGAAGGTACGGATAAGTGCGGAGCCAGGGAAAACTGGGGAAGATCGGCGTGACTAGGTTCAAGCTGGGAAACAGGGTAACCGATCCAAAACCAAGCCGGGCGCCGCGACTCCGAGGGGATGTACCGGCAACCGGCTTGAACCGAACGGAAGCGAGTAAAGTTGAGTTGAGTGCAGCTTTTGTCTATCGCTGAGAGGACGACCGCCGTGCCAACGCCCTTCATGAGTCGAAAAGAGGGACTGCGTGGGACACTTATCCGGAATTGCGTGGTCGCGGTCGTCGCGGTGGCGGCGATCCCGGCAGGAACCGTCGCCGCGTCCGACTCGCGGCGGACGGTGGTCGTCGAGGCCATCGAAAAGGTGCACCGCTGCGTTGTGAATATCTCGAGCGAGAAGAAAGCCGCCTCTCAGAGTCGCTGGCCGTTCTCGGCCGAGGAGAACCAACGTCCAAGGGTGAGCGGCATGGGGAGCGGCGTCATTGTCGACGGCCGCGGCTATGTCCTCACCAACCATCATGTCGTCGACAAAGTCCAAGGTGTCGTCGTGGAGCTGTTCGACGGCACGACATATCCGGCGTCGTGTGATTCAGAATGATCCGGTGATGGACTTGGCCGTGCTCAAGATCGACCCGGTCAGCCCACTGGCCGCGGTTGAGATCGGCACCTCATCGGATCTGATGATCGGGGAGTCGGTGATCACGATCGGCAACGCGTTCGGCTACGAGAATACGGTTTCCGTGGGAATCGTCAGCGCTCTGCATCGTGACGTGACGCTTTCCGATGACCAGGTTTACCGCAACTTGATCCAGACGGATGCGTGCATCAACCCGGGAAACTCCGGCGGTCCCTTGATCAACATCGACGGCGAGTTGATCGGCATCAACGTGGCGGTTCGCGCCGGTGCCCAGGGGATCGGTTTCGCCCTGCCGATCGATGAGGTCAAGCGGGTCGCCGCCGAGATGTTGAGCACGCGACGGGTGGCGTCGACGTGGCACGGGCTGGTCGCCACCGATGAGCGGCGAGGCTCGAAGCACGGAGTGGTGATCGCCGAGGTGCAACCCGGCAGCCCGGCTGAAGCATCCGGATTCAAGCCCGGCGATGAGCTGCTTCGCGTCGGCGCATTGCCTGTTGCCAACGTTCTGGACCTGGAGCGTGGGTTGTTCGACGTCCGTCCGGGCCAACCCGCCACCGTGAAGGTCCGCCGTGGCGGCACCGAGACCGCTTTGTCGCTGGACGTCAAGCCGCTCGGCACCTCAGTCGCGGCCCCCGACACCGATGACCTGGTCTGGCGGCTGATCGGTCTGAAGACCCTGCCCGTGTCGACCGAGTACGTGGCGTCCGTATCGCCCAAACTGCGCGGAGGGCTCTATGTGCAGGCCGTATCACCGGGCAGCCCGGCGGCGGCGGCATCCATCCAGAAAGGTGACATCCTGGTCGGCATGAACGTGGGCACCCGGCACTGGGAAACCATCCGCGCCGACAACATCGTCTATGTTCTGCGACAACCCGAGACGGCCCAGACCCAGAGCGCTCTCCTGTATGTGGTACGCAAGAGCGGGATTCAGCCCCGACGGATCAGCCTTGGCGACCCGGCAACACAATCGATGCTCAGCCGGTGACATCGACCCGAGCTCGCCCGGCGCCGGACCAAGTGACCCACTGCCATCACGTGCGGCGCAACTTCCGGCCCGATCCAAGTGATTTGCCGCCTATCTTCTTGATCGACCATCCATCATCTCATAGGCTCTCCTCGCACGGTCTGCTTTTGAGCCGCTCTGACCGCCTTCGCAACGGCGGACATACCTACCCGACGTGCGAGCGAGGCATCCGGCAGTTTCATCTCGCTCACGCTTCGGGTTGGTATCCCGACGGCACCCGCCGGAGGGCTGGGTCTTCTTCCGTCCAGTTCGCATCCGCGTGTAAAGCGCTGTACGAACACGCGCCTGCCAGCGAGAATCCGCCCGACGGGACGCAACTCTAACAAATCGGGCCGCTCACATGTCGAAATCCATTCTGGACTTTGCTCTGGAAGTGGGTTGAAGCACGCTCACGTTCGATGGGAGAATCGGAGAATCCTACGTTGGCCCATCGCCATCGACATTCGAAGGACAAGCTGCTAGCTTGATTGGTTGAGCCGGTGATTTGCTCGGCGGCGCGAGTCCGCAACGCGAGAGAACTCTCGGAGCGGACGAGGCAATGGGATGGGACGAACAGGAGTCTGTGATGGAGGAAAAGCTCCTGGAGGATTCTGACGAGGACAACCTGGCCGGGCCGAGATCATCGTCTTCGCCGTCTTCTTCGAAGGTGGACTGGCACCGTTCTCCCTATTTCTCGGTTGGCTGCTGAGTCACCCGGCTCTCGATCATTCGCCTGGAACGGCCGTGACGCCGTTTGGGGAGTCGTGGCCTCGATTCCCGTTGATCTTGATGTTCCTGGCAATCATGCAATGGCCGATCGGACCGCTCTCAGGGGTCCGGAAGTTTTGGGACACGGAAGTCGCCCCCCTCCTCGCGGAAAGCTCCTGGTCGGAAATTGCCTTGATCTCCCTCTCGGCGGGCGTCGGCGAGGAGATGTTGTTTCGAGGCGTACTCCAAGCCTCATTCAGCGAGTTGGTTCGGCTCCTCCTGGGGACTTGACCTTGACGAGCATCCTGTTTGGTCTGCTCCATCCCATTTCGATCCCTTATGTGGTGATGGCCTGTATCATTGGTTTCTATCTGGGCACGGTCTGGATCGTCAGCGGAAATCTGCTCACGGTCATGGTCGTGCACGCCTTCTATGACTTCGTGCGCATCGCGTATCTCATTCGCCTCCGGCCAGGGGATCTGAGGCAATCCCCGTGCGCTCTCGACGCTTTCCGTGACGGTGAAGCAGATCGTCACGCTCCGCAGGTCATGATGATTTCGCCGGGCACAGTCGGCTATGCTGGCTGGAATGGATATGTCCTCGTCTTTGCGAAAGGATGGAATGATGCGGAAGACCTTATTCGCGGAACCCGCGCGCCAAGCGGGGTCGACCTGGAGCGGCCTGGTTGTTCTGGACAACGTCTCGCGACGCTGGCCGTCCTCCTCGGGAGTGGCTCGGGTGGGGGTTGCTCAGGCCAAGTCATTCAATGGAAATTCAAGCCGGGCGAGGTGCTACGATACGCGTTGGAGCAAAAGACGGTCGAAATCATCAAGGAAGGGGACGGGAAACCAAGTCGACCCGGTCCCATACCATCAACTTGAGCTGGACCGTCAAAAACGTCGCCAGCAACGGTGAGGCCGAGATCACACATCGGATTGAACGTGTGCGAGTGCGGATCGAAGCCCCTCCATACATGCCGTTTGACTTCGACTCCGATGCTCCCAAAGTCGACGCTCCCGGACCATTCGAAGCCGTGGCTCAACTGACCAAGGCCATGGCCGGCGTCGAGTTTACGTTCAAGATGAAGCCCAGCGGGGAAATCGTCGACATCGTGATTACCGCCCAGACCATGAAGAGCCTGCGCGACGCGGTAAAACCACCCGAGGGAGCGGGGCCGGGGCTGGAGAGAGCGACTTGTCCGAACAAGCGATCAAGGACATGCTGATGCAGTCGAGTCCACCGCCTTTTCCAGCAGGGGCTACTCGAGCCCGGCAAGACCTGGTCGAGTAAGCCCGCCAAGATTCCCACGCCGATGGGAAACATGGTGATGGACAAGATCTTCACGTTTCAGGGGGCCGATCCCAAGAATCCCAATCTGTCTGTTGATCGGCATGGAGACCAGGGTGGCCCTCGAGCCGGTCCCGAATTCGCCCGTCACCGGCCAAGATTCGGACGCAGGAGGGTAAGGGGACCTTGACGTTCGACGCCGATGCCGGCCGAATCGTCAACACCCGCGGAACTGAGAAGACCGAGATGCTCATTTCCGCGCGGGGCCAGGACATCGACCAAACGACCGACTCAACCACCTCGATGACGCTTCAGCCGTGATTAACTGTCAGTTGTCAGTTGTCAGTGGTCAGTTGTTCGTTCGCGCAGATGGCCACGGTTGACTAGGCACTGAAATCCGCGGCCAACTGCGCGATCCCGACAACGACAACTGACAACTGACAACTGACAATCAAGCGATCCCGTGTTTTCTCAATTTGCTGCAGAAGGTGCTCCTCGGCATGCCGAGGAGCCGCGCGGCCACGCTCTTGTTGCCGTTCGCTTCGTTGAGGGCGTCGAGCAGCCGCTGGCGTTCGTACGCGATGAACTCGGAATTCCAATCCTCGGCCGCCGGCCGGTTCCAGCTCGGGGATGTTCTCGGCCGGCGTCGAGGCCCGGGGCTGGACGGTGATGGCGGACTTGACCGGCGTCGAAGACGGACCGGTGCCGGACAGATTGCCGGCCGACGACGCGCCGGAGGCGGCGGGAGCCGGAAGTCGCGGGCGAAGCCGGCGACGGCTGGGCTGTCGCAATTCCGGAGGCAAGTCGTCGAGCGTGACCGCCGGCCCCTCGGCCAGGACGACCGCCCGCTCCAGGACATTCTCGAGCTCGCGGATGTTGCCGGGCCAGTCGTAGGCCACCAGGGCCTCGACCGTCTCGGGATCCAGATGGTTGACCAGGCTTCCGGACTGTTGCGCGTGCAGGTTCAGGAAGTAGAGAGCCAGCTCGAAGATGTCCTCGCGGCGCTGGCGCAAGGCCGGAGTCCAGAGACAAATCACGTTGAGCCGGTAGTACAGGTCCTCGCGAAACCGCCCGGTGCGAATCAAGGTCTCCAGATCCTGGTGGGTTGCCGCCAGGATGCGGACGTCGACCGTGATCGGCTGCGAGCTGCCGACGCGCTCGAACGACATCTCCTGGAGCACGCGGAGCAGCTTGGTCTGGACCTCCAGGTTGATATCGCCGATCTCGTCAAGGAAGAGCGTGCCGCCGTTGGCCTGTTCGAACCGGCCCACCCGGTCGCGGTCCGCCCCGGTGTAGGCCCCCTTGACGTGGCCGAAGAGCTCGCTTTCGAGCAGGCTCTGCGACAAGGCGGCGCAATGGACCTTGACAAACGGCCGTGCCGCGCGGGGACTGGCCTGATGGATCGCCGCGGCCAGAAGCTCCTTGCCCGTGCCGCTCTCGCCCCGGATCAGCACGGCCGAGGGACTCGCCGCGACCTTGCGGGCCATGTCGATCATCTTGCGGACGGCCGCGCTGGAACCTTTGATCTTATCGAAGACCCCGAGGGCGCCGACGCGGGAGTCGACCGTCTGCGCGGGCGTCGTCCTGTCGGCCGAATGACTCAAACCCTCGCGCTCGCGCTCGGCTCGATCCCGGAGCTGATCCTGGAGGATCAGGATTCTTCTTTGTTGTTCGGAGATCTTTTCGACTTTGTCGCGCAGGTCCTGATTCAGACCCTCGAGCGTCTGCTGGATGTCGGCGGAGTGAAGCACCAAGCGTGGCGACCGAGCTCAGCGCCCCGAGGAACGCCATCTCTTCATCTTCGTAGGGCATGCCACTGCGTTTGGGGCCGAGCACCAGCAGTCCGGCGAGATGGCCATCTCCTCCTCCTCCCAGTGCGGTCGCCGCTTCGCCGCCGAGCGCGATCATGGCGTCGGTCGCCGGGTCCGACGCGCCGCTCACGGCCAAGGCGTGGGAAAGCCGGACCGCGGCGGTCTGTCGCAGCCGGATCACCAGCGGATTATCCGCGGCAAGGCTCGTCTCGTCGGGCGTGGGGCCGTGGGTGGCCACCAACTGGAGCGATCGGCCCGGTGCGTCGCCCAGGTAGAGCGCGCCCCATTCCAGCCGGAGCACCTCGGCCGCCGCCTCGAGCAACCGGCGGCCCAGCGTCACTCGGTCGATCAGACTCCCCACCGCCAGCCGCATCTTCTGCATCGCCCGATCGAACTTGTACTTCTCGCGGAAGAATTGCCGGTCGATCACCCGCTGAAACCGGCCGCGCGCCACCTCGGAGAGAATCAAGACCACGATCACCGACAGCGGCCGCCACAACCGCCCCGCGCGAGGTCGAGTGGGTCGAGAACAACTGGTCGCCGATCAATTTGCCGCTGACCAGGAGCAAGCCCGAATAAATCAATCCGGCCGTCAGACTGAGGGCAAAATAAACCGCGCTGCGGTTGATGAGCTCCTCGACCTGCATCAGCTTGTACCGCGTGATGCTGAAGGCATAAGCCATCGTGTACAAAAGCGAAACGGCGAACATCGGCCAGGCGGCGTTGCCCCGCCCCAAGGTCGCCAGATCGAGACACGGCTTGGATCAGCAAGTAGGCGATCAGGACCAACGCGAATCAACGAGGCCAACAAGATCCACTGAACCTGGTTCCGCTCGGCGCGAGTTCGCGCGTTTCGGTAGCTGGACACCATGCAGAAAATGCACATCCCGAAGAGAACCACCGCCAGGGCGATGTACCCCACGGCCAGCCAGAGGACCACTCGAAAGGCCAGATAGGTTCGCCAGCCCCCCTCGTGGAGTGCCAGCCAGCGCGCCGCCAACATGCTTCCCCAAAGTAGCACCAGATACGCCGTCGAGATCCCGTAGAGCGCGCCCAGGACCAAACGTCGATGCCGCTGAAGAATCGGATTGGGTCGGGGGAAGACCAGATAAGAAATGCAGGTTCACCACCGGCACGAACAGGGCGAACAAGGCAAATAAGTAGATCAAGACCGGCTCGGCGACGATCTCGGTCCAGTGATAACCTCCCATGAAGGCGCCGACCGTGACGATGCAGAGCGCGAAGAACAACTTCGCCGAGTCGTCATTGGGCCGCTTCCAGAAAACCCGGGCACCGATGGCGAAGATCAGCAATTCCTGGAAGAACCACACACACGACCGGTAATAGGTCCACGAGGGAGGATATTTCACCTCCACCCATGCGCTCTTGATCTCCGCCGTATGCTGATCCTGCCACCGAACCTCGATTGTCTTGCCAACCTGAGCGCTCAAGCTTCGCAGCGCCTTGATGTAGTCGGCATAACTCCCCTCGCTGATCGGGACCGAGCCGATGGCCAGGAGCGAGTCCCCAACACGTTGGCCGGGCATCGTGCCACCCGTAGTCGTCGGGAATCTCTTCCTCGACCTCGGTCCCGAACATGCATCGCACGCCGATCGTCCCCATCCACGCCACGTGCGTCAGAGCACCGCGATGGAATAGATGAGGACCGCAGAGAGAGCACCCCATCCACAAGGTCCGCAGCAGGGTTCGCCGCCACGACGATCCCAGAGTCGTGAACGTGGACGCGCCGAGGACGAAACCCCACCCAAGAACCTCCAGCCCGCCAACCGAGGAGATTCGTCAGGCTCGATCCACGTGCGATCGCTCGTGATCTTTTCGGGCAAATCCATTGATGTTCACACAAAGGGCGTTTTCGGTTTCGCCAGCCGCACATCGACAGAGGCCGGCTTGATCGCCAGAATCGTACTTCACTCCCTCTTACCCTAACGATTCGGCGCCGAGACGCAAGGATTTCGTTAACGAAATTTCGACGATAACCAAATCAGAAGTCCTCGCACTACTACGCCATCCGCGAATTCTACCTATTCTCTGCTTTTTACCTCAATTGAATTTTCGACGCCCACGCCGAACGAGATTTACGGCGAAGGATTCTTAAGATAGTGAGTCTAGGTAGTTCTAGTCGAGCTTGAGCAGCTAATTCCATTCCAGATTGGACGTCGATCTTCGATTTTCGGCGCCGAACTTTCGCCGCACTGCCAGTGGTCACTCGCGGTGATGCTTGGGGATTCTTGCGCAACTCGTTGATTGCGAGCAACAAAGTGGGCAGGGCATGAAAGATGCTTCTCTAGTAAATGCAACCATGAGAAATGGATCTCGAGTGGACGAGATGCCGACTGCTTCATTGGATGACAGCATCTTTGAGCGGCACACCGGGCCGATTCCCTGAAATCGGCTCAATGAGGATACATCATGCGGTTAGCGGCGAAGTGGCAGACTTCGTGGACGATGGTCTCGCCGGGCATCGATCAAGAACGACTTGAATCCATTCAGACTCGGCGATGAATGCGTGGATCTTCTCCGCTTGGGTCAGGGAGATCCCCTCGTCTTGGTGCCCGGATTGGCGGGAAGCTGGAAGCTCGTCTTACCGCTGGCACGTTCACTGGCCCGGCACTTTCAAGTGTTCGTCTACGGTTTGCGAGGAGATCGTTCGCCTTGGGGTGGTTCTGACAAGGCGTTGGGACGGGTCTCGGACATTGGGGAACATGCGAACGACCTGGCACGTTTGATCGAGAAACTGGAGCTGCGATTGCCCGGCCGTCCTGGGTGTTTCGTTTGGAGGGGCGATCGCGCTGGAATTCGCCGCCGAGCATCCTCAACATCTGGGTGCCTTGATCGTGCATGGAGCGGAAGCCCGGTTCCGAACCAGCCTTGGTTCGACGATCGCGCGCCGGGTGCTCGAGCGATTCCCGTTGCCCAGCGACAATCGCTTCGTCAACCAGTTTTTCAATCTCCTCTACGGTGCGAAGCCCGAGCCCGGTCCGCTCATCGATTTCGTGGTCGACCGAATCTGGGAAACCGACCAGAGCGTCATGGCTCAGCGGCTCGCTCAACTGGAATTATTCGATGTCTCGGATCGGCTCTGGCGGATCGACGTACCGACCTTGATCGTGGCCGGCTCCCGCGACGCCATCGTACCCGCCGCGCGACAGCGCGCCTTGGCCGAGGCGATCGCCGGCGCTCGATTTCAGATGGTCGAGAATGCCGGACATATCGGATTCTTGACCCATCAGGCTGAACTCGTCCGCAACATCCAGCGGCACTTGCAAAAGGTCAAGGCCGCGGTTTGAGCGAGTGACGCATGCTAGAAATCGTTGCCGCGCGATGGCTGGATTGCCTGGTAGACTTCTCGCATCGCTTCGACCTTGTCCCATTGCGGGTGCAAGGTCCCCCAAACGAACACCATGACTCCGGTCGCCGGCGAACGCGTGCCGTGGTCGAGGACGTCGCGGACCTGGGACACCGGAACCTTCTCTCCCCAATCCGAGAGCTGCACGATCGGCCAGATCTTGAGCCGTTCTCCGGGCTCACCCTTGATCTCCAGAAATCGTCCCAGCCAGGAGGTCTGCCGCGAGATCCAGGCCGGATCGTCGGCATGGCCGAATCGCGCGTGGTAGGGCATGATCGACAAGACGTCGAGGTACTTCGACTGGGCTTTCAGATCGATTCCCAGCTTGGTGACGATCGCGCCCTCATAATCGGTATCGGACCAAGGACAGTGAAACGTTCCCAGCAGCGCGCCGGGCCGTTCTTGATCGAGGGTCGCGCGAAATTCCCGGACCCAGTCCGTGAAGACACCACATCGCCATCTTACCCAGACCGGCTTCTGAACGCCCAGCAAGTCGTTGAGCGCGCTCGGCCGTCGATCCTGAAGGGAGGACGACGTTGGTCTCGTGTCTCGAACTGGGACAAGCAGCGGTCGCAGAAACAGGTATCCGGCAGGTTGGGTCGAGCCTGTTCCCAACTGGCGTGGGCGTGGTGATAGTCGAGCCAGATGCCATCGATCGGCGCGGCCTGGAGGGTCTGTCGAAAAGCCTCCATGCGGGACCGGCGATAGCCGGGATGCGTTGGGCAGACGCCTTGCCAGTCATCGGGCGGCGGTGAAACGTGCCCGTCGGCGCCGATCGGTCTGGCATCGGGATGGTCCCGAAGGTAGCCGGCCTCGTGCATCGTGTTGAACTCGGCGAAGACTTTCAATCCTTTCGACTTCGCCTTCAGGCTTGTGATCAGCTCATTCGTCACGGATCCGGAACCGATCCAGATGGCGTTGACGCCATAATCCTCGAGGGATTTGCCTCGGTCGAAGATCTGTGTGGGCACTCCACCGTAGATTCCTCGGATCGTGATCTGAGAACGAACCTCGGAGCGAGGTGGTTCGGCGGCCGCGAGTTGAGTTGCCATTGGCAACACCTTCGAACATCAGAAACATCAATGTAATGGCTTGTCTGGACTGGTGCATGGAGCGCCGCCTCCGCCCGATCGTCACGATTCCGCGAGTGTGATAGTATCGGCTGACACAACGAGCCGTTACAAGGTTGGAGCGAGCGTTAACGCAGACCGATGACTATCGATTTGATGACGTTGCGGTTGGAACGAGCGTTGCGATGGTCGGCGGAGTGCCACCAAGGACAAACGCGTCGCTCGAGCCCGACACCTTATTTCGAGCATGTCATGGCCGTGGCGCTGGTGCTGGATCGAGCCGGTTTCGACGAAGATGTCGTGATCGCCGGTTTATTGCACGATGTGATCGAGGACACCGAGGCGACCTTCGAGGATGTGGCCGCACGATTCGGGGCCGACGTGGCCGAGACGGTCCGGCATTGTTCGGAGGTGAAACTTGACGCTCAAGGCAACAAGCGGCCCTGGATTGATCGCAAGCGCGACCACATCGCAGCCATCGCCGTCGCGCCGATGGCTGCGAGGGGCGTCATGCTGGCCGACAAGCTGCACAACCTTGTCACAATGGAGCTGGATTTGCTCGAAGGACGTCCCGTCTGGTCGGAGTTTCACGCCGACCGTGAGCAGGTCCTCTGGTATTACCGAGCCGCGATCGACGCCTGCGGACGCGATGACGATCGCCTCGCGGCGGCTGGCCGCCTCTTGCCAGGACGTGCTCGCTCGCGTCAAGTCATTCGGTTAGCGACGGCGCGGCAAGGTGAGCGAACCCAGGTCGAATGATCCGCCATGGATCACGCCTACGGAGCGCGACGCTCTCGTGGCTGAAACCGACACCACGTTGATCAATAAAGCATTTATCAATTCGTATAAACTCGCAACAATTATGTGAATTCTGGAGACTGCAACGGCATCACCGAGTCGACAATCCGATCTGTCGCTCGATACGACGGGAAACCTCGTTCCCACGCTCTGCGTGGGAATGCCGTCTTCGACGCTCCGCGTCGCAAATCCCGTCGCAGAGCCGCAGAGCGGCAGAACGAGCATTCCCACGCGGAGCGTGGGAACGAGAACCTGGTGGCGTTGCTAAAGTGCCGAATGCTGTCACTTTTTCGCCTTTCGCGGGGCGCGCGATCGTTTGACCGCCGACGGGCGTTCACTGCCGGCGATCGCTTCCATATCAGCCAGCAGCTTCTGGTCAATTGCAAATTGTTTAAGCCTTAGCTCGTACGATGCTTGCGTCTTCGTACAAACGAGCGTTTGCGGTGATCCCTTGCGTTCGGTGACATGTGTGAGATCCAAGCGATGCTTGTCGATTTGCTGGTGGAGATGCTGGCGGCGATCCTTGCGAAGTGGGAAGCGTCCCACTCGCTGCTCCGGATCGCGCAGAAAAACGACGATCTTTTGGCAGTCCTCGCACTTGCAGCTCATTTCGGAGTCGCGTGCCCAGTCTTTCGGCGGCTTGACGGGTTGAGCCGTCGCCGCACGCAACGCCATGAGGCAGTGCTGCAAGAGCCGTGAGGCGGCTGGCTGCGCCGCGGGGACCTTCGCGATCCACTGGTAAATTGCCTTCACATCGGGAATGAGCACCTCGTGAAGGCCGTAATTCCGCTGGTCCGTCAGCACATGGGTAATGAAGCGGTCGAGGTGCTCCGGCGCCGAGATCGTGGCGAAAATGCGGACGACTCCCGCCACAACGCCGGCTCGTTTTTCCGTTGGTCGATACCAGGCAACGGTCGGAGCCGCATCCCAGCGCTCGATGACTTGCTCCAGAGGATCGGCGAGAGATGCGCAAACCTCGCGGCGTTCTTCCGTCAGGGCCGGCGAATCGCAGCAGAGAGCGTCGCAGATCGACACGATTTGCTCGAGTCTGCGTGAATTGGTCCGCCGGCTTCTGATGGGCAAGGAAATCTTGGATTGCGGTCGCGAAGGATTCCCAGCCGAAACGCTGAAACAGCCGAACGAGGGCTTTGCCTTCGGTGCCGTCAAAGTCCTTCGGGAGAACGTCGCGGATGAAACGCTGAACGAGTTCCGCGGTGCCGATCCGTTCGAGCAGTTTTAACATTCTCGCCGACCATGAGGAATCGCTGCCGACGATCGACTGTCGAGGTTTCCACTGATCGATGATTTCCTCGGCGAAGGTGCGGCAAGCCGCCAATGCGGTCGGTTTCTTGCTGCTCGCCGCCATCTTCTCGAGCGAAGGGATCGCCGACCCCTGGCCCTCGCCTGCCAGGATGCGAAAGTAGCGGTCGCGGGGCCAAATCACAATCGACGGCCTGACGATACCAGCGCTCCAACGAGACGCCCTCGTTACCCGTCGCCTCGTGAACTTCCTCGCGGATCGACCAGCCCTCCTCGTCCTCTTCGCTGAGGACTTCGCTTTCTTCGAGTTTCATTTCGCCGAATTGCTGCTTACCGCCGAGTGGATCGATCCAGTGATCGAGCGTCCGCTCTTCCTCGTAGACTTCACCCATCTCGGCCCCGGAGTCATCGCTGTCCTCGGAATCGTCGTCTTCGTCTTCGTCTTCGTCATCCGACCAGCCATACGATCGGCGGCGCGACGAATATCTGTCATAGCCCCAAGTGTCGTAATCGACCTCACCGGATTGATGATGCGTCAGCAGGGCCAGATGGCACTGATAATCCAGAGACTCGGCGGCGCGCAGTATGACGTCGAAGCGAGCGCGATCGGATCCCTTCAGTTGTTTGGGATCGAGACTGGCTTGAGTGTACTCGATGCTCGAGAGGGATTGCCATCTTGCTGATTTTGCTCGACTGGTCGGTGAAGAGCGTCCTTGAGCTGTTGGGCCACTTTCTCGACGGCGGCAGCGTTTTGGGCGCGGCAGGCTGCCGTTTCTTTCCAGTGATCGCAAGATTGTAGACGAGGCAGATCCGGTAACCGGCGCTCACGGGAGTAATCTCGTGCTGGCAGTCGGCATAGAAAGCGGCGTATTGCAACTGGAACTCCGCGTGCTCACCTCCGAAGTCGATCTTCTTCGTTTGGCCGTCGTGCTTGACAACCAACGTTCCGCCCTCGTGGCGCGACGGCAGGCACACGACCATTGTTGCGAACATGCCCGACGCCTTCTCGCTGTCGCGGTGCGGTGCGAAGAAACTGCCCTTTTCGTAGACGAGTAGTTTGTAGAGCGTCGCATTCACCTTCTGATGAATGCCGAAATCCCGCTTGGCGGCATCGACGATTGTCGCCACGAAGGTCTGCCACTCGCTATTGCGGAGTGTGAACTGTGACGGTTCGATCTGCCAAACGCGGCGGACGTCGGTATCGACGATGGTCGCCTCGCCTCGGCCGTAGGGAGCCTGAGTCGCCTTGGCGATCATCCGCTGGGCATCCGCCGGCGGTAACCGGAAATCCGATGGGACCGACTCCCTTGACCTCGAGGCCCGGCAGCACCGGTGCCATTCCGCCGGATGTCACAAATTGGGAGGATTCGCCGAGTGCGTTCAAAAGTTCTTCGAGCGTTTGCCTTGCATCAGGCATGACAGAGCCCCTACTAAACAATTGCGTGAATCAGGCGACCTCACGATCCCGTGGCACGAGCCGCTCCACGAGTTCGCCACCACCACTGTTGGTGGATACCGCCGACTCATGATATCGACCTCGCCGCTGAGTTGCATGGCCACCGTGAGCTCGTTTGCGAGCGGTTCATTGCATAACCGGCTACACCGTCGGTGCGGACAGGACTTCGCAGATCCAAAGAGGTCGGGCATGGTTCAAAGTTGGGTGACAGCTCTGTGGAGCGGACAGTCTTGTCCGCCGCTGGCCCCTGTGGCGGACAGGAATGTCCGCCCCACCGGCAGGCTGTTACTCGTTTCGCCCCAAGTTTGAACCGCGCCAGAGGTCGAAAGGGTGGGAAGACCTTGAGCGGTTTCACTGGCCTTGTCTCGCGCCCGACAGCCTCAGTATCGTTGGGCCACCGATTCCATCGGAGCCCGATGCATTGAAAACGTGCCGGCGTGCCGGAATGGCAGACACTGAGGACTTAGAATCCTCTGGGCGGTAACGCCAACGGTGCGACCCCCACTACCAGTCTTGACATTACAATGGACAATCGGGGTAATACCTGGACTGCTCCAGTAACGCAACCCGCTTTGCGTTGGGATGGCGTTGCCATTTCGTAGGCGTCGAAGGGACATGAGACACCTGCGTAACGGCGTTGGAGGCATCGAGATCGCACTACGACCTTCCGCGGGTTAACTGGCCTGCGACAAGAAAGACTTGAGCAGTGTCAAAGCGCCAGCCGCGGGGTACAAGTCGGCGCATGCTGAATGGATCGTCTGCGGCGGCTGGGGATAACCGGCTTGGCGGTTCTGGATCGTGGCAAGCGGTGGAACTCATCAGAGCGGTGTTGACAACAGTGATTGCCACCGGGTGAAGATGGTGCTCGAACCAACTGCGCGAAGCGTCCGAGCAGCCGGGCCTCGGGTAAGTCTGCGAAACCAGCGATTGACATAGATCTGTATGAACCAGTGGCTTGCGCTCATTTATCGCCAACCAGTTGGGCATGGTTCAAAAACGCCTGTTTTCGGGTACCACTCCGGATCCGAGCGCGCCCTGATTATTCCCGCGTTTTTCGCTTATACCAAGTCTCCAAATACCAGGTGTCCATAAGCGCACACGAGAGAAATCGAGAAAGTCGTTTAAGTCAATAGTGAGCCTAGGGTTCCGATCGAATTCCATCGCTATATTGGGGCGGTAAATTGGATAAAATAGGCGGAGTGCGTATAATATATAGGTAAGAAAACGAGACTCTGCACGCATTTTGTTTTCGGCCTGCAGGCTCGCCGCCGCCTGCTCACCAGAATGAAATCGGCTTTCAAGCCGGGCGAACATCCGAACGTTGGTTTTGGCTCCGGGTCGGGCGAATCGACTGGCACAATCCTCAAATCACTTGCCTCGTACGATTCGTCGCCCTTCGGGGCATGCCGGCCTGCTTCGGCGCCACGGCGGCTGGAAACCGCCGAGCGGGGCAGCACGGAGACGCGGTCGAATCCTGCCATCGCGTTCCCGCCGGTGCTCTTTCTCAAAGAACTCTCCCCCGAAAGCCAGAAAGCCGGCCTCGCCATCCTAGCCCGCGACGGAGCGCCCACCAATGGTGTTTGGCACGATATTTGCGCCAGGGAATTGGAATGAGATTTGGTTGATATTCTAGTCCGTGGTCGCGGGTAGCAAGAAGCCGTGGAGCGGGTTTCCTAACCCGCTGGTTTCGTCCTTGGCGCATCCAGGCGGGTTAGGAAACCCGCCCCCACACCATCAACGACGGTGGCCGGGCTTTTTCCCGGCGGCGGTCTGCCGCAGCCTCTTCCGGTGGATGATCAATCAGATTGAACCCAGATTCACACCGATCCGTCCAGAGCGATTCTCGATAAGGATCCGTGTAAAAACTCGCGGGCGAAATGGCACAAAGCCTCGAAAAAAGCTGCCACCCACTGCCAACCACTGCCATTTTTTGCACGCTGGGAGCACTCGCTCAAGAGACTTAAATCCCAGCATGGCCTGGCTTTACGATTGTGCAAGCCGCGTCCGCTGCCGTGTACCAGTGGAACAGCGGTTGTACCAAGCCGGACGCAGCACCGTTTGGCCAGCGCGGAACCGGGAGGAACATGGTTATCGCGCTTATGTGGCACGGCTCAAGAGGAGGGTACCGTTCGGGTTGACTAAACTGTACACTCCTCTCGAACCATGCCATATTCGGGACGTCGGCTTCCGTGTTAACTCCGGCGCACTGTCGAAAAAGACGCACTTCCAAACCACACGGCTTCAGTTCGTCTTGTACGCGATCCACTCGACCAGGAAGGTGAGATGGCGGTGTCACCGACCGGCCCGGCGCCTCGATGGCAGGGACCACGGCCTTGACCGGCTCACGGCGTAATGTTTCGATGACGTCCAGAGGGCGCTGAACGCTGAGCTATCAAATTGCGCAAGGCGCGAAGGTGCGGCCCGCCAACAACGAGACGTGGTTCATGAGCGGAATGTCGGGGATAATGGAGCAATCTCGCCTTCTTCTTTTCTCGGGGCTCACGCCCCGAGCTATACGATGCTGCCCCTAACGGGGGCTTTTGGAACAGACACTTAGCGGGATAAACGCCGTTCAGGGCAGACCCTTTTCCGATGCCCACCTGTGGGAGCACTTGCGCATCATGTCAATTCGATCACTTGCTGTCTCGATCGTTACGATGTTATCCAGCATCGCTGGGTCCAGTGAGGCTCAAACGCTCCCGATCGGCGTGGCGAAAGTTGATATCACGCCGGGGGGACCGATCCGGCTCAGCGGCTATCTCTCGCGAAGCAGCGAGTCGAAAGGCGTGAGCCAAAAGTTGTGGGCCAAGGCGCTGGCTATCGGTCCGGATGAGCGAGGAGCGGCGGTGCTCGTGTCTGTCGACAACCTGGGCTTATCCGATGAAATTGTTGAGGAGGTCGCCGCGCGATTGAAACGGCAAACTGGTCTCGCCCGCGAACGAATCGCCATCGGCTCGTCGCACACCCACAGCGCTCCCTGTCTGACCGGCGTTGCCCCCAATATCTTCGGCAAACCGATTCCGGCAGACGAGCAACAGAGAATCGATCACTACACCCGGGAACTCGCTGACAAGCTTGAACGGGTGATCGTCGCGGCCCTGGCGGCGCGCAAACCCGGCCGGCTTGCCTGGGCGCAGGGTGAGGTCGGGTTCGCCGCGAACCGCCGCACGCCCGGAGGAGTGGTCGACCATAGCCTGCCGGTGCTCAAGGCGACCGGTGACGACGGTTCCCTTCGCGCTGTCGTCGTGAACTATGCTTGCCATTGCACGACGATCGACCCAAAGGAAAACCTGGTCAGCGGCGACTGGGCGGGTTACGCCCAGGCGGCGATCGAAACCGACCACCCGGGATGTGTCGCCATGACGCTGATCGGCTGCGGGGCCGATTCAAACCCGGGCCCGCGGCATGGTCCTGGCACAGTCGAGGCCCACGGACGATCGATCGCCGTCGAGGTCAATCGCCTGCTTGGGGGTCCGTGGACGGATCTTTCCGGCCCGCCCGAGATCGCGTTCGAGCGGTTCAACCTCCCTTTCGACACCCTGCCGACGCGCGACGAGCTTGAGCGCCTGGTCAAAGCCGGCGGCCCGCCCGGATATAACGCTTCGGTCCAGCTTGCCAAGCTCAACCGAGGCGAGCCGCTGCAACGCGAGCTGCGCTACTCGGCCCAGACCTGGAAGTTCGACGACAAGCTCATGATGGTTTTCCTGCCTGGCGAGGTTGTCGTCGATTATGTCTTGCGGCTCAAGAAAGAGTTCGCACCCGGCCGGCTCTGGGTCACCGCGTACGCCAACGACGTGCCCTGCTACATTCCTTCCGAGAGGATTCTCCGAGAAGGCGGATATGAGGGGGGCGGGGCCATGGTGTACTACGGCCGGCCGACACGGCTCAAACCAGGCGTCGAGCAGCTTATTATTGCCGCGGTCCATCGGCTTGCCGGATCGAAGTTCGCGCCGGCGGCCGCCAAATCGGCCGAGGACGAAATTCCACCCCCTTTGTCTCCGAGCGTGGCCCTCAGTTCGTTCCGCGTCAAGCCTGGACTGAGGCTGGAGCTGGTTGTCGCCGAGCCCTTGATCGAGAGTCCGGTCGCGATCGACTTCGGCGCCGACGGCAAGCTCTGGGTTTGCGAGATGTGCGACTACCCGTCGGGCATGGACGGTAACGGCAAGCCCGGTGGAGCCATCAAGGTCCTGGAGGACCGCGACGGCGACGGCCGTTATGACTCGGCCACCAAGTTCCTGGAAGGCATCCCGTTCCCGACGGGCGTCATGGCCTGGCGTAAGGGCGCTCTGATCTGCGCCGCGCCCGAGATTATTTATGCGGAAGACACCGACGGCGACGGCAAGGCCGACCTGCGCCGCACTCTCTTTCGAGGGTTCGCCACCGAGAACTTCCAGGCGCGGGTCAACGGACTATCATACGGCCTCGATAACTGGGTCTACGGCGCGAACGGGCTGATCGGCGGGACCGATTCACGGCAACGGCCCGCGGTGGCGACGTCAACATCGGCGGCCGTGATTTCCGGTTCAAGCCCGACACTGGCGAGTTCGAGCCGGCCTCGGGCCTGACGCAGCAAGGGCGCGATCCGCGACGACTGGGGCAACTCGTTCGGCGGCAACAATACCGTCTTGATCCAGCACTACCCGCTTGAGGACCGCTATTCCGGCGTAACCCGAGGGTTGCGGCCCCGGAGCCCGCCGTCTTGCTGGCCCGCGATTCCGACCCATCGCGGCTGTTCCCCGCCAGCCGGACCCTGGCTCGCTACAATGGCCCCGAAAGCGCCAACAAGGTGACTTCGGCATGCAGCCCCCTGATCTATCGCGATACCCTCCTCGGTGCGGGATATGCCGGCAACGCGTTCATCTGTGAGCCGGTGCATAACCTGGTCCATCGGCTCGTCGTTGAACCGGACGGGGTGACTTTCGCCGGCCGCCGCGCGCCGGACGAACAAAGCTCGGAGTTCCTCGCCTCTACGGATAACTGGTGTCGGCCGGTCCAGGTCCGCACCGGCCCCGATGGTGCAATCTGGGTGGTGGATATGTACCGTTTCGTCATCGAGCATCCGCGCTGGATCAGCCCGAACCGGCTGGCGATGCTCGACGTCCGCGCGCGGGGCCGACAAGGGCCGGATCTACCGCGCTCGTCCCCGAGGCTCGGCCATTGCGAGCCGGTGCCGCGGCTCGACACGCTTGCGACCCGAGACCTCGCCGCCGCTCTGGACAGCCCCAACGGAACGCTCCGCGATAATGTTCAGCGTCTGCTCGTCGACCGCCTCGACCGCGCCGCCGCTCCGGTCCTCGCAAGTCTGGCTCAGACCAGCACCCGACCGGAAGTCCGCGCCCAGGCGATCTGCACGTTGCACGGCCTGGGAGTGCTCGAGCCCTCACTCCTGCTCCACGCGCTGACGCGATCGCGCACCCGGGCGTCCGTCGGCAGGCGATCCGGCTCTCGGAGCCCTGGCTGGGAAAAGACGTTGCCCTCGGCGCGCGCTGATCGCCCTGGCTGGACGACCCTGACGCCACCCGTCCGGTTCCAGCTCGCGCTGAGCCTGGGCCAGTGGAACGATCCGCGACGCCGGGCGCGGCGCTCGGGCAGATCGCGGTCAAGCGACGGGGCCGATCCTTGGATCCGAGCGGCGGTCCTCAGCTCGTCGGTTCCACCATGCCGCGAGCGTGCTGGCCGCGGTGGTGGCCCGGCCGAGGCCAGCGCCGCCGCTCCCGGCGCTGGTCGAGCCCCTGATCGCCACGCTCACGGCATCCGACGATCGCCGGGCGATCGACCCGGGCATCGCCGCCGTCACCCGGCCCGAGGCTGATGGCACGGCGGCCCCCTGGCGGCTCTCGGCCCTGGCCGGAGCTTCTTGGACGCGAAACCCGCGCTGGACCGCCGGCGACGACCGGCTTCAAGGCCTTGATCGCCGCGGCCCGCGGGCCCTGGCCGGCGATCGCCAGGCCGACCGGCCGATCAGCCGATGGCCGCCGCTGGACTGCTCGGACGCGTTCCGGCCGGCGCGGCGACGACGTCGCCCTGCTCGGCCGGCTCCTCGACCCGCAGTCGCCCAGCGAGGTCCAGCATCGCCGCGGTCAAGCTCTGGCAGGCTCCAGGATCCGGCCGGCGGCCGAGCGGTCCTCGCGGCCTGGCCGGGCCTCGGACCGTCCGTCCGCGGGGCGGTGCTCGATGTCCTGCTCGCGCGGCCGGCCTCGACCGAGGCGCTGCTCGCGGCGGTGGAGCAGGGACGATCGCCCCGGCGACGATCGACGCCGCACACCGGCAGCGGCTCGTCCAGCAGGGAAACAAGGCCATCCGTCAGCGGGCCTCGGCTCTTCGCCGACTGCGCGATCGGCCCCGGCAGACGGTCGTTGACGCCTATCGCGCCGGCCTCGAGCACGCCCGGCGATCCCGCGCGGGGCCAGGCCGTCTTCGGCCGCCTCTGCGCCGCGTGCCACAAGCTCGGCGGCAGGGATACGAGATCGGCCCCGACCTGGCGGCCCTGACCGACCGTTCGCCCGAGGCCCTGCTCACGGCCATCCTCGACCCGAACCGCGAGGTCGATGCGCGCTACGTCAGCTACTCGGTCGCGCTCAAGGATGGCCGCGTCGCCAGCGGCATGATCGCCGCCGAGACCGCCAGCGCCATCACCTTGAAACGCGAGCAGGGGCAGACCGACGTGATCCTCCGCGACGAGATCGACGAGCTCGCCTCGTCGGGGCGGTCGCTCATGCCCGAGGGCCTGGAAAACGACCTGAAACCCGCCGACCTGGCCGACCTGATCGCCTTCTCGCCCCGCCGCCGAGCGGCCCAAGGGGTTGCCGGGAATCAGCCCGAGACGGTGCGGCAAACCGGCGCCGGGCCCATCCGGCTCGACGCGTCGACCGCCGCGATCTTCGGCCCGACTCTGACCTACGAGACGTCGCCTGGCAACCTCGGGTACTGGCAAAGTGCCGACGACCACGCCGCCTGGTCGTTCCAGGTCGACCGCCCGGCATGTACACGATCGCGCTGGAGTGGGCCTGCGCCGACGAGTCGGCGGGCAACGCCTACGAGCTCCGTGTCAACAAAAGCGTCATCCGCCACGTGATCGGCTCGACCGGATCATGGGCGAATTACCGATCGTTGTTCGTCGGGGAGGTGACGCTCGGCGTCGGCGAATACCGACTCGAGATGAGACCCGCCGGTCCGATCCACGCGCACTGGCCGATGTCCGCGCCATCACACTTTCTCCACGTCCGACGGCTAAGTGACGGCGAACTCGGCATTCCGTTCAGCTCCCCAGAATTGACAACGGCTCGAATCGTTGGCCGACAACAGCTTTTGACGGCAGGTTCAGCCATCGGTCCGGCCGGTCAGTCGATTTTCAACTTTTCCGGTTTGGCTGTTGATTACCGACCCGCTCGGTAGATAAATTAGGGGTGTCGGTCGAGACACGACACACCCATCGGCCGACTTTCGTGTCGTGCTACCGTGGCATGACGGACTAGAGCCTGATCCGGCTCGAGGCTGGTCTCCGGCGGGATCAGGGAGGCTAGAACGAAAGGAGGTGATCGCGTGTGTAGTGATAACCAGGGGCGGCTCGCCTAAAGGCAGCCGACGGGTTGCCCGTCCGGCAGCCGCGCTTGTCTATAACCTTACGGTTAGGATCGACCAGGTCCGAGGCGGATTTCGCGATCGGGCCTGGTCGGCATCCTGTGTCCGCAAGTTCCGTTTGATTTGCTGGCCTTGAGTTCGTTTTCGGGAGTTAGCTCCGTTGGACCGGTTCTTCACGGCTGGTGATTATTACGGTCTCGATTTTGACCGTGGCTGGTGGTGGTCCTGGGCGTTTACCGGGTTCACGACAGGTCGCCGGGCCGAGGACGGAGTATCCATATAGCTCCCTACTCGATTTCTCGAAGCATACACTTCCAGCCCCGGAACCTGTCACAAGGTCCCGGGGCTTTTTTTGTTGGACGATTCGGTTTCATTCTCATTCCGAAGGAACCATCTAGGGGGCGACCCGGTCGCCATGTACAAAATGCGTGCTCGTGGAGCACTCTACTTTCCAAGGCGGAGGACGGTCGACCGTGATCGTAGTCATGAAAACTGATGCAACGCCAGCGCAGATCGAGCATGTCGCCCATCACATCACCTCGCTGGGGTTGAGCCCCCAGGTGATCCATGGAATTCACCAAACGGTCATCGCCGCGCTGGGCGATGAGCGGCCGGGGCTGATCGAAGTCCTCGAGCCGGGTGAGGGCGTGGAGAAAGTCCTGCCGATCATGTCGCCGTACAAGCGTGCTTCCTCCGAGCTGAAGCGCGAGCGAACGGTGGTGAAGGCGCGCGGGCTGGAGGTCGGCGGCGTGCGGGTGGCCGTGATCGCCGGCCCCTGCTCGGTCGAGAATGAGGAGCAGATCGTGACTCTGGCCCGCCAGCTCAAGGCACTGGGTGCAACCGGCCTGCGCGGCGGGGCGTTCAAACCGCGGACCAGTCCGTACAGCTTCCAGGGACACAAGGAGCTGGGTTTGAAGATGCTGGCGACCGCGCGAGCCGAGACCGGGCTGGCCATCGTCACCGAGGTGATGGCGCCCGAGCACGTGCCGATGGTCGCCAAATATGCCGACGTGCTTCAGATCGGCGCACGCAACATGCAGAACTATCAACTCCTCCAGGCCGTGGGCGACTCGGGCAAGCCCGCTCTGTTGAAGCGCGGCATGAGTGCGACGATCGAGGAGTTCCTGCTGGCCGCCGAGTACATCCTCGACCGGGGCAACCCCAACGTGATGCTCTGCGAGCGGGGCATCCGCACGTTTGAGGACCACACCCGGTTCACCTTGCCGCTGGCGACGGTTCCTTACCTGCACGAAAAAAGCCACCTGCCGGTGGTCGTCGACCCTTCGCACGGCACGGGCAAGGCGAAGCTGGTCGTACCGATGGCCCGGGCCGCCATCGCCGCGGGGGCCGACGGACTCATGATCGAGGTCCACGACGACCCCGAGCACGCCGTCAGCGACGGATCCCAAACGATCACCCCGGCCGCCTTCAAACAAATGATGGACCAATGCCGCCGCATCGCCGAGGCCGTCGATCGCACCTTGTGAGGAGCGAGCCTGACAGGAACCACAAAACGGTAGGCACACAACGGGTCGATGGCCGACATACAAAATCCAAAGCTGCTCTACTTCAAGGGTGCCCTTTTTCTTTGCCTGGGAATCCTGGCCTCTGCGATTCTGCTCTGGGAGCACCCCAACATGAGGTTCGCCGGGCTTCTGGCGGTCGCGGTCTGGGCGTTTGCCCGCGCCTACTACTTCGCATTCTATGTCATCGAACATTACATTGATAACACTTATCGATATTCCGGACTCTTATCGCTTTTGAGGTATCTGGCTCGCGGTAGGAAAAACTGACGCTGGCTCTTCTCTCACGTCCCTGCTGGGGACAAGAGTCCACCTTCAAAATCCGCCAGCGAGCCGCAGCGATGAGGTTCTGCTTTCGCTCTGCGGACGCCAGCGCGCTCGCTGACCCTCCCGATACATCCCGCTTCATTCTGCTTCGTATTCATATTCGCGTTCGACGGC